>JAAVCF010000027.1 GCA_014802445.1 Bacteroides sp. | reverse complement strand
GACATGGAACGATTCTTTGAATTGGTCGTATTCAACTATATCTATGCAAACGGCGATGCTCACCTTAAAAATTTCTCTCTGATTCTTAACGGACAGGATTACCGTTTAGCTCCTGCATACGACCTTCTTAATACCAGCCTTCATGTGAACGGAGATGATCTTGGACTTGACGGAGGACTATCACCCGATATTGAGAAAAGCGATGTCTTCGACCGAACCGGTCATCCCTGCCGTCTTGACTTTGAAAGATTCGGCCATAAAATCGGCTTGGTAAAAAGACGTATGGATAAAATCCTCAACAAGTACACCTCCCTACCAGATGACGTAATAAAACTCATTGCCCAAAGCTTCCTCCCTGACAAAGCGAAACGCAACTATACCCGTATCGTCAACGAACGAATAACCCGATTTATCAGGGAATCGAAATGATTAGTTGCAGAATATGAAATATGCCAATTTTCGCCCGTTTTGTACGGCAACGGACATAGCGACTAATGTTAAAAATTGGATATTACTTTGATAATCGGGGGATTATGACTAACTTTGCATTGAGTCACTGTTGTCGTTTTGGCAAATGCGGCTTGTAATGTATTAAATCGCAGTGGGTTAACCACTTACAAACATAGAAAATGTACGACGCTTGTACGGATTTGATTTCTATTCTTTTGTAAATCAAGATATTAACCGCTTCTGCATCGAAAAACAATGAAATTTGAATAACGGTGGGATGAGTTTTAGCGACTGAGTGTTTTTTGCGACCGGGATTGTTTAGAGCCAGGCGTTGGCGCGGACTTTTACCGCTATTGATTCGCTGAGGATTCTTACAAATTCCTTCATTGAGCGCTTGTGGTAGGAGTTGGCAAGGGTGTGGACACAGCCGTCCATTTCGTTATCCGGAATATCAAGCTTTACGGCTTTCACGTCGGTGGAATTACGCACTGATGCTTCTGCCAAGATGGTAACCATGTTGCTCTGTTTCACCAGCTCCAGAAGTATGTTGGGGTCATTCAATTCAATGCGGATTTTTAAGTCAAAGGGATGCCGCTCACGTATCCGCTCCAAGGCATTGCGTGCCTGCAAGCCTTTTGTGGGGAGGGCAAAACTATAGCGTGAAAGCTCAATGATGGACACCGAATCTTGTTTTGCCAGGGGATGGCTTTGGCTGACAATGGCTGCGAGATAGTTCTGGAACAGTGATAGCGAGAGTGTAGCCGTCAAAGATAGTTTGTAACCATTGGTGCAAGGCAGCTCCACGAGCCGTAGCGGCGTGGAGGTGTCGGGAAAAAGCGTAATGGAAGCAGAGGGCACAATCTATCTATTCGAAAGCCGAAGCGGTCTTTTATTCACAGTGGAGAGCAGCGTAGCCGTGAACAAAGATGCCCAGGATTGGCAATGACTGGTACGCAAAGGAATGACGGAGGAAGTGTTCGTAAAGACGACTATCTCCACATTCCGGGTGGGGTCGATAACATTGCCCTTGACATCGGTCGGCGGCGATAAATCCTCTCTGCCCTTTCGGGCAAACAATGGCGAGTGTCACCGACCGGGGGTCTGAAAAGATAAACGCTATTTACAAATCGGATTTCGGATATTCGGTTAGCGTTAACGAAATTGTTATTTCGGTAGTCCGGTCTTTTATGATTTTAACTTCTTTTACCTCTCCATAATACCATGATTCAGTTGTTTCTGTTTCTGAAATTTTTGGAGATGCGGCGGCGATAGTATAAGTTCCCACATATACTTCGACAGGCCATTCAATATCTTTTATCAGAGCGCTTGGAACAAATCCTTGTTCGGGGATAATCGCAACACTATATTCTGAAAAGTCCACATCATCTTCGGCGTCCTGTTGAAGATGAACTATAAGTTTGCCCGTGGAATCATCAAATTCCGGTTCATCAGAACTGCAACCACACAAGACAAAACATAGAAAAGAGACAATGATATAAAGAAGATTTTTCATTTTTATTTTTTTATTGGGTGCAAAGTTACGGAATAAAAGCGACATATCCATCACGGACTTGTCGCTCAAACCAGTTTATGAAAAATCTTCTACTCTCGGAGTGTGGAATGATTAGCGTTTTCGGTAGAAAACGTAGATTAAACAGCGTATCACAAGTATTGCGAAGATTGCAACAGCCGTGCCGGCAGGCGGATTATAAAGGCGCGTTGTTGCGGAGTGTTCTGTTGATGCCTCGACAGAGGATTTCTTATAAGCAACCGGATCAAGCTGATTGAAGGCTTCAACGCTATCTCTATAAACACGCCGCCGGTCTGTTACGCGCCCTTTCGTTGCCGTCAGGCGAATAATCTCCAGGGGTTCGGCATTTTCAATGGGTCGCTCGATATTGATTTTCAGTGGGTCTGGGGCGAGTTTCCGTTATTATTTATATATTTGGGGTGGGAATCGCGGCGACACGGCGGTGCGGCATCCTTCGCTGCGCGCCATATCAATGAACTAATTTCCTATTAACCAAACCTCAATCATCCTTGCATATGCTCACTCTCATCGCCGAGTCAAAAACTATGACCGCTTGCAATCAGGCCGTCACTGCTGACGCTTACGCCGGTCATCGTCCCGAGAACGAGACAGCGGCCGATGCCATCATGACCCGCATTGCCGCCATGACTCCTCATGAGTTGCATGATTTGACCCATCTGAGTTTCCCGATGGCCACTAAGCTCCACATGATGGCGGCAGAGTTCCCCTACAAAGGCGTGGGGCAACCGTCAGTAGAAGCCTTCACGGGAGTAGTGTTCAAGGCTCTTGACTATGCCTCACTGACTGACCCCGCGCGCCATTATCTGCACCGCAATCTGAGAATTATCTCATCACTCTACGGTTGGCTCAGACCCGATGATATCATCAAAGCCTACCGCATGGACTACACGTCGCCACTGGCGCCCGACGGCAAAGCCATGTTCTCTTTTTGGCGCAAAGAGGTCACTGACAACCTCGTGCACGACATTCAGGCAAGCGGCGCCAACGCGGTTCTCAATCTCCTGCCCGCCGACGCCTCAAAGTGTGTGGATTGGAAACTGGTGAAACAGTTCGCCACGGTGTGGAAAGTAGACTTCAAGGAGCTTAAGGATGGGGGTAGCTTTGCCACTCCGCATGCCGGACGCTTAAAGACGCTGCGCGGCCACCTGCTGCGCGAAATCTGCGAGCGTCAGATTGACGATGCGGCCCAATTGCTGACGCTGTCCACTCCCCTACTGGTGGCGATGGGCACCCCTGACCAGCCGGACCACATAGCCTTCTGTGTCTGAGCTCCCGCCCCCGAAAGCGACCGTGCCGGCCCCCACTGATTATCCCACCTCAGAGATTTATCCACCACTCCAACACCCTACCGAAGTCAGCAATCAGAAGGTTGAAATCATAGCGTAGCTTATTTTTCCTTCGGGCTATTCTGCTCACCGCAGTCAGAAAATAATCGCTCATTATCCGTTTCTGCTCTCTCGCCGGCTGGAAACTGAACGACTTTTCAAACACGATGGTGACATAAATCAAACCGGTGAGTTTTCTCAACGGCCCAATCTGATAACGGGGACGAAGAAACAAGCCCTCCCGCTCAATCTCTTCCTCAGAGAACATGGTCAACAAAGCGTCATCATAATCCGAGCGCCTGAGTTTGAGCGCTTCATCCGGAATGATATAATTCGTCTTACAATGGAAATCATCATAAAAACTCATCGCCGTGTTGATTTCAATTCGCTGAAGAGTGTCACTGCCATACAGCTCCGGCCGCATATCCGACTGCAGCCTGGGATTTAGCACCTCAGTGATGCTGTCGAGCACCGCGCGGCTGCCGGGATAGCAATTGTCGAGCGTGCGCACAATCACAATCGGAGTAACCGGCCTATTATCATCTGCAATCTCCATCATCCTGCAAATCTACTCATTTTTAACGACAGGAAAACTGATTTTTCTATGCTTAGTAACCTTAGTGCTCTGAATTTAAGTTTTTAAGTATGTTCTAATTGTAAGAAACCGTATAAAACACCCCTCAGCGATAAATTATGTCGCGGAGTGCGGGCGGCCCGAACGGCCGCCCCTACATTCTTTTGCTGGTAATCTGCGCATTTGGCGAGCAGTGGTGGCTGCTGCGCAATGGGGTTGCGCACGTGGGAGGGAATTATTATTTTTGCTGGAAATCTTCTGATTATGCCACTGAACCGCTCCACACTCATCCGCATTTCCACTATCGACAAGTGCCTTCAGAACCATTATCGCCGCTGGACCATCAATGACCTCATTGATGCCTGCACCGAGGCGCTGGCTGAGTTTGAGGGGCGCAGCAACCCGGTGAGCCGGCGCACATTTCAGAATGACCTGGCTCTGATGCGCAGCGACCGGCTGGGCTACAATGCGCCTATAGTGGTGCGTGACAACAAGTATTATGAATATGAGGATCCGGATTTCAGCATCACCCATCTTCCGCTCAACGACGAGGGACTGGACGCGCTCAACTCCGCCCTCGACATTCTGCGTCAGCTCCAGGGCTTCCCTCAGCTTGCGTCGTCAATTGACACGATAAGCAAACTCAACGAGCAGATTTCACGCCACACGGGAGATTCCGCTCCGGCCATGGACATGGAGCACGTGGCGGGCTATCGCGGGGCACGGTTTATCGGCGTGATTTACGACGCCGTGCGCAAGCAGCAGACGCTTACCATAGAATATAAATCATTCAAGGCGCGCGAGGCATCGTCAGTGACGGTGTATCCTTACCTGCTCAAGGAGTACCGCAACCGCTGGTTCCTTATCTGCGAGAAGACCACCAACAGATTCCCGCAGGTCAATATCTTTGCTCTTGACCGCATCCTGTCAGTGAGCCATGACACTGAGCATCCTTTTAAGAAATGCGCTAACTTTGACCCCGCGCATTATTTTGAGGACACCATCGGTGTGACGCGTCTCATCGGCGACCGGCCGCGCCGCGTGGTCATAAAAATTGACCGCCAGCAAGCACCTTACGTGGAGTCGAAGCCCTTTCACAAGTCGCAAAAGGTGGAGCAACGCTTCGGCAACGGCAGCATCCAGATTTCACTGAAAGTGGTGATTAACAACGAGCTTGAACGTCTCATTCTGGGATATGGCGGACATGCCGAAGTGATTGCGCCCCCTGAATTCCGCGCCCGCGTGGCTGAAAGCGTGCGCCTGGGCGCCAAGCATTATAATACGCC
This sequence comes from Bacteroides sp., assembly GCA_014802445.1. Lineage (GTDB taxonomy): Bacteria > Bacteroidota > Bacteroidia > Bacteroidales > Muribaculaceae > CAG-1031. The sequence goes on along the minus strand of JAAVCF010000027.1, from coordinate 14,977 downwards.
GGAGGAGTGACATCCTCGCGGCGGTTGCCGCACTTTTTTTGCTGATGATGAAATTTTTTCACTGCTGCGCAACAAGATTGCGCAGCGGGGGCTGAACTTTGCGCCGTAACTTAAACCATCAACGCCAAAAACCAACTGAAAATGAAAACAATAGACGGCTACGACGTGAAAATCTTCACCGATAACATTGAGGCGACAGCGCTCGAACAGATAAAGCAACTGCTCTCCATTGACGTTTTTGCCGACAAGAAAATCCGCATCATGCCCGACGTGCATGCCGGCGCAGGATGCGTGATAGGCTTCACCGGCAACCTCGGCGACAAGGTGATTCCCAACATCGTTGGAGTGGACATTGGCTGCGGCATGCACGTGGTCAACCTCGGCAAAATCTCCGACATTGACTATCACTCATTCCATGAACACATCATCACCAATGTGCCCTCAGGGAAGTATGTGCGCGAACCCCGCCGCGGCTTCCGGACTCTGACCGGCCAAGAGATGGACATCTATCGCGAGGCAAAGCAGCTTGTCACAGAGCTGATTTGCTACCGTGAGTTGAAAAACAGCGGCCGCATCAACCAGTCAATCGGCACCCTTGGCGGCGGCAACCACTTCATTGAACTTGACCGCGACGACGACGGCAACCTTTACCTGGTTATCCACACCGGTTCGCGCAATCTCGGCAAGCAGGTGGCCGACATCTACCAGGCCAAAGCCGTGAAGCATCTCACTGCCGGAGCCGACGAATTTGAAGAGACAATCAAGCGCACCATCGAGGAATATAAGGCGGCAGGACGACGCGCCGAGCTGCAGAGTGTCATTAAGAAGATGCGCAGGGCACATCGTGACGCCGAGCCCGCGCTTACGGCGCCCCTCTGCTATGTGGAGGGAGAAACCCGCGAGCATTATCTCCATGACATGCGCCTCTGTCAGCGCTGGGCCGTGCTTAACCGCCAGCTCATCTCACTGCTCCTTCTGCCTTTCTTCCCCGATACGGAAATCATAGAAGAGTTTGAGTCAATCCACAACTATATAAGCGATGACAACATTATCCGCAAAGGCTCCATATCGGCCGCCGCAGGAGAGCGTTGCATCATCCCCCTCAACATGCGCGACGGTTCTCTGCTATGCACAGGCAAGGGCAACAGCGACTGGAACAACTCCGCTCCTCACGGCGCCGGGCGAGTGCTGAGCCGCTCTCAGGCTTACTGTAAGATCACGATGGAGGATTTTGAAGAGTCAATGCGCGGCATCTACTCTGAATCAGTCAACGAGTTTACCCGCGATGAATCGCCCATGGTCTACAAACCCTCCTCCGAAATCATGGCCAACATCGGCGACACGGTGAATATCGACACCATAATCCGCCCTGTTTTCAATTTTAAGGCATCAAATTAATCACCTGTATCACAAAATGAGCCACCGGGGCGCTACTTTTGCGTCCAAAACCTGTTCACATGAAAAAACTTAAAGAGAGCGAGCCCCGGCGACTCACTGACTGCAAAGAAGAGAAAGAGCCTGAAGTGTCAATCCTGCCTTACATCGTGTGGCTGGCAATGGCCGGATCGATTGTAGGAGGGGTGCCGTTCTTGTGGCCCGGAAACCACGGAATCCTCGTGGCTCTGGCCGCCTTAGTGCTATTCATTATCATCACTCTTCGCCCCTTTGAGGACAAGATTCTTGAAGATTAAGATTTCGACTAACACACACCCGGCTGATTGACACCATCAGCCTCACCGGTAAAAATTCCACCTTTATCTGAGTCTCGTCGGGGTTGCTTGCAAACAGCTAAGCAGCCCCGACATTTCGTTTGGCGGGTACGCGTGTGGCAGAAAATCAGTAACTTTGCACTGTCATGGGAATTGAATTTATCTCCGGCACTGACCATTATTCAAAGGTCATTGAGCGAGTGGCATCGGTCAGAAAGTCACTCTGGATAGGCACAGCCGACATCAAGGACCTCCACGTGATGGCCGGCACGAAGGCCAAGCCGTTTCTGGGCGTGCTGGCCGATCTTCTGAAGAGGGGTGTGGACATCCGGCTTATTCATGCCAAAGAGCCCGGTCCGGCCTTCCGCGAAGACTTTGACCGCTACCCTATTCTCACCACCTCGCTTGAGCGGATGCTCTGCCCGCGGGTGCATTTCAAAATGCTCATCCTTGACTTCAACCACGCCTACATAGGCTCAGCCAACCTCACCGGAGCCGGCATAGGCATGAAGAGCAGCAACCGCCGTAACTTCGAGGCCGGAATCCTCACCGACGAGCCGACGCTGATTGACGCCGCCGCTGAAGAGTTTGACAGTGTGTGGCGCGGCGCCCACTGCAAGCACTGCGGGCGCCGCGAATACTGTCCTGACCCCATCATGTAGGTCTCACTTCAATCAGAGCTCGGCGGGAACAATCTCCGCCGGATTCTCAATGAGCACCGGGGTGCGCCCCGTGAGCTTAAACAAATCGGCATTCCTGATGGCGATGAATCCGCAGGGGTCACCGTCAGTGATCACAATCTTTTCACGAGCGGCCACATCTCGGTCCATCACGAAATTCACCTCGGCAGCCTCATCTCGCAGCAATCCGAAGGGGGTGGCGGCCCCGTGACGAGTGCCGAGAATCTGCATCATCAGTTCCTCATCGGCAAACGAAACTCTCGGAATGCCAAGCGAAGCGCCGAACTCCTTGGTGATAAACGGCTTGCGCGCGTGAGTCACATAGAGCCAAAAACGATTTTTCTGGCGGTTTGTGAGCAGGATGGTCTTCACGGTGTCAATGCCGAAAGCCTTGTCGATGTTAAGACAATCATCCATTGACACCCCCGGGTCACTCTCAATCCTGGTGTAGTCAATCCCTTCCGCCTCCAGGCGTTCATAAATCATCTTCTGGGTGGGAGTTTTGAATTGGCTCGGCGCCCCGGTCATTATCTCGCTGGTGTAAAAAGCTTTATTTTCTTCCATTGGGGTTTTGTGTTAATCAGTTGCGGCCCGAACGCGGCCACGCTGCAAAATTAGCAATTTTTCTGCTTGCGGCATGTAGCCAACCATAGCGTAAGGGAGTTTGTTAAATCTATAAACCACTCTTGTTTCCCTATGGCAAAAATCATCACCAAAACATCTGCCGGAAGTTCATTCGGCAATATAAAAGGCGGCACAATGAAGCGCTTCACGGTGTGGAGCGATGTGCTTCAGGCCGAGAAAACATTCATCGCCTATTTCCCTCTTGACTATGACAATGAGCCTGCCAGGCGCTATCCCGCGATGTACTTTTTTCACGCCGCCGGCTCATCCGACGAGACTTGGGCACGCATCATGCAGCTCCAATCGGCAGCCGACGACTCCGTGCGTTCCGGCATGGCCCTGCCCATGATTATCATTGTGCCTGATGCCAGCGGCTCGGATGAGCGCAAGCTGGGCAAGCGCCTGGGCTATTTCACGGTGCCCGGCTGGGACTATGAGCGCTATTTCCACACTGAGCTCATACCGCTGGTTGACGCCGAGTTACGCACCATAGCCGATAAGCGCCACCGTGTGATTGCCGGAGCCTCGATGGGCGGTGAGGCCGCCGTGGCCTACGCTCAGAAATATCCCGAATTCTACGGCGCCGCGGCCGCACTCTGCGGCATTGTGGGCAAGCCCGAACAGAGCACCCTGACATCCACTGACAAGGACTATGCCCAATCCCTCATAGCCAACAATCCCTCGCTCTTTGTCAAGAACGCCACCCCGGCACAGGTGGAAGCCCTGAAAACCATACGATGGTATGCCGACTGCGGCGACAATGACTTCTTCATAGAGGGTAACTTTGAGTTTGTGCTCAACATGCGGAGCCGGGGCATTCCCATCCAATTTCGCATGCGCAGCGGTGTCCACGGATTCTACTACTGGATTACCGGCCTGGCTCCCATCTTCCGATTTTTCTCCAACGGCTTCGCCTGATTCTCCTGCTTTTGGAAAAAAAGCGGTAACTTTGCCGCGATGGAAAAAGAGATATTCAAGCGGGCCGAGCGCCTGCTCGGCGAGGCTGTCATGGAGCGGCTTGCCCGCTCGCGGGTCATTCTGTTCGGTGTGGGGGGCGTGGGCTCCTGGTGTGCCGAGAGCCTGGTGCGCACAGGCGTGGGCAGCCTCACCATTGTTGACAGCGACTGCGTGAGTGTGAGCAACATCAACCGCCAGCTCATGGCCACGGTCAACACCGTAGGCATCCCCAAGGTGGAAGCCCTCAAGGAGCGCCTGCTCACCCTCAATCCCGACGCTGAAATCACGGCCGTTCAGGGCACATTCTGCGCCGAGACGGCCGATTCATTCCGCCTGGCCGACTACGACTATATTATCGACGCCATTGACTCTCTGCGCGACAAGGCCTTGCTCATAGAGATGGCCACGCAAACCCGCGCCCGTTTCTTCTCATCAATGGGAGCGGCGCTGAAGCTTGACCCCACAAAGGTGAAGGTGGCCGAGTTCAGGCAGGTGAAAGGATGCCCGCTGGCGCGTGCGCTGCGTCAGCGGTTCAAGCGCGAGGACAGATGGCCGCGCCGCAAGTTCAAATGCGTGTTTAGCGACGAACTCCTTGACAACAAGGGCTATGCCGACCCGGCCGACCCTGACTTGGCGCGCAAGGCCTGCATCAACGGCTCGCTGATGCACATCACGGCCATTTTCGGCCTCACTCTTGCCGGACTGGTCATCTCTGACGCCGCCACGCGTGAGCCGGCTCAGGAGTAGAGATAACGCTTGATGGAGCGCTTGGGAGTTTTCTCAAACTCATTGGCGCGCAGCGAAATGCGGTCAATGCGTTCGTAAGGAGCCACGCGCTCGTTGAGCATCTTCCTCACCTTTTCCATCACGGCGGGCAGCTGCTCGATGGTAATCTTCTCGCGGTCCATCTGCTCATAGTCAGGATAAACCAGCGCCTCAAGGCCCTTGCCGCGCTCCACCACCAGACTCTCCGTGACGAACGGCATATTGTTAAGCTTGGCCTCAATCTCTTCGGGATAGATGTTCTGGCCGGTGGCGGTGAGAATCATCGTCTTGTAGCGCCCGCGGATAAAGAGGGTGCCATCCTTTGAGCGTGTGCCCATGTCGCCGGTGTGGAGCCAACCGTCAGCGTCAAGCACCGCCTCGGTGGCCTCGGGATTCTTATAGTAACCGATCATCACGTTCTGGCCCTTGACACAGATTTCACCGGGCACTCTCTCAGGATCGTTGCTCCCCTCAATCTTAGAGTGCATGATGCCGGGGAGGGTGCGGCCTGATGAACCGGGGATAAACTCTTTCCAGTAGGTGTAGCTGATGAGGGGACCACATTCTGTCATGCCGTAGCCCACGGTGAACGGGAACCGGATTTTATGCAGGAACTTCTCCACCTGGCCGTTAAGCGGCGCTCCGCCCACAATGACCTGAGCAAACTCGCCGCCGAAAGCCTTCACCAGGCTCTTGCGCACCTTATTATAGACAAGCTGCTTCATTATGGGCAGCTTAAGCAGGCGGCGCACCCTCGGGCTCTCAAGCTGAGGCTGAATCTGCTTGCGATAAATCTTCTCCAGAATCAGAGGCACACACAGGATGAGATTAGGCTTGACCTGCGCAAAGGCCTTGAGCAGCACGTTGGGGGTGGGCATCTTGTCAAGCGCCACCACATGGCCGCCGGCAGCCAGCGGGGTGAGCATGTCGAAAGCGGCGCCATAGGCATGAGCCAGCGGCAGCAGCGCCAGGCAGCGCGAGCCCGGGAAATGGAGGTGCGACTCCACACCGTAAATCACATTGCCCGCCAGATTCGACAGCGTCAGCATCACACCCTTTGAGAACCCGGTGGTGCCTGAGGTGTAATTGATTTCGGCAAGCGCGTTGTTATCCACCAGCGGATAGCACACATCTTCGGGCTTGAACCCGTCGGGATAGAGGCGCATGAAGTTGGCCGCCAGGCGTGCCACAGCCTTCTCGGCAGCCTTTGAATTGGCGGGATGCTCCGCCATGAGCTGATGATTGTCAAGAGAGAACACAGCCTTAAGGCCCGGCATCTCGTCAAACACCATGTGGTCCCAGGTTGACTCGCTGACAAAGAGCAACACGGCCCCTGAGTGATTGATAATGTGAGTGGCATCCGTGGGATGGAAGTCAGACAACACCGGCACCACCACAGCGCCATAGGTGAGCGCAGCCATATACACCGTCACCCACTCCACAGTGTTCTTACCCATCACGGCAATCTTGTCGCCGCGCTTCACCTTGCTTTCGCGAAACAGCAGATGAGTCTTGGCAATCTTCTCAGCGAGCTCGCCGTAGGTTAACACATCGCCCCTTCCATACTGGCTAAGGGCAGGCAGGCTCCAATTGTCGCGGAAGCTCGCCTGATATATCATTATCAGATTCTCAGAGTCGAATTTTGCCATAGCTGTTTTTGGTTATGAACGTGGCCTGATTGTAGATGCGATTTCGTTTCGCAACACAAAGAAAGCAATTATCTCCCATAAAAACAAGTTTACACCCCTTGAGGTTCAGCATCCGCAATAGCCCAATCTGTCACTATGCTTGCACTATGCTTGCACATAAACGCCATTTTAGCTAATTTTGCATCGAAAACCATTATTGAACATATCCTCATGTCAGCTTCGCTTGACCTTTCCGGACTCGGAGTGGCACTCGTCACCCCCTTCCGCTCTGACAAAACCATAGATTACAACGCCCTTGGCAAGCTCATTGACTTCCAGCTTGCGGGCCATGTGGATTACTTTGTGGTGCTCGGCACCACTGCCGAAACTCCCACACTGTCACCTGCCGAGCGCGCCGAAGTGGCCCGCTTCGTGGCCAAGCGTGTGGACGGCCGCGTGCCCCTCGTGATAGGTTGCGGCGGCAACTCCACCCAGGGAGTGATTGACGAACTCACCACGGCCGACCTCACCGGCTACAGCGCCATCCTCAGCGTGGTGCCCTTCTACAATAAACCCACCCAGGCCGGCATCTACGCCCACTTCGCCGCCATCGCCGCCGCGAGCCCCCTCCCCATTGTGCTCTACAACATCCCCGGGCGCACGGGAGTCAACATGCTGCCGGAAACCACCCTTCGCCTCGCCGCTGAATTCCCCTCCATCATAGCCATCAAGGAGGCATCGGGCAACATAGCCCAGATTGGCACCATCCTCCGTCAGAAGCCTGAATCATTTCAGGTGATTTCCGGCGACGACAGCCTGGCCTACCCCCTGATTATGCTCGGCGCTGCCGGCGTGATTTCAGTGGTGGGCAACGCCTATCCCGCTGAATTCTCGGCTCTGGTTCACCACGCCCTTGAAGGCCACAGCGCCCAAGCGCTGGAAATCCACCGCCGCATGGTGCCTATGATTAACCTCATGTTTGCCGACGGCAACCCCGCCGGAGTGAAAGCCACTCTCAGCGCCATGGGATTAATTGACAATGAATTGCGCCTGCCGCTGGTGCCCGTCAGCCCCGCCATTGAAGCGTCCATCCGCGAGATGACCGCCAAACTTGCGGCTGAATGATTTGTGAAAGTCGCAAAAACTTTCTACCTTTGCAATCCCCAACGGTCCGGTAGCTCAGCTGGATAGAGCATCTGCCTTCTAAGCAGACGGTCCCGCGTTCGAGTCGCGGCCGGATCACCCCCCATCAAAAAGGCTGCGGAATCATCCCCGATTCCGCAGCTTTTTTTCGTTCAGAAGCAATCCCGGTTAAACCGTAACCGTCGCCCTGCCCGCCCCCTTGCAACAAAATTTGTCGCGGAGTGCGGGCGGCCCGAACGGCCGACAATGCGCTTGCCGTAGATTTCGGCGGCGGCGTGTTCCAGCCTACAGCCTTTGGAGTTGTGAAAGCCTCTGCCGAACACCACGCCCTCGATGTCATCGGCCAGCAGCGCCTCTATGTCGCGGCCCATGTAGTAGCCATAGGACTTGTCCGGCTCCGGGCAGATGTCAAAAGAATTGCGTCCTAACGTGTTGTGTATGTGGTGGGAAATTCGTAAATTTGCGCTATAAAATAAGACTTAATCGCAATAGAGCCACGATGTATGGTAACGGTGGCATCTGGCCCATGGCCACATGATGAGGTATTCGATTTACCCGTTGCGTTTAGGTCTTATTTTTTATACTTTCACATGCCAAATTCCGTTGAGTCTGTTTTACTCGCTGTAAGCCCCTACATTCTTTTGCGGGTAATCCGACCCTCTAAGCACACCTATTCCACTCCGCAGAATCAGCAGAATGGATAGCGGCAGGTTTATTAACACTATGACTGACTTATGAACATTTTTATAAGTTTAACTCATTTATTATTGTAATCCATCGCTCTTATTTGGTTACTTTGCACTCACTAAACCTTTTCTCTCATCTATGGGTAAAGTAATCGCAATCGCCAATCAGAAAGGTGGAGTGGGCAAAACCACCACCACCATCAATCTTGGCGCCTCTCTCGCGGCCGAGGGTAAGAAGGTGCTCATCATCGACGCCGACCCGCAGGCCAACGCTACGTCAGGCTACGGAATCGACCCCCGCTCCATGACGTCAAGCATCTACGAATGTCTGGTGGATGACTATCCTCTTGACGGTTCGCAGGTGAAAACCTGTGTGGAGGGTCTTGACCTTGTGGGCTCACGCATTGACCTTGCCGGTGCCGAGATTGAGCTGGTGTCAAAGCCTGACCGTGAGCGCATCCTGCTCCATGTGCTTGAAAACGTGCGTCAAACCTATGACTATGTGCTCATTGACTGCTCTCCCTCACTGGGCCTCATCACCGTCAATGCCCTCACGGCGGCCAATTCGGTGATTATCCCCGTACAGGCCGAATACTTCGCTCTGGAGGGCATCACCAAGCTGCTCAACACCATCCGCATCATCAAGTCGAAGCTCAACCCGGCTCTTGACATCGAGGGATTCCTCCTGACCATGTATGACGCCCGCCTGCGCCTGGCCAACCAGATTTACGAAGAGCTCAAAGGCCACTTCGGCGACATGGTTTTTGACACCGTCATACCCCGCAACATCCGCCTCAGCGAGGCACCCAGCCACGGCCTCCCCGCCCTGCTCTACTCCCCCGAGAGCCGCGGCGCCACAAGCCACGTGGCCCTTGCCCGCGAACTCATTGCCCGCCAGCGCCACTCGCGCCGATAATCTACAACCTCCTTCCCACCACTACGCTCTCAAATGGCACTCAAACGCAACGCACTGGGCCGCGGCCTCGACTCGCTCATCTCAATGGACGACACTCCCGCCCGCGGCACATCGGCCATCAACGACGTGGCCGTCGACAAGATATCTCCCAACCCTGACCAGCCCCGAACCACCTTCGACCCCGAAGCCCTGGCCGAGCTGGCAACGTCAATCCGCGAGCTCGGCATCATCCAGCCCCTCTCGCTCCGCAAAACCGGTCCTGACTCCTATCAGATTATTGCCGGTGAGCGCCGTTACCGCGCAGCCCTTCAGGCCGGGCTCACAAGTGTGCCCGCCTATATCCGCACCGCCAACGACACCGAGCTCACCGAGATGGCCCTCATTGAGAACATCCAGCGTGAGGACCTCAACGCCATCGAAATAGCCCTGACCTTCAAGAAGCTCATTGACCAATATGAGCTCACTCAGGAGCGTCTGAGCGAGCGCATAGGCAAAAAGCGCGCCACCATTGCCAACTTCCTGCGCCTGCTCAAGCTCCCCGCCGAGGTGCAGCTGGGCCTGCGCGACAAGCTCGTTGACATGGGCCATGCCCGCGCCCTCCTCTCGGTTGACGACCCCACGCTCCAGCTCCGCCTCTACAACGAAATCCTGGCCAAAGGCCTCTCCGTCAGAAAGGTTGAGGAGCTGGCCCGCGCCCTGCGCGAGGCTCCCGCCACCGCCGCCAAGAAGAGCACCGACACCCCTGATAAAAGATTCTCTAACAAAGATTTTGATATTTTAAGGAATCATCTGTCAAGGCGCTTCAACACCCCTGTGGGCTTCACTTGCGACGCCTCAGGAAAGGGCAAAATCACCTTCAGCTTCAAAACGGAGGATGAACTTGAACGATTAATTGCTATCTTTGACTCTGTAAACCAATCAGAGGGCTGAACTCCTGCTCCATAATAAGCCGTCAACGGGCCGCATCATGCCCGGACTCAGCAAGTTAGCGATGAATAGTCAAAAAGAATCGAAATCTGAAAATCACTCGCTTAGAGCCTTCACCGTGTTTGTCGGCATGATGATTATCATGCTGGCATGCCCTTTTAACGTTTTTTCAAACTCTCCCGTCAAGCCCCACCGCCCCGAGCGCCGCACCACCTCACCCATCTCGTCAGAATGGCCCGACACGATTAACGTGGAGGGCGCCACGACGATGCTCCCCGAGCCGTCGTATGTGGAAGGCGACGCGTTCTACACCGCGGGCGACAGCATCATCTTTGCCCGGCCTGACAGTGTGCCCGTTGCTCCGGCGCAGGGAGTCCGCATCTTTAACCCTGACCCAACGCGCGCCGTGTGGCTCTCGGCCCTTTTCCCCGGCCTGGGTCAGCTCTACAACCGCCGCTTCTGGAAGCTCCCCATCATCATTGGCGGCTACATGGGTCTGGGCTACGCCACCTCATGGAACAACGGCATGCTCCGCGACTACACCCGCGCCTATGCCGACATCATGGACAATGACCCGTCCACCAACAGCTACATGGACTTCTTCCCCCCCACCACCTCCGAGGCTGACCTCAACCGCACGTGGCTCCAGAACGTCCTCAAATCCCGCAAGGATTATTACCGCCGCAACCGTGACCTGTGTATCATCTGCATGGTGGGCGTGTATCTTCTGGCAATGGTCGACGCCTACGTTGACGCATCCCTCTCTCACTTCGACATCTCTCCATCCCTCTCAATGGACCTCACCCCCACGCTTATCCCTGAGCTGCCCGACGCACGCCGGCCCGGCATAGGGATGCAATGGGCTCTTAACTTCTGAACCTCCCTTCACTCCTATTAATATATGCCGATGAAAAAAACAGTCATAATATTGTCAATGTCGCTGCTTGGCGTCCTCGGCACGGTGGCCGCACCGTCCATCCTTGACATCAAGCACTCCCTGACTGACAACAACATCGTACCCCCCGAAAGCTTCGAAACCAAGACCCGCGAACTTGAAGAAAACTTCTATCTCCAGAACTTCGTGGTGCGCGATGACGCTGACCGCAGCGAAAAGCTCGGCACCGCTCAGGAATATGAGAAGCGCCTGGCAGCCATGCCCACCGAAATCGAGATGCCTTACAACTCCGTTGTGGGCAACTACATTAATATGTATCTGGGACGCCGCCGCGGCCTCGTGGCCGACATGCTCGCCCTCCACAGCTACTATGGCAACATCTTCCTTGAAGAACTTCTCAAGGAGGGGGTGCCCACGGAGCTGCAGTATCTCCCTGTGATTGAGAGCGCCATCAATCCCAACGCCGTGAGCCGCGTGGGCGCCACCGGCCTGTGGCAGTTCATGCCCGCCACAGCCAAGGGACTCGGCATGGAGGTGAACACCCTCGTTGACGAACGACGTGACCCCCGCATGTCATCGCGCCTGGCAGCCCGCTATCTCAAGCAGCTCCACGACATTTACGATGACTGGTCACTGGCCATAGCCGCCTACAACTGCGGCCCCGGCAACGTCAACAAGGCCCTGCGCCGCGCCGGCGGAGGCAAAAAGGACTTCTGGGAAATCTACAACTATCTCCCCACCGAAACCCGCGGCTATGTGCCCGCCTTCATCGCCGCCAACTATGTCATGACCTATTATGACAAGCACAACATCGCCCCCACCGTGGTGCGACGCCAGCTTGTCACTGACACCATCCACGTTGACAAGCGCGTCCACTTCCGCCAGATTGCCGAAGTGCTCGACATCCCCATCGAGGAGATTCGCATGCTCAACCCGCAGTATCGCCAGGACATAGTGCCCGGCAACTATCGCCCCTACGTCCTCACCCTCCCCAAGCAGCAAACCCTCAGCTACCTGATGAGCGAGGACGCCATCCTGGCCCATGACGCCGAGCTCTATGCCCGCCGCACCACAGTGGAACCCGGCGGCAGCTCAAACGAAGCCGGCGAAACCATCATTGACGAAAGCGGCGAGCGCAATCTCACCGCCGCCGAGCGTCAGAGCGCTAACGCAAGCCAGAACGTCACCGTGGCCATGGCTCCGGCCGATGCCGCCGATGTGCGACAGATTACCCACGTGGTGGGCCGCGGCGAAAACATCAAGGACATTGCCAAAACCTACGGCGTCAGCGCCACTGACATCAAGCGCTGGAACAAGCTCCGCCGCGGTAAGGTGAAAGAGGGCGACCGCCTCATCATTGAGCAGCGCGCCGCCATCAACCCTGACCAGGTGAAGACCGTGGCCTCAAACATACCCGCCCCCTCACCGCGCAAGGACACCGCCCAGCGCAGCGAAGTGCCCCCGCCCCCAGCACGCCAGGCCGCACCCGCCAAAGAGACCGTACCTCCCCCCGCCTCACGCCGCAATGACGTGTCAGCCTCAGCCGACAACTCACGCACCAAGCAGCAGTCCGCAGCCCCCCGTGGCGGCAAAGCTGACCGCAAGAAGGACGCCCCCAGAAAGCAGGCCGCACCCCGCACCAAGGACTACACCATCAAGAGCGGCGACAACCTCGAAAAGATTGCCCGCGCCAACGGCACCACCGTGGCCGAGATTCAGAAAGCCAACGGCATGAAAGCCGGCGACACCAAAATTCAGGCCGGAGCCACCATCAAGCTCCCCGGCAAGGCCGCCTCACAAGGCTCCTCAAAGAAAAAAGGAACCTCATCAAAGAAGGGAGGCAAGAAAAAACGCCGCCGCTGATAATCTTCACAACTCACCATAAGAGCGGAGAAAAGCAAATGTTTTGCTTCTCTCCGCTCTTTTTCGCTTACAGATTATAACACTCATCAATCCCGCTCAAAAACACAGCTTTCAGCCGATTAATGTGGCAGAATGTCGGGATATGCTGTAAAACACATAAATTTTCCTCCTTGCTACTTGCAAATTGTCAAAACTTCTTCCTAAATTTGCGAACCATCAAATCAAAAACAACCTTAAATCCAACCTCACTATGGATATTAACAATATTATGACCGGCCTTGAGGCCAAGCACCCCGGTGAAAAGGAATATCTCCAGGCGGTGAAAGAAGTGCTTCTCTCAGTTGAAGAAGTTTACAATCAGCATCCTGAATTCGAAAAGGCTCGCATCATCGAGCGCATGGTTGAACCTGACCGCATCTTCACATTCCGTGTAACCTGGGTGGACGATAACGGTGAAGTTCAGAATAACATCGGCTATCGCGTGCAGTTTAACAACGCCATCGGCCCGTACAAAGGCGGCATCCGCTTCCACGCATCAGTTAACCTCTCAATCCTGAAGTTCCTCGGCTTCGAGCAGACCTTCAAAAACGCACTGACCACCCTCCCCATGGGCGGCGGCAAAGGCGGCTCTGACTTCTCACCCCGCGGCAAGAGCGACGCTGAAATCATGCGTTTCTGCCAGGCCTTCATCCTCGAACTCTGGCGCAACCTCGGTCCTGACCGCGACGTTCCCGCAGGCGACATCGGCGTAGGCGGCCGCGAAGTGGGCTACATGTATGGCATGTATAAGAAGCTCGCCCGCGAAAACACCGGCACCTTCACCGGCAAGGGTCTGTCATTCGGCGGCAGCCGCATCCGTCCCGAAGCCACCGGTTACGGCGCTCTCTACTATGTTCAGAACCTCCTGACCAAGGACATGAACACTGACCTCAACGGCAAGACCATCGCCATCTCAGGCTTCGGCAACGTGGCTTGGGGCGCAGCCAAGAAGGCCACTGAACTCGGCGCAAAGGTTGTGACCATCTCAGGTCCTGACGGCTACGTTTATGATCCCGCAGGTCTTGACGACGAAAAGATTGAATACATGCTCGAACTCCGCGCAAGCGGCAACGATGTCGTTGCTCCTTACGCCGACAAGTTCCCCGGCTCTACTTTCTACGCAGGCAAGAAGCCCTGGGAGCAGAAAGTGGACATCGCACTCCCCTGCGCCACTCAGAACGAGCTCGGCGGCGAGGATGCCAAGCAGCTTATCGCCAACGGCGTGATGCTCTGCGCTGAGGTTTCTAACATGGGTTGCACCCCCGAAGCCATCGACGCTTTCATCGCTGCCAAGGTTCCCTACGCACCCGGCAAGGCTGTGAACGCAGGCGGTGTGGCTGTTTCCGGTCTCGAAATGACTCAGGACGCCGAACACCTCATGTGGTCAGCTGAGGAAGTTGACGCCAAGCTCCACCAGATTATGGAGTCAATCCACTCTGAGTGTGTGAAGTATGGCAAGCAGCCCGACGGCTACATCAACTACATGAAGGGCGCCAACATCGCCGGCTTCATGAAGGTGGCTGACGCCATGATGGGCCAGGGCATTATCTAAAGCTCATTTACAGGATAGAAACACATAGATACACCCCCGAGCGGGCTGACCTGACGGTCGGCCCGCTCCTCTTTTTGTGTCAATGGGGATATGCTGTTGGCGCAGGATGTCCATACTCCCCAAGTGCGCCGATTATCTGCTCAGGAATGTAGGGGCGGCCGTCCGGGCCGCCCGCACTCCACCACAAAATTGGTCGCGAATTGGCGTTGAGGGGGCGCTGTAAAAAAGGGAGGTCACCGATGCTCGCGCATCAGTGACCTCGTTCATGTTTGCTCAATTATCTATATCTATATTATCTATCTTTGAATCTCTTTATTACTTCACGGCCACCTTCTTGCCGCCGATGATGTAGAGGCCGGGGGTGAGGCCGTCGGTGGCGTTGGCTGCGTTTACTGCGGTGCGTACGCGGCGGCCGGTGATGGTGTAGACGTCAACGTTCTGAGCTTCGGCAGCGATGGTCTCGATTGAGGTGGTGGTGCCGGGTTCGTCGCTGTGAACGGCGATGTTGTCGGTATCGGCGGGGCGTTCAACCTTCTCGAAGGTGTAGGTGCCGTTTTCGATGGTCACCATCAGGCGGGTGGGAACGTTGTTGT
>JAAVCF010000026.1 GCA_014802445.1 Bacteroides sp. | reverse complement strand
GAGTGCGGGCGGCCCGAACGGCCGCCCCTACATTCATTAGCGGGTGGTTTGCGGAGTGGTTTGCGGGTGGTTTTGTCGCGGAGTGCGGGCGGCCCGAACGGCCGCCCCTACATTCATTGGCGGATGGTTGGCGGGTGGTTTGAGGGAGGTTGGCGGACGGGTGGTGGGTGGTCGGAGGTTTGGGGGTGTGTGAGTGGCGAAGATTGTCATTGTTTGCAAATCTTGTAAATGTTGGCTATATTTGCATGCCCTTCGGGCTCTGTTGAGTTCCGTTTTATAGCCTTCAGGGCTGGCGGAAGCTTTAATAAGTAAACGATTTAGAATGAAAGTACTCAAGTTTGGTGGCACATCTGTAGGCACGGTCAATTCACTGGGCAATGTCAAGGCCATTGTGGAGGCATGCACCGAGCCTGTCATCGTGGTGGTTTCGGCCCTGGGTGGCATCACTGACCGCCTAATAGCCACTGCCGGCGAGGCTGCCAAGGGTGGCGACGGCTATCTCCCGATGTTTGAGGGGATTGTGGACCGTCATCACTCGGTGATTGAGGGCATTGTGCCTGAGGAGAAGCGCGCCGACGTGCTTGCCAAGGTCAATCCTCTGCTTGACGAGCTTGGCAATATATATAAAGGTGTGAGCCTGATAGGCGACCTGTCATCGCGCACGCTTGACGTCATTGTGAGCTACGGTGAGTGTATCTCATCACACATTGTCACGGCCATCATCAACGATGCCGTGAGGTTTGACTCGCGAGAGTTTATCAAGACCCGTGTGAGCTTCGGCAAGCACATTCTTGACAATGAGGCGTCACAGCCGCTTATCCATGAGCGCTTTGACGGCTTCACGGGCAAGGTGGCCGTGGTGCCGGGCTTCATCTCCACTGACTCCGAGAAGGGCGAAATCACCAATCTGGGGCGCGGGGGCAGCGACTACACGGCGGCCATCCTCGCAGCGGCGCTCGATGCCCGGATTCTGGAAATCTGGACCGATGTGGACGGCTTCATGACGGCCGACCCGCGAGTGATTGACAAGGCCTACGTGATTGACTCCATGAGCTTTATCGAAGCTATGGAGCTGTGTAACTTCGGAGCGAAGGTGATTTATCCGCCTACGATTTATCCGGTGTTTCACAAAAACATCCCCATCCTGATCAAGAACACCTTCAATCCCGATGCTCCGGGAACGCTGGTGAGCGACAACCGCGCCGACACTGCCGCCGAGCCGAAGCCCATCAAGGGAATATCGTCGATTAACGACACCTGCCTCATCACCGTCACCGGACTGGGAATGGTGGGCATAATCGGCATTAACTCAAGGATTTTCAACGCGCTGGCGCGTCACGGCGTGAGCGTGTTTATGGTCAGCCAGGCGTCGAGCGAGAACAACACATCGCTCGCCGTGAAGAACGACAGTGCCGAGGCCGCCCTGGCCGCGCTGCGCGAGGAGTTTGCCTCCGAGCTGGCCGAGGGGCGCATTTCGTCCATCAGCGCCCAGCATGACCTGGCCACCGTGGCCATCGTGGGCGAGAACATGAAAAACAACTCGGCCGTGGCCGGCAAGTTGTTTAACACACTGGGCCGCAACGGCATCAGTGTGATTGCCTTCTCGCAGGGAGCGTCGGAAACCAACATTTCCTTCGTCATTGACCTGCGCAATCTGAGCAAGGCGCTCAATGTGATTCATGACAGCTTCTTTCTGTCGCAGACTCAGGTGCTCAACCTCTTCATCTGCGGCACGGGCACTGTGGGGCGCAATCTGCTTGACCAGATTATGCATCAGCAGTCAGACCTGCTTCGCCGCAAGGCGCTGAAGCTGCAGGTGGTGGGCATTGCCAATTCACGCAAGGCGCTCTTTGACGCCGAGGGGATTGACCTGGCCCACTATGAGGAGCGGATGACGGCTGAGGGCGTGGCATCGTCGCCGGGGCTTATCCTCCAGGCGGTGAGCGAGATGAACATTTACAATCCGGTGTTTATTGACTGCACGTCGGATTTCGGCATCGCCGCGCTCTATCCTGACCTTCTTTCCCACAATGTCAACGTCGTTGCCGCCAACAAGATAGCCGCTTCATCGCCCTATCCGCAATATGAGGCGCTGAAAAAGATTGCGCGCGAGAAGGGGGTGAAATTTCTCTTTGAAACCAATGTGGGAGCGGGCCTTCCGATTATCAACACCATAAACAGCCTGCGCAACTCAGGCGACCGCATCCTCAAAATCGAGGCCGTGCTGTCAGGTACGCTCAATTTCATCTTCAATGCCATTGACAACGGGGTGATGATGAGCCGGGCCGTGGCTCAGGCACGCAGCGAGGGCTATAGCGAGCCTGACCCGAGGGTTGACCTCTGCGGGGCCGACGTGGTGCGCAAGCTCGTGATTCTGGCGCGCGAGTCGGGCTATGTGGCCGAGCAGGCCGACGTGAAGCGCGAGCTCTTTATCCCCGAGGAGCTTTTCGAGGGTACGCTCGACGACTTTTTCCGCGAGCTCCCCAAGCTCGACGCCACCTTTGAAGAGATGCGCCTCAAGGCTGCCGCCGAGGGGCTGCGCTATCGCTTCGTGGCGGAGATGAATGAGCATGGCGAGCTTTCAGTGGCGCTGCGCACCGTGGGTCCGGCCCATCCGTTCTATAATCTTGAGGGTAGTAATAATGTATTCATGCTCACCACGAGCCGCTATCGCGAGTATCCCATGATTATCAAGGGCTACGGCGCGGGGGCGGGGGTAACCGCCGCCGGTGTGTTCGGTGACATTATCAGTATTGCCAACATCCGCTAATGCTTTATCACAGCACATCGGGCACTTCTCACGCTGTGGGACTGCGTGAAGCCGTGCTGGCGGGCCACGCGCCTGACGGCGGCCTTTATATGCCCGACAAGCTCCCGCTGCTCCCTGCGGCGTTTTTCAACAATATGCCCGACATGACGCTGCCTGAGACGGCGTATGTGGCGGCCAACACGCTTTTCAGTGACGATGTTGATTCTCAGGTGCTGAGCCGAGTGGCGTCGGAGGTGTTCTCCTTTGACGTGCCTATGCGCAGGCTCAGCGATTCGGTGTCGGTGCTGGAGCTGTTTCACGGGCCCACGGGGTCATTCAACGACATCGGGGCGCGCTTCCTTGCCGGCCTGCTGCCTCATCTGAAGCTCGACGCCGCTAACCCGGTGAACTTCCTCATGGCCACTGCGGGCGATTCAGGCGCCGCCGTGGCTCATGCGCTCCATAATCTGCCCGGCGCCAAGGTGACGGTGCTCTTCCCGGCCAAGCGGCTGAGCGAGGTGCAGCAGGCTCAGCTGGCGTCGCTGGGCGGCAATGTGTCGGCGGTGGAGGTCAACGGGTCAATCGACGTGTGTCGCGCTCTGGTGGAGCGGGTGTTCTCTGACCCGGCGGTGACCGAGCGTGTGCGCCTCACCCCGGCCAGCTCCATCAATATTGCCCGCTTTCTGCCCCAGATTTTCTATTACTTCCATGCCTATGCGGCGCTGCGCCGCGCGGGCGACCGCCGCAAGGTGGTCATAGCCGTGCCCGGTGGCAATCTGGGCAACCTGGCGGCGGGGCTTGTGGCCAAACGCATGGGGCTGCCGGTGAGCCGCTTCATTGTGTCGAACAATCTCAATGCCTCGTTTGTCAACTATCTGAGCACGGGGCGCATGGAGGTTGGCGGCCTTGTCACCACCGGCGCCGGGGCTCTCGACGTGAGCCGTCCCACAAACTTTCCGCGCATTACGTGGCTCTACGATGACGACGTGGCCCGCCTCCGGGCCGACCTTTCAGGAGCGGCGTTTTCGGACGATGCCATCGAGCGGGCCGTCAGGATGTGTGGCACGGCCGGCTATGGCGTTGACAGCAGCAGTGCCACGGCATGGCAGGCGCTCGTGGATTCCGTTGACCCCGCCACGGAAACCGGCATCTTCTTTGCCATCGCCTCGCCTGAAAAGACGGCGGCGGCTCCCTCCGCAGCCGCGGATTATCATGAGCTGCTGAGCCGCCCGCGCTCGGTGATGCGCATAGGGCGCAGCTATCAGGCGCTCGTAAACCATCTGTTAAATCGTTAACCCTAAACTATATTGAATTATGTCAAGCAAAAGATCTCTTAAGAAACACATCGCCTATGTGTGTGGCGAGCTCGCTGCCGAGTGTATCGTGGCTTCCAACCTCATCAAGGGCGTTGACCGCAAGAAGATGGACAGCCTCGTGGTGAAAATCGCCATCCTTCAGGATTCAACCATGCGCCATGTGAATGTGGCTTTTGACAAGGCTCCCCGCGCCTTTGAGTCGCTCCGTGCCTATCACCATGCCCGTAACCTCTACTATCGCGCTGCCTATAAGGCGCTCCTCGATGCCTTTGGCAAGAGCGTGGCCGAGATTGTCAACGAAATGAACTCAGCCCTCCCCGCCAAGAAAGCGTGAACCTCGCAGCCCTAATCCTCAAGATGGCAGGATGGAAAATCGAGCTGACAGTGCCTGATTTTCCCAAATGTATCATCTGCGTGGCGCCCCACACCAGCAACTGGGATTTTATCCTCGGCAAGCTTGCCTATGCTGCCGTGGGGCGTCATGCCGGATTTTTGATGAAGGAGGCATGGTTTTTCTTTCCCTTAGGATTGATTTTCAAGGCCATTGGCGGTATTCCGGTGCCTAAGAAGCGTGGAGGCGTGTCGCTCGTTGACTATGTAACGGCGCGGTTCAATGCCTCGCAGCGCATGGCTGTGGCCATCACTCCTGAAGGCACCCGCAGCCGTGTGACCCGCTGGCACACAGGCTTCTTGCATATTGCCGAGAATGCCCGCGTGCCCATCGTGCTGGGCGTGCTTGACTTCGGCCACAAAATCATCCGCCTCACTGACACCTTCACTCCCACAGGCAATGACGAGGCCGACATGAGAGCCATCAAGGACTATTATCGCGGAGTGGAGGGCAAGCATCCTGAAAAATTCACCGTTGACGATTGACCCATGACGCTGAAGATTGCCGCCGTGCCTCTCGATGTGGCCTACGCTTCGCCGCAGGCCAACATCGAGGCCGTCACCTCGCTCAGCTTTGAGCCTGACACTGACCTCATTGTGCTCCCCGAGCTCTTCTCCACCGGATTCATCAAGAAGCCCGACAAGCTCAGCGCGCTGGCCCAGACAAACTCCGGCCCCACCATGGCGGCCATGAGGCAGCTGGCGGCCGAGCGCGGAGCGGCTGTGGCCGGATCATTCCTGGCCACCGACGGCCGGGGAAGCTATTTCAACCGCGCTTTCCTCGTCACCCCCGAGGGGGAGGAGGCGTTCTACGACAAGCACAACCTCTTCACCCACAGTGGCGAACACCTTATCCTCACACCCGGCAGCTGCCAGTCGCCCGTGGTCAACTATCGCGGCTGGCGCATCAAGCTCATGGTGTGTTTTGACCTCCGCTTCCCTGTGTGGAGCGTTAACAGCCCTCTGCATTACGACCTCCTGCTCGTGCCGTCCAACTGGCCTGAACAGCGTTCCTATGCCTTCCGACATCTGCTCATTGCCCGCGCCATCGAGAATCAGGCCGTGGTGGTGGGCGCCAACAGGGGTGGGGCAGACCCCTTCGGCAGCTATCCCGCGAGCATGACCAAGGTTTACGATTGGCTGGGGCGCCCCCTGTCGGCCGAGGGCCCGCAGGGAGTGGTGTATGCCTGCGCAGACCGTGCCGAGCTTGAAGCCTTCCGCAAATCGTTTCCCATACTCGGCTGACTCACTGACGATTCCCCGCGGGCGCAATTTTTTTTTGAAAAAACATCGCCGAAAATTTGCATGCAACCTAAATAATGCCTAACTTTGCATCGCAAAACCAAAAAACAATGGTCATTTGGAGAGATGGCAGAGTGGTCGATTGCGGCGGTCTTGAAAACCGTTGAGGGTAACACCTCCGGGGGTTCGAATCCCTCTCTCTCCGCAAAAAGCAGCCCCAAAGGCTGCTTTTTTTGTTGCATAGACGCAACACAGACGCTTTCCTCTCAACCCCACACCCGCAAAATGTAGGGCCGCCCGCCCTCCGCGCCAATCCGCCCCGCAAGCCCCTCCGCAAAATGTAGGGGCGCCCGTTCGGGGCGCCCGCCCTCGGCGACAATCCGCCCCGCAATCCCTTCCCGCAAAATGTAGGGGCGCCCGTTCGGGGCGCCCGCTCTCCGCGCAACCCCTCCGCAATCTCTTCCCGCAAAATGTAGGG
>JAAVCF010000025.1 GCA_014802445.1 Bacteroides sp. | reverse complement strand
TTGAGCATGTTTGACTGGAGGGCTGTAAGTTTACTCTGGAAGGTTGCGGTGGTTGCTGAGGTTGCCATGATGAATGTTTTTAAGAGGTTGATATTTTCGAGATTTAGAGTTTGTCAAGGAGTTTTATCGTTGCCTGACATTACAAAGTTACGGAATTGTGACGAAAATATCGCTCTCAAATGTTAAGAGGTGTTAATTCAATTACACACCTGTGACAAAATCTGCAATCGCATTGATTTACAGAGTGTTACAATGAGTAGTGGTTGTTACAAAATTGAAACATGGCTGTAACTATTGTTCTAACATGTTACACTCATGTAACAGTTCAAGGCCGCTTTCAGAGGGTGATGGTGTAGGCGGGATAGGTCACTCCGCGGCCTCCGAGCGAATATTTCTGATGGTGGAGCCCTTCGTTGAGCGTCAGGCCGCCCTGCTCGGTGCTGATGCCAAAGTCAAGATAGTCAAGGCCGTCACACTGGGTGTCGGCTATGAAGCGAAACAGTGAGGGCAGCGCGCAGAGCTTGCGGCCGCGGGCGGAGGCGGCAATGTACTGCACGTGGGCCGTGCGGTGGGTGAAGAACACCAGCGCGCCGGCCACCATCTCGCCGTCGGCGGCGCGGGCGGTGTAGAGGCGTATGGCCTTGGGGAAGCGGCTCTGCAGCAGGATGAGTTCATCGGCGGTGTGGACGGGCACCGTTGAGTGGTGCTCGGCCAGCACATCGGCAAGGATGCTCCAGAAGGTGCGCAGTGATGCCTTGGAGCTGTCGGGGGCCACGCTCACTCCCTCGCGGAGTGAGCGGCGCAGATTGCGGCGCATGTTTTCGTTGTAGCTGCGGGGATGGCGAAGGTCAATGGCTGATGAGAGGCCGCAGGCGCTCAGCGTGGCGCCGTGGCGAAACAGGGCGTAGAGGTCCTCATCGGCCGGGTTGCGGTGGTAGATGTAAGGGATGGGCTTATATATAATAGAGGTGGCGCCCATGCGGCGGTAATGGTCTATTACCTGACCGAGGATTTCGGTCACGGCGGTGCCGTCAAGGCCGTCAAAGGGGAGGATGAAGCCGCCGTAGGTCAGGCCGCCGTGGGCCGTGACCCTCCCGCCGTTTATTGAGGCGGCAAAGAGGGCCACGGTGTGAGTGCCGCGGCTGATGATGAGTGAGGCGTCCGTGAAGCGGTCGCTGTGGTAGTCCATATAGCGGCGGTCAAGCAGAAACGTGGCGTTCTTGCTCGCTGCCGTGAAGCTGTTCCACATCTCGGCATCGGCCTCGGTGTAAGGGCGCACTTCAAAGGGGCTCATAGCATGAGGCGATAAATCTCGGGGGTGTCACGGCGGGTCAGCGTGAGGTAGCCGCCGAAGCTTTCCCCCTTGTTCTCGTGGAGCTTCTCCACAAGGCGGGGTATGTCGGGATTCTCAATGCCGAGCTGACTGAAGGTCAGGGGGAGCCCGATAGAGCCGTAGAAGGCGCGCAGGCGGGCTATGCCTTCAAGGGCGTCGGCGTGAAGGTCGGCCGTGGGGGTCACGCCCATCACTCGGTGAGCAAACTGGGCTATCTTGGCAGGCTTGCGGGCGGCCATGAAGGTGAGCCACGCAGGGAACACCACAGCCAGGCCGGCGCCGTGAGCCACGCCGTAAACGGCGCTGATTTCATGCTCCATGAAGTGTGACACCCAGTCCTCGCGGCGGCCTGTGCCGCAGATGCCGTTGTGGGCCAGCGTGCCGCTCCACATGATGTTGGCGCGGGCCTGATAGTCACAAGGGTCGGCCATAACCTTGGGGGCCTCCTCGATGATGGCCATCATCACTCCCTCGGCCACTCGGTCAGTGATTTCCACATCCTCGGTGGGGCTGAAGTAGCGCTCCATGATGTGGGCCATCATGTCGGCCACGCCGCAGGCGGTCTGGTAAGGGGGGAGGGTGAAGGTCAGTTCGGGGTTCATCAGCGAGAAGAGGGGGCGAAGCACCATGTCGGTGCGGAGGCTGATTTTGTGCATGCCGTCAAGGCGGGTGATAACAGAGTTGCCGGAGCCTTCGCTGCCGGCGGCGGGGATGGTCAGCACCACACCCACGGGCAGCGCCTCGGTCACCGTGGCCTTGCCGGCCCAGAAGTCCCAGAAGTCGCCGTCATAGGGCACTCCGGCGGCTATGGCCTTGGCTGTGTCAATGGCTGAACCGCCGCCCACGGGAAGCATTCCGGTCACTCCTTCTCGGCGGCATATTTCAATTCCTTCATACACGGGAGTGTCAACCGGGTTAGGCTCTATGCCTCCCAGCTCCACATAGTCTACACCGTGCTCGCTCAGCGAGGCTTTAACGCGGTCAAGGAGTCCGCTGCGCACAACGGAGCCTTTGCCGTAAACAATCATGACTTTCCGGCCAAGATAGCGTGAGGCCATCTCGCCGACTTTCTCCTCGGCCCCGTGTCCGAACACGTAGCGCGTGGGGGTGCAGTAAGTGAAGTTTTCCATTATGATATTTATTTGAAGGTCACAAGGCGGTTAAACACGAAGTTGCAGATGGTATAGACTCCCATGCCCACAAGCGTGGCCAGCGAGTAGCCGCTGAATGACACCGGCCCGAGCTCCCATATAATCTCTCCGAGCTCCATAGGGGTGGTCAGAAACCATGTCACGCCAAGCTGGATACCGTAGCAAATCAGGAAGCCCACGGCAAACTTGGCAGCCTCGGCAACGTCACGTCGCGTTGACTTGAACACCCACGTCTTGTTGAGAATGAATGAGTTGATAAGGCCGGCCACATAGCCGCACGCGTTTGACACCCAGGGGTTCATCCCTAACAGGCTTTTACACACAAAGATGACTATCAGGGTCACCAGAGTGTTGGTTACGCCAACCACAAGGTAGCGCAGAAACTGGCGCACGGCGGCGCTGCGGAGGTCAATTTTTATCATTATCGTCAGGTGATGAGGGTGATGACGGGCTGAACAGGTTGATGTCAGCGGTGAGCAGAGGCAGGTGCCAGCCGTAGTGCTGCGCCATGCATCGAAGCAGAATCACTGTGGCTCCGCAGGCGCTCTGCTGCAGGATGGGGGAAAGCGCTGCGGCATAGGCCAGGGCGTAGACAAGGCCGCCGGCCACGCAGGCCGTGGCATAGATGTCCTTGCGAAAGAGCAGTGGCTCTTCATTGATGAGGATGTCACGCACCACACCGCCGAAGGCGCCCGTGGTGACGCCCATAGCTATGGCCACCCACATGGGATAGCCCGTGGCAAGCGATTTCTGGATACCGATGATGACAAACAGCGCCAGGCCGATGGTGTCAAACGTGAACAGTGTTCGCTCTCTCACCCACGCCTTGCGCCGGAACGTTATGACGAAGGCCAGCGACAGGGCCGTCACGGCGAGGTACCACCACGATTGCATCCAGAACACCGGCACGTCAAGCAGCACGTCGCGAAGCGTGCCGCCGCCAATGGCGGTCACAAAGCCCACGATGTAAGCTCCGAACCAGTCAAACCGCTTCACCGCCGCCAGGCGGATGCCGCTGATGGCGAATGCGATAGTGCCCAGCACCTCAATGATTAATAGAAATGTAGATTCAGCGTTCATGTTTTACTTTTTGCTGTAATGCCTGCACACGCTCGTCAGCCCGCAGTTGAGGCAGTCGGGCCGGCGCGCTTTGCACACGTAGCGCCCGTGCAGAATAAGCCAATGGTGGGCGCGGGCCACTTTGTCGGCCGGGATGTGGCGCATGAGGGTGTCCTCGGTCTGGCGCGGGGTGCGGGAGCCGGTGGTCAGACCTATGCGCTCGCTCACGCGAAACACGTGGGTGTCAACAGCCATCGCGGCTTTGTCAAACACCACTGAGAGAATCACATTGGCCGTTTTGCGCCCCACGCCGGGGATGGTCAGCAGCGAGTCAATATCGCCGGGCACATTGCCGCCAAAGTCATCCACAAGCTTCCGGGCCATGCCCAGCAGCGAGCGGGTTTTGTTGTTGGGGTATGACACGGAGCTGATGTAGGGAAAGAGGCTCTCAGCTGTGGCCGAGGCCATGGCTTCAGGGGTGGGGAAGGCCTCGAACAGGGCCGGCGTGACCATGTTGACGCGCTTGTCGGTGCACTGCGCCGACAGAATCACGGCCACAAGCAGCTGAAAGGGCGACTCATAGTGAAGCTCGGTGCGGGGTTCGGGCATGTGGGCCTCAAACCATTCTATCACGGCTTTGTAGCGCTCCTTAATCGTCATCCTATCATCTTGAGGATTTTCTCGGTGCCTATCAGGCCCAGCGCGCAGCCGCCAAGGCCGCCCACGAGCGTGATGGCAATGTAGAGCAGCGTGATGTCAGGCCGGCCGCCCTGCCACTGGGTGATGGCGTCGAGCGTAAAGGCCGAGTAGGTGGTGTAGCCGCCCAGAAAACCGGTGATGCAGAACAGGTACCATATTCTGGCCACGCCGAAGTGCTGGAACAGTGCCCACAGAATTCCTATGACCATGCAGCCGGTGAGATTGATGGCAACCGTGTAGTAGTACTTGTCGTTGTCAAAAAAGCCAAGATGCTCCACCCCGAAGCGTGACAGGGCGCCCAGCGCGCCGCCGAGCCCCACCATCACAATGTCAGTAATCAGTGCCATAAGCTGTCAGAGGGGTTATCAGCGGGCACTCTGGAACTCTTCGAGGAAGCGCTTGTCGTTTTCAGAGAACATGCGCAGGTCCTTCACCTGATATTTCAGGTTGGTGATGCGCTCCACGCCCATGCCGAGGGCAAAGCCGGTGTAGCGCTTGGAGTCGATGCCGCATGAGTCAAGCACGGCGGGGTCCACCATGCCGCAGCCAAGAATCTCCACCCAGCCGGTGTGCTTGCAGAACGAGCATCCCTTGCCGCCGCAGAGGTTGCAGGAAATGTCCATCTCGGCTGAGGGCTCGGTGAAGGGGAAGTAGCTGGGGCGCAGACGGATGCGGGTGTCAGGTCCGAACATCTGTCGCGCAAAGTAGAGCAGGGTTTGCTTGAGGTCAACAAACGACACGTTTTCGTCCACATACAGTGCCTCCACCTGATGGAAGAAGCAGTGGGCGCGGGCTGAGATGGCTTCGTTGCGATACACGCGGCCCGGGCAGATAATGCGGATGGGCGGCTGGGTTTTCTCCATCACGCGGCTCTGCACCGATGAGGTGTGGGTGCGGAGCAGCACGTCAGGCTCGCGGCGGATGAAGAAGGTGTCCTGCATGTCGCGGGCAGGGTGGTCAGCGGCAAAGTTGAGCGCTGAGAACACGTGCCAGTCATCCTCAATCTCGGGACCTTCGGCCACTGAGAAGCCCAGGCGTGAGAAGATGTCGATAATCTGACCTTCCACAATCTTAAGCGGGTGGCGGCTGCCCAGGGGCATCGGCGCGGCTGTGCGGGTGAGGTCAAGGGCGGCATCGGCCTCGGCAGCCTGACCGGCCTCCACGGCTTCGCGGAGGGCGTTGATTTTGTCGGTGGCAAGGGTCTTGAGCACGTTAAGCTCCTGACCTATGGTGCGCTTCTCCTCGGCGGGAACGGTGCGGAAGTCATTCATCAGCGCTGACACAGCGCCTTTCTTGCTGAGGTACTTTATGCGGAGCTCCTCCACTTCGGCGGGGGACGACGCCGTCAGGCCTTCAATTTCGGCCTTGAGAGAGTTGATTTTCTGTAACATGGTGCAAAGTTACGAAATTCCCGGGATTATCCCTCACTGAGGAATAGTCCCGGGAAATAATTTACTTGACGATGAGCAGGTTGTAGTTCTTTTTGCCGCGCTGCACCAGGATGTATTTGTCCTGAAGCAGCATGTCGGTGGTGGCGGGGGCATAGGGGTCGGAGATTTTCTCCTTGTTGATGCTCACGCCGCCGCCCTGAACCATCTTGCGCATCTCGCCTTTGGAGGGAAACACGGGGGCTTTATCCGTCAGCAGGTCGGCAAGCTTGATGCCGGCTTCAATGTCGGCGCGGTCAATCTCAAAGCGGGGCACACCTTCCATCACGGCAAGGAGTGTGGGCTCGTCGATGCGGCGCAGTGACTCGGCGGCTTTGTTGCTGAACAGAATCTGCGAGGCCTCCACGGCGGCCTCATAGTC
Source organism: Bacteroides sp. (assembly GCA_014802445.1). Taxonomy (GTDB): domain Bacteria; phylum Bacteroidota; class Bacteroidia; order Bacteroidales; family Muribaculaceae; genus CAG-1031. Next base: position 6,682 of record JAAVCF010000025.1, on the reverse strand, counting down.
AGCGGCGCTGTGGACCATGGTGGTGATTTCTTTGGCCAGGCGCTTCTGCAGGGGGCGTGCGCCGGGATTCTCTTTCTGCTCGGCCACGAGGGCTTCCACCTCTTCCTGGGTCAGCTCGGTGAAGATTTTGATGTACTTCTCGGCGTCGTCGTCGGAGGTGTTGAGCCAGAACTGATAGAAGGCGTAGGGAGTGGTGCGCGCGGGGTCGAGCCACACGTTGCCGTTCTCTGTCTTGCCGAATTTCTTGCCGTCGGCCTTGGTGATCAGCGGGCAGGTGAGGGCATAAGCCTCGCCTCCTTCGCAGCGGCGGATGAGCTCGGTGCCGGTGGTGATGTTGCCCCACTGGTCACTTCCGCCCAGCTGCAGGCGGCAACCTTTCTCGCGGTAGAGGTTCAGGAAGTCATAGCCCTGCACAAGCTGATAGGAGAACTCCGTGAACGACATGCCCTGCTGGCTCTCGCCGCTCAGGCGCTTCTTCACCGAGTCCTTGGCCATCATATAGTTGACGGTGATGTGCTTGCCCACATCGCGGATGAAATCCAGGAATGAGAAGGGCTTCATCCAGTCATAGTTGTTGACCAGTTCGGCGGCGTTGGGGGCTGCCGAGTCAAAGTCAAGAAACTTGGCAAGCTGCTGCTTGATGGCTTCCTGATTGTGGCGGAGGGTCTGCTCGTCAAGGAGTTTGCGCTCCTGGCTCTTCATGGAGGGGTCACCGATCATGCCGGTGGCGCCGCCCACAAGGGCAATGGGCTTGTGGCCCGAGCGCTGGAAGTGCTTGAGCATCATCACACCCACAAGGTGGCCTATGTGGAGTGAGTCGGCGGTGGGGTCAATGCCGAGGTAGGCGGTGGTCATCTCTTTGGCCAGCTGCTCCTCGGTGCCGGGCATCATCTGGTGAATCATGCCGCGCCATGTGAGTTCTTTAATGAAATCCATTTATCTTGATTGTAGCTTGTTGCGGTTAAGTATGGTTGACGTTAATGCGGGTTATTTCAGCGCTGTCAGGGCGCGCTTAATGCGTGCCAGGGCTTCGCGGATGGTGTCGTCGGCAGTGGCGTAGCTCAGGCGGATGTAGCCGGGGGCGCAGAAGGCAGCGCCGTCCACGGTGGCCACGTGGCCCTCTTCAAGGAGGTACATTGCGAGGTCACCTGATGAGGTGATTTTACGTCCGTCAGGGGCTGTGAGGCCGATAAAGGCGCTCACTTCGGGGAAGAGATAGAAGGCACCCTGGGGCTTGTTGACTTTCAGGCCGGGAATCTGGCCGGCAAGCTCCACCACAAGGTCGCGACGGCGCTCAAAGGCGCGGCGCATCTCCTCCACGCATTCCTGTGAGCCGGCGTAGGCGGCCTCGGCGGCTTTCTGGGCTATGGACGAGGGGTTGGAGGTGTACTGGCTCTGCAGTTTGGTGCAGGCTTTGGCAATGTCAAGAGGGGCGGCCATGTAGCCGATGCGCCAGCCGGTCATGGCGTAAGCCTTTGACACACCGTTCACCAGAATCACTCTGTCGGCCACTTCAGGGAAGGTGGCCAGTGAGGTGAAGCTGCCCGTGAAGTTGATGTGCTCATAAATCTCATCGCTGAGAATCAACACCTCGGGGTGGCGGGCAAGCACATTGACCAGACCCTGAAGCTCCTCGCGTGAATAGACGCTGCCGGTGGGGTTGGAGGGTGAGTTGAGCATCACCATGCGTGTGCGGGGGGTGATGGCGGCCTCAAGGGCTTCGGGGGTAATCTTGAAGTCACTCTCAATGCCGGCCATGACGGTCACCGAGGTGGCGCCGGTGAGCTTCACCATCTCCACATAGCTCACCCATGCGGGAACGGGAATCACCACTTCATCGCCGGGATTGAGCGTGGCCATCAGGGCGTTGCAGAGTGACTGCTTGGCGCCGTTTGACACCACAATCTGAGCCGGATCATAGGCGGGCATGCCGGGATGGCGAGCAAGGTCAGCCACAATCGCCTGGCGAAGCGACAGGTAACCTGCCACGGGGGTGTAGAAGGTGTAGTTCTCGTCAATAGCCTTTTTGGCGGCCTCTTTGATGTGGGCCGGGGTGGGGAAGTCAGGTTCACCCACGGAGAGGTTGATGACGTCGATGCCCTGGGCACGGAGTTCGCCGCTCTTCTGCGACATGGCGAGGGTCTGCGAGGGCGAGAGTGATTGTACGAGATTAGAAATCCGGTTCATATATGGTTATCTGTGAGGTTTGGTTCTGTTGAGTGATTGCAAAGATAGCATTTTGTTATGATTCCGCCAACGTGCTTCCGCCGTCCATTGATTGCATTTCCACAAGGCGGGTGTAAAATCCGCCTTTTTTGAGCAGTTCGTCGTGCGTGCCGCGCTCCACAATGCGGCCTTCGTGCATCACGCAGATTTGCGAGGCGTTGCGGATGGTTGACAGGCGGTGGGCTATCACCAGGGTGGTCCTGTCGGCCATCAGGCGGTCAAGTGCTTGCTGCACAAGCTGCTCGCTCTCGCTGTCGAGCGCCGAGGTGGCTTCGTCCAGAATCAGCACCGGCGGGTTCTTCAGGATGGCGCGGGCTATTGACAGGCGCTGGCGCTGTCCGCCGCTCAGCCTGCATCCGCGGTCGCCTATGACGGTGTCATAGCCCTCTTCGGTGGCCATGATAAACTCATGGGCGTTGGCAATCTTGGCCGCGGCTTCCACCTGCTCGCGGGTGGCATGCTCCACGCCGAAGGTTATGTTGTTGTAAATCGTGTCGTTAAACAGGATGGCCTCCTGGTTGACGTTGCCCATCAGCGAGCGCAGCGAGTGGACTTTCATCCGGCGGATGTCAACGCCGTCAATCTCTATGCCGCCTTTCTGCACGTCGTAGAAGCGGGGCAGGAGGTCGGCGAGGGTTGATTTGCCGCTGCCGCTCTGCCCCACCAGTGCCACGGTCTCGCCGGGCTTGATGGTCAGGCTGATATCCTCCACCACGGGGTTAGCCGGGTCATAGCCGAAGGTCACGCCGTTGTAGCGTATCTCACCTTTGAAGTCACGCAGCTCCACAGCGTCGCCGGGGTCCTTGATGGGGTTCTGAGCGCCTAAAATCCTGTCTACGCGCTCCATCGATGCCAGGCCCTTCTGGATGGCATAGGCGGCTTTGCTGAGGTCCTTGGCGGGGTTGATAATGCTGTAGAAGATAACGAGATAGTAGATGAAGTCAGGGGCATTGATGGGCGAGTCGCCGCTCAGAATCAGCGTGCCGCCGAACCACAGCACAATAGCTATCGTGGCCGTACCGAGAAATTCGCTCATGGGGTGGGCCAGGCTCTGGCGACGGGCCACACGGTTTGACAGCTCATAGAAGCTTTGGGTGCCTCCGTAGAAGCGGTTGCGCATCTTCCCTTCGGCGTTGAAGGCTTTGATTACGCGCAGGCCGCCGAGGGTCTCCTCGATGAAGCTCATCAACACACCCCACTGGTTCTGGGCCTCCAGCGAGCGGCGTTTCAGGCGCTTGCCCACGCGCCCCATCAGCACTCCCGCCAGCGGCAGCAGCACGAGCACAAACAGTGTCAGCTGCCAGCTGATGAAAATCATCGTGGCCAGGCACACTATGATCATCACCGGGTTCTTGAACAGCATGTCGAGGCTTGACATTATCGAGGCCTCGATTTCAGCCACGTCGCCGGTCATGCGGGCCATCACGTCGCCCTTGCGCTCTGAGGTGAAGAAGGAGATGGGCAGGCGCAGTATCTTGTCATACATGAAGTTGCGGATGTCGCGCACAATGCCTGAGCGCATCGGGATGATGAAGTAGGAGCTCAGATAGGTCACTCCGGTTTTCAGTCCGGTCATCACCACCAACACCGCCGCCAGAGCCGCCAGCGTGTTGGCCGGACCCCAGGCTTCGATGGCCTGCTGTGTGTAGTAGTAGAAGTCGTTGATTACCACATCGCGCAGCTTCCCGTCGCCGAGGCTCATGTAGTCATAGTGGGTCTGACGTATCTTGAACAGTATCTCCAGAATGGGGATGATGACGGCAAAGGAGAACACTGTCAGCAGTGCCGCCAGGAGATTGAACGTCAGGTTCAGAATGAGGTATTTCTTGTAAGGCGGCACAAAGCGCCTGAGCATTTGCCAGAATCCTGTCACGTCGTTATGTTGCTAATGGATTGGTTATTTGTTGGTTGGGGAGGGAAGGAGAGTGGTGCGGCTCTGCGCCGGCTCATTAAAAGGAAAAGGAACCGGACTCTGCCTGCCGGCAGAGCCTGATTCCTTTGTTCCGGGTTAAGGCGGCTGGCGGCCCTGAAATTATTTCTGACCTGCCAGAGCCTTGGCGCGCTCAAGGTACTTCTCCAGGTCCAGGCGGTTATTGTCGCCGTAAGCGGGATATTCCTTGATGATTTCGGCATAGATGTCGGCCTCCTCGGCATAGCGCTTGAGCTCGTGGAGCACGGTGGCTTCCTTCATCATGAAGAAGGGAGTGTAGGCAGGATTGTTGTCTGACTCCTTCACGGCCTTCTTGAAGCAGCCGAGCGCTTCGTCATACTTCTTGAGGTTAACGTAGCAGTCGCCTTCAAGCGAGAGGGCGCCGGCACCAATCACTGACTCCTTGGTGTCATACTTCTTCAGGTAGTCAAGCGCTTCTTCGTATTTCTTGTTCTGATAGAGGAGGATAGCGGCGTTGAGCGCAGCACGGTTTGAGGCATCACCGCCAAACTCATCGGCCACAGTCTTGTACTTCAGCAGCGCTATTGAGTCGTTGCCGGCCATGAGCTCGGTGTCTGCCTGGCCGATGGCGTCGTTAGCGGCCTGGATGCGGGGCATGCGGAAGGCATACACGTAGAAGAGTATCAGAACCACCACCACTGCGGCGCCAACACAGCCCCACATGATGATTTTCTGATTGTTCTGCACTTTCTGCTCAATGCTCGTCAGTGAGTCGTTGATGTTGTCCACGGCATTGCGGGCTTCCTCGTTGTTCTTTTCGTTAGCCATTGTATGTTAAGTGATTTTTTGATTGCTTGATTATCGCTTTCGGGAGCCTATGGCTCTGATAGCGCGCAAAATTAGCAATTATTCGCCAAACGCGCAAGCATAAGCCGTATTATTCTCCTTCTTCAGGGTCTGACTTCGCGATGCGGCGCCCTTTGGTGCGCCCGTGGCGACGCAGCGCATCGGCTATAATCCACTGAATCTGGCCGTTGACTGAGCGGAACTCCTGTGCCGCCCAGGCCTCCACCATCTCCATGGTGGCCCGGTCAAGCCTAAGCAAAAAGCTCTTTGATGCTTCTGCCTTGGCCATGGCTTAATTGTAAAGGGTGCCGGTGTTCACAACGGGCTGTGCCGGATCGTCGGCGCAGAGCACCACCAGCAGGTTGCTCACCATGGCGGCTTTGCGCTCTTCGTCAAGCTCCACCACTCCCTCGTTCTTCAGCTCGTCAAGAGCCATCTTCACCATGCTCACGGCGCCTTCCACAATCTTCTCTCGGGCCGAGATGATGGCCGAGGCCTGCTGGCGGCGCAGCATCACGGCCGCAATCTCGGGCGCATAAGCCAGATAGTTCAGGCGGGCTTCCACCACCTCTATGCCGGCCATGGCCAGACGCTCGTTGAGCTTATCCTCAAGCAGAGCCACAATCTCGCCGGCTCCGCTGCGAAGCGTGATTTCGTCGGTCGCGTTGCCTTCGTTGTCATAGGAGAAGTGGCTGGCCACCTCGCGCAGCGCGGCGTCGCTCTGGATTCTCACAAAGGAGTCGATGGCCGAACGCTTGTGGTTGACCACTTTCAGCTCCTTGCCCACCTCCACCACATCATCCGGCGGAGTGTCAATGTCAAACACGGCGCGATACGTGTCGTTGATTTTCCACACAAGCACCATGCCTATCATCACGGGGTTGCCCACCTTATCGTTCACCTTAATCGGCGCCACATCCATGTTGCGGATGCGCAGCGACATCTTCTTTGTTGTCATGAACGGGTTGGTCCACCAGTAGCCCGTAAGGCGGAATGTGCCACGATATTTGCCGAAGAAAATCATCACCCTCGACTCATTGGGCTGCTGAATGAAAAAGCCTGTGAGCATAACAATCAGCACCACCCCCAGCACCACCGCCGGCACTATTGCCAGGGCCGATTCCGGGTCAGGCACCAGCAGGAATATAGCCGCAATCAGCGCCGGAATCACTATCAGACACGCGGCCAGCATCACGAAGCCGTTCACAATGAACCCCTGATACTCAAACTCATGGTTCAGTTCCTTATTCTTCATAATCAATGATATTAAAATGATATAATTTTCATATCCGCAAATCTACAAAAAAATCCCTCCCCACCCAAAAAAATTGCGTCAATGTAAAGAGCGGTTGTTAAAACATACTGTTGACGTTGCTGGCCGGGAGCGCCGATTTCCTGCTAAAGAATGTAGGTGCGGCCGTTCTGGCGCCCGCACCTCGCGACATAACCGCTCGCCAACCATCCGCAAAATGTAGGGGCTCTCCGAGATTCCTGTATTGTCTCAATTATAAACTGCTTGTAATTGACAATATATCAATGTGTTCCCAAAATCCGCCGACACAATGGAACGGTGCATAAACAAAAAAATCAGCCGCCCTGATGGACAGCTGATTTCAAACTTCCTCGTTTAGTCGGGGTGACAAGATTCGAACTTGCGACCACACGCCCCCCAGACGCGTACTCTAACCGGGCTGAGCTACACCCCGAGGTTGTTTGGAA
>JAAVCF010000024.1 GCA_014802445.1 Bacteroides sp. | reverse complement strand
GCCTCACGATTGGCGACGGTACGTGTATATCTCTTGTCTATGAATGGGTCTTCCGAGAGCCACTTGTTGGCGATTGCGACACGTGTCACTTTCTTGAGATAACGGATATACTTCACGGCCGCATTATTGCCGTTCTCTTTATTCACACGTAGAAAATGCTCGAAGTCATCAATCATTCCGCTCGTCAGTTTTTTGATGGGAATATCCGCCACTCCTTCCCGATGGGCGAGAAACTCTGAGAGATATTTCTCGCATCTTTCCCAACGGAGAAATGTTGACTTGCAGATGTCACCTCTCTCCAGTTTGTCACGATATTGTCCGATAACATCACGGAAGACTACACAAAGCATTTTCGGACCTTCAATGTTACCAAGAAAATGCCGTTTGAGGACAAGAGGGTTGATGACAGCTTCATCTTGTAGCAGATGAGCATGAATCTCACTCATACGGACACGGATAGAGTCAAGATAGTTGTTCAATTCGATATCCTTTTTAGAACGGCCTTTAGCCATTCCTCTTGAAGCGTTCCAATTCTCGGGGTCAACACTTCGATTGATGTTGAATTCAGTTCGCTGTCCCGAAATGGTTATCCGGGCAAAGATTGGAACTTCGCCAGTGCGTTTCTGCTGAGATTTCCTTACCATGAAGGTCAGCGTAAAGTAGGTTGGTAAATTCATAAGTCGTGCTTTTATTTTGACACAAAGTTAATATAACTGTGTCAGCACACTCAGGAACAGAAAATTGAAAATCAGTGAAATATCACACACGCGGGTGTAAATATCGGGAATAAAATAACCATCACCGCAAAACTTACACCTCAATTTTTCTGTCTCAGACTCATAGAGAGTGGGACACGTACATTCAAGATGCTATATTTCAGCGCTATTCGTTAAAAAAGAGTGGGACAACACTCTATTTTCAGAAAAATAGCGAAAATCGGGGCATTTTCGAGCAAGTTGATGTTTTGTAAAATTCACAAATACAGCTTGTTAGTGCGGTTTGAGGTGTAAATTTTGAATTATCAAAATCTATTCCCGAATTTTACACCGCAGACTGCTCGGATTTGCTGGTTTTTGAGGTTTCAGGATAAAAAAATATCGCTGAAAATGTTTGATTTTCAGCGATATTCCTCATTTAGAGGTCTTGTCTTGTGATCCGCCTGGGGCTCGAACCCAGGACCCCAACATTAAAAGTGTTGTCGCTCCAAGGCATTTAAAAGCCTCGCTTACGCTCGTCTTTCAAATGCTACCAGCTGAGCTACTGAATTTTACAGTATGAAAATTGGCTCTGAGCCATTCACTTCCTTTATATTCGGTTTACAGTACGGTTTACAGTCGTGCTTTCTGAGATGTGGTTAATAATCATTTTAGTTCACTCATAGAATCTTAGGAGTGTGTATTGGATAGGTTATTATTCCTGATAATCATCAACAACTGGTGAGTTATCTATTTTTTTTATAAACATTCCGGTTTCATTAAAACTATGGTGGTATATAGTGTCAGAGACTTTCTTACTTAAAGGAGATATAATCTTCTCAATTTCCTTAATTGGAAGATTTATTCCAAATTTTTGTGGTGATTTTAATATCTCACGATATGCTTGTATTTGTGCTTTTAGGATATATTCTCTAATAATCTTAACGTTAGTTGAAACATCATCGCAAAGCATAACTAACTTCCAAACAAACTTTTTACATCCAAATTTATTAAGACCTTCTTGGGATTGCATAAGAAAGAACAATTTATTTTCTAATAGTTCCTTTAGGTCTAAGTCTTTGCCTAATAAGCCCTTCTTACAATCGTGAAAAACAAATGGATTGATTATTTCGTTACAAGTTTGTTTGTTCTTTGAAACAAAGACAGTAAAACGAAAATCTTTCACATTTTTACTTCCTACCTGATCCGCATAATGTATTCTTATTCTGTTTGATGCATATGGCGTATTCTCATAGACAGAATAAATTTCGCCAAAACGGATTATCATGCAGTGATAATTGTGTGACTGAGCATTATCCCTATTTAGAACAAGACTCCAAAGCGTTTCATCATCAACACTGAAAGGGTCAAATGTTAGACGTTCTGAAAGAATCGCATTTAGTTTATCCAATTCTTGCTGAATTGAATCTTGGGAAGATGTATTGAGTATTTTACCATTATCCATAGTGACCTCTCTACAATCATAATATTACGGAGAGCAAAGCAAAATTAGCTAAATTTCTTGATATGAGAGCAATATTCGGCTGATAAATTCAGAATCCCAACGTATTTTTCTTTGTGCTCTATAATATATATGCACTTAGCAGAAAGGTACGTTATTCAACGAGAAATCAGGCGGTATGTTATTCATCTCCCTCTTTATTCTCTTATTGATATTTTTCCATTGCGCTACCAACGCCTATTATAAGTTTCGTACTCGTATAATCATTTAATCGATTGCGGGTTGACACTTATAATTGTATCAGATGATGCTTCCTCCCCATTATATCCGATTATTAAGTCGTACCTAATTTTTATGAATCCCACTTTATCAGTTTTTTCAGCTATATCATTTCCATTATTATAGTATTCGTAGAAAAATTCACTATATGTCCAAATTGGGTCTGTGAGGTATTTCCATTCTCCATTTTGAAATGTGTAGATATAATAGTTATCCCAAGTTCCGGCATCTGATTCTCTCCTAATGCCAAATTCATCTGTTCCGTTTCCGTCTAAATCCCCCTCCTGGATCATCTTAACACTGAATCTTTGGGTAAGAATCAATGTGTCAACCGTATTATTCTTACTGTATATGCGCCAATCCCAAAATGCACGTTCTTTTATCGTGTCGATAGGTTCTGAGATAAGAGTATCAATATCTATTCCGTTGAACTTTCCAACGATTGTATCTCTATATTGGGTCAATAGATCAACCATGATGTTTTTACCATTCTTAGAACAGCAAAACATGCCGATGAAAAAGAAGTTTAGTAATAGAAGTGGTAATTTTTTCATTTAGCCTTATCTATCGTTTCTTTGAATAATATAGTATCTCCGTTTACATCATAAATTTTGTATATATTCTCATTTTGCCATATTTCTATTCGATATGGAACATAGATATTCTTTAAAGCAAGATTGTGCTTTTGATTATCATATCTCATCTCTCTTTCAATTCGGTATGAAACATAGCCGGGTGCCGTTGTTATTTCTCCTATATTTTGGTATGGGATATGCAATAATCTTTTAGTTGTATCAATCCGAACATAGTCTGTAATTGTATTATATGGTTCAACGGTCAAAATTGTATTTTCAGACCTTTTATAAATTGAAAATTCAGAATGTCCCTTTATGAAAGTGTCATAAGAATTTATAAACAGTTCCTTTTCTCCGTCGAAATCTATATCAAAAAAGAAAAATGGTGAATCTGTTTCCAATAAACATTCTCCGTTATTTGTCTTTGCTTTGTAAGGTGAATAATCTACGGATAATGTCATTCCGTCTTTAAGTGGCAATGTGTTATTATATAGATTACTATCTGTAAAATTAGGTATTTTAATGTCAAACGAATCCAACTCTGAACTAAAGGATAAAACACTTTCTCCACGAATAGCATAGTTTGATTTAGGAGGATTATATCCCATGAATATATTAGCTCCCTCAGTCGTATCAACCAAACATTTTAAGCGCACTGTATAATTTTCAACTTTTTGATTATAGAGAATGTTGATTGTCAATCTACTACAATCTTGTTCAGGTATAGAGTTGTAGTTATAATTTGTCACCCCATTCTCATCCTTGTAACTGCATCCACAGCACACAAAGACGCACATCAGTATAGTAATATTGGTTATCTTCATCATTCAAATTGTTTTAGATATTCGTTCCATTTAGTTGTGAAATTGGGATATGCCATTAGTTCCTCATAGGTGCAACTATCCAAAAGTGTTAATGCTTGTTTGTCAGTAGTCATTATAGGATAGGTCTCAAACTCATTTTTAAGTTGGCGTAACCGATTAAACATAAGGCGATAAGTGTCTATGTTATATGCGTCTCTGACTTTGCCATTTAATAATCCGACAATTCGGTTACGTTGTTCCATAAGTCTATCCCAAGCCCTAATCTCTAATTTGAAATTCTGTCGGTCTGTTTCCTCGTTATAGAGTGAATCGTTCTGATAATATGGTATTCTATTGGATAGAATATGTCGATATTGAGTTTGTAACATCTCAGGAGAGATAGTATAGTGAACAATGTTATTGTATGCGGAATCAGTAAGTGCTTTTAATAGTTCTTTAAGATTGGCGTTTTGCAGTTTTAGCATCTCATATTCGATATTAAAATATTTGAGAGTGCTGGCGGAGCCAATGTAATCTTGTGTCGTATCAAAGTGGCTCTGCAACCATTTATTTTGAGCACGCAATAAAGAATCAGTTAAGGCTGATTCTACAGTCAGTTCGTGTTCAATCCCGTTATTAGCTAACATAGTGGCTATAGTCCGTCTTAAATGCCAGTTCAGATATTCAGTAATGCAATTGCGATGTTTCGCCAATTCAGAATCAGTTTTAGTATGTCTGCTGTGTGGGAATAAAGTATGAGTAAGGCTATCCCACGTCAAATATCCTTTAATAGTATATTCCTGATAATCTACGTTGGTCGCTTTAATGGTAGAATCAACGGCAGACTCTATTTGAGCAAAAAGCCGTTCTCTATTATCCGTATTGAATGGATTGGATTGTTGCTCAATCGATTTATCTGTTGGATTGCAACTGAAACTTAGAACTGTGATTAAGCACGATAAGAGTAATGAGGGAGCTTTCATTATCATAGTAGGAGTAACGTACCTTTTATGCAAATAATGATTATTATATAGATTATCCAAAAAATGTACGTTATTCTATTTGTGCTGTAGCCTCATTTATCAAGCCTTGTATTTCTGCAACTTTCTGAGAGTTATTCACCGATTCATAGAGGTGCAATAGTATTTTCAGGACTTCCATGTATTGAGGATGATATTCTTGCCAACCTGCTTGTACCGCATTGATTTGAACCCTATTCAACTCCCATAAGTCAATGCACTTTTGCAGATAATCAGGATATTGGTCTGCTTGGGAGAAATATAGGTTTGTAAGTATTATGTTTAAGTCGAAACAAACATAGGTAGTGGCAATAGGGTGTGATTGGAAGTTTCCCAACTCAGCCGCAAGGATTTTGAGTAGTTCTTCCTCGTTTCCTTTATCTGAAAGCTCTATGCAATATCTTGATAAAGAATCAATGTGTGCAACATTTTCTCTGTACCAAACTTGGTACTTTTCTTTCTCCTTTTCTCCTTCTCCATTTTCATCTTCAACGCAGTCCAGCACTACTTGATATGCTTTTTCGCCACTTTCTATAATTGAATCTTCTGTATTGATAAACTTTTCAAAAGTCTGTCTGCGGAAAGCCTTATTTTCTTTATCTCTATCCTCAGCTAAGGACGTTTCGGTAGAAACCTGAGTTTGTTTGGTTTGCTTGTTACTGCAACTTACAGAAACAAGTGTTAGGACTAAAAGAATCGGTAAAAGGTATTTCATCGTAATTTTGTACTATTTTCGTGTGAAAGTCTCAACTGTATCTCCAACTGTGTTAAGTGTATCTCCGTCTAAAATCACTGTTGGCTTATGCACATAGACTACCAAAGAATCAGTAGTGAGCCTACGGAGAGACCAACGTAGATTCTTAGATTCAGCGGTGTAGGCTTGCGGATAGAAGTTATATAGCACTACTGAATCTTTATCGGCAAAGTAACTATATTTGCAGGATTGGTTATTGCTGTAACCGTCTTCTTTGTAAAGATAGGTGTAGCGTCCGTTTGATTTCAGATCTAATGTCAAACTTGGCTGTTGCCATGTGCCAACCAATAAGTAGTTACCCACAGTCGCATTGCGATGTGTAGTGCAAGATGATAGTATTGCGACTAACACTAATAAATATATGGCATTCTTCATAATAGCTCTTTATCTAACAACCATTTATTGATAATATTAGAACGGACAAGTATTCTTAAGTTGGCATATTGCTTTTTGATTTCAACGATTCTATTTTCTGATAAATCGCTGTATATAATCAGGGTGGTCGCGCGGGAAGTATCATTAGAAATTCTTGTTATTGCAAGATAATCCTTTATAATATTTATTTCCTCGCCGTCTATATAAAATGAAAACAGAATTGAGTTAAATAATTGTTCCGGTAACTCTGAAAAACATACCCCAGACCATGAACTTCCGATAATAGCATAGTCCACATTATATTTTTTTCCATTCTCAATCATAGACACTTTAGCATTCGTTGCTGGATTATAATTTGAACGACAGTAAGCTATAATATTACCTTTTTTAAGAGGATAGATATTGTCATAATTCACTTTGGTAAGATGTTCAACGGATTTCATCGCATGAAAATATTCTGCGGATGCCGTATGATGTTTAGGACAATTTCTTTCGCTTTTCTTGTTAAGATACTTGTGTTTTATTATAATCGGAAATAATATAATCGACAATAATAGGATTAAGTAAATTGCTTCCATATTCAAAATCTTAGCGTGATGTTATCTATGAATTTATATTTAAGAGTGACAAAAAAGGACTTTGTCTTTGGGGATAATGTTATCTACTGGCATAATTAAAAGGGTTATTAAAAGTATTCTATATAGTATAGGACTCACTTGAACCACAAGAGATTAAAAGCAATGCAATAAGAAAGTAAAGCATATTTTTCATTTCGATATTATCTGAACGTACTTTTTTGATTTCTTTCTATTTTATATAAATAAATCATGAAATGTACGTATTTATTTTTGTCTTGCGTATATTTCTATTTCGTTTCCAACTGTGTTAAGTGTATCTCCGTCTAAAATCACTGTTGGCTTATGCACATAGACTACCAAAGAATCAGCAGTGAGCTTACGGATAGACCAACATAGATTTTTAGATTCAGCGGTGTAGGCTTGCGGATAGTAGTTATATAGCACTACTGAATCTTTATCGGTAAAGTAGCTATATTTGCCGGATTGCTTGTTGCTGTAACCGTCCTCTTTATAAAGATAGGTGTAGCGTCCGTTTGATTTCAGATCTAACGTCAAGTTCGGTTGTTCCCATGTACCAACCAATAATGAGTTATGCACTGTCGCATTGCGATGAGTGTTGCAAGATGATAGTATTGCGACTAACACTAATAAATAAACGGCGTTCTTCATCTGTTTTTCTTTGCTATTTTTTCTTTTTGTTTATCTCTCTCATTATTCCACCAAAGACTATAAAGAATCCTATAAAAAGAATCCAGCCAATAGCCAAACCACCTAATTGTTGTAAAACTGATTTAAGCATATTGATTACTGTACTATTTATTGATGTTCCTACGAACCCTCTCTATTATCCATCGTCCTACATTAAACAGTCCCATAATCAAACTGACTAAAAGAAGTCCTCCCAATGCAAAACATGTTATCCGCCATGTGTACCACCAAAAGCCTCTTTTTAAGTCAAAGACTTCTGAAAAATGGCTGTCATAATCATTGCTTGTAGTAGAGTATTGTCGGGTCATTACCCATATATCTTTGTTATCAAGATTCCGCAATGTAAGTGTATTCATTGACATTTGTTCTATCTTGAATTGTCTTACCCCATTTGCATTAAAATCTTGATGATAGAGGCTCAATGTATCATTATGCAAAGACCAAGTACCACTTCTATTCACAATGATAGAATCATTATGGATTGTCTGATGAGACATTCCATTATCTGAAATATTCATTATTAGGTACTGATTTTTATAGGCTCGTGATTTCCATTCGCCTTTTACTGTTGTTACCTCAATTCCGAGTTGTTCACAAGAAGTTAGAATGATAGAGAATAGCCCTATCAATATTGGTTGAAGGATTTTCATTATTTTGTCTAAACATACGTGTTTCTCATCCTCCATTGAAACGGCTTGGTTATTGAACACAAAAAAGGTGTGAGGATTGTATCTTGTTTTATCCTAAAGTCAGGTCTTCGCATTACCTATTCCACGGATAAAACAATAGCCCCACACCGATAGAGCTATATAGACTGTCAGTCACGACAGGGTATAAGCTACCGATGCAGGTGCTATTGCCAACCTTATCTTCGTGGAATTTCAAAGTTGCGAAGTTTGACTTTAGAAGATAAAATTTCAATAACACCTTTTTTCAAAGTTGTTGATTCTATCTGCCAACTCTATGGCTCAGAAATCAGTTGCAAATTTACAAAAAATGTTATTGGTGGGGCTATGTAGGAGCATAATTTTTAGGATGTATGCTCAAAAGCATAAATTTATAGCCTACCCTCGTCACAGTAGGAGTAAAAGCTATCGTAAGGCGTTACTATGATATGGTCGAGTAGGCGTATATCCATAATCTCACAAGCCGCCTTAATCTTCTTAGTTAAGCTATCATCTTGACTGCTTGGACGTGGGTTGCCTGACGGGTGATTATGGGTGAGGATAATTGCAGATGCGTTGCTGACTAATGCCGTCTGCATAATCACTCGCACATCAACAATGGTAGAGGTCAGTCCTCCCTCAGAAATCGTTGTGTAGCCGATTATCTTGTTGGCGTTGTTCAGTAGCAGAACCTTGAATGTCTCTTTGTAACCGATAGTTTCTTCATCGTACACTCGGTTTATAAGGAGTTTATGAATGTCTTTTGCGCTGTTGATTGTCTCTGTGAGAGGTTGCGGTTTATATTTCAGTTGAATCTCTGAAACTATGTAATCTGTACTCATGTCCAGAATTTTGACTGTTTATTATTAAGTATTAAGTCTCTTGGGAAAGAAAATCGGACACTCCCCAAAGATTGGATAATAATTGAGGAATGCCCGATTTATCAGGAATCAATAAGCACTTAGCCCAAGAACCAAGCGTATTTTGAATCTCCGTACAGAGCGTTGTTGATGCCGACTGCTACTTCGGTAGCATTGACGGCTCTTTGCAGATAGCTGTCGATGTAACTGCTCTTGTTGGCTTCTGTCAGGAGATTGTGGAAGTCGAACATCGAAATCGTGTTGCCCTTTACTCCGAAATTCGGATCTGCGTAGAAGTCGCGGCAGACGTTGTTAATCTGACTGTCGGTTATCAGGAGCTTAGGCACACTGCGCTGATAGCGGTTTGGCAGAGCCTGATAGAGCCTCATTCGCCCAACGATTTGAGCAAACTGAGTTTCAGTCATGCGAGTTTGCGAAAGCGTCTGCAACAGATGAATGTCTTGTGCCGGACGGAACGTGTAGAACAGTTCAAGCACTTGCTTGTAGAGGTCGTGAAGCGACATCACTTCAAGCTGAATCTTTGCACCTTGACCCGTCAGCACCTGATTTGAGCAGACGTTAAGCCTCCAGCCTATAAAGACTGAAAATTTCTCTGCGCCACGATTGGCACGATAAAGATTCAGGTCGTTGTAGTTGCGAACACCACCTATGCAGAGTTCAAGACGTTGCCCGTCTATTGTTTCGTGAATAGAGGGGATAGTGAACGCAAAGGCGAGTCGCTGATAAAACTGCGTCTTTTCCGATTCAAGGAGTTCTGATGCACGTTTGCCGAGTGCAGAGGGGATTCTACCCCTTACGATGTGCGAAACACGGATTTCCGGCTTGTTAATGAGTTCTCCGCTGAACACGTTGCAAGCGGCATCATGCACAGTGTTGATGAAGTCCTGATGAGAGATTGTGAGTTCCTGATTCGCCCATGTAGGCACAACACAGTTTACGGTCAGTTCTTCGATTGAGATTTCCGATGTATTTGCCTCAAGGAAGTTTACAGAGGGAACAGAAGGAGTGTTGATGTCCTCAAACTGCACATCTTCTGCGATAGCGTTGAGGTCGTTGGCGGTAGCGGTTGCTACTGTGATAGCTGTTGTTTCCATATTTGGGTAAGTGTTATTGATTTCAAGGACGATAACTATTACCGTCAAATAAGAATAGTCGGTTTTATTTTGGATAGGTTAAATTTCCACTATAGTTTTACGGTTTATATTTGACTTCTCTTTTAAGTATGGGAGGGGGGAGTTTATTTAGGGTCAACTCTGGCTTAAAAGACTGTCCGAAAATTTTTTAAGGTGTACTATTTGAGTGGGAGATATGATTATTTGAGGCAACGTACCTTTTCGCCCTGAATCTTGTATTTATAGAATATCCTAAAAAGGTACGTTTTGAGCTGTCATATTTAATATGATTGAAACAGCGGGATAGAGAGCTAAATTGCAGAGTGCTATTTGTCCGTTATTATTCGATATTATTTTCTGATTTTCAATAGTGGAAAATGTGGTCAGATTCAAGTCTGCCGATTCTTGACTATAAAAATCGCCATAAAATCAGAGATTTATCTAAGTATGCGGAATGTTCCGAGTTCATTTTGGAGTGTGGATTTTATTGTCTATATTTGCTTATATCAAGGTTGGGAAAGGTTTTTTTTACTGTCTGACACCTCCAATTCTTGAAATTCGATATATCTGCTCATATTCAAGGGAATAGGACCGAAATAACTGTGTTTCGGTTTTATTCTTCGGTCGGTGTCTGATTTTTCTTCTTGATTCCCTTTAGAATATGAGTGAGATGTGAGATAAATTGGACTGCCAAATTCTTAGTCCTGACCCACTTAATAAGATAAAAAAATCTGTTGAGAAACAGACATAAGAAATTTGGAGATAAATCTATTTTAATCTTAAAAATTTATGAAGAATGGGCGATATTGAAAACATTAAAAGAATTGAAGTGCCGGAAAACGTGGAGTTCCTGACAAAATGGGACGGATTTGAGTTGCCGAAAGGCATATTAAACAAGGGTATAACTGGTTGTGGTGCAACCTCCGTTGCTATTGAAGATGAACACAAGACAATTATTTGCAGTCCACGAATCAATCTTATAAAGAATAAGGTCGGACAGCATAAGGGGTTATTCGGTGTATATGGAGATGTGAAGAATGATGAGATTATGGCATATTTAGAAAAGACTGAAACGCCTAAGCTTATGGTAACGTATGATTCAATGCCACGCTTGGCGAAACTGATTGATGATAAATCAGATTGGCGTGTAGTTGTCGATGAGTACCAATATCTTCTCATAGATAGTGGATTCCGTTCTGATAAGGCGATAGCATTATTAGATGCAGTAAATGAATTTGACTATGTTACCTATCTTTCAGCAACTCCGATAGCTGACAAGTATATTCAGGAAATGGAACAGTTCAAAGATGTACCTTACACAGAATTGATTTGGGGTGATAGAGTAGAAAAAATATATGTGGAACGTGTTGTGTCTGCAAAGCCGATAGATAATGCAATTAAGATAGTCAGGAATTATCAGCAAGGTAACTTTCCTAAAAATGGAGAATATGTATCAAAGGAGTGTGTGATATTCCTGAATAGCGTTACCAATATCGCCAACATCATTCATCAAACAAAGCTACCTCCTGAAGATGTCAATATTATTGTGGCAAGGACAGAGGAGAATATCAGCTTTTTCAAAAGAATAGGATATGAGATTGGTACTATTCCATTAGAGGGAGAACCACATAAGATGTTTACGTTCTGTACTTCGACTGCTTTTGCAGGGTGCGATTTCTATTCAACGTGTGCTTCCACATTCGTAATAAGCGACAATAAGAAAGTCCACACTTCGATAGACATTGCCACTGAATTAGCCCAGATAGCCGGACGGCAGAGGTTGGCTTGTAATCCGTTTAGAAAGACTATCGTATTCATTTATAATGTTGATATTGGAGAGGAAGATGCCGATATTTACAAGAAAGTCATAGAACAAAAATTAGAGAAGTCTGAAAGAATGGCTGAATGGAAGAATAGCGCGCCTGATGATTTTAAGAAAGATGTGATAAAGGAAACATCTGAAATGCAGAATATCAAAAAATATAGTGAGAGTTACGTTCGATATGATGAGAAATCGGATAGTTTTACAGTGAACCGTTGGGCGTATATGAATGAGCTGTTTGCCTATGATGTTCAACACAAGAACTATGAGAACAGTATTATAGTGAAGAAACAGTTGGAGGAAAGTGGATTTGGAATTAAGGGCGAAGAAAGTCGGTGGGATTATAAGGAACAGTTGAAGTGTATTCTTGTGAAAGAGGGGTTTGCCGACAGAATGAGACGGTACTGTGAGCTACGGCAAATGAAAAAATCGTGTAGATTCTATCTTGCATCTGATATTATGGAACGACAGTATGAGGATTTAAGGCTGTATTATGATAGATTGGGGTATGAAAGGATAAAGGCGTTAGGCTTTAAGGAAAAAGACCTGAAAAATGAATTGGAACGCAGTTATCGTGCAAATGATATTAAGCAAAAGTTCAGAGAAACATTTATTGTCGGTGAGCGGATGGCAACTGAGGATATTAAAAGGACTATGAGTGAAATCTATGCGATGTATGGAATTAACAAGAGTGGTGTAGCCAAACATTTAGAACGAGATTATGGTATCAGAATGAAGTATGTAAAGGTTCACACACCTGACGGATTCCGTAAAGGAGGATATGAGTTTATTTGAGAAAAAGAGGGCGACCCAAACGGATCGCCCTCTCAGTGTTTGGTGTAACTTTCATTCTTTTAATTTGGATTAGGCGGCTTCTTGCATTCCACCTAAACCCACATGCCCACCGATGCAAGCGGTAAGCGTTTCGCCCTTACTCTCGCTGGGAGCGTCAAGGATAGCTTTGCATTCAGCAGGTCTCAATGCACCAAGTGCGTCTAAAACCTGCTTAAACGAGTAGAGGTTCACGCTCGTGTTGAGTGCCTTTACATATCTCGTCTGTCCAGCCGCCTTTGCTCCGAGAGCAAGTTTGACTGCGTCATATAATTGAGTGGCTTCTGCCATTGAACGGCAAGAGGTATTATCCTCTAACGGTGTGGTTTTTGTCAGAGCTGCCTTTTGAAGGACAGATATTGTGTACCTTAGCCCGAAGTAGGCTTGGGCAACCGTTCCGTTCATTTTATGCTTGTTCGCAAACTCGCGAATCTGCGACAGCACATTTTCTTTTGTCGTTACCTCACAAAGTCCGACCCATTCATCCTTTTGGGGAAGTTGAGCCAACGCAAAGGAGGTGCTGACACGATTATAGGCATCAGCCACATTTTCACACTCCACAACCTCAGAGGGAAGTGGTTCTGTCAGGCATTCGAAAAGGTTGAGGTTGTCAGCCTTATCAAGATAGACAAGCACATGCTCGTCAAGTTCAGTAGGAATCTCGTTCCCATAGAAATCTGACAGTTGAACATTCTCTGCACGGAAGATAGAGGGTGAAGTGAATCCGAAGACGGTTGGGAGGACTTTCGTCACATCCGCGCTCTCCATTGTCTTGGAGAGGTTGCGACGTCGGATTGAGTACTTAGTGAAGGCGGGAATTACTTCCTTAACTTCACCTTTGATAAGCACATTTACGACTGCGAGAGCAATGCTCTCAGCGCCACCATTGATGGCGTAATCTTTTTTTATCATAATTAAATTGTTTTGTGAGTGGAGAGAGGTCTCCACTCGGGTTATTTGTTTAATTCATTATTCATTATATAATTAAGAATCTCTTAACTACGTAATTAATAATGCAAACTAAAAACCGTAAAACAGTTTTAGTCATGATAAACGTGCTGTTCGTCTTCTTTTAACTGCTTGACGCTTGCAGAGATTGAAAGTTACATCGATGTCAAAGAACTCTTACGAGGTCTCTCAGAAGACCAGCCAAGTAATCAGCTTGACGAATGCAAAATTACTAAAAAATTTGCAGACGACCATAAATCAGGAGATTAAACGCATCAGTTAATATCTGTTAATGAAAAATCCAGTCAATCGCATAGACTGACAGGATTTTCTGATTTAGAGTAGGGCTTTCATCGCTGTATTTATCTGTTCCTTGTCGAAACTGTCTAAATAGACTTGTGTGATTTTTTCAGAACTATGTCCTAATGATTCACTGATGATAGACGTTGAAACTCCGGCACGTTTTAGCACTGTGGCGAAAGAATGTCGTGCAACGTAGGTCGTAAGAGGGATTGGCAAGTTAAGTCTGACACCGATTTCTTTCAGGTGTTTGTTAATCTTAGCCAAGACCTTATGCAGTCTATTTGCTATTTGCACCTCTGACCTATGGAAATTGGAGAGGATAGGAAACACAAATGCTGCTTTTCCGTCATTGTATTTCTCAATAATCTGTTTAGCACGTTCTTGTAGAGGCACAATGATAAGTTTCTTTGTCTTCTCTCTGTTATAGACTATCTGATTATCCTGAATATTAGAATATTTCAGTTTTGCCATGTCTATAAAGTTGATTCCGGCACACAGATATGAGAACGTGAAAACGTCTATTGCAAGACGTTCCATTTGACTTTTACCCTCATATTCCATAATTCTGCGGATGTCATCTTTAGTTAATGCTCTCTTGGCTGTCGCCTTATTCAGTTTGGAAACTTTATAATTGGTAAATGGGTAACAGTCGCTTTTGATAGCGTGTTCCAACAGCGCAAGATTAAACACAGCTCTGAGGTGTCGTAGGCGTGTGCTGATTGTGCTTACAGATAGATTCTGCGCCTTTCCCCACGTCTCGTACCTTTTCAGCCAACCTACATCAATGTCAGAGAATGGTATGTCAAGATGCTTGGCAAACTTGATAAATGAATTGTATGAAACCTCGTACATTCCGGCATATCTCAGGCGATTCTCCTTTTTGAGATTGTCTATATATGTCAGATAGTAGTCTCCCACAGTCTTTTTTGACGTAGCAGAGGGTTTGACAGATTCAATTAGAGTAGAGGCTGAAAAATCTTTACCTGCGATTTTCTTGTCTAAGGCGATTCTCTGAATCTCATTCACTTTCTCATTTATCAGAATGATGATTCTCTCACGATTGGGGCATTTGTCATTCGGTTGATTGCTCTTGAAGTCCCAATGCTCTACATTTACGGATATTCCAAGACTCTGATATTTACGTTTGTTGTCTTTACAGACACATAGCATCAGAGGATGTTCACCATTACTGAGCGTTTTTGATTTGTAACACAGCACTTTAATAGTTCCGTTCATTTGGTTTACTGGTTTACATCTCGGTTTACAGAAAATGTGAAACTGTGCTGTAATTGCGAATATATAAAAGAAAAAAGCAGCTATCGTTTTATGATAACTGCTTGATTTTCAGTGTTTTACTTGTGATCCGTCTGGGGCTCGAACCCAGGACCCCAACATTAAAAGTGTTGTGCTCTACCAGCTGAGCTAACGAATCGGGCTTTCCTTCAAAAGCGATGCAAAGGTAGGGGTTATTTTTGGATTGTGCAAATTTTTTTGCAAGTTTTTACAGTCGGAAGAGGGTGGTGGCGTTGCGGGTGGTGATTTCGGCGATGTGTTGGGCGGGGAGGGACTGGGTGCGGGCTATGTGGGCGCAGGTGAGGGCCACGTGGGCGGGCTCGTTGCGCTTGCCTCTGTGAGGCACGGGGGCGAGGTAGGGGGCGTCGGTTTCGAGCAGGAGGCGGTCAAGGGTTATCTCGGGGATGGCGTCGATGACGTGGCAGTTTTTGAAGGTGGCCACGCCGTTGAGTCCGAAGTAGAAGTCGCCGTAGCGTCGGATTCGGTCAACGTCGGCGGCTGTGCCTGAGAAGCTGTGGAACACGCCTTGGGGCACGTCAGGGAGGCCGCTTATCACCTCGAGCGTCGGGTCAAGGGCTTCGCGGCAGTGGATAATCACCGGGAGGCCGAGCTCGGCTGCCAGACGCATCTGGCGGTCAAAGGCCTGCATCTGCTCATCGAGCCTCGACGAGTCCCAGTAGAGGTCCATGCCTATTTCACCTACTGCCACGTAGCCTCCTTGGCTCAGGCTGCTTTCCATGAGGTCAAGATTGGCTTTCATGTCAGTGCCGAGGTCGGTGGGGTGGAGGCCTGCAGCCAGGTGGACGCAGGAGCTCCACCGCTCTTTGACGGCATCCATCAGGGGGAGCGAGGAGGGGTCAACGGCGGGGAGAATCATCCGGGTCACTCCGGCGTCAAGGGCCCGCTGCATAACCTCCTCGCGGTCAGCGTCAAATTCGGGGAGGTAGACGTGGGTATGGGTGTCAATGAGCATTAAGAGGGTCAATTGTTGCGCGAGCGGGTGGCCTCGGCGAGGTTGGTGAAAAACTCCTTGGCATCGTGGGGCAGCGAGGCGGCCGAGAGGGCGGCAATGGCGCGGTCAATGTAGCTGTCAATCTCGGTCTGGCACTCAGTGTCGAGACCCAGGCGACGATAGACGGCAGTGACGGCTGCAATCCTCTCAGCGGGCATGTCGTTGATGGCGAGCCACTTCTTCACCTCGCCCGACTCGTCGCGTTCCAAGGCGTTGATGAGCAGCCACGTTTTCTTACCGTTGAGGATGTCGCCGCCGATGGCTTTACCGAACATGGCTGTGTCACCAAACGTGTCGAGCCAGTCGTCGCGCAGCTGGAAGGCGAGTCCGAGCATGTGGCCGAACTTGTAAAGCGCCTCCACGTTCTGCGGACCGGCCTGAGCCCTGATGGCGCCCAGGGCGCATGCGCAGCCCAGGAGCACCGAGGTTTTGAGCGAAATCATGTTGATGTACTCATTGACGGTCACATCCTGACGCGACTCAAAGTCCATGTCGTACTGCTGACCCTCGTAGACCTCCATGGCGGTTTTGTTGAACATGGCCAGGAGCTGCGGCAGACACTCGGCTGCGTTCTCGGCAAGGATGATGGTGGCATAGGTGAGCATGGCGTCGCCCGAGAGGATGGCCGTGTTATCGTCCCACTTCATGTGGACTGTGGGGCGTCCGCGGCGCACATCGGCGCGGTCCATCACATCGTCATGCAGGAGGGTGAAATTGTGGAAAATCTCCACCGCCAATGCCTGGTTGACGGCCAGCTGCGGGTCAAGCCCGCAGGCCTCGGCGGCAGCCAGCGTCAGCATGGGGCGCAGGCGTTTGCCGCCGCAGTCAAGAGCGTAGGTTATGGGGTCATAGAGCCCTTGCGGTTCGCGGGGGAAGCGCAGGGCGTTGATGGCGTCATGAATCAGGTCAAGATAGTAATCGCGAGAGTGCATGATTGTCAGATTATTGTCTTGCCCCGGAGCACCACGTGTGCAATCTGAGGCTCAGTGTAAGCATAAGGAATATAGTTGAGAGAGGGCACCCAGGGGTGATAAATCACCACCGAGCCGGCCTTGCCACAGGCCACAGAGCCATAGCTGCGAGCCAGGTCCATAGCTGCGGCGCCGTTGATAGTCACTGCGTTAAGCGCCATTTCAGGCGAGAGCTTCATCTTGATGCAGCCCAGCGACATCACCATGGGCATTGAGCCTGAGGGGGATGAGCCGGGATTCCAGTCGGAAGCCAGCGCTACGGCGCATCCGGCCTCGACGGCCCTGCGCGCCTTGCCATAGGGCATGCCCAGGAAGAAGGAGGCTCCGGGGAGCATAGTGGCCACGGTGTCGGCCCCGGCAAGCAGTTCAAGCTCCTCGCTCTCGGCACGTTCAAGATGGTCAACAGACAGCGCTCCGTTGGCCACACCCACCTGCACACCGCCCGACACATCGAGCTCATTGGCGTGAATCTTGGGGCGCAGACCCACCTTAGCGGCAGCCTTGAGGATGCGGTCAGTCTCCTCGACGGTGAAGAAGCCGGCATCGCAGAACACGTCGACGAAGTCAGCATTGCCCTCCGCCGCCACCGCCGGCAGCATGTCGGCGATAATATGGTCAACATAGTCACCCTGGCGGCCCGCAAAAGCGCGGCCCACAGCGTGGGCACCCAGGAATGTGGCCTTGACCGCCATTTCCGGCATGGCCTTGCGCAGGCGGGCTATGACGCGCAGCATCTTCAGCTCGCCATCGAGAGTGAGCCCGTAACCGCTCTTGATTTCCACGGCGCCGGTGCCCTTTTCGGCTATCTGCCTGAGGCGGCGCAGGGCTGAGTCAAACAGCTCATCCTCCGATGCCTCGTTGAGACGGTCGGCCGAGTTGAGGATGCCACCGCCGCGGCGTGCAATCTCCTCATAGCTCAGGCCATTGATTTTGTCGATAAACTCGTCCTCGCGGCTGCCCGCGTAGACCAGATGAGTGTGGCTGTCGCAGAACGCAGGATGGACAATTCCCCCCTGCGCGTCGAGGACCTCAATGTCCTCCACCACGGGGCAGGAGGCCATCTCACCGAAAGAGGCAATCTCGCCATCCACAATGAGCAGATAAGCATCAGTAATGGCCTCCACGCGCTCCATCGCGGCACCTCTGACGGCCGAAGTGGCCTCAGAGATGCCGAGAAGAGTGCCTATGTTCTTTATTAAAACGGAATTCACGGGTTCTGGCGGATGAATTCTACAGACTTTTCAATCAGGGGATACATCACGGTGTCATTGGACACGAAGGGGACACACTTGCGATATTCAGCCACCCAGGCCTCGAGCAGGGGCGACGTGTGGAGCGGGCGGCGGAACTCCAGCGCCTGAGCGGCGTTGAAGAGCTCGATGGCGAGCACACGCTCGGTGTTGGCCACGATGCGCGCCAGCTTTGTGGCCGAGTTGGAGCCCATTGACACATGGTCCTCCTGACCCTGCGATGAAGGGATAGAGTCACAGCTCGTGGGCCAGCAGAGGCCCTTTGACTGGTTGACAATCGAAGCTGCGGCATACTGAGGAATCATGAAGCCGCTGTTGAGACCCGGCTTGGCCACGAGGAACGAAGGCAGATTGCGCTTGCCTGAGATGAGACAGTAGACGCGGCGCTCCGAGATGTTGGCCAGCTCAGACATTGCCACGGCCAGGAAGTCCATGGGCAGGGCTATGGGCTCACCGTGGAAGTTTCCGGCCGACACAATCATGTCAAGCTCGGGGAACACGGTGGGATTGTCAGTGGGGCTGTTGATTTCATCCTCAAGCACGTGGGCCACGTGGGCCAGAGTGTCCTTCACGGCACCGTGAACCTGAGGCATGCAACGGAAAGAGTAGGGGTCCTGCACATGCTTCTTGGGCATGACGATAAGCTCCGAGCCGTCAAGAATCTCGCGCACGCGGGCGGCAGTCTCAATCTGGCCCTTATGGTGGCGCACGCGGTTCACGGGGTCACAGAACGGTTCGATGCGGCCATCGTAAGAGTCAAGCGAGAGCGCGCCGATTTTGTCGGCCAGAGCGCTCAGGCGCTTGGCCTGAATGATTGACCAGACGCCGAATGAGCTCATGAACTGGGTGCCGTTGAGCAGCGCCAGGCCCTCCTTTGACTGGAGAGTGATGGGCTCCCAGCCGAACTTCTCGAGCACCTCGGCGGCCGGACGGAGCTCACCCTCGAAGTAAACCTCGCCCAGACCGAGCAGAGGGAGCGACATGTTGGCCAGCGGAGCGAGGTCGCCGGATGCGCCCAGCGAGCCCTGCTGACACACGTGGGGAATCACATCATTGTTATAGAAATCAATCAGGCGCTGCACGGTGATGAGCTGCACACCCGAGTTGCCGTAGCTGAGGCTCTGAATCTTCAGGAGCATCATCAGCTTGATGATTTCGCGCGGCATGGGCTCGCCCACGCTGCAAGCGTGTGACATCACCAGGTTTTTCTGCAGGTCAGAGAGCTGCTCGCTGTCAATGGAGATGTTGCAGAGCGAGCCGAAGCCTGTGGTGATGCCGTAGATAGGCTCGGAGGCCGACTCCATTTTGTCGTCGAGATACTTGCGGCACTTTTCAATGCGCTTCACGGCATCCTTGCTCAGCGCCAGTTTCTCACCGTTGGCGATAATCTCGGCCACGCGGTCAATGGTCAGCCATTCGGCTGAAATATGATGGGTTTTCATTGAAGGTCAGTAAATGAGGTTTGTCAGTTATTGAAAGCGTTGTCAATCAGGGCGTCGTCGGCAATGTTGGGGAGGGTCACCTTGAGGTCGGGCGTGCGCTCCATCTCGCGGCGGATGGCGTCCATGGCGCCCTTGTTTCGGCCCCAGCTGCGGCGCGCAATGCCGTTGTTGACATCCCAGAGGAGCATTGAGCGGATGCGGCGGTCAGCCTCGTCGGAGCCGTCGATAACCATGCCGAAGCCACCGTTGATAACCTCGCCCCAGCCAACACCGCCGCCGTTGTGGAGCGACACCCAAGTGGCGCCGCGGAATGAGTCGCCCACCATGTTGTGGACAGCCATGTCGGCGGTGAACTGCGAGCCGTCGGTGATGTTTGAAGTCTCACGGTAAGGCGAGTCGGTGCCTGACACATCGTGGTGGTCACGTCCGAGCACCACCGGTCCCTTCAGGCGACCGTCAGCAATAGCCTTGTTAAACTCACGGGCAATGCGGGTGCGGCCTTCCGAGTCGGCGTAGAGGATTCGGGCCTGCGAGCCCACCACGAGCTTGTTCTTGGCGGCCTCACGAATCCAGTGGAGATTGTCGGCCAGCTGACCGTGGATATCCTCTGGAGCGGTGCGGAGCATATCGTCAAGTACCTCGGCTGCAATCCTGTCGGTTTCGGCGAGGTCCTCGGGGAGGCCTGAGGCACACACCCAGCGGAAGGGGCCGAAGCCGTAGTCGAAGAATTTGGGGCCCATGATGGCCTGCACATAAGAGGGGTAGCGGAATCCGTCGCCGCTCTGAGCCATAATGTCGGCACCGGCGCGTGATGATTCAAGCAGGAAGGCGTTGCCATAGTCAAAGAAGTACATCCCCTTGTCAGCAAGCTTGTTGATAGCGGCCACCTGACGGCGCAGGCTCTCCTGCACGGCGTCATGGAAGCGCTCAGGCTCACGGGCCATCATGTCAAGCGACTCCTCGTAGGAATAGCCCACGGGGTAGTAGCCGCCGGCCCAGGGATTGTGGAGCGACGTCTGGTCAGAACCCAGGTCAACCTTGACATCGCGCTCGGCGAGGCGTTCCCAGAGGTCAACCACGTTTCCATTGTAGGCCAGTGAGACGGCCTCCTTATTCTTCATGGCCTCCAGAGCGCGGTCAATCACAGCGTCGACATCGGTGTGAATCTCGTCGACCCAGCCCTGCGAGTGGCGCTTCTCGGCCGCTGCGGGGTTAATCTCGGCCACGATGCTCACCACGCCTGAAATCTTGGCGGCCTTGGGCTGAGCGCCCGACATGCCACCGAGGCCCGAGCTGACGAAGAGCATGCCGGCAATGTCGCCGGAGCCCTTGAGGGCGCGCGCTGCGTTGAGCACGGTGATGGTGGTGCCGTGGACAATGCCCTGCGGACCGATATACATGTAGCTGCCGGCGGTCATCTGGCCATACTGCGACACGCCCAACGCGTTAAAGCGTTCCCAGTCGTCAGGCTTGGAATAGTTGGGGATGACCATGCCGTTGGTCACCACAACGCGGGGAGCGTCGGGGTGAGAGGGGAAGAGGCCCAGAGGGTGGCCGGAGTACATGACGAGAGTCTGATTGTCAGTCATCTCGCTCAGATACTTCATGGTCAGGCGATACTGCGCCCAGTTCTGGAACACGGCACCGTTGCCGCCGTAGGTTATAAGCTCATGGGGATGCTGAGCCACCGCGGGGTCAAGATTGTTCTGAATCATCATCATGATTGCAGCGGCCTGCTTGCAGCGGGCGGGATATTGCTCGACGGGGCGGGCATACATGTCATAGTGAGGACGGAGGCGATACATGTAGATTCGGCCATAGTCCTGCAGCTCCTTGACGAACTCGGGAGCCAGCTCGGCATGCTGCTCGGCGGGGAAGTAACGCAGGGCGTTGCGGAGCGCCAGGCGCTTCTCATCAGCAGAGAGAATGTCCTTACGGCGGGGAGCGTGGTTCACCTTGGGGTCACGCTCGCGGGGCGCCGGGAGGGTGGCGGGGATGCCGGCGCGGATATCATCCTGAAACTCTTGGAGTGTCATATCCATTATTTGTCAATTACAGAGTTAACGATTTTGAGAATCTCGGCACGCTGCTTTTCAGCCTCGGCGATGATGTCGCGGGCCAGCGAGGTGAGACGGTCGGCCTCGGTGCGGTCCTTGAGGCCTGCGGCATTGATGCGCACATTGAGTCCGGCGCCCTGTACGGCGGCCTCGGCGGCGAGCACACCCACACCGGCATCGCTCACCGAAGCGGGGTTGCCCTCCTGAGCCATGCGGCGGAGCAGGGGGAATGTTTCAAGGGCGGCCTCCATTGTTTTCAGGGGCACCTGAGTGGCATAGAGGGTTGCCTCCTCCATAGCCTGAGCGCGGGCTGCTTTTTCGGCGTCGGTTGATTTGGGCATGCTAAACACGGCCATAATCCTGTTGAACGCCTCGGTGTCCTCGTCAACAAGGTGCATCAGTCGGTCCTGGAGCTCGCGGCCACGGTCAGCTTCGTCAGAGAATTCGCGCCAGCGGTCATCCCATCCGGCCTTGTGTGACGACAGGTTAGCCACCATGGTGCCTAAAGCGGCAGCCAGGGCGCCCATGTAGGCCGAGATTGAGCCGCCGCCGGGAGCGGGAGCCTCAGAGGCGGTGGTGTCGGCAAATTCGGTGCAGGTCATGTTGACGAGCTTGCGGCTCTTGTCGGCCACAAGGTACTCAATGACCTTTTCATCAGCCACGAACGGCTTGAGCTCGGCCAGGCCCATTGAGCGGACTGCCATGTCAATGATTTCGCTCTCGGGCAGGCCGGTGGAGCGCTGCTGCTTGTGGAGGAAATAGCGGCCGGCCTCCAAGAGAGCGCGCTTGGGCACGAGGCCCACAATCTCGGTGCCTGTCACACGGATGCCTCGGGCTGCTGCCGCGCGGGTCACCTCGTCGAAGGCCACGTGGAGCGGGGTGGCGGTCATGTCAGTGATGTTCATTGACACCTGGGCGATGCCGTATTCGTCAATGAACCATCCGATGGCCTTGGTGCCCTTGAGGGTGCCGGGAATCATGATGGTGTTGCCGTTCTCGTCCTTCATGGGCTTGCCGTTGGGCTTGCCACCCTCGCGCTTGGGGCGACCCTTTTCGCGCACGTCGAAAGCGATGGCGTTGGCGCGGCGGGTGGAGGTGGTGTTGAGGTTGAAGTTGACGGCAATAAGGAAGTCGCGTGCGCCGATGGTTGTGGCACCGGTGCGGGCAGCGGCTTCGTCAAAGGGGCGGTCGCCGAAGTCGGGACCCTTACCCTCGTGGTTCATTTTTTCAGGGAGCGCTTCATACTCGCCGGCACGACACACTGCCAGATTCTTGCGCTCGGGGGTGAATGCAGCCGCCTCGTAGCAGTAGACGGGGATACCCAGCTCATCGGCCACACGCTTGGCGAGCGCTCTTGACATCTCGGCGGCCTCCTCCAGGGTCACACCGCTGATGGGGATGAACGGACACACATCCGTGGCTCCCATTCGGGGGTGGGCACCGTGGTGATTGCGCATGTCAATAAGCTCTGCGGCTTTTTGGATTCCCCTGAAGGCGGCCTCGGCCACGGCTTCGGGCTCGCCCACGAAGGTGACTACAGTACGGTTTGTGGCCTCGCCGGGGTCAACGTCGAGGAGCTTGATGTTGTCAACGGAAGTGATGGCTGCAGTGATGGCGTCAATCACCGCGCGGTCGCGTCCCTCGCTGAAGTTGGGCACGCACTCAATAAGCCGGGTTTGCATGGTAGTAGGTTTGATTTCTTATCCTGTGTGGAGGCCTTCGGGGCCAACACACTTGCAAAATTAAACAACCTCATTGAGGTTTCCAACTTTTCCTGCTCGAAAATGCTATGCTCAGAGTCACCGAGCGGCAAAGCAGAAAAGCGAGGAAGGCAATCCACAGAGCCGTGTTGGCGGGGAGGGGGCGCAGCGCGGCAATCAGGATGAAGAACAGGGCGGTGCTCAGAGCCATCGAGCCGAGCATGCTGCGTGTGGCCGTGGCGCCGATGAACACACCGTCCCACGTGAAGGCCATGAACGACATCAGCGGAATTGTGACCGCCCAAGGCAGATAATCGGCCGCGGCGGCTCTCACTCCCTCATCGTCACTGAGCAGCCTCATGATGGCCTCGCCGCAGAAGAAATAGATGACGGTGAACACCACCGCCACTGCGGCTCCCCATTTCACCAAGGCCCTGACGGTGGCTTTCAGCCCCGCCACATCGCCGGCGCCCACGCGGCTTCCCGCCAGCGCCTCGCCGGCATAAGCCAGCCCATCCATGAAGAATGAGAAGAGGATGAAGAGCTGCATGAGCAGCGCGTTGGCGGCAAGCATGGTGCTTCCCTGACGCGCACCCTCGCGGGTGAACCAGAGCGTGACGGCAATAAGGCAGAGAGTGCGCAGAAAAATGTCGCGGTTCACGCTTGCAAAACGCCTCAGCTCCGCACCGTCAAAAATCTCGGCGAGGCTGAACCTCGGGAAGCTCCCCAGGCTCCTCACCATCAGCAATCCCGCGCCGAGACCGCCCCACTGCGCGGCGAGAGTGCCGATTGCCACCCCGGGCACTTTCATCCCTATGCCCGCCACGAGAGTGGCGCTGACGGCCAGGTTGATAACGTCAATGGCTATTGACATCCACATGGCCTTTGATGAGCGCGCCATGCCGATGAACCATCCCGAGAGGGCCACCGTGGCCAGAAACGCCGGTGCGCCCCATATCAGGATGCGGAAATAGAGCAGCCCCTCCTGCCATGCCTGCGGCTCGGGGGAGGTGAGAAACATATAGAGCGACGCTACTGGCCCTTGCAGCGCAATGAGCGCCAGCCCTGCGGCTGCGGCCACGGCCAGCGAGCGATAGAGAGTGAGCCACTGCCGCCTGCTGTCGGCGCTGCCCACGGCTTGTGCCGTGAGGCCGCTTGTGCCCATCCTGAGGAAACCGAAGAGCCAGTAGATGAGATTAAACAGGTTGCCTCCCAGAGCAATGCCGGCCAGATACACGGCGCCCCCCATGTGGCCGGTGAAGGCGGTGTCCATCAGCCCCAGCAGGGGAGTGGTCACCGACGCTATCACGGCCGGCACGGAGAGCGCCAGAATATCGCGATGGATGCGCTTCATCACTTGCGGTTAACCCGCATGCTGTCCCAGATAAGGTAAGCTATGAGCAGTGCATAGACAATCACACCGAGAGTCTGGACGGTGATGACCGATGCAGGGTTAGAGTATTCATAGCCGAGGAATTTTGTCAGGGCGGCAAACACGCCGAAGAGGGCGCCCCCGGCAATGAGGCCTGACGAAATGAGGGTGCCGCGGTCACGACGCATGTCGTTGACCTTCTTGTCGGCAGAGCGAGAGCTGACAAACCAGCTCACGGCACCGCCCACGAGCATGGGAGTGTTGAGAGGCAGGGGGATGAACATGCCCAGGCAGAAAGCCAGCGCGGGCACACCAAGCCAGTTGAGAATCAGGGCCAGGATGGCACCGGTCATGTAGAGAATCCAGGGAGTGTCACCGCCCATCATCAGGGGCTCGATAACCTTGGCCATGGCGTTGGCCTGAGGAGCCACGAGAGCATCGTCGCCGGTGAAGCCGTAAACCTGATTGAGCAGCATGATCACACCGCCCACAGTGGCTGCCGACACCAGAGTGCCCAGGAACTTCCAGCTTTCCTGCTTGCGGGGAGTGGAGCCGAGCCAGTAACCGATCTTGAGGTCGGTGACAAAGCCGCCGGCCATGGATAGGGCCGTACAAACCACGCCTCCGATAACCATCGAGGCCACGATGCCGCTTGTGCCGTCAAGGCCGATGCCCACGAAGATTGCCGATGCCACGATGAGGGTCATCAGGGTCATGCCTGACACGGGGTTGGAGCCCACGATGGCAATGGCATTTGCGGCAACGGTGGTGAACAGGAAGGCGATGATAACCACCACGGCCCATGCCACGGCGGCCTGCCAGAATGTGCTGATGACGCCGAACCAGAAGAAGAGGAACACGGCCACGAGAGCGATGGCGATGAAGACCACGATGTGCTTCATGGAGATGTCAGTCTGCCAGCGCACGGGCTTGGCGGCCTGCTGCGCGCCCGAGAGCTCGCGGGCGGCGAGGCCAACGGCCTGACGGATGATGGGCCATGACTTGATGATGCCGATCACGCCGGCCATTGCGATGCCGCCGATGCCAATCATACGGGCATAGTTTGAGAAGATGTCGCCGGGGGCCATGGCGGCAATTTCGGCGTTGCCGTAGGTGCCCATCAGGGGGATGACAATCCACCACACGAAGATGGAGCCGGCAAAAATCACGAAGGCATATTTCAGGCCCACGATGTAGCCCAGGCCGAGTAGTGCGGCGCCGGTGTTGCAGCTCACCACGAGCTTGGTTTTCTCGGCAAGGGTGGTGCCCCACTGGGTGGCGGTGGTGGTCACCGTCTCGGCCCAGAAGCCGAATGTGGCCACAATGTAGTCATAGATGCCGCCTATGAGCGATGCGATGATGAGGGTCTTGGCCTGGCCACCATCCTTGGCGCCGGCGCTCTGACCGCTCACGAGCACCTGAGTGGTGGCAGTGGCCTCAGGGAAGGGGTATTTTCCGTGCATGTCCTTCACGAAATACTTTCGGAAGGGGATGAAGAACAGGATGCCCAGGATGCCGCCTAAGAGCGAGCTGAGGAAAATCTGAAAGAAGTTGACGGTGATTTCAGGATAGGCGGCCTGAAGGATGTAGAGCGCCGGGAGGGTGAAGATGGCACCGGCCACAATCACGCCCGAGCAGGCGCCGATTGACTGGATGATGACGTTCTGACCCAGCGGATCTTTCTTCTTGAGGGCCCCGCTGAGGCCCACGGCGATGATGGCGATGGGGATGGCGGCTTCAAACACCTGTCCCACCTTGAGGCCCAGATAAGCTGCGGCGGCGCTGAAAATCACGGCCAGGAGCAGGCCCATGCCCACGGAGTAGGGCGTGGCCTCCTTGTAGTCGCGGGCCGGGTGCATCAAGGG
The DNA here is from genome assembly GCA_014802445.1 of Bacteroides sp. GTDB lineage: Bacteria > Bacteroidota > Bacteroidia > Bacteroidales > Muribaculaceae > CAG-1031. The sequence goes on along the minus strand of JAAVCF010000024.1, from coordinate 1,590 downwards.
CCGATAAGGCTCGTCGGCGCCTAACTCTCTAAACGCGTTTTCCGGCAGTTCCACCGGGTCGGCGTCTTGGTAAATAGGATCCATATCCATGTTGAAAAAAAAACGATTGGTTTATTGGTGAATAATGGTTAGTTACGGATTCGTGAGCGGGCTAAGCCTGGCGGGAGAGGAGCTCGAAGGTCTCCACATAAATTTCGGTGACATTGTGCTTGATGGTGTTGCGGTCCTCCCACACACGGGTGCGCAGCTTTCCCTCGATATAGAGCTTTGAGCCCTTGCGGATGTATTTCTCAGCCGTTTCGGCTGCGGCTCCCCACATTATTATATTATGCCACTCGGTGCGTTCGGGGATGCGGGTACCCTCGGCGGTGGTGAAGGCGCGCTCGGTGGTGGCAAGGGGGAATGAGGCCACGGGCCGCGTCTCAACGTAGCGAATCTCGGGGTCACGGCCCACATTGCCGAGCAATATCACTTTGTTAACAGACATCTATGGTCAATTTAGCGTCATAAAAAGGCCGCCGGGATGGTCGGCTTAAGCGCAAAGATATGAAAAAATATCCAACTTTGCTTGGAAGATTGAACCAAACGCGTTAAATTTGCATTATAAAGATGAGCGGCAAGAGAGCCTGACTCCTTCATAACAGACTTACCATAACCACATCAAAGTTGATTGGGAAACTCATCAATTACATTCTACTTCCGAGGCAAGCTTAGCCGTCCGATGGCGGGCCCCACCTGCTCCTTGCGAGCAGGCGTTGAATTTTCAACCAAGGCGGATTACAAAGGTCGACGAGCACTCAAATCCTGTCTTTCGGAGTTTCATCGCATCCTTTGGTGTGGCTCTTATAGGAGGTCCGATTCATCGCCAGATGAACCGGACCTTTTTTTGCGCCCGTGCGGAAATGTTGGCCACATAACGACCTTTTGCGGGCGGTTGGCGGGTGGTTTGCGGGTGGTTTGCGGGAGGTTTGCGGGCGGTTGGCGGATAGTTTGTGAGTGGTTTGCGGACGGTTTTGTCGTGGAGAGCGGGCGGCCCGAACGGCCGCCCCTACATTCATTGGCGGGTGTTTAGAGGGTGTTTGGCGGGTGGTTTGAGGGTGGTTTTGTCGCGGATTGCGGGCTCCCCGAACGGGCGGCCCTACATTTTGCGGTCTCTTTTGGCGGGGCGGTGGAGGTGTGGCATTGCACATTCGCGCAAACGGATGTAGGGGCGGCCGTTCGGGCCGCCCGCCCCTCGGCGACAAAACCCCGTTTGCGGGGCGGGGGTGGCGTGTTAGATTCACAACATCGTCGCTCCGCGACTCATTGTGTGGGGATGGTCTATCCCGGCACTCCCTTCGGTCGTGTCCGGGTTAAACACGATGTCGCCACTCCGTGGCTCGGGATTGCCGATTTTTACGATTGATTCTCAATCGTTTTCGTTGTTGCGGAGTGCGGGCGCCCCGAACGGGCGCCCCTACATTTTGCGGACGGTGGTTTGCGGGTGGTTTTGTCGCGGAGTGCGGGCGGCCCGAACGGCCGCCCCTACATTCATTAGCGGGTGGTTTGCGGAGTGGTTTGCGGGTGGTTTTGTCGCGGAGTGCGGGCGGC
>JAAVCF010000023.1 GCA_014802445.1 Bacteroides sp. | reverse complement strand
TGGATTCCCCTGCCTCCCCGCGACATCGACAAGCCCTTCCTTATGCCTGTTGAGGACGTGTTCTCAATCACCGGTCGTGGTACTGTAGCAACCGGCCGTATCGAAACCGGTATCGTTAAGGTAGGTGATGAAGTTCAGATCATGGGTCTCGGCGCTGACATGAAGTCAACCGTTACCGGTGTCGAAATGTTCCGCAAGCTCCTCGACGAAGGTCAGGCTGGTGACAACGTAGGTCTCCTCCTCCGCGGTATCGACAAGAAGGACATCAAGCGCGGTATGGTTATCTGCCACCCCGGCGTTGTTAAGCCCCACAGCGAATTCAAGGCTTCTGTCTACATCCTCAAGAAGGAAGAAGGCGGCCGTCACACTCCCTTCCACAACCACTACCGTCCTCAGTTCTACATCCGTACTCTTGACGTTACCGGTGAGATCACTCTCCCCGAAGGTGTGGAAATGGTTATGCCCGGTGACAACGTTGAGATCAACGTTAAGCTCATCACTCCCGTAGCTTGCGACCAGGGTCTCCGTTTTGCTATCCGTGAAGGTGGCCGCACCGTAGGTTCTGGCCAGATTACCCAGATCCTCGACTAATTCGATTTCTCTGTCACTAATCTGACAAATCGATAAATCACAAAAGAAACCGGCCCGATGGCCGATAGTCAAAAGGCCGGTTTCTTTTTAATATACGGGTTTAGCTCAGTTGGTAGAGCACTGGTCTCCAAAACCAGGTGTCGGGAGTTCGAGCCTCTCAACCCGTGCCAAGAAAACGAAAATGGCAAAATTTAAACTACTTACGGATTTACAAGAGTCTTATACCGAACTTCGATATAAGACTTCTTGGCCCACTAAGGGGCAGCTGATCAAAAGCGCCATCATCGTGCTTATCGCTTCCATCATTATAGCACTGGTGATATTCGTAATAGATCAGGTAATCGACGCTCTGATGCACTTCATCTACGGTCTCGGTCGTTAATCATCCGGGCCACTCTTCGAGCCTCACACGAATCGACAACTAAGGTAAACCAATCCAAGTAAAAAAGACTTTTTCGAGCAATATCACCATGGCCGGAACAAACGAAAACGCTGAAGTGAAGAGAGCATGGTACGTTCTTCGTGCCATCTCCGGAAAAGAAGCAAAGGTTAAAGAGGTGCTTGACGCTGCTATCCGCAACACTCCCCTCGGTGACCACGTGTTTCAGGTAGTGGTACCCACCGAAAAGGTCATGTCGATGCGTAACGGCAAAAAGGTCGTTAAAGAAAAGAACCTTTATTCTGGTTACGTGTTCGTCGAAGCCGAGCTTTACGGCGAGGTTATCTACGAGCTTCGTAACACCAGCAATGTTATTGACTTCCTCACCGGCAGAACCAAAGGCTCTCAGCCTGAACCTCTCCGCGAAAGCGAAGTTAAGCGCATGCTCGGCGCAGCCGATGAAATCGAACAGATTGACGAAACCGGCAACGACTTTATGGTAGGCGAAACCGTCAAGGTTAGTTATGGACCTTTCAGCGGTTTCTCCGGTACTATCGAAGAAGTTAACAAAGAGAAGAAGAAGCTCACCGTTATGGTCAAGATTTTTGGCCGTAAGACTCCCCTTGAGTTGGAAAATTCGCAAGTTGAACGCGAATGATTTTTCAACCCTGCACCGTCAGAAATGGCAGCGCGGGGATTTTGACGTCATAGGCCTCTATGGTTACGAATAGCGACCACCGTCATCCGAAATCTCAATCGCAAATCATAACAACCTAAATAAACTGAAATTAACAATGGCAAAAGAAATTGCTGGACAGATCAAATTGCAGATTAAAGGCGGAGCTGCAAATCCTTCGCCGCCCGTGGGTCCCGCGCTGGGTTCCAAGGGTATCAACATCATGGAATTTTGCAAGCAATTCAACGCCCGCACTCAGGACAAGGCCGGCAAGGTTCTCCCTGTAGTAATCACCTACTACACTGACAAGAGCTTTGATTTCGTCGTTAAGACTCCCCCGGTTGCCATCCAGCTGCTCGAAGCTACCAAGCTCAAGAGCGGTAGTGCCCAGCCTAACCGTAACAAAGTAGGCGAGGTTACCTGGGAACAGGTTAAGGCGATTGCAGAAGACAAAATGCCCGATTTGAACTGTTTTACCGTAGAATCGGCAATGCGCATGGTTGCCGGTACAGCCAGAAGCATGGGTATCACCGTCAAAGGAGCGTTCCCCGAAAATAACTAATAACTTCAATTTGACATGAGTAAACTGACTAAAAATCAAAAGTTGGCTGCGGAGAAGATTGAAGCAGGGAAGGCCTACTCTCTGGCTGAAGCATCCAAGCTCGTAAAGGATATCACCTTTACAAAGTTTGACGCTTCGCTTGACATTGACGTACGTCTCGGCGTTGATCCCCGTAAAGCTAACCAGATGGTGCGTGGCGTTGTGACGCTGCCCCACGGAACCGGCAAGCAGGTGCGCGTGCTGGTGCTCTGCAATGCCGACGCTGAAGCTGCCGCTAAGGCTGCCGGCGCCGACTATGTAGGTCTGGACGAATACATCGAAAAAATCAAAGGCGGCTGGACTGACGTTGACGTCATCATTACCCAGCCTGCCGTGATGGGTAAGCTCGGCCCTCTGGGTCGTGTGCTTGGTCCCCGCGGCCTTATGCCTAACCCCAAGAGCGGCACTGTGACTGTTGACGTTGCAAAGGCTGTTGAAGAGGTTAAGAAGGGTAAAATCGACTTCAAGGTTGACAAAAACGGTATCGTTCACTCTTCAATCGGCAAGGTGTCATTCACCCCTGAAGCCATGAAGGAGAACGCCCGCGAGTTCATCAACACCCTCATCAAGCTCAAGCCTGCCACTGCAAAGGGCACCTATATCAAGAGCATCTATCTTTCAAGCACCATGAGTCCCGGTGTGAAGGTTGACCCCAAGTCAATCGATGAGTAACTTACTAAATTGACACTGACACATGAAAAAGGAAGATAAGACCCTTGCCATCCAGAAGATTGTCGACACTCTCAACGAGTACGGCTGCTTCTATCTGGTACAGACAGCGTCACTTGACGCTGAAAAGACCTCGGCTCTGCGTCGTGCCTGCTTCAAGGACGGCATCAAGCTGATGGTCGTAAAGAACACCCTTCTCCGTAAGGCTCTCGAGAGCATGGAAGGTGAATACGCCGAACTCTTCGGCACCCTCAAAGGTTCCACCTCACTGATGTGTGCCAATGTAGGTAATGCACCCGCCAAGCTCATCAAGGAATTCAAGAAGAACGACAAGGATGCGGTTCTCCCCCGTCTGAAAGCCGCCTATGTTGAAGAAACCATCTATGTTGGTGAAGACCAGCTTGACACCCTTGCATCTATCAAGAGCAAGAACGAGCTTATTGCCGACGTTGTGGCTCTTCTCCAGTCGCCCGCCAAGAACGTCATCAGCGGTCTTACCGGCGCTGCAGGCAGCAAAATCCACGGTCTTCTCGAAACCCTTTCGCAGAAGGAAGCGTAATCTCACTACGCCCCGGCGGCGTCCTCACCTCTCCTCCTCGACACCACCACCAACAATTTCAAAAACAATAAAAATTCTATACTAAAATGGCAGATCTTAAAGCTTTTGCAGAACAACTTGTTAACCTCACCGTAAAGGAAGTAAACGAACTCGCTCAGATCCTCAAGGACGAGTACGGCATCGAACCCGCAGCTGCTGCAGTTGCTGTTGCAGCCGGTCCCGCCGCAGGTGCTCCCGCTGCTGAGGAAAAGACCTCTTTCGACGTAGTGCTCAAGAGCGCCGGCGCAAGCAAGCTCGCTGTCGTTAAGCTCGTTAAGGAGCTCACCGGCCAGGGCCTCAAGGAAGCTAAGGAACTCGTTGACGGTGCTCCCAGCGTCCTCAAGGAAGGCGTTGCCAAGGCTGACGCTGAAGGCCTCAAGAAGCAGCTCGAAGAAGCAGGCGCTGAAGTTGAGCTTAAGTAATATTGCCTGTTAATCAGGTAAATAGGTTAAGAATCCTCCTTAGGATGATTCTTAACCTTTTTGTGCTATTTTTTTCTTGAGATCCCTTAACGTTTTATTTTCTTGATGTCACAATCTGTTGATAAACCCCGCGTAAACTTTGCGTCGGTTAAGAATCCTCTCCCTTATCCGGACTTTCTCGAGGTGCAGCTGAAGTCATTCCAGGACTTCCTCCAGCTCGACACACCTCCCGAAAAACGAAACAACGAGGGTCTGTATAAAGTTTTTGCTGAAAACTTCCCCATCGCCGACACCAGAAACAATTTTGTTCTGGAGTTCCTCGACTATTATATCGATCCGCCCCGTTACACTATTGAGGAGTGTCTGGAGCGCGGCCTCACCTACAGCGTTCCTCTCAAAGCGAAGCTCAAGCTTTACTGCACCGATCCTGACCATGAGGATTTTGCTACGGTGATTCAGGACGTGTATCTCGGCCCCATTCCTTACATGACTGACAAGGGCACGTTCGTTATCAACGGTGCTGAGCGAGTGGTGGTTTCTCAGCTTCACCGTTCGCCCGGTGTGTTCTTCGGACAGAGCACCCACGCCAACGGCACCAAGCTCTATTCAGCCCGTATCATCCCCTTCCGCGGAAGCTGGATAGAATTCGCCACCGACATCAATAACGTCATGTATGCCTACATCGACCGCAAGAAGAAGCTCCCCGTAACCACGCTGCTTCGTGCAATTGGCCTTGAGACCGATAAGGACATCATTGACATCTTCAATCTTGCCGACGAGGTTAAAGTCAACAAGACAAATCTCAAGAAATCACTCGGCCGCAAACTCGCCGCCAAGGTGCTCCGCTCATGGGTGGAGGACTTCGTGGATGAGGATACCGGCGAAGTTGTGACCATTGAGCGTCACGAAACGGTCGTTGACCGCGACGTTGTGCTTGAAGAAGAACATATTGACCTCATTCTCGAGAGCGGTGTGTCATACATCCTGCTCCATAAGGAAGAGGCCGGTTCAAGTGACTATTCAATTATCTTCAACACTCTCGCCAAGGACCCCACAAACTCCGAGAAGGAGGCAATCCAGTATATCTACCGACAGCTCCGCAACGCCGAGCCGCCGGACGATGCCAGCGCACGCGAGGTTATCACCAACCTTTTCTTCTCTGAAAAGCGTTATGACCTCGGCGAAGTGGGCCGCTATCGTATCAACAAGAAGCTTGACCTGGGCACTTCGATGGACGTCAAGGTCCTCACCAAGGAGGATATCATCGCCATCATCAAGTATCTCATCGAGCTCATCAACTCAAAGACTGAGGTTGACGATATCGACCACCTGTCAAACCGCCGTGTGCGCACCGTCGGTGAGCAGCTCTACAATCAGTTTGCCGTTGGTCTGGCACGCATGGGCCGCACCATCCGTGAGCGCATGAACGTGCGTGACAATGAGGTGTTCACCCCCATTGACCTCATCAACGCCAAGACCATATCGTCGGTAATCAACACATTCTTCGGCACCAACGCTCTGAGCCAGTTCATGGACCAGACCAACCCCCTTGCCGAGATTACCCACAAGCGCCGTATGTCAGCCCTCGGCCCCGGCGGTCTGTCGCGTGAGCGTGCAGGCTTCGAGGTTCGAGACGTACACTACACCCACTACGGCCGTCTTTGCCCGATTGAGACCCCTGAAGGTCCTAACATCGGCCTTATATCGTCACTGTGTGTTTACGCCAAGATTAATGACCTCGGCTTCATCGAAACCCCTTACCGTCAGGTAACCGATTCGGTGGTTAACCTCAACAATGACGAAGTGACATATCTCACCGCCGAGAACGAAGAGAACAAAATTATCGCACAGGGCAACGCGCCCCTCAACGATGACGGCACCTTCGCCACTGACCGCGTCAAGGCCCGTCAGGACGCTGACTTCCCTATCGTTCCGCCGGACCAGGTGGACCTCATGGATGTGTCGCCGGTGCAGATTGCATCTATCGCGGCATCGCTGATCCCCTTCCTCGAGCATGACGACGCCAACCGTGCGCTCATGGGCTCGAACATGATGCGCCAGGCTGTGCCTCTGCTTCGCAGCGAGGCTCCCATTGTGGGCACCGGCCTGGAAGGACAGCTCATCCATGACAGCCGCACTCAGGTGATGGCCGAAGGAGCCGGTGTAATCGAATTTGTCGATGCCACCGTAATCCGCATCCGCTATGACCGCACCGAAGACGAAGAATTCGTAGCCTTCGAGGATGCCGTCAAGGAGTATCACCTGCCCAAATTCCGCAAAACCAACCAGAGCACCACCATTGACCTTCGCCCCATCTGCAGCAAGGGTCAGCGCGTGGAGAAGGGCGACATCCTCACCGAAGGTTACTCAACCGAGAACGGCGAGCTCGCTCTTGGCCGCAACCTCAAGGTGGCGTTCATGCCCTGGAAGGGATATAACTATGAGGACGCCATCGTGCTCAACGAGCGCATGGTCCGCGAGGATATCCTCACCTCTGTCCATGTGGACGAGTACACTCTTGAAGTGCGCGAAACCAAGCGCGGTAAGGAAGAGCTCACCAGCGACATCCCCAACGTGTCAGAGGACGCCACCAAGGACCTCGACGAGCGCGGTATCATCCGCGTGGGTGCCCATGTGGTGCCCGGCGACATCATGATCGGTAAGATTACCCCCAAGGGCGAGAGCGATCCCACTCCCGAGGAGAAGCTGCTCCGCGCCATCTTCGGCGACAAGGCCGGCGATGTCAAGGATGCTTCGCTCAAGGCATCTCCCTCACTCAAGGGTGTGGTTATCGGCACCAATCTCTTCGCCAAGGCGCAGAAGGCTCCCAGCCGCTCAAAGAGCGTCAACGCCCAGCTGCCCAAGCTCGACGAGGAATATGAAGAACGTCAGAACGCTCTGAAGGACCTCCTGGTGAGCAAGCTGATGACACTGACCAACGGCAAGACCTCACAGGGTGTGAAGGACTTCCTGGGCAGCGACATCATCCCCAAGGGTGTGAAGTTCTCAGCCACCACACTGCGTGAAATCAACTATGATACGGTGAACCTGTCGAAGTGGACCACCGATGCCCACAAGAACGACATGATTCGCGCCACCATCGTCAACTATCTGCGCAAGAGCAAGGAAATCGAAGCCGAGCTGCGCCGTCGCAAGTTTGATATTTCAATCGGCGACGAGCTGCCCTCAGGCATCCTCCAGATGGCCAAGGTTTATGTGGCCAAGAAGCGTAAGATCGGTGTGGGCGACAAGATGGCAGGCCGCCACGGTAACAAGGGTATCGTGAGCCGCGTGGTCCGTCAGGAAGATATGCCCTTCCTTGCCGACGGTACTCCCGTGGACATTGTGCTTAACCCTCTGGGTGTGCCTTCGCGAATGAACCTCGGCCAGATTTTCGAGACCGTGCTCGGATGGGCAGGCCGCGAACTCGGCGAGAAGTTTGCCACCCCCATTTTTGACGGTGCTACTCTTGATGACCTCAACGCCTGGACTGACAAGGCCGGTCTGCCCCGCTACGGCAAGACCTACCTCTACGACGGCGGCACCGGTGAACGCTTTGACCAGCCTGCAACCGTGGGCGTGATTTACATGCTTAAGCTCGGCCACATGGTTGAGGACAAGATGCACGCACGCTCCATCGGTCCCTACTCACTCATCACCCAGCAGCCTCTGGGCGGTAAGGCACAGTTCGGTGGTCAGCGTTTCGGTGAGATGGAAGTATGGGCCCTCGAAGCCTTCGGCGCGGCCCACATCCTCCAGGAGATTCTGACCATCAAGAGTGACGACGTGACCGGCCGTTCTAAGGCTTATGAGGCCATTGTCAAGGGCGATCCCATGCCCCCGGCAGGCATCCCCGAGTCACTCAACGTGCTCCTCCACGAGCTCCGCGGTCTCGGCCTCAGCGTGAACCTGGAGCAATAATCACCGCCCCGCGCGCGTTATATCTTTCACCCCCGGCCGGAAAGCCGGCCGGGGGATAATATAAAAGACACAATATACCGATATATAAATGGCTTTTAGAAAAGAGAACAAACAGAAAACCGGATTTTCCAAAATCTCCATCGGACTCGCATCGCCCGAAGAAATTCTGGAGAAGTCAAGCGGTGAAGTGCTGAAGCCTGAAACCATCAACTACCGTACCTACAAGCCTGAGCGTGACGGCCTGTTCTGCGAGCGCATTTTTGGTCCCGTAAAGGACTATGAATGCCATTGCGGCAAGTATAAGCGCATCCGCTACAAGGGCATCGTCTGCGACCGTTGCGGCGTGGAGGTTACTGAAAAGAAGGTGCGTCGTGAGCGCATGGGCCACATCAAGCTTGTGGTTCCCGTGGCCCACATCTGGTATTTCCGCTCTCTCCCCAACAAGATCGGCTACCTGCTCGGTCTGCCCACCAAGAAACTCGACTCGGTGATTTATTACGAGCGTTACGTGGTTGTCAACCCCGGCAACGTGGAAGGCGTGAAGCGCCTTGACCTCCTCACCGAGGAAGAATATTTCGACATCCTTGACAATCTGCCCAAGGAGAACCAGCTGCTCGAGGACACTGACCCCAACAAGTTCGTGGCCAAGATGGGCGCTGAGGCTCTGCAGATGCTCCTTCAGGACATCGACCTTGACGAGCTGAGCTATTCGCTCCGTCACCAGGCCGACACCGACGGCTCGCAGCAGCGTAAAACCGAGGCTCTGAAGCGCCTCCAGGTTGTGGAGTCATTCCGCGCCTCACGCGGCCGCAACAAGCCTGAATGGATGATTCTGCAGGCTGTGCCCGTGATTCCCCCCGAGCTCCGTCCTCTGGTGCCCCTGGATGGCGGCCGCTTCGCCACCAGTGACCTCAACGACCTCTATCGTCGTGTGATTATCCGTAACAACCGTCTGAAGCGCCTGATTGAAATCAAGGCTCCCGATGTGATTCTCCGCAACGAGAAGCGCATGCTCCAGGAGGCTGTTGACTCGCTGCTTGACAACTCACGCAAGTCGTCGGCTGTCAAGACCGAGGCCAACCGTCCCCTGAAGTCACTCTCTGACTCTCTCAAGGGTAAGCAGGGCCGCTTCCGTCAGAATCTTCTCGGTAAGCGTGTTGACTACTCGGCACGTTCGGTAATCGTCGTAGGTCCCGAGCTGAAGATGCATGAGTGTGGTATCCCCAAGGATATGGCCGCCGAGCTCTACAAGCCCTTCGTGATCCGCAAGCTCATTGAGCGCGGCATCGTGAAGACCGTGAAGAGCGCCAAGAAAATCGTTGACCGCAAGGAACCCGTGGTTTGGGACATCCTGGAACACGTGATGAAGGGTCACCCCGTGCTGCTCAACCGAGCCCCGACACTTCACCGTCTCGGCATCCAGGCCTTCCAGCCCAAGATGATTGAGGGTAAGGCAATCCAGCTCCACCCGCTCGCATGTACGGCATTCAACGCCGACTTCGACGGTGACCAGATGGCAGTTCACCTTCCCCTTGGCAACGAGGCCGTGCTTGAGGCACAGCTGCTGATGCTCGGCTCACACAACATTCTTAACCCCGCCAATGGTGCACCTATCACCGTGCCTTCGCAGGACATGGTGCTCGGTCTCTATTATATCACCAAGCTCCGCAAGGGCGACAAGGGCGAAGGCCTGAAGTTCTACGGTCCCGAAGAGGCAGAGATTGCCTACAACGAAGGCCGTGTGACGCTCCACGCTCCCGTGTCGGTGGTGGTGGACGACATCGACGAGAACGGCAACCCCGTGAAGCGTCTGGTGGAGAACACCTCCGTAGGCCGTGTGCTGGTGAACCAGTATGTGCCCAAGGAGATAGGTTACGTGAACGAGATTCTCTCAAAGAAGTCGCTCCGCACCATCATCTCCAAGGTTATCAAGCACTGCGGTATCCCCCGTTCAGCCCAGTTCCTGGATGACATCAAGAACCTCGGTTACTACATGGCATTCAAGGGCGGCCTTTCATTCAACCTCGGCGACGTGCTTATCCCCGAGGAGAAGGCCGAATATGTGCGCGAAGGTTACGAGCAGGTGCAGGAAGTGATGAACAACTACACCATGGGCTTCATCACCAACAACGAACGTTACAACCAGATTATCGACATCTGGACACACGTCAATGCCCGCCTGGCCGACACGCTGATGAAGAAAATCTCATCTGACCAGCAGGGCTTCAACCCCGTCTACATGATGCTTGACTCAGGCGCCCGTGGTTCTAAGGACCAGATTCGTCAGCTGTCAGGTATGCGTGGTCTGATGGCGAAGCCTCAGAAGAGCGGTGCCGAAGGCGGCCAGATCATCGAGAACCCGATTCTTGCAAACTTCAAGGAGGGTCTGTCGGTGCTGGAATACTTCATCTCCACCCACGGTGCCCGTAAGGGTCTTGCGGATACGGCACTCAAGACTGCCGACGCAGGTTACCTGACCCGCCGTCTTGTGGACGTGGCTCACGACGTTATCATCAACGAAGAGGACTGCGGCACTCTGCGCGGCCTTGTGTGCACCGAAATCAAGAACAACGACGAAGTGGTGGCCTCGCTGGGCGAGCGCATCCTCGGACGTGTGTCGGTTCACGACATCGTCGATCCTCAGACCGGCGAGCTCATTGTGGCCGCTGGCGACGAGATTACCGAGGCTGCCGTTGACCGCATTGAAGCCTCTCCCATCGAGAGCGTGGAAATCCGCTCGGTGCTCACCTGCGAAAGCAAGAAGGGTGTCTGCGCCAAGTGCTACGGCCGCAACCTTGCCACTCACCGCATGGTGCAGAAGGGCGAAGCTGTGGGCGTGATTGCCGCCCAGTCAATCGGCGAGCCCGGTACCCAGCTGACTCTGCGTACATTCCACGTCGGTGGTGTGGCATCAAACGTTGCAGCGGTGTCATCAACCACTTCACGCTACGAAGGTCATCTGGAAATCGACGAGCTCCGCACCGTCACCACCGATGAGAAGGACGCCAAGGGCCGTCCCGTAGAGGTGGTTATCGGCCGACTGGCTGAGATGCGCATCCTCGATCCCAAGACCAACATGATGCTCACCAACGCCAACATCCCCTATGGTGCCAAGCTGTACTTCAGCGACGGCGACGAGGTGCATAAGGGCGACGTGATTTGCGAATGGGACCCCTTCAACGCCGTTATCGTCAGCGAAATGGGCGGTCGCATAGAATACGTAAACCTCGTGGAAAATGTGACCTATCGCACCGAGGTGGAAGAGCAGGGCGGCCTGTCAGAGAAGATTATCATTGAGAGCCGCGACAAGACCAAGGCTCCCGAGGTTAACATCGTTGACGCCAACGGTCAGGTGCTCAAGACCTACGCACTCCCTGTGGGCGCTCACCTGATTTTCGAGGATAAGGAAGCCGTCAAGGTGGGCGATATCCTCGTGAAGATTCCCCGCTCTACCAGCGGCGCAGGTGACATCACCGGTGGTCTGCCCCGAGTTACCGAGCTGTTTGAGGCCCGTAACCCGTCGAACCCCGCCATCGTGTCGGAAATCGACGGTGAGGTTAACTTCGGCAAGGTTAAGCGAGGCAACCGCGAAATCTCCGTGACTTCGAAGCTCGGTGAAGTGAAGAAGTATCTTGTGCCTCTGTCGAAGCAGATTCTTGTGCAGGAAAGCGATTTTGTGCGCGCCGGCACACCTCTGTCCGACGGTGCCATCACTCCGGCCGATATCCTCAACATCATGGGTCCGACCGCCGTGCAGGAATACATCGTGAATGAGGTTCAGGATGTGTATCGCATGCAGGGTGTGAAGATCAACGATAAGCACTTTGAGGTTATCGTGCGCCAGATGATGCGCAAGGTGAGCATCATAGAGTCAGGCGACACCAATTTCCTTCCCCAGCAGATTGTGGACAAGCGTGCCTTCATGGACGAGAATGACCGCATCTGGGGCAAGAAGGTGGTTACCGACGCCGGTGACTCGGAGAATGTGCGCCCCGGCCAGATCATCACCGCCCGCAAGCTGCGTGATGAGAACTCGGCCCTTAAGCGCCGTGACCTGCGCCTGATTGAGGTTCGTGACGCCGTTCCCGCCACCTCAGAGCAGATTCTGCAGGGTATCACCCGCGCCGCTCTCCACACGTCGAGCTTCATGTCGGCCGCATCGTTCCAGGAAACCACCAAGGTGCTCAACGAGGCTGCCATCAACGGCAAGACCGACACCCTTGAGGGCATGAAGGAGAACGTTATCTGCGGTCACCTGATTCCCGCCGGTACGGGTCTGCGCGAGTATGACCGCATAGTTGTGGGTTCCAAGGACGATATCCACGGAATCTACGCTGAAGCCAATGAAGTGATGGATGTTGAGGCCACCGAGGCCTGAACTCCCCAAGCATAACTTTGCATCCGAAGCAGGGGGCCGCCAATGAGGGCGGCTCCCTGTTTCCGCTTTCAGAGGGGGCAAGATGCGCGGAACGGGGGCGCAGGAGGCGGGAGTTTGCAAAAAAATAGCTACATTTGCAGTTGAAAAACATCAGTCATGATTACCCAGGAACAGCTCAAAGAAACTCAGGAGCGCAAGGATGCGCTCCACCGCTATCTCGATGTTGACAATCGCCGAATCCAGCTTGAGGAGGAGGAACTGCGCACGCATGTGCCGGACTTCTGGGAACACCCCAAGGATGCCCAGATCCAGATGAAGAAAATCAAGGATATCCAGGGATGGATAAAGGGCTACGAAGAGGTGGAAAAGGCCGTTGAGGAGCTCACGATAGCGTGGGATTTCATCAAGGAGGGCCTTGTGGAAGAGGCCGAGCTTGACGCTCTCTATGCCGACGCTATGGGCAAAATCGAAAATCTTGAGCTGCGCAACATGCTTCGCCGCGAGGAGGATAAGATGGGCGTGGTGCTCAAAATCAATTCCGGCGCGGGCGGCACGGAGAGCCAGGACTGGGCGGATATGCTGATGAGAATGTATCTGCGCTGGTGTGAGAAGCACGGTTATAAGATTTCCGTGGCCAACCTTCTGGAGGGTGACGAGGCGGGCATCAAGAGCGCCACAATCAATGTGGAGGGCGATTTTGCCTATGGTTACCTCAAGAGCGAGAATGGTGTGCACCGTCTGGTGCGTGTGTCGCCTTATAATGCTCAGGGCAAGCGCATGACGTCGTTTGCATCGGTGTTTGTGACTCCGCTGGTTGACGACACCATCGAGGTGAAGGTTGACCCGGCGCTGCTGTCGTGGGACACGTTCCGAAGCGGCGGTGCGGGTGGTCAGAATGTGAACAAGGTGGAGTCAGGTGTGCGTCTGCGCTACCAGTTTACCGATCCTCACACGGGTGAGCAGGAGGAGATTCTGATTGAGAACACCGAGACTCGTGACCAGCCCAAGAACAAGGAGAATGCCATGCGCCAGCTGCGCTCAATCCTCTATGACAAGGAGCTGCAATATCGCCTCCAGGAGCAGGCTAAGGTGGAAGCGGGCAAGAAGAAGATTGAATGGGGCTCGCAGATTCGCTCATATGTGTTTGACGACCGACGTGTTAAGGACCATCGCACGAACTATCAGACAAGCGACGTGAACGGTGTGATGGACGGCGATATCGACGATTTCATCAAGGCTTACCTGATGGAATTTGCCGGCAACGAGGAGCAGCAGTAAGGCATCCGGCGTTCAGCGCCCCGATGTGAGGGGCGGGAAGAATGCGTCGGGGAAATGCTCGAGCTCATAGCGGCCGGAGGCTCCGATGATGGCGATGAGGTCAAATTGGGGCCTGTGGGGCAGTTGCCGGGCTTTGATGTATGCGTCGGCGGCACGGCAAAGGCGTCGCATTTTGTCGGGTGTAATGGCGTCGAGAGGGTCCTTGAGGGCTGTGGAGCGCGTTTTGACTTCAACGAACATTATGGAGTCGCCTTTCATGGCGATGATGTCAATCTCGTTTCGGCCCATGCGGACGTTTCGGTCAGTAATGGCGTAGCCGTTGGCGGCGAGATAATCGGCCGCAACCTGTTCGCCCCATTTTCCGGTGTCGTTGTGGAATGCCATGTTGCAAAAATAGCGATAAAATATTTGACAGGCATTAAAAAAAGCGCTAAATTTGCAGACCCATACGCGCATGTGGCGTAATTGGTAGCCGCGTTAGACTTAGGATCTAATGTCTCAGGACGTGGGGGTTCGAGTCCCTTCATGCGCACGAAATCCCGGGCAGTTTGCCCGGGATTTTTTTGTGTTTTTTTATGGTGGATTCGCCCGGTTTGCGGGCGGGGGAGGTATCCCCGATTCACGACATCGTCGCTCCGCGACTCCTTGTGTGGGGTTTGTGGGTGTCCCGGCACTCCCTTTGGTCGTGTCCGGGTTAAACACGATGTCGCCACTCCGTGGCTCGGTTCTGTGACGCGGTGGTGGTTACGATTGGTTCCCAATCGTTTTCGTTTTCGCGGAGTGCGGGCGCCCCGAACGGGCGCCCCTACATTTTGCGGCCCCGGGTTTGCGGGGGGTTACGATTGATTCTCAATCGTTTTTGTTGTCGCGGAGTGCGGGCGCCCCGAACGGGCGCCCCTACATTTTGCGGGGCCGGGTTTGCGGGTGGTTACGATTGATTCTCAATCGTTTTTGTTGTCGCGGAGTGCGGGCGGCCCCGAACGGCCGCCCCTACATTTTTGCGGCCCCGGGTTTGCGGGGTGGTTACGATTGGTTTCCAATCGTTTTTGTTGTCGCGGAGTGCGGGCGCCCCGAACGGGCGCCCCTACATTTTGCGGCCCCGG
>JAAVCF010000022.1 GCA_014802445.1 Bacteroides sp. | reverse complement strand
GTGTATTCCATTTGCTTGAAGAAGGGCAGTTCATCCTTAATCATAGCTTGTAATGTCTCGTCTCCGGTCTTGTCGATAACCGGACCTCCTCCGGGAGTGCCTAATTGTGGACCTCCGGGGCGTCCACCACCACGCTTCATGCGTGAATCGTTGCTCATAGTGTTTTCCGTTGATTGTTTATCAGATTTCTGGGCGCAAGCAACCAACGGAATGCTTACCGTGACAAGACATAACCCAACGGTAATGCCGCTAAATAAATGCTTGAAGTTCATATTTTCCAGTTTTGTTTCTATTAATAAGACCTTTTTTGAAGACAAAAGTTTATTTTTAATGGTGAACGGCATTTATTTGATGGCAAATCGAATATAGGGTAAAATAACTTAGGCTGACGCTTCGATGTTGTCTTTATCCTTGCATATCAAAAGACCGATAGTCGGATTGTCATGCTCTGTCTTTAACTGATGGTTGACCGCTGTAACATAGAGTCCATTTCCCAAGGCAGCTCTTTGCGCCTCTGTGATATGTATTCTCGTTGCTTGTCTTGACCTATATGGAGTGATAAGTATTGTAAAACAATAACTTCTTGAAAATTGTTTTAATTAGATTAACTATTTAATAAAGCATACTTAATGTAATAGTTCCTCATGACAGACATTATCGTAGGAATGGGAGAAGCTCTCTGGGATGTTCTCCCCGAAGGGAAAAAAATTGGAGGCGCACCCGCCAACTTTGCATATCATGTTTCGCAGTTTGGTCTGCCCAGTTGCGTAGTAAGTGCAGTCGGCGATGATGCACTCGGCAAAGAAATCACCGAAAACTTCACCTCAAAAGGGCTTAATCACCTCATTCCAACCGTCCCCTATCCCACCGGCACCGTGCAGGTTGAAATAGACCAAGCCGGCATCCCGCAATATGAAATCAAGGAAAACGTGGCTTGGGATAACATCCCTTACACGGCTCATATTGAAGCTCTTGCTGAAAACACCAAAGCCGTATGCTTCGGCTCGCTGGCCCAGCGCAATGTCATGTCACGCAACACCATCCACCGCTTCCTTGATGCAATGCCTCAAACAGACGACTCCCTTGTGGTCTTTGACGTCAATCTCCGTCAAGGTTTCTACAACAACGAAATCCTCTGCAACTCAATGAAGCGTTGCAACATCCTTAAGATTAACGATGAAGAGCTCGTGACCATAAGCCGCATGTTCGGTTATCCCGGCATCGACCTTCAGGACAAGTGCCGGATTCTCCTCGGAAAATATAATCTTAAGATGCTCATACTCACCTGCGGCATCAACGGCAGTTATGTCTTCACCCCTGGCAATGTATCGTTCCGGCCCACCCCCAAGGTTGATGTGGCCGACACCGTTGGAGCTGGCGACAGCTTTACCGCCGCCTTTATCGCATCTATCCTCAAAGGAAAGAGTGTAACTGAAGCCCATGCATGTGCCGTGCATACATCAGCCTACGTCTGCACAAAGAAAGGCGCCATGCCCATTCTCCCGTCCGAGTTGACAGCGTGAAAAACATTTACTCTCAACCTCGAAGCCCCCTGTTTCTCGGTAAGACAAGCAGGGGGCATTTACCTCTCCAAGCGAACCATTATTCACTGCTAATAAACAAGACACAAATCACACTCCCCCACGACTCTAACCATCGGCTAATGTCGTGATTGGCATGTCAAGCCCGGCTACGAGCCGGCTGCAGTTGAAAGCATGGAGGCCGCAATAGTTACCGGCCATGGCCGAATCCTACGCATCATCGATGGCGCGCACCTCATCGGCCGAAACCCGCAACCGCGCAGCGGCGCCACGTCGCCCGTCAGCCAATCATCTCCACGCCACGACTTTCCACATCGCTTCCCCGCGTCGCCACCATCCCCCACCCTTCCGCCATCTCCCGCACCAAGCCCCGCAAAAAAGGATTGAGTGTCCTATTTTGCGGCAGTCATTGCATCTATCAAGTCCTGATAGCAGGTGACTTTATGATACTTCACTTTATCGGTTGACATTTCGTTGAATAGCTGAGTGCAACAGTCAATCTTGGCATTCTCAATTGCGTTAAGCTGCATAGACTGGAGCGAGCCTTTGGTCTCAGCTACAAAGAAAATGTGCTTGACATTGCCTTTTTGCATGGCAATCGCCCAGTCAGGTGCATAGTTACCGACGGGAGTGGGTATGTTGAAAGAACGAGGGAGTTTGGCATAGACAACCACCTCGCTTGCTTCGTCGAGGTCGTGGGCGAAGTTACGTTCCCCGATACTGTCGGAAACGACGTAATCTGTAACGTGTTTGGTTGCCTGATAAGCCTTGTCGAACTCCGCTTTGCTTGCTGCGGTGAAGATGTCGGAGTCATACGTTCCATCTGTGAGATGGTAATGTATGTGATCCACAATCATCGTGGCTTTCTGCTCACGAATGATTTGCACAACCTTGCGAATAAATTCTTCGGGGTTGTTGCGGAACAGGGCGATTTTCGCCGGACGCAGACCTTGAAGAATCTTAGCGGTGGTTCGGCGGGTGATATTGGCACCCTTGGCAATCTGCCCGATAAGGTCATACTTCACGGATGAAGTGCTTACGTCTGTAAGCTCCTGAGATGTGGATTTGGTGTCACCAAATTCAGTCACTTCATCCTCATGCTGCTTACCCTCAATCTTGATGTAGCGCAGAGTCCTCACCTGCAACTCGCCAGTGTTAAGATGCAGGATTGCATTCTTAATCAGTTCGTCAGAGTTATAGCTGACGGTATAGACATACTGATGGTTAATCTCTTTCCATAGAGCCTGAAACTCATCCCGATAGAAATTAGCGTTGAGCTTAGGTTCAGGTAATTTCGTCTTGGCTCCATTCCCTGTCATATCGTCAAGCAGGGACGGGTCGAAGATAGAGTTGATAAGGCGATTAACTTCCTCTACCATAGGTTGAAGTTTGGCTGGTAAGGGCGCGAGTGTGCCTGCTTCACGGTCAGCGTGATATTTCGGAGTTACGTTTCCGCTATCATCCACATATTCGTTATCTTCAAGGTAGATAATTATGCGGCTCGCCTCTGTATCTGAAACTATATGAGGCTGACCGTTGAGCGTAATGGTCTTGCCCTTGAAATAGTCTGTTGATGCTTTCGTAGCGCGTTCACGCAGAGCGTCTCGCGTCTCCTTTTGAAGCGCACCGGTAAAGTCAGCATAACTTTCGTTGGCGATGACGGTAAGCACATTGATGTCGTGAACGTTTTCGCCAAGCAATTCCTTATCCTGACGGACTCCATTTTTGTCAACGGCTATACGCAAGCCACGCCCAACCTCCTGACGTTTTGTGGTGGTAGAATTGCTGTGACGCAGTGTGCAGATTTGAAACACATTCGGATTATCCCAACCCTCACGCAGAGCGGAATGAGAGAAGATGAAACGTGTCGGTTCATCGAAACTCAGCAGACGCTCCTTGTCGCGGAGAATGAGGTCATAGTCCGAGGCTTCCTCGCTGACATCGGAACCGCGCTTGGTTTTGGTGTCGACCATCTTGCCTTTCTTGTCAATGGAGAAGTAACCACGGTGAGTCTGATAGGGATGGAAACGACGAAGATACTCATTGTAATCTTCATCCCAGATATGAAACTCATCATTTACAAGCCGTGCATATTCCTCTTCAAAGATAGTCTGGAACACACCCTTGACAGGTTCACCGTTCTCGTCATATTTACGGTACTTGGCCACTTCATCAATGAAGAATAGTGACAGACACTTTATTCCCTTCTTGAACAACTGGCGCTCCTTCTCGAAGTGAGCCTTTATAGTCTCGCGTATCTGAACGCGCTGCATGTGCAGTTCGTTTGATTCGCCAAAGATGTCGCCTTTGCGCAGAGTTAGGCCGTTGGTAAAAGTAACATATCCGACAGGATGTGCGGTATTGCCGGGATTTATTTCGGCAATATCGTAACCGCGGTATTCCTCCAATTCATTTGAGGCAACGAAAATGGAATCCCCTACACCTAAGGTTTTGAAGTGACGACGAGGCTCACCGGCGGCGTTCTTAACCTCAATGGATATTCGTGCCATTGGAGGTTTGCTCGGAGATAGGAGAATGTCTTCGAGATACATGTAGCCGTTGGTGCCTCGGAGGTTCTTAAGTTCAAAACCGATTACCTTGATGCGCTTAACAAGACGCTCGCGGTAAGCGTCCAGAGCGTCGAGCGCATAGACTGTATCGTGCTTCGTGCGGTGGGTAGCAGAGTAATTCAATACGAACAGCGGATTGAATTTCTTAAGAGCCGCTTGCGTAGCCGCACCCTCCATTTTCTGAGGTTCGTCCATTATGATTATCGGGCGATTGGCGGCTATGACATCAATCGGACGGCGGGAAGCAAAATCGTCGCGCTTTGAGTAGATAATGCGGCTCTCCTTGGAGCGACCTCCCTCTTTGAGAGAAGCGGCAAACGCCTGCGTGTTTATTATCATCACGTTCAGCCCTGAATCCTGGCTGAATTGGTCGAGCTGATTGAGATTAGAGCTGTTATATACGAACCAACGCGCTTTCTTTCCGTATTGCTCCATAAAATGGTCTTCAAGCATACGGAAAGATTTTGCCACACCCTCACGGATAGCGATGCTCGGCACAACGATGATGAACTTCGACCAACCGTAGAGTTTGTTGAGTTCAAACATCGTCTTGATATAGACGTAAGTCTTACCCGTACCGGTCTCCATCTCGACATCAAGGTTGACGGCTCCCAGGCCGTCAATCTTGCTCAGGGATTTGGATAGAGGTACACCTGCTGTTGTCTGAACGGAATGCAGATTATCGAGCAGTTGCTTTGAGGAAAGCTCAATATCCGCATTGCGGTAGCCGTCATCTTCATAAGTCCCTTCAATCCTATCTTTCGCGTACGTGCCGAGGTCGCGGCGATAGTGGGCGGAGTTGCGGTTAGGCTGTCCGGTAAAGATAGCGGTGGTGTTCGCCACAGCATCCGTCTGATAGCCTTGAATCTTAAACTTGAACTTCATGGGCTTACAGGATTTTGCGGATGGTGTCGGGAGAATAATGCTTGAATATCTGCTCGAAGTTATCGAGGACATTATCGTTAGCGGCAGATGCGTCACGCATAACGAAATAGTCAGGTTTCATCTTGGCTATTTCGGTGACAGTTGATTCATTTACGTCCGTGTCGAATGTAGCGACAAGATATGTGCCGTCAACGAAGAACACCTTTTTGCCATTGACATCCTTCTCCTCAATCTTGGCAGAGAGTTCGATGCCAAGTTCGGGCAGTACTTGGAACAGGAGGTCAAGCGGAGTGCGGTCAGACTTCACATTGTCAATAAGTCCAACAATTTTTGTCTCATCAAAATCTTCGGGAGTGTAGAACACATCCTCCATATTCGACGAGTCAAGTTTCAGCACACGGAAGCCAATATCAAGGCCTTGCCCTTGCAATCCTGCCTCCGCCTTAACTTTTTCGCCTGCACGACGGATACGTTCCTTTGCTATCTCACAAATATTATGAGGTACACCTAACTCATCGCATAAAGCTATTGCAGCTCTCGCGACTTTCTTTCCTTTTTCAGCGGTGGCATTATCCTCAGTTATGAGTTCTCTCAACTGTACAAGAATGAATTTGATATTTATCTTCTTGTTAATAGAGGCATGGAAAACACTTTGTGCGGTAGTACCTGAACCTGAGAAAAAGTCCATAACAATATCACCGTCATGTATACCACAAAATTCAATTATTCTCTGAATAATTTCTTCATCTTTAGGGTTTTCAAACATCTTGTCGCCCATCAGGGTTGCAAGACGTTTGGAAGCTGCGCGACCGTCTTTATAGAATACACTATAAGGTACTGCATACTCGTTATCACATAGATATGCCTTTAAGGTAGGAACAGACTTTTCCGATTCTCCAAAGTCTACTTTGTCTGCATCAATCCATTCATGGAGAGTAGTCGAATTTGTTATCCAACCACGTGAAGGAACTTTAACAGGTTTGCCGGTTAAAGGATGTAAAACTTCATACTTAGGTCCACCTCCACCGGGCCAAGATATATCCGATGCAAAATAAATGCCTTTGTTATCTACCCGATTATAGTGCTTATGGTCTTTGGCAGGGTGTCCGTCTGGCAAAGCCTTAAACCAAGTCTTTAGCCCTTTTTCAATTGCTTTTATATCGTTACCGAACTCCTTTTTAAGTTTAGCATAGGCTGAATAAATATCATCAAGACCTTGTTTTTTTTCACGCCAAATTATCTTATTCTCTTTGATATGGTCCGCATTGCGGAAATAGCAGAGGATATATTCGTGCGATACGGAAATATACTTTGAGTCGTTCTTTCGTCCAGCAGACCAAATCAGTTCAGCAACGAAATTTTTTGCACCAAAAATTTCATCACAGACTCTTTTAAGGTTTTCAACCTCATTTTCATCTATCGAAATGAAGATGACACCATCATCTTTCAAGAGGTCACGAGCAACTTTTAGTCGTGGATAAATCATGTTGAGCCAGTCGGTGTGGAAACGACCATTGCTCTCGGCGTTACGCTGCATCGGGTCGACGACTTGGTTGCCGTCCTCGTCAAAAAGACCACTTGACTGCTCAAACTCCTCTCGTCCCTGTGCAAAGTCGTCGTTATACACAAAATCATTGCCCGTGTTATACGGAGGGTCAATGTAAATCATCTTGATTTTGCCAAGATAGTTCTCGCGGAGAACTTTCAGCACATCAAGATTATCTCCCTCAATATAAAGATTCTCTGTATTCCAAAAATCTTTGGAGTCCTCTAAATCAGGACGGAGAGTCTTATCAGTCGGGGTATTAGCGAGGCGCGAAGCGGCACGCTTATCAGGCCACGTAAACTGATAGCGCTCTTCCCCTTCTTGTATTAATTCAGAGTCTAACTCTGCTCGGAGCTTATCCCAATCAATTTTTAGGACGGTCTTTTTACCCCCCCCCATTAACATTTGTTCACATTCTGTAACACAATGAGGGAACAACGCGGCTATCTTAGCCACGTTCCCCACCACCGCATCACCGCTTTTCATCCGTAGTTTATCCATTAGTCGCATAATTTAATTTCGATGCAAATGCTTCAGCTATCTCATCAACCGTAAGGACGGCGCTATTAAGTGCGTTTATATCAAGAAGCATAGGGCTATAGCTTATAACCTGGTCTTTTGTAATATTATGCCAAATTGGAAGTATGGTCTGACCATAAATTGACTCTTTTGCAAAGATTGCGTTGAACTCTCGACTAGTCCAATATTTACGCATATAATGCTCAGATAAAACAATAATGGCATATTTTGACTTTTTCAAACCATCATCTATACTTTGCCGTATGCTGTTTCCCCAAGCAATCTGATTCTTATCATACCAAACTTTAATGCCCCTTGTAGTGAGAGCATCTACTAAACCATCAACATATGTAGCCTTGTCATCAGAGGCGTGAGAAATAAATACGTCGTAGGATTCATCAAGCCTAACATCTAATAGAGGGAAAGCCTGATTTATTTTTGATTGTTCATGTTGGACGGTACGTACCGAAGAAGAAAGCAATTGCAATTTGAAGTCAGTCTGTCTCCTTATTCGATCATCCTCTTTAAGTCGTTTAGCTGTAGCTTCCTCTTGTGCCTTATGAAGTTTCTCTTGCTCCTTAAATAAACTATTCTCCTTTTCGCTTAATCGCTTTTCAAAATCTGCAATCTCTTTAGCTAATGTTACAGACTTTTTTGTCTCACGTTCATATTCAGTTAATTTTGATTTTCGGACGCTATCCATTTTTGTATTTTGTGCTACCGAAATAGCCTTCATTGCTTTATCGCGAGCATTTGCCTCTTCTTTGCGTTTATTCGCTAATTTAATACGCAATGTCGAAGCCTCATTATTTAATCTTTTTATAGCGGAGAATATACTATCTACACTCATATCATTGATTTAATTTTTTGAAGTGGGACAAAAGATTGATGATGCTTGATAGATGCAAAATTACAAAAATAATTGAGTTTACCAAGACATTACGCTGCAAAGCAGCGATTCTCGCTGCGGCGGCGGAAGCAGGCGGCGGCGAGGAGGCTGAGGAGGGCGGCGAGGCTGATGGCGGCGCCGGGGATGAGGCCGGGAGGAAGATAGTCAAAGCGGATGGCGTGGGGTCCGGCGGGGACCATCAGGGCCATCATGCCCAGGTTGGCCTGATAGATGTGCGCGGGGCGGCCGTCGATGGTTACCTTGAAGCCGGGGTCGGCCACCACACTGAAAAACACCGCCTTGGGCTGCTTGAAGTCGGTGCGACACGTGAAGCCGCGCGACGTGCCCTCGAAGCCGCTCACCGCCTCGCGCCGCCTCTCCCGCGCCACACTGTCAAGGCGCAATGTCCCCGTCATCGTGCCCCGCCGCAGGAGTCGACCAAAAGCGGGCGCATCGTCATCCCTCACCACCATACTGCCCAGCATCATCAGGGCCACGTCAGCTCCGGTCCCTGCACTATCCACGGCGGCTTGGAGCTCGCTCTCAGTCACATAGCTATCATAGACACAGCCAAAAGGCACATAGTTGGGATTCTCCCACACGGCATATTGCCCCGCACTGCGGCGCTTGGTCAGCGGCCACTCATAGGGGGCGCCAATGCGGGCCCCGTCGCGGCTCGCCACCACCTCCTTCACCGCCATCAGGCTGGCAAACGAGTCGCGGTGGCGGCTGCAGAACGCCTCGGGCTGCGTAATGTCGTCAACCACCGTGGCATAGGCGCGGTGCATGCCGCGGTTCATCGACGAATGGAAAAAGAACACCCCCGGATAGTTGCGGTAAAGTCCATAGTTTCTCATCGGCGAAAGCACGTCGATGCGGTGGGTCACCCGCGGCTCGCGGCCGTCAAAATCGCCCGCAAAAACCGTCTCGCTCACCCATCGACCCTCGTCGCCGCCGCGGTAAGTGTAGAGCACCACGGTGGCACACAGATTGAGGGCTCCACACACGCACACGGCCCGCACGGCCGTGGCCACCCGCCGCCGCTTCACCACCACATAAAGCGCCGCCCCATTGACCGCAAACAGCGCCAGCGATGTCACCATCTTGGCCGACACCACATTGGGAATCATCATCTTATAGTCGCGATACAGCGCTCCGACCACCCCCACGGCAATCAGCACCACGCACACCCCTGCGTAGCGCCAAAAATCTCGCAGGCTCACTCTCATCCCCTCCTTCATCACACTCAGAACCGTGAGAATCATCAGCAGGTTGAGCCCGTAGAGCCAGCGGGTGTAGAGCGGCTGCGTGAGCCCCGAAAACAGGGCATTGAGCGGAGTGACATACATCACCACCAGCACCATCAGCATCCGGCTCAGCCAGTTGCGCCGCCGGATGCAGTAGACCGCCGAACAGAAACACCCGAACACAGTCACAAACCCCTGAGTGCTCCCCCAGGCGTTAGGCAGGATGGCCAGTCCATCATGGCGCACCTCGCTCACCCCGGGCAAAATCAGTGCGCAGATACGCTCCAAAGCGTTGAACACCAACGGGAAGCGCCCCAGCGACACGTGACCCAGCCCCGCACGCGCGCCTCCCACATTGTGGAGCGCCACAGGCAGCAGCACCACCGCCGCCAAGGCTATGCCCCACGCCACAGCGCCGGCCGCCTGCAGAGTGCTGCGCAGCGTGAGCCGCCCCAAGCCGTAGCTCCGGAAAAAGAAATAGAGCGCGCCCAGCAGCAGCGACGGCAGCGCAAAGTAGAAGTTGACCCACACCACCAGCGCCACAGCGCCGGCCAGCCACAACACACCCCCGCTCCGCCCCCGGATCATCCCCTCCAAGGCCATCAGCAGCAGCGGAAACACCATTATCGGCTCGCAGAAATGGAAATAATAGAGATTGCAGATGAAGAACGACGAAAAGCAGTAAAGCAACCCGCCCAGAGTGCTCTCAGGCCTCCCGAAGCCCATGCGTCTGAAATAGAGAAAGGAGAACGCCGCCGTACACATCACCTTGAGATACAACGCTATGAGCAGCCCCCAGAGCACCTGACCGGCCGGAAACAGGCACACGAGCCACACAAACGGACTGGTCAACGTGTAGAAGCTGTAGGCACCCACAAAGTTATCGCCGGCAAACGTGTTCCAGCTCCACCACGGCGCTCCCGATGCGAGCATACGCTTGGTCTCCAGAATAAACGGAATCTGCTGCGACACGAAGTCAGAATCGGCCCAATCTGACCCGACATGAAACACCATCGATGAAAGCCCCACACTCAGGACCAACACCGTCAACAGCAGCAACTTCTTCATCACCCGCAAAGATAACACAATTTCCCCACAAATTTCTCCCCTTTCGCCGCCGTCAGCATTGGACTTTGACCATTTCAGCACTGTCATGCCCCCGGGCGGGATGGCATCTTTTCTGTAAAAAAGCCATCAGCCTGTTATGATTCCGCTTCTCAATCGTCTCTATAGTGTAAGGCAATGACAACAGATAATCTCACATCCTCATTCCTGGCACTTCGCGACAAGCTCCACCGCAGTGCACTGAGCTTCCTCAAGAACGATGAGGACGCCCGGGATGCCCTGCAGGACACGTTCTTCAAGCTCTGGAGAAACGGAAATGTCGACTCCGAGTCAGAAGCCCGCAACAAGCTGTTCGCGGTTCTGAAAAACGTTTGTATTGACCGTTTGCGCAAACCTCTCACATTGCAGATTGAAGAGATTGACCCCGCAAATCTGGAAGCGCATCCGGAGCAGTTTGAGGACATGGAGAAATTTGAAGCATTGATTACGCGCGGACTCACTGACACTCAAAGGCGTATCTATCACATGGTAATTCATGAAGGCATAGAGTATGAGGAAATTGCCGGGTCGATGCACATGTCGGTGGAGGCTGTGAGGATGAACATGAGCCGTGCGCGGCGAAAAATTAGCGAATCGTATAAAAAGCTGGAAAAATGAATGTGCGCGAGAATAAACTGACGCTTCAGGAGACGGAGCAACTTTGCGAATGTTTCATGGATTGCAAGCTTTCGGTTATCGGGGAGAATGAGCTTCGATATGTTCTCTGTCATGTTGACCATCACTCTCCTTTGATTGACAGTGTGCGCTCTTTGATGGGAATTGAGCTGGCGGTTTTTGACCGGTCAACTCCCACGGTTCCGCGAATCCGCACAAGATTGTGGACAAAAAAGGCATCCCGGGTCAGCATCGCCGCATCAATAGCCGTTTTGGCATGCATAGGGGTCAGCGTGTTTCATCCTGCACCCTCCGGGAGCGAGGATTCCGCCCCTGAATATATAGCCTTCGCCAATGGTCGTCAACTGGGAAAAGAGACGGCTAAAAAGCAAGTGGAGGCCGACGTGATTTTAGCCGACAACTTCCTGAAAGAGATGGCCGAGCAAGAGGCTCGAGAAAAAGCAATGATTGATGATTTTTTCAATAACCAAACCCGTTGAACCATGAAAAGACTCCTTATTTTTATTTCATTGATTATCGTGACTCTTGCAGTATATGCAAAGCCGCCTCAACTGACTGTGGAGCAATTCTTTGACGGGCGATTTAACAAAGAGAAATCCGTCAGCACGTCCATCTCAAAATCCAACGGCACATATTACCGTATCCTGAAGGTTACGGACAATCCGGACATAGTGAGAAAAATCGCTGAGTCACTCTCAAAGGATGAACTGAAAGCTGACAGTTACACTCAACAAACCGGCGCAGGCGGCCGGTCAATTGTGGTAAGGATAATGAATAACGACGCGACGATTGTCATCGGGTTTCAGGAAGCCCCGTCTGGCAAGTCGGCAACCCTCTTCATAAAAGGGCCTGAGGAAGCATTCAGATAATGCGATAACCGGATAATTCTTTGAACATAAACATTTTGGATATGCTACTATTAACAGTGGCGGCACTCCCTATGTGCCTATTTGCGCAGCCGACAAACGATTCCATAGCCTCTGATTGGGAAAAAGAGCTTGAGCTCAATGAGGTAGTGGTGGTTGCGAACCGCCCGGTTGTCAAGCATGAGCCTGACCGCATAGTCTATCTCGCCAAGAACGATTCCTTTGCAGTGGGATTGAATGGGGTGCAAATCCTTGACCGCATTCCTCGGGTTTCTGTGACTGACGACCGTGTAAGCGTGGCCGGTAAATCGTCCGTGAAATATATTATTGACGGCCATCTGCTGGAGATGCCGGAGGAAGCCGTGGCGCTCCGACTTAAGAATCTCCAATGGCAAGAAATCGAGAAGGTGGAACTCCTCACCACTCCTCCGGCCAAATATGCAGCCGGCTCCAATGTGGCTTTCATAAGCATCTCCACTCGCAATGAATCTCATGGAACGCGAGGAAATGTCTGGGGCAACGGCTCGGTAAGGGAAGATTTCAGCTATATGCTGGGCGCAAACGTCAGCCACACATCCCGCAAGGTTGAACTGTCGGCGGATGCAAGTTGGCAGAATCTGAAAGGAATCAATAATCTGGACAGAACCTACACTTTCTCTGACCATATCCACACGTCTGACCGCAGAAATCATTTTACCAACCGCTCAATTGCTGCCAACGGACTTTTCAAATACAAGCTGACCGACAGGCTGAGCGCAGGCGTGATTCTGAATTACAGTATGCTGCGATTGAAAAGTAGCATCGTTGACGTGACTCATGACGACGGAATTGTCTCATTTTCACGCAGCATATCTCCTTTTCGTCCTAATAATGCAGTCACCGTGACAGCTTTCGGTGACTGGACTATTGACGAGAAGGGAAAAATGCTCAGCCTGACCTACAACTTCTTTAACCGTCGCACCGATTCGTTTGCTGATGTCGCCACATGGCAGGATGATGACAATTCTTCGCGCCTCACTGATAGCGGCTCCAACCTCTTCCGCATCCATTCCGTAAAACTGGATGCATCCCTCCCTTTCACCTCTTTCAGAATGGAGGCCGGAGCGGCGTTCACCGCGGTTGACAACAGCACTGACCTGCGGGTCAATGACTTCATTGACGGTGAGTGGACCCCCAATCCATTGCAGAGCAACGTTTTCAATTACTCTGAAAATACGGCTGCGGTTTATTTCAGTGCGGAGAAGAGCTTCTTTGGGGCACTGTTCGGGAAAGTGGGCCTCCGTTATGAGCACACTGACGTTAAGGGTTTGCAACTCGTTGAGAATATGCGCCATGGAAGGAGCTACGGTTATGTCTTCCCCTCGCTTAATCTCAGTTGGAACAAACCGGAAGCGGGCAGATTCTCGATGTCGTATTCAATGGGGATAATGCGCCCTAATTTCGGCGATTTGAATCCGTTCAGACACTACACCACCGTCAGCGACTTTTTTTCAGGAAATCCTGACCTTGCCCCATGCATTTCCCATAACGCCGAGTTAACCTACAGTCACAAGGGAGTGTATGCCGTCATCTATAACTCATATAATCACAACGCCATCGGCTATGTCACGAGATTCAATCCCGACGGAAGTCAGCACACTCTTCCGGAGAATTGTCTCAACACCAACAAGACCGGCCTCTATGCCTCCTATAGCCGTTCATTGTTCCACTTCTGGAATCTTCAGCTTGGAGGAGAAGTGTTCCACTCTGCCGCCAAATCCCGGATAGTGGATTTCAAAGAGGCGGATGATAATGGCTGGAGCGGCAAGCTCGAACTTAACAGCTCATGGATGCTAAACAAGCAGAAAACCTTGATTCTTAATTTCCGATTCAGTCATTACTTCCCGTGGAAGGACAGAATGACTCATTACTCTTCGATTTCCCTGACAGGTGTTGAGCTGCGCTACGCATTGCTCAGCAACCGCTTGAACTTAGCCCTTTCAGTCAATGATCCCTTCGGATGGAACATCACAAAATCCAGGGCTTATTACAGAGATTATGTGGTGAATACGCGAAATGACATTCATTCACATGCCGTGACCTTCAGAGCCTCCTGGTCATTCGGACGAAATAAAGTCACTAATGTCTACCGCGACAGCAAGGAGAAAGAATCCATCCGCTCATATTGATTTCCCATGCCTGGCCGCACATTTCCGCAGGATGTCCGCTTTTCGGATCATCGGGGGTGTAAATTTGCATTGTCAACCTCCGTCGGATAATTGGGATGAACCTCTGCCCGCGGATTGCGTTATAGATGTTGAGCAATATTAACCCTTCAATTAATTATATTACAACGATGACCACAGTACTTTATGCCCACCCCTACGATAAAAGTTTTAACCACGCAGTGCTTAGCGAGGTGACTGCTGCGCTCGAAGCACAAGGTAAGCCCTTTTCTGTTATCGACCTGTATGCCGACGGTTTCAACCCCGCTCTGGAAGCCGCGAGCCTGCGCCTCTACAGCCGCGGCGAAACAGCCGACCCTCTCGCCCGGAAGTATCTCACCACACTGCTTGGCAGCAATGAGCTTATTATGGTATTTCCCGTCTGGTGGGGCATGATGCCGGCCATCGTCAAGGGATTTTTTGACAAGGTGATGCTGGCCGGCGAAGCCTATGGCTACTCCGACGCGGGCGAGCTCATCCCCGCCAAAATCTCCATCGGCAGGACACTGATGTTTACCACCTCGCAGAACCCTACGGAGCGCTTTGCACCTTTCTTTGAGGACTACTTCCGCCGCTGCGTCCTCGATGTGGTGGGGATGAACAATCTTGAATGGCACAACTGCCCTCTCACCTCACACGGCCCTGAGGAGAACCGCACCCGGTTTCTCAGCCTCGTGAGGGCTACAGTTTGAGCATGAGCTGATTCCGCACCACCACGGCATTATTGCGCTCCGCATCGTGCGACGAATAAAGCAGCGTCACCTTTGGCCTGGCGGCCACATCCTTCGCCAGCGCCTCAAATGCCGGATTGGCCTCCAATTCAGCCGCGTAACGCTGCTGAAATCCGTCCCAGCGCCCGTCAGGATCCGAGTGGAACCACTCACGCAGCTCCGTTGACGGCGCAATCTCCTTGTCCCACGCATCGTAATGAAACGTGGCATGTGACAGCCCGCGCGGCCACAGCCGGTCAATGTAAACCCTGTAGCCATCCGAGGCCTCCTGCGGCTCATAAGCCCGCTTAATCTGAATGTCAGGTGTCATAATGCAGTATCTTTTATTATTCTCTAACACCCGTGCGGCTGAAATGTTAGCCTCGTCCGCAGCCTGGTGAACAATTCACTGACGCCGCGCGTTGATAAGTCAAAACCCATTATTAACCCCTCAAAGAAAAACTGAACTATGGACAAATATGTATGCGAAGTGTGCGACTGGGTGTATGACCCCGAAGTTGGCGACCCCGAGAACGGCATCCAGCCCGGCACCTCATTTGAGGACCTTCCTGACGACTGGGTGTGCCCCCTCTGCGGAGTAGGCAAGGACCAGTTCGAGAAAGTGGACTGACCCCCGGTGTCCCCTCCCCCATCACTCCCGCCGCCCTCCCGGTCCGGCGGGATTTTTCATGCCCGTATAAATGTAACACGATGCCAAACAAGTAATAAAAACCGCTTCTTATATCTATCAATACCACCATTAGTTTTTTTTTGCTATATTTGTCAGATATTTGCTTTATCATCGGACGATTTGGCAAGGCAATTATTTAAGTGTTAATGAATTTTTGACTAAACGCTAACGCTATATGAAAGGCATTGTGCTTGCCGGAGGCTCCGGCACCAGACTGTATCCCATCACCAAGGGTGTGAGCAAGCAACTGCTTCCCATCTACGACAAGCCGATGGTGTATTACCCCATCTCGACACTGATGCTCGCCGGCATTCGCGACATCC
Organism: Bacteroides sp.; assembly: GCA_014802445.1. Classification (GTDB taxonomy): domain Bacteria; phylum Bacteroidota; class Bacteroidia; order Bacteroidales; family Muribaculaceae; genus CAG-1031. Next base: position 73,367 of record JAAVCF010000022.1, on the reverse strand, counting down.
TCATCATCTCGACCCCGACTGACCTGCCCGGGTTCAAGCGTCTGCTTGGCGACGGGTCAGACTACGGTGTGAGGTTCAGCTATGCCGAGCAACCGAGCCCCGACGGACTGGCACAGGCGTTCATCATAGGCCGAGAATTTATCGGCGACGACTCCGTGTGTCTGGTTCTGGGCGACAACATCTTCCACGGTGCAGGCTTCTCACAGGTGCTTCGCTCATCGGTGGAGGCAGCCGAGAAGGAGAGCAAGGCCACAGTGTTCGGCTACTGGGTTGATGACCCCGAGCGCTACGGCGTGGCCGAGTTTGACGCCGAAGGCAACTGCCTCTCCATTGAAGAGAAGCCCGAGCACCCCAAGAGCAACTATGCCGTGGTGGGGCTTTACTTCTACCCCAACAAGGTTGTTGACGTGGCCGCCAGCATCAAGCCGTCGGCACGCGGCGAGCTTGAGATCACCACCGTCAATCAGGAGTTTCTCAATGACGGAGAGCTGAAGGTGCAGACCCTTCCGCGCGGCTTTGCATGGCTTGACACCGGCACCCACGACTCTCTTGCCGAAGCATCAATCTACGTGGAGGTTCTCGAGAAGCGCCAGGGCCTCAAGATAGCCTGCCTTGAGGGGATAGCCTATCGTCAAGGCTGGATCACACGCGAGCGCGTTGAAGAGGTTGCCCGTCCGATGCTGAAGAACCAGTATGGCCGCTACCTGATGAAGGTGATTGACGAAGTGGAGCGCACCGGCTTCCCCAACCTCGACTGAGCCCATCCCCGAACATCCCACAACACCAATCAGACAACACTATGGAAGTTATAAAGACATCGCTTGATGGCGTGGTCATTATAGAGCCGCGGATTTTCAAAGATGCCAGAGGCTACTTTTTCGAGAGCTACTCCAAGCGGGAATTTGACGAGAAAGTGCGCCCTGTTGATTTCGTTCAGGACAACGAGTCAATGTCAAGCTACGGCGTGATGCGCGGGCTTCATTTCCAGCGTCCGCCTTTCACCCAGTCGAAGCTTGTTCGCTGCGTTAAAGGAGCGGTGCTTGACGTGGCTGTTGACATCCGCAAAGGCTCCCCCACCTACGGGCAGCACGTTGCCGTGGAGCTCACCGAGAGCAACCATCGCCAGTTTTTCGTGCCCCGCGGGTTTGCCCACGGGTTTGCGGTGCTGAGCGATGTAGCCGTGTTTCAGTACAAGTGTGACAACTACTATCACCCTGAATCAGACGGCGGCATCTCCATCCAGGATGCGAGCCTTGGGATAGACTGGCGCATCAATCCGGCCGAGGCCATCCTCTCCGAGAAGGACCTCAAGCAGCCCCTCCTGGAGGACTTTGACTCACCCTTTGACATCAACATCGATCTCTACGCAAAATGAACATCCTCGTAACCGGAGCTAACGGACAGCTTGGCAACTGCCTGCGCAATGCCGCCCGCGAAAGCGCCGACACCTACATATTCACCGATGTGGCCGAGCTTGATATCACCGACGCCGAAGCGGTGAGCAAAGCCGTGGCTGACAACGACGTCAAGCTCATTGTGAACTGCGCCGCCTACACCAACGTTGAGAAGGCCGAAGATGACACCGAGCTCGCCGAGAAGCTCAACGCCACCGCCGTGGGCAACCTTGCGCGGGCCATGAAAGCCACAGGGGGCACGCTGATCCATGTGTCGACCGACTACGTGTTCGGCGGCAGCACCGGCAACACACCCCGCAACGAGAGCGAGCCGACGAACCCCACCGGAGTGTATGGCGTGACGAAGCTCCACGGCGAGCAAGCCATTGCCGAGAGCGGCGTCAGCGCCCTGATATTCCGCACAGCGTGGCTCTACTCAGAATACGGCAAGAACTTCGTGAAGACCATGCTCAGCCTCACCGCCACCAAGCCCGAGCTCAAAGTGGTGTTTGACCAGACCGGTACCCCCACCTACGCCCAGGACCTTGCCGACGCCATCTTCACCATTGTGGAGAACCGCCGCTATGAGGGCAACGAAGGGGTTTACCACTACTCAAACGAAGGCGTGTGCTCATGGTTTGACTTCACCAAAGAGATAGCCCGTCTGGCCGGCAACAGCGGCTGCGACATTCAGCCGTGTCACTCCGACGAATTTCCGTCGAAAGTGGTGCGCCCCTCCTACTCCGTGCTTGACAAGACGAAATTCAAGAACACCTTCGGCCTGCGAGTGCCCTACTGGACCGACTCACTCAACACCTGCATCATCAATCTGAAAGCAAATGAAAAATAATATTCTCATCACCGGCGGCGCCGGCTTCATAGGCTCACACGTAGTCAGACTGTTTGTGAACAAGTATCCCGACTACAACATCGTCAACCTCGACAAGCTCACCTACGCGGGCAATCTGGCCAACCTGAAGGATGTGGAGGATAAGCCCAACTACACCTTTGTGAAAGCCGACATAGCCGACCTTGACGAAATGCGCCGCGTCATCCGCGAGCATGAAATCACCGGTGTGATTCATCTGGCAGCAGAGAGCCACGTGGACCGCTCAATCAAGGACCCCTTCACCTTTGCCCGCACCAACGTGATGGGCACCCTGGCACTGCTTCAGGCCGCCAAGGAATACTGGGAGTCACTGCCCGAGAAATATGAAGGGAAGCTGTTTTACCATATCTCGACCGACGAAGTGTACGGTGCACTGGAGCTCACCAATCCCGAAGGCATCCCTGCGCCCTTCACCACCAAAGCATCGGCCGGCACCCACGAAGCCTACGGCAAGGACTTCTTCACGGAGACCACCAAATATAACCCCCACTCGCCCTACTCTGCCTCAAAGGCATCATCGGACCACTTTGTGCGCGCCTATCACGACACCTACGGCATGCCCACACTGGTGACCAACTGCTCCAACAACTACGGTCCCTATCAGTTCCCCGAGAAGCTGATACCGCTGTTTATCAACAACATCCGTCACCGCAAGCCGCTGCCCGTGTATGGCAAAGGCGAGAACGTGCGCGACTGGCTTTTCGTGGAAGACCACGCCCGCGCCATCGACACCATCTTCCACCACGGCAAGGTGGCCGAGACCTACAACATAGGCGGCTTCAACGAATGGAAGAACATTGACATCATCAAGGTAATCATCAAGACCGTTGACCGCCTCCTTGGCAATCCCGAAGGCCACAGCGACGAGCTGATAACCTTTGTGACCGACAGACTCGGCCACGACATGCGCTACGCCATTGACTCGCGCAAGCTTCAGAGCGAGCTCGGATGGGAGCCCAGCCTGCAGTTTGAGGAAGGCATCGAGAAGACAGTAAGATGGTATCTCGACAATCAGGAGTGGATGGACAACATCACCTCAGGCGACTACGAGAAATACTACGAAGAGATGTACGCAAAGCGCTGAACCACAATCACCCACACATATCACTGAACCATTACGGGTTTCGGCATGGCCGGAGCCCGTAATTATTTATATCACAGGACGGTGTGAACCAGCGAAGGGTCCCACTTTTGGAGGGGGTCGTGGGGAGCGAGCGGCCGGCCCACGGGAATGAGGCAGAACGGGATTACAGACTGCGGGATGTCCAGAATCCGGCGCACGGGCTCCATGCGGTCCTCGTGGGGGAACAGACATGTCCACACCGCACCCAGCCCGAGCGCATGGGCAGCCAGAAGGATATTCTGGGCGGCCGCCGAGCAATCCTGCTGCCAGAGGCACGAGTCGAGCCCCTCGAGAAACCGGGAAGAATTGCCACACACCACAATGACCATCGGCGCCGAAGCCGCCATCTTGGCATAAGGGAGCGCATCGGCCAGCGCCTTGAGCTTGGAGGGTGCAGCAACGGTGTAGAACTCCCAGGGCCGGCGGTTGACCGCCGACGGCGCGCTCATGGCCGCCCGGAGCAATGCCTCCACCTGAAGAGGCGTCAGAGGGTCCGGGAGATAGCGGCGAATGCTGGTTCGAGAGAGGATGTTGGCCAGCGCGGGATTCGAGCTGAGCAGAGAATTGAGAGTTATGTCGGGATTCATTATCGGAGTCATTAGAGTGTTCCTCAGATAAAACAACCTCGGCAGGGTGAAGGTTGGTTTTAACCGACCTTTCAGGAGCGGAGCCGCTGAAAAGCTTGCTGCCAAAGAAACAGGTGAGGAGCCCCATCTGAGAGAAGAAATCCCTGAGTTCATCCACACGATAAGGGTCAATGCAAGGCATGCCGGGCACCGACGAATTTACCAGAGGCACACTCTCAAGCCTCAGAGCGAGATTGATGGCCAGATGCTCAAGGAAACGCACATCGTCGCCATAAAGATTCTCAGCCGCCGAGAGGAAAATCATAGCCGTGTGCCACCAGGGATTGCGCAGATGGCTCTGCATGCGAGAAACGACATCGCAAGTCTGACCGATGTAGATACACTCCGCGCCATTTTTATCCACCCCAATGAGGAAATAGACGGCAGGCCAAGTCCCGGCACCAGGGAGCGACTTGACCATCGACATGTGGCATCGGGGAATCACGTAGAGGTGGCAAACGGGAATGGCCCCGGCAAAAATGTGGCGCGCACCATCGAGGGTGCCGTTCATAAGTTCAGTGTGGATAACCATAATTCAAGATTTTTATTTGACGCAAAGTTACGGGAGCGCAAAACCCATTTTAGGGACATAATGCGTGTTTGCGAAAAAAAAATCGAGAGACGAGCGCGCCGGATAAGGCTACCCACAGAAAAAGCATCAGGGCGCTCCTTGAAGGGGGCGCCCTGAGCGGTAAAGTCCGGGAGAGGGGTTACATTTCGAGGCTAACTACGTATTTGAACAGGCCATCGTCAGCAACGAGGTCAGTTTTCGTGCCGATGAAATCATACTCCTGGCCATCGCTGAAGCGGACGGCAATCTTAAGGTCATTGCCGGTGACTGTGCCGGTGAAAGTGCCGCCGAGCGATTCGCTTTCAGTTTTGAGCAGGCAGGTGCCATCAGAGTTGAAAGTTATTTCACACCAGACGCCCGAGTCATTGGGCACGCGGATGCGCTCGCCGATGAAGCAGTCGCCAATGGCTGAGGGGACATATTTCTCGCCGGCCTCGGCCACAACGGCAGTGTCCTCAGGCTCGGCAGCTACCTCCACAGAGTCAGCAGCCTGAGAATCGGACTGAGCAGCCTTATCGGAGCCGCCGCATGAAGTCAGCGCGCCGGCCATAAGGAGCATGGCAAAAAGATGATTTATTTTCATAACTCAGAGCTTGAGATTCAAAACACAATCAGGAACCCGAGGGGGGGGGAAGTAATTACTTCTTGAAGGTGACGGGGAAGCGGTTGTAGCCGTCGCGATAAGATGACAGGGCGCGAGTGCGGGGCTTAGAGAGCCAAGGCGCTCCGGCCATGGTGAAAGTCTGCGCCTCGGGGTCGTAGGTTACCTCAGTGGGGACACCGTCGCCGCCGGAGTACACTTCATAGAACACACCGTCAATGATGAAGCCGCACATGCCTTCGCTGGCAGCAGAACCGGTGAGGAAATAATAGTCATCAATCTGTTTCCAGGTGCCTTTTACATTGTGGGCACCGGAGAAAGTGCCGTCGGCCCAGAGATTATAGTCACGCTCGCCACCCCCGCGATTGAAAGAGGCGAAGAGTTCAGCCTTGGGAGCAGCCTGAGAAGTGGTGGCCTTTGACTTGCGAGCCTGAGCGGATGCGGGCGAAGCGAAAGCGGCGCCGAGGAAGCAGAGAGCGCTGACGGCAATGGTAAGAACAGGATTGAATTTCATGTGATAATGTGAATGGTTGGTTACGAGGGACAAAGGTAGGGAATAAGTTCGGGATGGCAAAAAAGGGAGGATGCCGGCGGGGATGATTGAGGTGAAATTGAGGCGGAGAGAGAGGTGAAAATCGAAATAGTCAGACTATATTTTTAGTGAAGCACACAATCGGCATCTTACTATCTAACAACGCATTGTCCCTTTTAACAACATGAAACGGACTATATTCAGCCGAGGGTAAATGGTGAGCGGAGGGCGGATGATTAACTTTGTAAGAAACGAGCCAATCAATTATCCAATCTATATTTGCAAGCTTTACCATGAGTAAACAGAGAATTACAGCTTTGCTGGCTATAACGGCAGTGGCAGCGCATATGAGCGCCCAGCACTACGACATGAACCAGTGGGGCTCAAACCGCGGCTATTATGACGCCCCTTATCATCGCTACGAAGCGGAGCGCGACTATTGCCGAGGGTTCAACGGAACATATCTTGAGCCGAGTGACGACCAGCGTCATCTTCAGAGCGAGGCGTCCAATCAACAGGCCATCACCCTCAACGAAGGGGGCTATGTGGAATGGACCAACGACACGGGCGAGGCCGACGGCCTGACCCTGCGCTACTCACTCCCCTACGGCAGAACGGCCACCGTGGCCATCACGGGCGAGGACGGCAGCGAGCTTTGCCGCCTGGACCTGGACACCGACCACAGCTGGGAATTCTGCGAGAAAATCAAAGGTTCGCGCACGTATAAGCCTGAATATTACTCCATCCACCGCTATGCCGACAACGAATTTCCGCGCATGCGCTTTGACGAGAAGCACAAGCTTCTGAGCCGCGCGCTGCGTCAGGGCGAGAAGTTCAGAGTGAAGGTGGTGAGCGGCAACGACGTGACGGTTGACTTTGTGGAGATAGAGAAAGCCCGCTTTGTGGGCTATCAGGACGGCTGGGTGCGCTGGAACCAGCAGATTCAGCCCAACCTTCAGGAATTTATCAACGCCAATCAAGGACGCACCATCTACATTGACCAGGACTATGTGGGAGTGTGGGGGAAGCTCAATGTGGGCAACAGCACCCTTCAGGGCCGCGGCATATTCTACACCGAACTCCACTGGGAGCAGAACGGCGCAGGCTTCAACGGCTTTGACGGCGCGGTGAAGGACATGACCCTGTCGTCATATCAGAACCAGCGCTACGACTCAGGCGACCACAGCCCCAACGGGTACGGCTCGCCCGGCAAATGCTTCAACGGTCGCGCCGCGCAGGTGGAAAATGTGCTTGTGGAGCACTTTGAGTGTGGCGGCTGGGTTGACGGCAGCAACTCACACTTCACCCATTGCCGCTTCCGCAACAACTATGCCGACGGCATGAACTTCTGCAACTCATCAGACTGCTCGGTGACCCACTCCAACTTCCGCAACAACGGCGACGACGACATGGCCTCATGGAGCGCACAGAACTACTGCAACAACAACGAATATGCCTACAACACCGCCGAGCACAACTGGCGCGCCTCATCAATAGGCTTTTTCGGGGGCGGCAACCACAATGGCCACCATCTGCTGATTAAGGACGGCCTGGAAAGCGGCGCCCGCCTGGTGTCGGACTTCAGCGGCCCGGCCTTCGGCGAAGGGATTGTGTTCAGTGACATCGCCATTGTGCACTGCGGCTGCATTGACGGCGAAGTGGGAGTGAGCGGCGACTTCTGGGGAGTGAGCGAAGGCGCGCTCCATATTGAAGGGTCCAACAACTATGACCTCCAGAGCCCCCGCTTCGAGAACATCGACATCTATCACTCACGAGGCAACGCCGTTTACATCGGCAGCGTGAACAACAACATCCGCAACCTGCTGATTGACGGCATTAGGATTGACGGCATCCATGATCCGAACTCCTACGCCTTCTTCTTCGAGAACGCCAAAGGCAACGGCACCATCAACAACGTGGAGGTGATGAACGTGAGCGACAGCCGCATCACCAACCTCACCGGCGGCGAGCTGAAGAACGGCCAGTTCGGCAACTTCCAGCTGACCACGAGCGGAGTGGAGATGGGCAACACTGTTATCATTGACGGCTGCCGCCTTGAACTGCGCCGCATGGCATGGAACAAGGTGGGCCGCGGCAATAGCGACGACATTGTGAGAGGCGACAAAGTGGCCTTTACGGTGAGAGTTGACAACGCCTCCAACGTTGACCTGCCTGAAGATTACCCACTGAGCGTGAGGCTCAGTGTGGACGACGGAACAAACGTGGAATTCCCCTCAGTGACAGGAGGTCTGAAAGCCGGAGTCTCGGCGCAGACCACCTGCACCTGGACCGCCACCACCGGCGGCCATGCCATTACCGCCACGCTTGACCCCTATAACCGCTACGGCGAGATGACCCCTGCCGAGAGCGGGAGTGTGACCAAGCGAATCAATGTGGGCTATGCCAAGAACTACGACTTCACCACCACCTCAGGAGTTGACTTCGAACCCGTGGGTCTGGAATGGAAAACGCAGAACGACAGCGAGTTTGGCCAGAACGACATCAACGTTGGCGACCGAGTGACATTTGCCGCCGTGGTGGCCAACTGCGGCACCCGCGACTCAGAAGGTGGCAGCAAGCTCGGTGTGATTGTAAGCCCCAGCGGCAACACCCAGTGGAGCGCCGGCGACACGGACTATCGCTGGTGTGACCAGAACGAAGCCTATGAAGAGGTTAAGGCCGGGAGCGTGAAGATGTTTCCCATGTATGGCGGCAACAACTCCTCCGACGGCATCTGGACCGCCCGAGAAGGCACCTTCAACGTTGGCGTTCTTGCCAATGACCATGCCAACGAAGGGGGCAACCGCAGCGAGGACAACACTGCCAACAACACCAAGCACTTTGCCCTGACAATACCCTACGCCAACAACTACTTCGCCATGCCCGACACCCCGGACGCACTCGACGTGGAGACCGAAATCAACGTGATTGAAGCAGCACAAACCGAGGAAAGCAACAATGACGATGGATGGTTCGCTCTGAGCGGCATTCGCCTTGAGAGCGCCCCTGCAAGAGCTGGAGTGTATGTGCACGGAGGCAAGAAGGTGGTGGTGAAATAATCCTCTCTTCCTTCAAGGGGCAATCGTCAGAGCTGTCCCAGACCCTGACGGATAATTTCAGGAGAGCGAGAGTCAGTGAGATCAACAATGGTGGAACCCTCAAGAGCGCCCGAGCCACCATTGATCATAAGGTCGGCACGACCGGCATAGCGTAGGGCAATTGACTCAGCGTCAGACCCCTCAAGGGGAAATTCGGGGTCCCAGGTGATTGATGTGGAGAGAACGGGATTTCCCAGCGCCTCGGCGATAGCGCGAGGGATGGGATTGTCAGGGATGCGGATGCCCACCTCACGGCGCCCTTTGAACTCCTTGGGGAGACGCGGCGACACGGGGAGGATGAAGGTGAACGGACCCGGCACATAATCTTTAATAAAACGATAGGCAGCATTGTCAATCTTGGCATATTCGCTTGCCTGAGAGAGATCGGCGCACACCACGGAAAGACTTTCCTTGCGGGCGTCGATTCCCTTTATGTCACACACCCGTCGGATTGCAGCATTGCTGAGTGCGTCGCATCCAATGGCGTAGAGAGTGTCAGTGGGATAAATAATCACACCCCCCTGACGGAGGAGCTCCACAGCCTGGTCAATATGACGCTCATTGATGCTTGAGGGGTAAATACGGAGAATGTTCATAATCATTAAAAATTTTAGAGGAGATGAAACAATAAAGAAGCGCTGTTTCACAACAACGCTTCTTCTTAAACCTTTATCTTAATCTAATACTATGAAAAACACACATACAAAAGTATATATATTTTTGGAAATACACAATAGTTTGCTAATTAAATTAAACTATTTTAACCAAAACGACAAATAGGACAGTTATAAAAAATGAAGCCCTCGCAGAGAGCGACATTGCTCGCTGCGGGGCTTCGTGCAAACTGTGAATAAGGATTCAGAGGGGGAATCAGCGGTCGAGCTGCTCGTACTTGAGAGTCATCGAGGGCTGATCGCACACTTCGGCGGGGCCGAAATACTGTACGGGACCGGGATAGATGAAGCTTGTTTCAACAGCCCAATTGTCGCGCTTGGCGGCGAACTTCTTGAAGGGGGTGCCGTCGAGGTCAACGAGAGCCTTCTGGATTACGGGCTTCATCTCGCCGTGGCGACGCTCCATGTTCATCATCATGGTGATGGGGATACCGCCGGGAATCCACTGAACAGAGGGACGGGTAAGGTCACGGAGGAGGGTCATATAACCGGTTACGCCGGCCTTGATGAGGCAAGCGGCATTGTAGCCGAGAGCGTAGCAATAGTCAGCGTCGAAGTTAGAGGGAGCAGCACAGCGACCTTCGTAGCCGAAGAAGTGGTGCATGGTGGCGAACTTGCCATTGTACTTGCCCTCGGCGCGCATCTCTTCAAGACGATCGGCAACCATGCGGCTGATGAGCTTCTCAGTTTCGATGAGCGACACCTGAACGTTGCCGTGGGGGTCACGGTCAAGGGTGAGCTGACGGGCCACGTCGTGGGGAAGCGAAGCGTAAGTCTTTGAGTTCTCGGGGGTGAGGTTTTCGATAACGAAAGCGCGGAGAGCATCTTCGTCAAGACCGGCCACCTTGTCGGCGCTCTTGGCCAGGAGGTCGTTGAGCTCGGCGATGAGGCGCTTCACTGCGGGGATGAACTCAATGAGGCCCTCGGGGATGAGGACGGTGCCGAAGTTTTCACCGTTGGCGGCGCGCTTGGCTACGATGTCGGCGATGTAGTTAACCACGTCGGCGAGAGTCTGATTCTTGGCTTCAACCTCTTCAGAGATGATGCAGACGTTAGGCTGAGTCTGGAGGGCACATTCAAGGGCGATGTGGCTTGCAGAGCGGCCCATGAGCTTGATGAAGTGCCAGTATTTGCGAGCTGAGTTGCAGTCACGCTGGATGTTACCGATGACTTCGCAGTAAGTTTTGGTGGCGGTGTCGAAGCCGAAAGATGTTTCGATGACATTGTTCTTGAGGTCACCGTCGATGGTCTTGGGGCAGCCGATTACCTGCACACCAGCGTTGATGCTCTTATAGTATTCAGCGAGGATGGCAGCGTTGGTGTTAGAGTCGTCACCACCGATGATAACGAGAGCTTCGATGCCGAGCTCCTTGAGGATTTCGAGGCCCTTGTCGAACTGCTCCTTGAGTTCGAGCTTGGTGCGGCCGGAGCCGATGATGTCGAAGCCGCCGGTATTGCGGTATTCGTCGATGATTTCGGCAGTGAGTTCCTTATACTGATGGTCCACGAGACCGCCGGGGCCCATGAGGAAGCCGAAGAGGCGGCTGTCGCGGTTAATTTTCTTGATACCGTCGAAGAGGCCGGAGATAACGTTGTGACCGCCGGGGGCCTGACCGCCGGAGAGGATAACTCCGACGTTGAGCGGACGGTTTGAAGTGGGGGCTACGGGGTTGGGATCCTTCTTGAAGCTGAGTTCGGGAAGACCGTAGGTGTTGGGGAACAGAGCTTTAATCTCTTCCTGATCAGCCACACTCTGGGTGGGCTTTCCTTCAACTGCCACAACGGCACCTTCAAGCTCAACGGGGAGCTTGGGGCGATAAGCGGCGCGGATTTTCTGCAGGGCGCTCTTTTTCATTGAAAATGAGTGGTTATAAGTTGTTAGATATGAAAATCGAAGCGGGTGTAGCGCCTTTCACGGCGCCGACGCGAAGTATGGGTGCAAATTTCGCAATTTTTTTCGTGACAGGAAACATTTTTTGCGGAAATTTACTCATTGGTGCTTCAATTTCATGGTCAGGGAGGTCAGCGGATAAGGCGCGGGGCCCGGATGGGGAGTCCGATGCCTATTCCGGCGGTCCAATGGCAGGCGGGAGTGGTTCGATAATTGCCATAGAGGCGCACGGTGGCAAAGGGGAGGGTCATGACGGCGGAGAGGTCGCCGAGGAATTCGGTGGAGGAGAACCATGCGCCGTAGCGCGCGCCGCCGTCGGCTGTGGGGAGGATGCGGCGCAGCGGCGCATAGACATAGGCCGAGGCCTGAAGGTGGATGGCCGAGGTGAGGCGGACCACGGGCACCACTCCGGCGGCAATCCACTGATTGGCTCGGAAGCCGGGGTCGTAGAGGTCAAGGCTTGTGGGCACCGGCATGAAGGCAGAGGCGCGTACAATCGAGGCCTCGTAAGTGGGCTGGAGCGAGGTTGTTGACCAGTGGAACCAGCCCTCGGCGCCGAGCGTGAAGCGCGAGCTGAGCGGGAAGAAATTGCGCGTGGAGAGGCGGAAGTCGCCCCACCCCTGATGATTCCAGGGGGCAGAGAAGTCAGGGCGTGTTACGCGGGTGCGCGAGATGATACCTGTGGCTTCGGCGCGGAAATCCCAGCCTGATGTGGGGAGATACTCATTGTCGAGCGTTGAGCGGCGCCATGAGAGGGTGATTTCGCCGAGGTCGTTGGTGAAATGCTCCTTCTCATTGTCAGGGAGATGGAGGGTCCACTTGCGGTAACTGTCGGCCACGCGGCCGCCGGCTATGGCCAGCGAGGCCTCGCCGTGGAATCCCGCAGCGATGCGATAGGTGGCACTTCCCCAGACGGTTGTGGTGGAGATGAACGCCGGCGAGGTGAAGTCGTAGAACATCCGCTCCGTTTCATACATGCGCTCACGCTGAGCGCTGAAGCGGAGGGTGACGTCGGAGGGTGAGGCTGTGGGGAGGCGCCAGGTGCCTGTGAGGAGCGCGGCCATGTAGGACTGGCCCATCCAGGCTTCCATGCCGAGGTCCATGCGGCGGAAGCTGTAGCGGTTCCAGCGGGCGCCGACATAGATGAAGCTGCCGGGCGAGGAGGTGAGGTAACCGCCGATTCCGAGATGATAATCGTTCTCAGGGTCGGCCTTGAGATTGAGCGAGTAAAGGCCTGTCACAGAGTCATAGAGCGCGTGGGGCACAAGGTTGCGCATGCGTCCCGAGCAGGCCACGCGGTAAAAGCCGCGGCGCGCGCGGTCAATGCCGATGGTGTCCGGGGGAAGCGAAGCCGAGCCACTGAACACCTTGGAGATGTAAGCCTCCTTGCCGGGGGTGGTGCCGGTGACGCTGAGACTGTCGAACCTCAGCTCGGGCCAGCCTTTACGGAACTCCGCGCGGCGGCGGGCCACCTCGGCTGCGGGACGGCGGGCGGAGATGCGCGAGCGCAAAGAATCGGCCAGCGCCATACCGCGCTTATAGCCAATCTGATAAATCTCAGCGGCAGCATCCCAGTTGAGCAGTCCGAAGCGCGAGAGGTCAAAGACCACATTGACCCCCTTATCGTCAGGGAAGGGAGCCATGTAGCCGGTCATAATCATGTTCTCCACCTGATTCACGAGGTCATTGAGGCCGGGGGGAGTGTTAGGGGTGGACACGTCGACGCCAATGAGGCGGTCAGGGTTGAAGTCGCGCTCCATGACGTTGACGGGATAGACATCGTAGAGGCCGCCGTCATAAAGGAGCGTATCGCCAATCTCAATAGGCTGGAACACAAGCGGGAAGCTCATTGAGGCGCGGACACACTCGGCCAGTTCGCCGTGGCTGAACACCACTGACTCATGGCGATAGATGTCGCTTGCCACGCAGCGGTAAGGCACCATGAGGCGATTGAAGTCGCCCCGGCATGCGCCTGTGGCGGGGGCATAGAGCTGCATGAAGGCGAAGCTCATGGGGAGGGGGTTGATGAGGCGCGTGGGGAGCATGCCGGCCATCATAGAAGAGTCGTTGGGCGAGAGGTTGACGCTCACCCAGTCAGGCCGCTGCGACGGCATGGCATAGAGATAGCGGTTAGAATCGCTGATGCGACCTGACGACCACTCCTGAAAGTCCTTGGAGGTGAGTACCCCAATCATCTCGGCGGGGGAATAACCCATGGCGTAGAGCGAGCCGACGATGGCACCCATAGAGGTGCCGGTCACATAGTCAATGGGGATTTCGTTCTCCTCAAGGGCCTGAATGAAGCCTATGTGGGCTATGCCCTTGCAGCCGCCGCCGCTGAGCACCAGACCGACAGTCTCGGCATGAGCGCCGACACATACAAAGAGAGCAATTAACGCTGAAAAGACACGACGTAACATAGTGAATCCGTTATTAGTCAGGCAAGAAGCATCACGAGGAGGATGCCGAAGATGATTAGCAGAGTGTTTGAGACGGCGTAGGTGATGGTGTAGCCCACGGCGGGCACCGTGCTTCCGAGGCGCTCCTGAACGGCACCGAGGCCGGCGGTGGTTTTGCGCGCACCCGCGCAGCAGCCCAAGGCAATGGCGGGGTGGAACTTAAACACCTTGTGGGCCAGAATCAGGCCTATGAACAGAGGCACCACCGTGACGATAATGCCGGCCAGGAAAATCTTGGGTCCCACAGCCTCAAACGAGCTGACAAACGACGGGCCCGAGGCGATGCCGATGACGGCGATATACATGTTAAGGCCCAGATTGTTAAACACCCAGAGCGAAGCCTTGGGGATGGCACCGTAGACGGGGCGACGCGAGCGCAGCCAGCCCAGAATGAGGCCCGAGATGAGGGCGCCGCCACTCGTGCCGAGGCTCACCGACACATTGCCCACCTTGAAGGCAAGCATGCCCAGCAGGCCGCCAATGAGCACTCCGAAACCCACGAACACAAAGTCAGTGGCCAGCGACGGCACATCGGCATAGCCCAGCTTCTCGGCAGCAAGGCTAAGCTCACGCTTGCCGCCCACAAGCTCGACAACATCGGCAGGGCGCACTGTGGCATCAGCGTCAGCGGCAATGACCTTGCCGTCGCGGCGCAGGCTCTTAACCTCCACACCGTGCATCCAGTCTTGTTTAAGCAACTCGGCAACAGTCATTTCGGGAGTGTGACGGGCCACGGTGACCGGGACATCCTCTACCGGGAAGGTGAGGAGTTCCACATCGGCTACCTCGTGACCGAGCCACGAATTGTCGGCCACGATGGCCTCGCGGCGTCCGGAGATAACCACCGTCATCCCCTGCTCCACCACAGCGTCAGGCGCCGGATTGTCAGTAACCGAGCCTGCGGCATCCTTGATGCGCTCCACCTTCATGCGGCGCCCAAGCGAGGAGTAACGGCCCTCTATATCAGCCACCGAGCGCGGCGAGTCCATCCAGGGACCGTCGGCCACAAAGGCGCGGAACGCCACGGGCCGGGCGGCGTTGAAGAAAGCGGGATTGTCAGAGATAGAGCTCGAGGTGTGTTCCTGCTCATACTTGCGGGTGAGCTGCTTCACCTTGTCGAGACCGCCCATCATGGCCGGGCCAACATAGCCTATGAGCCACACGGCGCCGATGGTGCCGAACACGTAAGTCATTGCATAACACACCGGAATGGCATCCACCATCTGCTTCACCCTGTCGGGCGAGGCCGCCAGATTGGCCACAGTGTCCTCAGCCGCGCCCACCACCGGGGAAGCCGTGGATGCACCGGCCATCATGCCCGCCGCCTGTCCGGGGTCAAGGCCGAGCCACAGGGCCACCACCCACGACACACCGAGAATCATCAGGCACATCACCACGGCGAAGCCCACTTCCTTGAGTCCGTCGCCCTTGAGCGAGCGGAAAAACTGGGGGCCCACACTGTAGCCTATACAAAACAGGAAGAGCATGAACGACACGCTTTTAAGCGGACCGCCCACGTTGATATCCATCTGGCCTACGAGCACGCCGACAATGAGCACCGAAGTGACAGTGCCGAGTGAGAATCCTTTATATTTCAGGCGGCCAAGGAGAAAGCCGAGTCCGATGGTCAGAAAAACGGCCAGAGCCGGAGCTTCACGGAAAGCATTAACAAACCACATTTATTAGAAGCATAAGTGTTCAACATTCTTTAACAGAAGAACACACTCCCGCCGCCGTTTGTTCACCGCCGCCGGAAATCAGAAAAGCCCGCCGGGGAGGGCGGGCTTTGATGCGATGGATGGAGAGCCGTCACTTGAGCGACAGCGCCTTGGCTGTGGCTGCGGGGATGGCCTCCTTGTTGAGCATGATGCTGAGAGTCTTGGCAAGGAAGTAAGGCTCTGACACGTAGAAGTAGCCGTTATAGAGCTGGTTGGTGTCCCAAGAGTTCTTTACCTTATAATAACGGTTGCCCTCCTGGTCAGTGGCGATGCCCACAATCACCATGCCATGGTCATCAGTGGTTTCCTGACGGTCAAACATCTCCTGACGCAGCTCGGGGGTCACCTCGATTTCAGGCACGGGACCGTGGATGTCAAACTGGGCCTTGTCACGGTCATTGTCACTGAGCTGCACCCAGCGCGAGAGTTCGGTGCCGTCCATGTCGGCCTGATCCTTCTCCTTGGGCATCAGGGCATAACCCTCGCGCCACTTGAAGCCGCCCTCGCTCACGTCGGCCGCCCACACCACTGAATAGCCCTTTTTGAGAGCATTGTCAACGGTGGCTTTCAGCTCGTCGAGAGGCACATTATAATAAGGTGCCCAGAGCCAGTTGTCGGCCACCTCAAGCACGAAAGGCTTGTAGAAGGGATGGTGAGTGAACGAAGTGAGAGCCACATAGTCGTTCATGTCCAGGCCCATAGCGTCGGCAAATGAGCGGGGAGTGTAGGTTTTGCCCTGATAGGTGAACGTTTCAGGCACAGGGCCCATGTAAGCGTCCAGCACCCCTTCGAGGCCCTTGCGCCAAGCGGTGGAGATTTTCTTGCCGGGCTTTGAGGATATTGCTTTCACATAAGCGGTGAGCGCCGCGTCAAGCTCATAATGGTCATGCTTGGGCTCGCCATAGTTCAGACCGGCATACGCCTCCTCAGGCATCATGCCGTAGCGGTCCCACACATAGTTGACATCCACAGCCGAGCCGCCGGCGCCGAAGTTGGCCTCGCCATACATGCGCACATAGCGGTCAGCCTTGTCGGCATAGCAGTGGCGCACGGTGAACATCTCGCTGAGGTCAACTTCGCGGCCGGTCTTGCGGCGAATTTCATCCTCCATGAATGAGGTGGTGGCGAAGCACCAGCATGTGCCGCTCTTGTTCTGGTCCTTGACCGAACCTGTGGGCACCAGAGTGACATCAGTGAAAGTGAAACCGGTGGAATCAGGCACCACCACCCCATCGTTGGGGTCGGCGGCCTGAGCTGATAAAGCGGCCAGAGCGGCCAGAGGGATGATATATTTTTTCATATACGATTGGTTCATAATGTTTAACAAGATTCTTATTCGCCGCGCAGAGTGCGGTCCATTGCTCCGGCAGCACGGCGGCCGTCGCCCATGGCGAGAATCACCGTGGCACCGCCGCGCACAATGTCGCCGCCGGCAAAGAGGGTGGGGATGGATGACTGCATGGTCTCCTCATTGACCACGATGGTGCCGCGTCGGCTCACATCCAGGCCCTTGACAGAGTTGGGCACCAGTGGGTTAGGCGACACGCCCACCGACACGATAACCAAATCTACAGGCACCTCCTCCACAGCGCCCTCCACGGGCACCGGGCTGCGGCGCCCGCTCTCGTCAGGCTCGCCCAGCTCCATGCGCTGGAGCTTCATGGCCTTCACGCGGCCGTTCTCGTCGGCCAGATATTCCAGAGGATTGTGGAGCGTCATGAAGGTCACACCCTCCTGACGGGCGTGGTGCACCTCCTCAACGCGCGCCGGCATCTCCTCGATGCTGCGGCGATAAACCACGATGGCCTCCTCGGCACCCATGCGGCGGGCTGTGCGCACGGCGTCCATAGCCGTGTTGCCGCCACCAATCACCGCCACGCGCTTGCCGCGCATCACCGGAGTGTCAAAGCCCTCACGACCGGCACCCATGAGGTTGATGCGGGTGAGATACTCGTTGCACGACATCACACCCACCAGATTCTCGCCGGGAATGCCCATAAAGCGGGGCAGGCCTGCGCCGGACCCCACAAACACCCCCTTGAAGCCAAGCTCCTCAAGGTCATCGAGAGTGACGGTTTTACCCACCACCACATCCTTGACAAACTCCACTCCGCGGGCCTTGAGGGCCGCAATCTCGGCGTCGACAATGGCATTGGGCAGGCGGAACTCGGGGATGCCGTATTTCAGCACTCCGCCGATTTCATGCAGCGCCTCAAACACCGTCACGGCATAGCCTCGGGCGGCCATGTCGCCGGCAAATGAGAGTCCGGCAGGTCCCGAACCGATTACTGCCACCTTCACAGCCCCCACGGGAGCAACGGCGGGAGCGGGCGGCAGAGCCTCGGTGTCAAGCGCGGAGTCAGCGGCAAAGCGCTCCAGATAGCCGATGGCCACAGGCTCGCGCTTGCTCGCATGGTAGATACACTTTGACTCACACTGCTTTTCCTGGGGACACACGCGGCCACAGACGGCGGGAAGAGCACTGGTGGCGCGGAGCACCTTCACAGCCTCGGCCACGTCGCCGCGCTGGATATTCTTGATGAATCCGGGAATGTCAATTGACACGGGGCAACCCGTCACACAGCGGGGTGAAGGGCAGTCAAGACAGCGAGTGGCCTCAGCCACAGCCTGCTCGGGAGTAAGGCCCATATTGACCTCGGCGGTGGGCTGCGCTATACGGTCGGCAGGGTCGAGCTCACGCATCTTCACGCGGGGAAGCGCCATGCGCTCCTTGGCCGGCATTGCGGCGCGCAGCTCCTCGCGCCATTCAGCGTCACGAGGCGCCAACGTTTTCTTTTCCATCATCACTTAAAGGATCTTAATCGGGTCATCATTTCATCGAAGTCAACCTTGTGAGCGTCAAACTCCGGCCCTTCGATACACACAAAACGGGTGCGTCCGTCAACGCTCACACGGCAAGCGCCGCACATTCCCGTGCCGTCAACCATAATGGTGTTGAGCGAGCACATGGTGGGCACATTGTAACGGCGGGTCAACTCAGCCACGAATTTCATCATCACGGCAGGACCGATGGTCACCACCTGATCCACCTTTTCGCGCTTGATAACCTCCTCCACTCCGGCGGTTACCAGGCCCTTGCGTCCGCGCGAGCCATCGTCGGTCATCACAATGACCTCGTCGCTCCAGGGGGCCACCTCGTCCTCAAGAATCACAAGGTCAGCCGTGCGGGCGGCAAGCACGCTTATCACTCTGTTGCCGGCCTGCTTCATGGCCTTGATGATTGGCAGCAGAGGCGCCACGCCCACACCGCCGCCGCAGCACACCACGGTGCCCACGCGCTCAATGTGGGTGGCCTGTCCCAGCGGGCCCACAATGTCAATCAGCTCCTCGCCGGGTTCGAGAGCACAAATCTTGCGGGTTGACTCACCCACTTCCTGAACCACCAGAGTGACCGTGCCGGCCTTAACGTCGGCATCGGCAATGGTGAGCGGAATGCGCTCGCCCCCCTCTGTGGCTCTGACTATTACAAAGTGGCCCGGGCGGCGCGAGCGCGCAATCAGCGGCGCCTCGACAACGAGCTTGACCACATGTTCGGAAAAATGTTCCTTAGTTAAAATCTTAGCCATTAAAGTAACGTAACTTATTTTTGCTTCATCCGCAAAATTAACAAAATCCCGCCAACCTCCCATCACATCCCGCCACATTAAAATATATGTTTAGCAACAGCATCTCAGAAAAGTTTTGTCACGCAAAGCTTGATTTGAAAAATTTGCTTACCTTTGCCGCCGATGTTTCCCGCTGGCCAGGAGAGGCGGCATAGGGGAATATCGGTGTTGCAGGAGAGGCGCATTTAGCGCCGGCGTCCGCGAATATTGTTCGCGGAGGCCAGGGAACCGGGTGAGAATCCCGGACAGACCCGCTGCTGTAAGGCTCCGCAGGAGTAGTCACGCCACAATGTCACTTCACAGGCTTGAACTGTGTGGGAAGGCGGCTTGATGAAAGGAGCCAAGTCAGAAAACCTGCCTGCATGCACCGAATCACGGCTCACTGGGAAGACAGCTGTGGCTCGCACTCTCATTACCCGCCTGCGGCACCCCACTCCGCATCCGGGAGGTTACTCATCGATGCGGCCCGAGCGCCGATGATGCAGCGTGCCTATGTGTTTTCTCACAGCCTTCGGACGGCTCCGGCCATCCTGCGGACTGCGAGTTTTTTTATTTATATATAGGTATGAAAAAAGCATTAGGATTATTATTGTTGTGCCTGGCATGGCTCTCGGCCTCGGCCCAGTCATTCACCTCAGGCACCATCGGCAAAGTCTCCCTCAGCCCCGAGCAGGGCTCGGTGAGCGAGATTGAATCAATCACTCTCAGATTCTATGATCTGGGATGGCGCGGCCTGGGACGCTTCGACACCTCCGGCATCACCCTCCGGGCCGAAAGCGGCTCCACATTCACCGTGGTCAGAACCGAGCAGGATTATGACGAGGCTTTCTGCACCATGTTTTTCGGCTCGGACGGCGTTGAGAAAACCATCACTGAGGCAGGTGTCTACACCCTGACAGTGCCTGAAGCCACATTCATCCAGCTCAACAAGCCTGACATCTGCAACGCCACCATCACGGCCACTTACACCGTCGACGGCAGCAATGCCGGCGAGGGGCCCGCCAAGCCGAGCATAGGCAGCTTCGTGACCGTGCCGGCCGACGGCGCCACGGTGGGCGAGCTTGACCTTTTCAGCATCACCTTCACTGACCTCCCTGAGAACGGGGTGAGATGGCCGTTTGACATCTCTGCCGTCACCCTGCAGCGTCAGGGCGACACGGAGGTTTATCACGGCTATGGCGCCCAGCTGTCAAAGGACAACACCATCACCGCCGGCTTTGCCGAGGGCGAAGGGATTCCCTCCGGCAGCATCATCCTGCGCACTCCCGGACTCTACACCCTCACCATCCCCGAGGGCACCTTTGCCGCCGAGGCCGACCCCTCGGCCACCAATCCGGAAATCGTGACCCACTTCACCATTGACCCGGCGCTGAATTTCACATGCAGCATCACCCCCGCCTCCGGCACCGTGCTGCAGGAGATTGCGGAAATCACCGTCGCCCCCACCGACGTGATGGCCTCCATCACTCTTGCCGGAGCGGCTTCGCAGGCCACTCTCTCTGACGGTGTCTCCACCATAGCCCTCCGCGGCACCGACACCGCCACCGGGGTGACCTTCGTCCCCGAGGCTCAGCCCGGCACGGGCGAGTGGACCCTCACCATCCCCGCCGGGGCACTCTCGGGCGTGACCACCTCAGGCCTCGAAATTGTCAATGCCAAGCCCTTCACCACCACCTACACCGTCAAGCAGCCTCAGCGCTTCTCCTTCACCACCACCCCCACGCAGGGCGCCACAATTGAGCTCTTCACCAAGCTTACCATCGACGTGGAGAGCGCTACCAAGAAGGTGAGCATCAATGCCGAAAGCGGCACTCCCATGCTCAGCGGCAACGGCGTGAGCCTGGAGCTCGCAGGCTCGGTGTCAAGCAAGAGTGTGATGCTGGCC
This sequence comes from Bacteroides sp., assembly GCA_014802445.1. Lineage (GTDB taxonomy): Bacteria > Bacteroidota > Bacteroidia > Bacteroidales > Muribaculaceae > CAG-1031. Next base: position 52,280 of record JAAVCF010000022.1, on the reverse strand, counting down.
GTGAAAGGGGGCGCCAACCTTGCCGACGGCACCTACACCATCACCATCCCGGCCGGATACATTGTCACTACGGACAAGGACAACCTCACCGCACCGATGGATGAAATCACCGTCACGTTCACCGTGGAGCGCCCCGAGCCAGGCTCGCTGTCAAGCGGCATGCTCATTTATAACGAGGGGTGGTTTGGCCACGACATGGCGTCGTTCACCCATCTGAGCGTTGACAACACGGCCTGGTATGACGCGTTTATCGATGTCAACCCCAACAAGTCGCTGGGCATCACCGGCACCTGCGCCACCCGCTTTGCCGATAAACTCTATGCTGTCAGCAAGCAGAGCGGCAAAAATCTCGGCGGCGTGGAGGGTAATGTTCTCACGCAGCTTGATGCCGCCTCACTCACCTATGTCAACGCCTTCTCGCCGGCTACCAACAGCGAGCAGGGACGCGCATTCTGCGGCGCCACAGCTCAGAAGGGCTATCTCACCACCTCAAAAGGCATCTATCCCATTGACCTTGCCTCGATGACCGCCGGCGAGCCTTTCTCTGACACACAGAGCATCACTCTGGCCTATGGCGACATGCTGCGCTATCGCGGCCGGGTGTTCGTAACCGCCAAGGACTGGCAACTCATGGCCATTGACCCTGCCACCGACAAGATTACCGACATTAATGCCGGAGCCGCCGTGTGCTGCTTCGTCACTCCCGACGGCAGCCTCTATGCAGCCACGCTCGACACCGGCAGCCAGTTTATGAAGATTGACCCCGAGACCCTCGAGGCCTCACGCGTGGAGATTGACCCGGGCACCTACGAGGGCCGCACATGCATCGCCAACGTGTGGACCACATGGTTCCCCGCCCCGCTGGCAGTTGACAATCGTGAGAATGTGGTGTACTACGCCACCGCCTCCAACGCTTCCGCAGTGGCTCGTCTTGACCTCGACAACGGCGAGTTCATCCCTGACTTCATCACCCTGCCTGAGGGTGAATGTCTCTACGGCAAGGGTATTGCCGTTGACCCTCTCACCGATGAGATTGTGCTCACGACCGTGGAGAAAGGCTATGGCAGCCACTACACTCAAAACCACGTGTATCGCGCTGACCCCGCCGACGGCCGGATTATTCCCGAGCGCAGCGTCAAGCTTTCTGAGTACTACTGGTTCCCCTCCATGGTGACTTTCTGCTGCTATGAGGCGCCGGAGATTCATCTTTCCGGCTTCACGCTCGAGGAAGGCTCAGCCACAATTGACCTCGCCGCCCTCACCACCCTCAAGGCCGGCAACCGCATGATGATTGAATACACCCTGGAAAGCTCTGACCCGGCGGTGTGCACCGTCACCCCCTGCGGCTACGGAGAGTTTGACATCTCGCTCACAGCCGAAGGCATAGCCACCCTCACCGCCACCGCCGACTATGAAGGCATGGTGGGCAAAGCTGAAATATCCGTCGGCACCTCGGGCATCAGCGCCATCACGGCCACCTCCGCCCGTTGCGACGTCTACTCGCTGACCGGAACCCTCGTGCTCCGCAATGCCGACCAAGCCGACATCTCCCGCCTCCCCGCCGGCTTCTACATAGCCCGCGGCCGCAAAATCCTCGTCAAGTAATCCCCCACCCCCAAGTATCTGCAACCCACCCCGGTTGCAGATACTTTTTCTCCCCCTCCCTCCATAAAAGTATTGAACAAAGAATACTATGACATTTTGTAACAGGCCACTATGAATAAAGCCTTGACACACTCACCATTTCTTCGTATCTTTGCAAGATCATAGCGATAATAATCTTAAACGATGGTCATCTATTTATCCTAAAAATGGCAGGAATGCCCTAATGTCAACTCCGAAATAGTCGTTACAGGTAGACCACACCTTAGATTGCTATCTTGTAGTTGAGGTGCTATTAGCTTGTAAACAATGACTTTACAGACTATTTCCAGAACGAAGGCAAAGCCTTTCCTTAAATGGGCTGGTGGCAAAACCCAATTGCTGCCAACTTTAGATTCCTTTCTTCCGGAATCTTTTGAAAGGGAAAAGGATATAACCTACATAGAGCCTTTTGTCGGAGGAGGTGCAATGCTCTTCTTTATACTACAGAAATATCCCAACATTAAGAAGGCAATCATAAACGACATAAACCCCCATTTAATTAGGACATACACCATCATCAGGGATAATCCATATGCTCTGATAAACGCATTGTCAGAATTACAAGAAAAATTCAGAACAGCTAACGATTCTGAGAAGCAAAAAGAGCTTTTTCTAAATATTCGTTCTCGATTTAACCAAGAATCCCTGACAGACATTGAAGAAGCAGCCTTCATGATTTTCTTAAACCGCACTTGTTTTAACGGCTTATATCGCGAAAACTCCAAAGGCTTTTTCAATGTACCTTTCGGTAGATACTCTAATCCCACCATCTGCGATAAAGCCCTATTAATCGCAGATAGCGAACTTTTGCAGAAAGTAGAGATCCTGAATGGTGATTTTTCTCAAACTGGTGAGTTTGTTGAGGGGTACACATTTTTCTATTTCGATCCTCCCTACAGACCACTTGACGCAACATCAAGTTTCAATTCCTATGTAAAGGAGGGATTTGACGATAAAGAACAAATTCGATTAAAGGACTTTTATTCGTCTATATCCTCTCAAGGTTATCAAGGCATGCTAAGCAATTCCGACTGCAAAGGACGCAACTCCAAAGATGATTTCTTTGACATCCTTTATAAGGATTTTTACATTGAACGAGTGTACGCAAAAAGAAACATTAACGCCAATGCATCCAAGCGAGGGAGCCTTACCGAATTATTGATTCGAAACTACGACAACTTCCAAGGTCCTTCATCAACCCTTTTTGACTTATAAGATATGGCAGACCGTTTTAATGACTTTATGAAGCCACTGAAGGAAACTCACTTCTCACTGAAGGACTATGTGGATTTCCCGAAGGTTGCGGCGAATGTAGAAGCAATATCCATTAAGCTTAATCAGCTTAACTATCTGATAGGACAAGAGGATATGGCCAAAGCCGTAGAGCGCCTATGGGAGGAGAATCCGAGAGTATTCTCGGTTTTGGACATTCTCATTGCTGTGCGCACAAAAGACAAAAAGAAAGCCATTGATGAGAATGGAAATATTCTCCTTGTCGCCGACTACTTCACATCGTCTGCACAGGTAACGAAGTTTCTGAACGACACTGGACTTACAGAAGTTTTCCAGAAAAAACAGATTAAGAACCTTGTGGACTATGTGTTCGGAGTTGAAGTTGGTTTGGATTCCAATGCGCGTAAAAACAGAGGAGGCCATATCATGGAGGAACTTGTGGCTAACATCTTCGACAATCATGGCATCGCCTATGAACAAGAAGTTTATTATACAGAATTTCCTGAGATCGTCAAGGCATTGGGAGCGGACAATAAGCGATTTGATTTCGTTGTCAAACATAAAGATCTGACCTATCTGATTGAGGCCAACTTCTATACCGGAGGAGGTTCAAAGCTCAACGAAGTTGCCAGGTCATATTCGGAACTTGCACCGAAAATCAATGCGGTTCCCGGTTTCGAGTTCGTTTGGATAACTGACGGCATCGGTTGGGAATCAGCCCGCAATAAACTTGAAGAAGCTTTTGCTCATATTCCGAGTGTGTACAACCTTACAAATATCAACGAATTTATATCCAAGGTAAAAATATGATCAGTAGTAAAGTTATAGAGATTCTTACTCCTCTTTTTGATATAGTTACCAATGCAAAGGGGAAAACAATAGGACAGCTAAAAGAATCTCTGTTTATTGGTGATAAGTGTAAAATGAAGAAGGGTGCAGCAGGATTAATTGTCGAGAATTTACTCGGCTTAGAAAATAACAATAGGGATGAAGCTGATATACCCCAGATTGGCTGTGAGATTAAGATATTGCCTTTGCAGAAGAATAAAAATGGGTCTATTAAGGCAAAAGAACCGACAGCCATTCAGATGATTAACTATTGTGAAGTTGCCAAAGAGACTTGGGAAACGGCCAAAATACGAAGTAAGATTAATTTAACTTTTTGGGTTGTTTATCTTGCTAAGGAGAATGGTGTACGCAAACAGCAAGATGATTATGTAATTGTTGATTATTTTCTTGATCATCCATCCGACGTACAAAATGGCGTGTTTCGGACAGATTGGGAAGAGATCCAATCCTATATTATCCGCGGCGATGCAGATAAACTTTCATGTAGCATGGGGACATATCTCGAGCCAAAGACCAAAGGTGCTAACAACCAAGACACAACGGATGCACCTGACGGAAAAGGAGGAAAAACACGTGCGCGAAGACGAGCTTTCTACTACAAGAAAAATTATACTAATACACAAATAATTCCGAATCTGGATTTATCTGCCATTAAGGGATGATAACTCCATTCTATAAATCAGACGACCGGGCTTTCACCATTGTACATGGCGACTGCTTTGATGTGCTTCCGCAGTTTGATTTCAAATTTGACATGATCTTCGCAGACCCGCCTTATTTTCTTTCCAATGGAGGGATTAGTTATCAGGCTGGTAAAATAGTTTGTGTAGATAAAGGCGATTGGGACAAAGGTGGGACGCCGGAATCAATCATGGAATATAATCGTAAATGGTTGACGCTATGTCGGGATAAACTCAAGGAAAATGGCACAATCTGGATTTCCGGTACGCATCATAATATTTTTTCTATAGCCAATTTACTTACAGAGCTTGGCTATAAAATCCTAAATGTTATCACTTGGGCGAAAACTAATCCTCCGCCAAACATATCTTGTCGGTTCTTTACCTTCTCAACAGAGTTTATAGTGTGGGCGCGAAAGCATCCAAAAGTACCTCATAAGTATAATTATGAGCTTATGAAGGCTATAAATGAAGGGAAACAGATGACTGATGTATGGCGTCTTCCGGCAATTGGCCGTTGGGAGAAATCATGCGGCAAACATCCTACGCAAAAACCATTGGCACTCCTGACCCGTATTATACTCGCCAGCACTGACGAACACGATTGGATTCTTGATCCTTTCGCAGGTTCTTCAACAACAGGCATCGCAGCAAATTTATGCAACAGACGTTTTTTAGGGATTGAACAGGCATCCGAGTTTGCTTCACTTTCAAAAGCGCGCCGATTAGAAATTAACAACAAAGCAATCCGCTCTTCTTATATTAACAGATTACGGGACCTATCATTTGCTTCACCAACAGGTTGCGTCAAAGAACCTGTGGCTGAATATGGTAAAGACCTGCATTTTTAATGCGGTTATCTATTTTCCACATGTAGCACTCTTGGTTCCTCTGCCTGTCATAGCTTTTTCGGTCCTCTTGGACAATACGGTGGCGGAGGGGCGGAGCAATTTATTTGAAAAAAATTTGGAAAAAATTTGGTGGTTGACGGGAAAGGCATTACCTTTGCACTCGCAAACCTCCAATGGCGGGATAGCTCAGTTGGTTAGAGCGTCGGATTCATAACCCGGAGGTCCCGAGTTCAATTCTCGGTCCCGCTACTCGCTCAATCGCCCGGTGATTTTCTTCACCGGGCGCTCTTTTTTATTTTTTCAGCACGATAACCCTACTTGGTTAAGCATTTTTTGCTAATTTTGTTGGTCACCACGCCATTAATCTATCAATCATGACCGAAGATAACCAGCATATCAATCCTGACGAAACGCCTGAGGATAACTCTCCCATCCCCGCTCCTGACTCCGACACCCCCCAACGCTCATCGCTCCCTGACTCTCTGGCCGTTGACCCTGCAGCGAGCCCCGATGTGGTGCGTCATCAGCTCAAGGGCATGTATCAGAGCTGGTTTCTTGAATATGCTTCTTACGTGATTCTGGAGCGTGCCGTACCAGGCGTGGACGATGGTCTGAAACCTGTGCAGCGACGAATCCTCCACTCCATGCACACGCTTGACGACGGGCGCTTCAACAAGGTGGCCAACATTGTGGGCAACACGATGCAGTATCACCCCCACGGCGACGCGTCGATCTATGAGGCGCTGGTGCAGCTCGGTCAGAAGGACCTGCTGGTGGAGACGCAGGGTAACTGGGGCAATGTGCTCACAGGAGCTTCGGCGGCTGCAGGCCGTTACATCGAGGCGCGCCTGTCGCAGTTTGCCCTCGATGTGCTCTACAGTCCCAAGGTGACAGAATGGACCCTGAGCTATGACGGGCGCAAGCGTGAGCCGGTGTCACTCCCCTCAAAGTTCCCTCTGCTGCTGGCTCAGGGCGTGGAGGGCATTGCCGTGGGTTTGTCGTCAAAGATTCTGCCCCACAATTTCAATGAGATTATTGACGCCGCCGTGGCTTATCTGCGCGGCGAGGAGTTTACGCTCTACCCCGACTTCGTGACCGGCGGATTCATTGACGTGTCGCGCTACAACGATGGGCAGCGCGGCGGTGCGGTGAGAATCCGAGCCAAAATCGAGAAGGTTGACAATAAGACCCTGGCCATCACCGAGATTCCTTACGGCAAAACCACCGGCACCATCATTGACTCCATCCTCAAGGCTTTCGAAAGCGGAAAAATAAAGATTCGCAAGGTTGACGACAACACCTCACACACGGCCCGCATCCTGGTTCACCTGCTTGCCGGAACGTCAAGCGACAAGACCATCGACGCGCTCTATGCCTTCACTGACTGCGAGGTGTCGGTGTCGCCCAACTGCTGCGTCATCTCCAACAAGAAGCCTCACTTTGTGGGGGTGAGCGATGTGCTCCGCCACAATGTTGACAGCACCCGCGCCATCCTGTGCCGCGAGCTGGAGATTCAGCGCGATGAGCTGCGTGAACAGCTCTTCTTCGCTTCGCTGGAGCAGATTTTCATTGAGGAGCGCATCTACAAGGACAAGGAGTATGAGCAGAGCAAGAGCAAAGAGGAGGCCACCCGCCACATCCACAAGCGCCTGCAACCCTTCACTCCTCAGTTTATCCGCGAGGTGACCGATGAGGACATTGACCGCCTCTATGAAATCAAGATGGGCCGGATTCTGCGCTTCAATGTCGACAAGAATGAGGAGCTCATGGCATCCCTGCGCGGCCGCATCGAGGAGATTGAGGGCCATCTGGCTCACATCACTGACTACACCATCAACTGGTTCCTGCGCTTGAAGAAGAAGTATGGTGCCGAGTATCCGCGCCGCACGGTAATCCGCGCCTTCGACAATATTCAGGCGGCATCAGTGGCCGAGGCCAACGAGAAGCTGATGTTTAACCGCGAGGAGGGCTTCATCGGCACGGCGCTGAAGAAGGACGACAAGACGGAGATTGTGGGGCCCTGCTCATCAATCGACGACGTTATCCTCTTTTACCGCGACGGCCGCTACAAGGTGGTGCGCATTCAGGAGAAGCTCTTTGTGGGCAAGAACGTGATATTTGTGGGCGTGTTCAAGCAGCGCGACGAGCGCACCGTCTACAACACCATCTATCAGAACGGCCGCGGCGGCGCGTTCTATATGAAGCGCTTCAAGGTGACGGGAGTGACCCGTGACCGTGAATATAACCTCACACCGGGCGAGCCGGGCACACGTGTGGCCTGGTTCACCTGCAACCCCAACGGCGAGGCCGAGACCGTCAACGTGACCCTCAAGCCGCGCCCGCGCCTCAACAAGCTCCAGATTGAGGTTGACTTCAGCGCCCTGGCCATCAAGGGGCGCGGCGCAATGGGCAATCTGGTGACGAAGAATGAGGTGGCCCGCATCTCGCTCAAGCGCAAGGGCGTGTCGACGCTCGGCGGACGCGAGGTGTGGTTTGACCCCGATGTGCTGCGCCTCAACTATGAGGGCCGCGGCGAGTATCTGGGCGAGTTCGGAGGCACTGACCTGGTGCTGGTGGTGCTCAAGAACGGCGAGTATTACACCTCGACGTTTGACGCCGCCAACCATTATGAGGACAACATTCTCCGCATCGAGAAGTTCCGCCCCGGCACAGTGTGGACGGCCATCCTCAACGATGCCGACCAGGGCTACCCCTACATCAAGCGCTTCACGTTTGAGCCGTCGGCAAAGCGTCAGCGCTGGTTGGGCGACAATGAAAAGTCATCCCTCATTGCCCTGAGCGACGCTCCCGGAGCGCGCTTCGAGGTGACCTTCGGCGGCAACGATGCCTTCCGCCCCGCAATGGAGATTGTGGCATCGGAATTTATCGCCGTCAAGAGCTTCAAGGCCAAGGGCAAACGCCTCACCACGTTTGAGCTGGGCGAAGTGAAGGAGCTTGAGCCGCTGGAAATTGACCCTCAGGAGGAGGATATTGCCCCTGACGCCGATGATCAGACCGATGATCAGCCCGACAACATAGAGGAGATTGAGGAGCGCAGTGACGACGAGGTGCGCGACGAGCTCACCGGCCAACAGCGAATTTTCTGACCATGCGCGCCGCCATCGCTCTGTTAGTTGCCTTTGTGGCCTCGCTGACCGCCGCCGGCGCCGACTCAGACCGGCCGCTGCGCCCGGTCACGAGCGCTTGGACCGTTGAAATCGGTTCGGCACATGAGGCCGACACCTATCTCTCCCCGCTCCACTACTCCGGCTGGCATGCCGGCTTTAACTATGAACGCTTTCAGGCCATGCGGTTTGATCCCGAGCGATGGGTGATGCGCCTCGACATAGGGGCCGCTGTGGACCGCACGGACAATCCCGCCCGAAATGCCTCCATGACCGGTGCCTCGCTGCGGGACTCATGGAGCATGATGCGCCGCTTCGCAATCCCCGCGGTCAGTGGGCTGCGCGTGGCCGCCGGCGGCATCACTGAGCTTGATGCGGGTGCGCTGATTCTGTCGCGCAACGGCAACAATCCCGTGAGCGCCCGCGCGGCATGGACCGTGGGACTGACAGCCATGGCCACATGGTCAACCCGCCTGGGGCGCCTGCCGGTGACGCTGCGCTATCAGCCGGCACTCCCTGTCATCGGCGCGTTTTTCTCGCCCGACTATGGCGAGCTCTACTACGAGATTTCGCTGGGCAACCACAGCAATCTGGCCCACTGCGCATGGTTTGGCAACCGCTTCGCCATGAGTAACCTCGTGACAGCCGACCTCCGCTTCGGAGCCACCGCCCTGCGCCTGGGCTACTCAGGCCGCATCATCAGCAGCAAGGTCAACAACATTGTGACCCGCAGCTTCACCCACGCGCTGGTAATCGGTGTGTCGGGCGAATGGCTCAGCCTCTCGCCGGTCCACACTCCCACCCCTGAAACCCGCATCATCTCAGCATATTATTGACCCCATGAAACGCCTGACCCTCATAATAGCCTTTGCAGCGGCCCTGCTGCTTTCAGGATGTCATGACATGCCTGAGCAACCTGACACCCCCACGGGAAACTTCGAGATGCTTTGGACCATCCTTGACGAGCATTATTGCTTCTTCGAGGAGAAGGGTGTGGACTGGCAGCAGGTGCATGACCGCTACGCGCCGCGCATATCCGACGCCATGACCCGCGAGGAGCTGTTCAACGTGTGTGCCGAAATGCTTGACGAGCTGCGCGACGGCCACACCAACCTATCGTCAGGCTTCGCCACCTCATATTATCGCGCCTGGTGGAGCGACTATCCCCAGAACTTCAGCGAGCGCCTCATTGAGCAGAGCTATTTCAACTTCAATTATATCACCACCGGCGGGATTGACTACGGGATTCTGCCGCAAAACGTGGGCTACATGCGCTATCCATCGTTCTCCTACACCATCGGCGAGGGGAATCTGGACAACATTCTGGCCTACTGCGCTACAGCCTCGGGACTCATCATTGACATACGTGACAATGGCGGGGGCTCGATGACCAATGTGGAAACCCTCGTGGCCCGCTTCATCAGCGAGCCCACCCTTGCCGGCTACATCTGCCACAAGACAGGTCCGGGCCACAATGACTTTTCGGAACCGTTCCCTTACACGTATAACCCCGCAGCCCAAGGGCGTCAGCGCTGGGCCAAGCCGGTGGTTATCCTCACCAACCGTTCCACATTCAGCGCGGCCAATAACTTTGTGTCAGTGATGCAATATCTGCCGCAGGTGAAGATTGTGGGAGCGCGCACCGGCGGCGGTTCCGGAATGCCGTTTAACTCCGAGCTGCCTAACGGCTGGGGAGTGAGATTCTCGGCATGCTCGGTGCTTGACGCTCGTGGACTCACCACCGAGCAGGGCATCGACCCCTCGCCGGGGTGTGCCGTCAACCTCGACCCCGAGTCCGCTCTGGCCGGTCATGACACCATGCTTGACTTTGCCGTAGAGCTCATCACCTCCGGCTTCTGAACGGAGCGGGCTCACCCTCTTGTGAGCCTGTGCTTGAGGCGCACCAGCGGCTTGATTACCCGCCAAGCCATAGGGCCGCAGTGGAGCCGGCGCAGCAATGCATAGCCGGGCGCCACGGCCATCAATCGCCGCTCCACCTCCTTGGCCTCGGCATAGTCACCGGCAAGCACACTGAGCTTATAAACCGTCTGCCGCTCCATCTCCAGGAGCTCGCGGCCGCGCTCGGTAAGCGCGTAGTCAGCCTCGAAGTCGGCTATGCGCAGGCGCGCGGCATCGCGCTTGTTGGCCAGGGCACGGTCGTTGGTCATATCGAGGTCAAAGGTCACGTGGTCAGTGCGCTCGCGGTCACGATGATAGAGCACCTTGCCTATAAACATCACCCGCCCGGCACGGCGGTAGTAGTGGAGGAAAAACACCCCCTCATGGATGCGCAGCTTCTCCCCGAAAGGATGGTCAAGAATGGTTTGACGCAGCAACACATGCACAAAATCCCCCTTGACCTTGCGGAGCAGGAAGTCCTCAAAGGTCATAATGCGCTGCGCCCCGTAGCCCTGATGGTCAGCCGCGGTGTCATCGGTGGAGAAGATGAAATGGCTAATGTCAGGGTTGGCATCAATGGCGCCGCATATCTCCCTGACAGCGCCGGGAAGCATCTCGTCGTCGCTGTCCAGGAGCACCACCCAGCGGCCTCGCGCGCGCCGCATGGCGGCATTGCGCGCCGCATTGGTGCCGCGATTCTCGGGCAGCCGCTCGAAGCTCACATGCGGCCCTGCATGGCGTTCCACTTCGGCAGCCGTGGCGTCGGCCGAACCATCGTCCACCACCACGTGCTCCACCATCCAGCCCTGCGGCACATCCTGAGCCGCAACGCTCGCCATACACCGCCCCACGCAGTCAGCGCGGTTAAACACCGGCGTAATCACCGAGAGAATCTTGCAATCATCCATCATACCGCAAAGTTAGCAATTTTTCCCCACATCCTCCCATCCCCGCGCCTCAGCAGCGCGTATATTGGAAGTGTGGGGGAATTTGACTATCTTTGTGGCTTGAATTGACCACATTATGCGATTTGACGAACTATTATATAACGATAGTGTTCTCGATGCTCTCGAGGCAATGAATTTTCAGGAGTGTACGCCCATTCAGGAGCAGGCTATCCCGCCGGCGCTGGAGGGGCGTGACCTTATTGCCGTGGCGCAGACCGGCACAGGCAAGACGGCGGCTTATCTGCTGCCGGTGATTGACATCCTGGCCGACGGGGGCTATCCCGATGATGCCGTGAACTGCATAGTCATGGCGCCCACGCGCGAGCTGGCGCAACAGATTGACCAGCAGATGCAAGGCTTCTCCTACTTCATGCCGGTGAGCTCAGTTGCCATCTACGGTGGCACCGATGGAAAGACCTTCGAGGCGCAGAAGCGCGGCCTGAAGATGGGCGCCGATGTGGTGATTGCCACGCCGGGCCGACTGCTGGCCCACATGCAGATGGGCTACGTTGACCTTAGCCGGGTGTCGTTCTTCATCCTCGACGAGGCCGACCGCATGCTCGACATGGGCTTCTTCGACGACATCATGCAGATTGTGGCCAAGCTCCCCAAGGAGCGCCAGACGCTGATGTTCTCGGCCACCATGCCCCCGAAAATCAAGCAGTTGGCCAAGCAGATTCTCACTGACCCCGTGGAGGTGAAGATAGCCATCAGCAAGCCCGCCGAAAAGATTGACCAGAAGGTGTATCGCGTTTATGAGCGCCAGAAACCGGCCCTGCTCAGCCACCTGTTTCGCGAAACTCCGCCTGACCGCGTGATAGTGTTCTCATCGTCAAAGCAGAAGGTGAAGGAGCTCACGCGCGACCTCAAGCGCCGCAATCTGCAGGTGGCCGAAATGCACTCTGACCTTGACCAGACCACCCGTGAGAAGGTGATGCTCGACTTCCGCGCCGGGCGCGTCAAGGTGTTGATAGCCACGGACATTGTGAGCCGTGGCATTGACATTGACGACATCTCGATGGTTATCAACTACGATGTGCCGCGTGATGCCGAGGACTACGTGCACCGCATAGGCCGCACGGCCCGAGCAGCCCGCGAGGGGCGTGCCGTGACCTTTGTGGGCGAGCGCGAAGGCCAGGGTCTCAAGCGCATAGAGGACCTCATTGAGAAGGAGATACCCCGCGGCGAGATGCCCGCAGAGCTTGGCGAAGGCCCCGCCGAGAGGCCGCGAGGCGAGCGCAGCGGCGACCGCTCGAAAGGCGAGCGCAGCGGCGACCGCTCGAAAGGCGCCCGCGGAGGCAACCGCAGCAACGGAGGCAACCGTGGCAAAGGACGTGGCAAAGGACGCGGCAACCGCCGTCAGGCTGCCAACACCGCCGACACTCCCCGAAGCGCCGACGCCCCCCGCAGCGCCGAGAAGCCCGCTGTTGTTCAGCCGGTAGAGAGCGCCGAGGCCACTGCGGCCCCGCAGAAGAAAAAGCGCCGCTATCACGGCCCGCGACGCCGCAAAAACGGCAACAAAGCGGCCGATAGCACTCCACAGAACTGACCATTGACCATCACTAACCGTTAACGTTATGTTTTCCCGCCAGCCCTTCACCCTTGACCGCACTGTGCGACTGATTCTCTCCGTGGTGACACTGTTGGGAATTGTGTGGCTCGTCAACCGCCTCAGCGACGTGTTGCTGCCCTTCTGTGTGGCCTCACTCATTGCCTACATGCTCGAACCGTTCGTGCAGTTCAACCGACGCCTGCTTCACTTCAAGGGGCGCGTGGCGCCGATTTTCGTGACGCTCTTCGAGGCCGTTTTTCTCCTTGCCATCCTGGGCTACTTCTTCGTGCCCATGATTCTCGGCGAGGTTTCCCAGATGAGCAGCATGCTGCAGGCCTATGCCACTAATGAGCTGAGAATCCCATACATACCCGACACCGTGCACCATTTCATCCGCCAGAACGTTGACCTGACGCGCCTGAGCCGGATGCTTGAACAGATTGACTGGACCGCCGCCATTCAGGAAACCCTTGCGGCGGCATGGAGCGTGGTGTCAAGCGGAGTGACGGTGATATGGGCCATCTGCAGCTGGTTTATCGTGCTGCTCTATGTGGTGTTCATCATGATTGACTATGACAAGCTGGGCAAGATGATGCGGCGCATGGTGCCCCCGCGGTCGCGCAAATCGGTGTTCCGCCTGGGCAATGACATAAAGCGGAGCATGAACCACTACTTCCGCGGTCAGGCCCTCGTGGCCCTGCTGGTGGGCATCCTGTTCAGCATAGGCTTCCTCATCATCAAGATGCCTCTTGCCATAGTGATGGGACTGTTCATAGGGCTGCTCAACATGGTGCCCTATCTGCAGCTTATCTCCCTGGTGCCCACCACCCTGCTCTGCCTGGTTTACAGTGTTGGCAACGGTGTGGCCTTCTGGCCTATGATGGGACAGTGCATAGCCGTTTACTGCATCGTGCAGCTGATACAGGACTTTTTCCTCACCCCCAAAATCATGGGCAAGGCCATGGGGCTTAACCCCGCTCTGATATTGCTGTCGCTGTCGGTGTGGGGCTCGCTGCTGGGCTTCATCGGCCTCATCATAGCGCTCCCCCTCACCACTCTCCTCCTGGGCTACTATGATGAGTATATCATTGACCCAGAGGAGACCTCCACGCCTGACAATCAGGAGATAAACGAATCCTTAAAGCCGAGGAAGTAGAGCAAACCGTCAAGCCCGATGGTGGAAATGGACTGCTCGGCAGTCTGCTTCACCTTAGGCTTGGCATGGAATGCTATGCCCAGGCCTGCAGTGGACAGCATGGGCAGGTCATTAGCACCATCGCCCACGGCAATGGTTTGGGCAATGTCAATGTTCTCCACCTGGGCCAAGAGCCTGAGCAGCTCGGCCTTACGGCGCCCGTCGACAATGTCGCCGCGATGACGCCCGGTCAGTTTGCCGTTCTCAATCTCCAGATCATTGGCATAGACATAGTCAAAGCCGAAGCGCTGCTTGAGATAGTTGCCGAAATATGTGAAGCCGCCCGACAGGATGGCCGTCTTGAACCCGGCGCGCTTGAGCACCCGCATCATGCGGTCCACACCCTCCGTGATGGGTAGATTCTCGGCAATGTCTCGCATCACGCTCTCGTCAAGCCCCTCCAGGAGCGCCACACGCTCGCGGAAGCTCTCGCAAAAATCAATCTCACCGCGCATGGCTCGCTCGGTAATCTCCTTGACCTGAGCGCCAACGCCGGCCCTCATGGCCAGTTCGTCGATAACCTCGGTTTCAATGAGAGTGGAGTCCATGTCGAAGCACACAAGCCTGCGGCAGCGGCGATACATGGTGTCCTCCTGAACCGAAATGTCAAAGTCCTCCACAGCCGACAGGTGCATAAAGCGCTCCTGCATAGCCTGATAGTCATTGGGAGTGCCTCGCACCGAAAACTCCACGCAAGCTTTTGAGCGCGGCTCCTCATCGGCATCCAGCGGCGGACGTCCCGTGAGGCGCTGAATGGAGTCGATGTTAAGCCCCTGATTGGAGATTTCGCTCGTCACCAGAGCTATCTGGCGTGCCGTCAGGCGCCTGCCCAGGATGGTGATAATCCAACGGTTGCGCCCCTGCATGCCCACCCACGCAGCATAATCCTCAGCCGTCACGGGGTTGAAACGTATCTTCACCCCCAGCTCATAGGCGCGAAACAAGAGCTCCTTCATGATGTCGCCTGACACACTACTGTCCGTCTTGAACAGGATGCCGAGCGAGAGAGTGTGGTGAATATCAGCCTGGCCGATGTCGAGGATTGACGCATCATAGCGGGCAAGCACCTCGGTGAGCGCTGACGTGAGGCCCGGATGGTCCTGGCCGGAGATGTTTATGAGGATGAGTTCGGTTGTGGGATTGTTGGTCATGATTTCTGTGTGTGAAAAGCTATGAGACCCTCCATGGGCGAAGCCATCACTGACCTCACCACACACCCCTCGGCGGCGGCCGCCTCAGCGAGCACGGAGGAAAAATGAGCCGCAATGCTGCCGCAGAAAGCCAGCGGAAGCGAGCGGTAATCAGGGTAATTGGCCACATTGCGCTGCAAAAAAGCGGTGAACGCCCCCATCACCAGGCGGTGAACCTCGGGGACCTCAATGTGGGCGGCAATGAACGGCGCAAAAGAAGCCAGAAAGCGATTGGCACCCGGCGAGCGGTAGACACGGCGGATAATCTCGGCTGCATCAAGCTCATAATGGTCCAAAAACTCGCGGCATAGCCAGGACGGCAAACGGCGTTTGAGCACATCGCCCACCAGCAGCTTGCCAAGCACGGCGCCGCTACCTTCGTCGCCGAGGATATAGCCCAGCGGCGACACATTGTCAACAATGCGCTGACCGTCATAAAGACAGGAGTTAGAGCCGGTGCCCAAAATGCAGGCAATTCCAGCCTGAGAGCCGAGCAGCGCCCTTGCAGCGCCAAGCAAATCGCTCGCCACCTCCACATTGAGCGCCCCGGTGATGGTAGCCAGCAGCCCGGCCACAGAGCCGCAAAGCTCCGGCAGGCATCCCGCGCCATAGAAATGCAGCGCCTCAATAGCATAAGGAGCAAGCCGCGAAGCCGCCTCGGTCAAAGCGCCGCGCAGCTCCTCGCCGCCCATCACGGCGGGGTTGACCCCTGCAGTGACAAACCCTTCAACCACAGCGCCCGTCTCGGCCGAAATAACGCTCCAAGCCGTCTTGCTGCTCCCGGCGTCAGCTACTACAATCATCCTTTTTACCATTTATTTGAAACACAAAATTAGTAAAATAATATTTATAATAACTATTTTTGCGGCATCATCAATAACGGAAAGCAACATGGAATACAGGAAAGCGGGCGAGAGCGGAGTGTTTCTGCCCGAGGTGTCGCTGGGATTGTGGCACAATTTCGGCGATGTGGACAATTTTGACGAAGCGCGACGAATGATCATCACCGCCTTCGACAAAGGGGTGTGTCACTTCGACCTTGCCAACAACTATGGCCCCGCGCCCGGCAGCGCCGAGACAAACTTCGGCAAAATCCTCAAAAGCGACCTTGCCGCCCACCGCGACGAGATGTTCATATCCTCCAAGGCGGGTCACGACATGTGGCCGGGAGTGTATGGCGACGGCTCCTCACGCAAAAACCTCATAGCCTCCTGCAACGCCAGCCTGCGCCGCACGGGGCTGGAATATTTCGACGTGTTCTATTCCCACCGCTATGACGGCGTGACCCCTGTGGAGGAGACCATGCAGGCCCTTATCGACATTGTGCGTCAGGGCAAGGCGCTCTATGTGGGCATCTCCAAATATCCCCCGCGCGAGCAGCAGCGATGCTACGACATCCTGCGTCAGGCCGGCGTTCCCTGCCTGCTGAGTCAATACCGCGCCTCGATTTTCGACACCCATGCCATTGACAACAACTTTGGCCCGGCGGCAGCCAACGGCAGCGGCATTGTGTGCTTCTCGCCCCTTGCACAAGGGCTCCTGACCGACAAATACCTCCACGGCATTCCCGAAGGGAGCCGCGCGGCCCGCGCCACGGGCTATCTGAAGAGCTCCGAGGTGACTCCGGAGCGTATTGAAGCCGCCCGTCGTCTGGGCGAGATTGCAGCCCGCCTCGGCATGACGCTGGCTCAGATGGCCATTGCATGGCTCCTTGCCGACAAGCGCGTCACCTCGGTGATTATCGGTGCCTCATCAGTTAAGCAGCTCGAGGCCAACCTCGACGCCATCGGCCACGACGCCTTCACCCCTGAAGACCTCCATGCCATAGCCGAAGCCGCCATGGTGCCCGGCGTGAAATACTGACCCTGCAATCCCATCATAACACAACAGAGCCACGGCGCCCGGCGCCGTGGCTCTGTCATATTTACTCTTTATTCAGGGGATTACATCATGCCGCCCATACCTCCCATGCCGGGAGCGGGCATTGCGGGAGCGGGATTCTCCTCAGGCTTGTCAGCGATGACACACTCGGTGGTGAGGAACATGCCGGCGATAGAAGCGGCATTCTCAAGAGCCACACGGGTCACCTTGGCAGGGTCAATCACGCCGGCAGCGAGGAGGTTCTCATAAGAGTCAGTGCGGGCATTGTAGCCGAAGTCGGCAGTGCCTTCCTTAACCTTCTGTACCACCACGGCGCCTTCCACACCTGCGTTTGCCACAATCTGGCGGAGGGGCTCCTCGATGGCGCGGCGCACAATGAGGATGCCGGTGGTTTCATCGTCATTGTCACCCTTGAGAGCCTCGAGAGCGTCGATGCAGCGGATGTAGGCCACGCCGCCGCCGGGGACGATACCTTCGGCAATAGCGGCACGGGTGGCGCTAAGAGCGTCGTCCACGCGGTCCTTCTTCTCCTTCATCTCCACTTCAGAGGGAGCACCGATGTGGAGCACTGCCACACCGCCGGCGAGCTTGGCTAGACGCTCCTGGAGCTTCTCGCGGTCATAGTCGCTCTTGGTCTGCTCAATCTGAGCCTTAATCTGAGCCACGCGGGCAGCGATGGAGTCCTTATTGCCAGCACCGTTAACGATGGTGGTGTTCTCCTTGTTGACGGTCACCTTCTCGGCGGTGCCGAGGCTGTCGATGCCGGTTGATTCGAGCTTCATGCCCTTCTCCTCGGAGATAACCACACCGCCGGTGAGCACGGCGATATCCTCAAGCATCTCCTTGCGGCGGTCGCCAAAGCCGGGAGCCTTGACGGCGCACACCTTGAGCGAACCGCGCAGACGGTTCACCACGAGAGTGGCCAGCGCCTCCTGGTCAACATCCTCAGCCACGATGAGCAGCGGGCGGCCGCTCTGAGCGGTGGCCTCGAGGATGGGGAGCATATCCTTGAGGTTCGAGATTTTCTTGTCGTAGATGAGGATGAGAGGACGATCCATTTCGGCCTCCATCTTCTCGGTGTTGGTCACGAAGTAAGGCGAGATGAAGCCGCGGTCAAACTGCATGCCCTCCACGATGTCAACGGTGGTTTCGGTGCCCTTGGCCTCGTCAACGGTGATAACGCCTTCCTTCTTCACCTTCTTCATAGCCTCGGCAATGAGGTGGCCGATAGCTTCGTCATTGTTAGCTGAAATGCGGGCCACGTCCTCGATTTTCTTGAAATCGTCGCCCACGGGTTCAGCCATTTCGCGGATGTGGTCCACAACGGCCTTTACGCCCTTGTCAATACCGCGCTTGATGTCCATGGGGTTGGCACCGGCAGCCACGTTCTTGAGGCCCACCGAGATGATGGCCTGAGCGAGCACGGTTGCAGTGGTGGTGCCGTCGCCGGCATCATCGCCGGTTTTTGAAGCCACTTCCTTCACCAGCTGTGCGCCCATGTTCTGGAAGGGGTCCTCAAGCACGATTTCGCGGGCCACCGACACACCGTCCTTGGTGATGTGGGGAGCGCCGAATTTCTTGTCGATAATCACATTGCGGCCCTTGGGACCGAGAGTGACCTTCACGGCGTCGGCCAGAGAGTCAACGCCTTTTTTGAGCTCTTCGCGAGCCTTAATATTGAATTTAATATCTTTAGCCATGATAGTATTCGTTTTTTACGGTATTAATCAGTGGAGAGGGGTTATCAACCTTCGATAACAGCGAGAATGTCGCTCTGACGCATGATGAGATACTTGGTGCCGTCGAGTTCGATTTCAGTGCCGGCATACTTGCCATAGAGCACATTATCGCCCTCTTTCACCACCATTTCTTCATCTTTGGTGCCGCAGCCGGCAGCCAGCACTTTGCCCTTGAGAGGCTTTTCCTTTGCAGAGTCAGGGATGATGATGCCTGACATGGTAACTTCCTCAGCGGGAGTGGGCTCAATGAGCACGCGGTCAGCTAATGGTTTGATATTCATGATTGATGATAGTATTTTTAGGTTATGAGTATTTTTTTATTCGTTTTCAAGGTTAAGGATAGCATAAACCGTGCCAAGCGGTGCATGACATGCGCCGACTGACAAAATGGCCGTCAAGGCCTGAAAGGGGTTGACAGATTTTCCTGCCATCACTACCCCCATAACACTTCCCGGGGCGGAAAGGTTCAGAATGCCTTGCGATACTTATCGTCGGCCGAGTCCTCGAGGATGCTCAGGTAAGAGGCATAGCGCGAGGCGGCTATGAGATTATCGTCAATAGCGCGGCGCACGGCGCATCCGGGCTCGTGGGTGTGGGTGCAGTTGCCGTAGCGGCAGTCGGCGCCGGCACTGAAAATCTCGGGGAAATAGTGGGCCACCTCGTGAGGGTCAAAATCAATGGTGCCGAAGCCTTTCACACCGGGAGTGTCGATAATATATCCCCCCTCGGCGCCGGGCAGGGGGAACATCTCGCTGAAGGTGGTGGTGTGCATGCCGGTGTCATGAATGGCCGAGATGGCCGCCGTGCGCAGGTTGAGGCCGGGGATGAGGTCGTTGATGAGCGTTGACTTGCCCACGCCCGAGTTGCCTGAGAAGAGAGTGATTTTCCCCGCCAGACTCTCGCGCAGGGCGTCGACCCCCTCGCCGGTAGCGGCCGAGAGGGCAATCACGGGATAGCCAATCGAGGAATAGAGATAGCTCACGGCCTCCAGCAGCTCGCGGTCATCGTCAGAGGTCAGCAGGTCAGTCTTGTTGATGACCAGCATGGCCTTGACATTATAAGCCTCGGCAGTGGTAAGGAAGCGGTCAATGAAGGTGGTGGAGGTGGCGGGATGAGCCAGCGTCACCACCAGCACGGCCAGGTCAACGTTGGCGGCAATGATGTGGGCCTCCTTTGAGAGATTGCTCGCGCGGCGGATAATGTAGTTGCGGCGCGGGGTGATGGCCGTTATATAAGAGGTGTCTGACTCGTTGAGCGCCACGGTCACACGGTCGCCCACGGCCACGGGATTGGTGGTGCGAATCCCTTTGAGACGGAATTTACCCTTTATTTTGCAGGCGACGGAGCGTCCGTCGTCAAGGAGCACCTGATAGGCACTCCCGGTGTTTCTAATCACCAGACCTTCATTGTCATTCATAATCACATTGCAAAGATACGTAAATCTCAGCGATAATCGCTTATCCTATATAACAACCGGACGGCCCTAAATTCCTCCACAACGCCGAAGCGCGCCTTCCCGCAGGGGAAAAGCGCGCTTCAGATGAGAGAGGAGAAGGAGGGAGGAGAATCAGTCAAGCACACGCTTGGCGCCGATAAAGTGGCGGTCATAATAGCCACCGTCAGGGAATTTCTGATAGGTGACACCGCGCTTCACCGAAGCGTGGATAAATTCACAGGTGCCGTTCTCTTTGTCAACCGATGCCACCATGGCCACATGACCCACGTTGCCGCGGCCACTGCTGTGGCACGAGAAGAACAGGAGGTCGCCGGGGCGGAGATTCTTCACATTCACCTTGGTGCCCTGCTTATACTGTGAGCTTGAGGTGCGGCTGAGGGTGATGCCGAAGTTGCGAAACACATAGCTGGTGAAGCCTGAGCAGTCAAAGGCCGAAGGACCGGTGGCGCCGCGGCGATAGCGGGTGCCGAGGAACTTCGATGCGTAGCTCACCATCTTATCGGCAAGCGAAGCCGACTTGAAGGGCACCTCCACAGCCTGAGCCGTGAATGAAGCGAAGGGTGAGTTGAGGCGCGCATTCTCATAAGCCTGCTCTACGAAGAGGTCAGAGAGGTCAGGAGTGGTGAGGATGGTGTGGCTCGCCGGGGTCTGAGCGGGAACCGGCTCAGCCTTGACGGCGGGTGAGATGGCAAATAAGGTTAAAGCTGCAATGCCCGAAACGAGGGCTTTGATATATTTTTTCATTATTGAAATGATTGTCTTGGTTAAAATTCTCTGTCTGATTAAGGCGGAGCAAGAAATGATGATTGGTTTATCAACAATGCAAAATTACGCATTTTCAGCCGCATAAGCAAATTACAAAACGTTGACAATAGCCACATTAGCCCAAATCCAACATTGTTGCACAAATGTGAAGCAAAATTAGCACTCCGACAGATTTGTTAACAAAAATGCCGTTTTCGCCTTGAAAAATTACAATAATTAACGGAATTTCACAATCCGAATTCACCCCATCCCGCCCTCAAATGGACTTATTTCCCTACCCATCAATTAATTAAATATTTATTAACATTTTCGGTCGATTTTTATTGCACAAAAAACGGGGCTTCCGTGCATTTTGCACGCTGCTGCCCGTGAATGTGCAATCCCAAATGTTAAATTTCAGCGCTACAAAATTACAACATTTAACACCGTTTAACGTGCCATTCGTGAACTTTTAGCCCTCACTTGCCATCAGGGGCGAGACGGCAGAGCTATGGCGGTGAGGGTCCGGCCTGAGTTGACCCCCAGCCTCCGCGCCGAAAACCACAGGTCAGGGCGGCAGCGCGAACACCCCACAGGGGGTGCTATGGCAGAGTCAGCCACCCCCTCGGCCATGAGGGTTAGGCGCACGGCAAGAGGCAGGTCAATGTGAGGCCGCGGCTCGCGGGGCAGGATAGCCTCGGCCAGTCCGGCATCACGAAACGCCTGAGCCACCTCGGGACCCACCTCGAAACAATCAGGACAGATACACGGCCCCATAGCCGCCACCACCCTACGCGGATCAGCCCCGGCGATGACCATGCGCCGCAGAGCCAGAGCTGCTATGCGCCCCACTGTGCCCCGCCATCCTGAGTGGACGGCGGCAATTACCCCGGCCTCGCGGTCGGCCATGACGAGGGGCACACAGTCGGCCGTGTGGACACAGAGCAGCAGCCCCGGGCGGGTGGTGACAAGTGCATCGACTCCCTCGGGCATCCCGGGGGAGTCAATGTAAGCCACATTCAATGAATGAGTTTGGCGAGGAATAACAATGTCAGGGCCCAGAGCGGCGCGGCAGGCTTCCACATGGAGAGGTGAATCGCCCGTGTAGTGGCAGGCATTAAACCCGTCATAAGGCGCCTCGGGGTCAGTGCATCCGCGGAGGGTGGAGAAAGCCGTCAGGCCCGGGAGGAGGTCAATCGTTGTCATCGTCGAGCGTCGACTCATACTCCCAGTCGCCCTCTTCGTCATCCCAGTCAAAGTCCTCCTCATCCTCTTCGATGGTTTGAGGCTCAGGTTCGAAGATAAACTCGTCCTCCTCCTGAACGCGGTGACGGATGTCGAGCGGACGGTGAGTGATGGGCTCCGAGATTACGTTTCGCTCATCGTTGATTTCTTTCCAGAGGAGGTCCTTGAGCACCTGGATACCCTGGCCGGTGACAGCCGAGATAAACACACGGGGCACACCCTCGGGCAGCGTGGGTTCGATTTCGCTCATCAGCTCCTCGTCGAGCATGTCACACTTCGACACGGCCAGCACTCTGGGCTTGTCGGCAAGCTGAGGATTAAACTGCACCACCTCATTGACCAGCATCTCGTATTCAGCCTTAATATCGTCAGCATCAGCGGGAACCATAAAGAGCAACACAGCGTTGCGCTCAATGTGGCGAAGGAAGCGCAGACCCAGGCCGCGCCCCTCGCTGGCTCCCTCGATAATGCCGGGGATATCGGCCATGACGAAAGTGGCATTGCCGCGCCATTCCACAATGCCCAGCTGGGGCTCCATGGTGGTGAAGGGATAATCGGCAATCTTGGGGCGTGCGGCCGACACGGCACTCAGCAGCGTCGACTTGCCCGCATTGGGCAGGCCCACGAGGCCCACATCGGCCAGCAGCTTAAGCTCCAGAATCACCGAGCGCTCAATGGCGGGTTCGCCGGGCTGGGCATAGCGGGGAGTGCGGTTGGTGGCGCTCTTGAAGTGCCAGTTGCCCAGGCCGCCGCGACCGCCGCGCAGGAGCTTCACCTGCTGACCGTCGTCGGTCACCTCGCAGAGATACTCGCCCGTCTCGGCGTCGAACACCACGGTGCCGCAAGGCACGTCAACCACCACATCGGCTCCATCCTTGCCGAAGGAGCGACCTGCACCGCCGCTCTCGCCGTTCTCGGCGAAGATGTGGCGCCGGTAACGCAGCGGAAGGAGGGTCCACATGTGGGAGTTGCCGCGAAGGATGATGTGACCGCCGCGACCGCCGTCGCCGCCGTCAGGGCCACCCTTGGGCACATATTTGGCACGATGAAAATGGCGCGAACCCGCACCTCCCTTGCCTGAGCGGCAAAGAATTTTGACGTAGTCTATGAAATTGGAGTCAGCCATGCTGGAATTTTGGTTTTGAGGTTGGTGATTCTCAGGCTCTGAAAGCGGGCCTGTGACTATATAACAACTGAAAGGTCAGATTTTCATTTTCATGAGCTCACAGGCGTGGCGATAATCGGCCGGCGAGCCTATGTCAATCCATGTGCCGTTGACGGGAAACCATGTCACCCTCCTGCCCTGAACAATGGCGCTCTCAATGAGGTCAGTGGCATCGGTGCGCCCCTCGGCGGGGAGAGCCTGAAGCAATGCATTGGAAATCATGTAGATGCCGGCATTGGCCTGATAGCTCATGGAGGGCTTCTCCTCAATGGCGGTCACGAGCTCTCCCTCGGTGACCATCACCGCATAGGGCACCGACACAAGGTAAGGAATCGAGGCTATGGTGATGTCGGCCTTGGTCTCCACATGGCGCAGATACATTTCCTCAAGCGATATGTCGGTGAGGAGGTCGGAGTTCATCACCAGGGTAACACCCTGAGCGTCAGCGGCCACATCGGTGAGAGCCACGGAGCCTATGGTGCCCATGAAGGCCGGCTCGCGCACGGTCTTGACCTTTATGCCCTCCACGGGGCTGCTGAAATGGTCCTCGAGCTGCTCGGCCAGATAATTGAGCGTCACGGTGACATCGGTCACGCCCACCCGCGCAAGCGCGCGTACATTATAGTCTATGATGGGACGTCCACCCACCTCCAGAAGCGGCTTGGGCACATTGAGCGTGAGCGGACGCAGGCGTTCGCCCCGGCCTCCGGCCATCAGCACGGCCTTGACGGGGAGCACCGTATGGGTCAGGCGGGTGTCAATGATGCTCACGGGGCGCCCTTGGTCATCCACCACGGGAATCAGCGTGATGCCTTCGGCGCGGTGGCGACGCAGCTCGCCGGGACTGATGGCGCCCTGACGGAGCATGCGGCAGTCATGGCGCATGGCGCGGGCCACAGGTGAGTCAAGCCCGGCGCCGTCAATGAGTGCGCGGCGCACGTCGCCGTCGGTCAGGGTTCCGGCCAGGCGTCCCTCATCGTCAGTGACAAGCAGCGTCATTGCGCCGCCCGGCAGGGTGTTGATGCGATGCAGGGCATCCAGGAGCGTAGCCGTGGAGGCTATGATGTGGGGTGAGGGATTGATCATGATTGAGCTTTCATTATGGCTTCGGCTATGGTCCAGTCAAGCGGTGTGTCAAGGTCCACACTGCGGCTGCGGGGCATCTCTGACGCAGCGCGGCGCGGCATTTGGCCCAGCGTCATAGCCCTGATTGAAGCGGGATTGATTACGTAGACGGCTCCGTTATATTCCCATGCCTTCGGAGCGTCCTGACGGCGGGTGATGGTGCCGTCGCCCTTGCTCACGTGGAGGAAGCCGTCGGCACCGGTCTCGAAGCAGTCATAGTAGGGATTGCATGCGGCCTCACAGACGGTTACGGCCATGTCGATGTCAGGCATGCGCGAGGCGTAGAGGTCCTGACAGGCCACGATGTCGGCGGCGGTGCGCAGGGGCGATGTGGGCTGCAGGAGCACCACGCAGTCATAGTCAATCCCCTTGGCATCCGCATAGTCCATGACGTCGAGAATCACCTCGCGCGAGCCGGCGGTGTCAGTGGCGAGCTCGGCGGGACGCATATAGTCAACGGTGAGGCCGGCATTGCGCCCCACGGCGGCAATCTCCTCGCTGTCAGTGGTGAGCACCACCCGCTCCGCCGGGGCCAGCGCCAGGGCGGCCTCAACGGTGTAGACAAGCAGCGGCTTGCCACACAGGGGCTTGATGTTCTTGCGGGGAATGCCTTTGCTTCCGCCGCGGGCGGGGATGATATAGAGGGGTTTCATTGCAGCGGGTTAACGTCGTAAAACTTCTTGGATTTCAGCAGCTCGAGGGGGGTGTCGCAGAGGGCCGCAACGGTGAGTTCGAGGGTGTCGGGGCGTGAATAGGGGTTGACGGTCATGGCGGCGCGGCGGCGGAAGTCGGCCGACAGGGCGCGGCGCAGGGCGGCGGCAATCTCGGCGCGGGTGTCGCCGCAGTGAATCACACTGTCAGCGGCTATGCGGCCGCGCTGGCGGATGCCGATGTTGACCGTAGGGGTGCCGGCCGAGGGCACTTCGATGATGCCGCTGGAGGAATTGCCCGCCACCACTCCGGCCCGGGCTATGGCCGTCAGATAGCGGCGGCGCCCCAGCGAAGGGATGAGCCTCACGCGGTCAGGGCGCGCGGCGGCATAAGCCTGCAGGCGGGCTATGACGCGCTGCCCGCGGGCATCGTTGTTGGGATAGGTTATCACGGCTTTCAGGCCCTCCACGTCATCAAGAGCGCCGGTCAGGGCGTCAACGCGGGCATCGATGTCGCCGTCGTCGAGCGTGGCGGGATGATAGGTCACTATGGCCGTGTGTTTGTCAATCTCCATGCCGCAGAAGGCTGCCAGCTCGGCGGCGTCGGCACGTTCGGTGTTGGCAAGGTTCCACACCCCGATGGAGCCTGTGTTGATTACTCGTGCGGGGTCCTCGCCCATGGCAATCACGCGGCGGCGGTAAGGCTCGGTGGAGGTGAGATGGAGGGTACTCATCTTGGTGATGGCGTGGCGGATGGAGTCGTCAATGGCTCCCTCGGAGATTTCGCCGCCGGAAATGTGGGCCACCGCCACCCGCATCATCAGGCAGGCTGTGGCAGCGGCAAGCATCTCGAAGCGGTCACCGAGAATCACAGCCAAATCAGGCCTCACGCGGCCCAGCAGCTGCGCGGCACCGGTCATCACCTGAGCCATGGAGTCAACGCGCTCCTCATCAGTGGCGGCATCAACGTTCATAGGGAGCAGCAGGGGCTCAATGCCGTCGGCGCGGATTTCACTGACGGTCAGTCCGTAGCGCTCGCTCAGATGCATATTGGTGGCCACCACGGTCAGCTCCACGTCGGCGCGGGCCGCCAGGGCGCGGCAAATGGGACTGAGCAGTCCCCAGTCGGCTCTCGTGCCGGTAAAAACCATTATCTTCCTCATGTGGCGAAGCTTTACCACAAAGGTAAAACTTTTTTCCCAATCGCGAAGCCAATTGGCCGCGCGGGTCAACTTTTGAGAGGCGGAGCGCGTTATAATTTCAGTTTCAACTCACGTTCATTGCTATGACTATGCGCCTATTCGTCACCCTCACAGCGCTCCTGAGCCTCACGGCGGCTTCGGGTCGCTCGCTTGTCGACATGCAGCTCGACTCGCTCAAATCATCCCACAAGATTGTGTATCTCAACGGTTCACCGGGTCAGCGTGACACCATGCAGGCCTATTCTGACTCCATCAAGACCCTGATTAACAACTTCTACTATGACCAGTTCCGTCATTTCCAGGACCCTGCGGCGCCTTACTTCCTCTTTATGAGCAAGGATGCCAAGCTGGCTATGGGCATAGGCGGATGCGTCAGGATGAGAGGATGGTATGACTGGGGAGGCGCCATTCCCGCCAACGGCTTCACCCCCTATCTCATTCAGATGACCCCTGACCCCACCAATAAGCGCCATCTGGGCACCACTCCGGCCGGCACGTCGATTTTCTATCGCGTGATTGGGCGCGACAAGCGCTGGGGCAATTATCAGCTCTATATCGAGGCCAACTTCGACGGATATAACGGCGTGGGCTTCAAGCTCAAGAAGTCCTACGGCATCATCAACGACTGGACCATAGGCTATGCCAACTCCACATTCAGCGACCCCGCCGCCGTGCCTCCCACGGTTGACGCTTCGGGCCCCAACAACAAAGTGTCGCCCACCAATGTGCTGGTGCGCTGGATGCACGGCTTCCGCCACGGCATCACCGTTGCTGCATCACTTGAAACTCCCTCCACGGCCATCTCCGCCACGCCCGACGTAACGAAGAAGGTGTCGGAATGGCTCCCTGACGTGGCCGCTTTTGTGCAGTATGGCTGGAATGAGTCGGAACATATCCGTCTGGCCGGCATTCTCCGCACACTCTCTTATCGCGACCTCCCGGCTGCCACCAACCACACCAAGCTCGGCTGGGGCCTGCAGATAAGCTCCGTGTGGCACCCCCTGCCCGCATGGACCACTTACCTGAGCCTCAACGGCGGACAGGGCTACGAGAGCCTCGGCGGCGACCTTCAGGTGGGTGCCTATGACCTTGTGTCCACCCCCGGCAAGGAGGGCGAGATGTATGCTCCCGGCGCAATAGGCTGGAACGTAGGCGTGCAGTACAACATCACCCCGGCCATGTTTGTCAGCGCCAACTACTCTCAGTCACGCTACCTGCCCCGCTCAGGCAGCGCCCCTGACGAATATAAATATGGTCAGGTCATAGCCGTAAACTATTTCTGGAACCTCACCGCCCGCATCCAGACAGGCGTTGAGCTTGACCTGGGCATGCGCAAAAACATGAGCGGGGCCACCAAGTGGGCCCACCGCGCCGGCCTCATGGCCCAGTTCTCGTTCTGACCCCTCCCGCAAAATATAATCTCCTGACTAAAAAAGCGCCGGTTGGCGCTTTTTTGTCAATGTAATAAAGTCAATGTAATAAAGCGGTCGTTAAATGGGACGACCTGGCCATACTCGCCAAATGCGCCCATTACCCGCTAAAGAATGTAGGGGCGCCCGTTCGGGGCGCCCGCACTCCGCGACAAAATTTGTCGCAAAAGGAGCCCGCACGAGGGCGCTTCCCTACATTTTAGCAACGCAAAAATTGATGAAATGGATGGCGGGCAGGTCCGCACATTGACCTGGGGTGCAACCGGCGCTTTTTTCCGCACGATGTCCACTTTTTGGAAATCCGAGGGGATAACTTTGCATTGTCAACCATCGGAAGAGAGGATGTGTGAACGGACCATAGAGATGCGGAAATGTCCGGCGGTTGGCAAAAGATTCTCGGGCTCGTCGCTGTCGCGACCGGCGCGCCCGCGATGAGGGGCTACCCCCGGAGGTCTTTCTCCACCAATCCCAAAACCAACCATCACTCCAAAACGGAGAAAGGCCGAAAGGCACGTTCCCCAAACAATCAGTGAGTCAGGGGCATCCATCGGACGGAGGATGCTCCCTGTCCCTGCATCCTGCAAAATCAAAAAAGCAGCCCGCGCCAACAATGACACAGCCTGCTTTCAGTACCCGGACCCGGGCTCGAACCGGGATGGGTTGCCCCAACGGTGTTTGAGACCGTCGCGTCTACCGATTCCGCCATCCGGGCGTTTTTGCTGATGCAAAGTTAAAGCAAATAGATGTCAGATGCAACTCTTTTTGCTATTTTTGCATTTATTATTTATAACTATCTCAATATGAAACTCGACGGACGGCGATTCAGCAACAATGTTGACGACCGGCGCGGCAGAAGCGGCGGCGGGGGCCTCAAGGTGGGAGGCGGTATAGGAGCGGTGATTATTGCCGCCCTGATCACTTGGGCATTGGGGGGCGACCCGCTCTCGGTGTTGTCAGGCATGTCCGACAATATCCCCGGGGCGCAGAGTGCGCAGTCATCCTACACGCCTACGGCTCAGGAGGAGGAGCTGGCCGACTTTTCACGCAAGATTCTGGCTGGCACGGAGGATGTGTGGACCGAAGAGTTCCGCAAGCTCGGGCGGGAATATGAGCCGCCCAAGATGGTGCTCTACTCCGGCTCAACCACCAGCGGATGCGGCACGGCGCAATCAGCCATGGGGCCGTTTTACTGCTCGGCTGACCGTGCGCTTTACATTGACCTGAGCTTCTTCTCCCAGATGAGGCAGACGCTCGGGGCCGACGGCGACTTTGCCTATGCCTACGTGATTGCGCATGAGGTGGGACACCATGTGCAGTATCTGCTGGGCACTCTCGACGAGGCGCATGAGCAGATGGCACGCATGAGCGAGGCCGATGCCAACCGCATGAGTGTGCGCATTGAGCTTCAGGCCGACTTCCTGGCCGGCGTGTGGGCCAATCATGACAACAGGATGTTTGGCTCGCTGGAGCCGGGCGACCTTGAGGAGGCGCTTGACGCGGCGCAAAAGATTGGCGATGACTATCTCCAGAAGCAGGCGCGGGGCTATGCGCTGCCGGAGACGTTTAATCACGGCACATCGGACCAACGCTACCGCTGGCTCAACCGTGGACTCCGCACGGGCGACATCCGTCAGGGCGACACTTTTTCCGTGCCCTACTCCGATTTGTAAAATTATTTTAGTAAGTTTGTAACGGATAGCCCTCTCCA
Source organism: Bacteroides sp. (assembly GCA_014802445.1). Lineage (GTDB taxonomy): Bacteria > Bacteroidota > Bacteroidia > Bacteroidales > Muribaculaceae > CAG-1031. The sequence goes on along the minus strand of JAAVCF010000022.1, from coordinate 22,770 downwards.
ATTGACGCCATCCACGCTTACCCCCTCATATCTCCAAATTTCATGGAACTTAAACTCACAAAGAATGACCCTTGGCTCAAACCTTTTGCTCCCGCAATTGAAGGACGCCATCAGGACGCCATAAACAAAGAAAAAGAACTTACGGCCGAAACCGGCTCGCTTGACGGTTTTGCTAACGCTCACAACTATTTCGGACTCCACCGCACCGACCGCGGCGGATGGGTGTTCCGCGAATGGGCTCCCAACGCTTCGGCAATTACCCTCGTGGGCGATTTCTCGCGCTGGAAGAAGCTCAAAAAGTATGCTCTCAAACGCCTTCCGGGCAGCGAGGGTGTGTGGCAGATTCGCCTCAAGGACTCCGACCTCACTCATGGTCAGCTCTATAAGATGATGGTGGAATGGCCCGGCGGCGAGGGGGAGCGCATCCCCGCCTATGCCAACCGCGTGGTTCAGGATGAGAACACGAAGGTGTTCTCGGCCCAGGTGTGGTCCCCGGAGCCTTACAAGTGGAAGGTGAAGAAGTTTGAGCCTGACACCAAGCCGCTGCTTATCTATGAGTGTCACATCGGCATGGCGCAGGAGCGCGAGGGTGTGGGCACCTACACTGAATTTCGTGACCTTGTGTTGCCCCGCATAGCCCGCGACGGCTATAATGCCATCCAGATTATGGCTATTCAGGAGCACCCCTATTATGGCTCGTTCGGCTACCATGTGTCAAACTTCTTCGCTCCGTCGAGCCGTTTCGGCACCCCTGAGGAGCTGAAATCGCTCATCGACGCGGCCCATGCCCTCGGCATAGCCGTGATTATGGATATTGTCCACAGTCATGCGGTGAAGAATGAGGTGGAGGGCCTGGGCCGTCTGGACGGTGACCCGGCGCAATACTTCTACGGCGACAGCCGCCGCGAGCACCCGGCGTGGGATTCGCTCTGCTTTGACTATGGCAAGAATCAGGTGGTTCACTTCCTGCTCTCCAACTGCAAATACTGGCTTGAGGAGTTCCGCTTTGACGGTTTCCGCTTTGACGGCGTGACGTCGATGCTCTACTATAACCACGGTCTGGGCCAGGCGTTCGGCGCCTACGACGATTACTACAATGGCAATCAGGACACAAATGCCATCACTTATCTCACCCTGGCCAACAAGCTCATCCACGAAATCAATCCGCGCGCAATCACCATTGCCGAGGAGATGAGCGGCATGCCCGGACTGGCAATCCCGTTCAAGGACGGCGGCATTGGCTTTGACTATCGCATGGCTATGGGCATCCCTGACTACTGGATAAAGATGCTCAAGGAGAAGAAGGATGAGGACTGGCACCCCACCTCAATATTCTGGGAGCTCACCAACCGCCGCGCCGACGAAAAGACAATCTCCTATGCCGAGAGCCATGACCAGGCGCTCGTGGGCGACAAGACCATCATTTTCCGCCTTATTGACAAGGAGATGTATTGGCACATGATGGTGGGCGACGACAATATGACAGTGGCGCGCGGCATGGCGCTCCACAAGCTCATTCGCCTTGTCACAGCCTCGACAATCAATGGCGGCTACCTCAATTTCATGGGCAACGAATGGGGACATCCCGAGTGGATTGACTTCCCGCGCGAAGGCAATGGCTGGAGCTACAAGTATGCCCGCCGACAGTGGAGCCTCGTTGACCGCGAGGACTTAAAGTATCGCTTCCTCAACGATTTTGACAACGCTATGGTCCACCTCATCTCAGGGGTCTACAATTTCCAGGCTCTCCCTGTGGTGAAGCTCTGGGAGAAGGATGATGACCAGGTGCTTGCCTATCAGCGTGGCGACCTCATCTTCGTGTTCAATTTCAATCCTTCCAAGTCATTCAGCGACTACGGTGTGCTTGCCGAACCGGGCGAGTATGAAGTGGTGCTCTCCTCCGACAATCCCGCTTTCGGCGGCTATGGCAACATCGACGAGAGCGTGAGCCACCTCACCCTCTCTGACCCGCTCTACACACCGCTCGGGCGCGAATGGCTGAAGCTTTATCTGCCGGCCCGCTCGGCTCAGGTGCTCCGCAAAAAACGTCGTTCCACCCGCCAAAGCCGCAAGAAGAAATGAAGCTTTTCCTCTACCGACTCTGGCAACTGTTTGTGATGGCGCCGGTGATTGTGGTCACCACCATAATGACGGCGCTTTTCACCATGGCCGTCTGCGCCCTCGGCTTCGGACGCTGGGGAGGCTACTATCCTCCCCGCTTTTGGGCTCGGGTGTTCTGCCTGGTGTCGCTGGTAAAGGTCACAGTGAAGGGTCGTGAGAACATCTCCCCCAACACCTCCTATCTCTTTGTGGCGAACCATCAGGGGGCCTATGACATCTTCTCAATCTACGGCTATCTCAACCACAATTTCCGCTGGATGATGAAGCAGTCGCTCCGCAAGATTCCCTTTGTGGGCGCAGCCTGCGCATGGTCAAAGCAGATTTTCGTTGACAACTCGTCAGTGGCCGGAGTGAAGCGCACTATGGAGGAGGCCGAGGCACAGCTGCGCGGCGGCATGTCGCTGGTGGTGTTCCCCGAAGGGGCCCGCACATGGAACGGCCGCATGCGCCCCTTCAAGAAGGGCGCTTACAAGCTTGCCATGGAGTTTGACCTTCCGGTGGTGCCGGTAACCATTGATGGTGCTTTCGACGTGATGCCGCGCTTCAAGAAGCTCCCGCACTGGGGCCACATCACCCTGACCATCCACAAGCCGGTGATGCCCGAGGCTGATGGTCATGACCTTGAACGTCTCATGACCCTCACACGCCGAGCCATCAACTCATCGCTACCCGCCGCTCAGCGCGACGGCGCAGCGGAGTGATTCAGCGGCCCGCAAGGGCGGTGTAGAGGCGGTCGGGGTCGAGATAGCGGCGCGCAATCTCGGCAAGACTCTCGGGAGTCATAGCGGCCAATGCATGCTGCTGCGCTTCGAAATATCCGTCGGGGATATCAGCCGCAAGGCGCGTCACATAGTAGTCGGCCACGGCAAAGGGTGAGTCGAGCTGTGCGGCAAGTGATGTGGTGATGAACGAGCGCGCCCGCGCCAGCTCCTCGGCATCGTAGCTTGACGCGTCATGGAGGCGGCGGATTTCGGCCGAGATTTCTTCAAGCACGGCATCGGCATAGCGGTTGTCGCATTCGGTGTTTATGGTCACCATTCCCTCGCTGCGATAGCCCATCAGGGCAGCCGAGATGCCGTAGGTGTAACCCTTGTCCTCACGGATGTTGAGCATCAGGCGGCTGCCGAAGTAGCCGCCCAGCAGGGTCACCACAAGGCGCAGCGCCACATAGTCAGGATGAGTGCGTCCAATCGTGGGAAGGCCGCAGCTCACAGCCGTCTGGAGCGACTCGGGCTGCTCCACCTTTGCAAAGCGCACATCGGGATTTGGGGTAAAGGTGATGCTGCGCAGCTCAGGAGCGGCGCCGGCGCCCTTCAATGAGCCGAAACCGTCGGCCACCATGCGCTCAATCTCTGGCGTGATGCGTCCGGCAAGGAACAGGTGGGTCCGGGCAGGGTCAAACCATTCGGCATGCCAGCGACGCAGCATGTCAGGAGTCACCGAGCGCAAGCCTTCCACAGTGGTCTCATCCACCAGAGGACACCCCTCCCCCATCACCAGACGGCGCAGCTCACGCTGCGAGAGCCACGCCACCTTCTGCATTGACAGCTCAAGCGCGCGGGCAGCTTTCTCGCGGGCCACCTCCGTCTCATGCTCGGGAAAGGAGGGCGATGCCGCAAGCTCCAGCAGCAGCGGCATCACGCGCTCCATGCGTGAGTTGAGAGAGTAGACATTGAGCGAATGGTGGTGGGTGTGGGCCGACCCACCGGCCCATGAGCCGTTGAAGTCAAGGGTGTCGGCCACCTGGGCGCTCGTGAAGGACGACGTGCCCTCGAGCACCCCCGACACGCCAAGCTCCGCAAGACCCGGCACACCACTCTCGGCACTGCCGCCGGGCATGAGAAGCGTGAGGCGGTTCACCTCATCCTCGCCACGGTCAATGACGTGGAGGGTCAGGCCGTTGGGGAGCACGTGGGTTACGGGGCGCGGCATGGTCATCTCGCCTATGGGATGGACCTCCGGCGCTATTGAGCGGTTGAGGGTGTGGGTCATTTGGTGTAGATGGAGTCAAGTTTTTCTTCCACAAGAAAGTCAAGCACCATAGCCCGTGCATCGCGCGAGGCTATGTCGGGGTTTACGGGCGTAGCCGCGCTGCGCACCGGCGCAGAGGCCGTCACTACAGGCGCAGGCTTCGGCTCGGTCGGTGCAGGCTTCGGTTCGGCAGCCTCGGGAAGGGAATAAACGGGCGCTGATGCGGGCACAGCCGAGAGGCGAGGCTCCTCGGCCTTGGCAGGGGTGTTTCTCACCGACAGCGGTGCGGCGGCAGCAACGACCGGCACCGCCGCAGCTACCTCCACGGCATCCTGCTCGGCAATCATAACATCCGGCAACTTGTCAGTGCGCGGAGCGTTGCGCTCCATAGCGTAGAAAGCCTCCACGCGGCCGCCGCCAAGCAGGCGCTCGCCATAATACACGCCGTCAATGTCACTCACAATCACCCCTCGCGAGGTGGAAGCGTGAATCATGTTGCCGTCGCCGATATAGAGACCCACATGTGACACCGTGCCCTGACGGTCGCCGGAGGTGTCGAAAAACACAAGGTCGCCCGGCTGCAGCTTCTTGCGGTCAAGATTGGTGCAATATTCGCTCTGCGTGACCGATGTGCGCGGCAGCTTGATGTCAAGAGCCTTCAGAAACACCTGGGTCACGAAGCCGGAGCAGTCCACCCCCTGACGGTCGTTGCCGCCCCACTGATAGGGGACGCCGAGCCATGTATTGGCCTCGGCCAGCAAAGTCTGCGCTGCCGTGGGAAGCGACTTGTCAATCCGGATGGTCTGCGGCACAGGCTTCTGCTTGCCGCCGTGACCGGCCGAGTGAGAGTGCTTGCTGTAGCCTGTGGCACGGGCGGTTGACTTATGCGACGAGCCGCACGAAGCAACGCTTATCATCAGCGCCGCCGCCACAGTAACTATTGTAAGATTGCGTATTCGCATAGTGATGGAGAGATGTTTATGAGCGCCGTCAGCGCAGTTTTGAGATAATCTTGGGGTTGCCCACCATCCAGAGCACATCGCCGGGCATGAAACGCGTGGTGCCGTCAGGCGCCAGAAACTCATCGCCGCGCTGGATGTTGACAAGGAGGGCCTTATACTTGCCGCGCAGGTCACTTGACTGCGACGTCTGGCCCGCCAGAGGCGACTTCTCCGTCAGGTGGATACTGGTGAGCTTCACCTCCTCGGGGCCGCCGGCTGAGTCATCATCATTCTGACACTCCACCAGCGGAATCACGCGCTGAATCTCATCGTCAGTGCCGATGATGCCGAGCACATCGCCCGGGAAGAGGCGCGCGTCAGGGCCGGGCACGAGGATGGTGTGGCCATTGCGCTGGATGCTCGCCACGTTCACGCCATACTTCTTGCGGAGGTTGGAGTCGGCCAGACGCTCACCCACGTAAGGGCCGTCATAACCCACGGTGAGGAAGGCCAGGTGCATGTTGCTCACAAGGTTATTGTTGCGCCCCGTGCGACGCAGGTCGCGCTCATTGAGGTTCTCAAGGAAGCGTGACTCTATGCGGCGCATGCGGCGTCGCACACTGCGTGAGAACACCACCATCATAATCACGAACACCGCCAGGCCGAACGTCCAGCCGATGGTCATGGAATAGACATGGCTCAGCAGCGCCACCACAAAGCCCAGCGCGATTACGAAGCGCACAATGCGCATAATCAGCAACGGGAGGTCAAAGCGCGCATTGGTCTGCACAAGCCGCTCGCGCTCCACCTTCTTGGAGGCAGGCAGCGACAGCGCCAGCAGGAACGGCGACATGGCCGCCAGCGACACCACCACACCCGCCAGGCGTCCCCACACGGGGAAGTGGTCAGTCATCCAGGGGATAAACGCCTGCAGCGATATCAGCGTGATGGCTATAAGGACTATTGAATAGAGCAGTATGCGCCACGCATAGCGCTTGAGCACCGTATGCCACAGAATGCCGCTCTCGCTCTCCGTCGAAGCCTGAGTGGAGTATCTGTCAATCAGGAAATGGAGGCGCTTGGGGAGGCGGCGCTCCAGGAACCGATAGACGGGGTTGGCCATGCGGATGAAATAAGGGGTGGTGAAGGTGGTAAGCACCGACACGGCCACCACAATGGGATAAATCGTTGGGTCAAGCACACCCAGGCTCATACCGAGCGACGCGATGATAAACGCAAACTCACCAATCTGAGTGAGCGAGAAACCGCTCTGGATGGCCACTTTGAGAGTCTGCCCCGTGAGCAGCATGCCCGAGGTGCCGAACAGTATCATGCCGCAGATAACAACCGCCGACAGTATCAGAATCGGCGACCAGTACTCCACAATCACCTCCGGATTGACCATCATGCCCACGGAGATGAAGAACACCGAGCCGAAGAGGTCCTTCACCGGCATCACCACATGCTCAATGCGCTCGGCAAAACTGGTGCCGGCAAGGATGGAACCCATCACAAACGCACCCAGAGCCAGCGAGAATCCGCAGGCCACGGAGAACACCGACATGCCCAGACAGAGGCCCATCGACACTATCAGCAGCGTCTCACTATTGAGAAACCTGCGCGAGCTGTTGAGCAGCGACGGCAGCACAAACACACCCACCAGGAACCATATGATAAGGAAAAATCCAAGCTTGCTCACGCTCCACAGCAGTTCGCCGCCCTCCACGCTATTGTTGATGGCTATGGACGACAGCACCACCATCATCAACACTGCAAACAGATCCTCGACTATGAGAACCGCAAACACATTGGCCGCAAACTTCTGATGGCGCAGCCCCATGTCAGTAAACGCCTTGATGATAATGGTTGTGGACGACATTGACAGCATGCCGCCAAGAAACAGACTGTTGATGTTAGAGAAGCCCATCAGATGGCCTATGGCGTAGCCCGTGGCGAGCATGCCACACACTATTATCAGCGCCGTCACCACCGCCGAACCGCCGGCGTTCATGAGCTTCTTGAAGCTAAACTCCAGACCCAGCGAAAACAAGAGCACGATGATACCAATCTGCGCCCAGAATTCAATGTTGCTCTCAGTGGTTACGGACGGCAGGTAAGCGAAGTGAGGACTCGCCAGAAAGCCCGCCACAATATAACCGAGCACAACAGGCTGCTTCAGCAGTTTGAACAGCACCGTCACCACGGCACCGAGAATAAGAATAAGCGCAAGGTCACGAATCAGACCTTCCACCTGCATCTCGCCGGCCACCTGGGCCGCCGATTCAGCCACCTGGGCCGCAGTAAGAATCATCATCGGGTTCATGAGGGTTGATTAGCCAGTGAAATGGTTAGAGTGGGGTTAATTTCGCTAAGTTGGGAGAAAAGCGCCACAAAATCAGTGTTTTCCTTCACGAGCACCACCAGGTTGAGGCGCGTGACGTTCTCCTGATAGTCATATTCCACATAGAAGTTATTGAGCGTCACATGGTGGCGGCGCAGCAGATTGCGATAGCTCTTGATGTCAGTGACGATTCCGCGGAGCTTGATTCTGACCGTTCGGGCCTCGGAGCCCACATGCACCTTATGCTCAATGCGCTCCAGCTGCATCAGGATGAACAGCACGAGCACCGTGGCCGTCAGCGCCACGGCATACATGCCCACACCGATAGCCATGCCTATGGTGGCCACCATCCATATGCCCGCAGCCGTGGTGAGACCGCGCACCGAGCCTTTCATCTGAATGATGGCTCCGGCGCCGAGGAAGCCTATGCCGGTAATCACCTGCGCGGCTATACGCCCGGGGTCGCCGTTCTTGAGCCCCAGATACTCCTGAGGCACATACACCGAGAGAATCATAGCCAGCGTGGCGCCCATGGAGATGAGCGCAAACGTGCGTATGCCGGCCATCTGCCCCTTGCGCTTGCGCTCAAGGCCCACCGAGCTGCCGAGAATCAGGCTCAGCACAAGGCGGAAGGTGGAGTTGACCGTCGTAACCTCAGTGGAGTTGAGGCATTCAACGAAGCTTTGCAGCGAATTGATTTCAATCAATGGTTATCACTTTTTGAGGGTGAAACGACGCGAGGTCAGGCGATAGCCGTCGGTGAAGAGTTCAACGGTGTAGTCGCCGGGGGTGAGGGTGGCGTTCACATCCCAGTAGATGGTCACCCCTGACAGCTCGTCGCCGGCATATTCTATGGTTTTCTTTGCCGAGCAAGCCACGTTGCCGCCTTCAAAGCTGAATGAGCCGGCACCGCCGAGCAGCTGGCCCTCCGGGTTGACCAGACGGAGATAGATTGTCTTGTGGCCCACGGGGGTGGAATTGTTCTGCGGGATAGTGAATGACACCTTGAGCTGCGAAGCCTTGGTGACATTCTTCTCCACCTTGCCGTTCTTCTTCAGCGGGGTGAGGGTCACGCCGGTGACATTAAGCTTCTCGGCGAGAGTCATGCGCTCGGAGAGCACCTCATTTTTCTGCGACTCCTCACGCACACGCGAGCTCAGCTCCTCATTGGCGGCGCGAATCTCCTGATTCTCCGCCTTCAGTCCGGCATTCTCGCGTGATAGGGAGTCAATTTGCGCCACATAGTGGCGGAGCAGATTTTTAAGCGTGGAAATCTCACCCTGCAGCTGGGCAATGCGCTCCTTGCTCTTGACCTTCTCGCTGCGCAGCTCGTTCATGAGCTGCTCCACCTTCTGCTTGGCGGCAGTGTACTTGGCATAGATGGTGTCATTGGTCAGTCGCTGAGCGGCCGATTCATACTGGTCAAACTCGGCATTGACGGCCTCAAACTCCTGAGTGAGCTGGAGCTGCTCATTAGCCAGCTGCAGTTCCTCATTGGCCAGGCGAGCCTCTTCAAGCTCACGTGACACACTCGATGTGCGAATCACACTCACCACAACCACGGCGGCAAGCACGGCGGCCAGAGCTACGGCAATCCACAATAAGGGCGATTTTTTATTCATAGGTCAAGAACTTCTGAAAATTATAATGCAAATTTAACAAAATCCCCCGAAAGGGATTGTCACCCGGCACTAAAAAAGCGGCTTGGGCAGACGGCTGAACTCCTTAATCCCCCGCAAGTAATAGCTCACCAGAATGTCGGGGCGCCCGGCAAGGAGGTTGACTGTGGCGGCAAAGGGACCGTCGGCCGCCATGCTCCGGTAATCGTTATGGGCGCGCAGCACAGCCCCGGCATTGGCAAAATCAGCCCGGGCCATAAACTTGGCCCATGCCACGGTGTCGAGCAGGCGGCGCACAAACAGCGCTTTCCGGCGTCCCTTGGCGGGCAGGTTCTTGCGCAGCATCAGCAGGTTATTGCGGAAGTTGAGATAGGTTTTGCGTGGATTGGAGGCGGGCAGCGAACCGCCGCCAAGATGATACACCGCAGCATCACCCACGGCATAAATCTTAAACCCACACAGCCTCATGCGCCAGCAGAGGTCAATCTCCTCCATGTGGGCGAAGAATCCGGCATCGAGACCACCGCAGCGTTCGTAAACCTCGGTGCGCACCATCAGGGCCGCGCCGGTTGCCCAGTCGGCCTCCACCGTGTCGTCATACTGTCCCCGGTCCGTCTCTACCGAGCCGAAGATGCGCCCCCGGCAATAGGGATATCCGTGGCGGTCAATATATCCGCCCGCCCCTCCGGCATATTCAAACTTGGAAGGGTCAACATACGACAGCAGCTTGGGCTGGCAAGCTCCCGCCTGAGGATTGCTCTCCATGAAGCGATAGAGGGGCGTGAGCCAGTCAGACTTGGCGGCCACATCGCTGTTGAGCAGCACGGTGTATTGATAGCCGGTCTCGGCAATAGCGCGGTTATAGCCGCCGGCAAACCCGAGATTCTCGGAAAACTCCAGGCGCTTCACCGTAGGGAAACGCTCGGCCAGCAGCTTCAGAGAGCCATCGGTCGACCCGTTATCGGCCACTATCACATCGGCGATATCGCCGGGGGTGAAGCGCACAATCGAGGGGAGAAACTCGCTGAGAAGCTTCTCTCCGTTCCAGTTGAGAATGATGACGGCTACGGGCTTTTTCATTTGTTGGGATGGTTCACGCGCTTCCAGCGGTTGTGGCTCCAGAGCCAGTTGGCGGGATCGCGGCGTATGGTGGTTTCAAGGAGTGAGAAGTAGCGGCGCGTGAGCTCACCCTGAGGGAGCTCCGCGGGATTGTCGGAAATCAGGCGTGTGGTGATGCGGTAATGGCCGCGGGAGGTGCGGGTGAGGTCCCAATACACGGCGGCGAGGCCGAGCTTCGACGCCAGCAGTTCTGTGCCGAGGATGGCCTCGGTGGGGCGGCCAAGGAAGCTCACGGGGAGCGTAGAGTCAAGATGCGACACCCGCTGGTCACTCATGAAGCCGGTGACACTGAGCAGACCGTCGCGACGCATGCGCAGGAGGTCACGCGCTACGGAGTGCTTGGCCAGCGACACGGAGTGGAAGCGTGAGCGCAGCTTGAGAAACCATCGGTCAAAGCCTTCGTTTTTCAGCGGGCGATACACCTGGCAAAACCTCACCGTAGGGTCAGTGGCGTGGGCTGACCAGAGGGTCACCGAGGGCGCCCACTCCCAGTTGAAGCAGTGATTGAAGTAGACAGCCACCGAGAGGCCGCGGTCAAGCAGCCCGTCAATCAATTCGGGGTTATCAAACACCATGCGGCGGCGCATCTCCTCGTCGGAAATCGACGATAGCTTCAGGGTCTCGACGAAATAGTCGCAGAAATTGCGGTAAAACCGGCGCTCCACCTTGCGGCGCTCATCGGTGCTCATATCAGGAAATGCGGCGGCAAGGTTTGCCCTCACCAGCCGGCGGCGATAGTGGACCAGATAATACACCACCGCGAATATCACATCCGAGAGCACATAAAGCACCCTGAACGGGAGGGCGCCCAAAGCGCGAAGCAGCAGGCTCATCAGTCAACCACCTCCCCCCGCAATTCTTCGCCGTCAAGGCCGGTGAGCCGGACATTGACCACCGTGTTGGCCAGTTCGGGACGTGGCTCCACGCTGACCCTGAGATAATTGTCAGTGAACCCGCTCATGGAGCCATCGGAGCGCCGATGCTCCAGCAGCACGGGGCGCACAGTGCCCACATAGCGTCCGGCAAAGTCAGCGAGCATCCGCTCCGACACGCCAATCATAATGCGGGCGCGGCGATGCTTCTCCTCCTGACTGACAATATGGTCGATGCCCAGAGCGCGGGTACCGGGACGCTCGCTGTAAGGGAATACATGGAGGCGGCTCACGGGCAGACTCTCCACAAACCGCTTGCACTCGTCGAAACACTCGGGAGTCTCACCGCGGCATCCCACCATGAGGTCAACACCGATAAAGGCGTCAGGAAGCGTGGCGCGGATTTTCTCGATCTTGCGGCGGAAGGTGTCAGTGTCATAGCGGCGGCGCATCAGGTGCAGCACCTCGTCGCTGCCGCTCTGCAGCGGGATGTGGAAGTGAGGCATGAAGCGGCTCCCCTGCTCGGTGGCAATCCAGTCAATGAGGCTGTCGGAAAGCAGGTTAGGCTCGATGGATGATATGCGGTAACGCTCTATTCCCTCCACCTGAGCAAGAGCATGGCAGAGCTGCTCAAAGGTCTCGCCGGTGCGATGGCCGAAGTCACCGATATTCACTCCGGTGAGCACAATCTCGCGGGCCCCCTCGGCGGCAGCCTGACGGGCCTGAGCCACAAGTGACTCCACCGATGCCGAACGTGAACGCCCGCGGGCCATGGGGATGGTGCAATAGGTGCACCAGTAGTCACATCCGTCCTGCACCTTGAGGAACCAGCGGGTGCGGTCGCCGCGTGAACATGAGGGTGTGAAGCTGTCAATCTCCTTGGCGGGAATCACGGCCATCTGAGGGCTGCGCGTCTCCAGCCAACGGTCAAGAAACTCGGCAAGGTCAGCCTTGCGATCATTTCCGGCCACAATAGCCACACCGGGAATGGCGGCCACCTCCTCGGGCTTGAGCTGAGCATAGCAGCCGGTCACAATCACCGTGGCTTCAGGATAGCGGCGCACAAACTGACGGATGAGTTGACGACACTTCTTGTCGGCCAGCTCGGTCACCGAGCATGTGTTGACCACCACAATATCAGGCACATCGCCCTGCTGCACACGCATGATGCCGCGCGAGGCGAAAATACGGGCCACGGTGGAGGTCTCGGCAAAATTGAGCTTACACCCTAAGGTGTGGAACAATGCCGTGCGGGGTGAAAATGAATTGTGGTCAATCATAATTCTGCAAAGTTACAAAAAAGTCACCGCCTCCCCAATGACATCCTGCGTCTCAGCGCCTCATATCCCCGCTTTTTTATTAATTTTGCACTTATGGACAGCATGATTATTGACATGGACGGTTGCCACATAGGGCGCTTCGGAAAGGCGCTTCAGGACATCATAAACACTCTTAACCCTCACGCCGCCAGCCAGTGCCGCTGATTATCAAAACCCCACTGATGCCCAAGGGGATATGCCTGAATCTTTTCGGGATGTATCTGGCGCGTGACACCTCGTGGATTGACGAGAAAGTAATCAACCATGAGCGGATTCACGATGCACAGCAGCGCGAAATGGCCTACGTGGGCTTTTATCTCGCCTACGTGATTGAATGGCTGTGGCGACTCATCAGGCTGCGCTCATGGTGGAAGGCTTACAGGGCCATATCATTCGAGCGCGAGGCCTATACCAACGGCGATGACCTCGGTTACCTGAGGCGCCGCAAGCATTATGCCTGGCGCCACTATCTCCGCTCGGAGCGCCCTTTCAGATAAGGCGGCGCCCCTCCATGAAACGGACCACGGCGTAACCGCCGAAAATCTGCAGCAGCATGCCGGGAAGCCCGAGGCGGAAGTCCTGACAGGCCACGGCAAAGTCACCGGTGAGCATCCACTCGCCCAGAGTGCCTATCCCCTGATAACAAGCCACTATGGCTACAATCAGGGCGAGACTCACCCGCCCGGCTTTGCGGACAGCGAGGGCTGCCACCATTGCCAGCACGGTGGATTTCAGGATGATGGCGGGGAGCATGGCCACGGCGGGCATGCCGAACAGCAGACTGTTGACCACCGGCGAGGCGAGAGCCGTGAGCAGCCCCACGCGCCAACCGCACAGGCAGGCGCCGATGAGGGTGAAGAAGTAGATGGGCAGCCATGTGGGGCCTCCCTGGTGGAGGGTGTGGACAAGCTGGGGAAGCAGGATGTTGCCGATAATGAAGAGGGTGGCAGCCACATAGGTGCGGGGGTGGCTGAAGGTGAGATTGCGGGATGCGATGGATGTCAGCATTATGACGGGTTTTCGTTAAGATGTTTCAAAAATGATGCGATGAGAGGCACACACTCGGCGGGAGTGGCGCAGGGGGCGCAAAGTGTCTCCACGGGGCACGGCCCGGTGGCGGCGCGATTCACAATCCGGGGTGTCTCGGTGATGCACTCCACGGGGATGCCTGCCCGCCGGAGCAACTCCAGCGCCGGAGTACTGGCCACGTCGGCATACACTCCGCTCACTCCTCCCTGAGCCATCAGCGCCGCCGCGCCCTTGCCAATAACCTTATCGGCAATAAGAGCGCCTTTGAGCAGGGCCGGCTCACGGGTGAGCAGCTGATAGAGGTCGGCCACTCCGCGGCGATGACACTGGCGAATCACTCCGTGATTGAAAATCACGCAGGAGCAGTTTTCGCGGTGAAGGATTTCAGCAAGCTCGGCTACGGTCATCACACGGTTTGCTGTTTGAGCATCTCCACATATTGGTCAATGCGGTGAAGCTCCTTGGGAATGTCAATTGACTGGGGGCAGTGAGGCCCGCAGGTGTTGCAGCCTATGCAGTGGCTTGCCTGACGGAGCTTGGGCACGGAGCGGTCATAGCCCACAAGGAAGGCGCGCCGGGCTTCGGCATAGTTGGGCGACTGGCTGCTCTCGGCCACGTTGCCCTGATTGACACATTTATTATAATGGAGCAGGATGGCGGGGATGTCAATGCCGTAGGGGCAAGGCATGCAGTATTTGCAGTCATTGCAGGCCACGGTGGGATATTGCACCATGAGGTCGGCCGTGTCGTAGAGAAATTGCATCTCCTCGTTGTTGAGCGGCTTAAGGGGGCAGTAGGTGCGCAGATTGTCCTCAAGGTGTTCCATATAGGTCATGCCGCTGAGCACTGTGAGCACTCCGGGATGGGTGCCGGCATAGCGGAATGCCCAGGAGGCCACACTGTTCTCGGGCTCGCGCTGCTTGAGGCGCGTGGCAATGTGGTCAGGCACGTTTGAGAGGCGGCCGCCCAGCAGGGGCTCCATGATGATGGCGGGGATGCCTCGCTTCTCGAGCTCGCCGTAGAGGTATTCACCATCGGTGTTGCGGGGGTTGAGCTCGCGGGCGTGTTTCCAGTCAAGATAGTTGAGCTGAATCTGCACGAAGTCCCATTTATACTTGTCGTGGTTGGCCAGCGCCCAGTCAAACACCTTGATATCACCGTGATAGGAAAATCCGAGGTTCTTTATGCGTCCGGCCTCGCGCTCGGCCACAAGGAAGTCAAGGATGCCGTTGTCAATGTAGCGAGCGTTGAACTCCTTCATGGCGTCGGCCCCTCCGCCTATGGCGTGGAGGAGCATATAGTCAATATGGTCGGTCTGCAGCTCTTTGAGGGAGTTGCGATAGATGGCCAGGGAGGCCTCGCGGCTCCACGTCTGCGGGGCGAAGTTGGAGAGCTTGGTGGCAATGAAATAGGAGTCGCGCGGATGGCGGGCAAGGGCTATGCCGGTGGCATGCTCGGAGCGCCCTTTGCAGTAGGCGGGCGATGTATCGAAATAGTTCACTCCGTGGGCCAGAGCGGTGTCCACCAGGCGGTTGATGGTTTCCTGGTCAAGCTCATCTTCGCCCTCTTTCTCGCCGGGGATAGTGGGCCAGCGCATACATCCGTAGCCTAATATCGACACCTTTTCACCCGTTTTGGGATTGGTGCGATAGGTCATCTTGTCGGTGGGGATATCGGGGAGGGCGTGAGTGTCGGCGGCAATCTTCTTGGCTGCGGGCTCACATCCGGCAAGGGCCAGGCCGGTTACGCTCGCGCCGAGACCGAGGCGTCGCAAAAAGTCACGTCGGTTTATATATTTCTGTTCCATAGGGTCTTGGGGGATTATATTGTTCGGTGACTTTCGTGTCCTTCCACATAGATGGCGCTGAAGGGGCGCGCCGGGCAGAGGTTTTCACAGGCTCCGCAGCCTATGCAGCGCTCGGTGTTGACCACGGGAATCTTGGGCGACTCCTCGTCGGCGGGATTGGAGAGCACCATTGTGATGGCGCCGGCGGGACAGTGGCGCGCACAGTTGCCACACTCCACTCCGTCAGTGAGGGGCACACAGTTGGCTTTCACCCACACGGCGTGGCCTATCTGGATGGAGGATTTGTCCTCACGGCTCACGGGGATGATGGCGCCCGTGGGACACACCTGAGAACAGAGATTGCACTCGGGGCGGCAATAGCCTCGTTCATAGGACGATTCGGGCTGCATGAGGGTGTCAAGCTCGGTGGAGGGGCGGAGCACTCCGTTGGGGCAGGCCGACACACAGAGCTGGCAGGCGGTGCAGTGGGAGGTGAGATTGCGCAGGCTCACGGCACCCGGGGGCACAATCCGGGTTTTGCGGGCGGGAATCTTTTTGTCAACGATGGTGGCGAGGCCGCCGTCCACGGTTTTCTCCTGGGCTTTCAGGGCGGCGGCGGTGGCCATGGTGGCGGTGACGGCCATGAACTGGCGGCGTGAGCTGTCAGTGGTGGCTGCTGTCACGGGCGCGGCGGCGCGGCGTGTGGTGTAGGAGATGGCGCCTTTGTGGCATTTGTTGATGCAGTCAAAGCAGGTGACGCAGCGCGACAGGTCAATGGTGTGCTCTTTGCTGTTGATGCAGGCGGCTTTACAGTTGCGCGCGCAGAGTCCGCAGCCATTACACTTGGAGGTGTCAATGACGGGGCGCAGCCATGAGTAGCGCGAGAAGAAGCCGAGCAGTGTGCCCACGGGGCAGATGGTGTTGCAATAGGTTCGGCCGTTGCGCCAGGCAAGGTAGCCGAGGACAATGAGCGTCATGGCGGCCACGGTGAGGGTGAGGGCGGCGCGGGGCAGGATGTCAACAGTGTAGAAGGCGTAGCTGTCACGCGCTTCGGCCCATGAGGCAAGGAGGTTGTTGCCGTAGGCCCACACGGGGGCTAACATCGTCTGGGCTATGCGGCCGTAGGCGCTGTAAGGGGCAAGGAGAGCCACAAAGGCACCGATGCCGAACACAATGGCTATCACCATCAGGGTCAGCATGGTGTAGCGCAGGATGCTCTTGGGCCTGGAGTAGCTGTAACGGTTTTTGCGGGCTTTCTTGCCGGCGGCGCCGAAAATGTCCTGCATGATGCCGAGGGGGCAGATGACGGAGCAATAGAGGCGCCCCAAGAGGAGGGTGAGCAGAATCAACACTGCCACAATGACGAGATTGGCCGACAGCAGGGCGGGCAGAAACTGGATTTTTGCCATCCAGCCAAACCATCGCGCAGCAGTGCCGGTAAAGTCAACAAACAGCAGTGTGACCATGACGATGCTTATCACCGCCACTGCCTGTCTAATCTTTTTTAGCATCAGGATTCTATGAGTTAAGGATGGATAATAAATGGTTTATGCTGATGCAAAGATAATAACTTTTTGATTTTCAAAGACGCATTATGTCATGGATGTGTGATTAATTTTCCGTATTTTTGCATCTACGCGGTTTGGCATCGGCCGTAGCGCGCAATTAAGGTTATTTATCTTACAGCAATGAATCGTTTTGTTATATCAGTTGTTTTGAGTTTATCATCTTTATCTCCAGTTATGGCACAGCATAAAATAGTTCAGACAGCGGGCCGCCAACAGCTTGGCGAGTTCGCACCGGAGTTTGCCCGGCTTAATGACGACATTCTTTTCGGCGAGGTGTGGAGCAGAAATGACCTCCTGTCGCTGCGTGACCGCAGCCTCGTGACCATCACTTCACTCATATCGCAGGGCATCACTGACAGCTCGCTGCGTTACCACCTGCAGACGGCGCGCACCAATGGCATCACCCGCACGGAGATTGCCGAAATCATCACTCACATAGCTTTCTATGCCGGATGGCCCAAGGCTTGGGCGGCGTTCAATCTGGCCAAGGAGGTGTGGGCCGACGATATTCATGGCGATGATGCCAAGGCGGAGTTTGCTCGCTCCATGATTTTCCCCATCGGCGAGCCTAACACGGCTTATGCGGCTTATTTCACGGGCAATAGCTATCTGGCTCAGGTGGCCTCGGCTCAGATTCCGTTTGCCAATGTCACGTTCGAGCCGGGTTGCCGCAATAACTGGCACATCCACAAGGCGGAGAAAGGCGGAGGCCAGATGCTCGTGGGCGTGGCCGGTCGCGGATGGTATCAGGAGGAGGGCAAGCCGGCGGTGGAGATTCTGCCGGGCACGGTAATCAATATCCCGCCCAATGTGAAGCACTGGCACGGCGCAGCAAAGGATTCATGGTTTGCCCATCTGGCTTTTGCGGTGCCGGGCGAGGCCACTGACAATGTGTGGCTGGAGCCGGTGTCGGACCGTGAGTATGACGCCGTCAACGAGCAGTAATCCCCTCTGCCGGGAGCCAACTTTGCATCGTTGGCATTGTTGTATTCTTACGTAGGGGGGCTTTCCCCCCTCTCCTCTACCTCAATCTATATAATCTATGATGAAGAAGAAATTGGTCATATCAACCGGCGCAGGCATGAGCGCCGAGAGCGGTCTCAGCACATTTCGCGACAGTGGCGGACTGTGGGACAATTATCCGGTGATGGACGTGGCGAGCGCTGATGGCTTTGCGCGCAATCCCGAGCTTGTCCATGAGTTTTACAACAAGCGCCGCAAGGAGCTGGTGAAGGCTTCGCCCAATGAGG
Organism: Bacteroides sp.; assembly: GCA_014802445.1. GTDB lineage: Bacteria > Bacteroidota > Bacteroidia > Bacteroidales > Muribaculaceae > CAG-1031. Next base: position 4,834 of record JAAVCF010000022.1, on the reverse strand, counting down.
GCCACAAGGCGCTCGTGGAACTCGAAAAGTGGTATGACACGTTTGTCATAACCCAGAATGTCGATGACCTGCATGAGCGTGCGGGCAGCAATTATGTGCTCCATCTCCACGGTGAGCTGATGAAGATTCGCTCGATGAGGGATGAGAGCCGCGTGTATCAGCTCGACAAGGATGCGCTGGAAACGTCGGTTGACACTCGTGATGAGCATGGCGACCCGGTGCGCCCCCACATTGTGTTCTTTCAGGAGTCGGTGCCCAATTTCGAGATGGCTGTGGAGCTGGCTGAGCAGGCCGACATCTTTGTGGTGATTGGCACGTCGCTGGTGGTCTACCCTGCCGCGGCGCTGCTCAACTATGTGCGCAAGGGGATACCTGTTTACTATATCGACCCCAATCCTGCGCCGGTGCCTCCGGGAGTGACGGTGCTCAAGATGCGGGCCACGGAGGGAGTGCGCAAGCTCGTGGAGCTGCTGCACCCCTGATTCTCTCTCTGACTTCTCTCACATAAAACAGGGGGCACCATAGCGGCGCCCCCTGTCAGTTTGTTCGGTTTCGTGTGATGGTGCTTACTTGAGAACCACTTTCTGGGTGGTGCGATAGCCGTCGGCATCGTCAATGGTCACAAGATAGGTGCCTGCAGCCCAGCGGGTGGCGTCAACGTCGCCGAGTCCGGCCTGACGGCGGAGACAGCGGCCGGCCATGTCGTGAACCTCAAGCCACAGCACGCTGCGGTCAGTGTTGACACTGATCACGCGGCCATCGGTGCTCACGGTGAACACAGCGGTGGGATCAAACTCCACACTGTCGATGCTCGAGGGGAGCATGCCGGCGATGGAGCCCTGGAAGAACATTGACACGGGGAAGTCACCGTCGTTGTTGTAGAACACTGCATCGGGCACATCGATAACCACCGAGTGCTCACCGGCGGTGACCGGACCCAGATGGAGGATGCGGTTGTCAATCACGTCGCCGGGACACCAGTTGCTGAAGCTCTGCCAGCCACGGTCGGTGCGCTTATAGTCGCCGTAGATGCCGTTGCGCTGGGTGTTGTACTTGCGGAAGGGCTCGCAGCTGGTGCGGCCGGGCTTGTATTCGAGAATGAGCTCGCCGTCGTAATACACGAAGTGGTCGCGGCGGTTATACTCCTCGCCGTTCACGTCGGCGCCGTGATTGGAGGTGATGAGCACAATCTGTGCATCCTCAACGTCGCGGGGCACGGTGAAGGTGTAGGTCTTGCGGGTCTTGCCAATCTCGTCAGTGGCAGCTTCCTGGTAGTTGTTGAGGTTGTTGCGGATATACTCGGGATTCTTCATCACCATGGGCACAAGCACATTGTTCTCGGTCAGCGGAGCAGGCTCGTCGGAGGTAATGAAGTCAAGGTAGCCCTTAAACACGTCGTTGCGGCCGGCGCAGCCTGAAATCTGCTGGTTAGCGGCGTAGGGCACACCGAAAATCTCGAGCTCAAGCCAGAGGTCATACTCGGCGCGCAGGTTGGCATCGCGCAGAATAGGGCTCAGATAGTCCATCCAGTAGCTGTAAGGCACCTGGTTGGGCTGACGGTTCATGTCCATGAAGGGGGTAATGAAGCGGCCCAGCTCCAGACGCTGCACATCGGCAGTGTTGTAGGTCTCGGCGCCTTTAGGCACGAGAGCCAGGTTGACGTTGCCAATGCGGTCGTAGTTGTCACAGCACGCTTCCACCACAACGCTCACGTCGAGCTTCTCGCCAATCTGAGAGAGGAATTCGTCAGTCAGGGGCACTGCATAGAGAGAGTTGCGATGGCGAAGAATTCCGTCATCAGCATCAGCCTCAAGGTTACGGTCAAGGCCTGCATACCCGTCATAAAAGATAGCTCCGTTAAACACATTGAGTGTCACCGTGTGGTCATCGCCCAGCCAGTCCGCCGCAATAGCCGCAGGAGCAAGCGAAGTCACGGCGAGAGCCGAAAGCATTAGTTTCTTTATCATTGTAACAAAACAACTGGTTTATTCATATAATTTTAGCAAAGATAAGCCGATTGACGCAAACTAACAAACAACTAATCGATTTTTAACGTTTTTGCCATCAAAAGCACACTCCAGCCCCCAAAACGCCCCCCGCATCCCGGGACACTCCTACCACGAAAACCTCTCTTGACATCCGTAAGGAGACTGCGCCTAATGATTCTTTCTTTTGCGATGACGAAAACCGAGTCCGATGGCCGCTATCAATGCTAATACAACTACCACTGCTCCAATCTTTGATAGCAGTTGCGGATCGTTAAGAGGGGATAGACTGTCATTCGTTGCAACTTTATCAGGCACAGCGTTGGAATCTGTCGGTTGTTGGGGCACTTCGTTCTCCGGAGCATAGATAAAATCAGTTTCCAGTCCGGTCAGTTGGAAGATATCGACGCAGTTGCCACCATGACCTTGTCGCCCTTGCGACGTGGTAATCAACCATCTGCCATCCGGAGAAATATCCAGGCCGACAGGATAGGAGTCTGCCGGTATCTGCCCACGACTTTTCATCGTAGAATCAACCACACAAAGCGCACTCCCACTATTACAAGCCACGAATATATAGTCGCCCTTAGGAGAAAGCTCAAGAGTTCGCGCGTCCCCGGATACTTTTACCGACTCCCAACCGGAAACCACAACATTGCTACCATCCATTGACTCAACCACTTCCACCAATTGACCGACAGGTATACGCTGAACCAGGCCCGATTTATTAATGCTTGCATATAGCCAATTGCCCCGAATGACCAGATGTCGCACATTAGGCATTAATCCCAAAATCTTGCCGACATATTTCTGTGACTGCAGATTAATCACAGCTATTCCCCCGCCACTCATGCAGCCAACAAATAGAAAACGACCATCGGGCGAAAAGACCGTTCCGCGCAACGCTTCTCCAGTATTGCTATCTCGATCCACCGATTCTGTCAAACTGAAATTATGAAATAACTGTCTGCCGATTACAACGTTTGCTTTATATTTCCACTGCTTCGGCTCGGAAGAGGATATATCAATAAGCCCCACAGTGTTGTCACCCCAATGAGCAATTGCAAGCGTTTTGCCATCAGGCGAAACCGCCACCATTTTAGGCAATACACCAGCTTCCATCATTCTCACAATCGTATCAGTCTCCGTATCAATAACCGCAATAGCGGATGGATCCTGTGCATTCAGATCAAACGAACGCCGATAATAAGGCACCCAAAGATAGCGCCCTCCATGACTGAATGCGCTCTCCACCGGTTTGCCCATAAACGTGTCCAGATTCTTGGTGTAGTGGCGAAACTTAAACAATCCGGATGAAGGAGCCCACAACGCCGAGTCCTTAGCTGAAAATATGTGATCAATCACCCCCAGTTTCTTAAGAGCAGGCAGCGAATAGACCAGTGTCTTCCCTCCCTCCAACGAATTCACATAAAACTTCTTCCCCGAAGGATGTATATTAACGCTTTTGGGCGAAAGGATATCGCCATCGCTCCCGCTGCCATAATAATTCTGCAACTTGCCGACAAGTTTGATATTAACACCATCGGCAAGGACCAACATTTCTCCCTCCTTGGGATGTACCACCGGCGGGACACCTCCTTTTTTCTCGACACTTCCAGTCGTTATTACGGAAGATTTTTCTACCTCAGCTCCTCCATTCGACTCCGAGGCAGAAGCCTGGGCCACATTCAACAACACCTCGCCTTTGCCATTGCTTTCCCTCTGAGTATAGCCGGACTCAGCAGATGCAAAAGCAGTCGACAGCACAAAACAGAAAAGGCATGAACGTAACTTTATCATACAGAATTACAACTACATAAAACGAATTCGCCACAAATGTACTGACAATCACATACCGCGCCAAAAATAAATCGGTTCAAACTAGTTCAATTCACCCAAGAAAAACTGCGTCAAGGTAAAAAAGTGGTTGTTAAGACATACCGTTGACGTTGCGGGCAGGGAGCCCGATGCCCCGCTAAAGAATGTAGGGCGCCCGCTCGGGGCGCCCGCACTCCGCGACAAAACACACCACACCGCAAACCTACGTCCGCTAAATGTAGGGGCGCTCGTTCTGGGCGCGGTCACTCCGCGACAAAACTCACCCCCCGCAAACCTACGTCCGCTAAATGTAGGGGCGCCCTTCGGGGCGCCCGCACTCCGTGACAAAACACCCCACCGCAAACCTACGTCCGCAAAATGTAGGGGCGCTCGTTCTGGGCGCCCGCTCTCCGCGACAAAACTCACCCCACCGCAAACCTACGTCCGCAAATTGTAGGGGCGCCCCTTTCTGGGCGCCCGCACTCCGAGACAAAAAACACCCTCCGAAGATAATATGACTCGGAGGGCGGGCGGCCCGAACGGCCGCCCCTACATACATTAGCGGCCCGTGGACACCATGTTATTACAATCTTTACTGAGCCACGGAGTGGCGACGTTGTGTTTAACCCGGTCACGACCGTAGGGAGTGCCGGGACAGCAATCCCCAAAGCAAGAGCCGCTGCGCGGCGATATCGTAAAACCTCTCCCAACGAAAAGTCGCCGACCCATACGTACTTACCCTGGTGCTTCCGCACCCCTTGGCGACACCCAACCGCAAACCTACGTCCGCAAAATGTAGGGGCGCCATTCTGGGCGCCCGCACTCCGCGACAAAACTCACCCGCAAACACCCCTCCGAAGGTAACTTGACTCGGAGGGCGGGCGGCCCGAACGGCCGCCCCTACATACGTTAGCGGCCCGTGGACAGACGGGGTGGTGCCGTTGTGTTTAAGCCGGACACGACCGTAGTGAGTGTCGGAACAGCCCCCAACCGGCGCTAACTTTCCGGAGGGGGCAAAAAAAATGACGCCC
>JAAVCF010000021.1 GCA_014802445.1 Bacteroides sp. | reverse complement strand
GGGCGTCATTTTTTTTGCCCCCTCCGGAAAGTTAGCGCCGGTTGGGGGCTGTTCCGACACTCACTACGGTCGTGTCCGGCTTAAACACAACGGCACCACTCCGTCCGTCCACGGGCCGCTAACGTATGTAGGGGCGGCCGTTCGGGCCGCCCGCCCTCCGAGTCAAATTACCTTCGGAGGGGTGTTTGCGGGTGAGTTTTGTCGCGGAGTGCGGGCGCCCAGAAGGGCGCCCCTACATTTTGCGGACGTAGGTTTGCGGTTGGGTGTCGCCGAGGGGTGCGGAAGCACCAGGGTAAGTACGTATGGGTCGGCGGCTTTTCGTTGGGAGAGGTTTTACGACATCGCCGCGCAGCGGCTCTTGCTTGGGGGATTGCTGTCCCTGCACTCCCTACGGTCCTGTCCGGGTTAAACACAACGTCGCCACTCCGTGGCTCGGTAAAGATAGTTATAACATGGTGTCCACGGCCCGCTAACGTATGTAGGGGCGGCCGTTCGGGCCGCCCGCCCTCCGAGTCAAATTACCTTCGGAGGGGGTGTTTGCGGGTGTGTTTTGTCGCGGAGTGCGGGCGCCCAGAAGGGCGCCCCTACATTTTGCGGATGTAGGTTTGCGGTGGAATTTGACGCGCTTGGCCATGTGACGCCAATTACAATTATCGCAAACGAAGGAGGCCTCGTAGCGGGGCCTCCTTCGTTTGTGTTATTAGAAGTCAGGCGCCAATCCCCGCAATCGTGGGATTAGCGCCTGACGCTTAATGTCTTCTTTCGGAGAGTTTACTTTTCAATCTTGACCTTTGCGCTTGCAAGAGCATTGATGTCAAGCGAGGTCAGAATCTCGGCCACGGCCTTTGATGCCTTGGCGCTCACGCCGACTTCGTTAAGCTCAGGGGCGAACGCTGCCACGGCCATCACACCGGGCACCACGGCGAGTACGCCGCCGCCAAATCCACCCTTGGCGGGAACACCCACGCGCACAAGCCAGGGCTTGTTCATCTTGTGGAGACCATGGGCGGTCATGAAGCCCACAATGTTCTGAGCCAACTTGCCGTCAAAGGCAGGCACGTTGGTTACCACATTCACGCCGTCGGAGGCGATGGTGGCACCCATTGTTGCCAACTGTTTCACGTCAACCTTCATTGACTGCAGCTTCGAATAGGTGTCAATGGCAATCTTGGCGTCGTCATAGAGGTAGAATCCGGCCTCGGCAATAGCGTTCTCCACGTTGGCCTCAGCGTTCATGCGCAGTTGCTCCTTGTAGGCCTTGTCGTCAAGTTCGGGAGCGGAGCCCATCAGCGCTTCCATCATGCTCAGCAGGATGTCCCACTTTCCTTCAGGGTCATTTGAGGGCTCCACGGCGCTCACGGCTCTCACGCCGCGCAGGCTCAGAGGCACATCAGGCTTCTTGCCCTTCTCCTTGCATTTGCAGCAGCATGCACCGCCTTTTTTGAGCAGCTCCTCCGCGCCGTATTGGCTCAGCAATTGCGCCACAAGAGGAATCTTTGACAGCGAGCCCATCACGAACTTGGCATCGCTGTCGCCCTTAACGATAAGCGAGCCGTCGGTCAATCCCACGGCAATCCCGAACTGTCCGGCGTTCTCATCTTTCACTCGGGCATCCGCAGCGCCCTCCTTTAATGATTTGTTGTCTTCATAGGCCCGGGCCACGGCAGCCTCCAGGTCAGCGAGTTTAATGATTCTGTCCATAGTTATGAGGTGTTTTTTAGGTTAGTCTATCACTCTAACGCCATCAGACACCGTCGGTTTGCCCGTTATAGATGTTTAACCCTCTGTTACAAAAATAAACAGCGCCCCATCATCAGCTGATGATGGGGCGCCGTTGTGAGTGTGCTGTTCCTGCTTGGGGGTGATCACTTGCGGGTCACATCCTCTTTCAGCAGGTCACGGATTTCAGTGAGCAGTTTTTCCTCGGAAGAAGGTTCGGCAGGGGCTGCGGGAGCTTCTTCCTCCTTCTTCTTAAGGTTGTTGATAAACTTGATGGCCACGAAAATACAGAATGCCACGATAAGGAAGTCAACGATTGTCTGAATCCATGAGCCCCAGTTCATTGTCACCTCGGGCTTCACAATCTCCTGACCATTCATCACCGCGCTTTGGATCACCCACTTGTAGTCGGTGAAGTTCATGCCGCCTGTGGCCACGCCAACCAAGGGCATGATGATATCGTCAACCAATGATGACACGATTTTGCCGAAAGCAGCGCCGATGATCACACCGACAGCCATGTCAATCACATTGCCCTTCATGGCAAAATCCTTGAATTCTTTGAAAAAATTGGCCATAAGTTTTTGTTGGTTTTGAGTTTTGTTAATGTTGCATCCGGGCGCCCGTAATGCTTACGGCATCCCTCGCTGTTAAGATTTTTTGATAGTTGAATGTGTAAATGTAACAAAAATTCCCTCTCCGCGGTTCATCATCATCGCATTTTATTGTTAATTTTGCATTCTTCAACTGACTCTGACCCTATGGACTCCACCACGAATTCCGAACTCAAGGCCGAAGTGCTCGGTTATGACGATATTGTGTCAGTGGCGCCTTTTCTCAAAGGACATCGAAAGATTGTTGGCGCGCTGATGCGCTGGTTCTCAATTGACAAATGTAACTGGCTCCACACCCGAAACTATCTCAAGCCCGACGGCGCCGCAGTGACCGGCGGCATGCTCGCTGACCTCAACATCTCGCTCCGCATTGACAATGCCGAGGTGCTTGACCATCTTCCCGAGGGTGCCTTCATCACCGTCAGCAATCACCCCTTCGGAGCCCTCGACGGCATTTCGCTCATCAACATCATAGCCTCGCGCCGTCGTGACTATAAGGTGATGGTCAACATGATTCTCAACCACATCTCCGGCATGCGCCGCAACTTCATTGCCGTCGATGCCCTGGCCAGCGATGACCCCGCCAAGAAAGCCGTGTCAATGAAAGGAATCAAGGAGGCCATCATGCAGGTGCGCCGCGGCCATCCACTGGGCTTCTTCCCCGCCGGAGCAGTCTCCAAGCTCAACGGGCGCCTGCAGCTCGAGGACCGCGAGTGGCAGCCCACCGTCATCCGCCTCATCCAGCAGTGTAATGTGCCGGTCATCCCCGTGTTTTTCCACGGCTCAAACTCTGCTTGGTTCAACATTCTCGGCCGCATATCCTGGCAGCTCCGCACTCTCCGCCTCCCCGCCGAGGTGTTTCGCAAGCATGACTCCACCATCCACGTCACCATTGGCCGCCCCATCTCCCCTGAGGAGCAGAAGCTCCATCAGGGCTCGCTTGAAGAGTTCGGCCTCTGGCTCCGTGAGCAAACCTATCTCCTCCGCAACGTTAAATAATCCGCAGGAATGGAAGTTTCCTTTGCCAACATATCCCCCGAGGTCCAGCAGGCCAAGCAGCGGTTCGGCATCGTCGGCAATGCCCCGGCGCTCACCGAGGCCGTGGCCCGTGCCATCCGTGTGGCGCCCATTGACCTCTCGGTGCTCGTGACGGGCGAAAGCGGCACGGGTAAGGAATTTTTCCCCAAGATTATCCACCATTTTAGCCCCCGCAAGCATTCCACCTACATTGCCGTCAACTGCGGCGCCATCCCCGAGGGAACCATTGACTCCGAGCTGTTCGGCCATGAAAAGGGTGCCTTCACAGGTGCCGTGGCCGCCCGCAAAGGCTATTTCGAGGAAGCCGATGGCGGCACTATCTTCCTCGACGAAGTGGCCGAGCTCCCCCTCACCACTCAGGCGCGCCTGCTTCGTGTGCTTGAAACCGGCGAGTTCATCAAGGTGGGCTCAAGCACCGTCCAGAAGAGCAACGTCCGCATTGTGGCAGCCACGAATGTCGACATGGCCCGCGCCGTGGCCGAAGGCAAATTTCGCGAGGACCTCTACTATCGCCTCTCCACAGTCCGCATTGCCGTGCCCCCGCTGCGCGACCGCGGCTCTGACATTGCCCTGCTGGCGCGTAAGTTTGCCGCTGACTTCGCCGAGCATTACCGCACCCCGGCCATCACCATCTCCGAGGGCGCACGCGCCGAGCTCATGGCCTATCGCTGGCCCGGCAATGTGCGCCAGCTCAAAAACGTCATCGAGCAGCTGTGTCTCTTCGATGCCGGCAACGATATCACCGCCGACGATGTGCGCGCCTATCTCCCTGACGCCTCCACCATCCCGGTGTGTAACGCCTCAGCAGGCTCCTCCTCGGCCCATAGCTACGACGCCGAGCGCGAGATTCTCTTCAACATGATTCTCTCCCTGCGCCGCGAGGTCGACACCCTCCGCGAGCGCCTTGACCGCGCCGAGTCGCCTCGGGCCGTCCTCGCTCCTCCCCGCCCCGTGGAGCCCGCGCAGGCCCCCGAGCCCTCCACAGCCCTGGTGCATTACACCACTGTCGACACCTCCCCCCCGCCGACGCCCGCACCTGCCCCCGCGCCGGCTCCTGAATCATCGCTCACCCTTGAGGAAACAGAGCGCGAAACCATCCGCCGTTCTCTGGAGCGTAACGCCGGGCGCCGAAAGGCAACCGCCCGTGAGCTCAACATATCCGAACGCACCCTTTACCGCAAAATCAAGGAATATGGACTCGACGACTTCTGATTCCCCATCACTATATCTCATTCCCTCCACGATGAGCGACGCCCCCGTGGCCAACGTCATCCCGCAGCTCAACATTGACATCACGCGCCGCCTGCGCCACTTTATCGTTGAGAATGAGCGCACGGCCCGTCGCTTCCTCAAGCGCTGTGACCGCGCCATTGACATTGACGCCCTCACATTCTCAACCCTCAACACCCACACTCTCCCTGCCGAGCTCCCCGCCATGCTCGAACCCCTCCGTCAGGGCCATGATATGGGGGTGATTTCAGAAGCAGGATGTCCCGCCGTTGCTGACCCCGGAGCTGACATCGTGGCCATAGCCCAGCGCGAGGGTTTCCGCGTGGTTCCCCTTGTGGGTCCATCCAGCATCATCATGTCGCTCATGGCCTCGGGCTTCAACGGCCAGAGCTTCGCATTCGCCGGCTATCTCCCCATTGACGCCTCGGCCCGCACCGCAGCCCTCCGTGAGATGGAGCGCATGATTCAGCGGCGTGACCAGACTCAGATTTTCATCGAGACACCCTATCGCAACGACCGCCTTCTGGCCGAACTCGTCAAGACCCTCCCCGGTCATCTCCGCCTCTGCGTGGCTGCCGACATCACCGGACCCTCTCAGACCATCATCACCCGTCCCCTCAGTCAGTGGGCCCGCAATCCCATGCGCATCTCAAAGCGCCCCTGCATATTCCTCCTGTATAAATAACCCTTCACGATGAAAAAAGCGCGCATATCATTCACTGACAATCACCCGTCGCTCTTCGACGCTCCCCTGGCCGACGCTCCGCTACCCGTCCATCCCGCAATTGACGAGGCAGCCCGCCGCATGGCCGACGAGCAGCAGCGCCGCGCGCTTTCCCAGGCCCATCCCGAGCCTATAATGTTCATGAGCATGGGCAGCGGCTCAAGCGGCAACTGTGCCTACGTGGGCGACCGTGAAGGCGGCTTCCTCATCGATGCCGGTGTCGACGCCACCACGGTGGTCGCCACTCTCCGTAACCACGGCATCTCCATGAACGCCGTCAAGGGCATAATCCTCACCCATGACCATAGTGACCACGTGCGCTATGCCTACGCCCTCCTGCGCCACAACTCCCACATCGGTCTCTACTGCACCCCCAAGACCCTCACGGGCCTCCTGCGCCGACACAACATTTCCCGCCGCATAAAGGACTATCATCGCCCCGTCTACAAGGAATTCGAGTTCTCCCTCGCCAACTTCACCATCACCCCCTTCGACGTGAGCCACGACGGCACCGACAACGTTGGCTTCTTCATCTCCCATACCTCCGGAGCCCACACCTTTGCCGTGGCCACTGACCTGGGATGCATCACACCCCGCGTGGACTATTACATGCGCCGCGCCAACTACATCATGATCGAGGCTAACTATGACCTCCCCATGCTCCTCAACGGCCGCTATCCCGAATATCTCAAGCACCGCATCATCGACTCCCGCGGCCACCTTGACAACGAAGTCACCGCCTCATTCCTCGCCGACATCTATTCCCCCTCACTCTCCCACGTCTTTCTCTGCCACCTGAGCAACGACAACAACACCCCCGAGCGCGCCCTCCACACCATCACCTCGCGCCTCACATCAGCCGGCATCCTCCCCTCTGCACCCCTCACCGTCTACCCCCTGCCGCGCTTCGATCCATCTCAGCTTTTCCTGCTGTCGCAAGAGCGTTAAATTGCTATTGCAATTTTGTTGCAACCGTTCCGCCCTCCCGCCTGCGGTGCTAATTTTGCACCGTTATGGAATCAACAGCACCTGCATATATTTTCGATTTTGACGGAACGCTTGCCGACACCTGTCCTCAAATTCTTGAAAGTAAGCTCAAGGTTCTTGAGATGATAGGAGTGGAGGATTTTGACCCTGACCATATTGCTTCCATGAGCGGCATGCGCCTTGAGGACACATTCATCATCGCCACCGGCATTGACGACCCCTCCGTTCAGCGTGAGGCCGTGGAAATGTATCATCCCCTTTACCATAACCTCACCTTGGCTCACTCCAGCCTTTTCCCCGGAGTCATCGACACCCTCCGCACCCTCCGCGCTCGCGGCTCCCGCATAGGCGTGATGACCGTGCGCAAATCCGCCGACTTTCAGGAGCTCCTTGACCACTTCGGCCTCACCCCCCTCATCGATGCCTGGGCCGCCGACGATATGGTGGGCCGACGCAAGCCCGCACCTGACATTGTCAACCACCTCATGGAGCGCCTCGGCGCCTCCCCGGAGTCAACATTTGTGGTCGGCGACACCATCTATGACATCGAAGTGGCCCGCAACACCTCCACACAGTCCATTGCCGTGACCTACGGAGCCCAAAATGGCCGCCTCCTGAAAATGCGCCGCCCGTATGCGTTAATTGACTCATTCCCTGAGCTTCTCACCGTTCAGCTCCCCTCATGACCCGTCAGGCTGTGAAATTTTTTTGAAAAAAGTGCTCCGAAAATTTGCACGGTTCAAAAATAACCCATACCTTTGCATCGCAATTGACAGAGACGGTGATTGCCCAACGCGAAAATAGCTCAGTTGGTAGAGCACAACCTTGCCAAGGTTGGGGTCGCGGGTTCGAGTCCCGTTTTTCGCTCAAAGAGAACATTAAAATATCTTGTCACTGACTTTTTGACATAATGCGAAAATAGCTCAGTTGGTAGAGCACAACCTTGCCAAGGTTGGGG
>JAAVCF010000020.1 GCA_014802445.1 Bacteroides sp. | reverse complement strand
TGATTTAATAGTAGCATCTGAATATTGGTATCTCACAAATTGTGGAAAGGACAAGCCACATGTTAAGCCATCTGGAGATGTGGGACTAATTTCAATTTGGCTTGAAGGAAAATCTGGAACGGCTACAAAAATGCATACCACTATTTTTCCAAATCCTCTAAATGGAGTCTCCCAAGAAAATAATTGGAATAATATTTGGATCTGAAATTATCTACCCAATACTATTTCAGTGCGAATCGCGTTATATTTGCAGATGAGAAGTGAGAGCACTTGCGAGCAATGACAAGGCTTATTCCGCTGGCTTCGGCAGAGAAACACGATGAAAAGCTATGCAATCGACCGTAGGAGCGAATGTTGGAGTTGACGAAAGTATCAAGGATAAATCTTTGATTGTAAGGATATTGAGAAAGTGGAGTTTCCCCACTGGGACCATCCAAGCTAAGGCATTGTGAATCAGCAAAAAGAATACTGATTTTGCGGTGCCATTTTGCGTTTATTTTAGAGGTAAAATTGGACATATGGAGGGAAACAATGCCCTTTTGCGGTAAATGTGTCACCAATGTGTCACCAATGTGTCACCAAATTCCATCCTCTTATGTTGTTACCATGGATTTTGTATCATAAGTTTTTCCACAGTTTCTAAACTTGGCGCAACATGCTTGTGACCCCTGCTTGAAATGGGCCCATTCTTTAGCGGATAATCAGCGCAGTTGGCGAGCATAGGCTTCCAGCTCTGCAATGCCATAAGCAGATTTTAACAACCGCTTTAATATATTGCCCCGGTTAATCCATGCTAATTGCATCGCAGGGAATGTGGTCATATAGATATAATAATGTCTATGGCATCTTGCCTAATACCTTAAAAAACTGTATATTTGCAAATGATGACTATTGGCGATATAAAGGCACTGATTGCTTCGGATGAGTCGCGCTCTCTGGAGCTGACAATATGCCACACAGTGGAAATATCATAATCAAGAACTATCCTAAACTATAGTATATGAAAGGAACCGCAATGCCATTGCAACAAGTGTGGGGTAACGGGCTCACACAATTGGTTATACCGGTGTATCAACGAAACTATGCGTGGAAGATTGAAAATTGCAATCAGCTTTTCGCCGATCTTGAGAAGCTTAAAGACAGTCAGCGAAGCCACCATTTCTTTGGTTCAATCGTTACGTCACCTGCCGGTTCCAGTCGCGATCTTCTCATAATAGACGGTCAGCAACGTCTCACCACAACTTCTTTGCTGATGTTGGCAGCAATCAAGGCTGTAAGAGATGGAAAAATGGAATGCGTTCAAAAAGGCCTTTTGGAGCAAACCACCGAGACTATGCTGACTGCCAAATATGCTGCTCACCCAACCTACAAATTCAAGCTTTTACCCATTGAGCAGGATCGCTTGGCATATGAACGTCTGTTTACTTTTGATGCCGAGCAATTCATCAGCTCCTCAAAGGTAACGCAGAATTTTAATTGTTTCTATGAGAAGCTGACAACGGCTCCGCAACCGTTCACGTTTGATGAATTATACAATGTCGTAGACCGTTTGCAGGTAATTTGCATCGACCTTGACAATGACGATGACCCGCAACTAATTTTCGAAAGTCTTAATTCCACGGGGCTTGCCTTGGAAGAAGCTGATAAAATCCGCAATTATCTTTTGATGTCACTGGCTCCTGCCCAGCAAGAGGAATGCTTTAAGGAGTACTGGCACAAGATTCAGACGGCAACAAATGGCTCCCCCACCATGTTCCTCCGCGACTACATAACTATTTCAGACAATCTGCTGCGCCCCATCAAACTCAACGGCCTGTATTTCCATTGGAAAAAATATATGGCCCAGGAAGGCCGCGACAGAATAACTGAATTATCCTCCATGCTTGACTATGTGCGTTATTATCAGATGATAAACACCGCACAAATCTCGCTTTTACAGGATGACCAATGGGTTAAAAACGATAGGCTGAGCAAAAAGATGGCTCAGTTGCGCAATCTTGAAACTGATGTCATAAATGTGTTCCTAATCTCATTTATAAAGTACGCTATTGAAAATCAATTCAGCGAGAATGAGATTTGGAAAGTCCTTGATCTCGTGGAAGGCTATCTTGCGCGCCGAATAATTTGTTCGATGTCGTCCAACTCCCTGACCCAGACTTTCTGCGCTCTTCATAGGGATGTCCTGCGCTCTGTTTCAGACTATGAGAAGGCAGGCAAACAGTTGTCACTGCCCTATCATGAAATCCTGGCTTACCACATCCTCCGTCGTGAAGGCAATTTCCGTATTCCTCGTGATGAGATGTTCTCGGAAGCCATATTATCGCGTAACGTCTACCAGATGCCCAAAGCCGCTCAGCATTTCCTTTTCGAAAGACTTGAGAACTTCAATCACACTGAATTCATCGATGTCAAGAAGCATATGATGAATGGCGAAGCAACCATTGAGCATATCATGCCTCAGACGTTGACCCCAATCTGGCGAAAAGAACTGGGTGATGATGCGGAAACAATTCACGCTCAATACCTCCACACCTTTGCCAATCTGACACTGACAGGAGTAAACTCTGAACTGAGCAACAATCCTTTTAACGACAAAAAGAACGGCAAGATGATGAACGGCCAGTTTATCAACGGTTATCAAGGCTCCATCTACCGTCTCACGCAAGAGCTTGTGGCATATGATGAATGGAACTTGAACAGCCTGCAACATAGAGCCAACAAAATCAAGAGCAAACTCCTGTCTCTCTATCCCCTTCCTGCAAGCGCATTCAAGCCTCTGCCCAAACCGCAGGAAGAAGTATCTCTTGACCAGGAAGATTTCAACCCCACTAACCGTGGGCTCATAGGCTATCGCCTGTTAGGAGAAGAACATATGCAAACCTATTGGGTTGATATGTTGATTGGTGTCGTTAAGGAGTTATACCGGAGATATCCTGATGCTCTTGAAGCCGCTGCTCAAAAAGACGTGTGGGTTCATCGCGTCATGAAGGAAGACGAAAAGAGGTATCATAAAATTGGAGAAGGATTCTATCTCTGGAAAAATGCAAACAATCGCAATAAGCTCACTATCCTCCGCTATCTGTTTGACGAGCTGGAGATTGCCTATGGCGAATTAGTGCTCTATATCGAGCCTGTCGCTCCCGCTCCGGCTGATAGCCCCAACGGCTCGGAGCAATGACCATCCACAGTCAGAGCGCATAATTCGGAGATACTTTTTTATTTGCTATATTTGCAGAGGTGGAGAGCTTTCCCGCAATGTCAATGCCTTACGATTACAACGACATAGTCCATCAGTATTTTGAGGAGCTCAAGCCGCTCTTCATCAACTATCTGCGCAGTAATTTCTCCATTGACTATGACGACATTATGGACATCTATGCTGACGTGTGGGTTGATGTGAGGGATAATATCCGTCGTGGCATGGTCGCTCCCGGAACAAAATGGAAGGCTTACATCCTGAAGATGGGATGGAACCAGGCCAACAAGGTAGCCACCCGGCGCGTCAACATCCCTTCGATTGATGACGAACGGTTTAACCGTCAGGACTTTGAGAATGAATATCTCCGAACGAAGGAGGCGGAAAAGTCAATCTATGATGACTTGCAACTCCAGGCCGTGCTTGCCGCCGAGCTGACCTATATCCCGGATCCGTGCAACAAGATTCTGAAGCTCTACTATTTTGAAGAGCTCACGATGACAGAGATTGCCGAGTCGATGAACTATAAAACGTCGCGCAGTGCCATCACAACGATGCATCGGTGTATGACCCGGTTAAAAAACCGAGTTAAGGATGCCGTGCGCCGGCTCGGCATTTTGGATTAACACCTCACAATCATGAACGAAAATCTCCTTGACAGACACATTGACAACCTCATCATCCACGGGTTGATTAGCGAGGCCGAGCAGGACAATGCCGACTTCGAGGCTGCCATGCGCCGCATGAGCGATGAGGAGTTTGAGGAGCTTGTTTTCGATGGCGCCTATGTGGAGCAGAACCGTTGCTCATCAATGTCTGAGATTAATTTTTCCATGGAGCCTACTGCGTCATTTATGTATAAGTCATGTGATGGTTTTGATGATGATAATTCCGCTCCCTTGGAGCCGCTTAAGTCATCTCATGGCAGCCGGCTGTCGGCACTGAGGCCGTGGATTGCGGCCGCAATAGCAGCTGCGGCTGTGATTCTGGCTGTTCTTATCCCCGCCAAACACTCTTTTGACAATAAGCTGTGTGACAGCGCCCTCTATGCCAGCTCAGCCTACATGCCCACACCATCAGTGGAGATTGATGACGTGTCGGCCGCTTCGGTCACCATGCTGAAAAATGCGCTACCCCGGCTTGAGGCGCGCTATGAAACGTGCCTTATCGAGGCCGGCGAAGGCACAGGCAGCGCTGACGCTGTGCGCCAGGCAGGGTGGGCCCTCACCGTTGCCTATCTGAAGCTTCACCGCCGGAGCGACGCCGTCAAAGTGCTCAGGCAGCTCGCCGAGCACGACTCCTCCACCCCCTTCGGACGCCATTGCATGGAGCTCTTGAAGCAACTGGACTGAAAAAGTCCGGGTCATCGTGCAAAAAAAATTGGATTTTAGTGTTTACCCAACCGTCGGTCAGGGTATCTGGCAACAGAACCCTATTATTAACCAAACTCCAACCGACAATGAGTAACAACAATTCCACCACCCCCGCCAATGAGTCAGCCATGAAGCGCATTCACAATCTTATCATTCTTGATGAGAGCGGATCAATGGAGTCAATCTATCGTGCCGCACTCTCCGGTGTCAACGAAACTCTGCAGACCATCCGAGGCGCGCAAACCCGTCATTCTGACCAAGCTCACTTTGTGTCACTAATCACCTTTGACTCTAACCACTATAATCAAATCTACAGCAACACCCCGGCCGCGAAAGCTATCGACATTACCGCCGAACAGTATCGCCCCGGAGGGTGCACTCCGCTCTATGATGCCATGGGCCGGGGAATCACCGAGCTGCGCCGTCATGTGGCAAAAGATGACTTCGTGCTTGTAACCATTATCACTGACGGCTATGAGAATGCCTCGCGCGAATATAACGGCAAAGCAATCAAGAGCCTTGTTGAAGCCCTTAAAGAGGAGGGATGGGTGTTCACATATATCGGTGCCAATCAGGATGTTGATGCTGTGGCCGGCTCTATGTCAATTGACAATTGCCTGGCATTTGAAGCCGACGACGATTCCACTGCGGCCATGTTTGCAAAAGAAAGCGCCTCACGCAACATTTTCTTCAGCAAGATAAAGGCCGACGTGCCTAAGTGCTCTCTCAGCACAGGCTATTTCAACTCCTCCGACGATTCTGACAAATTCTGACATTCCTAATCTATGAAAATCCTCGTCACGCTAGGTCACGATGGAGCAAGCCCCTCCTTGACTCGGCGTGACTCTCGTTTTCCCGCAGTCCGCTTCAAAACCACCGCTACGCTAATAATATGGCTCCCTGATGGGCCGGAGATACGTGAATTTTCGCTAATTTTGCTTGTTGTTACGGCGCGTCCTGTGCGGCATGCCTTTTTGACCTCTAAAATCTCAGAGCATGATAATCAATAACGAGCTTCTGGATGATATCACCGCCAAGGCTGAGGCATCGCCGCGCCTGCGCATGAACTATAATCTTCACGACAGCCTCGATGCTAAAGCACAGCGACTTATCAATGTGCTTCTCCCCGGCACCATCCTGCCCATTCACCGTCATCGCCACACGGCCGAGACCTATGCGGTGATCCGCGGCAGGATGTACGTGATTTTTTACGACGAAACGGGTGCTGAAACCGAGCGCCATCTTCTCGACCCGGCCGAGGGCAACTACGGCGTCCACATTCCCGCCGGGCAGTGGCACGGCATTGACGTCATTGAGCCCACGGCAATCCTCGAAGTGAAGGATGGCCCTTACACACCCCTCGAACCTCAAGACATTCTCAACTGATGGAACGCATCCTACTTTGCAAACCGAAAATGAGCGGCCGCGAAATTGACTTCATAAAAGCCGCTCTCGCCGAGGACTGGGCCGTGCCTTTAGGCCCTGACTGCGACGCGTTTGAGCACGCGCTCGAGCACTTTGTGGGTGAGGATAAGAAAGTGGCCGCCCTGGTGTCAGGCACAGCCGCCATTCACCTGGCCCTGATTGCCTGTGGCGTCAAGCCCGGCGACGAGGTGATAGTGCAGTCATTCACCTTCTGCGCCTCCACCAATCCCGTGGCCTATCTCGGAGCCACCCCGGTGTTCGTTGACTCCGAGCGTGACTCCTGGAACATGGACCCTCAGCTGCTTGACGAAGCGATAGCTGACCGCATAGCCAAAACCGGACATAAGCCTAAAGCCATCATCCCCGTGGCCCTCTACGGCATGCCTTACCGCATCGACGCCATCATGAGCGTTGCCGCTAAATACGACATCCCTGTTATCGAGGACGCTGCAGAAGGCTTCGGCTCACGCTTTGACGGCCGTGTGCTCGGCACATTCGGACGCTACGGAGCGCTTTCGTTCAACGGCAACAAGATGATAACCACCTCCGGCGGCGGAGCCCTGATTTGCCCCGACGCAGAGGCGCGTAAGCAGATAATGTGGTATGCCACCCAAGCCCGCGAGAGCTATCCTTACTATCAGCACGAAGAGATAGGCTACAACTATCGCCTGTCGAACATCTCAGCGTGCATAGGGCGCGCTCAGATGACCGTTCTTGACGACTATCTCGCCCATCACCGCCACATTCAGGCGCTCTATGAGGAACTGCTGCGCGACGTCGACGGAATAACCATGCACACCAATCCCGGACCTGAATTTGACTCTAACTTCTGGCTCTGCACGGCCACCATTGACCCCTCGGTGAAAGTAAAAGGCCAGGAGAATGCCTACAAGCAGGTGATAACGGGCGCCGTGGGAGGTGCCAACGGCGTGACACACCTCTCTGATTCAGCCACCACTGACTGTCAGCCCAACGACAACGTGGAAGCGCTCAGAATGGCTCTCAACGCCGCCAACATCGAGACGCGCCCGCTTTGGAAACCGATGCACAAGCAACCCGTTTACCGCAACTCGCCGGCCTACGTTAACGGAGTCAGCGAATCGCTCTTCGCCGTGGGTATATGCCTCCCCTCCGGTCCCTGGGTCACTGACGACCACGTGCGTTACATCGTAGACCAGATAAAATCCAACATCCTGAGCGACTAATCCCACCCTCATAACACAACCGAAGGAGGCCTCCTAGAGAGGCCTCCTTCGGTTATTATAATATAATTGTTGTCACATTGCCAGGCGCGTCAAAAGCATCATCACCCGCAAAATGCATGCACGCCCGCACTCCGTGACAACACACACCACCGCAAACCAAAGCGGGCGCTCGTTCTGGGCGCCGCACTCCGCGACAAAACTCACCCGCAAACACACCCTCCGAAGGTAATTTGACTCTGAGGGCGGGGGGCCCGAACGGCCGCCCCTACATACGTTAGCGGACCGTCAATAGACGGAGTGGCGCCGTTGTGTTTAACCCGGACACGTCCATAGGGAATGCCGGGACAGCCCTCAACCACCGCTAACTTTCCGGAGGGGCAAAAAAATGACGCCCGGAGGTTGTCCGGGCGCCGGAGGGGGCGGTTACCTACTTTCCCACTTTCGCAGTATCATCGGCGTGGCAAGGTTTAACTTCTCTGTTCGGGATGGGAAGAGGTG
>JAAVCF010000019.1 GCA_014802445.1 Bacteroides sp. | reverse complement strand
TGAGTGGCCTGGCCCCAGCCGCCAACCATAAATTCAGGAGCGATGGTTGAATAGCTGCCTGAATAGAGGCTCTTCACAAGCGAGCCGTCAACTGAGGGAGCGGGAGCGGCGGGAACGGGAGCCACAACGGGGCGGCGATAGAAGAAGATATTGTCAATGTAGAATGTCTGGCCATTACCACCGTCAAACTTAAGCTGAGCGAAGTTGGCGAAGTTCACGCGGTCAAACTGGTTCAGGTCAAGGTCAAATGAGTTCCAGCGGCCACCCTCCAGACGAAGCTCCACACCATTGTCGTCAACGGTGGGGTCAAACGAGATGGGATACAGGTGCAGGGTCATAGCCTCATGAGCGTAGAGGTCAAGGTGTAAAACCTCCATGTCCGACACGTCCACACGGCCATCAGAAGGCGAAATCTGGAAGCCGAGATAATTGAAATTGGTCATGCGGTAAGCATCGTTGCCGTCGCAGGGCACAATAGAAGCCTGAGTGGCCTGGCCCCAGCCGCCAACCATAAATTCAGGAGCGATGGTTGAATAGCTGCCTGAATAGAGGCTCTTCACAAGCGAGCCGTTAACTGAGGGAGCGGGAGCGGCGGGAACGTTTGCGGGCTCGGGCTGCACGGGATCAGGAGGGGTAACGACAGTGCCGTTGAAGCCGCCTACGCTCACCACGGCGCTCTGAGGCGCGGTGGAATAGCTTGTGGCGCTCTGGTCAAAGGTGTCATCGTAAGCAAAAGCGTAGGTTTTGCCGTCTGACACACTGATGGCGGTGTCATGGAAGAACTTCACATACTCGTTGCAGGGGAATTCGGTGCCTCCCTGGAAGGGACGGATGCCATTGTCGGGGTCCCAGTCCTGAAGGTCAGTGGTGGTGCGGACCTGGCCGCGGTTAAAGGCGGCGCAGAACATTGCCTGAACGGTCAGGTCAGTCGCATTGCCTGAAGCAAAAGCGCCGGCACCTTCAATGGCGTCCTCGGTTGAGGGCTTCCAATAGATAATGGCCTGGCTGCCGGGCTGCCAGTAGCTACCCTCCACGCAGGTGAGCACAAAGCGGTCACCGTCCACACGGCCTTCCCAGCGGCCGAGCACACCCATGCGGATGTTGGCGGTGTTGTAGCGGAAATAGTCCCACACCTTATTAATATATTCGGCAAAGATGTCGGACTGCTTGAGAGCGGCCACCTTTGAGGGCTGCTTGATGATGCCGCCCAGATTGTCCTTGCCGATGGGATTGTTGTAGCAGTTGGCGAAGATGGTGTTGCCGTAGTTGGCGTTCCAACGGTCAATGACGGTTTGATAATTAACGTATTCGCCGCGCTGGATGTAGGCTGTGCTGCCGGCACGGTTACCTGCCGAGTAAAGCTCCAGACCCATGGGATACTGGAAAGCATCAACGCGGGTGGTGTTAATCCAAATCTGGCCTACGCCCTCAAATCCGGGCTCATAAGTGAACTCCACGAGCTCCCAGCGGATGTCGGCATTGGGGTCGCCGGGGTTGTTGAGGTCAGCGCCCGTGTAGCCTCCGTCGGCAAAAGCGTGGAGATACATCGGCGACTTGAAGGAGAAGAACATACGGCAGGCGTGGGTGTCGCCCAGATAGACAGTGTGATCCTTTATCTGCGACAGGGGAACGAACACGTCGGCATAATCCCAATCGTTGTAACCGTCCTTGTGGAGGCGGTTAACGCTCTCATCCAGACGATTGACCACACAGCGGCCCTGATTGGCCGTGGCGGTGAGGTCATAATAGATGGAGCTGTCACCTTGCTTGCCGATGATGGCAACATAAATGTCGGAGTCAGCAAATTGACCGTTTGAAGTGTTCTGAATCTTTACAGGAAGATCAGCGGACGCCCATAGCGAGGATGCGCCCAGTGCCGCAAGGCACAGCAATTTCTTGCGAAGCATGCAAATGTTTTTAGGGTGAATTAAGGTAAGAAAAAATCGTGAAAGCCCGAAATCTCTACTACGGGCAATAGAACGGCCCAAAATTAGTTATTTTTTTTTAGTTTTTTCGCACATCCTGCAAAAAAATTAGCAAATGCGGCCGCACTGGATGACACAGCGCGGCCGCAGAGTAAAAAATAGATGGATGATGCAGAAATCAGGGGCGACACGCCTCAAGGGCGGCCTCGATGGCCCGCGGCAGGGCCGCCTCCACCTCCGGGCTGAGGTCGGTGCCGAGGCGGGTGTAGCGCTTGACCGAACACACCACCAGCTCCACATCAGGGCAGAAGCCTGTGAGCTGCATCGCTTCAAGAGTGTCCTTGAGGCCTATTTCATGAGCGGTGACCAGCGGGGGAAATTCGCCGAACGAGGGGCGCAGACGGCGCACCGTGCCCACGGGATAGGAGTCAAGCGCGGCATCGATCACAATGACGCGGCTGTAGCTACGGAGATTGCCCATGAGGTGAAGGCCGGCGGTGCCACCGTCCAGGATGTCAACCCCCTCGGGAAGCTCCATAGTGGCCAGGCGCTTCACGGCGTGGACGCCGAAGCCCTCATCCTGCAGCACATAGTTGCCTATGCCGAGAATCAGAGTGTCAGGGGTTTCCTTCGTCGAGTCCATCCTGGTCACTGAAAAGAATCTCGTCAACGGTGGGGTCATGCTTGTCAAGACGGTCGCAGACGTTTTCGGTTATCTTACGCTCATAAATATCCATCACGTCGGCGCGGATAAACTTCCAGCCGCCAATCATTGACGAGGCTATGCCAGAGCGCTCTATATAGTCGTGATAGAACACAAGATAGACGTGGATAATCATGAAGATTACGAATGCCCACATCAGGAAATGGTGGATTTCACGCACCACAAAGAAGCCGTTCATGTGCTCGAGGCCCCAGGTGGTGAGCGGTTCCATGACATTATTGGTGGTGACGAACATCATCATGAAGCCGGTGGCGGCCTGGACCATCGAGAGCACGAAGAGGCCCAGATAGGTGGTGGCGGCCAGAGAGTTATGGCCTATGTCATACACAGGCTTGTCAGTGAGCAGCAGGATGTCCACGCGGAGGGTCTCGAAGATGCTCTTCCACTGTGTCTTGGTGAGCGGCACAAAATTGTTCCACCGCGCAAAGTGATTGCCGGCAAAGGCCCAGTAGACGCGGAAAAGAATGTTGACCACGAATATCATGCCGAAGGCAAGATGGGTGAAGCGCACATAGCCGAACCAGTAGTTGTGGATGGCCTCGGTGTTATGCTGTATGGCCGGGGGATCGCCGATGATGTAGCCCGTGATGCAGAGCACCACGATGGCCAGGGCGTTAATCCAGTGGAAGAACCTGACGGGAAGCTGCCACACATACACCTCCCGCAGGTTTCTGCGACGTACTTTCATTGGTTTTCTACATTGATTTTGTGAATAACCGAGCCGTTTTCGTCGTAGAGGTGGACGGCGCAAGCCATACAGGGGTCAAACGAGTGGATGGTTCGGATGATAGCGAGGGTCATCTCGGCATTGTTCTGCTCCATGCCCGCAACGGGGGTGCCGATGAGGCTCTCCTCGAATGAGGAGCGCTGGCCCATGGGGTCACGCGGCGAGCCGTTCCAGGTGGTGGGAACCACCATCTGATAGTTAACAATGCGGCGATTGTTGATGTGACAATAGTGGGCGTTGGCGCCGCGGGGGGCTTCGTTGAGGCTGTAGCCCTTGCAGTCACGGGGCCAGGATGAGGGCTCCCACTTGGCCGAGTTGAACATTGACTCGTCGCCACCGCGGATGTTATTGATCAGGGCATCGTAGGAGGTGCGCATGAAGTCGGCGGCGCGAACGGCGTCCACGGCGCGGGCAATCATTCGGCCCGCGGTGGAGAACCATGAGTCGAAGGTCAGGCCGCAGTCCTGATTGTTAAACTTGTTGGCCATCTCCTGCCAGCGTGCCAGCGAGGCGTCAGCCAGCTCCACGAGGCCCGCATCCTTGGCGGCATAGTTAACGGCCAGGCGCGCCAGGGGTCCCACCTCCATGGGCTGACCCTTATAGCGGGGAGTCTTGATCCAGCTGTAAGGCTGGTCAGGGCCGAGCCAGTCATACTTTTCGGTGGGACCGGTGTAGTCAAGGATGGTCTCGCCCACGGAGGGGTGGAGGCCCTTGTCCTTGCCCACGGAATATTTGTACCATGAGTTGTTCACAAACTCCTGCAGTCCATCAAGAGCCGTGGGGTCAAACTCTTCCACCTTCGTGATGTCGCGGTTCATCACAATGCCGCGCTTGGAGAGGTAAGAGTCCGTTTCGTTCATCTGGCCCATGGGATAGTCACCGTAGCTCAGATAGTTGCGCAGGCCGCCGCCCACGCGCGCCCACTCGGGATAGAACGAGAGGATGGCGATGGCATCAGGCAGGTAAACGCGATTCACAAACTCCGTGATATCCTCAATTTTGCGGTTCACGAAGTCAAGGCGGTCCATGTTGATGGCATTGGGGTCCTGCATGTTGATGGCGCAGGCCATGCCTCCCACCAGATAGTTGGGATGAGGATTCTTGCCGCCGAAAATGGTCTGGATTTTACACATCTCGCGCTGGAAGTCAAGGGCCTGGAGATAGTGGGCAAGGCCAATGAGGTTCACCGCCGGGGGAAGCTTGTAGAGCTTCGACCCCCAGCACCAGCGGTTCGTGGAAAAGAGATTGTTGTCAGGGTTCACCTCCAGGAAGCGCTTCACCTTTCGCTGCACGTCGGCAAAATATCCGGGTGAATTTTCGCCCCAGGGGGTGTAGGAAGCGCTCAGCGGACCGATGGTGCGGGCAATGTCACTGGCCTCCTTGGGGTCAGCGCTCAGAGCGCTCACAATGTCCACCCAGTCAAGCGCCGAAAGCTGATAGAAGTGCACCAGGTGGTCACGGGTGTTGAGCGTGCCGAGCATGATGTTGCGCACCATCTGGGCGTTAAAGGGGATGTCAATGCCAAGCGCATTCTCCACCGAGCGCACCGATGAAAGGCCGTGCATTGAGGTGCACACTCCACACACTCGCATCACAAAGGCCCACACATCGCGGGGATCGCGGTCCTTCACAATGATTTCTATGCCGCGCACCATAGTGCCGGTGCTCACGGCGTCCACGATTTTGCCGTCGCGGGCCACGGCTTCCATACGCAGGTGACCCTCGATGCGGGTCACGGGGTCAACCACTACTTTATATTCCATCTACTTCGTCGTCTTTAACGGGGTATTCCGTGTTGTTATCAATGAGTTTACGCTTCTGGATGTTGGTCACGATGGCGTGGACCGACACCCCTGCCAGGGCCAGCACGCTTGCCGCGGCGCCGATTTTGTCGGCATTGGCCTCGATGCCTATGCCGGGCACGGAGGGAATGTGTTCGTAGAACGGCTCCTGGTCAAAGTAGCCCGGCTCGGCGCAGCCAATACAGGGATGGCCGCTCTGGATGGGATAGGAGATACATTCGTTCCACTTTATGATGCCGCATGAATTGAACGTGTTGGGACCCTTGCAGCCCATATAGTAGAGGCAGTAGCCTTTCTTGGCGTTCTCATCGTCGAAGCTCTGCACAAAGAGGCCGGCGTCGTAAAAGGCGCGGCGATAACAGGTGTCGTGGATGCGGCGGGCATAGAACATCTTGGGGCGCCCCATGCCGTCGAGCTCGGGGATGCGTCCGAAGGTGATGTAATAAACCAGCACGGCGGCCATTACGTCGGCAATCGGAGGACAGCCCTGAACGTTAATCACGGGCTTGCCGGTGATGAGCTTGTGGATGGGGCGAGCCTTCGTGGGGTTGGGATGCGCTCCCTGGATACACCCTGAGCAGGCGCAGTTGCCCCACGCTATGATGGCGGCGGCGCCGGCAGCCTCCTCGCGAAACACCTCTTCGGCCGACCGGCCGGCCAGTGTGCAGTAGCCAAACGAGCCTGTGGGGATGGAGCCCTCGCAGCAGAGGATATATTTGCCATAGTTGGCTTTCATGGAAGCGGCCTTGGTGGCTTCGGCCACTTCGCCTGCAGCGGCCATGAGCGTGTCGTCATAGTCAAGCGACAGGAGTTCCAGAAGAATCTTGCCCACCAGAGGGTTAGAGGCTCGAATAAATGATTCGCTACAGCAGGTACATTCCTGAAAATGTTCCCAAATGACGTGAACGCGCTCTTTAGTCTCAAGAGCATCGACAATCTGGGCCACACCGGTCTTGTGGAGGCCCATGAAGGCGCCCATAATGCCGCAGAATTTCAGGAACTGGCGGCGGGTGTAGCCTTTGGCTTTGAGTTCTTCGTAGAAGGTCATCCGAATGAGAGGGGGGATTATGGGTTAGGAGATTTTGTGTCAGCAGATTCGCGGAAGCTGTTCGCCCGAGAGCATTTCAAGGCGCCGGCGCTGCCCGAGCGGCATGCGGAGCCACACTGCCGGGGCGCGCCCGGGGGCCGTAGGTTGGACGCGGCCAATGATGGCGGCGCGGGAGCCGTGGGCGCTGCGGCGCACTGCGGCGAGGGCTCGCTCGGCTTCATCGGCGCTCACAGCTATTAGCATCAGTCCTTCGTTGGCCACATAGAGGGGGTCGAGGCCCAGCAGCTCACATGCGCTGCGCACCTCGGGGTCAACAGGGATTGCCTCTTCATCAAGCTCAATGTCTACGCCTGAGGTCTCGGCAAGCTCGTTGAGAGTTGAGGAGAGGCCGCCGCGGGTGGGGTCGCGGAGCACCTTGGGGGCCGCCACCACATCGAGAAGGTTATGGACAATATCGCCCAGCGATGCGGTGTCGCTCTTGATGGGCGATGAAAACTCGAGGCCTTCGCGCACGGACATCACGGCCATTCCATGACATCCCACGGGCCCGCTGCATATAATCACATCGCCCGGAGCCAGAGCGCCGGGGTCAATATCGAGGCCGTGGGGCACATAGCCGATGCCGGAGGTGTTGATATACACGCCGTCACACCGTCCGCGCTCCACCACCTTTGTGTCGCCCGTCACAATCTCCACTTCGGCCAGGCGCGCGGCCTCGGCCATGTCGGCAACCACGCGTCGGAGCGACTCCATGGGGAAGCCCTCCTCTATCACGAAGCCGCATGAGAGATAGCGCGGGGTGGCACCGGCGCAGAGAAGGTCGTTGACAGTGCCGTTCACGGCAAGGTCACCGATGGAGCCACCGGGGAAAAACAGGGGGGTGACCACAAAGGTGTCGGTGGTCATGGCCAGCCTGCAGTCAGGCTCGGGCAGCAGAGCCGCGTCGTGGCGGCGGTTCAGGAAATCGTTGGAGAAGGCCGGAGCAAACACCCCGGCTATGAGTTCGGCCGTCATTCTTCCGCCGCCGCCGTGGGCCATTTCCACGGTGTCGGTGAGTCGGTCGGGTAAGGGGCAACAGCCGGAAGATGCCATAATGATGAAACGTGACTAATTATTATAACGGTAATGTGCCGCACACACGCCTTCAGCCGAAACCATCGGCGCACCCACAGGGTTGTCAGGAGTGCATTGCCGCCCGAAGCAGGGACAGTCAGCAGGCTGCTCCAAGCCCTTCATTATCAGATGGGCACGGCAAACCTCCGAGGGTGAGGCGACGGCCGACACGGGTGTGCTTACATTAAAACGCTTAAGCGCGTCAAATTGTTCAAAATCAGGGCGCAGCTTCATACCCCCGCGGGGAATCAGCCCCAGGCCACGCCAGAGGTTGTCAGTGGGCTCAAACACTCTCTCCACAGCCTGCCGGGCGGCCACGGCGCCGTCGTGGCTCACCACGCGGCCATAAGCATTATCTACTCCTGAGGCTCCATCCTCCAGCATCTCCACGGCGCGGAGGATGCCCAGAAGCATATCCACGGGCTCAAAACCGGTGACCACCACGGGCATCGCAAGACTGCGCGCCAGGTCATGGTAAGGCTCCAGACCGGTGACGGCACACACATGGCCGGCCGCCAGCAGCGCGTCGATGCGACAGTCAGGGTCAGCACGCAGGGCCTCAACGGCAGGGGGCACGGTGAACAGCGAGGTGATAACCGACAGATTTTCAACCCCCAGCTTGCGGGCTTTCTCCAGCAGGAGGGCATAGACGGGGGTGGTGGTCTCGAAGCCTATGGCAAGGAACACCACCTGGCGCCCCGGGTTATCGCGGGCTATGGTCAGCGCCTCAAGGGGGGTGTAGAGAAGGCGCACATCAGCCCCGCCGGCCTTGGCGCGGAGCAGTGACCCGGATGTGCCGGGCACACGCAGCATGTCGCCAAATGAGCATAATATCACCTCGGGGCGCATGGCTATGGTCACCGCGGCGTCAACCACCTCGGCGGGTGTGACACACACCGGGCAGCCCGGCCCGTGAATCATCCTCACCTCGGGGGGAAGCAGCGTTTCGAGCCTGTAGCGCGAGAGGGTCCACGTCTGGCCGCCACACACCTCCATGATGCTCCAAGGCCGGCTCACGCGGGCCGCTATCTTGTCAAGCAGGCCGCGCATGGCTCGGGCATCGCGCCAGGGGGCGGGGTCACATGGACTCAGAGTTTCCATCGCCATTGTGGATTCGTTCACGCAGCTCTGTCATCTGCTCAAGGTCAGCAATCGTGGCCAGAGCCATCTCGGTGTCCATCACGGAGATGGCAATGCCGGCATGCGCCACCACATAGTCGCCCACCGAAGCGTCGACAGTGTCGATGCAGACCTTTCGCCTTACACCGAGAAAGTCCACAACGGCCATGCGAAAGAGGTCACTCTCATCAATGGCTACAATTTTTCCGGGGACCGCAAGACACATAACACAAAGCTACTACTTAAGTTAGACATTATCCCGCGAATTAACCAAAAATCCCCGAACCTTCCAAAAAAATCTTCCGCTAATCAGCCGCCGGAGCGTTTTTTGTAAGTGACGGCGGCGCAGGTCACGGCCAGAATGGCATAGACCGTGAGCCAGAGGAATTGGCTGCGAAGCTCGCCGAAACCGGCGCCTTTGAGATAGATGGCGCGCATTATCTCGTTGAAAAATCGCGGAGGAATGGCATAGGTGAGGCACTGAGCCCACTCGGGCATGGACCCGATGGGGGTCAGCAGGCCGCCCATGAGCTGAAAGATGATGATGAAGGCAAACATCACGAAGATGGTCTGGAGCATGGTGGCCGATTTGTTGGCTATCGTCACTCCCAGGCCTGACATGACAAGGCTGAGCAACACCGTTGCCAGATAGATGCCGCCGAGGCTTCCCGCGGGGACCACGCCATACACCGTCGAGCCTATGATGATGCCCACGGTCACCACAATCAATCCCGTGACCCAGAAGGGGATGAGCTTGGAGAGCACAAACACCGTGCGGCTCACCGGAGTGACGTTCATAGCCTCGATGGTGCCCGTCTCCTTCTCGCTCACGAGGTTAAGGGCCGGCAGAAACCCGCATATCATGATGACCAGAAACACCATCAGGGCCGGAACCATATAGTGGCGGAAGTTGAGCGTGGGGTTGAAGCGGTAAATCACGCTTGCATCGTCGGCCGCCACGTCACGGCCTTGCTCGCGGGCCACATTGCGGAGCGTGGAGCCCACGGAGCTGACCACGTACTGCATGCCGAGCATCCCTTTGGTGGCATTGACGCCGTTGGCTTCCACGTCAATCTCCGAGAGGTTGCGCTCAAAATGGAGTGGGATGGAGAGCACCACATCGGCCCTCCCCTGCTCCACGAGCTGTATGGCTTCGGCATGCGTGGGCGGCAGCGCCGTGACCACAAGCTCAGGTGAGGCGTCAAGGTCAGCCACAATGCGGCGCGACAGCTGGCTGTGGTCATCGTCAACCACCGCCACCTCCACATTCTTGACGTCAAACGTGGCCACCAACGGCACCACCAGTAGCGCCATAACCGGAAGGGCCACAATCATCCTGGGGATGAGCGGATTGTGGAGTATCATCACTAACTCCTTGCGCAGCAGGGCGCCGAGTGTTCTGAGTTGCATAATCTTGGACTTTTTAACCTATTTCTTTGAGCTGAACTTGCGGAGCTGCACTCCCAGCAGCACCACTGTCATAAGCACCATCACCCCCACCTCGGTGGCCACTTCCGTCACGGGTATCTGCTGAATCATGAGCTTGCGCATGGCCGAGATGTACCATCGGGCCGGGATGATGCACGAAACTCCCTGAAGCGCCACGGGCATATTGTCAACCGGAAATATCATCCCTGACAGCATTATCACCGGCACAAGAAACAGCATGGCCGAGATTATCAGGGCCGACACCTGGGTGTCGACCATCGCCGACACCATCAGCCCGATGCTCAGTGACAGCACTATATAGAGGAGCGACACCCCCACCACACTCACCACCGAGCCTGAGAGCGGAATGCCCAGCACAGTGTAAGCCATGGTCAGCATCACGGCCAGGATGACGCACGACAGCAAGAAGTAAGGCACCAGTTTGCCCACAATCACGGCGCCGGGGCGCACGGGCGACACCAGAAGCAGGTCCATTGTGCCGGTCTCCTTTTCCCGGACAATTGACACGGAGGTCATAATGGCGCAAATGAGGATAAAAATCATGCCCATGATGCCGGGCACAAAGTTGTAGGAGCTCTTCATCTGCGGATTATAGAGGGTGCGGGTGATGATGGCGGGAGCGGTGGATACCTGCGGGCTCACCACACTGTTAATATAGGCCACAGCGGCCTGCGCCACCGAGGGGTTCGAGGCGTCCACAATAACCTGGTGAGGCATTGAGGCGCCATCGTGGCGCAGAATCAGCGCCGCGTCAATCTTCCCCTCTTTGAGCAGCGGCTCCACCATCGCCTCGGGGGCCATGCCCATGAAGGAGAAGTAGCTGTTGACGGCCAGGGCCTGGCTGACGGCGCGCGAGGTGTCGGTGTGGCGGTCGGTAACCACCACCACTCTCACATTGTTGACCTCGGTGGAGATGGCGAAGCCGAACAGGAGCAGTAGCACCAGCGGGATGAAAAGGGTTACAATCATAGTGCGACGGTCACGCACAATGTGGATTGCCTCTTTCTTTATCAGGGAGCCTATGATGTTCATGTTATTCAGAGCGTTGTGCGTCCTGAGCCACGATGCGAAACACCGCATCCATGGTCTCTGCGTGAAATTTTTGTTTGAGGGCCGCGGGTGAGTCAAGGGCGGCAATCCGCCCGTCAACCATGATGGAGATGCGGTTGCAATACTCGGCTTCGTCAAGATAATGGGTGGTGACAAACACCGTCATCCCTCTTGACGATGCGCGATAGATTAGCTCCCAGAAGCGGCGGCGGGTCACCGGGTCAACTCCGCCCGTGGGCTCGTCGAGAAACACTATGTCGGGGTTATGAATCGTGGCGGCGGCAAAGGCCAGTTTCTGCCGCCACCCCACAGGGAGCGATTTCACGCGTGAGCGTGCCATCCCGCTCATGTCAAGCTCTTCCATCACGGCGGCCATGCGGCTTTTGATTTCGGCGTCGCTCAGACCGTAGATGGTGGAGAAGAGGCGCAGGTTCTGCTCAACGGTGAGGTCGCCGTAGAGCGAAAATTTCTGGCTCATGTAGCCTATGCGGCGCTTAATCTGCTCTCCTTGGCTCGCAATGTCAAAGCCGGCCACGGTGCCGCTCCCGGAGGTGGGATAGCTCAGCCCGCAGAGCATGCGCATGGCCGTGGTTTTGCCGGCGCCGTTGGCGCCGAGGAAGCCGAAAATCTCCCCTTTGCGCACACTGAATGTTATGTGGTCAACCGCCGTGAATTCGCCGAACTTCTTTGTGAGCTCGTTAACGGAGATTGCGGTGTCATTACCGTTCATTACGCGTCAGTTTAATAAATAGATCCTCAATAACCCCCTGAGCGGGATAGATGGTGGCGCCCTCCACCCCCATCTCTTTCAGCCGCGCAAGGGCGGCGGCGGGGTTGAAGCCGGGGGCGGCCACCACGTGGAGCGTGGCGCCGAAGGTGTAGCAATCGGCCACGTCAGGGAGGCGGCGCAGCGCCTCCAGCAGGCGAAACATGTCGGGCGCGGCGGCGTTGTAAAGGTTCTCGTCAAGGCCGGCCACAAGCCCGGCGGGGGTGTCGGTGCGGAGTATCCGCCCGTGGTCAATCATGGCTATGCGGTCACAGCGGGTGGCTTCATCCATGTAGGAGGTTGACACCATGATGGTTATCCCGTAATCGCGCAGCGAGGCGAGCATGTCCCAGAATTCATTGCGTGACACTGCGTCAACGCCCGTTGTGGGCTCGTCGAGCAGCAGAAGCGGCGGACGGTGGATGAGCGCGCAGCTCAGGGCCAGCTTCTGTTTCATGCCGCCGGAGAGCTTGCCGGCCGGGCGGTCGGGAAACTTGGCAAGCTGGCTGAAGATGGGGGCTATGAGGTCATAGTTCTGCTTCACGTCCACGCCGAATATGGAGGCGAAGAAGTTGAGGTTTTCAGCTATGGTGAGGTCGGGATAGAGCGAGAAGCGCTCGGGCATGTAGCCTATGCGGCTGCGCAGGGCGCGGTAGTCCTTCACGGTGTCGAGGCCGAGCACTGTGAGGCTCCCAGTGTCAGGGACAAGGAGGGTAGCCAGAAGGCGGTAGAGTGTGCTCTTCCCCGCCCCGTCAGGGCCTATCAGGCCGAACATCTCGCCGGGCGCCACACTGAAGCTCACTCCGTCAAGGGCGCGGAGAGTGCCGTAATTCTTGGTTACGCCCCTCACATCTACCACCGGGGTCATAGGCGCACCTCCCCATACTGCCCCAGCTTAAGCCGGCCATCGTTCTTGACGGCTATCTTCACGGCATACACAAGATTGGCGCGGGTGTCAGGGGTCTGGATTGATTTGGGGGTGAATTCGCTCTCCTGGGCTATGAAGGTGATCTCTCCGGGATAGTCAAACCGTTCATCGCCGCCGAAGTCGGCCACCACGGTGACTTTCTGGCCTATCCGCAGATGGGCGAGCTGCTCGGCGGTGAAATAGCTCCGGAGGTAGATGTGGTCAAGGTCAGCCATCTTCAGAAGGGGTTTGCCGGGGGTGGCATACTCGCCAGGCTCGGCATAGCGCACGAGCACGGTGCCGGTCAGGGGTGAGATGATGGTGCTTTTGGAAATCTGGTCCTCCACCTGCTCGCGGCGGTAATGGAGCGCGGCGGCGTTGTCGGTGATAGAGTTGCGGCTCTTGCCCAGTGAGGAGAGGAGGCCTTGCAGGCGGTCAGTGAGGGTGCGGAGCTGGGCTTGCGCGTCGTCAAATTGCTTGCGGGTGGTGGCGCCGTCGGCAAGCAGGCGCTGCTGGCGCTCCACTTCGCTTTTCTGATGTGAAATCTGGCTGCGCAGGTCGGCGGCCTGGGCGTCGATGTCGGGCGCGGAGGCGGTGGTGGCTTGCTGCTCGGTGAGTATCTGCATGCGCTGGAGGGCGAGCATGGAGGTGTCAATGAGCGCTATGGGGGTGCCGGCAATCACGCTGTCGCCTTCGAAGGGGGTCAGGGTGAGAATCTTCCCTGCCGTTTCTGCGGAGATGGTGACGGTGGTTGCCTCGAAAATACCCGTGGCGTCATAGTCAGGATGCGATGTGCACGACACGAGCAGGGCCGCTGCGGCCATTATCACACAGGCTGTCTTCTTTATCATCGGTTAAGAGTGTTTTTGAGTTGATAGATGTTCTGAACAAGGAGAATTTTATGATAGAGGGAGTTGAGGCGTGCCTGATTCTCGTCGTTGATTTTCGACAGGAGGGCCGTGGCGTCGATAACTCCGTTTTCAAGCTGCGATTCGGCGGCATGGCGCACTCTCCCCATAAGCTCCACTATGCGGGCATCATCGTCCATCACCTTGCGCATGCCGTCAATGGCCGCGCGCTGGCGAGCCGTGAGCAGGCGGGTGTTGAACAGAAACAGCTCGCGGTCAGTGTCAATGAGCCGTGAGTCAAGCTGGAGTTTCTTGCGCGCTATGCCGCGGGTGTAGAGCGATTCAAGCGTCCAGCTCACTTTCACTCCGGCCAGGGCGTTGAAGCTCAGGGCGCGGTTGGTCATGCTCTCAAAGTAGTTGTAGCCGGGATAGCCGTAGTAGGCTTGCGCAAAGAAGCCCACCCGCGGCATCACCGTGGCTTTGATGGCGCTCTCGCGGGCTCGGTTCTGCTCCAGGCGTTTGTCAAACAGGGTCAGCTCGGGGCGCGCCGGGGTGGTCTCGGCCGGCATCTCGGCGGAGGGGCAGATGAGCTCTCGGCCGCCCACATCTTCTCCCACATACACTGACAGCGCTTCATAGTAGCCTTCAATGGCGGTTTGCGCCTGCGCCAGGTTCTGGCGCAGGGTGAGGGTGCGCGCCTCCACCATGTCGGCATCGCTCTGCATGGCGGTGCCGTTGCCCACCATTGACTCTATGCGGCGGTGGTCAGCCTCGAGGAGGGTGATGGTGGAGAGTGTCTGGCGCATCTGCTCCTGCATGAGCAGGATGCCGAAATAAAGGCTTTCCACTTGGCTCCTCACGGAGTAAAGCTCCACATCGAGGGCCGCGCGGGAGGCTGCGTTTGAGGCGCGCTCGGTGAGTCGGGCCGCTTTGGAGGCGCCGCCGTCCCAGATGGTCTGCTGCAGCTCGGCGCCGGCTTTATATTGCAGTTTCGACATGCCTTTAAGGTCAAATCCGTTCTGCGCGAGCATGTTGCGGAGCACGTCGGGAAAGGCCGGCACAACGTTCTGCGCCGTGCCCTGGGCGTAAAGCTCCAGGCGGGGCAGCCACCCGCGGTTAATCTCGCTAAGGTTCAGCTCGGTGAGATTGTCGGTCAATCCGTAGTCACTGATTTTGGGATAGTTCTCGCGGGCGCGCTCAAGGCAGCGCTCAAGTGTGAGTGGCTCTGCGCCGCAGGTGGCGGCGGCGCAGACGAGGGTGATGATTAGTGAGAGGAGTCGGGTCATATTCTTAATTTTCGCATGATGGTTTCCACATTTTCCTGCTTGCGCATCTCTATGAAGCGCTCGCGGTCATTAAAGAGGTCGGGGAGCACTTTCTCCACCACGGGCTGAACCAGGAAGGAG
The DNA here is from genome assembly GCA_014802445.1 of Bacteroides sp. Lineage (GTDB taxonomy): Bacteria > Bacteroidota > Bacteroidia > Bacteroidales > Muribaculaceae > CAG-1031. Next base: position 22,324 of record JAAVCF010000019.1, on the reverse strand, counting down.
AACACGTTGAGCGACACAATGTCAAGCATCAGCATCCCGGCGTTGACCGGGCGGCACTCTCCTCGCCGGGCGGCTTCGTCAATGTCACGCTGCAGGCGCGCAAGGGTTTGCCGGGCACTGGCTTGAAGCGCCTCCGCCATTAATTTCATCCTTTCACGGCTTGAATAAATCTCTATGATGAAGAATTGGGGCAACAGGGGATTGGCCGAGATGAAGTCGAGATGATTCACCACGGCGGCGGAGATTTTGTCGAACAAGGGGAGGTCTGACTCGGCTATGGAGCCGAGCATGAGCTCGCCGAGCGACGACATTTTATTGCTGATTATTTTCTCAAACAGGTTCTCTTTTGACCGGAAATAGTAGTGAAGCATGGCGTGAGTCACCCCCGCCTCCATGGCGATGGCGGTGGTGCGGGCCGCATTGAATCCGCGGGTAAGAAACTCCTTTTCAGCGGCTTCGAGTATTTTTAGTTCTGTGTTTTGCTGTGCCATGTGATGAATAAACAATGATGTTTAACAGCTTTGTTAGTACAAAGGTAGGCAAATAATTTTTCTCGACAAATTTTTTGCACTTTTCCGCAGGATGTCCGCTTATTCGAAAAATCCGGCTCTAACTTTGCATCGTCAACCACTCAAAAAATAAATCGTTAAGGAACACTCGGTGGTTGGCAAAAACAAATCTCGGGCTCGTCGCAGTCGCGACCGGCGCGCCCGGAATGGGGGAAATTCCCCCGGAGGTCTTTCTCCACCCAATCTGAAATTCCCAAAAGCTCCAACCTCGGAGAAAGGCCGAAAGGCATCCCCCCGATCAGTCGACAGGGGCATCCACCGTGCGGGGGGATGCTCCCTGTCCCTGTTGACGGTCTTTAATCCGGCCGCGGGCGGCGCAAAAAAAAGATGACATCCACTGCCTTAACCGTTTCATCGCGGCAACATGGGTGCAAGGTGTTTCAGTTTTTTTTGCTAATTTTGCGACCCAAAACGGCCGGGTGAGCGTTTGATTAATAAACTAACCCCCAAACAGATTCAAGATCATTATGGAAACTACTCGACAAGCCAAAATAGCCCGACTGATTCAGAAAGAATTAAGCGAAATTTTCCGTCAGCAGACGGCCAAGATGCACGGCACTCTTGTGTCGGTGAGCGCAGTGCGCGTGTCGCCTGACCTCAGCATTGCCCGCGCTTATCTTTCGGTGTTCCCTTCGGGCAAGTCGGCCGAGATGATTGAGAGCATCAACAAGAATGCCAAGACCATCCGCTATGAGCTGGCTCAGAAGGTGCGCTATCAGCTCCGAAAAACTCCCGAACTGGCTTTCTACCTCGACGATTCGCTTGACTATATCGAAAAGATTGACAGCCTGCTGAAAGAGGACGGCAAGGAGCAGGAAGAGGGCCAGGCCTGATTCCGCAAGCCTGCCCCACCCCCCCTCTCTCACCATAACCAATCATCTTCATCACCCCCTCCTTAAAGGATGCTGTCATTCTTCATAGCCCGCCGCTATCTGCTGGCTCGCAAGAGCCACAATGCCGTCAACATCATCTCGATGGTGGCGCTCTGTGGTGTGGCCGTGGCTGCGATGGCCATGGTGGCGGTGATGTCGGTGTTCAACGGCTTCTCTGACCTTGCCGCGCGGAGGCTGTCGGCACTTGACCCGCCTCTGACGGCCCGCCCTGCCAAGGGCAAGGTGATTGAGGGGGCCGACTCTCTTGCCGCGCTCATTGCGGCGCTGCCGGAGATTGAGGCGGCCATGCCGGTAGTCACCGAGCAGGGCCTCGCCATCTACGACGATAAGCAGCTGGCGGTGACGCTGGTGGGCGTGGCGCCTGACTGGGGCCGCGAGATGGAGGTGAGCCACATTATTATAGATGGCTCTGACATGACAGCCGATGCTGAGGGCGCCTTCGCCACTCTGGCCATTGGTCCCGCCGTGAGGTTAGGGGCCCATCCTGACTTTTATGCTCCGCTGGAGGTGTTTGTGCCTCGCCGCCACGGGCGTTACAACCCGGCTAATCCGGCGGCGGCATTCCGCACTGACACTCTGAGGGTCAGCGCCGTGTATCGCACTGACCAGCAGGAGCACGACGATGACCGCATTGTGATGCCCTTGGAGCGCCTGCGCGCCATGCTTGACTATGACGCCGGCGAGGCTTCGTCGCTCCAGATTATCCCCGCTCCGGGGGTGAGCCCCGCCCTTGCGCGCCGCGCAGTGGAGAAGGCCGTGCCCTCCGGCTCTATTGAACTGCTTGACCGCATGCAGCTTCAGGCCTACTCTTTCAGGATGATTGAGATTGAAAAGTGGATTTCATTTCTCATGCTGGTGTTCATCCTCGTGATAGCGTCGTTCAACATCATTTCCACCCTCTCGCTGCTCATCATCGAGAAGGAGCCTTCCATAGCCATACTTAACGCTCTCGGCGCCGGTCGCGCCACAATTAACCGCATTTTCGTCATTCAGGGTTGGCTCATCAGCCTCTTGGGCGGGATTGCGGGCATAGTTCTTGGCGCCGCTTTGGTGCTTGCCCAGCAGTGGGGCGGATTCATCAAGCTGGGGGGTGACCCGGCCAAGATGTCAATCTCGGCCTATCCCGTCCGCCTTGACCCGCTGGACCTTCTGTGGGTTATCGGAATCGTTGCCGCCGTAGGGCTGCTCACGGGGCTCCTCACCCTCGCCGTGAGGAAAAGTGGAGCGCGAAGCACCGTGCAATCTTAGACTTTTCAGTAAAATCTTACACTGAGAGTTACATTTTACAACATTTTGTTTGTTAATTAATATTTTTTATCTAAATTTGTCAGCTATTAAAGCATTTGGGTTTATTTATCTTTACCTTTACATATAATGGATAAAATCGACAATCTGGACAGGCGTATTTTGCAGATAATCATGAAGAACGCTCGCATACCGTCAAAGGATGTGGCTGCCGAGTGTGGTGTTTCGCGCGCAGCCATTCACCAGCGAATCCAGCGTCTGATTGATCTTGGCGTCATCACAGGCTCAGGCTACAATGTCAACCCCAAGGAACTGGGCTATCGCACATGTACTTACATAGGTGTTAATCTTGAACGCGGAGCGCTTTATCGCGAAGTGGTGCCTGAGCTGGACAAAATCCCGGAGATTACCGAGTGTCATTTCACAACGGGTCCTTACACACTGCTCATCAAGCTTGTGGCGCGTGACAATGAGCACCTCATGGAGCTGCTCAATAATCACATTCAGATGATTCCGGGTGTCACCGGAACGGAGACGCTGATATCGCTTGACCACAGCATTCACCGCGGAATTCCCATCGGGATAAAATAAAAAAAACAAACCCTTCGGCGCAATCTCAGCGACAAAGGGCTTAGCTATTGATTCTTTTTACATAACGTGATTCGAAATTCTGTAGCATGGGTCACATATATGTTTCAATAGCTGTATTTTAGACTGTTCATATCTATGACGCGCCAACCCTGCGCTGCGTTACACCCTCAGGGCCTCTTTGTGAAATTTTAACATTTTATGGGACGCCCGGGGCGCTTCCGGAGCAATCATCTGCCGCGTCATTTGGCGGAGCCGTGGATTTTAGCGATATTTGCATCTACTATTCATCACCCTCCACTGATTATGAGCAGAACTGTTCTCGGCATAGACCTGGGCGGCACCAACACGGTGCTCGCTCTCGTCAATCCGCGCGGCGAAATCCTTGCCGGCGGCCAAGTGAAAACCTGCGGCCACCATGACTTCGCCGCATTCGTCAATGAGCTCCTCCGCGAAACGCGCCGCATGGTGGCCGACAGCGGTGCGCCTTACCCCGCAGCTGTGGGTGTGGGTGCCCCCGCGGCCAACATCATGACCGGCACAATCGAGCGCACGGCCAACCTGCCGTGGGAGCCGCCGATTCTGCTTGCTGCCCAGATAGGTGAGGTGTTCGGCGTGCCCGTAGCTGTGGGCAACGATGCCAACGCCGCTGCTCTTGGCGAGATGACTTACGGTGCCGCGCGCGGCATGCGTGATTTCATTATGATCACTCTGGGAACCGGCGTAGGCAGCGGTGTGGTGTGTGACGGCAACCTCCTCTCCGGTCGCGAAGGCATGGCCGGCGAGCTGGGCCACATCATCATCAGGCGCGGGGGCCGCTCTTGCGGCTGCGGTCGCAACGGATGCCTCGAAACCTACACTTCGGCTCGTGGCGTGGCCCGCACAGCCGTAGAGATGCTCAATAAGGACCCCGAACGCCCCTCCATCCTGCGCCAGGTGGCACCGGAGGACATGACGTCGCTCCATGTGTATCAGGCCGCCATGGCCTCTGACTCGCTGGCGCTTGAAGTGTTTGAATTCACCGGTAAGGTGCTCGGCGAAGCGCTCGCTGACTTTGCCGCTTTCACATCGCCTAAAGCCTTCGTGCTCTTCGGAGGACTGGCCCAGAGCGGCGAAATGCTCCTGAAACCGCTCAAAAAGGCCTTCGAGGAAAATCTGCTCTTCCTCCACGCCGACGGCCGCATAAAGATTCTGCTCTCGCAGCTCCCTCAGGCTCAGGCCGCTGTGTTGGGTGCCTCGGCACTGGCATGGCAGAAGCTGGGCTAACACTCCTCTTACTCACCAATGACCATCACCCGACTCCTCACCGCCTCGCTGCTGCTCGCAGCTTCTATCCTGACGGCTTCCGCCTCCGGCGTGCCGACGGACAGTGTGACGCGCCCGCTCCATCCGCGCGGGGAGCCGTCGGCACTGCGCATCATCGGCGCCGCCACCGGTGCCGGACTGCTCCTTGAGGGTGCCATAGGCGCGGCGGTCCACTCTGACGCATCCCTCTCCGTGGCGAAGCCTGCGGGAGGCAACACTGTGGCCGACGTTGCGCAGTATCTCCCTCTTGCGTTCCCCTGGGCCATGAAAGCTTTCGGGGCACCGGTGCGCAGCTCATGGGGCCGCATGGCCGTGAGCCAGGCGTTCGGCACCGCCTTCATGGCCGGAGGGGTCTACCTCACCAAGCATGCCGTCAATCAACCCCGCCCTGACCTCTCTGACAATCATTCGTTCCCGTCAGGCCACGCGGCATGGGCGTTCATGGGCGCCACGATGACCGCCATAGAGCTTGGCGACGCTTCGCCGTGGTATGCCGCGGGGGCGTATGCCGTGGCCACGGGGGTGGCCGTGCAGCGTGTGGTGGCCCATCGCCATTTCCCCACGGATGTGGTGGCTGGTGCCGGCATAGGCATCCTCGCCGCAGAGCTCGGCTACTATCTGGGCGATGTCATCTTCGGACAGCGTGGCATTGACCACCCGGCCTCTCCGTTCATCCCCGATGATGCCCGCTCATTCTCTCTTGCTCTGACCACCCGCATGCTATGGCCCACCTCCGCCACCCTCTCATGTCCGGGCGGTAAAATAAAGACCCTCCCCGCCATAAGCGCCGGCGTGACAGCCTCTCTTGCCCTGCCGCGCCACTGGAGCCTGGGCCTCTCGGCAATGATGCAGAGCACTCCGCTGCAAACCGCCGCAGGGGGTGTCACCGCCAATGCCGGCACGCTCAACGCCATAGGCGTGGAGCTCTCCCCCGGCTATGAGTGGCAGGCGGGTAAGCGCGTGAGCCTCACGGCTGCCCTGAGCGGGGGCTACTATAAGAACCTCTCTCTCAAAACCACCGACGGCTCCCTATCCTCCGGAAGCGGCACCCCCACGGGCCGCCTGGAAGCGGGCGCACGGATTCGCCTCACCAACCGCCTCAGCTGCAACGCCTCTTTAGGCTATCAGCTAAGCCATTACAGCTACACTCTCTCATCTCCGGCCTCAGCCTCCGCCGGCGGCTCCCACACCCTCAGCGGCACCGCCGGAGCCCTCACCATAGGAGTGGCCACATGCGTAAATCTGTAGTGTCACTTTTTAGCGCGTTGGTTTAAGGATTTTTATTATTTTTGTGGGATAATCCATTCAACTTGACAAAGCTATGAATTTTGCCGAGAAATCAAACAGAATTTTCTGGAACACCGTCCAGCTCTATCACGAGATGGACGACGTTGACACCGTGCCCGTCAATCCTTTTGACGAGGGCACAATAGAGCATACCCTCTTCGCCAAGAACTGGATAGACGCCGTTCAGTGGCATCTGGAGGACATCATCCGCGACCCCGAAATCGACCCCGTGGAGGCTCTGGCCCTTAAGCGCCGCATTGACCGCTCTAATCAGGACCGCACCGATATGGTGGAGGAAATCGACACCTATTTCCGCGAGCTCTACAAGGACGTGACTCCACTCCCTGACGCCACCATCAACACCGAGAGCCCCGCATGGGCGCTTGACCGCCTGTCAATCCTCGCCCTGAAGATTTACCACATGGACGCCGAAGTGACGCGCCCCGACGCCTCGGCTGAGCATGTGGAGAAGTGCCGCGCCAAGCTGCGCGTGCTCCTGGAGCAGCGCGAAGACCTCACCTCGGCCATTGACCGGCTCCTCGCTGACATTGCCGCAGGCCGCAAATACATGAAGGTCTATCGCCAGATGAAGATGTATAACGACGCCGACACCAACCCGGTGCTCTATGCCGGCAACGCAAAAAAATAAGCCTCTGAAGAGGGTGCTGGTGACCCGTTTCTCGGCCATCGGTGATGTGGCGATGACCATTCCCGTGCTTTATGACGTGTGCAGGGCCAACCCCGCCACGGAGTTCGTGATGCTCACCCGCCCGGCCATGGCCGCCATGATGGTGTGTCCGCCGCCAAACCTCACGGTCCATCCTGCTGATGTCAGCTCTGACTATAAGGGCATCGGCGGCATGATGCGACTGCTCCGCGAGGTTGAAGCCGCCCACGGTCCTGTGGACGCCATGGCCGACCTCCACAATGTTCTCCGCACCATCATCATCGGCGCCCGCCTGAAGCTGCGCGGCATCCCGGTGAAGCGCATTGACAAGTCACGCTCAAGCCGCCGCGCCCTGACGCGCCGCCGCGGCAAGGTGATGCGCCCGCTCACTCCCCAGCCGCGCCGCTATGCCGAAGTGTTTGAAGCCCTCGGGCTCGCTACGTCGGGCCGACCGTTCACCTCGGTGTTCGGCAGCGCCAAAGGGAGCCCCGAAGCGTTTGCCACCGTCACGCCCCCCAAGCGTCCCGGCGAGCGCTGGATAGGCATAGCCCCCTTTGCGCGGCATCAGGGGAAGATTTACCCCCCTGAGCGGATGCGAATGGTTGTGGATATGCTCGCCGAGCGGCCCGACACCCGCCTGTTCCTGTTTGGCGGGGGCGAAAAAGAGCGGGCCATCCTGGGCTCCTGGACGCGCCCCAACGTCATCTCGCTGGCCGAGAAGCGCCTGGGGTTCGCCGTTGAGCTGTCACTGCTGAGCCATCTCGACGTGATGGTGTCAATGGACTCCGCCAACATGCACCTGGCCTCGCTGGCGGGGGTGCCCGTGGTGAGCGTGTGGGGTGCCACCCACCCTTTCTGCGGCTTCATGGGCTACGGACAGAGCACCGACAATGCCGTGCAGCTAAACCTGCCCTGCCGCCCCTGCTCAATCTTCGGCAACAAGCCGTGTCACCGCGGCGACTATCACTGTATGGCCGGAATAGCCCCCGAGACTATAGCCGGACGTGTCACCCAACTCATTGACTCCTGATGGAATTCGACATACACAACGCCACCCCGCCCTCTGACCGCGACCGCGATATCGAGAAGGCCTTGCGACCCCTCTCCTTCGAAGGGTTCAGCGGCCAGGATAAAATCGTGGAGAACCTCCGCGTGTTTGTGGCGGCGGCACGCATGCGCGGCGAGGCCCTGGACCACCTCCTGCTCCACGGCCCTCCCGGCCTGGGCAAGACCACCCTCAGCGGCATCATCGCCAACGAGCTCGGCGTGGGCTTCAAGATAACCTCCGGGCCGGTGCTCGACAAGCCCGGCGACCTTGCCGGCATCCTCACCTCGCTTGAGGAGAACGATGTGCTCTTCATTGACGAGATTCACCGCCTGAGCCCCGTGGTGGAGGAGTATCTCTACTCCGCCATGGAGGACTATCGCATTGACATAATGATTGATAAGGGGCCCGGCGCGCGGTCAGTGCAGCTCACGCTGTCACCCTTCACGCTCATCGGCGCCACCACCCGCTCGGGATTGCTCACGTCGCCCCTGCGCGCCCGCTTCGGCATTAACTGCCATCTGGAGTATTATGACCACGACATCCTGGAGCGCATCATCCGCCGCTCGGCAGGGCTGCTCGGAGTGGAGTGCACGGCCGAGGCCGCCCATGAAATAGCCATGCGCAGCCGCGGCACCCCCCGAATTGCCAACGCCCTGCTGCGCCGCGTGCGCGATTTCGCCCAGGTGAAAGGCTCCGGCGCCATTGACCCCGAGATTGCCCGCTACGCCCTTGAAGCGCTCAACATTGACCGCTACGGCCTCGATGAAATAGACAATAAGATTCTCACCACCATCATCCACAAGTTTGGCGGCGGCCCCGTGGGTCTCAACACCATAGCCACCGCTCTGGGCGAGGACCCCGGCACCATCGAGGAGGTCTATGAACCCTTCCTCATCAAGGAAGGCTTCATCAACCGCACCCCCCGAGGCCGTGAAGTGACCCCGCTGGCATGGACCCATCTGGGCATCAAGCCCCGAGGCCGCGCCTCATCCCTGTTTCCCGACGACTGACCCCTCAACCACCACTCAGAATCTACAATGCCCGGCATAAAATCATTGGCAAAGGACACGGCCATCTACGGCGTGAGCTCCATTGTGGGACGCTTCCTCAACTGGTGTCTGGTGCCTCTCTACACCATAAAATTCCCCGCCGCGGAGTATGGTATCGTCAACTACATCTACTCCTTCACTGCGCTGACGCTCATCGTCCTCATCTACGGCATGGAGACCGGCTTTTTCCGCTTCACCAGCCATGAGCGTTATGAGCAGGACCCCATGCGCGTCTATTCCACATCACTCATCTCGCTGGCTGTCACGTCGTCGCTCTTCTTCCTGGCGGTGATGCTCTTCATCAAGCCGGTGACCACCCTTATGGAGTGTACGGGCCATGAAGACTACGTGGCCATGATGGCCGCCGTGGTGGCCATCGACGCCTTCACCTCCATCCCCTTCAGCTACCTGCGTTACCGCAAGCGCGCCCTGCGCTTCGCGTCGCTCAAGCTCATCAGCATTGGGCTCAACATAGGGCTCAACCTCTGGTGGATTCTCATATCTCCCTGGCTGTTAGGCACAGAGCCCTCGCTGCGCTATATCTTCCTGTCAAACCTCATAAGCTCCGGCGCCACCCTGCTGCTGCTGCGCCCCGAGCTCCACGGCTTCCGCTGGCGCTTCGACTCCGAGCTGTGGCGCCGCATGCTCTCCTACTCATGGCCGCTGCTTGTGCTCGGAGTGGCCGGCATTATGAACCAGACATTAGGCAACATCCTGCTTCCCCATCTGGTGCCTGACAAAGCCACGGCCATGGCACAGCTCGGCATCTACGGCGCCAACCAGAAGATAGCCATCGTGATGGTGATGTTTCTGCAGGCCTTCCGCTTTGCCTATGAGCCTTTTATCTTCGCCCAGAGCCGCGAGCGCGGCGAGGACAAGCGCCGGGCCTACTCTGACGCCATGAAGTATTTCGTAATTTTCGCCATGCTGATTTTCCTGGTGGTGATGTTCTATCTCGACATTCTGAAATATTTCATCTCCCCCAACTATTTCAGCGGCCTGAAGGTGGTGCCCGTAATCATGGTGGCCGAATTTTTCTTCGGCGTGTTCTTCAACCTCTCGGTGTGGTACAAGATTACCGACCGCACCGTCTGGGGCATGTGGTTCTCGCTCATCGGCCTGATAGTCACCGTGGTGCTCAACATCCTGCTGGTGCCGCGCATAGGCTACATGGGGTGTGCCCTCGCCGCACTGGCCTGCTATGGTGTGATGATGCTCGCCAGCTATTTCACGGGGCAGGCCCGCTACCCCATCAGCTACCCGGTGGGGCGGCTCACGGCCTACTTCTGCGCCACCCTGGCCGTCTGGGCCCTCACGGTGTTCATCTCCACCGGACATCAGTGGCTCGACATGGGCGTTCGTACTATTATCCTGGCTATTTGTGTTATGGCCGTGTGCCGTATTGAAAATATCAATCCCGCTGCCCTCCTGAGGCATCGCAAACCCTCCATCAAACCCAACCGATGAACAACTCCCGACCCCTGAAAGTGGCCCTTGTGTGCCATTCCGACCGTCTTGGCGGAGCCGCCGTAGTGACCTATCGTCTGATGCAGGCCCTGAGGGCCGAGGGCGTGGATGCCCGCATGGTGGTGTTCACCCGCCTGAGCTCGCCCCTCGACACCGAGGTGTCACTGCTCATGCCCCGCTGGAAAAGAGCCTGGAAGTTCATGGCCGAGAGAGCGCTGATTTTCGCCCGCAACGGCTTTGACCGCAGTAACGTGTTCACCGTCTCCACCGCTTCCCACGGCATGCCGCTCCATCGTCACCCCTGGATTCAGGAGGCCGACGTCATCAACCTCAACTGGATAAACCAGGGAGTGGTGAGCCTTAAGGGGCTTAGGAAGCTCAATGAGCTGGGCAAGCCTGTGGTGTGGACCATGCATGACATGTGGTGCATGACGGGCATCTGCCACCACGCCCACTCATGCCGCCGCTACGAGGGAGAGTGCGGCTGCTGCCCGCTGATTAAAGACGGCGCCTCGGAGAACGACCTCAGCCATCGCACATGGCTGCGCAAGCGCGCTCTCTACGATGCATCACACATGCGCTTCGTGGCCGTCAGCAACTGGCTGGCCGGCTGCGCCGCCCGCTCATCGCTTCTGGGCAACACACCCGTGGAGGTGATTCCCAACGCTTTCCCCGTGGAGAGCTTCCCCACCGAGCCTTACCCCAATTTCCCCGCCTTTGAACCCATGGGCAACCGCCGCCGCATAATCATGGGAGCGGCGCGCCTCGACGACCCTATCAAGGGCCTTGACGTGGCGGTGGAAGCGCTCAACATCATCTTTGACGAGCACCCCGACTTGGCCCACAGCACCGGAATGATTTTCTTCGGCGACATCCGTGACCGCTCCATCTTTGACAAGCTGAGATTCTCATATATGTATATGGGACGGGTGACTGACCCGCGCCTTCTGCGCCAATATTATGCGTCGTCAGACGTGGTGATTTCCGCATCGCAGTTCGAGACCCTTCCGGGCACACTCATCGAGGGGCAGGCAGCGGGAGCACTCCCTGTGACCTTCGGCAACGGCGGTCAGGGCGACATCGTGACCCATAAGGTCAACGGCTACATCGCCGCCGAGCGCACCCCCCGCGCGCTGGCCGACGGCATCATCTGGGCCCTGAATCAGCAACAGGACCGCCAGGCGCTCCATGACGGTGTGGCACAGCGCTTCTCGGCCGACGTGGTGGCACGCCGCTACATCGACCTCTATCAGTCAATGCTCTCCGCCCGGGCGGGTAAGGGAGAGTGATGCCGCGCGGGCATCAGTGGGCCTCCAGCCAATTGGAGCCCACACCCATCGACACCTTCAGCGCCACGCGGTTAGAGTAAGCCCCCTCCATGCAGCGCGTCACCAGCTCCTGCATCTGGCCCAGCTCCTCGGGCACCACATTGAAAATCAATTCATCGTGCACCTGCATGGTCATGCGCGACTTCAGGCCGCGGCGCCCTATCTCGTCGTAGATGCTCACCATGGCTATCTTGATGATGTCGGCCGCCGAACCCTGCAGGGGCGCGTTGACCGCATTTCGCTCGGCATATCCGCGCACCACCGCGTTGCGTGAATTGATGTCAGGCAAGCGGCGCTTGCGCCCTTTGACGGTCTCCACATAGCCCTTCTCGCGGGCCGTCTCCACCGCCCGGTCAAGATAGGCGCGGATGGACGGATAAGTGCGAAAATATCCGTCGATAAGCATTTTCGCCTCACTGCGGGGAATTCCCAGGCGCTCGCTGAGCCCGAAGGCCGAGATGCCGTAGATGATGCCGAAATTGGCCGTCTTGGCGTTGCGGCGCTGATTCTCTGTCACATCGTCAAGGCTTTCATGATAGATCTTCGAGGCGGTGATGCGGTGAATGTCGTCGCCGGAGCGGAAAGCCTCCACCATGTCGGGGTCAGCGCTCAGGTCAGCAATGAGGCGCAGCTCAATCTGCGAATAGTCGGCGCTCATCAGCAGGCAGCCGGGGTCGGCAGTGAACGTGCGTCGAATTTCGCGGCCATCATCAGTGCGGATGGGGATGTTCTGCAGGTTGGGATTGGTGGACGAGAGGCGCCCCGTGGCCGTAACCGTTTGATTAAAGGTGGTGTGAATCTTACCCGTGGCGGGGTTTATGAGCTCGGGCAGCGCGTCGAGATAAGTGGCTGTGAGCTTCTTGAGCTTGCGGATTTTCAGAATGAGGTCCACCAGCGGGTGGTCATTGCGGTGCTTCTCCAGAATCTTCTCAGTGGTGGAGTAGGCGCCCTTGCTGGTGCGCTTGGCCTTCGGGTCGAGGTTAAGACGTCCGAAGAGGATTTCGCCCACCTGCGACGGCGAGGAGATGTTAAACTCACAGCCCGCCAGCTCATAAGCTTCGGCCTCCATTTCGCGGATGCGGGCCGTGAAACGGCGCGACAGCTCACGCAGTTCCTCAGGGGCAATCCTCACTCCGGTCCACTCCATCTCAGCCAGCACCCTGACCATGGGCAGCTCTATCTCCCTCATAAGCTGCGTCATGCCCTCGGCCTCAAGCTCCGCCGTAAGGGGGGCGAGCAGGCGCAGGGCCATGTCGGCCTCCTCGCCAAAGCGCAGCGCGGCGTCGGCCTGCGACATCGGCTTCGAGGGATAGCGGTCCTTGGCCTCCTGAGGCACATGGAGCGGCTCCAGGCCCAGATAGCGCGCCATCACCACCGGCAAGGTGTGCTTGGCCTCAGAGTCAAGCAGATAGTGGGCCACGGCCGTGTCGAAATAGTTCTGTCCCTCAATGTTGATACCCTCGCGGCGCAGCAGCAACATGTCGCGCTTCACATCGTGGCTCACCAGCGTCACCCGGCCGTCAAACAGCGGCTCCATCAGAGCCGCCAGAGAGCGGCGCGCGGCAGGGTCGGCAGGCAGCGGGATGTAGACCGCTTCACCCTCATGACCGCTCAGGGCCACCCCCTCCACCAATGCGCGCATGGCCTCCTCGCCCACGGCGTTGACGGCCATGCCCACAGCCTTGCAGCCACACAGGCGCTCAATCTGCCTTCCGGCCTCAGCCTCGGTGTCTGCAATCACGCAGCTGCCCTCGGCCGCCGGCGCCGGCGCGTTCAGCCCGGCCTCAGGCTGCGGCAGGTCAAAGAGGCTCCCCATCCCCGAAGGGTCAGGAGCCGGCGCGGGCACGGCCTCCTCGGGGGTGAGGCGACTGCGCAGGCGGTTTATAAACGTTTTGAACTCCAGCTCGCGATACACCTCCGTGAGCTCCTCAATGTTCTCCGCGCGGCGCTCCAGCGCGTCAGGGGTAATCCCCTCGGGGAGAGGCACATCGGTTTTGATGGTGACAAGATGCTTGGAGAAGATAATCTCCTGACGATGCTCCTCGATTTTGCGGCGCAGCGCACCCTTGAGGTCATCAACGTGGTCAAGGAGATTCTCCACGCTATCCCACTCTGAAATGAGCTTTTGTGCGGTTTTCTCGCCCACCCCGGGGCAGCCGGGAATATTATCGCTTACATCGCCCTCAAGAGCCAGCAAATCAATCACTTGCTCGGGACGCTTAATGCCATATCGCTCACACACCTGCTCAGGGCCTCGAATCTCGAACCCCTCGCCGCGCAGGGCAGGGCGATACATCTTCACCCTATCCGTCACCAGCTGGCCATAATCCTTGTCAGGGGTCATCATGAAAGTGTCAAAGCCTTCCCGCTCGGCCATGCGCGACAGGGTGCCAATCACATCGTCGGCCTCATAGGCCGCCACCTCAACCACCGGGATACGCATGGCCTTGAGAATGCGCTTGATATACGGCACGGCAAGCGTGATGTCCTCAGGCTGCTTGTCGCGCTGCGCCTTATACTGTGGATACTCCTCATGGCGGAAAGTGGGACCCGAAGGGTCAAAACACACCGCAATGTGGGTGGGGTTCTCCTTGCGGAGAATTTCATCAAGAGTGTTGCAGAACCCGAAAATTGCCGAAGTGTTGACCCCGGCGGAGGTTACGCGCGGCGCGCGTATAAGAGCATAGTAAGCGCGATAAATCAGCGCATAGGCGTCAAGCAGGAACAGTCGTTTCATAATCACTTGCAAATATAGCTAATCGGCTCGGATTTTTTTGCTACCTTTGCGTTTTAATCCATCTATAATTTACATTTTCCCGCCATGTCAATTGACAGCCTTCTGGCGCAGGGTGTGGCCCGCGCCGTCAGCAGCCTCTACGGCATTGATTGTGCGCCTGAATCGGTCCAGATCAGCGCAACTAAAAAGGAGTTTGAGGGCAACCTCACCGTCGTCACCTTCCCCTGGGTCAAGGCGGCCCGCAAGGCGCCGGAGGCCGTGGGGCGTGAGATTGGCGACTGGCTTGTTGACAACGAGCCTGCAGTGGCGCGCTACAATGTCATCAAGGGCTTCCTTAACATTGTCATCGAGCCCACATTCTGGAACTCCGTGCTATCCCACATCGCCGCTGACCCCGCCTGGGGCACCGTGGCCGTCACCCCCGAGTCACCGCTGGTGATGGTGGAATATTCATCGCCCAACACCAACAAGCCCCTCCACCTGGGCCACCTCCGCAACATCCTCCTGGGCTACAGCCTCTCACTCATTCTGGAGGCCTGCGGCAACCGCGTGGTCAAGACCAATATTGTTAATGACCGCGGCATCCACATCTGCAAGTCGATGCTCGCCTGGAAGAAGTGGGGCGAAGGAGTGACCCCCGAATCGTCAGGCAAGAAAGGCGACCACCTGATAGGCGACTTCTACGTGCTCTTTGACAAGCACTACAAAGCCGAAGTGGCCGAGCTCATGGCCGGCGGCATGACCAAGGAAGAGGCCGAGGCCGCCTCACCCCTCATGCTCGAAGCGCGCGACATGCTGCGCCGCTGGGAGGCCCGCGACCCCGAAGTGCGCGCCCTCTGGGAGATGATGAACCGCTGGGTCTACGACGGATTCGACGCCACCTACCGCCGCATGGGAGTGGGCTTCGACAAGATATACTACGAAAGCGACACCTACCTCGAAGGCAAGGAGAAGGTGCTTGAAGGCCTCGAGAACGGTGTGTTCTATCGCAAGGAGGACGGCTCAGTGTGGGCCGACCTGACCCCCGACGGGCTTGACCACAAGCTGCTTCTGCGCAGCGACGGCACCTCGGTGTACATGACCCAGGACATCGGCACCGCCAAAATCCGCTATCAGGACTACCCCATTGACCGGATGATCTACGTGGTGGGCAACGAGCAGAACTATCACTTCCAGGTGCTCTCCATCCTCCTTGACCGCCTGGGCTTCCGCTGGGGCAAGGACCTCATCCACTTCAGCTACGGCATGGTTGAGCTCCCCGAGGGCAAGATGAAGAGCCGCGAAGGCACTGTGGTTGACGCCGACGACCTCATGGCCGAGATGGTTGCCACGGCCCGCTCCGTCTCAGAAGAGATGGGCAAGCTTGAAGGCGCCTCAGAGGCTGAGAAAGCCGAGATTTCCGAGATTGTGGGCATGGGCGCGCTGAAATACTTCCTGCTCAAGGTTGACCCTCGCAAGAACATGACCTTCAACCCCCGCGAGTCAATTGATTTCAACGGCAACACCGGCCCCTTCATCCAATACACCTATGCCCGCATCCGCTCGCTCCTTCGCCGCGCCGAAGAGATGCAGCTCCCCGCCGCCGACTTTGCCGCCGTGATTCCCGGACCTCGCGAGACGGCACTTGTGCAGGCACTTGCCGACTTCCCCGCCGTGGTGGCCGAAGCGGGCCGCACCTGCAACCCCGCCGCCATAGCCAACTATGCCTACGACCTTGTGAAGCTCTACAATCAGTTTTATCACGACTGCTCGGTGCTCAACGAGGCCGACCCCGCCGTGCGCTCCATGCGCCTGACACTTTCCGGCGCCGTTGCCGCCGTGGTGGCCCGCGCCATGGGTCTGCTGGGCATCCGCGTTCCCGAGCGCATGTGATGAGCACAACATTCACCCGCAGCTCAACGTTAATAATAATGTAAACAAACAAAAAAATCTCTCACAATGAACCCTCCTGAATATAACCCCTCGCGCTACAGCGCCAACTATGGAGTGACCCCCTCCGAAACCGTAGCCGTGGCCACCGGTGCCATGAAGCGCGTTTACTTCAAGATGACCCTCGGCCTGATTGTCACGGCACTGGTGTCGCTGTTCTGCGCCTCCAGCCAGGCCTACTGGCATTTTCTTCAGGCCAACTCCTTCGCCGTATGGGGTCTCTTCATCGCTGAAATAGTGCTTGTGCTGATTATCGGCTCGGCCATCAACAAGATGAGCACAGCCATGGGCTCGCTGCTCTTCTATGTGTTTGCCGCCGTCAACGGCGCCGCCCTTGCACCGATTTTCATGGTCTACACCGGAGTGTCAATAGCCAAGACATTCTTCATCACCGCCGGCACCTTCGGCGCCATGAGCATCTACGGTTACTTCACCGACAAGGACCTGACCCGCTGGGGCTCAGTGCTTTTCATGGCACTCATAGGCCTCATCATAGCCTCCATTGTCAACATCTTCACCCACAGCTCCACCCTTGACTGGATTATCTCAGCCGCCGGTGTGCTCATTTTTGTGGGCCTCACCGCATGGGACACCCAGACCGTGAAGCGCATGGCCGAGCAGACCCCCGCCTCACAGGTGGGACGCCTGGCCACCATCGGAGCGCTCAACCTCTACCTTGACTTCATCAACCTCTTCCTCTATCTGCTCCGCTTTTTCGGCAGCAACCGCGACTAAAAAACCGGCCGGCAGAAAGCACTCACAAATCCCCGCCCTGCGGGGATTTTTTTTGCGCCGTCAGCAAATCACCAGCCCCGGAAAAGCTGGCGGTTAATTTGTTAAAAATGTGAGGGTGATGGTGATACGGAATTGCAAATTCCCGCTAAAGGATGTAGGGGTGGCCGTTCGGGCCGCCCGCACTCCGCGTCAAATTATCCGCCGACGGGTTTTGCGGGCCCGTTTGCGGGGTTGGGGGGCCTTGGCATCTCGGATTCACAACATCGTCGCTCCGCGACTCCTTGTGTGAGGGTGGGCCGGCCCGGCACTCCCTGCGGTCGTGGCCGGGTTTAACACAATGTCGCCACTCCGTGGCTCGGTTCTGAGGCTTGCGGAGGAGGTCGGTTTTTACGATTGTTCCAATCGTTTTCATTTTCGCGGACTGCGGGCGCCCCGAACGGGCGCCCCTACATTTTTTGCGGGCTCATTTGCGAGGCGGGGTTGGCGGCGAGGGTTTGTCGCGGAGTGCGGGCGCCCCGAACGGGCGCCCCTACATTTTTTGCGGGCTCGTTTGCGAGGCAGCGTTTTGTCACGGAGTGCAGGCGGCCGTGGTGGCGGTCAGACATTTTTTGCGGGCCCGTTTGCGGGGCGGGGTTTTGTCGCGGAGTGCGGGTGGCCGTGGCGGGCGGTCATACATTTTTTGCGGGCTCGTTTGCGGGGCGGGGTTTTGTCGCGGAGTGCGGGCGGCCAGAACGGCCGCCCCTACATTCTTTAGCGGGGCATCGGCACTCCCGGCCCGCAACGTCAACAGTATGTCTTAACAACCACTTTTCTCATTGACCCGGAAAAGCTATCAAATAATTCTAAAGAGCAGCCGTTTACTCCCACTTTTTCACCATCAGCCACGACATACAATCATTTTGCCGCTCAGTGCACCCATTTTCGCCCCATTATCACCACATATTTTGGCAAAAAAGTGTTGGAAAACATAAAAATTAAACATTTTGTCAGATTTGTTGAATTTTTATAACTTTTTCCTTGTTTTCGTTAAAAATTCACGTATATTTGCAACCGTATCGACAGGATACTAACCCTTTCAACAATTCTTTAATTCCACAATTATGAAGAAAACTTTACTTCTCCTGTTGCCAATGTTGCTTGGCCTGTTTGGCGTCAGCACGGCATGGGCCGATGCCACTTATACAATAGTGGACGACCCCACCACATTGGCGCCCACTGACCAGGTGATTCTGGTGAGCGCCGGCGGGTTCGCCGGTGGCGCTTATTACTCACCTTCCGAACGCTCCGGAAACACTTACAAATCAACAGAGATAGCTAATGGCTTAGGCCAACAGCCTGAAAGCTTCACTCTGGCTGATGAGATTGATGCTAAGGTCCGTAAGTTCAGCATTGAGGGTAAATCAATCAAGGACATTACCGAGGATAAGTATGTGACCTCTATTATGAATGGCTCCATTGCCCTTGGCGGGCAGCAGGGCACCTTTAACTTCAATGCCGTTGCCGGCATGAGCCCTGCGGCTTTCAAAATTGGAGGCACCTACATCATGGGATTCAACGCCAGCACTCAGGCCCTTACAGGCGTCCGCAGTACTGGCTTCGGCTCAAACAAATACGTGTCAATCTACAAGCTTGACGGCGACGGCGAGACTCCTCCCGTTGACAATTCCGTTAAGTTCAATGTGACCGGAGGCGACGTTCAGCTGTGGTATCAGTCGGCCAATGACCCCGAGCTTATTCTCCTTGACACCTTCAAGCCCGGCGCCAACACCTACGACATCACCGCTCACAAAGTAAGCGACTATGACAGCTACTTCCTCGTGGCCGCCGACGGTTGGCGAATCACCGCACTGAAAGGTGACGGCGCTGATAAGGTTCTGCTGACCGGCGAAACGTTCTCCACTCCTTACTTCAAGTTCCAGCCCGTTACAGGCTATAAGAGCTTCACCGTCACCTGCGAAGAATATAAGCTGATAGATGTGGAAATCGAAGTGCCTGACGATAATATTGCCCAGCTTTACACCTACAACACCAAAGCCTACAAATATGAATTTGTTCAGGATCTGGTGAAAGGCGTTAACACCCTTCACCTTGAAACCGCTGATTATGACATCGTGGCCGCTACCACCGACATCAAGCTTGCCATCACCGATGCCAACGGTAAGGCCTTGACCATCAAGTCAAACAATGCATTTGAAGGTCGCGACTGGTATGAGTTCAACACCTCAAAGGCCACAACCTACTCACCGAAATACACCGTGACCGTGGCCGGTGAAGCAGTGGTGGCACAAACCGTCATCAGCCTCACCCCCGGCAGCGTGGCCGAGCTCTGGATTTATTCCTCTGCCTCCGGCTCTTACTACAAGGCACCGCTTCAGCCCACAGTGGAGAATCCCGTGACCATCAAGGAGGACGGCACCATTGAGTGTGGTGGCCGGACAGCCACCCTTTCTCCGGCGCCCACAATGTACTATATCCTTGCACCGGAAGGCAATGTGCTCAAATCAGTGGTTAACGCCGACAACCCCTCTGAGTCACTCACCATCAACCAGCAGTGGTACAACGGCACTAACAGCGTTGAACGCACCAATGCACTGTTCACTAAAGTAGGCACGAACTACATCGTGACCTCCGAGGAGGCCAAGCAGGTCAAAATCACCACCAATTCCACCGGCATTGTGGTGTATAAAAACATCAGCTCAACGAAGTATCTTGACAACGGCGAAAACATCCTCACCAATCCCGCAGAATGGCTTAACGCAGATGGCAATCTTGTTATCGCAGCATCCAACGGCTACATGCTCTCATCAGTGACTGATGCCGATGGCAACTCCGTGAGCATCTCCGATAAGCTCGCAGGCATGCCCGCCAACTACTCAAACTGCGCCATTATCCCCGGGGCTGACCTGAGCACAGCCTACACGGTGACGGCCGTAGGCTACAATCAGGTTTCATTCTACGTCACCGAAGAGGACGAGCAGATGAAGCCCATTGAAGACACCAAGGGCAAAACCGTGGTGACCGTTTCCTACACCGACAACGGCAATGCGGCCACGTTTAACCTTGAGAACAATCCCAATGTGGAGCAGGCTAAGAGCCTGATGGATTGCGGATACTACATCATGCGTCCCGCCAAGGGCTACAAGTTTACCGCCATCATGACCAACCAGACCACTGACATCACTTCAGAGATCAAGACCGATGACGAGGGTGAATACTTTGAGTTTACCTACAACTATCCCTCAAGCATGTATTACATCTATGTGATCAACACCGGCGAAGGTGGTGATGACGATGAATACAACAACGCCAGCTACACTTTCGACTGGACCAAGCTCACTGCCGACTTCTCGACCAGCGGCAAGCCTCAGACCAGCCCCGCCGGCAACATCGAGGTGACCATTTCAGGACGCGACGGCCTGCTTGAAAGCGCCAATGGAACGAACTATCTCTATCTGCGCTCAGGCAACGCCTTCCTCAAGCCCGCCGCAATGAACATCACAGCTCTCAACGACGCTTATCTGGAATATGTGGACTTCGCCACACTTGACGGCTCAGCGCCCGCTCTGACCCCCTCCACCGGCACGCTCACCGGCAGCCACTGGGAGCCCGCAGCTAACGCCGCCGGAGGCCCCGCCTATGCACCCGCAGGCACCACCACCAGCGTGACCTTCACCCCCACTGCCGACACCAATCTCCTGGGCACCACCGTGGGCATCAAATCAATCACCACCGGCATCACCTCCGTGGAGACCATCGGCAACGTCGCCCCGGTTTACTATAACCTTCAGGGTGTGCGCGTGGCCAAGCCCGCAGCCGGCGGCATCTATATCCGCGTGATTGGCAATGCCAGCGAGAAGGTGATCGTGAAATAACCTGACGATTACACATTCCCCTCCCCCCTCCTCAGCGGGCGCTCCAGGCGGAGCGCCCGCTCTTTTATTGCCAAGGGGAGGCAGGATAGCCGCGATACTGACAGATTTTTGATTATCTTTGCAGTGTAACCCCCTATCCTATCCCGAATCATGACATCCCAAGTCTCAAAAAAGAAAATCCTCTTTGTGTGTCTCGGCAACATCTGCCGCTCACCGGCCGCGCAGGGCGTGATGCAGCAAATGGTGGACGAGGCCGGCCTGACAGATTGCTTTGAAATAGACTCGGCGGGCACAGCGGGCTATCATGTGGGCGAGCTTCCTGACCGCCGCATGCGCATTGCCGCACGCCGCCGGGGCATAGAGCTTGACCACCACTGTCGGCGTGTGACCACCGACGACTTCAGCCGCTTCGACATCATCGTGGCCATGGATGAGAGCAATTACCGCAACTTGCGGGAGCTTTCACCGAGCGATGAGGGGGACCGGAAGATTGTTCGCATGGCCGACTTTTTCAACCCCGACACGCGGCTGCGCCACAGCCATGTGCCTGACCCTTACTATGAAGGCGCCGAGGGCTTCGAGCTGGTGCTTGACCTGCTGAATGAAGGGTGCGCCAATCTTCTCAATGCCAATTCTTAATACGTAACTGAAATGACTTCACGAGACATCATCTGCCCTATCACTGTGGCAAAATACGACGAGCTAACCCCTGAGCAGCGCGAGCTGGTGGATGCCGCACGCGGAGCCGTGGAAGGCTCCTATGCTCCTTACAGTAACTTTCATGTGGGAGCGGCGATACGCCTTGAAGGGGGCGAAATAATCACAGGCGCCAACCAGGAGAACGCGGCGTCACCATCGAGCCTCTGCGCGGAGCGGACGGCGGCGTATTGGGCCGGAGCGAACCGCAAGTGCACACCGATACGTGCCATCGCCATCGCGGCGCGCGATGCAACAGGGGCGGAGGTGGAGGTGCCGATTTCACCGTGCGGAGCCTGCCGGCAGGCGTTGCTGGAGTATGAGGCTCTGGCGGGCGCGCCGATGCAGGTGCTCCTTGCGGGAAGAGATGAAATCCTTATTCTGCCTTCCATCCAGGCGCTCCTGCCACTGGGGTTTACGCCTGAAAGGGTTATGTGAGTTAGGAGTTAGAAGTTAGGAGTTAGGAGTTAGGAGTTAGGAGTTAGGAGTTATCCCGCAAACCTCCCGCAAAATGTAGGGGCGGTTTGCGGGGTGGTTTTGTCGCGGAGTGCGGGCGCCCCGAACGGGCGCCCCTACATTTTTTGCGGGCCCGTTTGCGGGGCGGGGTTGGCGGCATTGGAAATTCCCGCTAAAGGATGTAGGGGCGGCCGTTCGGGCCGCCCGCCCCTCCGCGACGAGACCCCATTTGAAAGGCTTGGCGTCTCGGATTCACAACATCGTCGCTCCGGGACTCATTGCCAGGGGTGGGGCTGGCCCGGCACTCCCTTCGGTCGTGGCCGGGTTATACACAATGTCGCCACTCCGTGGCTCGGGCCTGCGGGTTGCGAGCGGTTTGCGGGTTTTTACGATTGTTCCAAGCGTTTTCATTTTCGCGGAGTGCGGGCGCCCCGAACGGGCGCCCCTACATTT
>JAAVCF010000018.1 GCA_014802445.1 Bacteroides sp. | reverse complement strand
ATGAGTCGCTGTCGTACAGAATCCGTACAAAATGGTGCATAAAAACGCCTAACACTGACAGTTATCAGCATTAGGCGTTCTTGAATGTATTAAGTTTTATCGCTCAGTAACAGTCAATTGCTATCAATATAAATCGTTGACAATCAACCGATTACTTGCCGATGCAGAAGCGGGTGAAGATAGTGGTGAGGATTTCGGGGGTGGTGATGGCGCCGGTGATTTCGCCGAGGTGGTGGAGCACTTCCCTGAGGTCCTGAGCCACGAGGTCGGGCGGCAGCTCCGTGGCAAGCCCGTCAATCACTCGCTCTGCGGCCTCCAGGGCGGCTGCAAGGGTACGGGCGTGGCGTTCGTTGGTCACAATCACATCTGCCGCGTCGCTCCCTCCGTCAGCTGCCAGCGCTTTCTCCAGCAGGCCGCTCAGCGCCTTCCGCAGCTCGTCGATGCCGTCACCCGTCAGTGCACTCACCCTGACGGAGGGTAGGGCAGTGCCCTCGCTCGATGCTGTCGCAACAGCCTGCGTGTCAGGGCCAGCAACCGTGCCGAGGTCAGCCTTGTTCAGCACCAGCAGCGTAGCCTGAGGCAGCTCGAAGTCCTCGCCGAGCTCGCTGACAATATCCTCCAGCCGCCAAGGCTTCGACGCGTCCACAACCATCAGCAGTGCCTGCGCCCTCGCCGCAGCCGTCCGGCTCCGGTCAATACCTATGGCCTCCACCGGGTCCTCCGTGCTCCGCAGGCCCGCCGTGTCCATCAGGCGCAGCCTGTAGTCGCCCAGCGGAATGATATCCTCCACGATGTCGCGCGTGGTGCCGTGAATATCGCTCACGATAGCCCGGTCATCGCCCGTCAGCGCATTGAGCAGCGACGACTTTCCGGCGTTCGTAGGCCCCACAATCGCCACCGGGATGCCCTCCCTGATAGCGCTTCCGGCCCTGAACGACCCGAGCAGCCCCCTGATTTCGCCCCTTATTTCCCGGGCCAACTCCATCAGGCGCTCTCTCGACGCAAACTCCACATGCTCCTCCGAGAAATCCAGCTCAAGCTCCAGCAGCGCCGCCAGGTCCACAAGCCGCTCACGCAGCCCTGTCAACCTCCGCGAGAATCCCCCGCGAAGCTGCGACAGCGCCAGCCGCGCCTCGGCCCTTGACTCGGCCGCAATCACATCAGCCACGGCCTCCGCCTGAGCAAGGTCAATCCTTCCCGAAGCGAAAGCGCGCCGCGTAAACTCGCCCGCCTCGGCAAGCCTCACTCCCGGGCGGTCACAGAGCAGTCTCAGTGTCTCCCGCTGAATCCAGCGCGAACCATGAACCGACAGCTCCACAGTGTCCTCGCCCGTAAACGAATGCGGCCCGCGAAACACGGCCGCCACGGCCTCATCCACCGTCTCGCCCGTGGCCGGGTCCTTCACCGTCCCCAGCCTCACAGTGTGGCTCTCGGCCTCTGCCATCCGCCGTCCGCCCCACACGGCGTCAACCGCCTCCAGAGCCCGCGGCCCTGAAATTCTGATTACGGCTATTCCTCCCGTGCCCGCAGGCGTTGATATCGCGCAAATAGTGTCGGCTGTCTTCATGCTGCAAAGTTAGCTATTATGCCTCGATTGGCCAAGCAAAGGAGAAGGGAGGGACCCCGGCTCTCGCCGCGCGCCCTCCCTTCAGGAGTCAGATGAAAATTAGGTGTCAGGTTCAGTGACAGCTCACTTCACTGCAATCTTGGTTGCCACATTGCCGGCCACCTTGATATACAGGCCTGTAGTCACAGCGCTCGCATCGATTCTGCGGCCTGTCAGGTCAAAGTAAGTTGCGGTCATGTCAAGGTCATCGCGAGTGATGGTGTCGATGCCGTCCTTGTTGGGATCCTCGTAGGTGTAGATCACCTGGATGTCATAATTGGCAGTGGGCCAGATGGTGTACACGCCGTTATCGTCGGCCGTAAGGCTCTCGTCGGCAGTTCTCACTG
Source organism: Bacteroides sp. (assembly GCA_014802445.1). Classification (GTDB taxonomy): domain Bacteria; phylum Bacteroidota; class Bacteroidia; order Bacteroidales; family Muribaculaceae; genus CAG-1031. The sequence continues at coordinate 44,709 of JAAVCF010000018.1, read as the reverse complement.
AGTAAGTCACATCCTCGGGAGCCGAGATTGCGAAGCTCACCTGAGTGCCGGGGAGCACCTCAATCGATTCCTCAAAGTCCTCCACTGCGTCGCGGCCGTCGGTCATCACGTCAACAACCTTCACGTCCTCACACTCATCCTTGAGTGCGCGCAGCTTGATGCTTACGGTCAGAGCGTCAGTTGAACCGGCATAGATCTTCACCAGGTCACCATCAGCGAGGCTCACCTTCTTACCCTCGATTTCTTCACCGTTCACAAACACGGTCACCGAGCGGTCACATTCCACCTCATATTCAGGTGCTTCAGTCTGGAAGTGGAAGGTGTTGTAGCCTGAAGTCAGGCTCTCTGAGCGTCCTGCGGCGTTGACGAGCTTGATGGGGAAGTTGCCGCCAAGGTCAGTAAACACGGTGCATTCGCCGTCGTAGTCAGTGTGGCTAACGGTCACGTCCACAACATAGTTGTCCTGAATGTTGATGCTGAAAGTGCCGCCGGTTTCGCTGATGCCGTTATATTCCTTGCCATCGGGGCCAAGATAGTGCACTCGCTCAACCTTGCTCTCGAACGAAGCAGGACCAAACCACAGCTGAACATAGCCGAACTGACTGGCAGTGGTCTGAGGCACAGCCACAGTGTTCTGGCCTTCCTTGAGCTCACACTCAAGCACTCGGTTGCGCTCGGGGTTGTAGTAAGAGTAGTCGGTGTAAATCACCAGGTCCTCGGGATTGCCCTCAACGTTGAGAGTCATGTAGTAATAGTCGGGGTCCTTTTCAAGGATAGTGATGTTAACCTCGCAGCCCTGGCCGGTAAACGGACCGACAAAGTAGTCATTGCTTGTGGCGTCAAACGATGCATTCTTCAGCTCGCTGTCGGCCGATGCTTTGTAGGTCAGGCTGGTGATTTCGGTGTTGCCCTTGGTTGCCACGCGCACTGCCCAGCCTTCGTTGAGCTTCTCCAGAGTGTTTGCGCCCTCTTTAAGGCCGGTCAGCTCTGTAAACATGCGATAGCTGTTGGGGTCGCCGTAAGTCACGGTCACCAGATCGGGATTGCCCTCGATGTTGATGGTCAGGTCATAATATTCCTTGCCCTTGATGTCAGTAACGATTTCGCCTGCTTCAAGAGCCTGGAAGTTAATGTTGGGGAGGCCGGGGAAAGGCATCCAGTCATTCGGGCCGAAAGCCTTGCCGGGAACGGTCACTGAATTAACAGTCAGTTCTGAAGCATTGTCAGCAAAGAGATTGACATTCTGACCCAACTTCACAGTGAAAGTGTTGTTGGTCACAGGCACTTCCACCTGGCTGTCGGGAGTGTAGGGGTCGCCGGTGGTCACCTTGGCCCACACATTCGGAGTGCCCTTGTACACAATCGTGTAGGTCAGATCCTGGTCAGGGAATTCGGTGAGAATGTCAATGACCATTCCTGCTGCAGTGGGGTTAACAGTGTAAGAGTTCCAAGTCGGTTCAACCTCCACGCCGTCCACGAGGAACTTGTAGAAATCGCCGCCGGTCTGTGAGTTAACCTGGAAAGAGGTCACCTCATCAGCTGAGAATTCATTTGCGCCATCCTGCAGAGACAGAACCTTAAAGCCATTCCCGGTCGTGTTAATCACCTGAGCGTTAGCAGCCTTGTCAATGTTGATGGTGAAATTGGTGCTCTTGGGCTTCAGAGCCACAGTGTAGCTTGCAGCAAATTCTGAAGGAGTGAGCACAAAGCAGTTGTAACCCTGCACGGGCTTGTTCACGCAGCCCACCTGAGCGCCGGTGTTGCTCTCGCAGGTCACATCCTCGGGAGCGATGCTGCCGTCAAGCGCAATGCGGAACTCATAAGTGTCGTTGGGAATGCTGATGTTGTTAGCGCCCTCTGTCATGGGCACTTCCACCCATGCATAGGTGCTCATGTTCTGATACCATCCGGTCACCTTCACACCTGCTCCCACATTAACCACAGTGGTCCAAGGCTCGGGCTCGGGAGCGGCCACAGCCTTGATGGTGTATTTTGATGACAGAGAAGAGCCCATAACGGTGGCATAGTAACCCTTTGCCACACCGTCAAAATCCATTGCTGAAGTGCTCACGGGAATGTTTTCGCCATTAGCATTGGTAACGGTCAGATCAGAGGCATTGATAACTCCGTTACCCACAATTGCATAGGTGCCGGAAGCATCGAGGTCGGTAAACAGATTGTCGCCCTGGTCAAGCTTCTTCACGAGCTCCCATTTGCGCCAGTTCCAGAGATACACATCGCCCTCTTCCACAAAGAAGTTGTTGCCTTCCGGTTCGGGCTCCACAGTGCCGCCGTCAGATTCCGTGGTGATTACGAAATCCCAGGTGTATCTGCTATGGTTTGAGCGTAAAGAAAAATTATATGTGCCGGGTTGTGTAGACATCTCATTGACAACTGTTTCATAACCATAGGCGAGATGTTTAACCGATGTAACCTTTGAGCCGTCAGGGGCGCTGATATAGAGCTGTCCGGCTTTGAAAGGAATTGTCACCGGATTTCCGGGTGTGACCGTAGTAGGCGCTTCGCTGTCAAACCAATAGCAAGCGTCGCCCGTACCCTCCACCGTGAAGATGATATCACCGGCCGTCATCGAGAATCCGAACAGGCCAAGCAGCATCACCATAAATAAAGTGTACTGTTTTCTCATATAGAATAATGTTAAAGAATAAAAAAGAGATTTATCAATGCGCAAAAATAATAAAATAATGTGTCAAACTGCTATTCTCAGCCCGAAAAAATAAAAAAAATATTGTGTGATGCCCCTTTTCATTGATTTTTGTACATTTTTCCGGCATTAAAGCAGCGAGGGCGCACATTTCTGTGCGCCCTCGCCGTGAATGAAGGGTGGGGTTGCTCAGTGAGAGCCGCTTAGCGGATAATCACCTTTGAAGCCTTGCCGCCGGCCATGCGGATGTAAAGGCCGGGCACAAGCTCGCTCACCTTGCGGCCGTTAAGGTCATAGTAAGTGGCGGGAGCTGCGGCGTTGTCAGCCTCGATGCCCTCAATGCCCGCTGCCGGAGTGGTTTCGATATAGTAACCGTCTGACAGGTTGTTGTTGATGTCCACATAGTTGGTGGCAAAGAACGCGGGATTGATTTCGGGCAGGATGGCGCGCTTGTCAGAGGTTTCCACCTTTGAAAGCTCATAGCCGGGAGCGGGAACAATGAAGTAAGGATTGGCCTCCACGTTGAGAACCACATAGGTGTCCTTGCCGGGAACGAGGTCACCCACCAGCTCAAGCTCATCGTTGGGGTTGGCGGTGTAAACTGAAGCATAGCTGCCCTCGGCCAGAGTGAAGCGGACGCCATCCTTTACCTCGCCGCTGGCGGCCTGAGTGGTGATGGTGTACTTTGTAGAAGCATCCTTGCCTGCAAATGACACAAACTGAGTGTTGAAGTCGCCGTTAGGCTGGTTGATGGTCATGGCGGTGTTGGTAGCTGAAACCACGCTCACAAACTCCTGGCCTGAACCGGCCACGATGTAATATGACAGTGCGGGGTCAAGCTCCATCTCGTTAGAGCCTTCCTGGAGAATCTTGTCAATGATAAACTCGTCAACAAGTTCGTCGCCGTCCCACATCACATAGTGATACACCGATGCGCGGCTGCCCGCGGTGAGCACAAAGTCAGTTTTGGGAGTGGTGTCGTCGTTGTTGGACGGAGGAGTGGGGCCGATGGTGTAAACTTCGTAGTAGTTACCGAGTTGACCTTCAGTGGCATAGATCATAGCGCCTTCGCCGCTGCCGCCAAAGCCGGCATCCTTGTAGATTTTGGGGTAGGCGCCGCTGTCAGAAAGCACTGTGCCAAACTGATGGCCTTCGCCGGGACAGATGTAGTAAGCTTCACCCTCTGTGAGCTCCACGGTTGAGGTCTCACCCGTGTTGAGGCGCTGAATAGTCACGTAGCCGTTGGCCGAGTAATCATACTTCTTCAGCACGGCATAGCTATTCTCATCAACAAAAATCTTTGTCTGCAGTGTAGCAGCCGTAGCTGACAGTCCGGCAAGCGCCAGAATCATCACTGCCAGGATGGAGTAGATTTTCTTCATATCAATAAAGGATTAGAAAAGTAAATGATGGCAAATGTAGGGATAATCTTCCACAATTCTCGCGCCAATCTCATAAAAAAATCAAAAAAAGCCATATGTTCATCATGTAACTGACTCATTGCTCTTTTTGGCCATCTCTCCCCCCCTACATAAAATAGGTTACGCCCTCCATCTTGTCATTGGAAAGCTTTCCATTTTGGAGGAATACGCAAATCGAAATCAGGAATTGTGAGATGAACAACATCTGGAAGAATACATTGTTTGAATCTGTTCTCGTATTGCTTGAGTTGCAGAGGTTTACTTGAAGCCATAGATGCAAGGTTGCTCGAATACTGATGAGGTGGGAAATAGACCACAACCTTACGACCGGCTTCAACTGCCAATTCAATAGCTGGAACCATGTCACTATCGGCTGATACAATTATGGCAAGGTCGCAGTTGTTCTGGTAGGAATCTGCCACAATCTGAGTTGCCACACGTACATCTGTCTCTTTTTCCTCGTGTGTGTGAATCCTATTGCCACACTTGAAACATAAAATCTCTTTTTTAAGATACTTTCCAAGAATTAATTTGAATTTGGGATTCTCTTTGTTTGCTTGAAAAAAAGCGCTCTGTCTTAAACTTTGGTCAATGTCATCAACCCTTGCCGAGAAGTATTTAACAGCAATTAGTTCTTGATTAGGGCGCATGAACATCTCAAAAAGCTTGACAATATCAAGCCAATAATATTTCTTCCATCGGGCATCCTTTTTCAGCCCGTAATAGAAATTGAATCCGTCAATATAGACTATAACTCGTTGCTTTTCCATAAAAAATAAGCCCACCTATATGGGTGGGCGAGCCTTAGTATTTTCCACCTAAGGGTGATATTGTCTGCAAATTTAATGCATTTTTTCTAGCTTTCAAAATATTAACGCAAGAATTTGCACTAATGTTTATAAAAAGCCATGATAGCTCGGTTTAGCTATCATGGCTTATGTGAGGGGGGAGGGGAATGATGCTTACTTCACAATCACCTTCTCGGCAACTCCGCCGGCCACTTTCACATAGATGCCGGCTGAGGGGTTGGTGATGCGGCGACCCTGGAGGTCGAAGTATTCGGCCTCGGCGCTGTCGTCAGCGGTGATGGTGCTGATGCCGCTGTTTGAATCGGCGATGTTGATTTCACAGTTCTGCTCGGGGATGCTGACGGTGTAATATCCCGTTTCGGGGTCGGATGTCACCTCTGTGCCGTTAACGGTCACAGTCACGTCGGCCTGAGCGGGCAGGAAGGTCACTTCGGTGCCGGGCAGGGCATGGATGCCGTCGGCAAAGTTGGCCTCGGTCAGCTCGGTGAAGAGGTCCACACGGCCTTCAGCGGGCTTGAGTCCGGTGAACTTCACATTGTAAAGGGCTGGGGTGGGGTTGGTCATGTACACCTTGATGATGTCGCCGTCCTTCAGGCGCACATCGGCCGAGTGAGCGTCGTCAGCCTTGGCTGAGAGCTTGGAGTTGTTCTTGTAGGCGGTGAAGTTGGCGCCGGCCATGCCGGTGAGGGTGAATGAGGTGTTGCGGTTCTCTACCTCGTTGAAAGGCACCACATTGTAGCCTGCTTCGAGGGTGATGGGGCGCAGGTCGGCTGAGTAGAGGGTGGCACCGTTGCGGTCAGCGTAAACCACACACTGGTGAATCATGTCCTCATAGTGTCCGGCAACGATGTTGACCGAGCCCTTGCGGCTTATCTTGCTGAGATAGAACATGCTGCCTGACTGAGTGGCATTGTAGGGGTCAGAGTCGGCGTCGGCCTTGTAGGTCACGCTGCGCACAAAGCAGTTGTCGTTGGCCGGAGCAACGTAGAGGGTGCATTTGTTCTCGGGGTAGTTCACGGTGTAGCCGCCGGTGGTGTAGGCAATGGTCAGACGTGAGGCCTCGCTGAGCGATGCATCAGTGTAGAGCGCCACATCGGTGAGGTTGTTGATGGTCACGGGCAGGGGATAGGTGGCGGGCTTAGCCACGGCGGTGATGTTGACCACGGCACCTTCCAGCAGGTTCTGGATGATATATTGCTGACGGTCAAAGTCATATTCGGCAGTCATCATATCGCCGCCGGCGGTGGTCTTGTAGGTCACGGAGCTAACGAAGCCCTCGCCTGCAGTGCGTGAGGTGATCTTCACATACTGGAAGCGGCTCTCCGACTCATGGAGTGCGTTGGCGCCCTCTTTGAGTTCCAGATGGGTCTGGGAGTTGAACGTTCCGGCCACCACATTGACAAGGTCGTTGCCTGTCACATTGAAGGTTACGTTGACGTCGGCATAGCGGTGGGCGCTCACCTTCACGGGGCCGTCGCGGTAAGTGGCATAGAAGCTGATGGGCTTCGAGGGGTCCATCTCGTAGGGTGTGCCGGGGTAGCCGTGGATGGAGCGGCCTGAGGGGAGGTCAATCTGGGTGATGTTCCAGCTCAGGGCGTCGCTGTTCCAGAGCTCTATGAGCGCGCCGGCGCGGGCGGTGATGCGGTTGTTGACCGGGGTGTACTCCTCGCCGTCAACGGTAACCTTGGTCCAGAAGCCGGCGCTCTGGTCCAGGAACTGGAGGTTGTAGGTGTGGGTGAGATCCTCGGGGAATTCGTAGCGCACCTCCACCTCGGAGCCTTCCGAGAGATACACAAGTGCGTAGTAGTCAAAGTCCACGGCAAAGCCGTTGTGTTTCACGGAGTAGAAGTCGCGGTCATTCTTGGTGCGCACCCACAGGCCCATGTCCTTGTTGACGTCGAAATAGCAGACGTTGCGGCCGGGCTTGAGCTCGATGGGGGTGTAGGAGGGTGAGATGCTGGCGTTGACCATGTCGGGGTTGTCGATGTCAACGTAGAACACCTTCAGGTTAGGGTCAGGAGGAGTGGGGCCCTCGGTGGTGATGTTGTAGACGCTGCTCACTGTCTCTGGGGTGGCCACGAAGCTGACAGCCATGCCGAATTCGGTCTCAGTCAGGGGGATGTCGTTGCCGCGGGAGTCAACACACTCTTTGATAACGTGCTCCGCACCGGCGCAGAGGATGTAGGAGTCATTCTCCACGAGGTCAAAGTTGGCTGTGCCGGGATAGATGGTGGCCTGGTGCTCATACTGCTGGGTCAGTGTGTTATAGTGCTTCAGCTGGGCCCATGAGTCGGGATAGACGTAGACCGTGGTGGGGACAATGTTGGGCGCGCGGAGGGTGGCGATGGTGAAGAAGTCGCCGCTCTGGGCGCTGATGGTCAGGCGCACGGTGCCGTTGGTGGCCACGGGGAGGTCCTGCTCGTTGACGTCGCGCACATAGTCAATCACGCGGTTGGTGGCGGGGGCAACGGTGTAGTAATCGTCCTTGAGGTCAAGCACCTTGATGCCGGCATTGAGCTCGGCGATGACCACACTCTGACCGGTGTTGTAATCCACCTGTCGCAGCTCGGCAGCACTGCCGGCCGTGAGGAAGAAGGTGACTGAGCGCGCCTGAGCGGCCAGGGAGGCCAGCAACGCCACAGTCAGAATCAGGAATCTGTTTAAGCGTAAGTTATTCATTTTTATATCTTGAGGTAAGCTTATGTCAGGCAAAAGCCTCCCCGCGCCGGAATGGAGTCAGGCAGCGGGGAGACGATGATTTCATGGGGCAATAGCTTCAGGAGTGGTTATTTCACAATCACTTTTGAGGCTTTGCCGTTAAGGATGCGGATGTAGAGGCCCTGTGAGGGAGCGTTGACGCGGCGGCCGCTCAGGTCATGGAACACGGCTGATGAAGCTGCGGCAGCCTCGGCGGTGATGGTTTCGATGCCATCGGGGTCAGGCTCGACGGGCTCAGGTTCGGTCTTTTCTTCGGGACCCTGGATGGAGATGTTGGCGCCCTGAGTCACACACAGTTCATAGTGGTTGGGGCTGACGGGCTCAACGGGGGTGCGGTTAAGCTCAACAGTGATTTCGCCTTCACGGTCACATGCCACGTCAAAAGCAACCATCGTGCCGGGCAGCACACGCAGGTCATCTGCGGGGTCAAAGGTCTTGGTGAAGTCAGTGACGCAGTTAACGGCCGATGCTTCATTATAGGTGTAGAACTTCACGGGCACGGTGGAGGGGCTGGCGGTGGCCACATAAACCTTCACCACAGCGTCCTGGGTGAGCACTACGGTGGCGGTGGTGCCGTAAGCGTTGCGGTTGATTTCCACGGGTTCATTGTCGGCATACACGCTGAAGTTGCCTGACGAAGAGCCCATGCGGATGATGAAGCCGTCGCCGTAGTAGCCCTCATTCTCTTCCATGTCGAAGCGGATGTGGTTGTAGCCGGTGTAGAGAGGAATCTGGCGTCCGGCGGGCGAGTTGGCGGTCACGGGGGTCAGAGAAGCTTCGGCATTGTCGAGGTAGATGTAGCAATCAGAGTCGCGTTCGTTGTGGTCAGTCACCACATTGATAACCCAACCCTCCTTGGGGTCAAGCACAAAGTAGCAGCCTGTGGCCTCGTCAAAAGCGGCGTTAATAATCTCCTGGCTGTCGGCCGAGGTGCGGTAGGTCACAGAGAGGATAGAGCAGTCCTCGTGGGCAGGGAGGAAGAAGAGGCCTGAATAGGTCTCGGCATAAGCCACGGTGTTGTCGCCACCTTGAAGGGTGCCGTTGTAGGGAGTGGTCTTGGTGAGTCCGGCCACGGGATAGCAGGTGTAGACCAGCAGGTCAGCAGGGTCGGTGACGTTGAGGGTCATGTTCACATCGGGAGCCTTGCGGTGGGCGGTAACGTTGATTTCCGCGCCTTCGCCAATGCGGCCCTGAACGATGGTGTAGCTGTCGGTGCCTGAGTTGTAAGCCACTTCCACAAGGTCAGCACCGGCCTTTTCGCGCAGAGTCACGGCGTCGATAATGCAGTCTTCATCCTTAACGGTGATGCCCACGCGTGAGGTGGTTTCAACAATCTGGATTGCGTTGAGACCCTCCTTGAGGTTGCTGAGCAGATACTGGGGCTGATTCTCCAGACCCTGATAGATGTTCACGCAGTCAGCGCCTTTGAGGTTGAGGTTAACGTTGAAGGTCTTGATTTTGTGAGCGTCAACATACACTTCGCCTGAGGCTTTGGCGGTGAACACCAGGGGATATTCGCCGTTCATGAGGTAGTTGCCGCCTCCGAGATAGCCGCCTTGGAACACCTGTCCGTCAGGCAGGGTGATTTTCTTGATGTACCATTCGTCGGCGTTGGTGCAGTAGAGCTCAACGTTGCTGCCGGCTTTAACGGAGAGAGTGTTGTTGGTGACACCGGTGCGCACACCGTCCACCACCACAGCGGTCCAAAAGTCAGCTTCGTCCTCATAGACAAAGTTATAGGTCAGGTCCTCATCAGGGTGATTGGCCAGAATCTCAATCTCGCAACCTTCAGAGAGCGAAATGGTGTAGGAGCCCCACTTTGCGGTCTGGACCACGCCGTTGAGCTTCACCTGATAGAGGTTGCGGTCGCCGGAGGAGGAGATGCTCACTGTGCGGGTGTAGGTGGGGGTGTAAGAGAGCTGGTTAGTGCCGGCCACGAGAGTGGGCTTGCCACCGGGGTTTGCCATCGAGAAGTTTACGATGGAGGGATTGTCGACGGTGACAGTGAAGGGTATTCTGGGCAGTTCCGAGGTGGGAAGAGTCTCAAGAGTATAGGTAGAGGTGCGGGTGGTGTGATAGTAACCGATTTCGGCACGCTGGTCAGCGTAAAGACTGTTGCCAACCACATCAACCCCGTTGGCATTCTTGAACGACACAATGGAGTGGCCGTTGGTGGGGCGGATGAAGAGAGAAGCGCCGGCCTCCTGCTCGATAGGATTCGCACCCTCTTTGAGGGTTGCCAAAACTGAGCCGCTGAAGGTCTCCACTTGCGCCGAGCTTCCCGGGGCCAGTGTGATGGTGGTTGTCACGGCTGCCGCGTCCAAACCGAGCAATCCCATCAATAGGGTTAGCAGAAATGCGTAATGTTTTGTCATTTTCATGTCAATATTAATGGTTGATTGCGCAAATATACACACTTTTTCAAATAAACCAACACGAAAAGTCGCAATTAACGAAAAAATATTTCTTTTCGTTAATTGCGACTAAAGTTTCAATATCGCTCCGGAGGCCTACTTCTCCTGGATGAGGAACACCTCGGTGGGGAAGTGGTCAGAGTAGCCGTTGAGGAAGCGGCCGGCCGAATATGTGCGGTGAGGAGTGCCGTCCTCGTTGCGCAGGAAGTCGAAGTTGTTGACCTTGCAGCGCCAGTAGCGCAGGTGGCCCGGCTTGGCGTTCTGCGGGAGGAGTCCGCCTGAAATCACTATCTGGTCAAAGAGGTTCCATGAGCCCTTGTAGGCCAGAGTGCCGATGCCGTCGTCGAGCATCTTCCAGAAGGGATTGTAGAATCCGTCGGGGCCCACATTGTCAGGCTGCTTGGCACCGCCGAGCACCTTGGCGCAAGAGATGTCCTGAGGGTCATCATTGAGGTCACCCATCACAATCACGGGCTGACCCGGGCGGATGGCCCAGATGGAGTCGGCAATGTGGCGGCTGAGAGCTGCGGCGGCTTCGCGCAGATAGCTTGACTGCTGCTGTCCGCCAAGGCGTGAGGGCCAGTGGTTGACGATGATGCTGACAGTGTCGCCGCCGAGGATGCCGGTGACACACATCTGGTCACGGGTGCGGAAGCGGGGATTCTCAGGGATGATGAGGGGAGTGTTGGTGACGTCAATCACGCGAAACATGCGGGGGTTATAGAGCAGACCCACATCCACGCCTCGGCGGTCAGGGCTGTCATGATGCACCACCTGCAGCATCCACGGGCGCAGCGGCTCGGCATGGACAAGGTCCTCCATCACACTGCGGTTTTCAATCTCTGACACGCCGATGATTGCCGGCCCCATGGGAGTGGTGGGGCTCTTCATGGCCGCGATGGTGCGTGCCAGGTTGTCAATCTTCTTATAGTACTTGTCAGCATCCCAGCGGCGAGAGCCCTGCGGGGAGAACTCCAGGTCATACTTGCCATTATTGTTAATGGTGTCAAAGAGGTTCTCCAGATTATAGAAAGCCACGCCAAACACGCGCGCACTGCGCTTGGAACCCTTGTCGTCAGCGTGGAGAATAATGCCGGCCGCTGTGACCAGCATGACGAAAAACAATGATAAACGTTTCATCATGGTAAACTTGGTGTCAGAGGAATGGTTTAACAGACTGCAAATGTAGACAAAAAAGTTAAATCGGGCAAGAAAAGTCAGCCACCTGATTTTTAACCACGTTTAATGATAATTGAATAAAATTTTGTATTTTTGACGGGTTAATCTTAATTGGGCGCGTGCGCCCGTGTCATAACGTATCTAAATAAACCAAAACATTATAATAACCAATTATTTATGAGATTCAAACTGTTTCTGCTACTGTTCCTGACGGCGGTGTTGCCGTCGCTCGCCCAGAAAACCGGGGTGGCAGGCACTGTGGTTGATGCTTACACCGGAGCCCCGGTAGCGGGTGCCGGAGTGATGCTCAACAGTCAGAGTATCTATGTGACGACCGGACCTTCCGGCGATTTCACCATCTCCAACGCCCGTCCCGGTCAGGATGTGCTCATTGTGGCCGCTTACGGCTATAATGACCTCTCGATGAGTGTGGAAATCACTGACGGACTGGTCAACAACCTCGGTGACCTGAAGCTGGTTAACTCTGACCTCAACACCATCTACTACGAGGATCAGCAGGATATGTACTTCGACCAGGCCGTTCTGGACGACGAAGAAGGCTCCACCCAGTCAGTGTCAGCCCTGATAGGCGCCAGCGACGACATCTACTACAACGCGTCGAACTACGACTTCAATGTCATGCGATTCCGCTATCGCGGCTACAACTCAGAGTATCAGCAGACCTACGTGAACGGCCTGCAGTTTAACGACCTTGCCCGCGGTCGCTTCAACTACTCATCGCTCGGCGGCATGAACCGCGCCTTCCGCAACAAGTCGACCGCCATCGGCCTCTCCGCCGCCGGCTACGGCTTCGGCGACATAGGCGGTGCCACCAACATCAACACCATGGCCTCAGACTATGCAGCAGGCTTCAACGGCTCTGTGGCCTACACCAACTCCAACTATATGCTCCGCGCCATGCTGATGTACTCCACCGGCCTGAGCAAGAGCGGCTGGGCCTTCACCTTCTCGGCCATCGGCCGCTATGCACCGGAAGGAGTGGTGGAAGGCACCTTCTACAACTCATTCGGCCTCTTCGGTTCACTCCAGAAAGTGTTTGACAGCCACAACTCACTCAACCTCACCTTCTACGGAGCACCCACACAGCGCGCCACCTCATCGCCCACCTACCTCGAAGCCTACGAGCTGGCCGACAACAACCTCTACAACCCCAACTGGGGCTGGCAGGACGGCAAGAAACGCGCCGCCCGCATTGTCAACAGCTTTGACCCCACCATCATCCTCAACTGGCTCTGGAAGGGCAGCAAGAACACCACCGTCAACACCGCAGCATCAGTGAGATGGTCAAACTATTCCACCTCGGCCCTTAACTGGTACAACGCCGCCGACCCCCGTCCCGACTACTACCGTTACCTCCCCTCATACTACGCCGACGACCAGGAAGCCTATGACCTCTACACCGACCTCTGGCTCCACGACGAATCAGTGCGCCAGATTAACTGGGATGCACTCTATCAGGCCAACTACCTCAACAAGATGACCGGCCCTGACCAGAACGGCTCACGCAACGGCGGCTCAACCTACATTCTCGAGAACCGCCACAGCAACCAGTTTAACTTCAACTTCGGCTCAACCGTCAACAGCCGCCTCAACGACTTCATGACCCTCCAGGGCGGCATTGCGCTGAACTACACCCGCGCCTCTTACTATAAGACCGTGCGCGACCTTCTTGGCGGTGACTACTGGGTGGACATCGACCAGTTCTCAGAGCGTGACTTCCCCGAGAACCCCGAGATACTCCAGAATGACCTTGACAACCCCTCGCGCCAAGTGGTGAAGGGCGACAAGTTCGGCTATAACTACGACATCAACGCCATCCGCGTCAATGCATGGCTGCAGAACGTCATCAACCTGCCCCGCTGGGACATCAACTACGGCTTCAACCTGGTCTACACCCAGTTCCAGCGCGACGGCAAGATGCGCAACGGCCGCGCCCCTGATAATTCACTCGGCAAGGGCGAGACCCACCGCTTTGACACCGGCGGCTTCAAGGCCGGCGCCACCTACAAGCTCAACGGCCGCAACTACTTCACCGCCCACGCCGGCTATCAGACCAACGCGCCCCTCTTTGAATACGCCTACATCTCGCCCCGCATCAAGGACACCGCCATCACCGGCCTGACTCCCGAGCGAGTGGTGTCGGCTGACCTCACTTATACCTGGAACTACCGCCGCTTCCGCGGAGCCATCACCGGCTTCTGGACAGAGATGTTTAACCAGACGGAGCGCACATCGTTCTACGATGACCAGTATTCAACCTTCATGAACTACGTGCTCTCAGGCGTTCACAAGAGCTATCGCGGTGTGGAAGTGGGCATGGCCTACAAAATCACCCCCGCCATCACCGTTACCGCCGCCGGCACCTTTGCCCGTTACCAGTACAAGAACCGCCCCACCGGCACCCGTTCATATGAAAACGGCATGATGCCTGACACCACCCAGATTGTCTACCTCAAGAACTTCTACGTTGGCGGTACCCCCCAGACCGCTGTCAACGTGGGCATCGACTGGGCCGCACCCCACCAGTGGTTCTTCAACATCAACGGCTCATGGATGGGCAACTCCTACGTCAACCTGTCGCCCATCCGTCATGAGGCACTCCCTGACCTCTGGCAGAAGTATCCCTCCTACGACACCCTCGAAGCCAAGATGCACGAGCTGGCCGCACAGGACAAGCTCAACGATGCCTTCGTGCTCAATGTGTCAGTGGGCAAGCTCATCTACATCAACCGCAAGGTTGCCCTGAACATCAACGTCAACATTGACAACGTGCTCAACAACCGCAACATCATGACCTATGGCTATCAGCAGGGCCGATTTGACTACACCAACTACGACAGCACCAAGTACCCCAACCGCTACTCTTACAGCCAGGGCATCAAGGCCTTTGTCAACATCGGTGTGCGCTTCTAAACCAATCTAAAAGTTAACACTCAACATGAAACTCCATACATCAACCCCGGCCCTGCTCGCCGCCGCCCTCCTTGCGGCCACGGCGACAGTAAGTTGCGACAATGACTTTGACTATCCCCCCGTCATTGTCCCTGTGGCCACCATCGAGGCCAACACAACCATCGCGGAGGTCAAAGCCGCCTACTGGAGCGATGAACGAAACTATGCCGACACCATATTATATAATAAGGACGGCGAGCACATCATCATCTCCGGCCGCGTGATTTCCAGCGACGAGACAGGCAACATCTACAAGAGCCTCATCATCCAGGACGAAACGGCAGCCCTGGCCATGTCAATCAACTCCAGCAGCCTCTCTGACTCCTACAAGGTGGGCCAGGAAGTGGTGATTGACCTCACCGAGATGTTTATAGGCAAATACAACGGCCTCCAGCAGCTGGGCATGCCTCAGGCTTACGGCACAGGCTATGAAGTGTCATTCATGGACCTTGAGTTCTTCCAGCAGCACGCACAGGTGAACGGTCTTCCCCAGCTTGAGAAGGTTGACACTCTCGTGACCACCATGGCCGATATTGCCGCGCTGACCACCCCCTCCGAGCTCCAGCAGTGGCAGAGCCAGCTTATCCGCCTTGACAACGTGACCTGGCAGGACGGCGGCGCCGCACCTTACAGCGAGTCGACCTCCAGCACCTCACGCACCATCGTGGATGCCGAAGGCAACACCATGATTGTGCGCAACAGCAACTACGCCACCTTCGCCTCCGAGACCCTCCCCACCGGCACCGGTTCAATCGTGGCCATCCTGAGCTACTACGGCACCGGCTGGCAGCTCCTGCTCCGTGACACCAATGACTGCATCGGTTTTGACGAAACGGAAGGTGATAACGGCGGCAACAATGACGGCGACGTGAGCGAAGCCAACACCACCATCGCCGCTCTCAAGGCAGCCTACTGGAAAGATGACACCAACTATTGCGAGACCGTGGGTCAGACAGCCGATGGCAACGACATTGTCATTGCCGCACGCGTGGTGTCGACTGACCAGCCCGGCAACATCTTCAAAGCCCTCTATGTGGAGGACGCCACCGGCGGCATCGCCTTCTCAATCGACGCCTCAAAGCTTTACTCCACCTATCCCCAGGGACAGGAGCTGGTGATTAACCTCACCGGCATGAGCATCGGCAAATATGCCGGCATGATGCAGCTCGGCGCCCCCGGCGAATATAACGGCACGCCTCAGGTGGACCGCATGTCGCTGGCCGCCTTCCGCAACAAGACCAAGCTCGCAGGCAAGCCCGACGCCTCGGCCGTGAAGCCCGTGGATGCCACCATCGCCACCATTGCCGGAATCGGCACTGACGCCGCCGGCCTCCAGAAATGGCAGGGCCGCCTGGTGAAATTCAGCGACGTTCACTTCAAGAATGGCGGCAGCCAGACCTTCGTTGTGGGCGGTCAGAACACCAATCAGGACCTTCTTGACGCCCAGGGCAAGTCAATTGTGGTGCGCACCAGCCAGTATGCCGACTTCGGCACCAACACCCTCCCTGCCGGCACCGGCAGCGTCACCGGCCTGCTCAGCTACTTCAACGGCACCTGGCAGCTCCTGCTCAACAATGCTCAGGGCTGCACCGGTTTCGACGGCAGCGCCGTGACCCCCACTGACCCCGTGACCCCTCCGGCAGGCAACGCCAGCTTCCGCAAAGTGACCACCATCACCTCAGGCAAGAGCTACGTCATGGTCTACAATGGTCAGGTGGCCATCCCCATCAAGGACAGCTTCACCTACGGCTACCTCTATGTGGAAGCCCCCGCATCTACCGCCGGCGATGTTATCACCACCTCGGCTGCCAATGCCATCACCTTCAGCGCCTCAGGCTCAGGCTTCACCATGCTTGACTCGCAGGGCCGCTACCTGTCAATGGACGGCGAACACTCCACCTCGTTCCAGCTCTACACCTCCGCCGCTGCCGGCTCAGTGTGGAACGTGACCTTCGGCAGTGACGGCGCCGCCACCATCACCAATGCCGTGATGACCAACTGCGTGGTGTGCTGGAAGGAGCAATACTCCAATCTCGCACCCTCCGACTCATCGACCGGTCTGCTCCCTTATCTCTATGAGAAAGTCGACTAACCCTTAAGCAATGACAGTTATGAAATTCGTAAAATCAGCATATCTGGCGCTTGCCGCCGTGGCCGCCCTTGGCTTTTCAGCCTGTCAGGACGATGTCGACGCGCCCGGCCTCGTAGCGCCCGAGGCTTCATGGAAGCCCAACACCACCATCCTTGACCTCAAGACCCGCTATTGGGACGACGCCACGAACTATATCGACACTGTGGCTCTTACCGATGCCGGTGAGCATGTGATTATCTCAGGCCGCGTGATATCATCCGATGCCTCCGGCAATATCTACAAGAGCCTCGTGATTCAGGACGAAACCGCCGCTCTGTCACTCTCCATCAACGCCAATTCACTCTATGCCAACTATCGCATAGGCCAGGAAGTGGTGATTGACGTCACTGACATGTACATCGGCAAATACAATGGGCTTCAGCAGCTCGGCTTCCCCGAGTTTTACACTCAGGGCAACGCCTGGGAAGCTACCTTCATGCCCCTCCAGTTTTTCAAGGTTCACTCGCAGCTCAACGGGCTGCCCGAGCCGTCGAAGGTTGACACCCTCGCCATCTCCTATGCCGACATCTCCTCGGCCACTCCTGACGTGCTCCGTCGTTATCAGAGCCAGCTTGTGCGCTTCAACGGCGCCACCTTTGAAGGCGCAGGCACCCTCCAGTTTACCGACGGTGTGAAGATAACCTCCAACCGCACCCTGCTCCTTGCCGACGGCAACTCAATTGTGGTGCGCACCAGCGGCTACTCGAACTTCTGGAGCGACCTCCTGCCCAAGGGCGAAGGTGACGTGGTGGGCATCCTGAGCTACTACGGCACCAGCGGATGGCAGCTCCTGCTGCGTTCACGCAATGACCTTCTCAACTTTGAAGGCACCTCAAGCGGAGCCATCGGTTCAGAGGATAACCCCTACACCGTTGACCACGTTATCGAGATGGAGGCCAATGACCGCACCGGTTCCGGCTGGGTGAGCGGCATCATTGCCGGCGCTGTGGCTCCCGGAGTGACCGCCGTGACCTCTGACTCTGACATTGAATGGACCTCTGACGTGTCGATGCCCAACACCCTCGTGATTGCTCCCGAGGCCGGCATCACTGACTATAAGGCCTGCCTCGTCATCGAGCTTCCTCAGGACAGCCGCCTGCGCGAGTATGGCAACCTTCTTGACCATCCCGAGAACTACGGCAAGGAGATTAAGGTGAAAGGCTCCTTCGGCAAAGTGCTCTCCACCTGGGGCATCACCGGCAACAAAGGCACCTCGGCTGAATTCCGCATTGAGGGCGTCAACGTGCCCGGCGGCGACGACAACACCCCCGGCGGCGGCGACGACCCCATCACCAACGGCGACGGTTCAGAAGCCAGTCCTTACAGCACCGCTCAGGTGATTTCGCTCGGCAATCCCGGCACCGTGTCGTGGGTTGAGGGCTACATCGTGGGCTGGATTGACGGACAGGTGATTGCTTCAGGCGCCAAGTTTGAAGTGCCCGCCACCGTAGCGTCTAACCTCCTGCTGGCCGCATCGCCCTCGGAGACTGATGTCACCAAGTGTGTGCCCGTGCAGCTTGTGGGCGGCAGCGCCGTCCGCACCGCGCTCAACCTCATGGACAACCCCGGCAACCTCGGCAAGCGCGTCAAGCTTCAGGGTGAGCTCGTGGCTTACTTCGGCAAGACCGGCGTGAAGCAGACCGCAGCCTATGCCTGGATTGAAGGTGGCGACGACAACAAGCCCGGTGGAGGCGATGACAACAAGCCCGGCACCGACCCCGTGCAGCCCGGCCAGACCGGCACTCAGGAGGCCCCGATTGACGTGACCGCCGCCATGGCGCTCAACAACTCAGGCGCTTCGGCATGGGTGAAGGGCTACGTGGTGGGCTGGGTGGCCGGATCGGCACAGACCGACGCCCGCTTCGGCGCTCCCGCTGACCGTGCCGGCAACATCCTCATTGCCGCCTCACCCTCCGAGACTGACCCCGCCAAGTGTATGGCAGTGGAGCTTCCCTCGAAGAGTGCCGTCCGCACTGCGCTCAACCTTCTTGACAATCCCGGAGTGCTGGGCAAGGAAGTGGTGCTCAACGCATCGCTCCGCAGCTACCTCGGCTTCCGCGGTCTCACCTCGCCCAAGGCTTACGAGCTTAAATAAAGGGCATTGACCCATCCATCTCCGCGCCCCGCAGTGATCTACGCTGCGGGGCGCGCTGCATTTCCGCAGCTCACAGTTTTAAGCGTCCCGGAGGGGTAATCCATATGCACTTTCGCGGATTCCACCACGCTTCGGGTCCCGGAGGGTAAGGCACCATGTGGTCAACCCTCCACTGCGTGTCATATCTGCGGTCAGTCACCACGCATCCTCCCAGGTCATCGCGGTCCACCCGGCTGCGATAGTCACCCATCATCCCAATCTCGAGATTCACGCGCACCACATCGTCAGTGAGGTCAATGTCCATCGCCCCGGGGTTGCGGCGTTCAGCCGCTGCATGACGGCGCGCAAGGATGTCGTCAACCTCCGTGCGCATAAGGCAAAACAGCGCCATCAGAGCCGGGCTCAGCTCAGGCTCCTCAATGCCGGCATAAACATAGTCCATAATCGCGCCGATCACGGCGCCACGGTCGGCGGCAGAGAGCGGTTTCATCGCCTCATACCATTTGTCCATCGGAAGATTCATAGTTTTGAAAATTATTGTTTTCCGCAAAATTACCCCTCCCCAGGCAGGAAAGCAGGGACATCCTGACCCTTTGAGGCGAAAAAAATGAAGCATGGTTCCCGGCAGCAGCGGCCATGTAAAATCAGGATTTCAGCTCAGGAGAGTGGGAGAGCGGTTACTTTTTTGTTGCGCGGGTGGGGCGGATTCACTAACTTTGCAGGCGATAACAGAATCAAGCAATCACTTATGGCAACATTAACCTCTACTGAGTTCAAGTTTCCCGGCCAGACCGGTGAGTATCACGGCAAAGTGCGTGACGTTTACACCATCAATGACGACATCCTGGTGATGGTTGCCACTGACCGCATCTCGGCTTTTGATGTGGTTCTCCCCGAGGGTATCCCCTATAAGGGCCAGGTGCTTAATCAGATTGCCACTTTCTTCCTCGATGCCACCAAGGACATCGTGCCTAACTGGAAGCTCGACACTCCTGACCCCATGGTGACCGTAGGTTACAAGGCCGAAGCTTTCCCCATCGAGATGATTATCCGCGGCTATCTGAGCGGCAGCGCATGGCGCGCCTATGCCGCCGGCGAGCGCGAGCTCTGCGGCGTGAAGCTCCCCGAAGGAATGGTTGAGAATCAGGCTTTCCCCGAGCCCATCATCACTCCCACCACCAAGGCTGCCGAAGGTCATGACGAGAACATCTCACGCGACGAAATCATTTCGCGCGGACTGGTGAGCGAGGCTGACTATGCCCAGATGGAGGAATACACCCGCGCCCTGTTCAAGCGCGGCAGCGACATGGCCGCCGAGAAAGGCCTGCTGCTCGTTGACACCAAGTATGAGTTTGGCAAGCGTGACGGCAAAGTGATTCTCATTGACGAAATCCACACCCCCGACTCATCTCGCTACTTCTATGCCGATGGCTATCAGGAACTTCTTGCCGCCGGCAAGCCCCAGCGTCAGCTCTCAAAGGAGTTTGTGCGCCAGTGGCTCATTTCAGAAGGCTTCACCGGTCAGGCCGGCCAGAAGGTGCCCGAGATGACTCCCGAGTTTATCCAGAGCGTTACCGAGCGCTATATCGAGCTGTTTGAGCACGTCACCGGCAAGCCCTTTGTCAAGGCCGAGGAAACTGACCTTGAGCAGCGCATTGCCAACAACGTTCTTGACTGCCTCAACACCCTCAGCCGATGAGCGAAGAGGTAGAGAGCATAAATCCCTACGACGATTCCAGACGTAAAACCGAGCAGGTCAGGGCGATGTTTGACAACATCGCCCCGGCCTACGATTTTATGAACAGGGCCATGACCCTGGGCATCGACAAAATCTGGCGCCGCAAAGCCGTGGAGATGATTGCCACGCCGCGTCCGCGCGACATCCTTGATGTGGCCACCGGCACGGGCGACCTCGCCATGCTCCTTGCCCGCCGCCTTGACCCGCTGACCATCACCGGCATTGACCTCTCAGAGGGGATGCTCGCCGTGGGGCGCCGCAAGGCCGCCGAGGCAGGGCTTGCCGATGTGGTGTCGTTTCAGCAGGCCGACTGCCTCCACTTGCCCTTCACCGGCAACAGCTTTGACTGTGTGACAGTGGCTTACGGCGTGAGAAACTTTGAGGACATTGAGGGAGGATATTGCGAGATGTTCAGAGTGCTCCGTCCGGGAGGTCGGCTTCTGGTTATCGAGCTGTCCACTCCCAGCGGGCGCCTTGTGAAGCCGCTCTATGACCTCTACACACGCCACATTATTCCTCTGGCCGGCAGAATGGTGTCAAAGGACACACGCGCCTATGCCTACTTGCCCGAAAGCATCGCCGCCGTGCCTCAGGGCGAGCAGATGGCTGAGCTGATGCGCCGCGCCGGCTTCACGTCGGTCACCGTAAGGCCGCTCACATTTGGCGTCTGCACCATCTATCTGGCCGTGAAATAAGGGGCGCCGCCAGGTTACGGGGCAACAAAGATTGGTCAAAAGGGATAAAAAAATGCCGTTTTTCCTCCCTGTGAGGTCGTGTAGTGGGGTTTGTGGGAAAAGTTTTCAAAATTATTGGTAATTTTGTCGCATTAATCTATCTATAGGTACAACACATTAAGACAATCAATAACATAACATCATATCAGAATTCTCAAATTATGAAACGCAATCTGATTTCGGCCGCAGCTATCGCGCTGAGTGTAAGCGCTTCTTTGGTGTCATGCGGCAGCAAGGATGCATCACAGCAGGGTCAGGCTCCCGCCCCGTCATTAGCAGTGATGACAGTGAGCGAGGGTGACTCGCAGAGCGACAATGAATTTCCCGCAACAATCAAGGGTAAGACCGATGTTGACGTACGTCCGCTCGTGTCAGGCTTTATAACGAAAGTGCATGTTGACGAAGGCGATGTGGTCAAGAAAGGCCAGGTGCTCTTCACCCTTGACCAGGTTCAGCTTCAGGCTGCCGTGGATCAGGCACAGCAGCAGGTCAATGCAGCCACCACGGCTGTCAACACCGCCAAGCTCACCGCTGACAGCAAGCGCAAACTTTTTGACAAGAACATCATCAGCGAATATGAGTGGTCACTGGCTAACAATGACCTCCAGAACGCCAAGGCGCAGCTTGCCAACGCTCAGGCCGCTCTGACCAGCGCCCGCAAGAACCTGTCGTATGCCACCGTCACTGCTCCCTCCGACGGTGTGGTTGGCACCATCAACCTTCGTGAAGGCGCCCTTGCCTCACCCTCCGGCCAGGCGCTGACCACTGTGAGCGACATCTCGCAGGTTTACGCCTATTTCTCTCTGACCGAGAAGGATATCCTGAGCATGACCGAAGGTAAATCGCTCCAGGAAGCCATCAAGTCAATGCCCGCCGTGCAGCTCCGCCTTGCCGACGGCACCATCTATTCACAGCCCGGTCATGTGGCCACCGTCAGCGGTGTGATTGACCCCGCCACCGGTGCAGCCAGCGTGCGCGCTCTGTTCCCTAACCCTGACCGACTGGTCCGCAGCGGCTCCACCGGCAAGGTTGTCATCCCCCGCGACATGCATAATGTCATTGTCATCCCGCAGAAGGCCACTTATGAGCTTCAGGACCGCAAGTTTGTGTATGTGGTTAACGACAGCAACGCCGTAGCCTCTGTGCCTGTTACAGTTATGCCCAACAATGACGGCCGCACCTATGTGGTCACTTCCGGCCTGCAGCCCGGTCAGCGCATCGTGGTGGAAGGCGTAGGCTCCAGCGTGCGCGACGGCATGGTCATCAATCCCGTTGAGGGCGCTCCTCAGGCCGAAGGCGCAGAGGCAGCCCCCGCCGCTCCTCAAAGCAAGTAAACAACAGGTTAACGTAAGATTCATCACACAATGAAGTTAGATACTTTTATTAACCGACCGGTGCTCTCCACGGTGATTTCGATTTTCATCGTGCTGCTCGGTATTATCGGCCTCGTTTCGATGCCGGTGACCCAGTACCCTGACATTGCGCCGCCCACCATCCAGGTGTCAACCACCTACACGGGTGCCAATGCGCAGTCGGTGCTGAACTCTGTGATTGCCCCTCTTGAGGAGGCTATCAACGGTGCCGAAGGCATGACCTATATGGAGTCAACCGCCACCAACACCGGCTCGGCCACCATCAACGTCTATTTCGAGCAGGGCTTTGACCCTGACATGGCTGCCGTGGATGTGCAGAACCGTGTGTCAAAGGCTCTCAACCTCCTCCCTTCCGAGGTTACCCAGGTGGGTGTGCAGACCTCCAAGCGCCAGACCTCGATGCTCGTGGGCATAAGCCTTTATGACACAAGCGGAAACTATTCAGAGGAGTTTGTTGAAAACTACATGAAAATCAACGTCGTGCCCCAGATTCAGCGTATCTCGGGCGTGGGCGACGTGCTTGTGTTCGGTGCTGACTATTCAATGCGAATCTGGCTCAAGCCCGATGTGATGGCACAGTATTCTCTGATGCCCGGCGACATTGCCGCCGCTCTTGCCGAGCAGAATATCGAGGCCGCTCCCGGTGCGTTCGGCGAACAGGGTGACCAGACCTTCCAGTATATCATGAAGTATAAGGGACGTCTGGTGGACGAGAGCGAGTTTGGCGACATCGTTGTGCGCGCCACTCCTGATGGTGAGGTTCTGCGTCTCCGCGACGTGGCCGACACTGAGCTCGGACGTATGACCTACGGCTTCCACTCAAAGCTCAACGGCTTTGTGGGCACCACGGCCATCGTGTTCCAGACCGCCGGCTCTAACGCTACGGAGATTATCAACAACTGTCTGAAGTTTGTGGACGACCTCAAGAAGGACCTCCCCGCAGGCATCGAAGTGGCTGTGCCTCTTAACAATAACGACTTCCTCTATGCCTCAATTCACCATGTGATCCAGACTCTTCTGGAGGCCTTCATTCTGGTGTTCCTGGTGACCTATGTGTTCCTTGCCGATTTACGCTCCACTCTTGTGCCTGCAATTGCCATCCCCGTGGCCCTTATCGGTACGTTCTTCTTCCTGAATATCATTGGATTCTCAATTAACCTCATCACCCTTTCAGCTCTTGTGCTTGCCATCGCCATTGTGGTGGACGATGCCATTGTGGTGGTGGAGGCGGTACATGCCAAGCTTGATGTGGGCTATAAGAGTGCCCGCAAGGCATCAATCGATGCTATGAACGAGATTGGCGGCGCGCTGGTGTCAATCACCCTTGTGATGATGCTGGTGTTTGTGCCTGTGTCGTTCATGAGCGGCACTTCAGGTGTGTTCTATCGCCAGTTTGGTCTGACAATGGCTATTGCCATCGGTCTGTCGGCTATCAATGCGCTCACCCTCTCGCCCGCGCTGTGTGCCATCTTCCTGAAGCCTCACAATGCCGAGAGTTCGCTGAAGGAGCGCATGGCCGATGCCTATTCGGCTGCCGGCGAGGCAGTGAAGGGTGCCTACAAGAAGCGCCTGATTCCCGAGCTCAATCCCGTGATTACGCTGGTGTTCCTCGTGGCCACCATCGTGCTAATGGTTATGGGTTGGTTCAGCTTTGAGAATGTCACTGAGAGCGTGATTGCCTGCGTGTGTGGCGTGGTCACCCTTTTAGGTCTGTTCACCAAGCGCTTCCAGAACGCGTTCGAAGTTTTCTTCGCCAAGATTCTGAGCGGCTACACCAAGGGCACCAAGAAGTGTGTGAAACTCAAGTGGATTTCACTTGGTGTGGTTGGCGCATGTATCGCCGTCCTTGTGTGGCTCATGAACATCACCCCCACCGGCCTTGTGCCTAATGAAGACACGGGCCAGATTTTTGTGATGGTCAGCATGCCTCCCGGCACCTCTCAGGAGCGCACCAGCGAGACTCTCGAAAAGGTTGACCAGGTGCTGGCCAAGGTTCCCGCCATCAAGTATAGAACAATGGTTGACGGTTACAGCTTCCTTGCCGGTCAGGGTGCCACTTACGGTACATTTATCGTCAAGCTCAAGGACTGGTCAGAGCGCGATGCCAAGACAGAAAATTCCGGCGCCATCATCCAGCAGCTTTATGGCATGACCTCTCAGGTTGTCAAGGATGGTACGGTGATGATTTTCGCTCCGCCAATGATTTCAGGTTACTCCACCACCAACGGTTTTGAAGTGAAAATGCAGGATAAAACCGGCGGCGACATCAACGCATTCTTCGCCGTGGTTCAGGGCTTCCTGGCACAGCTCAATCAGCAGCCTGAGATTCAGATGGCTTACACCACGTTTAACCCCATGTTCCCTCAGTATCTTGTGGATGTGGATGCTGCCAAGTGTAAGCAGGCCGGCATCTCGCCCCAGACCATTCTGTCGACCCTGCAGGGTTATTACGGCGGTATGTATGTGTCAAACTTCAACCGTTTCGGCAAGCTCTACCGAGTGATGATGCAGGCCAGTCCTGACAAGCGCGTCAGCCCCGAAACGCTGTCGAACATCAAGGTGCGCAACGGCAATGAGATGGCTCCCATCACTAACTTCATGACTCTGGAGCGAGTGTATGGTCCTGACCTTCTGAACCGTTTCAATATGTTCCAGTCAATCTCAGTGACCGGTTCACCCGCCACGGGCTACACCTCCGGCGACGCACTTGCCGCCATTGAGCGTGTGGCAGCGGAGACGCTCCCCAAGGGCTACGGCTATGAATATGCCGGCATGACGCGTGAGGAGGCCTCCACCGGCGGCAGCTCCACGGCTATCATCTTCGGCCTCTGTCTGCTGTTTGTCTACCTGATTCTTTCGGCTCAGTATGAGAGCTATATCCTGCCTCTGGCGGTTATCCTCTCTATCCCTCTGGGCTTGATGGGCTCGTTTGTCTTCGCTCAGATTTTCGATGTGTCAAACAACATCTATCTGCAGATTGCACTCATCATGCTTATCGGTCTTCTGGCCAAGAACGCAATCCTCATCGTTGAGTTTGCGCTTGACCGCCGCCGCAAAGGCATGAGTGTGGTCAACGCTGCCATCCAGGGTGCTACTGACCGTCTGCGACCCATCCTCATGACCTCGCTGGCGCTCATCATCGGCCTTCTGCCGCTGATGTTTGCCCACGGCGTAGGCGCCAATGGTAACCGCACCCTCGGTGTTGGCTCTATCGGCGGTATGCTCATCGGTATGATTCTTCAGATTTTCATTGTTCCCGCAATGTTTGTAATCTTCCAGCTTGTTCAGGAAAAAATCACTCCTCTGAAGTGGGAAGACACTCAAAATGAAGGTGTGGAACGCGAAATCACTCAGTATTCAAAATAAGCCATCATGAAATCAAGCATGAAACTCGTTGTAGCCGCCGGGCTGAGCATCACTTTGCTCGGCAGCTGCAACATATATAAAAAATATGAGCTCCCCGTTCAGGAGAGCGCCCTGATTGAGCAGTACGGCAAGGCTCTTGAACAGCCGGAGGATTCCACTGCGTTCGGCAATCTCGACTGGCGTCAGGTGTTTACCGACCCTGTACTTCAGGACCTTATCGCTCAGGCGCTTGAAAATAATGTCAACCTTGAGAACGCCAAGCTTAATGTTGACATCGCCAACGCTCAGTTGCGAGGCGCCAAGCTTAACTATCTCCCCTCGGTGGCACTTGCACCGACCGGCTCCGGCGCCAAATTCCAGGACGGTGGCGCCTGGTCATGGTCCTACACCATCCCCGCTCAGGTCAACTGGGAGATTGACATCTTCGCCAAGCTCCTCAATGCCAAGCGCGGAGCCAAGGCAGGGCTGCTGCAGAGCCAAGCCTATGAGCAGGCTGTGCGCTCGCAGGTGATTGCCGGCGTGGCTAATTGCTACTATTCAATCGCCATGCTCGAAAGCCAGCTCCAGCTGTCGCGCGCCACTGCTGAAAACTGGCGCCAGAGCGTCGAGGTAATGAAGAACCTCAAGGAGGCCGGCCGCCTCAATGAGAGCGCTGTGGTGCAGAGCCGCGCGCAGTATTATGGCATCCTTGCCTCAATCACTGACCTTGAAACGTCGCTGGCTCAGGCCAACAACACCATGTCGCTCCTGCTCGGTGTGATGCCGCAGAAGTGGACCGTTACCCCCGGCGCTTACCTGTCGGCCCCGGCCGGCATTGACACGGCTGTGCCTATGCGCGCCCTGGCATCGCGCCCTGACGTGGCTGCCGCCGAGCAGAGCCTGGCAGTGGCTTATTATGCCACCAACTCGGCTCGCGCAGCCTTCTATCCCGGCCTCAACATCACCGCCAACGGCGGCTTCACCAACAGTCTCGGCTCGATGATTGTGAACCCCGGAAAGTGGTTTATCAATCTGGGCGCTTCACTGGTGGCACCGCTGTTTTCACGCGGCGCCAACATTGCAGGCCTGCAGGCTGCCAAGGCGCGTCAGCAGCAGGCGCTCAACAATTTTGAGCACACCATCATGAGTGCGGCCGCCGATGTGAGCGATGCCCTGACGGCCTATGAAAACAGCCGCACCAAGGCCTCTTTGCTTGCCGAGCAGACACAAAATCTGGAAAAATCCGTGGAATATACTCAGGAATTATTAACTTTGGGAACTTCCACCTATCTCGAGGTGCTGACCGCTCAAACCAATCTTCTGTCATCGCAGATGGGCGAGTTGAGCTGCCGCCTGGCCTCAACTCAGGCTGTGATTAACCTCTATCAGAACCTCGGGGGAGGTCGTTAACCAATAATAAATCCTTATTACCATGATTAGTCCTTCAGCTCACGTGGACCCCACTGCCAAGCTTGGCAAGAACGTCAAAATCCATCCCTTTGCGTTTGTTGACGCCAATGTGGAGATTGGTGACAACTGCGAGATTATGCCTTACGCAATGATTGTGAACGGCACTCGCATGGGTTGCAATAACAAAATCTATCCCGGATGCGTCATCGGCGCCGATCCTCAGGATTTTCGCTGGAAAGGCGAGCAGACCTATTGCAATATCGGCAATAATAACGTGATTCGTGAGCATGTGATTATCAACCGCGGCATCACGTCTGAATCAGGCACCACCATCGGCGACGAATGTGTGGTGATGGCTCAGAGCCACATCGGTCATGACTCGAAGCTTCTCGGCAGGATTGTGATTGGCAACGGTGTGGCGCTGGCCGGCAACACAGAGATTGGTGAATGCACAATCCTCTCGTCAGGTGTCATAGTGCATGAAAACTGCCGCGTGGGCAAGTGGGTGCTCGTCAAGGGTGGTTGCCGCATCGGCTCAAATGTGCCTCCCTATGTCATCGTGGCTCATAATCCTGTGGAGTTCTTCGGTGTCAACGCCTGGATTATGCGCAAGCACGGCTTCACTGAGGAGTTGATTGATGATGCCGCAAAGTGTTATCGTCACCTTTATCAAAGCCAGACGTCGGTGTTCAACGCCGTGAAGCGTATGGTGGCCGACGTGCCTGAGAGCAGTCTGCGCGCTGACATTGTGGACTTTATCCGCAGTGTGGACGGCAAGGTTGTGGCGGTGCCCGTTGACTTGTGTGACTGATTAGAATTAACTAAATCCAAAGATAAACAAGTGATTACGTTATATGTGTTGGCTGCCGGCATGGGCAGCCGCTACGGTGGCCTCAAACAGCTCGACCCGCTGGGTCCCAACGGCGAAACCATCATGGACTATTCAATCTATGATGCTGTGAAGGCCGGTTTTGACCGTGTGGTGTTCGTGATTCGTCGCGATTTCGAAGCTGACTTCCGCGAGAAGGTGCTCAAGAAGTATGAAGGCCATGTGCCCGTCGAGGTTGTGTTTCAGGGTATTGATGCCCTCCCCGAAGGCTACAAGGCCCCTGAGAGCCGCGTGAAGCCCTGGGGCACCAATCATGCCATCCTGATGGGCAAGGGCGTTATCAATGAGCCGTTTGCCGTGATCAATGCCGATGATTTTTATGGTCGCGATGCGTTCCGCGTGATTGCCGGGGAGCTTAAGCGTCCTCGCAACCGCAAGGGCGACTACTGCATGGTGGGTTTCCGTGTGGGCAACACCATGACTGAGAACGGCTCGGTGTCGCGCGGCGTGTGCGAGGTGTCGCCCGAGGGCCTGCTGGAGTCAGTGACCGAGCGCACTGACATCCATTTCGGCAAGGACCACGCTGTGGAATTTACCGCTGCTGACGGCACCACGGCCACCATCCCGGCGTCAACCCCCGTGTCAATGAACCTCTGGGGCTTCACTCCTGACTATTTTGAGTTCAGTGACCGCGAGTTTCGCAAGTTCCTTGACGAGCGCATCAATGAGGAGAAATCAGAGTATTATATCCCCACGGCTGTTGACACTCTAATCCGCAGCGGGGAGGCCACAGTGAAGGTGCTTGACACTGATTCAAAGTGGTTTGGCGTCACTTATGCTGCTGACCGTGACGGTGTGGTGGAGAAGTTTGCACGTCTGCATGCCGACGGCACTTACCCCTCACCCCTCTTCAAATAAGAAAAAAATCTAACTTTTTTTGCGGGTCGTGAAAACCATTTCACGACCCGCAGTGTTATAAAGACAAAGAGAAGGAATTTTAAGACTTCTTTATAAAAGTCCAGAGCCTATTTCTGATAACCTCCTCTTGCCCGCTCCGGCCCCCGCCTCAGCGGGATTCTCTTTTTTATACGGGTTAACATTTATCAGCATAGGGCATGAGCAGTGATAGCGCCTGAGGTTAAAAGCGGTTAACGGATTGGACCTTATGTGGGCTTTTTTGTAACTTTGTAGTTATGAATCTCTCGCTCAAACCTGTTGACAGACTTTCGGTGCCTTACGGTGTGGAAAACGCCGGATTGCAGGCGCTGAAATTTTTATGCGCATTTCTGGTGGTGGTGATTCACACCGCAGGATGCATGGACCATCGTGCGTTCGGGCTTACGAGAATAGCTGTGCCTGTTTTTTTCATGATTACCGGCTTTTTTATGGTTGACAGTCGTGGATTGATTGACCATAAGCGCGTGTGGCGCATGATGGTTAAGCTGCTTTGGATCACGGTGGGCGCTCAGCTGTTCTATATCGGTGTGTATGCTGCAGAAAGTCTGCTTGTGAAGCACGAAATCCCGTCTGACGTGTGGAGCTTGCGCGCTCATCTCTATAACCTCATTGTCGGCGACAAGTTCGGAGGCCATCTGTGGTATCTTACGGCATGTTTGCAAGCCCTACTGGTGGTCTGGCTGGCAGTCAGGCGCGGCTGGGAGCGGCTGCTTGTGTGGTTTATACCCGCCGGGCTGGCGTTGGCGCTGTTCACGGGGTGCTACGGAGTGTTGCCCGGAATCGGCAAGGCCCATTCGTTTGTGTGTCGCGGAGTTCTGTCCACGGCGTTGCCGTGTGTGATGATTGGAGTGGTCATGAGGCGAGGACGCTTGCCGAGGGTCACGCCCGCGCTTCTGATAATGGCTGTTGTGGCTGCCGCATTGCTGCTTTTTGAGGATAATCTGCTTAAAATCAACGGTGGCGACATGATTGTGATGACCATGCCTCTTGCGGTGACACTGTTTGCCATTTTTGCCGGCGCGCGGGTGAGTCCTGTGCTTGCCGCTGCCGGACGCAGCTATGCCACAGGGATTTACATAATGCACCTTGCTGTGATGCGCCTGGTGGAGCACATTGAGGGGCTTGCGGAGCATCCGGCGCTCGCTGTTGTCACTTTTGCGGCCACGTTGCTGCTGCTTGCAGGCTGGCGGCGATTGCGCCCTGCCATGCGATCCCTTGCAGGGGCCGTATGATGCGCTGCAGGCGCTTAAGAAAAAGAACCGGAGGCTATGTCAGTGTGACACAGCCTCCGGTTGTTTCAACTGGTTTGCAGGGAGGATTACTTCTTGAAGAAGCGATTGTAGAGACCCTGGAAGCCCTGACCGTGACGAGCTTCGTCCTTAGCCATTTCATGAACAGTGTCATGGATAGCGTCGAGGTTGAGTTCCTTAGCGCGACGGGCAATGCGCATCTTGTCCTCGTTGGCACCGGCCTCAGCAGCCATGCGCTTTTCAAGGTTGGTCTTGGTGTCCCAAACACATTCGCCGAGGAGTTCGGCAAACTTAGAGGCGTGCTCGGCCTCTTCGAAGGCGTAGCGCTTGAAGGCCTCTGCGATTTCGGGATAGCCTTCGCGGTCAGCCTGACGTGACATGGCGAGGTACATGCCCACTTCGCCACATTCGCCGTTAAAGTGAGCGGTGAGGTCGGCAATCATTTGCTCATCACAGCCCTTGGCAACGCCGATTTCGTGTTCGGTGACAAATTTGAGCTCGGCGGTCTCATCCATTTCTTTGAATTTTGATGCGGGAGCGCCGCAGATGGGGCACTTTTCAGGTGCTTCGTTGCCCTCGTGAACGTAGCCACAGACGGTGCAGATAAATTTCTTGTTCATTTTGGTTGTTTTGGATAAAATTCGTGATTTTGAATCACCGCAAATTTAGCGAAAATGATTGTTTCAGGCAATCATGGAGCAGAAAAAATGCCGCTCATCAACGGGTGATTTGCCGGATGGCCATCAACAGGGCTGACTGCGTGGCGCGGTCAATCACCTGTGAGCGTTCGCCGGGAAAATGGTAGGTGTGGCTAACCACCTCTCCGCAAGCGCTGACGGCAATGCACACCGTGCCCACAGGTTTGCCGGGTGTGGCGCCGCCGGGGCCGGCAATGCCTGTGGTGGCAATCCCCACATCGGCATGACACACTCTTGCCGCGCCGCGGGCCATCTGTTCGGCCACAGGGATTGACACGGCTCCGTGAGCCGCGAGAGTGTCGGCCGACACGCCTAACACGTCGGTTTTAACGTCGTTGGCATAGGACACCACGCCGCCTTGCACCGATGCCGAGCTGCCCGGAATCAGGGTGAGGGTGTGGGCTATGTTGCCTCCGGTGCAGCTCTCAGCTGTGGCCACTTTCAGCCCGCGCTCCCCGAGCAGCCTGAGCAGGCACTCGGCGGGGGTCACGTCGTCAGTGGCGAAAACGTATTGTTTCAGAATCTCCGCAAGCTCGGCATGGGCCTTGTCGGCGAGCTCGGCGGCTCGCGGACCGATGGTGTCAACCCTCAGTCGGATAACGCCGTAGCTCGGCAAATACGCCAAATGAACCTCTTGAGGCTGCGCGTCCTCCCAGGGGGCGAGAATCTCAGCCACGCTGCTTTCAGGGATGCCGGTGAGCATCAGTGTGCGGTGTTCGATAGTCCCGGCGGCGGAGGGATAGCGCTCCATCAGGGCAGGCAGCACCGACGCGGGAAACACGGCGCGGGTTTCAAACGGCACTCCGGGCATTGCCACGAGGGTCTTCTCTGCGCGGCTGAACATCATCACCGGTGCTGTGCCGCATGGATTCTGAATCACGGTGGCGCTCTCCGGCACAATGGCTTGAGTGCGGGTCAAGTCGTTGATTTTAAGGCCGCGCGCGTTCATGATGCGTTCGGCATTGGCCAGCACGTCGGCATCATGGCGCATGCCGCCGCCGAAAATCCCGGCAAGCACCTGCTTGGTGATGTCATCGCGCGTGGGGCCGAGGCCTCCGGTGGTAAGCACTATGTCCGCATCATCAAGGGCGTTGCTGATGGCGGTGCGCATGCGGTCAGCATCATCGCCCACCACGGTCACTCCCGTCACCTTCCACCCCAGGGGGTCAAGCATGCGGGCGAGCATGCCTGAATTGGTGTCGGTGACGCGTCCCAGGAGTATCTCGTCGCCGATAACTACAATCCTGACTCTCATATAGTAAGGCGTGCAAAAGGCACCTCGTCGTAGCGGCAGAATTCCTTCTGCTGATACTTGAAATAGCCCGCAATGGCCACCATGGCGGCATTGTCAGTGGTAAACTCCCTTGCGGGGATAAATGCTTTGAGGCCGTGCTCCTCGCAATAGCGGGCCACGGCGTTGCGCACGCCGGAGTTGGCCGACACACCGCCGCCAATGGCCACAGTAGTAACGCCGGTAAACTTCACGGCCTTGTCAAGCTTGTCAATAAGAATCTCTATGATGGTGCGCTGGAGTGATGCGGCCAGATGGGCCATGTTGCGCTCAATGAAGTCAGGCTCAGCCTTGACGGCATCGCGCAGAGTGTAGAGAAATGACGTTTTCAATCCGCTGAAGCTATAGTCAAAGCCGCCCACGGAGGGCTTGGCAAACTTGAAGCGGAAGGGGTCGCCCTCGGCGGCCAGACGGTCAATGTGGGGGCCGCCGGGGTAGGGGAGGCCCATCACCTTTGCGCATTTGTCGAACGCCTCGCCTGCGGCATCGTCAATGGTTCGTCCAAGAATCTCCATGTCAAACGCCGAGCGCACGAGGATAATCTGGCTGTTGCCGCCTGACACGAGCAGACACAGGAAGGGGAATGTCGGCACCTCATCTGTGGGCTCGCGGCGGATGAAGTGGCTGAGCACGTGGGCCTGCAGATGGTTTACGTCAACGATAGGGCAGCGCAGACCGAGCGACATGCCTTTGGCAAACGAGGTGCCCACAAGCAGTGAGCCCAGCAAGCCGGGACCGCGGGTGAAGGCAATGGCGCTGAGGCTGTGTTTGTCAACTCCGGCACGCTTGAGTGCGGTGTCAACCACAGGCACAATGTTCTGTTGGTGAGCGCGTGATGCCAGTTCGGGCACCACGCCGCCATATTCTGCGTGGACCTGCTGTCCGGCAATGACATTGCTCAGAAGCAAACCATCGGCAATCACGGCTGCCGAGGTGTCGTCACACGACGATTCTATTCCTAAAATTATGGTTTTTTCCTCCATTATGAGTAATTATTTTCCTTGATAGCCTGATTCGGAGAGGATGGCCTGGGCGGCTTGCAGCGGTTTGGGCCATAAAAGGGTGGTCAGATCCGCGTCGGGATGGCCGGCGAGATAGGCGGCGACAATCCTGTGGCCGATGAAGCGGCCTATGCGTCCGGGCGCCGCCTGATTTATCAGCGGGACTGATGGCGCGGGGTTGAGCAGGCGGTCGGCCACGTCAGGGTCAGTGCTGAACAGCAGCTTGGAGGTCATCATGGTTTCCCACACACGCTGCTGATTCTCAACGGCCCACTGCATCTGAGCGTCAGTAAAGCCCAGCGCCTGCTGCTCGGAAATGCCTGCTGCCCGCATCATGCCTTCCACGATGGCTCCCTCCTGAAGCATGCGCTCAAGGGTGGTGGGAGCTGCAGGGTCAGAAATCTCGGCCTCGGCACATTGCGCGGCGAGCAGAGCCTCGGCCACGTCAGGGGCAATCGAGGCGGGAACTTTGAGGCGGCGCTGATAGTCAGGGAAGCCCTCATAAGCAGGATGGTCAGCTCCCAGATAATGGTTAAGCGCCACATAGACAGCCGAGTCACCGTCAAGCACAATTGACTGGCGATAAGGCGACACGATTGTGTAGACCTTTCGAGGTGAGCCCGTTACGTCAAACACCCGCCCGAGTCGCATGGCCAGGGAGTCAGCGGCCTCAGTGGTGAACACCTTCGCCACATCCGGCAGAAAAGCGGCTATCCTCCTTGAGGATGCAAATTCAGCGGGCGACGCATCCGCAGCCTCGCTCATCTCCATCCACCGGGCAAAAGGCGCGCCGAGCGAGTCGGGCAGCTCATTTCCGCCGGCAACGGCGGCAGCCGCCATGTCAAGGCGCACAATCCTGGCCGGAGCGATGCCTGAGCGTGCAATCTCCTCTGTGCTAAGGGCCACGCCGGAAATGTCGGTGGATTTATGGTCGCTGCAGCCTGTCAGCAGGGCCGCCAATGCTAAAAATGGAATCAGACGTTTTTTCATAAGCGGTCACAAATGTAGCAAAAAAGGATAAAAAGTCATCTCGTCAGTTTTATTTTCTTAAATTTGCGGGAAAATTTGTTTTGTCCGTGAAATTGGTCCGTATGATTCCGCTGAGAATGTTGCTGGTGGCTGTTATGGTCGTCGGGAGCATGCTTTGCACCCGCATGGGGGCCTTCACGGTGGTTCTGGATCCCGGTCATGGCGGCTCCGATGTTGGTGCCGTGGGTGCTACGGTGAAGGAAAAGGATGTGAATCTGGCCGTTGCAAAGCGCGTGGGGAAGCTTATCGAGAGCAATATCCCGGGAGTTAAGGTGGTTTACACCCGCTCCACTGACGTGTTTATCCCGCTGCAGGAGCGATGCAACGTGGCCAACAGGGTCAAGGGTGATATCTTCGTGTCAATCCACACAAACTCCGTAGCGGCTGACTCGCCTAACCGCAAGACGGTTAACGGTGCGTCGGTCTACACGCTCGGTCTTAACCGCGCCGGCACCAACCTCGATGTGGCCATGCGCGAAAACTCCGTGATGCAGCTTGAGGATGACTACACCGCCACTTACAGCGGCTTTGACCCCAACTCGGCCGAGAGCTACATAATGTTTGAGCTCCATCAGTCGTCAAACATTGAGCAGAGCCTTCATCTGGCAAAGAATATCCAGACGGGACTGGTGGAAGTGGCTGACCGCAAGGACAACGGGGTGCGTCAGGCTCCCTTCTGGGTGCTTGTCAGAACCTCCATGCCGGCGGTGCTCGTGGAGCTTGATTTTATCTGTAACCCCGACGTGGAGTGCTATTTAGGTTGCGATGAAGGGCGTGATAATCTTGCCGACGCCGTGTTTCAGGGCATAAGTCGCTACATTGCTTCGGCCACTACCATTGATGTGCCAAAGGTGAAACCGCGCTCCTCAAAGCCCAAAGCCTCCGAGAAAAAGCCGGCCAAGAAGGCCGAGAAAGCCTCCACCCCTGAGGCTCCTGCCAAGGCGGCCGATGATGTTGACAACAACACTATATTATATAAGGTGCAATTCCTCACCTCGCCGCGCCCTCTGGCAGCAGGAAGCGCCGCATTCAAGGGGATTGAGGATGCCGATAGCTATCGCGACGGCAATGTGGTGAAGTATACCGTGGGGAGCTTCAAGGCTCCTGCTGGTGCCTCCGAATTGCTGCGAGAGGTTAAGAAGAAATTCCCTGATGCCTTCATTATCAAGATGAAAGGCGGAGAAAGAGTAAAATAAATGCCCCAAAATATGAAGAAATTTTTCAAAAAAGAGACAATTATCGGCCTCACCGTGGTGGTGACACTGCTGATTCTGTTCTTCGGAATTGACTACCTCAAGGGTATCAATGTGTTTCATCCGGCCAACTACTATTATGTGACCTATGACAATGTGGACGGTCTGGCACAGTCAGCACCGGTGACAGTCAACGGTTTCAAGGTGGGCCTTGTGCGCGAAATCAACTATGAGTATGACAATCCGGGCCACATCCGCGTGGAGCTGAGCCTCGACAAGCAGCTCAAGGTGCCACGCGGCACAAAAGCCATCCTTACCACCGATATGCTCGGCACATCAACCATCATGCTCGAAATGGAGCCCGGAGCTTCCTATCATGACGTGGGCGACCGCCTTGTGGGTGTGCGCAAGCCGAGCCTCATGGACGGCCTGTCAGGCGACCTCATGCCCACCGTCAATGATATGATTCCCAAGATTGACTCACTCCTCGTGGCCATCACTGACATTGCCAAGGATCCCGCTCTGGCTTCGTCAATCCACAATCTCAACAGCATGCTGGCCAATCTGGAACAGACCACTGTGACACTCAACCGCGCCATGGCTCCCGTGCCCGGCATTGTCAACAATGCGTCAGTGACGATGACCGATGTCAAGGCTCTCGCCGCCAATCTCAACCGCATGTCGGCTGACCTTGCCGAAGTGGCCGCCGCTGTGAAGGTGATGCCTCTTGACTCCACAATGAACAACATCCATGCCATGAGCGCCAACCTCCTGGCCCTGTCAGAGCAGCTCAACAATCCCAACTCATCGCTCGGATTGCTGATGAACGACCCCTCGCTCTATAACAACATCAACAACTCGGCCGCCCACATCGATTCAATCCTTGTGGACCTCAAGCGCCAGCCCAAGCGCTATATCCCCTCCATCAAGGTGTTCTAAAGCGCCCCGGCCGCATCTCACAATCCATGCGCCCAAGGCTTCACCGCGAAGCCTCGGGCGCATGGACGTTTAGCTGACCGCCTGTTGCAGAGGAGTGGCGGGTTATTTGAAATGATTCCAAATAACGCCGCGTTAACTCTTTTTTGTGAAAACGCCTGAGATGTGGCGATAACAGCAGGATTTACCCCCTGCGGAAGTGCCGATGATGCAACGCAAAATTGCATGGCTCGACAGAAACCCCATTGAAAATCAAAAAGTTACGCAAAAAATGTTAATAACTTTTGTTAAAATTCTCATAATGGGCTGTTAGTCAGAGTAGTGCATCATGGCGGTAAAATACAAATTATTCGGGCATTTTTTTTGAAAAAAATAATGCCGAATTTTGTAACGTAATTAAACAGAACAGATACTATCCTGAAACGCTGAATGACCTCATCTCACCTCAAAATGTGGGACGATTGTCTGGCCTTCGTGGCGGATAATCTCCCTTCACCCGAACAATTC
Source organism: Bacteroides sp. (assembly GCA_014802445.1). Lineage (GTDB taxonomy): Bacteria > Bacteroidota > Bacteroidia > Bacteroidales > Muribaculaceae > CAG-1031. The sequence continues at coordinate 8,013 of JAAVCF010000018.1, read as the reverse complement.
GACGTGTGGTTCAAGCCACTGACGTCGCTGGGCTTCAATGGCAAGGAGCTCACCATTTTTGTGCCCTCACCGTTCTTTGTGGAGCAGTTTGAGGAGCGCTATGCCAAGTTGCTCGGTACGGCCATCAAGAAGGTTTACGGCGAAGGGATTAAGGTGTTCTATCATTTCAATCAGGTTAACAACGACCCCTCCACCGGGGTTACTCTCGCACCGTCAAACGAGAGCGTGGAGCTCAAGCGCGACAATGGCGGGGTGAGCAATCCTTTCTATAATAAGCAGCCGGTGGAGGATGTGAGCCCTCAGCTCAATCCCCGCTACACCTTTGCCAACTATTGTGGCAGCGAGTCAAACAAGCTGGCCCGCTCCATTGCCGAAGCTGTGGCCGCCAAGCCGAAGGACACCACGTTTAACCCCCTCTTTGTGTTCGGTGCCACCGGTGTGGGCAAAACCCATCTTATTCAGGCCATAGGCATCCGGATTAAGGAGGAGCATCCTGAATGGCGAGTGCTCTACATCACCGCCCGCCTCTTCGAGAGCCAGTTTACCACGGCGCGCCTTAACGGCAAAATCAATGATTTTGTCTACTTCTATCAGAGCATCGACGTGCTCATTGTGGACGACATTCAGGACCTCGTAGGTAAACCGGGCACTCAGAACATATTCTACCATATCTTCAACCATCTGCAGCAAAACCGCCGCCAGATTATCATGTCAAGTGACCGTCGTCCCTCCGAGATGACCGGCATCGAGGACCGCATGCTCTCGCGCTTCAAGTGGGGCATGGTGGTGGAGCTGGAGAAGCCTGACCTGGAGCTGCGCCGCGATGTGCTTTCGCTCAAGGCAAGCCAGGATGGAGTGGTGCTCCCCCCTGATGTTCTGGAATTTATTGCTTCAAGCGTCACTGACAGCGTGCGTGAGCTCGAGGGCATTGTGGTGTCACTGATGGCTCATGCCACCCTGCTTAACCGCGACCTCACCGTTGACCTTGCCCGCAGCGTGGTGTCAAACGCCGTGAAGATGAATCGCCGTCAGGTCAACTTTGAGATGATAGCCGAGCAGGTGAGCTCTTACTATAACATCGAGCCTGACCTCCTTTACACCAAGACACGCAAGCGCGAGGTGAGCGATGCCCGCCAGATGGTTATGTTCATGGCCAAGAAGCACGCCAAGATGTCGCTTAAGACCATCGGCACCCGCCTGTCGCGCACACATGCCACCGTGCTCTATGCCTGCCGCAACATTGAGGAGCGTCTCCCGATCGAGAAGCAGCTGCAGGACGATATCACCAAGATAGAACAATCACTTTTTAGCTGAATATGGACCGTAAATCCTCCGGAAGCACCGGGCGTTTCAATCCACGAACGTCAGGCGACGCATCGTCTATCACCGAACTGGCGGGGCGAAAGCCGCCGCGCGACATTGAGCTCGAGCAGGCTGTGCTGGGCGCTTTGATGCTGGAGCGCGATGCTTACACCATTGTGTGTGACATCCTGAAGCCCGAGTCGTTCTACGAGCCGGCCCATCAGAAGATTTACACCGCCGTGCAGGCTCTCGGAGCCTCGCAGCGTCCCATCGACATGCTCACCGTCACCGAGCAGCTGCGCCTTAACGGCACGCTGCAGGAGGTGGGCGGCCCGGTGTATGTGTCGGAGCTCACCTCAAGGGTGCTCTCGGGCGCCAATGTGGAGTTCCATGCCCGCATCGTTGCTCAGAAGTACCTCTCGCGCGAGCTCATCCGCTTCGCCTCAATGATTGAGGGCAAGGCGTTTGATGAGTCAAACGACGTTGACGACCTCCTGCAGGAGGCTGAGGGACGCCTCTTTGAGATTGCCCAGGGCAATGTGAAGAAGGATGTGACCCAGATTGACCCGGTGATCGGCAAGGCTATCGAGCAGATTCAGGCTGCTGCCCGACGCACCTCGGGCCTCAGCGGTCTCGAAACCGGCTTTCATGACCTTGACCAGCTCACCTCGGGCTGGCAGAAATCTGACCTCATCATCATCGCCGCCCGTCCGGCGATGGGCAAAACCGCCTTTGTGCTCTCCATGGCCAAGGAGATGGCCATGACCTACAACACTCCCCTGGCCATATTCTCGCTTGAGATGTCGGAGATTCAGCTTGTGAACCGTCTCATTTCCAATGCCTGCGAGCTCGACGGCAAGCTCATCAAGAGCGGCCAGCTGACCCCCATGCAGTGGGACCAGCTGATGTCGCGTGTGCGTAGCCTCTACGGTGCGCCGCTCTTTATTGACGACACCGCCTCACTGTCAATCTTCGAGCTACAGACCAAGGCGCGCCGTCTGGTCAGAGAGCACAACGTGCAGATGATAATCATTGACTACCTTCAGCTGATGAACGCCTCGGGCATGAAGTTCGGGTCGCGCGAGCAGGAGGTGAGTATGATTTCGCGCTCACTCAAGCAGTTGGCCAAGGAGCTCCAGATTCCCATCATTGCTCTGAGTCAGCTCAATCGAAGCGTGGAAAACCGCGGCGGCGACGGCAAGGACAGCAAGCGTCCTCAGCTCAGTGACCTTCGTGAATCGGGCGCCATAGAGCAGGATGCCGACATAGTGTGCTTCATCCACCGCCCCGAGTATTATCTGAAGAGCGACACTGATGCCGCCGGCAATGACATCCGCGGTCTGGCCGAATTCATTGTGGCTAAGCACCGTAGCGGCGCCGTTGACGACGTGAAGATGCGTTTCCGCCATCAGTTTGCCCGCTTTGAAAACTGGAGCGACAATGCCAACGCGGCTCCTGCAGGAACGGGCGTGATTGCTTCGCGCCTCAACAGCGACAGCTCCGCGCCGCTGGTGGACGGCTCGTTTGCGTCGCCTGCACCCCTGAGCGGCGGCACTGCTGATTTCACCTCATCGCCCGGCGAGGAGCCCCCGTTCTGACGGGGCTCTCAGGCGTCGAACTCCTCCAGCTCAATCGAGGCGAGCTCCCAAAGGCTCATGGCGTTCTCCAGGCGCTTCACGGCTGCTTCGTGGCGGGTGTAGATTTCAGGATCGGTGGCTCCTTCGGCCAGCTCCTGCTCAATGGCTTTCACCTCGGCTTCCATGCGGGCCACCTCGGCTTCTGTTTCCTCCACCTTTTTGCGGGCACGACGCTGCGCCTTGTCGCGCTCACGCTGCTCGGCATAGCTGAGCTTGCGTTCCTGGCGCGGGGCTGCCTCCTGAGCGGCGGCTTTCTTCGCCTCGGGGGCTGCGGCTGCGGCTTTGCTTTCGGTTGCGGGGGGGCGACGCTCTAGTTCGGAGAGCGACGCCATGCGCTTCTTCTCAAGAAACTCGTAGATGCCGCCGAGACATTCTTTCACCTGTCCGCCGCCAAACTCATAGACCTTTTCCACCAGTCCGTCAAGGAATTCGCGGTCGTGGCTCACCACAATCACCGTGCCGTCAAAGTCCTTGATGGCCTGCTTGAGCACATCCTTCGAGGGCATGTCAAGATGGTTGGTGGGCTCGTCGAGGATGAGGAGGTTCACCGGTTCCAAAAGGAGTCGGATCATGGCCAGACGCGTTTTTTCGCCGCCTGACAGCACTTTCACTTTCTTGTCTGACGCTTCTCCGCCAAACATGAAGGCACCGAGAATATCGCGGATTTTGGTGCGGATGTCGCCCGTGGCCACATGGTCAATGGTGTCAAACACAGTGATTTCGCCATCCATCAGTTGGGCTTGATTCTGAGCGAAATAGCCAATCTTAACGTTGTGGCCCACCTTGAGATTGCCCGTGAAGGGAATCTGGCCCATGATGCATTTCACGAGGGTTGATTTGCCTTCGCCGTTTTTGCCCACGAAGGCCACCTTCTCGCCGCGCTTGATGGTGAATGTGGCGTGGTCAAACACCTGATGGTCGCCGTAAGCCTTCCCCACATTGTCGAGAATCAGAGGGTAGTCGCCTGAGCGGGGTGCGGGCGGAAAGCGGAGGTTAAGGCGTGAGTTGTCAACCTCATCCACCTCGATGCGTTCAATCTTGGCCAGCTGCTTGATGCGGCTCTGCACCTGCACGCTCTTTGTGGCCTTGTAGCGGAATCGCTCAATGAAATCCTCGGTCTCCTGAATCTGTTTCTGCTGATTGGTGTAGGCACGCATTTGCTGTTCGATGCGCTCCTTGCGCAGCTCCACGAATTTGGAATAGTTGACCGAATAGTCATAGATTTTGCCCAGCGAAATCTCGATGGTGCGATTGGTCACATTGTCAATAAAGGCGCGGTCATGGCTCACCAGCACCACGGCGCCGGCCTTGGTCTGCAGGAAGTTTTCGAGCCACTGGATTGACTCGATGTCAAGGTGGTTGGTGGGCTCGTCAAGCAGCAGCACGTCGGGGTGGGAGAGGAGCAGCTTGGCCAGCTCCACACGCATGCGCCATCCGCCGGAAAACTCGCTCGTGGGGCGGTCAAAATCATCGCGGGTGAAGCCCAGGCCCAGGAGCGTGCGCTCCATCTCGGCCTCGCGCCCCTCGCTCTGCTCCATGAGCAGGCGCTCGCTCAGAGTGGTCATCTTTTCAATCAGTTCCTGATAGCCGGCGCTCTCATAGTCGGTGCGCTCGGCCAGCTCAGCGTTGTAGCGGTCAAGGCGCTCCTGCATGCGGTCAATGTGGCTGAAAGCCTTGCGCGTTTCTTCGCGCAGGCTCACACTGTCGCTGAGCTGCATCTGCTGCGGCAGATAGCCGATGGTGGTGTCGGCCGGCACGGCCACATGGCCCGACGTGGGCTGCTGCAGCCCGGCGATTATCTTGAGCATGGTCGACTTTCCGGCGCCGTTCTTGCCCACCAGTGCAATGCGGTCGCGCGGATTGATAACATAGTTGATGCCGTCAAAGAGTGACTTAGCGCTGAACTCTACAGAAAGATTTTGGATTGAAATCATAACTTTTGTTTCTCAGTGCAAAATTACCATTATTTTTCGCTATATTTGCTACCATGCTACGTTCAATCGCTGAATATTTGAACTCGGGATGGATTTACTGGGCTGTGGTGGTGGCCTATTCGGTTACCGTGCTCAGTATTGTCGGCATCATTGTGAGCGAGAACCGCAATCCGCTCAAGTCGCTGGCATGGATCACCGTGTTGATTCTCTTCCCTGTGGGCGGCATAATCCTCTACATCTTTTTTGGACGCAGCATCAAGAACACCCACATGATTTCGCGGCGCAATAAGCGCCGACTCAAACGCAGCGAGGCCGCTCCGCAGCAACAGGTTAACCCTCGGAGCCTGACCGTGGAGAATCGACAGCACGCCATGCTGGGGCGGGCGTTGACCGGCGCCGTGCTCTATGAGGGCAACGATGTGGAGGTGATTATTGACGGCGCCGAGAAGATGGACAAGCTCATTGCCGACATCAATGCTGCCAAGCAGTATGTCCACATACAGTACTATATTATAGACAGTGACGGCATGGGTAATCGCCTTGCCGACGCTCTCATTGCCGCCGCCGCGCGCGGAGTGAAGGTGAGGGTGATTTATGACGACATTGGCTCCATTCATGTGAGCAAGCGCTATCATAAGCGCATGCGTGAGGCGGGAGTGGAGATTTATCCCTTCTTCCGCGTGGCTTTCCCGCCCTTTGCCACCCGCATCAACTGGCGCAACCACCGCAAAGTCACCGTTATTGACGGCCTGGTGGGCTATATAGGCGGGATGAACATAGCTGACCGCTACATTGACGGCGGCAAGAATTTCGCATCGTGGCGTGATACTCACCTGCGGGTGCAGGGACCGGCTGTGGCCGCGCTTCAATATTCCTTTGCCGTTGACTGGAACTTCATGGGCAATCCTCTGCTTGAGGAGGAGGCCGGGATGGGCGAGCCCCTCAGCGGCGGCGCTGCCATTCAGATGATAACCTCGGGCCCCACGAGTCCGTGGAGCAACGTGGCGCTGATGATGCTCAAAGCCATCGGCAATGCCAAGAAGCGCATCTACATCCAGACCCCCTATTTCCTGCCCACCGAGAGCCTCCTGCGCGCTCTCCAGGCAGCGGCTCTGGCAAGGGTTGACGTCCGCGTGATGATTCCGCGCCGCAGCGACAGCAACATCCTCACCAATGCCTCGCGCTCCTACATTCAGGAGTGTCTGCGCGCAGGCATTAAGATTTATCTCTATGACGCCGGCATGCTGCATAGCAAGATGATGCTCGTTGACGATGACTTTTCAACAGTGGGCTCCACTAACTTCGACTTCCGCAGCTTCGAACACAATTTTGAGGGCAACTTCTTCATCTATTCGCCTAAAATCAACGCTCAGCTGCGCGCCCACTTCCATAATGACCAGGCACAGTCCGTGCGCGTAAGCGCCGCCCAATGGCGCCACCGCCCCTGGTGGCACAAAACGCGCGAATCCATCGTTCGCCTCCTCTCGCCCATCCTCTGATCCAGGGGGTATCGCCCATTACGTCCGCAAAATGTAGGGACGCCCGTTCGGGGCGCCCGCCCTCCGCGACAAAACCAATCCCTGCAAAATGCATGTCCGCCCACACGACAGGCCCCCCCAAAGAACACCGCGGCGATTGGGCAGCCGGTGTGATAGGTTACCGCCAAAGAATGTAGGGGCGCCCGCCCCTCACCGACAAAACCAATCCCCCGCAATAAAAAACATGTCCGTCCCCAAAAACTGGAGGCCAAACAGAAAAAGCTCAGAAGGCTGTCGAAATCTCGACAGCCTTCTGAGCTTGGGGTGAACAGTGGGGGTCGAACCCACGACCTTCGGAACCACAATCCGACGCTCTAACCAACTGAGCTATGCTCACCATTTGAACGCTGCAAAGGTAGGGCTTTTAGTTGAAACCACCAAATTTTTGTGCTCAAAAATTTCAAGAAAAATGAAAGAGAGATTTTTTTGAAAAAAATCCCTGAAAAATTTTGTCAGTTCAAAAAAGAGCCTTACCTTTGCACTGTCGAAATCAAAACGACAATGCCTTGTGGTGTAATGGTAGCACGTCGGATTCTGGTTCCGCCTGTGAGGGTTCGAATCCTTCCAAGGCAACAAAGAAGTGAAGAGCAATCTTCACTTCTTTTTTTGTACCCATCGCCACGCCCCTCCCCGCAAAAGTGCATGGTGATTCGCCAAAGTGCCCGCCCTCCGCGACGAAACCACTCGCCAATCCTCGAAAATAGTGGCGACCCGCCGCCAATGCCCCACAAAATGTACGGACATGCCCCGGTGTGTCCGCCCCTCTGCAATAACAAAAACGATTGGAGCAATAGTAAAAAAACGCAAACACCCCTCCTCGGATAATTTGACTCGGAGGGGCGGGCGGCCCGAACGGCCGCCCCTAAAATCCCTTGCGCCAAATCGGCCCCCAATGCCTCCGCATCCCCCGCGCCCATACTCGCCCTCCGCGACTAAACCACACCCCAATCCCCCGCGAATGTGCATGGTGACTCGCCTCCCGGCAGTCTAATTGCTCGCAAAAGAATGTAGGGGCGCCCGTTCGGGGCGCCCGCCCTCCGCGACTAAACCACGCCCCAATTTCCCGCAAATGTGTATGGCGGTCCGCCCTCCGCGACAATTTTTAGGCACGAAAAAACCGCGGAACTAATTGGTAGTCTGTGGTTTGTCTTGATTTTGTCTTGCGTTGGCCGGAACAAAAAAATTAGGTATATGGCGGAGTTGCACCTTCCTACACAAAGATGAACTGCTCAATAGTGAATTTTGAAAAATCATATGTTTTAGCTAATTTTGCTGCGTGATTCACAAAGAGTCACGCTTTTATGCCAGCATATTCTTATAGCTTAATTCAGTCACACCCCGTTGTCAGAAACTGGGGATTTCTTGAAAATTGGAAAAGTACGGCTTCATTTTCCAAGTAATCGGCAAACATAGTATTTGCCGCTGATAGCCTGTATATTAGGCTATAATTCTTATCCTATAAATTACTAAAATTTTCATTACCTTATGAACAATCTACGATTGCTCGCAGGGTTGGTGTGTGCCGCCTTGCTGAGCGGCGGAGTGTGTGCGTCAGGTCAGTCGGTGATTACCCTTGAAGAAATCTTCGAGAGTGCCGAGACT
>JAAVCF010000017.1 GCA_014802445.1 Bacteroides sp. | reverse complement strand
CCAAACAGTGCAAGAACCTGATTGACTTTATCCAGTCGGAGAGTTTCCTTTCCTTGTTCCATTTCACGCACAAAGCGCAGGCCTACCCCTGATTTCTGAGATAAATCTACTTGTGTAAGCCCAAATTCCTTGCGCTTAGCCTTTATATATTTTGCCAAATTAGTCATATTATACCTTTTAGGGTGCAAAGATAATAAAAATATTCCAATTTACACCTTAAAGGGTATAAAACATTGAAATAAATCTTATTTAACACCCTTACGGGTATAATATTCCAATTATAGGGATTAAAATGACCGATTTATGTCCATGTTTTGTCCGAGTTTTGTCTTTACAACTCGTTAGATATCAAGAGTATAGAGTACTATTCATTACAATTCGTTAAATTTTTTGTAGGACTAGATTTTGTGTAACGAGTTGGTAACGAAAGGCTGTCCGTCGCGGTCTTTTTTCTGTCCGATGTCGGTCCTGAGTCGGCATTTTTAGGCACGAAAAAAACTGCAGAACTAATTGATAGTCTCCGGTTTGTCTTAATTTTGTCTTGCGTGGTCCGGAACTTGTCCGACCCGCCAAGTGGAGATGGAGGGATTCTTGCTTCGCAAGCGCAGGGCGATAACGAACCCTCGGGTTCTCACCCCTCCGCCCCACAAAAAAAGCCCGCCTGCGGCGAGCTTTTTTGTGGAGATGGAGGGATTCGAACCCTCGTCCAAACGTGGAACTAATGTGCTTTCTACATGCTTAGTCTTAACTTGGTTTTCGAGATACGGCAGGCATGAGACGACCAACCGTGTCCTTATCCTCTAAAATTTCGGGGGAGTCCCGAGGCTTGGCTCCTCCTATTCCCGATTTATCTGCACCACCTTGTCGATTAGTCTCGGGACGATTGACAATCGGGTGATGTCTCGTCTCCGCAACTATTGCGGAGATAAAGCTAATCTACTATACTTCGATTAAGCAGCGAGAGCGTAGTTGTTTTCGCCATTTGAAATTTTGATGTCCCTGATTATAGAGCGTAGCCATCATTGCTCTGCATGCTTACACACCACCTCTACACGCTGTCAAAACCGGTCATCCCCAGTGTTCCATGACTGCTTTTGGGGCAGAATGTGACTGCAAATATAGCCATTTCTCAGGCTTGAAGCAAATGTTTGGGGCGCTTTTAGCTATTTTTAGCTGAAAAGTGCTAATTTTGGTGGTTATGAAACGACTGGTTCTTACGGCAGTGATTGTTGCGGCGACTTCAGCGCGCGGCGAAGCGCCTTTTGCAGGCATGTGTGGCGACGAGTTGCGCCTGGCCATCGGCCTCACCTGCAGGCCTCAGAGTCTGGTGGACGATGCGCGGCAATGGATGGCGCGGCGTCTCACCGATGATGCCGGCATGCTGTGGCTCCCCTTTGAGCAATCGCTCGTGGAGGCGTGGCCCATTTGGCCTGACAATGTCATGTCCGTCGAGCTGTTGCCGCGTGAGTGGTGGCGCTTTGACCCCGATGCTTCGGCGCGACGTGTGTGGCTCGACATGGTGAATATCTTCCCGGCCACGTTTGCCCTCAATACCTCTAAGGCTGATTATCCGCCTTTTACGGTCGACAATGTGATGGCCTCCATCGGCGCTTTCCGCGCCGGCACTGTCACCGTGGCCGGGGTGGAGACTAATGCCTGGGAGCCGCCGGCGCAGATGAAGGGCGATGTGGCAAGGGTGGTTATGTATATGACCACGCTTTATCCCTCTGACTTGCTCGACCCGCGGGCGGTGCTCGTGGCCGATGCCGGCGGCTTGTCGGCCTACGGGCGTGACCTCATGCTCCAATGGAGCCGTGAGGATCCCGTGGATGAAGCCGAGAGGCACCGCAATGCTCTGATAGCTGCGGCTCAAGGGGGCTGCGGCAATCCGTTTGTGGAGTGGGCCGGGCTGGAGGAGTATGTGTGGGGTGATAAGCGTGATGAGCCGTTTTCAGATGGCGAGGTCGCGCCGGGTAAGCCTGTGGCGCTCCGGGGCTCCTATTCGCTCTCTGATTCGCGCATTGACCTTTGGAGTCCTTATGTGGCCGACGATGCCGCATGGACTGTCAACGGCGAGGCCGTTGCGGCCTCCTATCTTGTCCCCTCGGAGCTCGGAGCAGGCAGACACTTGCTGGCCTATACGGCGCCCGACGGTGAGCGCGGCAGCGTAATCATAACAATTAAATAGTCCTGACAATGAATCGTTTAAGCCTACTGACGATAATCGCTTCGGCCATAATGCTTTGTTCATGCCATGATGCCACTCCGCCGGACTATGCCGACGGAAAGTTGCCTACTGAAAACGGTGGCGGCTCGGGCTCTCATGACGGCGCCCCTGACATGGAGGCCGAGCTGGCGGATGCCTCTGTGCGCTACATCGGTCCTGACCTCACGCTACGCTTCGATACGGGCGGGGTGCTGGTCAAGCACAAGCCTGACGGCTCCGCTGCGCTGATAAGTCTTGATGAGGGCTCGTCGGCCGAGCTTGTGAGTGAAAAGTTGCTGCGGGTCAACGGCAAGGCTGTGGTGATAGCAAAGCAGACCATCCTGCGTCAAAACGGGTCATCCCGCTGGATTGCATGCGAGGACACCGAGGGGCGCACTCACCTCTTTGTGTTCTGACTCAGCGCTTGTTGTTAAGCGCTTTAGGCGTGGCAAATTTGTTGGGGAAGGTGAGGTGAAGCCGCGGGTGAGTCATGGCGTAGATAACCAGCAACACCCCGCCGATGATGAAGGGCAGGCTGAGCCACTGGCCCATGTTGAGCGTCATCGTGGCCTCGAATGCCACCTGATCATTCTTGATGAACTCAATAAGAAAGCGCGGGAGGAAGATGCCTATGAGAAACACGCCGAAAATCAGGCCCGGACGCTCCTCGGCGTTTTTCTTCCAATACATCCACATAAGCAGCGCAAACAGAGCGAAATAACACAGCGCCTCATAAATCTGAGTGGGGTGGCAGGCCATGCCGGGATAGAGGCGGTGCCACTCGGCCGAACGCACAAACATGAAGCCCCAGGGTAGGGTGGTGGCATGTCCGAAAATCTCTGAATTCATCAGATTGCCCAGGCGAATCAGACCGCCCACGAGTGCAATAGCAATCACCAGGCGGTCAAAGGTCCAGATGGGACTCCGCTTGGTGGTTATTATCGAGAAGAGAATCACGGCCAGGATGATGCCTATGGTGCCTCCGTGGCTGGCCAACCCGCCTTCCCACACGTAGAGAATCTTTATCGGGTCAGCCTTGTAGACATCCCACTCATAGAAGAACACGTGGCCCAGACGCGCACCGATAATCGTGGCGCCGACCACCCACATCAGCAACGTGCCGAGCCACTCCTCGGGAGCGCCTTCATGCTTGAAAATGCGCGCCACAATCATGTAGCCCACAATGAAACCTATCATAAACGCGAGGCTATACCATCGCAGAGTGATAAAACCGTCGTAGATTATCGGGCTGGCATCCCAGATGATGTATTGAAGCATAAGCAGTTGAAAAAAGTAGCCGGGCCGATTTTCCGGCGGCGCCGGCTGATTGGATTGTTATCAAGGGCCAAAGTTACTCAGAATTCGCTAATTTTGCACTATGGAAAAGAAAAACATATGGGAGCTTAACCGTGTGGGAGTGGAGGAATTCCGCGCTCAGGAGAAAACGCCTCTCACCCTTGTGCTCGATAATGTGAGGAGTCTCAACAACATAGGCTCGATGTTTCGCACCGCCGACGCTTTTGGCATCCGCCGGTTGCTCCTGTGTGGCATCTGCGCCGTGCCCCCGTCGCCGGAAATCCACAAGACGGCCCTCGGGGCCGAGGAGTCAGTGGAATGGCTCTATTTCTCCACCACCGCCCAGGCGCTTGCATGGCTCAGGGAGCGCAACACCACCCTTTGCTGCCTTGAGCAGGTGAAGGAGAGCGTTATGCTTCAGGATTTTGAGGTGGAGCAGGGGCGCGAATATGCCCTCGTGGTGGGTCACGAGGTGGACGGTGTTGACCAGGCTGTGGTGGATGAGTGTGACGTGTGCATTGAGATTCCTCAGTGCGGCACAAAGCACTCCATGAACGTGGCTGTGTCGGCCGGTGTGGCCATGTGGCACTTCTTCAGCCGCCTCGGAATCAGTAATAGCTGATGTCGCGGCGGTCAAGGGTGTAGCTCACATGCGGCTTGCCGTGGGCGCTCTGTGAGGTCCACACGGTGAGGCGCTCCGTCCAGTTGCCGTAGGAGTCGAAAATGCGATAGACGTTGAACGCCGCCATCTGGGTGCCGTCAATGTCGGGCTCGCTGTATTGGCCCACAATACGGCCTTCGTTGTCGTAGACCGTCACGGCAAACTCTCCCATTCCGCTGGATTGCAGCACGTTGTTGTTCACGTGGGTGTAGCGCAGGGTATCGCGCAGCATGCCGGGGTGGGTCTTGGGATTGTTGGGGCGGTTGTCGCGCCAATAGGTTATCTGGCCTTTGGCGTCACGCTCAATCTTCTCGGAGTTGCTGACCACATAGTTGCCCGTACGGTCAAAGTAAAGCTCCGTGCGGCGGCGCACCTGCTCGTCGTCATTCACAATCAGCGAGTCGGGACCCATGTCCACATCATAGAAAGTTTCCTTCACACATCCCTTCACCGGGCCTTTGAGCTCAAACATTTTCAGGTCAGAGTAAGGCTCCGCTTCGAGCTCGGCCGACAGGTCGGTTTCAGGCTCCGAAAAGTCTGTGACTGTGCGTTTTTCGTCTGAGCCGCAACCTGTTAGTGATAATGATACAATTCCTGCGAGAAGGTATGTTTGAGCGAGTGCTTTCATTATTGTGAAAATTGAGCTGCAAATGTAGTAAAAAATCCTTAATTCAAAGCTCGGGCGTAGTATATTTGCAGGCAGTAAAAAGGAAAATGGTTAACTTTGCAGATTATGGCACAGATTGGAGATCAGGTGCGCTATCTTAACTCCGTGGGCGGAGGGCGCATCGTCAAAATAGAGGGCCAGATGGCCTACGTGGACGAGGACGGTTTCGAGACCCCCGTGTTGCTTAAAGAGTGTGTGGTGGTGGCCCATGCCGGCCAGGAGCCGAGTCGCACCACCTTTGTTCAGCCCAAGGCCGCCCCGAAGGCTGCCGCGCCGGTGGCCGAAAAAGCGGCGCCCGCGCCGGCTCCGGCGCCCCTGCCGGTGGAGGAGACCGATGGCGGCGACGTGATGAATGTGGTAATCGGTTATCAGCCTGCCGACATCAAGCGCCTGTCAGAGAGCGGCTTTGACCTCTATATGGTCAATGACTCTAACTATTTTATTGCCTTCACTTATCTCACCAAGGCCGACGGCGAGGGGTGGGTGATGCGCTCGCGCGGCGTCATTGAGCCTAACATCCAGGAGTTTATCGCCGAGGTGGCGCGTGAGGACATTGTCAAGATGGACCGCATTGCCGTTCAGCTCATTGCCTGGAAGGAGGGCCGCAATTTTGACCTTAAGCCCGCTGTGAGCGTGGAGATAGCTCCTGACGTCACAAAGTTTTTCAAGCTCCACTGTTTCCGCGAGGGTGAGTACTTCGACACTCCAGTGCTCAGCTTTGACATTGTGCGCAATGACGACCCTTGCGGCAAGTCGGCCAAGGCCTCCAAGACCGTTGTCAGTGAGAAGCAGCAGGTTGACGCCCGACAGCTTGAGCGCGCCATGCGCAGCAAGAAGAATGCTGACAGTCGCCCTAAGCCGGTGAAGAAGCAGCACGCGGTGCGCAACGGCGTCATAGAGGTTGACCTCCACATTGACGAACTGGTTGACACCGTGGCCGGATTGTCACGTGCCGACATGCTCAACCTCCAGATTGACGAGTTTCGCCGCGTGATGGACGCCAACCTCGGCAACCACGGAGCGAAGATTGTGTTTATCCACGGCAAGGGTGAGGGTGTGCTCCGCAGCGCGCTGATGAAGGAGCTCAAGTATCGCTACAAGACCTGCCGCGTGCAGGACGCGTCATTCCTTGAATACGGCTATGGCGCCACTCAGGTAACTATCCCATGATACGCTGTTTCTCAGGCACGGGCAATAGCCGCATGGTGGCGCGCGAGCTTGGTGACGAGCTTGCGCAGAGCCGTGATGATGTGATGTGGGTGTTTCCCGTCCATGCCTGGGGAGTGCCGCGCAGGGTGCTTGACGAGATAGCTCATGCCTCTGATGTCCCGTCCGGTGCGCGCCACTGGATGATTGCGGTGTGTGGCGATGACATTGGCCACACTGACCGAGAATGGCGCCGGGCTGTGGAGGCCCGCGGCTTCACTGCCGCCGGGGCTTACTCCGTGGCCATGCCCAACACCTACATCTGTCTCCCCGGTTTCACGGTCGACTCACCCGAGGTGGCGGCGCGCAAGCTTGAGGCTATGCCCGCCACGGTGAGGTCTATCCGCGATGATATCCTGGCCGGGCGCAGCGACGTGAGGGTTACCCGTGGTGCTTTTGCGGGCCTTAAGTCGGGGCTGCTGCGATGGTTCTTCCTGCGCTTCCTGATGTCGGCCAAGCGCTTCACTGTAAGTGAGGCTTGTAATGGCTGCGGCACCTGCGCCCGCCTCTGTCCGGTTGGCAATATAGTCATCGTGAAGGGTCGCCCCGAGTTTGGTGACCGGTGCACGATGTGCCTGGCATGTCTCCACGGCTGTCCGCGCCGTGCCATTGACTGGGGACGCTTCACCCGCGGCAAAGAGCGCTATGCTCCCTGCCGCCATGAATCAAACGTAAATACTGCTGCAGAATGACTCTTATCCCTATGTGCTGCCTGATGGCTGTGGTTTACGGACTGCTTTGCGGAGCGGTCTACACCTGCGTGACGCCACTGCGCGGCCGCCGCTGGCGCCGCCTGTTGGTGTCAAGCGTCTGCTTCACCGTGCTGGGAAGCATTATAGCCACGCTTTTTTACCTCGTTTTCAGATAAGCGGCCACGGCATCGGCGCAGCGTTCGCCGTCCACAGCCGCCGACACAATGCCACCGGCATAGCCCGCGCCCTCGCCGCAGGGAAATAGGCCCGGCATGGCGGTGTGTTGCAGCGTCTCGGCATCGCGCGTCACCCTCACAGGTGATGATGTGCGGGTCTCGTCGCCGATAACAGTGGCGTCGGCCGAGAGGAAGCCGCGATTCTTGCGGTCAAACTCGCGGAAGCCTTCCTGCAGCCTGCGTGCCACTGACTTAGGCAGCAGTTTGTCAACTCTGGCGGGATGGAGCCCCGGCGCATAGGAGCTCTCGGGGAGCGTTTTGGAGTCACGACCGGCCACAAAATCGGTCATGCGCTGCGCCGGTGCGTTCTGTGACCCTCCGTCCTCAAAGAAGCGCTTTTCAATGTCGGCCTGGTAGTCCATCATGGCCAGTGGCCCGGTGTAGCTTGCCGGTAGGTCCTCGGGTAGAATCTCCACCACCATGCCTGAGTTGGCCCAGCGGGTGCCGCGGTTGGAGGGCGACATGCCGTTGACCACCAGCTGCCCCGGCTCGCTCGCCGCAGGGATGATGAAGCCGCCCGGACACATGCAGAAGGAGTACACCGCGCGGTCATCCACGCGGGTCAGCATGGTGTACTCTGCCGCGGGGAGCCATTTGCCGCGTCCGTTCGGGCTGTGATAGCGTATGCGGTCAATGAGCTGCTGGGGATGCTCCAGACGCACTCCCACGGCTATTCCCTTGGGCTCCAGAGCCGCGCCGCTGTCAAGCAGCATGCGGTAGACATCGCGGGCCGAATGGCCTGTGGCCAGAATCACCGGGCCCTCAATGCGTTCTCCCTGAGCCGTCTCAACGCCTGTCACCGTGCCGTCAGTCACTGTCAGTCCGGTTACGCGGGTGGAGAACTTCACCTCGCCGCCACAGCGGATAATGGTCAGGCGGATAGCCTTTATGACTTCGGGCAGGCGGTCGGTGCCAATGTGGGGATGAGCGTCCACCAGAATGTCATCCTGAGCGCCGTGGAGGTGGAAAATCTGCAGAATCTTGTCCACAGGGCCGCGCTTCTTGCTGCGGGTGTGGAGCTTGCCGTCAGAGAATGCGCCGGCACCCCCCTCGCCGAAGCAATAGTTGGAGTCAGGGTCCACCACATCCTCGCGGGCTATGCGAGCCGTGTCCTTGCGTCGGGAATCCACATCCTTGCCTCTCTCCAGCACCACGGGCTTGATGCCCAGCTCAATCAGTCGGAGGGCGGCGAAAAGGCCGGCCGGACCGGCACCCACCACCACTGCCTGCGGTGCGTCGGCCGGCAGTGGTTGATAGACAATCGGAGTGTAGAGCGGTGAGGCAGGGGGCTGCTCTCCCTCATAGACCTTCACGGCCAGATTGACCATCACACGACGCTGGCGGGCGTCGATGCTGCGCTTCACAGGCACAACGGCGGTTATGGAATTGGCATCAATGCCCAGACGGGTCGACACCTCGGCCATGAGGCGCAAATCGTTATAAGCCACCTCGGGAGCGAGGCGCAATTGCAGGTCGTGAATCATTTTTGGGTTACGGTTTGGGGTGCTTTACGAAACATCTTGCTGTGGCTGCTCATGGAGAACAGGAGCAGGCCCAGAGCGAGGAAGAAGGCGAGGACATCACTGGCAGCCATGCTGGTCCACACACCGTCCACACCCCAGAGGCGGGGCATCCAGAGCAGGAAGGGGATGAGGAACAGCAGCTGACGGGTGAGCGAGAGGAAGATGGAGTACTTGGGATGTCCGATTGACTGGAAAAAGTTCTGGATAACCACCTGACATCCCACAAGAGGATAGAGCACGAAATAGATGCGGAAACCGCGGCGGGCTATGGCTATCAGTGTGGGGTCAATAGTGAAGAGACTGCTCACGGCGTTGGGGAACGCCTCGGTGATAATCCATCCCACCGAGCATACCCCGACACCGATCCACACACCGGTTTTGAGAGTGCGCTTCACGCGGTCCATCTTGCCGGCGCCGTAGTTGTAGCCCAAAATAGGCTGCATGCCCTGAGTGACACCGAACACTATCATTACGAAGAACATGGTGGTGCGGTTGAGGATGCCGTAGGCGCCCACGGCAAGGTTTGACTGCGCGCCGCCGTAGTCAAGCAGTGCGCGGTTGATAAACACCACCACGAAGCATGCACACACGTTCATCAGGAACGGCGACAGGCCGATGGCATAGATGCGCTTGATGATGGACCACTTGAGCCATGCGTTGCCGCGAGTGAGGTGAACATAGCTCTTGCGCGACAGGAAGTGGGTGAGCACCCAGATGAAGGCGGTGAACTGGCCGCATACGGTGGCCACGGCGGCGCCGCGGATGCCCCAGCCCACCTTGAAGATGAGGATAGGGGCCAGGATGACGTTGACCACCACCGACAGCAGTGCCGAAATCATGGCCTTACGGGGATAGCCTGTGGCACGCAGAATGTTGTTGAGACCTATGAACACAAACGAGATTGGCGTGCCAAGCAGAATCACCTGCATAAACTCACGGGCATAAGGGATGGTTTCAGGCGTGGCGCCGAAAAGGGTCAGGATGTCATCGAGGAAAAGCAGTCCCAGGCCGCCCACAACTATGGAGTGGATAAGGCAGAGCGACATCACGTTGTTCACCACATCCGTGGCGCGGCTGAGATTGTTCTGGCCCAGCGAGATTGACGACAGCACAGCCCCGCCCACTGCAATGAGCATACAGAACGCTATGACGAGATTCATCAGCGGGAAGGTGATGGCGAGTCCGGCAATGGCCATGGCGCCCACACCGCGCCCAATGAAGATGGAGTCAATGATGTTATAGAGCGACGTGGCCACACTGGCAATGACAGCGGGCACGGAGTATTCCACCAGCAGCGAGCCGATGGTGCGCGTTCCGAGGGTTTCGGGCGATGACTTTACAGGTGTTGACATGTTGAAACGTATCGACAGTGAAAAATTATTTCCACATCTTTATTGTAAATAACGCATGAACGCGTAATTTTGTGCGCATGAAACGTGCAGCACTTTTTGACCTTGACGGTGTGATTGTGGACACCGAAGAGCTTTACACTGTGTTTTGGGACGGAATAGAGCACCGTTATCCCACCGGCATCCCTGACTTTGCGCATGCAATCAAGGGCACAAGCATAGGCAGCATTCTGGCCAACTATGAGTCAGAAGACGTGAAAGCCGACATCCTGCGGCGCCTCCATCACTATGAGAGCTGCGAGATGGACTATGAGGTCTATCCCGGAGTGATTGATTTCATCACCTCGCTCAAGGAGCAGGGTGTGGCCACGGCGATTGTGACAAGCAGCGCCGACGACAAGATGGAGTGTCTGTTTCGCTCACAGCCCGCGCTGCGCACGCTTGTGGACATCATCATCACCTCCAACATGATTACACGCTCAAAGCCTGACCCCGAAGGTTATCTGCTTGCGGCATCGCGGCTTGGCTGCGAGCCTGAGCGCTCCTGGGTGTTTGAGGATTCGCTTCAGGGCCTTGAGGCCGGCCGCCGTGCGGGCGCCACAGTGGTGGGACTCGCCACCACCAATCCCCGCCCGAGGGTGGAACCTCTGGCGGATATGGTGATTGACGGATGGGAAGGCTTCACGCCCTCCATGCTTCCGGGATTCAGCAAGCCTTGAAGCTCATGTCGAGGCCTTTGACAGAATGAGTCAGAGCGCCGACAGAGATGAAATCCACGCCGGCTTCACCGTAGGCACGGAGAGTGTCGAGGGTGATGCCGCCTGATGACTCCACTTCGGCACGTCCGGCAATGCGCTTCACGGCGTCGGCAGTGTGCTCGGGTGTGAAGTTGTCAAGCATAATGCGGTCCACGCCGGCGGCGAGAGCCTGCTCAATCTCTTCATCGTTGCGCACCTCCACCTCTATCTTCAGGTCCTTGCCGTTCTCCTTGAGATAGGCTTTGGCACGGGCCACTGACTGGGGGATGCCTCCGGCAAAGTCATTGTGATTGTCCTTGATGAGAATCATGTCAAAGAGGCCTATGCGATGATTTGCGCCGCCGCCCAGCTTCACGGCCTCCTTCTCGAGGATGCGCATGCCGGGAGTGGTCTTGCGGGTGTCAAGCACCTTAGCCTTCAGGCCGGCCAGACGCTCCTGATACTTTGCGGTCATTGTGGCTATGCCGCTCATGCGCTGCATGATGTTGAGCATGATGCGCTCAGTCTGGAGGAGCGAACGCACCGGACCTTCAACCACGAAAGCAATGTCACCGGGACGCACGTGAGAGCCATCGGGAATCATGACGGTCATCTTGAGCGAAGGGTCAAACTTTTCAAACACGCGGCGCGCGATGTCCACACCGGCAAGAATGCCCTCTTCTTTCACCAGCAGATGCTGGCGTCCCATGGCGTCGGCAGGGATGGTTGAAAGGGTGGTGTGGTCGCCGTCACCTATGTCCTCGGCAAACGAGAGGTCGAGGAGGTCATCAATGAGTTGCTCTCTGGTTTTCATAATAGAATGGATTTTGCGTAAATTTGTGCAAAAATAGTAAATCCGCATGAGAATAACGCTTATTGCCGTGGGCAAAACGTCCACACCTTACATAAAGGAGGGGATTGAGAGCTTTCTGGCGAGGGTAAACCGCTATGTGCCGATGAGCCTCGAAGTTATTCCCGACCTCAAGAGCACCCGCGGGCTCACTGCCGACGAGCAAAAGCGCCGCGAGGGTGAGCTGATAATCAAAGCGCTGATGCCGGGTGACCATGTGGTGCTCCTGGACGAGCGCGGCGATGTGCTCACCTCGGTGAAGTTTGCCCGCGAGATTGAACGGCGGATGGCCTCCGGGCTGAAGCGCCTGGTGTACGTGATAGGCGGTCCTTACGGTTTCTCGCCCGAGGTGTATGCCCGCGCCGACGGCAAGCTGTCACTCTCGGCCATGACCTTCACCCACGAGATGGTGCGGCTCTTTTTCACCGAGCAGGTGTATAGAGCCATGACCATCCTGCGTGGCGAGCCGTATCACCACGAGTGAGCTCAGCGATTGTAGAACTCGAGGATGCGGATGCGCAGAATCCTCTCATAGCGCGCCTGCACCTCCTCAGCAGCGGCCTTGATGTAGGAGGTCTTGGCCTGCTCGAATTCAGTGGCGGTGGCGCTGCCATACTCATACTTCACGGCCATGGCGTCAAACGACACCTTGGAGGCCTCGACGGCTGTGATGGCCGACGCGAGCTTGCGCTCGGCGCTCACGGCCTGGAGATAAGCCTGATTTATTGACTTATAGAGAGCATCCTGAGCCGACTCATACTCCAGCTCGGCCTGCACACGCTGCAGCTTTGCGCGGCGCACACTGTTGCGGGTGGAGAACGCGTCGAAGATGGGCACACTCAGCGACAGACCCAGCGACGTGGAATAGTTGTCGCGCATCTGGCGCTCGAAGCTCGGGTTAATTTCTCCGGCCAGATTATAGTAGGTGCTCCCGAGCCCAAGATTGAAGCTCAGGCGGGGCAGATAGCCGGCGCGAGCCAGTGAAATCTGACGGTCAGCCGCGGCAATGTCAAGGCGTGAAGCTACGAGAGAGTGATTGTGGTCAAGCGCATGACGATAGACGCTCTCAGGCGAGGGCACGGAGCGCTGAGTGTCCGTGAGGGGGGCAATGCTGAAATCAGCATCGGCCGGGAGGCGGAGCAATTGCGAAAGGTCAAGGAGCGCCAGATTGACGTCATTGTCACTGTTGACGAGGGTCAATGAGTCAGAAGCCAGCTGCGCGCGCGCCTCATAGACCTCGCTCTCGGCAATCTTGCCGTTCTCAAGGAGCACCTTGCGGCGCTCCAGCTCGGTGAGCGACAGAGCTGCCTGATGCTCGGCCACCTCGCGGAGCTCCTGACAATAGAGCACCTGGAGATAAGCGGCCATGACGTTGAGCGTCACATCATCACGCGCGGCCTCGGTGCGCTCCACCAGCGTTGCCATGTTGGCCTTGGCGAGCTGTTCGCGGCGATAAGCCTGCAGACCCTGAAAGAGCGGTAGCTGGAGGTTGACATTCCATCCGAACGAGGTGGTGTTGCGGTTGGCATAGGTGTTGGCCGATGTGAGGCCGCGTCCGAACGAGAAGCTCTCGGAGGCCCCGGCTGAGAGCGTGGGCAGATACGCGTCGCGGGCCTCGGTGATGTCAAGCTGTCCTGACTGTTCGCTTACGCGCTGGCGAGCCACAGTGAGGTTATGCTCCACCGCATAGTCAATGCAGTCATCGAGAGTCCACACCTCGGCCGAGGCCTGCAGGGCTGCAGCCGAGAGAAAGAGCAGAGCTATCTTCTTCATAATCATTCGCCCTCCTTGATTTCGGCACCGCGCAGGCGCACATTCTTGTCAATGCCGCTCTTGATTTCAATGTTGATGCCGTCAGAGAGGCCGGTGACGACCGGGCGACGGTCATACTTGGCAGCGGCGCTGTCAGTGAGCACATAGACGAAAGTGCTGTCGCCGCTGAACTCTATAACCCCTTCGGGGACGGTGAGGACATTCTCGGCCTTAAGCAGTGTGACACTGGCGTTGGCGCTATATCCGGCACGAATCTGAGTGTTGTCA
This sequence comes from Bacteroides sp., assembly GCA_014802445.1. GTDB lineage: Bacteria > Bacteroidota > Bacteroidia > Bacteroidales > Muribaculaceae > CAG-1031. Next base: position 33,980 of record JAAVCF010000017.1, on the reverse strand, counting down.
GGAACAACGATTGCGGCCTTGATTTCAAACGTGTTGGCACCCGATGTGCCTGAGGCGCTCTTGGGTGAGATGTACTCTATGTCGCCCTCAAGCTGCAGGTCAGGGATGGCACCGATGGTGATGTTCATGTGTTGACCGATGGCGAGGTTGCCCACCTCGGTTTCATCCACCGTGCCCTTGAAGATGAGGCGGCTCATGTCGGCGATGGTGGCGATGGTGGTGCCATCGTTCATGGTGTTGGCCTGGATTACCGATGCACCCACCTTGACGGGCACGTCGAGGACAAGGCCGGAGGTGGTGGCACGCACCAGAGTGTTGCTGCCCGAGGCATTGTCAGGCGACACACCGTCACGGATGATGGCCAGGGCATTGCGGGCGGCGCGCAGTTCGGCGCGGCAGCGCTCCACCTCGGTGAGAGTCTGCTCATAGGTTTCGCGGGCAATGACCTTGCGGTTATAGAGCATGGTGTTGCGGTTATGTCGCGTCTCGGCATCGCTCAGGGCAATCTCGGCGGTGTTGACAGAGCTCTGGGCCGAGGCAAGCTGTGATTCATCAGGGATAACCTTGATGCGGGCAATGACATCGCCCTCGCTTACCATCTGGCCAGCCTCAACGTTGATTTCCGAGATAATGCCGGATATCTGCGGCTTGATTTCGATTTCATCACGCGGCTCAATGCTACCGGTGAGCACCGTTGAGCGCTCGATGGTGCCGGTGGCGGGAGTGACCGAGGCAAATTTCACCTCCTTGGGTTGAGAGTTTTTGAAAAGGTAGACGAAGGTGCCTACAAACACCAGGGCGACGAGGACCCACATGGCGCGTTTCATGAACTTTTTCATAATATGATGATGGTTTTTTATTTGTCGTTGATAGCTTCGATTGGTTTGATTTTCATTGCTTTGATTGACGGGATGAGTCCGGCGAGCGAGCCGAGAGTCATGAACGTCACCAGGATGGCCATGGCGGTGCCGAATGGGAGGTTGAACCCTGCGCCCCCCTTCACGGGGTCGGTGAGCATTTTCTCGGCCAGCGCCAGGATGATTGTGGCGAAGGATATGCCCGCAATGCCAGCCACGGCCGTGAGCACCATACCCTCGGAGAGAATCATCATAATGATGTCAGAGGGGCGCGCGCCGATTGCACGGCGGATACCAATCTCGGTGGTGCGCTCCTTGACGATAATCCACATTATATTGCCCACGCCGATGATACCTGCCAGCAACGTGCCCGCACCGACGAACAGGGCCAGGAGCGATACGGCGAGGAACAGGCCCTCCACCTGCTGGAACTGCTCGGCCACATCCATATAGCCTATGCAGTGTTCATCGTCAGGCGAGATGGGATGGCGCGCGCAGATCACGCGCTTTATTATCGGCTTCACCTCGGCGAGCTTGTGGCCGGGTTTGAGCGTGAACGGGGTGAAGTAGACCTTATCACCCAGGCCCCACGCACGGCGCAGGGTGGTGGAAGGCACGGTCAGCATGTCGTTGAGGCTGCCGCCTATGGAGGCTTCACTGAGCTGAGACACCACACCGATGACCTTCACATAGACTCCTCCGGCATTGACAAACTGCCCCACGGGGTCCTCATTGCCGAAAAGATGGCTGGCGAGGTCACGGCCTATCACTCCCACCTTCTCAGCATTGAAGAAATCACTCTCGTTAAACACACGGCCCGAGATGAGGTTAGGGAGCTGAATCTTGAAATAGTCAGCGTTAGCGCCCATTATCTGAGCCTCGCGGCTCTTGTCCTTGCGGGTGATGGTGCCTGAGGCAGGTATGAGCCCCGAGATATATTCAATCTGGGGGGCCTGCTGACGGAGTGCCTGCAGGTCACCCTCGGTCATGAGCCATGAGGAGCCCTTGTTAAAACCCCGGAAGCTTACGGTGGTGTTCTGGGTCCACATCACGCCGAGGTTAGTGGAGAGTCCGGCGAAATTGCGCATCAGCAAGCCGCGCAGACCTCCTGCACCGCCGAGCAGCAGGGCCAGCATGGCCGTGCCCCAGAAAATGCCGAAAGCGGTGAGGAAAGTGCGCGTCTTGTTGCGGGACAGCGTAGCCCCGATTTCGCGCCAATTGTCAGTGTCAAAAATCTTGCTCATTCGTCACGAAGCGCCTCCACGGGGCGCACTTTGGTTGCTTTGATTGCGGGAAAGAGACCGGCAAGAGCGCCGGCCACAATGAGCACCCCTGTGACCTCAAAAGCTGTGGCGAGGTCAACGGTGGGGTTCTGAAGCATCTCCAGGGAATTGCCAATCACATGGTTGATGATGCCCATCACCACTGTGCCGAGCACAATGCCGATGTAGCCGAAGATGGTGGTGATGGCCACACTCTCGAGTACAATCTGCAGGAGGATGTTGCGCGGCCGGGCACCGAGCGCACGGCGGATGCCGATTTCATGAGTGCGCTCACGCACGGACACGAACATTATGTTGCTCACGCCCACCACGCCCGACAGGAGAGTGAGGATGCCGATGGCCCACATGGTGTACATCAGAATCTTCATGCCCTGAGCAGCCGAGATGCTCTGGTTGAAGCGGTTGTTGATCCAGACGGCGTTGTTGTCCTCGGGGTCAAACTCATGCTGCTCAGCCAGAGCTCGGCGCACGGCCTCCTCGGCGCGTGTGCCCTCCTCCTCGGTGCTCACACCGGTGAGCTCCACGTTGAGGCTGTTGACATCGCCGCTGAATCCCATCAGCGCTGCGGCTGTGGAGTGGGGGATATACGTCTCGGAGCGCCAGCGGTGATTGTAGACACCCACCACTGTCCATGCGAGGCCCTGACCGCGCATGGTCTTGCCGAGAGCGTTTTCAGGCGAGCCGAAGATGCGCTCGGCCTCCGTGTCGCGAATCACGAGCGAATGGCGCCGCTCGCGATTGTCAATAGCGTTGATATAGCGCCCGGTCACTATTTCGAGGTCAGCGAACTCCTGATTCTCAGGCTCCACGCCGACGTAACCGCCGGTGAGCACTTCCACGGGGCCGTAGAATTTCACGGTGTCATTTCTGAGCTCGGTCATCACCTGCTTCACCGGAGCTGTCGGTTCGGCCTCCACGGCAGCGGCGTCGCGCTCCTTGAGTTGGATGGGGCGCCCCTCTTTGAGACCGTGCCAGGCTCGAGTGGTCCATCCGCCCCACACGTTAAGGGAGTTATTGTTGCGGGTCATCATGTTTGACTCAAACGAGTGGACCAGACCTCCCGCAAGACTGAGCAGCACAATGAGCATGAAGATGCCCCAGGCAACGGCAAAACCGGTTAGGGACATGCGCAGCTTGTTGTGGCTTAGTGTCTGAGATATTTCGCGAAAAAGGTCAATCATTGAATCTGTCCGTCAACAATTCTGATTACACGGTTAGTCTGCTCACCCACACCGGGATCATGAGTGACGATTACGATTGTCATGCCGTCGACTGTGTTAAGGGTGCGGAACACCTCCATCACCTCCTTCGACGTGCGTGAGTCAAGAGCGCCGGTCGGTTCGTCGGCCAGAATCAGGGCCGGGCGCGTGATGAGGGAGCGGGCTATGGCTACACGCTGTTTCTGACCACCCGACAGCTCACCCGGCAGATGGTGAGCGCGGTCAGCGAGGCCCATCTTCTCCAGCTGCTCCATGGCAAGGATGTTGCGCTTTTTACGCGACACTCCCTGATAGAAGAGCGGGAGCGCAACGTTTTCAAGCGCGTCCTTATAGTTGATGAGGTTAAAGGACTGAAACACGAAGCCGATTTTGCGGTTGCGCAGGTCAGCGGCCTCATTTTCCGAGAGATTCTTCACCAGAGTGCCGTCGAGATAATACTCGCCGGTGTCGTACGTGTCAAGAATTCCCAGAATGTTTAGCAGCGTTGACTTGCCAGAGCCTGAAGCACCCATGATGCTCACCAGTTCGCCGGTTTCCACGTGGAGGTTGATGTCCTTGAGCACATGAAGGGGCACGGCGCCGGGGTAGGTTTTATTGATGTCAATGAGTCGAAGCATACTGTGAAGGATGGTTTTCTATAATGTTTGACGCAGCTGCGGCGAAAAAGTTACAGAACGATGCAAAAAAAAATTATAGCGGGGTGTAACGCTCTGCAAAATTGCACAGATAAATCGAGATAAAAAATACACAAAAGGGTAAATTTTCAGTATATCCAACGGGGACAGGGAGCATCCCCCTCCCGCGGTGGATGCCCCTGCCTGAATGGTTCGGGGAATTATGCCTTTCGGCCTTTCTCCAATTGGAGATTTATGGATTTTGGATTTTTGCGGAGAAAGACCTCCGGGGCTTCGCCCCAATCCCGAGCACGCCGGTCGCGACAGCGACGAGCCCGGGAAGCGTCCCAATGCCAACCACCCGCTCACTCTCATTGGAGATGATTGACAATGCAAATTTACGAGGCCGATTTTTGAAAAAGCGGACATCCTGCGGAAAAAATGAGCAGCGGCAGTGGTCATAGCAGAGAAAGGGGGAGGATGGTGGGAACGAAGATTGAAGCGACGAGGATGACCGGAGTCATAAACTCACCGCATAACCGGCTTACTACAGGCATAAAAGCATCCATGGATCAATGTGTCAGGCACCCCGGTGAGGGGGAGAGAATTGGAGAGCCGACCGACCCCTGAGCCGACAAAAAGGGATGAGATAAAAAAAGCGCAAGGTCTGTACTTGCTGTTCGCTCAACTGCCCGGGGCCTTCGCATGCCTTGATTCATTGAACGAACAACGATGCAGAGGCCTCACGCAAATATGTAAACATAGACCGCCACAAGGCACCCCTAAGGGAGCCGTGCCGGAGATGAATATCTACATATCCACATAAGCATCCACTCGTTGCTCAATCCATGACGAATCAGTGAAAGTTGCGAAGTTTCAGGCAGTCAGGACGAGCGCTAAGTAACGCTTCATTATGTATGTTAGCATCCCGCCCCGTGACCCTGCCGGGCCTCTGCTGACGGTTATGCGATTGCAAATATAGTGACTTTTTGGGGATTAGAAAGGTTTGCGGAGGGTTTTGCGAGTGGTTTTTGAGGGGTGTGCGACTAATAACTCGCAAAATTTGCGAGTTATTAGTCGCTTTTGCAGATTGCGGGGAACGGAAGAGGCCGCGTCAGGGGGATGACGCGGCCTCGGGAATGGGTTATGGTGGGGAGATTACCAGGCGAAGATGGGATAGTTGGCCATGGTGGCGTTGACCTTCTCGCGGACGGCGGCGATGTTTGCGGGATCCTCGGGGTTGGTGAGGACGGTGTCAATCATCTCGGCGATTTCGCCCATGAGGGGTTCTTTGGCACCGCGGGTGGTGATGGCGGGTGTGCCGAGGCGGATGCCTGAGGTAAGGAAGGGAGAGCGGCTGTCGAAGGGCACCATGTTTTTGTTGGCAGTGATGTCGGCTTCAACGAGGACTTTTTCAGCGACCTTGCCGGTGAGTTCGGGGAACTTGGAGCGGAGGTCAACGAGCATAGAGTGGTTGTCAGTGCCGCCGGAGATAATCTGGTAGCCCTTGTCAACGAGCGCCTGAGCGAGAGCTGCGGCGTTTTTCTTGACCTGGAGCTGATACTCCTTGTATTCGGGCTTGAGAGCTTCGCCGAAAGCCACAGCCTTGCCGGCGATGACGTGTTCGAGGGGACCTCCCTGAACGCCGGGGAACACAGCAGAGTCAAGCAGAGATGACATCATGCGGATGTCGCCCTTCTTGGTGGTTTTGCCGAAGGGGTTTTCGAAGTCCTTGCCCATGAGGATGATGCCACCACGGGGACCGCGGAGGGTTTTGTGGGTGGTGGAGGTTACGATGTGGGCATACTTTACGGGGTTGTCAAGCAGACCGGCGGCGATGAGGCCGGCGGGGTGTGCCATGTCAATCATGAGGAGCGCGCCGATTTCGTCGGCAAGGGCGCGCATGCGTGCATAGTCCCATTCGCGGCTGTAGGCGCTTGCGCCGCCGATGATGAGGCGGGGACGCTCGCGGCGAGCCACTTCTTCCATCTGGTCATAGTCAACGGTGCCGGTGTCGGCCTTCACATTGTATTCGAGAGCCTGAAACATGAGGCCTGAGAAGTTGACGGGGCTACCGTGGCTGAGGTGACCGCCATGGCTGAGGTTGAGGCCGAGGAACTTGTCGCCGGGCTTGAGGCAAGCCATGAATACGGCCATATTGGCCTGAGCACCAGAGTGGGGCTGCACGTTGGCCCATTCGGCGCCAAAGAGCTCCTTGACGCGGTCAATGGCGAGCTGCTCCACTTCGTCAACCACCTGGCAGCCGCCATAGTAGCGGTGGCCGGGATAGCCTTCGGCATACTTGTTGGTGAGACACGAGCCCATGGCGCGCATCACATTGTCGCTGACAAAGTTTTCAGAGGCGATGAGCTCGATGCCCTTGTGCTGGCGGGCGTTTTCTTTGTCAATGAGGTCAAAGAGTTTCTTGTCCTGTTCCATTGCTGTTTAAGGTTAGTAGGGTTGCAGGTTGGTGGCGGGGAAAAACCGCCGGTGATTATTTCTTGGTTTGTTTTTTCTTTTGGACAGAGAATCCGAAGCGACCCAGACGTTCGCCCTGTGCGTAGTAGCCGCCGTGGGAGTAGGATATGAGGCCTGCTGCGGAGAGGTCAAAGGCGCCGGTGGCGGGGTCAATGAGGGAGTCCTCGGCTATGACGTTGACCACCTCGGCCAGAAACATGTCGTGGCTTCCGAGGCTCATCACCTCCTTGACCTTACATTCCACGGAGAGGGGTGATTCGGCGATGTAAGGGCAGCCCACTTTCACACCCGGGATGGGGGTAAGGCCTGTTTCGGCCCACTTGTCGTAGTCACGTCCGGAGCGCACTCCGGCCCAGTCAGTGGCGCGGGCCATGGCTTGGGTGGTGAGATTGATGGTGAACTCCATGTGCTCAAGGATGAGGGCATGGGAGAAGCGTTCGGGGCGGACGGAGATGTAGCACATCGGAGGATTGGTGCACACGGTTCCGGTCCAAGCCACGGTGAGGATGTTGGAACGCTCGGCGTCGCCGCAGCTCACAAGAGCCGCGGGGAGCGGATAGATCATCGTGCCGGGTTTCCAGTTCTGTTTCATCAGTCGAGCACGGCGTCGGCGGCCTTGATGTCCTGAGCGCAATAGCAGCATCGGATGGTCACGTCTTCGCGGTCAACGACATTGAAGCGAGTGAGCATCGGCTCATTGTTGGTGATACATTTGGGGTTGGAGCAGCGCACCAGTCCGACGATAGTGTCAGGGAGCTCAACGTGGCGCTTTTCAACCACTTCATAGTCCTTGATGATGTTGATTTTAGCCGTGGGGGCAATGAGGGCTATGCGGTTAAGGGTGGCTTCGGGATAAACGGTGTCGGCCACCTTAATGATGCCTTTGAGGCCAAGCTCCTTGCTGGGGAGATTGTTGCCGATGGTTACGGCGGTGTCGGCGTGCTCGATGTCAAGGATTCGGGCGGCTTTGAAAAGTGCTTTTGCGGGGATGCGGTCAATCACAGTGCCGTTGCAGAGAGCTGCCACGGCGAGAGAAGTCTTGCCGGTTTTCATGCTTCGGAATTTTTAAGGATGTCAATGCCGAGTGCGCGGCAAATCAGGGCCTGACGGACGTAGAGACCGTTACGGGCCTGGTCAAAATAATAGGCGTGGGGGTCATCGTCCACATCGAGGGCAATCTCGTTGACACGGGGCAGGGGGTGGAGGATGCGGAGGTTTTCAGGGGCGTCGGCGAGCATGGCGGCGCAGAGGGAGTAGAGGTCCTTAACGCGGTTATACTCGTCAATGTCAGTGAAGCGTTCGCGCTGCACACGGGTCATATAAATAATGTCGCTGGTGTTGATGACCTCGGGGGAGAGTTCGGTGTGTTCGGTGAACTCAATGCCGTTTTCCCGGCAGAAATTTTTGTAAACCTCGGGCATCTTGAGCTCGTCGCAAGCCACAAACCTGAACTTGGGGTTGAAATACTTCATCGCCATAATCAGGGAGTGGACGGTGCGGCCGTATTTGAGGTCGCCTACAAGGGTGATGGTCAAGTCGTTGAGACGCCCCTGAGTTTTACGGATTGAGTAGAGGTCAAGCATTGTCTGCGAGGGATGCTGATGAGCGCCGTCGCCTGCATTGATAATTGGGGTCTCAGTCACCTCAGTGGCATAACGCGCTGCGCCTTCGAGGAAGTGGCGCATGATGATGAGGTCAACATAGTTCGACACCATTTTGATGGTGTCCTTGAGGGTTTCGCCTTTGGAAGAGCTTGTCGTTGCTGCATCGCTGAAGCCAATTACCCGACCGCCGAGACGGTTCACAGCAGTTTCGAAACTGAGGCGGGTGCGGGTGGAAGGCTCGAAAAAGAGAGTGGCCACCACTTTGCCGTCGAGGAGTTTATGATTGGGATTACTCTCGAAGTAAGCGGCTTCGTCAAGGAGGTGAAGGATTTCTTCACGCGAGATGTCGGCTATCGACACCAATGAGTTTGGATTCATCGCGGAAAAATTGGGTTTTCAACTTTTGCAAAGTTAACTAATTTTTCTTGCCGATGAACAGGGGTGCTGATTTTTTTTCAGAGGCGGGAGCCGCGGGGTCAGTAGATGCGGAAAGGGATGGAGAGTACATAATAGACCGGCACTGCGGCGCCGCCCTTGCGTCCGGCCTGCCAGCGGGGCATGTTTGAGATGATTCTCACGGCTTCACGGTCAAGGCTTGTGTGGACACCGCGGATTACGTTGATGCTACACAGCGAGCCGTCAGTCTTGACGATGAAAGAGCAAGTGACTCGCCCCTGGGCACCTTCGGCCAGAGCATCGTCAGGATATTCGCGGGTGGAGTTGATGAAAGAGAGCATCGCGCGGTCACCTCCGGGGAAAGAGGGTGACTCGTCCACGCAGGCACAGTCGTAGACAGCGCTTTCGGCTCTGAGGGCCTGCGGGAGAAGGAGAGCGGAGCTAATGAGTGTTATCAGAGAGAAAAGGAGTTTCACAGTGTGGGGTGGTGAATGGAAATTTACGGTGCAAAAATAGGCAGAGGTGAGTGACAATCCAAACCGAAAGGTTTGTTTTTGTGAATAGTTAACAGGTTTTACGTTTGTTTGCATTTGGAGGACGGGGCACCGTTTTTTCAGGGCCGGATATACTATAAAGGAGTGATGCCACGTTATAAGGATTGTGAAGAAGCGTTTCTACATATCGGCTGCCCTTGGGGCAGCGCTGGCGTGGCTGCCCTCAGGGGTGGCTGCGGGCGACAGTTCGCCGGCCTATAACTTTCTTAACATCCCCTCATCGGTAACGAGTTATGGCCAGGGCGGGCTGAACATATCCACAGTCAATGACGATGTAAACAACATCGACGTCAATCCGGCTCTGCTTGGCCCCGAGATGGAGCAGGCCATCGGCATAAACTACATGCACTATATAGGGGGCAGCAACTTTGCCGGCGCGAGGTTTGCCAACCGGGCCACTGACCGTTCGGCATGGTCATTAGGGCTGCAATATTTTGGCTACGGCTCGATGAAGGCCGCCGACGAGACCGGAGTAATCACCGGAGAGTTTTCGCCTAAGGACCTCAATGTGAGCGCAGCCTACAGCCATGACATTACCGACCGCTGGCGCGGCGGCGTGGCGCTGAAGTTTCTCTACAGCAACTATGAGGAGTACAGCGCCATGGCGATAGCCACTGATCTGGGTGTAAACTATTATGACCCTGAGCGAGACCTTTCGCTCTCGCTGGTTGTGGCTAACCTCGGCGGCCAGGTTAAGCGCTTCACGGATTCCTATGACCGACTGCCCATTGACGTGCGTCTGGGCTGGACCCAGAGTTTCGGTACATTTCCGGTGCGCTTCTCTGTGACGGCCTGGAACCTTACGAAATGGAAGCTTCCCTATTACGAAACCGGCGACGGAGTGGAGGAGCCCAAGCTCAAGGACGGCTTCGGGTCGAATCTGTTTCGCCACCTGATTTTCGGCATTGACTTTGTGCCGAGCGACAAGTTTGACATTTCGCTCGGTTACAACTATAAGACACGCACCGATATGTCGACCTATTCACGCAGCTTTCTCAGCGGATTCTCGCTGGGAGCTTCGCTGAAGGTGAAGATGTTTGGCATCGGCGTGGCGCTGGCGCAGCCTCATTCAGGCGCCACCACCTTTATGTTTAACCTGTCAACAAGCATTTCCGACTTTATGAGATGACCGCCCCACCGGCGGGCGGAGGCATCTCGGATAAACCCCTACAGATAGAGCAATGAATCAGGATCCCATCATCGTAGCTATTGACGGCTATTCCTCGTCAGGCAAAAGCACCATGGCCAAGCGCCTCGCCGCCGCCGTGGGTTATCGTTATGTAGACTCCGGCGCAATGTACCGCGCCATCACCCTGAAAGCCATGCGCACCGGACTTGCCGGCGCTTCAGGGGTTGACGAAGCCGGCATTGTGGCACTGCTCCCCACCACCACCATTGATTTCCGACCCGTGGAGGGAGGACAGGTGACGCTGCTTGACGGCGAGGATGTGGAGCGCGAAATCCGCTCGATGGAGGTTAGCAACATGGTGTCGCCCGTGTCGGTGATTCCGGCAGTGCGCCATGCGCTGACCGCCATGCAGCAGGCCTTCGGCAAGAGTCGCGGCATAGTGATGGACGGGCGTGACATAGGCACCACCGTGTTTCCTGACGCTGAGCTGAAGGTGTTTGTTGACGCCGCGCCCGAAACCCGCGCCGAGCGCCGCTTCAAAGAGCTCACCGCCAAGGGGGTGGTGACCACCTATGAAGCTGTGCTGGCCAACGTCACCGAGCGCGACGAGATTGACCGCACCCGCAAAGAGAGCCCGCTGCGCTGCGCTGATGATGCGGTGAAGATTGACAACTCCGGGATGACCCTCGAGGAGCAGGATGCACTGCTGCTCAAGCTGTTTAACGACGCCGCCGGCCGATGAAGATAGAGATTGATTCACGCAGCGGATTCTGCCACGGAGTGGTGAGCGCCATCGCCAAGGCTGAGGAAGAGCTGGGCGGTGAGGAGCCTCTTTACTGCCTGGGCGACATTGTGCATAACAGCGACGAGGTGGAGCGCCTGGAGCGCGCCGGCCTCAAAACCATCACTCATGATGATCTGGGGCGCCTGGAAGGCGTGAAAGTGCTTCTGCGCGCCCACGGCGAGCCGCCCACCACCTATGCTGTTGCTGCAGAGCGCCGTATAGAGATTATTGATGCCACCTGTCCGGTGGTGCTACGCCTGCAGCAGCGCATCAAGGCAACCTTCGACACCGAGCCCGAGTCGACACAGATTGTAATCTACGGTAAGCCCGGCCACGCTGAAGTGAACGGACTGGTGGGGCAGACCGGCGGCAAGGCGATAGTGGTGCAGCATGTGGCTGACCTTGACCGCCTGGACTTTACTCGCAACATAGAGCTCTACTCGCAGACCACAAAGTCACTTGAGGGCTTCAGCGAGATAATCCGCGAAATACGGAGCCGGATGGCACCCGGCACCCGCTTCAACTCCTATGACACTATCTGTCGGCAGGTGGCCAACAGAGTGGGGCATCTTAAGGAGTTTGCCGCGGCGCATGATGTGGTGTTGTTCGTGTCAGGGGCCAAGTCAAGCAACGGCAGGGTGCTTTATGACCACTGCCACAGTGTGAACCCGCGCACCCACCTGGTGAGCAACGGCTCAGAGGTGAATTCCTCATGGTTCGAGGGGGCTGAGTCAGTAGGGGTTTGCGGCGCCACGTCCACTCCCCGCTGGCTTATGGAGCAGGTGCGTGACAAGGTGGAGGCGATGGTCAATGAATAGCTTCGTAGCCATTGACGTGGAGACGGCCAACAATCATCCCACGAGCATTTGCTCCATAGGTGCGGTGAAGGTGGTTGACGGGCTGATAACCGACACCTTCTACGAGCTTGTGAAGCCCGAGCCTGACTACTATTTCCGCCATTTCACGGAGAATATCCACGGCATTGGGCGCGCTGACACCGAAGATGCTCGCTGCTTTGCGGAGGTGTGGGCCGATGTGGACAGCTTTCTCGAAGGGCTTCCGCTGGTGGCCCATAACAAGGCATTTGACGAGAAATGTATCAGAGCCGCCCATCGCTGCTACGGCATGGACTACCCTGATTATGAGTTTCACTGCACCCTCGTGACAGCGCGGCGCACCATTCCCCGTCAGCTCTGTCCCTCCTTCTCACTGCCCAATCTCTGCTCATTTCTGGGGATACCCTTTGACAATCATCACAATGCGCTGGCCGATGCCGAGGCTTGCGCCAAAATAGCACTCACAATCTGCAAATGATCAAGAAGTTACTGATTGCCGCGCTGACGGCATCCACACTCGCCGGCTGCTCAGGCACGCAGACCGACAATGACGGAACGGTGTATAACCCTGACATGAATCCCTCCGACCTTGGCCGCTCGAAGGCAAAGGCAATGGTGGAAGGATGCAGCGACACGATGGATGTGCAGCACTTCCTGCTCGAAGTCCACGCACAGGCGTGTGAGTTGAGACAGCAGCGCGGCGAGAATGCCGCCCGTGAGTATCGCGAGGGATTTGAAGATGAGGTCAGAGAGCTTAATCCTGACCTTGCTGCCCGGATTTTTGACTGAGGCACACGCGTCGGAGAGTCACCAGAGCCGCCGCTGTGAGAACCACACTTAGCAGAATCACGGCTATCGAACTGTTGCCGAGCGACTCTGAGATATTGTCAGTGGCATAGCGGCGCGCATGCCAGTCCGACGTCACCACTATTATATTATTGAAGGCATGGACGGTCACGGGGAGCCATAAGCTACCGCTCCACCACAACAGATAGCCGAAAAATGCGCCCAGGAGCAAGCGGGGGAAGAAGCCGTAGAACTGAAGGTGGAAAGCGCTGAAAATCACTGCGGCAGTCCAGATGGCCATGTGGGCCTTGGCGCCATTCCCTTGGAGGATACGCTGCAACGCACCGCGGAAGAACAACTCCTCGCTCAGAGCGGCGAGTACACCCACAATGAGGATGCTCACAATGAGGTCAGGCACGGATGTGCCACCCATGAGGACGCCGATGTTCTGCTGAGCGCGCTCTTCGGCCGCTTTCATCCATGCTTCCACTGAAGCCATTGATTCAGGGAGGGAAAGAGTCTCATTCCAGTGTATCACCGCGTTTTGGAACGGCACTGACACTATCATCAGCAGCACGGCCACAAGCAGGGCCTGAAGGGTGAAACCCTTGCTGATGCAGAGGAAGTTGGCCGGCAGCCGGGATGACAGCATGGCTGTGGCCACGGCCGGCAGGATGAACATAAAAATGTCCTGAAACAAGGTGGAGAGGCGGAGCATCTTGGTGGTGCCGGTGCCGAGAATCATGGTCAGCACCCCCACGATGAGCAAGCCGATGACCATTGTTGCAAACAGGATAAACAGCCGCTTCATCATCAGGGCGCGCTGTTGGTCTTCAGGGGTGAAATTGAGGCTCATAGATAAAAATCGGTGGTTAAAGAGGCATATTGGGGAGTGCGGCTCCCGTCGGGATTGTTGACTGTGAGCAGAGAAGATTCCGATGGTCCGGCAGGCTCGAGGCCCACATTGCGAAACCGACGAATCTCCGGGCGCCCCTCGCGCTGACGCATGGTCAGGGAGCGGAGAGTGTGGAGGCGCGTCAGGCCAAGCAGGAGGTCAATCTCCGAGTCGCGCTGCACGGGCGCCACGAACGAAAGTGACCCTCCCGGGGCCAGCAGAGAAGGAGCGAGGCGGATGAGAGAGTCCACGCCGAAGCTGCCCTCATGGCGGGCTGTGGCGCGCGACGCGTCAGGCGCGTGGAGACTCTCGGTGAAGAAAGGGGGATTGCAGACAATGAGGTCAAAACGACCCAAATGTCCGGCACAGGTCAGGATGTCGGCATTGACGGCTGAAATCCTGTCGGCCCACGGCGACGCCCGGAAATTGTCGGCCGCGTCGGCCATGGCCTCCGGCGAGATTTCCACGGCGGTGAGCCGCGCATCGGGGCAGCGCTGGGCAAGCATGAGAGTCAGGATGCCGCAGCCGCAGCCAATGTCGAGGATTCGAGGCTGAGCCACCCCGGCGGGCACAGGAGTCCATGCACCGAGCACAACGGCGTCAGTGCCAACCTTCATTGCCGAGCGTGAGTCGGCAACGTGAAATTGCTTGAAGGTGAAGCTCACTCTCCGTCAGTGGTTTGGGCTTCGTCATCGTTGCCGCCCAGAGGGAGGCGGTTGAGCTGTTCGATATAGTCCAGAATCTCGTCGCGACCTTTGCCCTTGAGGCTTGAAGAGGTGAACACGGGAGGCAGTTCCTCCCAGCGCTCAAGCAGCTGAGAGCAGTAAGCCGCCACCTTCTGGCGCCCTGCTTCGGGGCCCTGCTTGTCCATCTTAGTGAAGATGATGCTGAAAGGGATGCCATGCTCGCCGAGCCAGTCAAAGAACTCCAGGTCAATTTTCTGAGGTTCGTGGCGGCTGTCAATGAGCACAAAGAGATTGGTCATCTGAGGACGATAGAGGATATAATCCTCAATCATCTTGCGGAGCTCGTCGCGGCTCTCCTTGCCACGGCGTGCAAAACCGTAACCCGGAAGGTCCACAATGGTCCATTGCTCGTTGACCACAAAGTGATTGATGAGCATGGTCTTGCCGGGCATAGCCGATGTTTTTGCCAGGCCGTTGCGGCCGGTGAGCATATTGATGAGCGATGATTTACCCACGTTGCTTCGGCCAATGAATGCGTATTCATGTCGCTGAGTGTCAGGACACTTTTCAACTGAGGGGCTTGAGGTTTCAAATCTCGCGCTGTTGATAATCATAATCCGGGGAGTGTTAAATTTCGTTTTGAGATACCAGCCCGTTCATCACGGCATACATGCTCAGAGCCGGCACGCTGCGCAGGCCGAGCTTCTCCATGATGTTGCGCCGGTGAGTGAGGACAGTGTTGAAGCTTATGCCCAGTTCAGAGGCAATCTCCTTGTTGATACGCCCCATGGCGATGAGGCGTAGCACACTGCGCTCCCGCTCTGACAGAGGCGCGTTAGGGGCAGCCTTTCCGTGGCCGCCGAGGCGGGTCAGGATAGAGTCAAGAGTCTCCAGAAGGCTCTCCTCGGTCTGGCGTGGGCTGAGCACCGGGAGCGGTGCGGCGGCCATCTCACCGATGAGCACCACGCGCTCACGGCGCGGCACATAGTAATAAGGCTGAGAAGCAAAGGCTTCAGCCGTTACAAAGAAGATGGTTGAATCATCGACACCATCCACGGTGGCAGGGTTGGTGACAATCTGTGCGCTCAGAGCATGCTGCTCTTCAAGCAGGTTGCGAATGCCTATGGCCCGGAGGGTATCGGTGTCGACTATCAGTGCGTCCATCAGCGTTTTTTCTTCACTATAATATAGTTGCTCTGGGTGATGACAATGTCCATAGTCACATCATGCTCTTCAGCATCGATGCCCTCCTCCACGAGCTGGAAGTCATAGCCCACGCCCACTTTTGTGGCGCGACACTCGCGCAGCAGGCGGTCATAATAGCCCTTGCCGCGGCCCACACGGTTGCCTTGGCGGTCAAAGGCCACGCCGGGCACTATCACCATGTCAATAACGTCGAGAGGGGTGACGTCGGCTCCCTGCGGCTCTTCGATGTGGAAAGCGCCGTAGCGGAGGGTGGAGCGGTCGTAGGGCAGGATGTCAAGGTTTACACCATTAACGCGCGGCAGATAAAATGACTTGCGGCCGGCCCACTTGTCAAGGAAGCGACGGGTGGAAAGCTCGTCGGGCAGAGAGTGATAGAGCAACACATGCTCGGCCATCACGAAAGCTCCGGTGCGCTCAAGCATGTCAAACACGGTTGATGCGCCCAGAGCGCGGTCATTGTCATTGAGCAGGGTCTTGCAAGCACGGATGGCGCGGCGTATTTCGTCCTTTTTCATGAAAAACTCGTTTTATTAGTTTTTTGAAAGCTCACGGAGCGCTTTGTCAATGACGGGGTCGTCGGTGTTCCACACACGGTAGAAATCCGACATGTCAAGAAGGTCGCGCACAATGAAAGCTTTCAGTTGATTAACAAGCATCGGGCGCGAAATGTTTATGTAGTACCAGCGCGGTGCCACGCCGTTTTCCTGGGCATAATTCACGAAGGCCTGAAGCAGATAATCATCGTCAGGCAGGGCCTTGAGCAGGGAGTCAAGAGTGCCGTGGTTGCTGAGTTCGGCGCGGTTAAGGTCAGCAAACTCAAAGGAGAAGCGATGGATAAGTCCGGCATTGGCCACGGTGAGATACCATGATGTGAGGCCGGTGGTGTCGTTGGGCACGAACAGGTCAGGCATGATGCCGCCACCGCCGTAGACAGTGCGGCCGCCCACGGTTTTGAACACCAGCTTATCGTCAAGCTTCACGGAGTCAGCGCTGTAAAACTCGCCGCGGGCGTAGCGTTCAAGAATTTCGTTGTTATAGTCAGAGATGCCGTTCTTGTAAGTCTTCTGGATGCAGCGTCCCGAGGGGGTGTAATAGCGGGCCACGGTGAGGCGGATGGCGCTGCTGTCAGGGAGCATGGTCTGGTTCTGCACCAGGCCCTTGCCGAATGAGCGGCGCCCCACGATGGTGCCGCGGTCGTTGTCCTGCATGGCGCCCGCAAAAATCTCGCTGGCCGAGGCTGAATATTCGTCCATCAGTACGGTGAGGGGCACGTTTTGGAAAGTGCCGGTTCCGTCGCTGACCACCATCTCGTCCATTGAGGTGTCGCGCCCTTTTGTTGACACAATTAGGCGCCCCTTGGGCAGGAATTCGTTGGCCATCTGGATGGCGGGCTGCATGTAGCCGCCGCCGTTGCCACGAAGGTCCACAATGAACTTCCGGGCGCCCTGACTCTGCAGTCGGGCCATGGCCTGAATGAATTCGTTGTAGGTGGTGGCGCTGAACTTGTTGAGCTTCACATAGCCTGTGGTTTTGTCAATGAGGTAAGCCGCGTCGAGCGAGTTGACGGGGATGTCGCCGCGGGTGACGACGTAGGTGAGGGTTTCGCCGGGGGCTGTGGCGCGCTTGATGCCAAGCTTCACATCGGAGCCTTTATCGCCGCGCAGATTGCGAATCACCTGCTCGTTTGTCCAACCTACTGACACAGAGTCGTCAATGCTCACGATGCGGTCGCCGGCAAGGAGTCCAACCTTCTCCGACGGGCCGCCGGATATCACTTCGAGGACGGTCACCGAATCGTTTATGATGGAGAATGAGATGCCTATGCCGCTGAATGAGCCGTCGAGCTCGTCATTGACACTCTGCAGGTCCTCACGAGCAATGTAGACACTATGGGGGTCAAGGTGGGCCAGAAGGTCGGGGATGCTCTTTTCAAGGAGAGAGTCAATGTCAATTTCATCAACATATTGGCTCTCGATGAGCTTGAGCACAGTGGCGAGCTTTTCGGTGCTGTCAGAATTGTGGCTGCGGTGAATCAGGGCCGAACCGGTCCACATGCCGGCAACGAATGTCACTGCAATAATGAGCGGAATCCACACCAAAGGATTCTTAATCCGCTTGTCGTTCATCAATAATAAGTGTCAGTGGGTTATTAATAGAGGATAAGAAGGAAATCAGGAGCAGGGAGCGTCAAGATTTTCAAGATGGACACACTCCACACCGGCACGCTTGAGAAGGTCAATGCCGTCAGTGATGCGATAAAGCTCGTTGAACACCACCCGCTTTATACCGGCCTGAATGATGAGTTTGGCGCAGTCAAGACAGGGCGAAGCGGTGACATAGAGCGTGGCGCCTTCGCTGGAGTTGTTGCTGCAGGCCACTTTTGTGATGGCATTGGCCTCGGCATGAAGCACATAAGGCTGCGTCAGGCCCGTTGCAGGGTCCTCGCATATGTTTTCAAACCCCGCCGGGGTGCCGTTGAAACCGTCGGATATAATCATGCGGTCCTTGACAATCAGGGCTCCCACCTTACGGCGTTGGCAATAAGAGTTTTCAGCCCATATGCGGGCCATGCGCAGATAGCGGCAGTCGAGCAGTTGCAGTTTTTCGTTGCGGTTCATCGCGAAAAATTTGTCAAAGATAGTAATTATTTCCGATTGTGAGGCTTCCCGAACCGGCGCGGATAAAGCTTTTCTATCAGGTCAGGGCGGTGGATGCGGTTGAGCGAGCGGACAATCGAGGCTTTTCTTGCCGGGTCATACCAGAAAAAGTATTGACGCTGAGCCTCTTTGTCGGCCGGAGTGCGGGGAGTGTAGACCTTTTCAAGTGTGTAGGGATGGAAACCGGTGTAGTAAATCTCGGTGGAGAGGGTCATGGGGGTGGGGGTGAAATCCTGCACCTGCTCCAGCCTCAGTCCGAGGTCCTTGGTTTCCACGGCAAGTTCCGCCATGTCAGCTTCGCGGCAACCGGGGTGAGAGGAGATGAAATAGGGGATGAGCTGCTGGCGGAGTCCGCAGTCAGCGTTGGTGCGGTCAAAAAGGCGCTTAAAGTCGTGATAGAGCTTAAACGACGGCTTGCGCATCACTGACAGCACATGGTCCGAAGTATGCTCAGGGGCCACTTTGAGGCGTCCTGACACGTGATTTTCAATCAGTTCGCGATTATAGCGGCGGTTGGCCTCGTCAATCTTGGGGTTGCCGGTGTGGTGCATCGACAGGTCATAACGCACACCGCTGCCTATGAATGACTTCTTAATCTGCGGGAGGGCATCAACGCTATGATAGATGTCGAGCAGAGGGCGATGGTCAGTGTTGAGATTGGGACACGGCGCAGGGTGGAGGCATGATGGACGGCGGCATGCGGAGCAGGCGCGGAGGTTTTTGCCCCCCATGGCATACATGTTGGCCGACGGACCACCCAGGTCGCTCAGATAGCCTTTGAAGTCAGGCATTGCCGCCACCTGCCGCACCTCACGCATGATGCTCTCCTTTGAGCGGGATGCTATGAATTTGCCCTGATGGGCCGAGATGGTGCAGAATGAGCAGCCGCCGAAACATCCGCGGTGAATGTTGACCGAATGTTTAATCATCTCATAGGCCGGGATGGTCTTGCCGCGATAGCGCGGGTGGGGCAGTCGAGTGTAAGGGAGGTCAAACGAAGCGTCAATCTCGCCGGTGGTCATGGCCGGGTGCATGGGATTGACCTTGACGGCGCGGTCGCCGTGGGCCTGCCAGATGGTGAGCCCGCCGTCAAGACTGTTGCTCTGCTCCTCGATGTGGCGAAAGTTGGCGGCCTGGCTCCGGCGGTCCTTGAGGCACTTCTCGAACGGGGCCAGGACAATGTCGGTGGGAGTGGAGGCGGCTGGCATCTCGCTGAGCGGACGGATTATGACGGTTTGCCTCATGTCAGTGATGTCGGCAATCTTCTCGCCGCTCTCAAGCCTTCGGGCCAGCTCGGTGACCACCTTCTCGCCCATGCCGTAGATGAGCATGTCGGCAGCGCAGTCGGTTATCAGCGAGGGGCGAAGCCTGTCCTGCCAATAGTCATAATGGCTCAGGCGCCTCATGGATGCCTCTATGCCTCCGGCCACGATGGGCACATCGGGAAACAGCTCGCGGAGAATCTTGCTGTAAACGATTGTGGGATAGTCGGGACGCATGCCGTGACGTCCGCCGGGAGTGTAGGCATCGTCGGAGCGCAGGCGGCGGGCGGCGGTGTAGTGGTTGACCATGGAGTCCATGGCACCTGCGGACACTCCGAAAAACAATCGCGGAGCGCCGAATTTGCGGAAATCGCGCAGGTCATCGCGCCAGTTTGGCTGGGGCACGATGGCCACATTATAGCCCTCGCGTTGGAGCGTCCGTCCCAGCACGGCGGCGGCAAATGATGGATGGTCCACATAGGCGTCGCCCGTGAACAGCACCACATCCACATGGGTCCATCCCAGAGCCTGCATCTCCTTTACGGAGGTGGGCAGAAACATGTCGGCTGAAGGGTTGCTCATGCGTTTTCTTTTTTTGTTTTAAGAAGAGCTTCCAGTTTCATAACCTCATCACGCAGACGCGCGGCCTCGATAAATTCCATCTGCTTTGCGGCCTCCACCATCTGCTGGCGGGTGCGGGTGATGGTGCGCTCCAGCTCCTGCGGAGTCATGTAGGCCACCACGGGGTCGGCGGCGAGGTCTACCTCGGTGGAGTATTCCTGCGGGTAAGGGATGGCCGATACGCCACTCTTTGTCTTGCTGCGCTCGGCAGCGCGCTCGGCCCGGGGATTGTCGGCTGCGGCATCCTTGCGCTCCAGGCCGATGATGGTGTTGCGGGCCTTGATGATGGCCTGCGGCGTGATGCCGTGCTCTTCG
Source organism: Bacteroides sp. (assembly GCA_014802445.1). Classification (GTDB taxonomy): domain Bacteria; phylum Bacteroidota; class Bacteroidia; order Bacteroidales; family Muribaculaceae; genus CAG-1031. Next base: position 13,797 of record JAAVCF010000017.1, on the reverse strand, counting down.
TTGTAGGCCAGCTGGAGTGTGCGTCGGCGCGCTGTCTCGTCGATGGTCTGGCGCATGGAGTCGGTAATCTTGTCGGCATACATGATGACGGTGCCGTTGAGGTTACGAGCTGCACGACCAACGGTCTGAGTGAGCGAGCGGTGGGAGCGGAGGAACCCCTCCTTGTCGGCATCGAGAATGGCCACGAGCGACACTTCGGGAAGGTCAAGGCCCTCACGGAGAAGATTGACGCCGATAAGCACGTCGAAGGTGCCGGCGCGCAAGTCGTCAAGGATGCGTATGCGGTCAAGCGCCTGCACATCGCTGTGTATATAAGCGGCTTTCACGCGCAGTTTTGCCAGATAGTCATTGAGCTCTTCGGCCATTCGCTTGGTGAGGGTGGTGACGAGCACGCGCTCATCGCGCTCCACACGCAGGCGGATTTCCTCCAGGAGGTCGTCAATCTGGTTGAGCGAAGGGCGCACCTCAATGATGGGGTCAAGCAGGCCGGTGGGGCGGATAATCTGCTCCACGATGATGCCCTCGCTGCGGTTGAGCTCATACTCTGCGGGGGTGGCGCTGACATAGACTGTTTGCGGCGTAAGACTCTCAAACTCCTCGAATTTCAGCGGGCGGTTGTCAAGCGCGGCGTCGAGGCGGAAACCGTATTCCACCAGGTTCATCTTGCGCGAGAGGTCGCCGCCATACATGGCCCTGATCTGGGGCACCGTCACGTGGCTCTCGTCGATAATCGTAAGAAAGTCCTTGGGGAAGTAGTCAAGGAGGCAGAAGGGGCGGTCGCCGGGTGAGCGTCCGTCAAAGTAGCGGCTGTAGTTCTCAATTCCGCTGCAGTGGCCCACCTCGCGAATCATCTCCACATCATACGTCACACGCTCGGTGAGCCTGCGGCTTTCAAGCTCCTTCCCCTCATGGAGGAAGTTGGCGGCCTGGATACCGAGGTCAATCTCAATCTGTCCGATGGCCGAGGCCTGGCGCTCCGGCGAGGTTACAAAAATGTTGGCGGGATAGATTTTGAAGCTGTCAAACACTCCGAGCGTCACATTGTCCTGCGGCGACATGGTGGTTATCGATTCAATCTCATCGCCCCAGAAGGTCACACGCAGCGAAATCTCCTCATAGGCGAGCATGATGTCAACCGTGTCGCCTTTCACCCGGAATGTGCCTCGGGTGTGGTTCTCCTCGCTGCGGCTATAGAGCGAATTGACAAGCATGCGCAGGAAGCGGTTGCGTGCCAGCTTCTGGCCGGTGCGAACCTCAATCACGTTGGCATTGAAGTCATCAGGATTGCCGATACCGTAGAGACACGACACGCTCGACACCACAATGACATCTCTGCGGCCCGAGAGGAGCGCCGAGGTGGTGGCAAGTCTGAGCTTGTCAATCTCGTCGTTGATCATCAGGTCCTTTTCGATGTATTTGTCAACGCTGGGTATGTAGGCTTCGGGCTGGTAATAGTCGTAGTACGACACAAAGTACTGCACCGAATTGTTGGGGAAGAAGGCTTTGAATTCGCTGTAAAGCTGCGCGGCGAGGGTCTTGTTGTGGCTCAGAATCAGGGTGGGGCGCTGCACCTTCTGAATGACGTTGGCCATTGTGAAGGTTTTGCCCGAGCCTGTCACACCGAGCAGGGTCTGTGCCTCGGAGCCGTCAATAACTCCTTGGGCCAGCTGTTCGATGGCCTGCGGCTGGTCGCCTGTGGGCTTATAGTTTGACGAAAGTTCGAATTTCATGCTCTTAAAAGAGGAATTGCAAGCACCTCCGGCGGGGCTCACATATTAATCTGCAAATATAACAAAAATGAGGCCAATGCGCAAACGCATCAAGGCTGTGCTTCACGAATGAACACGTGCCGTGGTTTCGCTCATTGCGAGGAGAGTGGATAATTGTGTGGAGAACGGGGTCTTAATGCCTTGGCGGGGGAGTCAGAGATGGTGGGTAAAGAGCCATTTGCGCACCGGTGTGAGGCTGTAAGCGCGGTCATAGCAGTAGAGGGCTTCGTTGCCGCTCATCCCCTCGGGGATGGTGGTGCCGTTCTCAAAGGTGATGACGTTGGCGTTGCGGCCACGGGCCAGAAGGTTGGAGGCGAAGCGCTCCTGGTCCTTTATGCTCATGCGGGCGCTCCACATGGTGTCGGCCACGGTTGTGGCTGAGCCGAGGGCTGAGGCGCTGGCATAGCTCTTGCCTCGAGTTCCGGCCGTGATATAGATGATATTGCGGTTTTTGAGCGCCTGCATCTCGCTGACATTCCAATGGCCTTCAACAAACAGGGCTGCGGCAAACATCCGGGGATTGTCAATCATATAGTGCATGGCAAGCTGGCTGCCCATGCCCTGACCGGTGATGTAGACGCGCTTTGAGTCAATGAGCGATGATGATGAGACAACGCTGCGCACAAGCTCAGGCACGATGTCAGCTTCTGCGGTGAGATGGCAGTTGTCATTGACTGCCACGCCGCTGAACTGAGGCACGAGGACAAAGCAGGGATTCTCGCGCTGCGACTCCATCGTGGCCCACACCAGCGCGCCGTAGCCCTGGCTGAGAGGACGGGTCACATCGTTGCCAACGGTGGTGGCGTCGCCCATAAACACCACTAAAGGATAGCTCTTCTTGGTGTCGATGCGTCGTGGGGTGAAGAGGGTGTAGAGCATCTTGCGCCCTGTGACGCTGTCGGTTAAAGTAAACTCCTTGAACATGGGAACAAGCTCGGTGGTCATGGATGCGAGCAGGGAGTCACCGCTCTTGTTGACCACGGGCGATGCAGAGGACGGACCGGCATAGACGGTGTCGGTTCCTGCCTCGGCGCCGACGGTGGTGTCAGCGGGGTTTGATGCCCTGGCATGAGAGGTGCATGACTCAGCCATCCATCCAAGCAGGGCGGCGGCAATAAGTCCTGTCGCAAATAGTATTATCGAGGTCTTGTTCATAGTCTCTCACGGTTGCCGCTCAAACACTGATGATGTCTCCGATAAATCGATGACCGGCATGGCCGTGCGTAAGCCCGTGGCTTTTCTATAGGTTCCGGATGTAAAAAAAGTATTAATGTCAATATAAGAAGAACGCTGACTTAGGGAACAAAGTTGCGGTTTCGTCTGCAAAATTAGTCAAAAAATTAGTATGGACGATGTTTTGTCACTTTTTTTTCTTACTTTCGCAATTATTATGCTTGAACCTATTTTTCAAGTCCTTTCAAATACCTGTCGTGGTCCGCTGTCGGCCATGTTTTGCTCTTGAATTAATAACTGATAACTTATAAAATGAAACAACCACACCCGAAGCGTCGTCGTGTGTTCATCGTGCTGGCCCTGATTCTGCCTCTGGCATTGCTTGTGCTTGTTGAACTGACGTTGCGAATGTGTCATTACGGTTATAATCCCTCGCTGTTTGTGGAGGATGCCTCCGGCAAGTACTATCTGATGAACCAGATGGCATCGCGCCCCTATTTTACAGTCAAGGAGAATTCCACAAAGGGCAACATAGATTTTTTCCGTAAGGAGAAGGCTGATTCCACATTGCGCATTTTTGTGCTCGGAGCGTCAACCAATGTCGGTTTCCCCTATATGCACAATGGCTCGTTTCCCCGCATGCTCGCTTATCGCATCCAGATGGAGAACCCTGAGCGCCGTGTGGAGATGGTCAATCTGTCGCTGACGGCTATCAGCTCGTTTGTGGTGGCTGATTTTGCCGAGCAGCTTGCTCGGTATAAGCCTGACGCAGTGTTGATTTACACGGGTCATAATGAGTATTACGGCGCCATGGGCGTGGCTTCCACAGCCTCCACCTCCGGGGTGTGGCTCAATCGTCTCATTGTGGGTCTGAGTCGCTTCAAGCTCGGGCAATGGGCCGTTGATTTCGCGGCCCGAATCAAGGGAGTTGATGATTATGTGCTTGACCCCAAGCTCAATCTCATGGAGCGCATGGTGGCCGAGAAGGTCATCCCCAAGGATGGCAAGGACTTTCAGATCGGCATCAGTCGCTATGACAGCAACCTCTCGCGGGCAGTGCGCTCGCTCACCGAGGCCGGTGTGCCCGTCTATCTGGCCACTGTCACATCCAATCTCCGTAGCCTGAAGCCGTTCAACTCGGCCGGCGAGGAGTGGAAACAGGCCAATAAGCTTCTGGCCCAGGGCGACACTGTGGCAGCTCTGGCGGCTTTTGTCAACGCAAAGGACACCGATGGCCTGCGCTTTCGCGCCCCCGAAGCTATTAATGAACATGTGAGGGAGATAGCCCGCACGTATAAGGGTGTGACGCTGGTGGATGTGGACAGCGCTTTCCGGGCGGCTTCGCCCGGCGGCATTCCCGGCGAGGAACTCTTCCTTGAGCATGTCCACCCCAATCTCACTGGCCATGCCATTATTGCCGACCGTTTTTATCATGCCATGGCTGATAATGGTCAGATTCCGCGCAGGAGCACCGTGTTTGACGATTATCCCCTGACGGCCATGGATGAGCACTATGGACAGATTGAGAACTGGCTTCTTCGTGAAAACTGGCCTTTCAATGAGCCTGTGCCCGACTATCCTCCTGGCTATGTAAGGACTTTTGAGGAGCAAGTGGCCGGTGCGCTGGCTGTCAATCAGATAGCTTGGCACGGTGCGATGCAGATGCTCCTTGAGCGCTACATCAAAGATGGCAATCCGGAGGGTGCGCTGAAGGTGGCCGAGGGGCTCTGGCTTGACAATCCTTATAATGGCGAGTTTGCCCTGCAGGCAGCTCAGGCAGCTTCGGCCGTCGGCGATGTGTCAAAGACTCTGTTCTATAAGAATCGGGCCATTAGCCTGGGTGTGCCCGAACCTCGCACCTACAGACTGATTTCAGTTGCAAAGGAAAATGAAGAAGATTAGCACTCCTTCGGCAGCCTCAAGCAAGGATTTCGGTCTCGTCATGGGGCTGGTGGCTGCCGTGGTGGCTGCTATTACAGGTTCAGTCACCGTTATGTGGGTGGCTGCGGGATTGCTTGCCGTGGCGGTTCTGATTCCGGCTCTTTACTCGCCATTCACTGCCGCCTGGCTGTGGCTGGGCGCCGGGCTTGAGCGGGTCACCACTGCGATGCTGCTCGGAGTCGTCTACTATATAGTGGTCACTCCTGTGGGGCTGCTCCGTCGCCGCGGTCGCCGTAAGCTTCATCAAACTTCTCTCACTGACCGCCGTCACACCTATTCTCCCTCCGACTTTTCAAAACAGTATATAGATTTCTGAATATGGATTTCCTGCGTGAGTTTTTCCAGTTTCTTAAGGCCGAAAAGCGTTTCTGGCTCATTCCGCTCTTGATTGTGCTGCTGCTTCTGGCCGGCATCATCGTGTTTAGCCAGAGCAGTGCCCTGGCCCCGTTTATCTACACCATTTTCTGATCCGAGCTGATGAGGGCCATTCTGGGACTTTCATTTGACTATCATGACAGTGCGGCTGCGCTGGTGATTGACGGTCGCATTGCCGCCGCCGCTCAGGAGGAGCGCTTCACGCGCCGAAAGCATGACGCGTCGTTTCCGGTCAATGCCATCCGCTCGGTGATTGACACGGCTGGAATCACGGCCGCCGATGTCACCGATGTGGTGTTCTATGAGAAACCGTTCACTAAATTCGGGCGCTTGCTCGACACATATCATGACTTTGCACCGCGCGGGGTGCGCAGCTTTGTCAAGGCCATGCCTCTATGGCTCAAGGATAAGCTCCACACTCGCAGTCGCATAGCCCGCACGCTTGCCGGGCTTGGCATCGAGGCTCAGCTTAGCTTCACTGACCATCATCTGGCTCACGCAGCATCGGCTTTCTTCCCGTCGCCTTATGAAAAGGCGGCCATCCTGACGGTGGACGGGGTGGGGGAGCACACCACCTCATCAATCTCGGTGGGCGAGGGCAATTCCATCACTCTGCTTAAAACCATGGAGTTTCCTCACTCCATCGGACTGTTTTACTCGGCTGTGACCTATTATTGCGGTTTCAGGGTGAACAGCGGCGAATATAAGCTTATGGGCCTTGCTCCTTACGGCAATGAAGCTCGGGCGGCGGAGCTTGAGAGGCTTCTGAGGAGTGAAGTGATAACGGTCAATGATGACGGGTCACTGGTGCTCAACATGGACTACTTCGACTATCCTGTGGGTCTGGTTATGACGCGTGACAAGGCGTGGGAAAATCTCACAGGGCTTGCGCGCCGACTTCCCGAGTCGGAGATTTCCGATGCCCACATTGATTTGGCGCTTGCCGCGCAGCGCATCACTGAGGATGTGATTATGCGTCTGGCCCGCACGGCCCGTGCGCTGACAGGGGCGCGGAGTCTGACCATGGCCGGCGGCGTGGCGCTCAACTGCACAGCCAACGGGCGATTGATGCGGAGCGGTGTGTTTGACAATCTGTGGGTACAGCCTGCGTCAGGCGATGCCGGCGGTGCGCTCGGAGCTGCTTTGGCGTATTGGTTTATAGCTCTCGACAATATGCGCCGACCGCAGATGCCTGACGCTATGAGCGGGGCGCTGCTGGGTCCGGGCTTTGAAGATATGCCTGCGGAGGCGCTGCCTCCGGGAGGACGGTTCATCCCTGATAGTGAGCTGTTTGACACCGTGGCCGGGCTGTTGGCTGAGGGCAAGATTGTGGGATGGTTTCAGGGCCGGATGGAGTTTGGCCCGAGGGCGCTCGGCTCTCGCTCCATTCTTGCCGATCCGGCCGACCCTGACATGCAGCGCCGTCTAAACATGGAGATAAAGTTTCGCGAGTCGTTCCGCCCGTTTGCGCCGGCGGTGATGGAGGAGGATAGCGGGGAGTTTTTCGATTTGGCGGCACCCTCGCCTTACATGCTCCGTACTGTGCCGGTGGCCACCGGAGTGCGCCGTGAGGTCACGGAGGTGGCGTCGGGCTACATGGACCGCCTCCGCCAGCAGCGCAGCTCCATCCCTTCAGTGACCCATGTGGACTTCACGGCGCGTGTGCAGACCGTCACGGCCCACTCAAATCCGCGGTTCCACCGTCTTCTTGCGGCTTTTAAGGCGCGTACAGGCAGGGGTGTGCTGATTAACACGAGCTTCAATGTGCGTTCGGAGCCGATTGTCTGTAATCCAAATGACGCTTGGCGTTGTTTTAACAACACGGGGATGGATATTCTCGTCATAGGCAATCATCTCTACGCTAAAAATGAATCATTGGACAACTGACATACTCGGCAAGCCTTTCGAGGCTCGCACAATCGATCATCGTGACGGCTCAAGATGCACTGTGGTGCGCCTGTCAAAGCGGGGTGCCAAGCGCGGCATCCTCTATATCCACGGCTTCAGTGACTATTTCTTTCAGGCCCACATGGCGCGTGAGTTTCACAAGGCGGGGTTAGCGTTCTATGCCGTTGACCTCCGGCGCTACGGCCGCTCGCTGCGGCAGGGGGAGGCGATGTTTGAAATAGCTGAGATGACTGATTATTTCGCTGATATTGAGTCGGCTGCAGCCGTGATGCGCCTTGACGGTATAAGCAAAATCACGCTCATGGGCCACTCAACGGGAGGACTCACGGCGTCGCTCTACATGGCTGTGGGCCATCCTGTGCCTGAGATTGACACTTTGGTGCTCAACAGTCCCTTCCTGGATTGGAACATGCCGCTGCTGCTCAGGCGCGTTGGTGTGCCGGCGGTGAGCGCTTTAGGTCGATTTTTCCCCAAGATGCGGCTTCGTCAGCCTGACGACATGGAGTATGCCCGCAGTTTGTCAAAGTCAATGCGCGGCGAGTGGGACTATAATCAGGATTGGAAGCCTTACCGCATGCCTGATCCTGATGCTGCATGGGTAAGGGCCATTCAGACGGCCCAGTCGCGGCTTATGAAGAGGGCGGCTGACATCAAGGTGCCGGTGCTGCTGCTTCGCTCCGATAAGTCGGCGAAAAAGGGCGACCCGACGGAGAAGTTCGGTCGGGCTGATGCTATCCTTGATGTGGATTTGATTTCGCGGCGTGGCCGGCGTCTCGGCGCGCAGGTCACGGAGATTGTGGTTCACGACGGGCTGCATGACCTGTCGCTTTCGCGCCCGGATGTGCGCCGCTTCTTCTTTAATGCGGTGATTGACTGGCTGGCCGATAAATAGGGCGGCGTCAGTCGAATTTCTTGCGGATAAACACAAAGTTGCGGCCCAGATACTTTTCGCGCACAATAGGATTTTCGGCGAGCTCTTCACTGGTGCCCTGAAACAGGATTTTGCCTTCAAAGAGCAGATAGGCGCGGTCAGTGATGCTGAGTGTCTCGGGCGCGTTATGGTCAGTGATGAGGATGCCTATATCGCGGTCTTTCAGGCTGTAAACCACCTCCTGAATCTCCTCCACCGCGATGGGGTCCACTCCGGCGAAGGGCTCGTCGAGCATGATGAATTTGGGCTCGATGGCAAGGCAACGGGCAATCTCGGTGCGGCGTCGCTCGCCGCCGCTGAGGCGGTCGCCGAGATTATGGCGCACTTTCTGCAGCGAAAATTCTTTTATCAGGCTTTCAAGCTTTTCTTTCTGATAGCTTTGGGGGCGTCCGGTCATCTGGAGCACGGCGCGGATATTATCCTCAACGGAGAGCTTCCTGAACACCGATGCTTCCTGAGCGAGATAGCCGATGCCGTTTTGTGCGCGGCGATAAACGGGAAACTTCGTGATGTCAAGGTCGTTGAGGAATATGCGTCCTTCGTTGGGTGTGATGAGGCCCACGGCCATGTAGAACGTGGTGGTTTTGCCGGCTCCGTTAGGGCCGAGAAGTCCCACAATCTCGCCTTGGGTCACGTCGATTGACACATGGTTCACCACCGTGCGCTGTCCGTATTTCTTGACAAGCGAGTCGGTGCGAAGCACCATTTTCTCCTCACTGTCCATTGGCTGCGCCCCCCTTGAGCTTACTCTTGATGTAATCAGTCAGCAGGTTGATGGCCACAATGTTATTGCCGCCCTGAGGCACAATGATGTCGGCTGTGCGCTTGGAGGGTTCAATGTAGAGCTCGTGCATTGGTTTGAGCACTTCCTGATAGCGGTTGAGCACCATCATCGGGGTGCGGCCGCGCTCCACACAGTCACGTGCAATCACACGGATGAGTCGCTCGTCAGCATCGGCGTCAACAAACACTTTCACGTCCATCATGTCGCGCAGCACGGGGTCGGTCAGCACAAGAATGCCTTCCACAATCACCACATCGCGGGGTTCCACTCTGACGGTCTCGGGCTGTCGGGTGCAGGTCAGATAGCTGTAGGTGGGCATCTCGATGGTCTTGCCATCCTTGAGCATCTGAAGCTGTTCCACAAGCAGGGGCCATTCAATGGATGCGGGCTCGTCAAAATTGATTTTCTGACGGTCCTCGGGCGGGATGTGGCTTGAATCGCGATAGTATGAGTCCTGAGGCAGCACGGCAACCTCGCCGGCAGGGAGGCTGCTGATGATTTTGTTGACCACGGTGGTCTTGCCTGAGCCGGTTCCTCCGGCTATTCCTATGATGAGCATCTTATTGACGGTTTTTTGCAAAAATAATCAATCCTGGGCTATTTTGTCGCTTTTGACGGGGCTTTTTTGTCCTCTTCTGCGGCGACGCTGCCAGCCGCGGTGAATAAACCATCCTGTGCGGTCCACGGCTATGATGGCGGCCAACACCAGAGCAAGCGTGAGGCTCAGATAGCGTAGCAGCAGGTCAGTGGCAGGGGCACTCTCTTTCAGGGCCTTGGCATTGTCGGGGTTTTCAAAGAGGCTCATGTCGGTGGAGGAGAGGGTGCGTTTCCACACCACGCGCCCGTCGCGGAGATAGACAAGGCCTATCGTACCTCTCACAAGCTCTTTGAGCATGGTGGGTTCGGCGGTGTAGACGGGATAGTCGGCCATGGAGATGTCGTCCCAGTAGTCTATGCCTCGGCGGTCGGGCGCCAGGAGGGCCGTGAGTGTGCCGCCGCGGGCTGTCATGTAGCGGTCAAGGGTGTTGATGGCATAGGTGTGGCTGGGATTCACGCGGGCAATTTCGGGCACCACCACCAGCATCTGCTCCCCTTCGGCGTTGATAACGTCATGTGTTATGTCCTCGCCATCCTCCAAAATCACGAATCCGTCGCGGGTGTCCTCGGTGCCGCTCATTAGCTTGCGGTCAACGAAGGTCCAGGTGGAGTCGGGGAGGTTGTCGGCTGAAAACTCGCGTTGCTCTCCCCCTTTGCTATATATAAAGGTGTAGGTCACCTCTTCATCATCCTCTTCGGCGCTGTCGTCGGTGAGTAGCTGTGTGCCTTGAGGGAAGCGGCGGAAGTCAATCTCGGGCTGGATGTTGTAGCCGGCCATGGCCACAATCAGGATATAGACCGTCAGGGCTGCCGCTGCCATCCATTGACAGTAAGGGGTGATGACTCCTGCCGTCTTGCTGTTGCTGCGCCACAGGAGAGCTATCCCGCCCACTATCGCCACATTTTTCCAGAATGTGGCTCGGTTGGAAATCACAAGGAAGTCGCCGAAGCATCCGCAGTCAGGCACCGGGTCGGCAATCCAGAGCCATAGGCTCAGCGGCAGCATGAAGGCCATGAGGGCTCCCATGAGCCACACCACGGCGCGCCGGTAGCACCCCAACAGCAGCAGGGCGCCCAACAGAAATTCTCCTCCGCAAAGCCCGGTGGCCACAACAACGGTCAGTGTGCGCGGCTCGGTCATGCCCCACACGCCAAGATACTCTTCAATCTTATAGACTGTGCCCCATAGGTCAACGCTCTTGGCAAGGCCTGACACAATGAACACTGCTCCGAGAATCACTCGGAGGGCCCACACCATTGCCGTGCGGCGGTGTTCACAGGCGTTATCGGCGTTGCTCATCCTCAGCGCGGAGATGAATCAGAGAGAAGAGTGCGTAGTTCACAATGTCGGCATAGTTGCCATCAACTCCCTCTGACACCAGGGTCATCCCGTTGTTGTCCTCTATCTCCTTGTTACGCAGGAGCTTGGTGAGAATCATGTCAGTGATGGAGCTCACGCGCATGTCGCGCCATGCTTCGCCATAGTCATGATTCTTGGCTTCCATGAGTGAGCGGGTGGAGGCGGAGTGCTTGTCGTAGAGCTCTTCGGCGCGGGCGGCGTCGATGTCAACGCTGACCGTGGGCTCCAGCTCAAGCTGTATCAGGGCCATGATGCCGTAGTTGACCAGTGCAACGAATTCAGGCGCAACGCCTTCGGCCACTCGCGCCTCCTCGCTCTGAAGGGTGCGGATGCGCTTGGCCTTGATAAACATCTGGTCAGTAAGAGTGGCGGGGCGCATTATGCGCCATGATGCACCGTAATCGCGAAGCTTGGCCGAAAACACTTTGCGGCACGCTTCCAGCTCACGGTTATATTCTTCAATTGTCGACATAGCGGTGGATTTTGCTCCACAAAGTTAACCTTTTTGGCTCTAAGGGCCAAACCTTACTTGGCTTGGTAAACCACCGGGGAGGCATCAACAAGCTTCGAGGCTTCCACGGGGTCCTCAAGCGCTTTCCAAAGGGGGATGGGCAGCCGGCGTATCACCGTCACCTCCGAGCCGGGGATAATGTGGGCCATGAGCTTCGAGGGTGTGGCTTCGGATGCGGGAAGCTTTCTATATTCTTTGTAGGTGTAGTCAAGGAAAGCGGTGGTGGAGCTCACTCCGCGGCGGTCAAGCAACCACCCTTCGGCAAATTTCAGGGGCACCGAGGTGTCATTGATGTCAGTGGGTGCGGGCCATGATGCAAGGGCCGTGCGGTCGGCGTTGAGCGTCACGGGCACGTTGTCATAGTAATCACCGTTGGTTTTATAGACTATCGCTGCGGGGAGCGCCTGAGCCTCGCCGGTCAGATTGTCGGCTGGAGCGGTGGCCATGGTGCTCTCGGCTTTTGATGCGCACCCTGCGGCTGCGAGGGTGAGTGCGGTGGGAATCAATATGCTTAAAAGTTTTGTTTTCATGTTACAAAAATAACGAATTTCGTTGACATCTTGTTTATTAGACGCTGTAAATTAAAAGGTCACCGATGCTCGCGCATCAGTGACCTCGTTCATGTTTGCTCAATTATCTATATCTATATTATCTATCTTTGAAATTATCTATCTTTGAATCTCTTTATTATTTCACAGCCACTTTCTTGCCGCCGATGATGTAGAGGCCGGGGGTGAGGCCGTCGGTGGCGTTGGCTGCGCTTACCGCGGTGCGTACGCGGCGGCCGGTGATGGTGTAGACGTCAACGTTCTGAGCTTCGGCGGCGATGGTCTCGATTGAGGTGGTGGTGCCGGGTTCGTCGCTGTGAACGGCGATGTTGTCGGTGTCGGCGGGGCGTTCAACCTTCTCGAAGGTGTAGGTGCCGTTTTCGATGGTCACCATCAGGCGGGTGGGAACGTTGTTGTGCTGGAGGGAGTTGTACCAGGTGCCGTTGTATTCAAAGGCTGAGGTGATGATGTAGGTGCCTTCGGTGGGAAGGTCGGAGAGGTAGACGGTGTAGGAGTTCAGGCCGCAGTTGGTGTTGATGTTCATGGCGCCTGAGGTGCAGGGTGCGTAGACTTCCTGGCCGCCGTCAACCGGAGTGAGACGAACGCCGATGGTGGCCTTGATTTTTTCGATTGAGCCTGAGAAGACGCCCTTGGTGGTTTCGTCGCCGCAAGCGGTGTGCTTCACAGTCATTGCGATGCCCTTGGAGTTGATTGAGCCGTTGAGCTCGCCGTAGCTGCGCATGATGGGCACAAGTTCGTTGCCTTCAACGGGAGGCTGGATGCCGAGTACGGCAATCTGGTCGCTGTTGTAGCCCGAGGTGCTGCCGCCGATGCCCTGGCTTGAGGGGTCGAGAGCGTCGAGGAGGAAGTAGCCGTCTGACTTGCCGCCCCAGCCCCAGTTGATGTGGAAGTAGTTCTCGCCCTGGTAGCCGTCACACACGAAGGCGTGGCCGCTGCGGCTGTTGGCGCCTGAGTAGAGCACGGGGCGACCGGCCTCGAGCTCGGCGTAGATCATCTCGGTCCATGCGTCGGCGGTGAAGAAGTCGCGGTCCAGGCAGTTCATGGCGCGGTCATAGCCAAAGTATTTGAGCATGCCGGCCGCGGCGTTGTAGTAGTTCGAGCCGGAGGCCGAGGGGCCGTAGTTCATCTTGGTGGCCATGCCGCAGGCGAGCATCAGGCGGGCCACGGCGCTCTTCTCGGCCTCGGTGGACTCTGCGCCGTATTCATAGGTCATGTTGTCCCAGTCGTAGGTGTCGCCCGAGAAGTCGTAGCTGAGGGTCTCGTTGCGCCAGGTGTAGCTGATGGAGCCGGTGCCCTGGGCGGGATACTGCCAGTACTGCATCACCTGGGCCATTGCGGTGGCCACGCATCCGGTGGGGCAAACCACGCCGTTCACTTCGGGGCAGAGGTCGTTGTAGGGGCCGCTCTGGTTCCAGTGGTTCTGGATGAGGGGGTCGATGGGAGTGCGGCCGTAGCTGTCGGCCTCGTAGCTGTATTCCATGCCTTCGGCTGCTGCGGCGGCAATCTGGTCGGTGTAGCTGTCGAGGAACCACTCCATGTTGGAGGGGATGTTGTCGGCGTCGAAGGAACCCTCGTTGCTGTAGCCCAGCAGGGGAGCGCCGGCGGTGTCGGCTGAGGTGACGATGAAGCCGCCTGTGGGGCGGTTGAACACGTAGATGCCGCGGGTGGAGTAAGCGAGTTCATAGGAAGCGCCGGCGGCGTTTGAGGGACCGTTGCCGGCGGTGGCGGCGGCCAGAGCCTGCTGGGGAGTCAGGGGTGATGCTGAGAGAGTGAGGCCGCCGGCGGCGAGGATCAGGAGGGTGCTGAGCTTTTTCATTTTCGAGATAGATAATTGTGATGAGATAGATAGATAATTGTGTTGTCAGGGAGCCGTTGTGCT
>JAAVCF010000016.1 GCA_014802445.1 Bacteroides sp. | reverse complement strand
CGGTCAGTCGGTGATTACCCTTGAAGAAATCTTCGAGAGTGCCGAGACTAACAGCGTACAATTACGTCCGTCATTTACCGCGCAGAACGAAGCCGAGCGTGAAATCTCTGTAGCCCGTGCACAACGTCTGCCCGACATTAGTGCGTCCATGTCTTTAAGCTATATCGGTGACGGATTCACAACCAAACGAAATTTCAGCGACTATCAGAAAGCACCGATACCGCATCTCGGTACCGGGCTGTCACTGAATATAACCCAGCCCGTATATACCGGCGGGGCAATCACCAATTCTATTGAGCTTGCCGAACTGAAATCGACCGCGTCAAGATTCGCAACAGAGTTAAAGCGTGACAATATCCGCTTTGAATTGGCAGGCTTTTACCTCGACATATATAAATACTCGAATCTCCGCAGTGTTGTAGAAAGCAATATAGCCTCGGCCCGGATGGTCCTCGATGAGATGAGAGCCAGATATGAGCAGGGAACGGCGTTGCAGAACGACATAACCCGTTACGAACTCCTTGTCGCCAATCTTGAACTCCAGCTTGTCAGGATAAACAATACTCTCAACATACTCAACAACAATCTTGTGACTGTGGCCGGATTGCCTGAAACGACAGTAGTTGAACCTGACTCAACAATCCTTGACCGCTCGTTGCCTATGCAGGGAGAGGATTGGTGGCGAAATGAAGCCGAAACAAACTCACCGGCATTGAGCCTCGCCCGCAGCGGAGTTGACATCAGCAAAAAAGCCGAAGCCTTGGTTCGCTCCGAGAGGCTTCCTAAAATCGGTATCAATGCGGGATGGACAATGGACGGTCCGATACTTGTAGAAATTCCGCCTATCAACCGCAATCTCAGTTATTGGTATGTCGGTGTAGGCGTAAGTTATAATCTTTCAACGCTTTATAAGAATAATAAATCATTGGCGAAGAGCCGGATGGCCACTCAGAAAGCAGCCGAAGAACTTGACGCGGCCCGCGAAGGCATTGATCTCGCTGTCCGTGCCGACCATGTGCGTTATCTTGAGGCATACGAGGAACTCAAAACCCAGGAAAAGAGTGTGGAACTTGCCGAACGCAACTATCGCACCACATCAACAAGATACAGCGAAGGAATGGCTCTTATCACCGATATGCTCGATGCCGCCAATTCGCGTCTTGATGCAGAGCAGCAACTCGTAAATGCCCGCATAAACATCATCTACTATTATTACAAACTCCTATTCACCACCGGAAAGATATGACACACCATAGCAAAAAAATCATCTCTTATATAATAACTCTCGCCGTAATAATCGCAGCTGCCTTTTGGGTCGGCAGCAAGTTTATCCACCTCGGTAATGTCGAATTTACCGACAATGCACAGGTGAGCCAACAGATTGTACCTGTAAACAGCCGCGTGCAGGGCTATATCAAGGAAATACGGTTCAAGGAATATGAGCACGTGAAGAAGGGCGACACCCTCGTTATCATAGATGATGCGGATATGCGCCTGAATGTGGCGCGTGCCAAAGCTGATTATGCCAATGCGCTTGCCGGTCGATCTGTAGCTGACCGCTCCGTCGCTTCAGCCTCAGCCAACGTGGCTGTGAGCGAGGCTTCAATTGCCGAGGCCAAGGTGCTGATGGAAATGGCCGCCACAGATTTGGCCAGATACGAGAAACTACTTGCTCAGGATGCCGTGACACGTCAGCAGTATGATGGCGCAAAGACCGATTACAAAGCTAAGAAAGCCCGCTATGAGATGCTCACACGTCAGCGTGGCGCGACTTCATCTGTCGTGGATGTCAATCGTCAGCGTATTTCGCAGTCCGAGGCTGGAATTGAGCTTGCCAAGGCTCTGCTTGAAACCGCCGAACTCAACCTGAGCTACACTGTAATAGTGGCTCCTTGCGATGGCTACACCTCAAGAAAGGAGATACAGGCAGGTCAGCTCGTTCAGCCCGGACAGACCTTGCTTGACATTGTTGACACAGGCGATGTATGGGTTACTGCCAATTATAAAGAAACACAGCTGAAGCATATCGCACCGGGAAGTGAAGTGGATATAACGGTAGACGCGATTCCCGACGTTACATTCACCGGTAGGGTAGAATCCATCTCCACCGCCACAGGCGCCGCACTCTCTTTATTGCCACAGGACAACTCGGCAGGTAATTTTGTAAAGGTACGTCAGCGTATTCCGGTGAGAATCGAATTTTCGTCTGACAATAATCCGGCTGAGATGGCAAAAATACGCGCGGGCATGAATGTGGAATGTAGAGTGAAGTACTGATATGGCAGACTGGCACGCTCCGCAGGGACCGTTTGATATTCCTGATGTCCCCGACTTCATTCCCCGCAGATTGAAGCCTTACCTATTTATATTTTTTGTGCTGATTGTGCAGTTTTCAGGAGGCTTGTATCTCGCCGCCGCGTCTGATATGGTGGGCACGACAGCACTGATGCAGGAGGATGTTCTGATGGCAGGCTATGCCTCGCTAATCGGATTGGCGATAAATTTTGCCGTGATGTTCCGCATCAAGTTCAGGTTTTCAACCCGTACGCAACTGCTTACATCGGCCATAGTACTGATAGCTGCGAACGTTATATGTGCTTACACGACAAGTGTCCCGGTACTTGTCATCACCTGTTTTGTGGCCGGATGGTTCAGGATGCAGGCCACTCTTGCCTGTAACTCCACCATCCAGCTTTGGCTCACCCCGGTGCGTGATATGGCGATTTTTTTCTGCTATGTCTACATCATCGTTGACAGCGTTATCCAGCTTAGCGGAATCGCCACAATCTACACGGCTTTCTATTCGCAATGGGAGTATATGCACTGGATCATGATAGGTCTGCTCGCGCTGATGATGCTCATGGTTCTGATACTTGTGAGGCCTGTACGAGCACCTATGTTCATTCCCTTGCTCGGCATAGACTGGATAGGAGCCACACTTTGGACCGGATTCATGATGTGTTTCACCTTCATTTGTGTCTATGGAAATTTCTATGACTGGTGGGGTGCTTCAGAAATCCGTGGGGCAACTGTTTTAGGATTCATCTGCATGGCGATAAACCTCTGGCGAGCTTCGTTTCTTCATCATCCCTACATATCTTTTCAGGCGATGAAGAACCGCAACGTAATCCGCGCCACGCTGATTTATCTGGTATTCTTCACGCTGCTTGCTACCGAGCATGTATTCGAACACAGCTATGCCGCCAATATCCTCGGTTTCGATGAGACCAACCTGATTGACCTGAATTGGTATGTCTTTGCCGGAATCATAATGGGTTGCGCTTTCACCTATTTTACTTTTGCACTCCGAAAATGGCGGTATAAGACTATGACGGTTATCAGTTTTGCTCTCGCTGCTGTTTATCTCGGCTATTTCTACTTTTTGATTGACTATGGAGTTGAAAAGGAGATGCTTTTCATTCCGCTGTTTGCCAGAGGAGTAGCCTCAGTGATAATCTCAATTGTATTCCTGACCTCTATTGTACAGAGTGGTTTGCCATTCACCGTATTTCCGCAGGCCTTGACCATAAACGGATTCACCGGCGCTGTTATGGGCGCCACCCTCGGTCCGGCATTGATAGGCGAACTGCTGAGGCATACAATGGCTAAGAACGCGGCTTTGCTGAGTGCTTCAATTACCGACTTCAATCCAGATACGGCATTCCTACCTCTCGGTCAACTCTATGGCATGGTTCAGCAGCATGCTCTCATAATTTCCATGAAAGAGATCTACGGTTGGCTTCTGATTATCGCGCTGGTTTCATTATTGGCGATAATGATAAGCTATGGCCCCGTGCGTCCGTTTGCCATCTTCCCGAAATGGAGCACAATAAGGAAAGCAATCAAGCGTTCGGTAAGGGGGAGTAATAAGGCTAAACACGGAATGCCAGCTAAAAACGGATGTCGACCCAGCCTCATGAATTAGACCCCGTTCCCCAACATTTGTTAACTCTGGGGGCATATCTCTGAGTGATTTTTGTCATGTGATGAAGGTAGCTACGTGACTGAAGAACAAGGCAAAAATCGCTGGAGAGATGCCATGATAAGGTAGTTGCCGTAGAGTCAAATGGATTCCCGCTGACTATACTTAACTCACGCGCCAATTCCCTGCGAATGTGCATGGTGACTCGCCTCCCGGCAGTCTAATCGCTCGCAAAAGAATGTAGGGACGCCCGTTCGGGGCGGCCGCCCTCCGCGACAAAACCACGCGCCAATCCTCTGCGAATGTGCATGGTGACTCGCCCCCCGCTGTCTAATCGCTCGCAAAAGAATGTGGGGGCGCCCGTTCGGGGCGCCCGCCCTCCACGACAAAACCATGCCCCAATTCCCCGCAAATGTGTATGGCGCCCGCCCTCCGCGACCAAACCACGCCCCAATACCCCGCAAATGTGTATGGCGCCCGCCCTCCGCGACAATAAGTGCTGAGTTACTTACAAGCCGCGTTCACTGCTATATTCGATATTGGGATTGATGGCTTGAAGTAGGTCAATGAATAAATTCTCATCTTCAGGTGACACATAGATATAGCTGCTTCTATCATAGATAATGCGGAGCTTGATGTAAGTCGCAGAGTAATTTTTACCTCTTTCAACCCAGAATTTTCCACGACGGATCTTCTTGACGCTGTTAATATTGATGTCTAATGATTTCAAAGGTGTCGATACGCGTAATATATCGTCAGTTATGATATAAGTCGTATTTCCCCATAAATACCGGGACAATAGCACAATTATCAAGAACGGGGCCACACTCCAAAGCACGGCAAACAATCCCCATAATATTGAAGGTGTTGCAATAAGTATGATTATTTCAAATATACACCACATTATTATCGGCCATTTGTACATTCTATTATCCACCTTGCATCGAAAGACCGCATGATACTTTGGAATGTATGGAGGCGGGACGGTTGATTTATTATCCATTGTTGTCAAGTGATCTGTCGTTCCCATTATAATTACCTATGCTTCACTTATTATCGAAATTATAAAAATGAAGATAATGCCTATAAATACCGCCAAAACCACTCCAGCCAAATACCTGTTTTGGCGGTGGGAGGATTGACTGTCAAAAACACCATTGCCGCCGAAACGCTCAATCGCCTCTATGACGCTCTTGTGGCGACAGTATTTCCCTGAAAGACTGACTGAAATATGTTGCTCACGTTTATTATCAGATTTGGTAACGATAAATAAATCGCGCTCAAAAAACACCGCAGAGGCATAGGAAGACCTATAATATACCTCACATTTCTTTATCTCTGACCAATTAAGAGTAGTAATCTTATTCCAATCTTTTATCTCAATACCGTCGGCATATATTTTCAGGTAATTGCGTCCGCAACGAATATATTTACCGACATAACACAACACAGCTATCCCGAAAAACGATGTGCCGATTATCGCACCGACAGGCCATCCGTCGGTATAGCCCCAATGAATAATGAATGCCATGCAGACAAGGCAAATCAGCGGGAACGTAAACGCCTCTTCCGCAATATATTCATCCTTTTGTCTCATCGTTTGCCCCCGTTCAGATTTTCTATAAAAGTTCTCACTTCTTTGGGCGAGAGGTCGCCAACGGAATCTTTCGGATAAGACAGCTTGGTGATTCCGTTATTGATAATAGTAATTCGCAGACTGTCGCCATAAATAAGGTCAGTGCTATTATAACTTATGGAATCCTCATAATAAATACTAAAGGAATCATAATTTATCTCGGCGAAGTTGTCCGGAAAAACAAATGTGCCATGATAGTAATCCCTAAATAAAGGTTGCGCTTGATATAGGCTGTCAATAAGATTGGTTATATAGGCTACATTTTGACTATATTTAACGGAGTCGAGCGGTAAAACCCAAGAAGCCTGTGCGTTCCCTCTGCTCAATCCATAAAAACAGCCTCGCAGTGTATCGACTTTGAAACAGTCTATTTTACCATCGTTATAACCATTTATTCTAACAAATTGATGCATCATAGGGCGAATAAATAGACCCTCTTTTTTACCTAACTCATAATGTGGACCGGCCATCATAAAACCTCGTGTGTGATAGAGAACATAATCTCCATCCTCTGCATCTATATAGTGCCTTCCGACATAAAAGAGCAATGGTAATGCAAGAATTGCCATAATAGCCGAAAGCCAGAAATCAATCCTCAGCCACCATTTCAGAAATACGGGCTTTTCAAGGCCTCGGCTGAAAGGTAGGGAGAACAATCCTATGAGGTAGCCTCCAACCATCAGCCAGTTGAGCAAATTCCATCGCCACAATAAACCATCGCTCACTACATATAGCATCAGGCAGATAACGGGCAGTAGCGCAATCTGCACCCACACCATCCACAGGACTATCTTATATCGAAGAGTATCTGACATAATTCGCTCTTATTCTCAAGAATGTCTATTATCTGTAATTAAGCAAAGTTAGCGAAAATATCTGATAGTCAGTAGGACATTTGTCTCATTTGTGGTGAAAATCAGCGTTTTCAGTCCATAAATAAGCACTTGTGACCTTTTGGCAACAAGAATTTCGGTAGTCTAATCGCGTCAATGTAAAAAAGCGGTTGTTAAGACATACTGTTGACGTTGCGGGCCGGGAGCGCCGATGCCCCGCTAAAGAATGTAGGGGCGGCCGTTCTGGGCGCCCGCACTCCGCGACAAAACCGCTCTCCAACCATCAGCAAAATGTAGGGTCGCCCCGAGGCTACAGTCCTGTCCCCCAAAAAAATATAAACTGCTTGTAATTGGCATTATATCAATGCTTGTGCATGGTAAACTGCTCTGGGAGGATTTGGGCTTTTGCCATATTTGGCTAAAGCCCAAATATATGCAAACACCGATGGTGACCCCCTCACATTTTTAACACTTTAACCGGGTTTTACATCTCGTTTACAAACTGTTAAATGCTCTTGGACTTCCCTAAAACAATTCTGAATGTGAGCCGAATCTTACCAACTTGATTATGTCGGATTCCTTATCCCACCATATCAGTAGTGTGTCGTTTTCCACATGGCATTCCATGTGTCCACGATAATTGCCCGACAGTGGATGAGGTTTGTTTTCTTCAGGTATTGGCAATTCATTTTGAAGCAGTCCGAGAATGAACTCCAATTTCTCGATAACCTTAGGCCGATTCTTATAACGTTTGAGATCCTTCTTAAACTGAGTGGTAATCTTCAGAGTCTTCATAGAGAATCAACGAAGCTGCGGAAGTTGGAGAGGTCGAGTGTCTCTAAATTATCAGATGTTTCAGCCTCCTTCATCGCAGCTAAGGTTGTCTTATTCGGCTTTTCCGAGACAAAAGCGAGCAGCACACTCTCAACAAGATTGTTGAGACTGCGGTTGTGTTTCTTAGCCTCAACCTGGAGACGTTTCAGCAAGTCCTCACTTAATCGAAACGAGGTCTGTTTTCTTGTTACTGATGCTGTGTTCATAGTTATATCATTTTGTAGTGCAAAGATAGTGCATTTGTATAACACATCAAAATTCCGATGGTTCAAAGTAGAAAGAGAATGGGCGGTCTTGGTGAGTTTTGGCGTTATGCCGCATGAGGCATTTTTTGCAAAGGCAAAGCGGCAAGCCGATAAGGAGCGAGTCCGGCACTACCTCATACCGCTTCCCGCCTACTGTAACGGCGGAACACCGAGCGAAGCCAACGCCTCGGAGTGGCGCGACGGAGACGTCGCTGTGCCACAGTCCAAGACTAATGGCTACGCTGCGAGTTCTGTTCGCCGTTGCTGTGAGTGGACTTTACGACCGCTCATTCACATTTCACTTGTGTAACTATTTATAGGTCAGTTCTATATCACATCATTTTTTCTTTTTGACAAAGGGATATGTCTCACCCCAAGTTTTCTCTTTTATGGTATAGATATAACTCTTATCTTCAAATGTTTCGTCATCAATCTGTCGGAATGTCGAGGCATCAATGTCATCAAGTAGATTATGAACATAGTACACATTCTCATTGTCAGCTGCTATATGACCATGAAAATAGAATCTAGCATTTTCTACATTCAATGAGTCTTTAAGGAAAGGTTTACCCCAGAGAAACAACATGTTATTGATCCGGTATTTACCTACACCAATCTCCTCAAACCGCTGCACATCTATGTATTTGAGTATTATTGAATCATTGTAGATAATATTCCTGCCATTTCGGAAATATTGATAACCAGCCTCAATGGGTTTTTGCAAAGAATCAATACGGTGTAAATCCCACTTTCGGGTTACATCATTGTATAGAGTTTTATAAAGAAAATCATTGTCTATGAACCAGTCCTCACCATAAATTTCAAAACTGTTTCTATCTACATCAATTCTCTTGTCGTAGTGATAAACAAAGTTCTTGTCGCGCATCCATTCATCTTGAAGTTCGCCAAGTCTGTAGATAAAATATTCGGCGGTTTCAACATCTATGCCGCTGTGTGAGGGTCTTATATACCCCCACTCGTTTGAAGAATCCCGTATAAAGACTTTGTCCTTATCTACTGCAACGCCATGCTGATTTATATGAAATGAGTTTACATCCGTGTTTTTTACAATCTTATCGTTATGCCATACGTGATTGGCATCTTTTGCCCATCCCTCACCTAACACCTTGAAGGTCTGGATATCTACATCATCCAAATATCCCCAACTTCCATAATTGAACAGAGCAGGCGCATGTTCAACAGAGATATAATATATACCAAAAATGTTTTTATAATAGGTATAGTAATTATTGTTGACTTTACTTCCTCGTGGAATAGGAAACCCTCCAATAATGTACATTAAAACATACATTGCAATGACGATTGCAATGCCTATGCCTACTATTGAACCAGTTGTGGTTTTATTTATCTTCATATCAAAGTCTATTATCTGTAATTAAGCAAAGCTACAAAAAATATCTGATAGTCAGTGGAATATTTGTCCCATTTGTCGTGAAAATCAGTGTTTTCAGTATGCAAAGAATATGTTGTGATTCGTTTTGCTGCGAGGATACATCTATAGAGCAGCGATTTTCAATTCACTGGCGTGGAATCTACGCTCCAATTGCTTCGCAAGCGCAGGGCGATAACGAACCCTCGGGTTCTCACCCCTCCGCCCCACAAAAAAAGCCCGCCTGGGGCGAGCTTTATAGTGGAGATGGAGGGACTTGTTCCTTATACTCCAAATATCGCAGTATCAATTAGATACAGATGCCTTATATTCTTGTGTAACGAGTTGGTAACGGTATTTTGCCGTTCTTCTCCGACGGTTTCTCAACCGCCTCGGAAACCTCTGCTTCCGTAGTGCAAATTTACAAAATTTCCGTGAGTCTCACAAGTCCGAGGGTTCATTTTAACTATTTCTCGGTCAAGTGTTAACTATTCCAAGTTTAGCCGACATTCTCTCTATCTGCTCACGATATAAGCCTTGTTGTTCCTCCGACAAGAAGGATTGGGCAATCATTTCTATCCATTTAGTGTATGTCCTTTCAAATTTTTTGAACAGGTTGGCGATTGACTTTTCATCCATTCCGCTATCAGACATGGCTTTTTCAAAATCCTCTCTTTTTATCTTTTTCTTCTTACCGTTCAACGTTAAAGCCAGTTCTTCATCGTCTTCGGACATCACAATTGAAGTTGATAGCAGGTCGTATGCCGGTGTCAGCATATAATTCTCGTTCGGCTTAAACAGTGAGAAGTTCTTCAGGTGCATATCAGCATTGCCGGTAAGCCATGAGAAGACAACAATCTCCCAGAAGTTGATGACATCCAGCATTGGAGCTGATGAATGCTTCTTTATCAACTTTGCAATACGCTCGTATGAGCCTTTGTACTTATCCTCGGTCAGTCGCTCTGAAAGCT
>JAAVCF010000015.1 GCA_014802445.1 Bacteroides sp. | reverse complement strand
GGGGTCATCACTCTTTGTAATGACTCTTGTACTACTTCTTGCTTTGTCTATTGTAAATCTTTCAATGTCCGCTTGCTTCGTTTCCGAAAGCGAGTGCAAAGTTATACCCTTTTCCCATTNCCACCAAATGTTTTTACATCTTTTCGCGCATTTNTGCCGCTNTTTAACATTGGTTAACGAACAAAGGGGCTTTTTCGCTTGTTTTGCGCCAAATTTCGNCCTNNAAGGTGCGAGGCACGGGATTTTTTCGTAACTTCGAGGAATGGGACTTTTCAACCGATTTCAGATGAAAAATTCAATAAAATTCATGATTGCCGGNNCCGCNTTGCTGACNTGGCAGGGCGCCGCGGCCGCCGCTCCGGGCGAGGCGCGATGGCACAATGAGGCCACNGACACCTTAAAGATTGCTGAATTGATTGGCAAGGGAGCGGCTGTGGAGAGCCGCGGAGCGCAGGGACGCGTGGCNGTGATTGCCGANGCNNTGACNGGCACGCCCTATGTGGCAGGCACGCTTGAGGGGGAGCCGGAGATGGTGACCATCAATATGGACCAGATGGATTGCACCACTTTTGTGGAGACGGTGATGGCACTGGCGCGCACGGCCGATGAGCGGCGACAGTCATGGCACGACTTCGTGTATAACCTGGAGAAGCTCCGCTATCGNCGGGGCGAGGCCAACGGATATGCNTCGCGCCTGCACTATATCAGCGACTGGGTGATTGACAACTCNCAGCGCGGACTGATTGAGGAGGTGACNTCGGNNCTGCCCGGGGCNTCNTATGAGGTGAAGACGCTTGACTTCATGAGCGGNCATCGNGACCTCTACCCTGCNCTGCGCGACGATGCGGAGTTTGANCGNATAAAGAATGTGGANATNGGTTATCGCTCCCACCGCTACCCCATCNTAAAGTCAACGCGCATAGGNAAGGCCACGCTGGCGGCCCTGCGCGACGGCGACATCATTGCCATCACGAGCAAGACGGCAGGGCTTGATGTGAGCCACATGGGGTTGATAAAGATTGTGGACGGTGTGCCACACCTGATGCATGCGTCGTCAAAGGCGGGGAAGGTAATTGTTGACCCGAAGCCGCTGACGGAGTATCTGAGGCGTAACACAGGCGCCTCGGGTATCAGGGTGTTCCGGCTGAAGGACTAANGCGCCGCNGCATGTCNCCGANAAAACAGAGAAGCTCCCGGATTCGCGGTGAATCCGGGAGCTTCTTTATATATGTGGTAAAAAAACCTGCGCGGGATTATTCGGGACGCTTGGTCTTCTTGCCGTAGCCATACTGAGCTGCTGCGCCGAGCTGCTGCTCGATGCGGAGGAGCTGGTTGTACTTGGCCATACGGTCAGAGCGAGAAGCNGAACCGGTTTTGATCTGGCCGGCGTTGGTGGCAACAGCGATGTCGGCGATGGTGGCATCCTCGGTTTCGCCTGAGCGGTGAGAGATGACAGCGGTGTAGCCGTTGCGCTGAGCGAGCTCTACGGCGCGGAGGGTCTCGGTGAGTGAACCGATCTGGTTAACCTTNACGAGGATTGAGTTNGCGCAGCCGAGTTCGATACCCTTCTTGAGNTACTTAACNTTGGTTACGAANAGGNCGTCNCCCACGAGCTGGCAACGGTCGCCGATGAGGTCGGTGAGAATCTTCCAGCCTTCCCAGTCGTTTTCNGCCATGCCGTCCTCGATNGAGTCGATGGGATACTTTTCAACGAGGCCCTTGAGGAATTCAGCCTGCTCGGCAGAGGTGAGCTTCTTGCCGTTGGGCTCCTTAACGGTGCCGTCCTTGAGCTGGTGGTAGTCATACACACCNTCAACATAGAATTCAGAAGAAGCGCAGTCAAGACCGATGGTCACGTCCTTTCCGGGTTCGTAGCCGGCCTTCTTGATAGCCTCGATGATAACGTTGAGGGCNTCTTCAGTGCCNTCGAGAGCGGGAGCGAAGCCACCTTCNTCACCAACAGCAGTAGAGAGGCCGCGGGCGTGGAGAACTTTCTTGAGGTTGTGGAACACTTCGGTGCCCATGCGGATGCCTTCGCTGAAGGTGTTGGCGCCGATGGGACGAATCATGAATTCCTGGAAGCANATGGGNGCGTCAGAGTGAGCACCNCCGTTGATGATGTTCATCATGGGCACGGGGAGCACGTAGCTGTTGCAGCCGCCGATATACTTGTAGAGGGGGAGGTCGAGGTAGTCAGCAGCAGCCTTNGCAACGGNGAGTGACACGCCGAGGATGGCGTTGGCGCCGAGGTTGCTCTTGGTGTCAGTGCCGTCGAGAGCGAGCATAGCTTCGTCAANGGCAATCTGATCGAGGGCGTTCATACCCTTGAGGGCTTCGGCNATGGGGCCGTTAACNTTGGCCACAGCCTTGAGGACACCTTTGCCCATATAGCGAGACTTGTCACCGTCACGGAGCTCGAGAGCTTCGTTTTCACCGGTTGATGCACCTGAGGGAACAGATGCGCGACCAAAAGCGCCTGATTCGAGGATTACGTCAACTTCGACAGTGGGGTTGCCACGAGAGTCGAGCACTTCACGACCGATGATTTTTTCAATTTTCATAACTTGGTTAGTGTTTTTAAGACTATGATTTGGTTAGTGGATTATCTTCAGGTTGCAAAGTTACGAATTTTTGCGCAACCTGCTGTCACAACGGAGATAAAATGAGATAAAATATTGTTAAGTTTCCTCATGGCCGGANCCATGNGNGCCCGGGGCNGCTGAAAACAAGACTCCCGGCCTTGCGATGGCAGGGCCGGGAGCTTGATATGATGAANGGGCGTGCTGATTATTCAGCGGCCTTTTCTTCAGCTTTGGGAGCCTCAGCTGCGGGAGCTTCAGCGGCAGGAGCTGCAGANCTCTTGCGAGAGCGGCGGGTGCGCTTGGTTTTCTTCTCGTTCTTGGCGTTGAGAAGAGCTTCATTGTAGTCAACGAGCTCGATAAAGCACATCTTGGCGTTGTCGCCCAGACGATGACCGGTTTTGAGGATACGGGTGTAGCCACCGTTGCGGTCAGCAATCTTGGTTGCGATGTTGCGGAAGAGTTCGGTGACGGCTTCCTTGTTCTGGAGGTAAGAGAAGACNAGACGGCGATTGTTGGTGTTGTCTTCTTTAGCGCGGTTGATCAGGGGCTCTGCGTAAACGCGGAGTGCCTTAGCCTTGGCGAGGGTGGTGAAGATGCGCTTGCGGGTGATGAGCGCTACCGTCATGTTAGCCAGGAGGGCATCGCGGTGAGCCTTCTTGCGGCTGAGGTGGTTGAATGATTTATTGTGTCTCATCGTGATGATTACTCTTTGTCAAGTTTATATTTTGAAATGTCCATTCCGAACGAGAGGTTCAAGTTGGCCAGAAGTTCGTCGAGCTCGGTGAGCGACTTCTTNCCGAAGTTGCGGAATTTGAGCAGGTCGGTTTTGTTGAACACGACGAGTTCACCGAGGGTTTCCACTTCAGCGCTCTTGAGGCAGTTGAGAGCACGGACAGAGAGGTCCATGTCAACGAGCTTCGACTTGAGGAGCTGTCGCATGTGGAGCACTTCTTCATCAAACTCTTCNTTGCCCTCGGCCTCGNTGGGTTCAAGGGTAATCTTCTCGTCNGAGAAGAGCATGAAGTGATAGATGAGGATTTTTGCAGCTTCCTTCAGGGCGTCCTTGGGGAGGATTGAGCCGTCAGTGGTGATTTCGAGGGTAAGCTTGTCGTAGTCGGTCTTCTGGTCTACACGGAAGTTCTCAACGGCATACTTGACATTCTTGATGGGGGTGTAAATCGAGTCAATGGCGATGATGTTGTTAACATCGTCGTTGGGGGTGCGATTTTCCTCGGCGGGAACCCAGCCGCGGCCCTTATTGATTGTCAGTTCGATTGAGAAGCTTGCTCCGGGATCCAAGTGACAGATCACAAGGTCAGGGTTGAGAACTTCAAACCCTGTGAGCGCCTTGCTNATGTCACCGGCCTTGAACACCTCCTGTCCCGATACGTTGATGGTGGCTTTCTCGAAGTCNGTGTCCTCAACAATCTGTTTGAGGTCGACTTTCTTGAGGTTAAGGATAATATTGGTAACATCCTCCTTAACGCCGGGAATCACGTCAAACTCGTGTTTCACGCCGTCNACTCGGATAGAGGAGATGGCGAAACCTTCGAGNGAAGAGAGAAGGATTCGACGCAGGGCATTGCCGATGGTAATGCCGTAGCCCGGTTCCAATGGCTTGAACTCAAATTTGCCGAAGTGGTTATCGGCTTCCAGCATCAAGACTTTGTCGGGTTTCTGAAATGCTAAAATAGCCATGGATCAGTTGGATTAGAATGGATTACTTAGAATAGAGCTCGACGATGAGCTGTTCTTTGATGTTCTCGGGGATGTCCTCGCGGGCGGGTACATGAAGAAGCTTACCGGCTTTGAGAGACTCGTCCCATTCAATCCAGGGATATTTGCTGTGGTTGAAGCCGGCGAGGGCGTCGGCGATAACTTCGAGTGACTTAGATTTTTCACGTACACCAACAACGTCGCCGGGCTTAACCTGATAAGAGGCGATGTTCACAACCTGACCGTTGAC
Source organism: Bacteroides sp. (assembly GCA_014802445.1). Classification (GTDB taxonomy): domain Bacteria; phylum Bacteroidota; class Bacteroidia; order Bacteroidales; family Muribaculaceae; genus CAG-1031. The sequence goes on along the minus strand of JAAVCF010000015.1, from coordinate 165,682 downwards.
GGTGATGTGGCGGTGGAGCACGAGCTGACGAGCTGCTGCGCGGGTGGGAGCGATGCCCAGACGGTAAACAACGTTGTCAAGACGGCTTTCGAGGAGCTGGAGGAGAACCTCACCGGTAATGCCCTTGGTTGAAGCGGCCTTGTCAAAGAGGTTGCGGAACTGACGTTCGAGCACACCGTAGGTGTACTTGGCTTTCTGCTTTTCGCGAAGCTGAACGCCATACTCCGAAGTTTTGCGACGCTTGTTGGCGCCGTGCTGGCCGGGGGGATTGGTTCGGCGGGCGAGCACCTTATCCTCGCCGAAGATGGGTTCGCCGAAACGGCGGGCGATTTTGGTTTTGGGGCCTGTGTATCTTGCCATGATTCTGTGCTTTTAGATGTTTCGGACTCTAACGGNTTCCTGAAGAGTGACGCCGACCGTTCCAAGCTGGCATTTGTAGTGCAGCCGCGACTGCTGAGAGGTGAAAGAAAAAGCAGTCAATTTCACGTGTCAATGCCCGGCAGGGACGCAAAGTCGTTGTTAAAGATATGAAAACTACCTGGCCGGCGTGTGGTCATTTTGCNTCCTGAGGGAAGCGGCGGGACCGTGGTGTCCGATATAAAAGTTTNTTGAGGATTGAAAAAGATNATATTCCCTTAGNGNNGGGAAACAAATCCGAAGGATAGATTAAACGCGACGACGCTTGGGGGGGCGGCAGCCATTNTGGGGCAGCGGAGTTACGTCAACGATTTCGGTAACTTCAATGCCTGCACCGTGAACGGTACGGATGGCTGACTCACGGCCGTTGCCGGGACCCTTAACGTAAGCCTTCACTTTGCGGAGGCCGAGGTCGTAGGCCACTTTCGCGCAGTCCTGCGCGGCCATCTGTGCAGCGTAGGGAGTGTTCTTCTTAGAACCGCGGAATCCCATTTTGCCTGCGCTTGACCAGGAGATAACCTGACCTTCAGAGTTGGCTAAGCACACAATGATGTTGTTGAAAGAGGAGTGAACGTGAAGCTGGCCGTCGGCGCTGACTTTGACGTTTCTCTTCTTAGCTGCGACTGTCTTTTTTGCCATAGATGTTTATTATTTAGTAGCTTTCTTCTTGTTGGCGACTGTTTTCTTACGGCCCTTGCGGGTGCGGGCGTTGTTCTTAGTGCTCTGACCGCGCACGGGNAGGCCGTTGCGGTGACGGATGCCGCGATAGCAACCGATGTCCATGAGGCGCTTGATGTTGAGCTGGATTTCGCTGCGGAGATCACCCTCTACCTTGTGGTCAGTGGAGATAACTTCACGCACGGCTGCTGCCTGAGCGTCGGTCCAGTCCTTAACTTTGATGTTGACGTCGATGCCGGCCTTTTCGAGGATGCTCTTAGCGGCGCTGCGACCGATGCCAAAAATGTAAGTCAAGGCGATTTCACCTCTTTTATTCTGGGGGAGGTCAACTCCCACGATTCTTACTGCCATATGCTTGTGACTAAATTTTTTGCAAAGGTAATAAAAAACTTTTATCCCTGACGCTGTTTGTACTTGGGATTTTTCTTGTTGATAACATAGAGGCGACCCTTGCGGCGGACGATCTTGCTGTCCGGAGTGCGCTTCTTGATTGATGCTCTTACTTTCATATCTTTAGTTTTAGAGATTGGTTTTAAGTTGATTGACAGGAGGATAGATTACTTGTAGCGGAACGCGATGCGGCCTTTTGAAAGGTCATAAGGCGACATTTCCACTCTCACTTTATCGCCGGGCAGGATTTTAATGTAATGCATGCGCATTTTGCCGGAGATNTGGGCGGTGATTTCGTGTCCGTTCTCGAGCTCTACGCGAAACATTGCGTTTGAGAGAGCTTCGACAATCACGCCGTCCTGTTCGATTGCTGACTGTTTTGCCATTTCTTTTTGGGATGGAAGATGGAGATCCTGGTTAGTGTCTGTTTCTCAAATAAACCGNTCGCCGAGGGCTTCGCGCACAGGTTCGAACGTTGTCAGAATCTGGGCTTCACCGTCAATGACGGCNACGGTGTGCTCATAATGCGCCGAGGGTTTGCGGTCACGGGTGCGGCATGTCCAGCCGTCACGCTCGATGACGATGTTGCGGCTGCCGAGGTTAATCATNGGCTCGATGGCAATGCAGAGTCCGTTGCGGATGAGCGCNCCGGTGCCGCGGCGTCCGTAGTTGGGCACCTCGGGGTCNTCATGCATCTTNCGGCCTATGCCGTGGCCACACATTTCGCGCACTACGCTGTAGCCACGACGCTCGCAGTAGGTCTGGATGGCGTTGGCGATGTCGCCAATGCGGTGACCGGCGCGGCAGGCGTCGATGCCTTTGTAGAGCGANTCATGNGTGGTGACGCACAGCTGGCGCACTTCGGGCGAGATTTCTCCTACAGGAAATGTATAGCAGCTGTCACCGTTGTAACCGTCAANCTCAACCACGAGGTCAGTTCCNACAATGTCGCCCTCGCGGAGCACATAGTTGGAGGGGAAACCGTGGACAACGGTTTCGTTNACTTCGATACAGAGCGTGCCGGGGAAACCACCATAGCCGAGACATGCGGGGCGACCGCCGTTGTCGAGNATAAACTCGCGGGCAATGGTGTCAAGACGCAGCGTCGTGACGCCCGGAGCCACCCACTTGGCAACTTCGCCAAGTGTGAGGCTCGTAAGGCGACACGCTGCGCGCATCTTTTCGATTTCTTCGGGTGTCTTGAGATATATCATTCTCCGGTTGACATTTGAGGAATCAGGCGCGGACTAATCAATAGGCCTGACCGGTGGTGCGGCCCTTGATCTTGCCGTTCTTCATCAGACCATCATAGTGGTGCATCATCAGGTGTGACTCAATCTGCTGGAGAGTGTCAAGAACCACGCCCACGAGAATCAGCAGCGAGGTGCCGCCGAAGAACTGGGCGAAATTCTGGCTCACTCCGAAGAAGCGGGCAAATGCGGGAAGCACAGCCACGATTCCGAGGAACAGAGAGCCGGGCAGGGTGATGCGCGACATGATTGACTCCAGATACTCGGCGGTTTTCTTGCCGGGCTTAACNCCGGGGATGAAACCGTTGTTGCGCTTGAGGTTCTCTGCCATATCGGTGGGACGCACGGTCACAGCGGTATAGAAGTAGGTGAAGGCAACGATGAGGATGAAGTAGACAAAGTTGTACCAGAATCCGTTGATATCAGCGAAAGCCATGAAGAAGCTGCTTGAATCCTCGCTGCGGCCGAAGCCTGAGAGAGTGATGGGGATGAACATCAGAGCCTGGGCAAAGATGATAGGCATCACACCGGCAGCATTGACTTTCAGAGGNATGTACTGACGCTGACCGCCATACTGACGGTTGCCGACAATACGCTTTGCATACTGCACGGGAACCTTGCGGGTGCCCTGCACGAGAAGCACAGCGCCGACGGTGACAGCAAACAGCAGGATGAGCTCTACGATGAACATCACCAGACCGCCCTGGCTGCCGGTGGAACCGGGCAGACGGCTGATGAATTCATACGACAGGGCTCCCGGGAGGCGGGCGATGATACCGACGAGAATGATAAACGAGATACCATTGCCGATACCGCGGTCGGTGATGCGCTCGCCGAGCCACATGATAAACATGGAGCCGCCTGCGAGAATCACAGTCAGATAGGCTACCATCCACGGTCCCATTGCGCTTGCCGAGCCCACCTGAGCAGCCTGATAATGGAGGTTGATCAGATAAGCGGGGCCCTGCATGCACAGAATCAGGACAGTGAGATAACGGGTGTACTGGTTGAGTTTCTGACGACCGCTTTCGCCCTCACGTTGCATCTTCTGGAACGAAGGGAGCACCATGCCCAGAAGCTGGATGACGATTGAAGCCGTGATGTAAGGCATAATACCCAGGGCGAAGATCGACGCCTGTGAGAATGCACCTCCGGAGAACATGTCCAGGAGCTGCATCAGACCGCTCTTGTTAGTAAACTTNGAGATGGCGTCCAGATCCTCAGGGCTGATACCCGGAAGCACCACATAGCAGCCCAGGCGGTACACGAGCACCAGCAGCAGGGTCACCATGAGACGCTTGCGCAGCTCCTCGATGGTCCAGATGTTTTTGAGGGTTTCTACAAATCGCATTATAATCAGATTTTAGCTACCGAGCCACCGGCTTCGACGATAGCCTTCTCTGCGGCAGCNGAGAAAGCGTTGGCTTCCACTGCCAGCTTGCGGGTGATAGCGCCGTTGGCAAGGATTTTCACGAGCTGACGACGGTTGATGAAACCGGCAGCGCGCAGTTCGTCAAGACCGATTTTCTCGAGATTCTTGGCAGCNGCCAGAGTTTCGAGGTCGGAGAGATTGATAGCCTTATATTCAACACGGTTGATGTTCTTGAAGCCGAACTTGGGCACACGGCGCTGAAGGGGCATCTGACCACCTTCGAAACCGATTTTGCGGCTGTAGCCTGAACGGCTCTTAGCACCTTTGTGACCACGGGTAGAAGTACCACCCTTGCCCGAGCCGGGACCGCGGCCGATACGTGTCTTGCGTGANACGGAGCCAACGGCGGGTTTGAGATTACTTAATTCCATAGCGGATGTGATAATTTCGAATTGTTATTGATTAAGCTTCGGTCACTTCTACCAGGTGACGTACGCGGGTTACCATACCCATCACCGAAGGAGTGTTCTCCTTAATNACGGTGTGGTTCATTTTCTTCAGGCCAAGCGCGTCCAGGGTGCGTTTCTGCACGGCGGGAGCGTTGATACGGCTCTTGATTTGCTTGATTTTAATCTGTGCCATTTTGTGATTGAGCTTAGATTCGATTATACAAAATTAGCCGTTGAAGACTTTTTCTACAGAGATGCCACGGTTCTGGGCAATCTGAGCCGGAGAGCGGAGCTCACCGAGAGCCTCGATAGTGGCCTTGACAAGGTTGTGGGGGTTAGACGAGCCCTTTGACTTGGCGAGCACGTCAGTGATGCCCACGCTCTCAAGCACGGCACGCATTGCACCACCGGCCTTNACACCNGTACCGGTGCTGGCGGGCTTGAGGATGATGCGTGAGCCGCCGAACTTGGCAGCCTGCTCGTGAGGAATGGTGCCCTTGTGAACGGGAACCTTGATGAGGTTCTTCTTAGCAGCCTCAACGCCCTTGGCGATAGCTGCAGAAACCTCGTTGGCCTTGCCCAGGCCCCAGCCTACGATGCCGTTTTCATTACCCACAACAACGATTGCGGCGAAAGTGAAAGTGCGGCCGCCCTTGGTAACCTTGGTGACGCGGTTGATGGCCACAAGGCGGTCTTTAAGCTCTAAGTCGTTGGTTGATTTTACTCGATTGTTTCTCTTTGCCATAATCGTTAGAATTTAAGGCCACCTTCGCGGGCAGCGTCAGCCAATGATTTAACACGTCCGTGGAACAGGTAACCGTTACGGTCAAAAACCACNTCGGTGATACCTGCCTCGAGGGCCTTGCGGGCGATTTCGGCGCCTACTTTGGCGGCGATTTCAGATTTGTTGCCTTCGGCGATGCCCTTAGACGATGCAGACACTAAAGTGGTGCCGGCGAGGTCGTCCACGAGCTGAACATAAATCTGCTTGTTGCTGCGGAACACGCTCATGCGGGGACGCTGTGCGGTACCGGAGACGCGGCCACGGATACGGGCCTTGATTTTATTGCGTCGTTGTATCTTAGTAACCATTGTTGGAATTGAATCAGTTTATTATTTTGCGTTAGCTGACTTGCCTGACTTGCGGCGGATGATTTCGCCGACAAATTTGATACCCTTGCCTTTGTAAGGTTCAGGCTTGCGGAGCGAACGAATCTTTGCGCAAACCTGGCCCAGGAGCTGCTTGTCGTCGCTCTCAAGGATAATCAGGGGGTTCTTGTTACGCTCGGTCTTGGCCTCTACCTTCACCTCGGCGGGNAGCTTCAGATAGATGGCGTGAGAGTAACCCAGAGAGAGCTCGAGCACCTGGCCGGTGGCAGCGGCGCGATAACCTACGCCGACGAGCTCCATCTCCTTGCGGTAACCGGTGGACACGCCCACAACCATGTTGTGGAGCAGAGCACGGTAGAGGCCGTGCTGTGCGCGGTGTTCGCGGTCGTCGCTGGGACGGGTCACGGTAAGCTGATTGCCTTCAACATTGACGGTCAGATCGGGGTTTACTTTCTGNGTGAGGGTGCCTTTGGGGCCCTTAACGGTTACGACGTTGTCCTTGTCCACGGTGACAGTCACGCCAGCGGGGATTTCAATGGGAGCTTTACCAATTCTTGACATAGTGTTGTTTCCTCCTTATTGATTAATAAACATAGCAAAGGACTTCGCCGCCAACCTTTTCCTGGAGGGCCTTCTTGTTGGTCATGACGCCCTTGGAGGTTGAGAGGATTGCGATGCCGAGGCCGTTGAGCACTCGGGGCATGTCCTTATAGCCGGTGTACTGACGCAGGCCGGGACGTGACACACGCTTGAGGTTCTTGATGGCATTTACCTTNTCAACGGGGTCATACTTCAGAGCGATTTTGATGACTCCGGCGGGAGTTTCGTCTTCAATGAACTTGTAGTTGAGGATGTAGCCCTGCTCAAAGAGNATCTTGGTGATTTCCTTCTTGAGGTTGCTTGAGGGAATCTCAACCACGCGGTGGTTAGCCTTGATCGCGTTTCTCAGACGGGTGAGATAATCTGCAATAGGATCAGTCATTTTGTTTTGATTTGCTTAAATTAATCCGGAACGGTGATTTTTATTGTCCGGACAATATTTAACACTCACGCTTTCTCTCGTTTTACTGCCGCGGGCTTGTGCCGAAGAGGCTCNGCATCGTTACCGCGGAGGAAATGTGGGCGTGGACCTGTGCGTGAACCGGGCCCGGCGCCTCCCCGCCTCTCAGGGCGGGGATGGAAGAGGTCAATGCCACTCGGGGAAGGCCTTGCGGCCTGTCACCCGGGGCTGACCGGGAACCACGGGGCTTACCAGCTCGCTTTCTTGACACCGGGGATNAGACCGGCAGAAGCCATTTCGCGGAACTGGATGCGCGAGATTCCGAACTGGCGCATGTAGCCTTTGGGACGGCCGGTGATGAGGCAGCGATTGTGCAGGCGCACGCTCGATGCGTTCTTGGGCAGAAGCTGCAGGGCNTCNTAGTCACCTGCGGCTTTCAGCTCGGCCTTCTTCTTGGCATACTTTGCCACCAGCTTGGCGCGCTTCACCTCGCGGGCTTTCATTGATTCTTTTGCCATGGGAAGATTGTAATGGATTGTTGATTAGTTCTTGTTAGCGTTCTTGAAGGGCAGACCGAACTGCTTGAGCAGGGCGAAGCCTTCTTCGTCAGTGTTGGCCGAAGTCACGAAGGTGATGTTCATGCCCATGAGCTTGTTGATGTTGTCAATGTTGATTTCCGGGAAGATAATCTGCTCGGTGATGCCGAGAGTGTAGTTTCCGCGGCCATCCATCTTTGACTCGATGCCCTTGAAGTCACGGATACGGGGCAGAGCCACGCGCACCAGACGCTCCAGGAACTCATACATCTTGTCGCGACGCAGGGTAACCATCACACCGATGGGCATCTTCTTACGAACCTTGAAGTTCGAGATGTCCTTGCGTGACAGAGTGGCAACTGCCTTCTGGCCGGTGATGGCGGTGAGCTCGTTGATAGCTGTCTCGATGATCTTCTTGTCCTGGGTAGCTTCGCCCAGACCCTGGTTGATGACGATTTTCTTCAGCTTGGGCACCTGCATGACGGTGCTGTAGTTAAACTCTTTTTCAAGAGCAGGAACGATACGCTCCTTATAGTCTTTCTGCAGTGTGGTGCTCATTACTTGATCTCCTCTCCTGATTTTTTAGCATAACGCACGCTGACGCCCTTGTCGTTCTTGCGGCGGCCTACACGGGTGGGCTTGCCGGTNTTGGGGTCGATTACGTTGAGGTTGGAAATATGAATGGGGGCTTCCTGTTTGATTAAGCCGCCCTGAGGATGCTGGGCGCTGGGCTTGGTGGCCTTGGTAACGATGTTAACGCCCTCTACGATTGCACGCTGCTTTTCGGCGAGCACTTTAAGCACTCGGCCTTCCTTGCCGCGGTCCTCGCCTGAGTTGACGTAGACGTTGTCGCCTTTTTTGATATGTAACTTCATTTTGATTGATGCGGGTTAAAGAAGGTGAGTTAAAGTACCTCGGGAGCGAGTGACACAATCTTCATGTTGGTGGCGCGGAGCTCGCGGGCAACGGGGCCGAAGATACGGGTGCCGCGGAGTTCGCCGGCATTGTTGAGCAGCACACAGGCGTTGTCGTCAAAACGGATATAGCTGCCGTCGGGNCGGCGGATTTCCTTTTTGGTGCGTACAACGACTGCCTTGCTGACAGTGCCTTTCTTCACATCGCTTGAGGGGATAACACTCTTGACGGAAACAACGATGATGTCGCCTACTGATGCATAACGGCGACCGGTGCCTCCGAGCACGTGGATGCAGAGGGCCTCTTTGGCGCCGCTGTTATCGGCTACGGTGAGTCGGCTTTCTGTCTGGATCATATCACTTCACTTTTTCGATGATTTCTACTAAACGCCATCTTTTGGTCTTGCTCAGGGGGCGGGTCTCCATCAGACGGACGGTGTCACCAACGCTGCATTCGTTGTTCTCGTCATGAGCGTGGTACTTCTTGGTTTTGTTAACGAACTTGCCGTAAATGGGGTGTTTTTCCTTCCATTTAACGGTTACGGTGATGGACTTTTCGCCCTTGTTGCTCGAAACAACCCCGATGCGTTCTTTACGTAAGTTTCTCTTTTCCATTGTGATCGGTCAGGGAGTGTTATTTGATGTTAAGTTCGCGGGCACGCAGCTCGGTCTTGACGCGGGCAATCATCTTGCGGTCAGCAGTGATTTTNGCAGGCGAGTCAACGGGTGAGATAGCGTGGTTTATCTTGAGCTGGGNGTAGTCCTTTTCCATTTCCACAAGGCGGTCCTTGAGGTCCTGGGTGCTCATTTCCTTGATTTCTGCTTTCTTCATAAGGCGTTAGACGTTTTGAGTGGGATCGTAGTCGCGGCTGACGATAAACTTGGTGGTCACAGGAAGCTTCTGGGCTGCGAGACGGAGTGCCTCCTTGGCGATGTCGTAGCTTACGCCTTCAACCTCGATGATGATACGGCCGGGAGTAACGGGCGCCACGAATCCTTCGGGGTTACCTTTACCTTTACCCATTCGCACTTCAGCAGGCTTCTTGGTGATGGGCTTGTCCGGGAAGATGCGGATCCAGATCTGGCCCTGACGCTGCATGTAACGAGTCACGGCGATACGGGCGGCCTCGATCTGACGGCCGGTGATCCACTTCGACTCAAGGGTCTTGATGCCGAATGAACCAAACGCCAGCTGATTGCCACGCTGAGCATTGCCCTTCATACGGCCTTTTTGCTGGCGGCGGAATTTAGTTTTCTTAGGTTGTAACATTTTATTCGATCAGTTGGAGGATGGTTATCGATTGTTCTTCGGTTTGCGGAAACCGCCGCGGCGGGGTGCGCCGGCATTGTTGCCGCGGCCCTCTTTGGCATTGTTTGTAAACGAAGGAGCGAGGTCACGCTTGCCGTAAACTTCGCCACGGCAAATCCAAACCTTTACGCCAACCACACCTACCTTGGTGTGGGCCTCGACCAGTGCATAGTCGATGTCNGCACGCAGGGTGTGCAGGGGAGTACGTCCTTCCTTGAACATCTCTGAACGGGCCATTTCAGCGCCGTTGAGACGTCCGCTAACCTGAATCTTGATGCCTTCGGCGCCNCTGCGCATGGTGGCTGCGATGGCCATCTTCACGGCACGACGGTAAGCGATCTTNCCTTCGATCTGACGGGCAATCTGGCTTGCCACAATCTGAGCNTCGAGCTCGGGGCGCTTAACCTCGAAGATGTTAATCTGAACATCNTTGTCAGTGATCTTCTTGAGCTCTTCTTTGAGCTTGTCGACCTCTGAACCGCCCTTGCCGATAATCAGGCCGGGACGTGAAGTGCAGACAGTGATGGTGATGAGTTTGAGAGTGCGCTCGATGACGATGCGTGACACGCTTGACTTGGCCAGACGCACATTGAGATACTTGCGGAGCTTAGAGTCCTCAAGAAGTGTGTCGCCATACTTCTTGCCGCCGTACCAGTTAGAGTCCCAGCCACGGATCACACCGAGGCGGTTGCTGATAGGATTAACTTTCTGTCCCATTGTGCTTAAGCCTTTTTGTTAGAAACGTTATCAATAGTGTCGACAATCACAGTGACGTGGTTGGCACGCTTGCGGATGCGGTAGCCGCGGCCCTGGGGAGCGGGACGCAGACGCTTGAGCATCGGAGCGCAGTCAACACGAATCATGCTTACGCACAGTTCGCCGGCATCAGCCTTGCGCTGGTTCTTCTCCTCCCAGTTGGCGATAGCCGAACGGAGGAGCTTCTCCACGCGTGCAGCAGCCTCCTTGTTGGAGAACTTGAGGATACCGAGAGCACGGTTCACCTCTACGCCGCGCACCATGTCGGCCACGAGGCGCATCTTGCGGGGCGAAGTGGGAATATTGAGCATTTTGGCAAAGGCAACCGACTTTTGCTCTTCTTTACGTCGGTCGGCGGCCTGTCTTTTTCTTACACCCATTGGTATATTCTTGCTTTTCTTTTATTCGGAAAATTGTTTATAACACGGGCCTTGTTTATTTCTTACGGTTGCCGGAGTGACCGCGGAAGGTGCGGGTGGGCGCAAATTCACCGAGCTTGTGGCCTACCATGTTTTCGGTCACATAGACGGGAATGAACTTGTTACCGTTGTGAACGGCGAAGGTGTGGCCGACAAATTCAGGCGCAATCATTGAAGCGCGGCTCCAGGTCTTGATGACCGACTTCTTGCCGCTTGCTTCCATTGCGTCGACCTTCTTCTCCAGCTTCACGGAGATAAACGGGCCTTTTTTAAGTGAACGACTCATATTGTGTCTAAAGGTGTGTTACTTGATTAATCAGATTACTTCTTTCTTCTCTCGATGATGTACTTCGATGAGTGCTTCTTCGGAGCGCGGGTCTTCAGGCCCTTAGAGTAGAGACCCTTGCGTGAGCGGGGATGACCACCGGATGCACGGCCTTCACCACCACCCATGGGGTGATCCACAGGGTTCATAACAACGCCGCGGTTGCGGGGACGACGTCCCAGCCAACGGCTGCGACCTGCCTTACCGCTCTGTTCCAGAGAATGCTCGCTGTTGCCTACCACGCCAACAGTGGCCTTGCAGGCGGCGAGAATCTTGCGGGTTTCTCCCGAAGGAAGTTTGACAATCGCGTAATCACCTTCGCGTGACACGAGCTGGGCGAATGTGCCTGCCGAGCGAGCCATAAAGGCGCCCTGGCCGGGACGGAGCTCGATGTTGTGAACGAGCGTACCGACAGGGATTTTGCTCAGGGGGAGCGCATTGCCCACCTCAGGAGCCGCATCGGCGCCGCTTACCACGGTGTCGCCGACTTTGAGTCCGTTGGGTGCGATGATGTACGTTTTAGCGCCGTCAACATAGTAAAGGAGGGCGATACGAGCTGAACGGTTGGGATCATACTCGATCGTCTTTACTACTGCGGGCACACCGTCTTTGCTTCTCTTGAAGTCGATGACGCGATACTTACGCTTGTGGCCCCCACCCAGGTAACGTGAGGTGAGGTGGCCTTCGGCGTTGCGGCCGCCGGAGGATTTCTTGCCGACTGTAAGAGATTTCTCAGGTGTAGTAGCAGTGATCGTACCTTTGAATACACCTATAATCTTGTGTCGCTGCCCCGGTGTGGTGGGCTTGAATTTTCTTACTGCCATTTTTTATCAGATGTTGCTGTAAAAGTCGATGGTTTCGCCTTCTGCTACCGTGATGAAAGCCTTCTTCCACTTGTTGGTCTTGCCACGGAGAAGGCCGCTCTTGGTCCAGCGGCTACGGTTCTTGCCACGCACAACCGCAGTGTTGACATTAACCACTTTAACGCCGTAAAGCTTCTCTACGAGATCCTTGATCTGGTACTTGTTAGCTTCAGGAGAAACGCGGAAGCTGTAGCGGTTGAGCTTCTCAGTGAGCTGAGTGGCTTTCTCGGTTACGATGGGGGTGATTGAAATTTCCATTGCTTTGGTTTCTCTCNGTTATTAAAGTTGATTAATCACGTCAATGCTGTCCTCGGTTACGATGACAGCATTAGANTTCATCAGCGCATAGGTGTTGAGGTCCTTGGCGCTGATAACGCGTGCGTTGGGCACATTTCGAGCTGACAAATATACGTTTTTATCTGCATCTTTCAAAACNAGAAGCACTTTCTTTCCTTCTGCTTCAAGGTTTTTAGCAAATTTTACGAAATCTTTAGTTTTGGGAGCTTCGAAAGTGAAGTTCTCAACAACCTTCAGCTCGTTGTCCTGAACCTTGTAGGTCAGGGCGCTCTTGCGNGCAAGCTGCTTTACTTTCTTATTCAACTTGAAACGATAGTCGCGGGGACGAGGACCGAACACACGGCCGCCGCCTACGAGCACGGGCGAGTTGATGTCGCCGATGCGCGAGCCGCCGCCGCCCTTCTGCTTGTGGAGCTTGCGGGTTGAGCCGGACACTTCGCTGCGTTCCTTTGACTTGTGTGTTCCCTGACGCTGGTTGGCCAGGTACTGCTTTACGTCGAGATAGACGGCGTGCTCGGAAGCCTCAACGGCAAACACTGCGTCGTTGAGCTCTACCTTGCGGCCGGTGTCTTCACCTTTGATGTTGTATACTGCGAGTTCCATTTACTTTTCGATTAATACGATTGAACCTTTACTTCCGGGAATCGAGCCCTTGATCATCAGAACGTTGTGTTCGGGGATCACCTTCACTACCTGAAGGTTCTGCACGGTAACCTTCTGGTTGCCCATCTGGCCGGCCATGCGCATGCCCTTGAACACCTTTGCGGGATAAGAGCAGGCACCCACTGAACCGGGGGCACGAAGACGGTTGTGCTGGCCGTGAGTGGCCTGGCCTACGCCGCCGAAGCCGTGACGNTTAACAACGCCCTGGAAGCCCTTACCTTTTGAGGTTCCCTGAATGTCAACGAAATCGTTTTCAGTAAACAGGTCGACACCGATGGTGTCGCCGAGCTTATACTCGCTGTCAAAACCTTTGAACTCGGCCAAGTGGCGCTGGGGAGCTACTCCCGCCTTCTTGAAGTGGCCTGCCTCGGGCTTGGTGGTGTGTTTTTCTTTCTTTTCCACAAAACCAAGCTGGAGTGCTTCNTAGCCGTCTTTTTCGGCGGTCTTAACTTGAGTAACTACGCAGGGACCTACTTCGATAACAGTGCACGGCACGTTCTTGCCGTCGGCACTGAAAACGGATGTCATTCCGATTTTCTTTCCTAATAATCCTGGCATTTCTCTTGTTTTTTATTGTTTGGGGTGATTGTTCTGGGTTTGTTATCTTCGTGATTACACCTTNATCTCAACTTCCACACCGCTGGGAAGCTCGAGCTTCATCAGGGCGTCTACGGTTTTGGCTGTCGAGTTGTAGATGTCGATCAGGCGCTTGTAGCTTGAAAGCTGGAACTGCTCGCGGCTCTTCTTGTTGACGAAGGTCGAGCGGTTGACAGTGAAGATGCGCTTGTGGGTAGGCAGGGGTATAGGACCGCTGATCACCGCGTCGGTAGCCTTCACAGTCTTGACGATTTTCTCAGCCGACTTGTCGACCAGGTTGTAATCGTAAGATTTGAGTTTGATGCGAATTTTCTGATTCATATCTTCAGTTGAATGAAAGTTGTTTGTCGTTTACTTGATGAGGTCCACGCGGCCCTGGCATTCGGTCAGCACGTTCTTGGCGATAGAGTTAGAAACTTCGCTGTAGTGGCTGAAGGTCATGGTTGAGGTGGCACGGCCAGAAGTAATGGTACGCAGGGCGGTCACATAACCGAACATCTCGGCAAGAGGAGCGGTGGCTTTAACCACGCGGGCACCGCTGCGGCTGGTTTCCATGCCTTCCACCTGACCGCGACGCTTGTTAAGGTCGGAGATCACGTCACCCATGCTTTCTTCGGGGGTAACAACCTCAATCTTCATGATGGGNTCCAGAAGAACGGGACCGGCCTTTTCGCTGGCCTTCTTGAATGCCTGGATGGCGCAGAGCTCGAATGAAAGCTGATCCGAGTCAACGGGGTGGAATGAACCGTCGATAACGGTCACCTTGAGCTGCTGAACGGGGAAGCCTGCAAGCACACCGTTCTTCATAGCGGTGGTGAAGCCCTTCTGGATTGAGGGGATGAATTCCTTGGGAATGTTACCNCCCTTAACCTCGTCAACAAACTGCAGGCCGCCGTCGAAACCTTCGTCAACGGGCTCTACACGTACGATGATNTCAGCGAACTTACCGCGACCACCGGTCTGCTTCTTGAACACCTCGCGGAGTTCAACGGGCTTGGTGATNGCTTCCTTGTAAGTTACCTGAGGACGACCCTGGTTACATTCAACCTTGAACTCGCGACGGAGACGGTCGATGATAATGTCGAGGTGAAGCTCACCCATACCTGAGATAACGGTNTGGCCGGTTTCCTCGTTGGTCTGAACNCGGAAGGTGGGGTCCTCTTCAGCGAGCTTCTGGAGACCCACGCCGAGCTTGTCGAGGTCCTTCTGAGTCTTGGGCTCAACGGCGATACCGATAACGGGATCGGGGAAGTCCATAGCTTCGAGCACNATGGGAGCATCTTCAGCGCAAAGGGTGTCGCCGGTGCGGATGTCCTTGAAGCCTACACCTGCGCCGATATCGCCGCAGCCGATAACCTCCTTGGAGTTCTGCTTGTTTGAGTGCATCTGGAACAGACGTGACACGCGTTCCTTCTTGCCTGAGCGGCTGTTGAGCACGTANGANCCGGCAACCATGTCGCCTGAGTAAACGCGGAAGAATGACAGACGGCCTACATAGGGGTCAGTGGCAATCTTGAACGCCAGAGCGCAGAGGGGAGCCTCGCTTGAGGGTTCGCGGGTGACAACTTCGTCAGTGCCNGGGATGGTACCTTCAACGGCGCCGGCATCGAGGGGGCTGGGCAGGTAAGCGCAGACACAGTCGAGCAGACACTGAACGCCCTTGTTCTTGAACGAAGAGCCGCAGATCATGGGCACGAGCTCCATTGAGAGGGTAGCCTTGCGGAGAGCGCGACGGATTTCATCCTCGGTGATGGTTGAGGGATCGTCGAAGTACTTCTCCATCATGGCGTCGTCAAACTCAGCTACTTTTTCAAGCATCTTGTCGCGCCATTCATTGGCTTCGTCAACGAGGTTGGCGGGGATGTCCTCAACAGAGTAGTCAGCACCCATGGTTTCGTCATGCCAGAAGATAGCCTTCATGGTGATGAGGTCAACCACGCCCTTGAAAGTCTCCTCAGCGCCGATGGGCACCTGGATGGGACAGGGGTTAGCGCCGAGCACGTCCTTGAGCTGACGCACTACCTCGAAGAAGTTAGCGCCTGAGCGGTCCATCTTGTTGACGTAACCGATACGGGGCACATTGTATTTGTCAGCCTGACGCCATACGGTTTCTGACTGGGGCTCTACACCACCAACGGCGCAGAAAGTGGCCACAGCACCGTCGAGCACACGCAGTGAACGTTCCACCTCAACGGTGAAGTCAACGTGTCCCGGAGTGTCAATCAGGTTGATTTTGTATTTNTTNTTGTCGTAGTTCCAGAAAGTGGTGGTTGCAGCAGAGGTGATGGTGATACCACGCTCCTGCTCCTGCTCCATCCAGTCCATAGTGGCGGCGCCATCGTGAACCTCACCGATTTTGTGAGTCAGACCGGTGTAGAACAGAATACGTTCTGAAGTGGTGGTTTTTCCCGCGTCAATGTGGGCCATAATGCCGATGTTGCGGGTCAATTTGAGATCTTCTTTAGCCATTGCTTAGATAGTTGTCAATGAAAAAACGATTGATTGATTAGAAGCGGAAGTGAGCGAAAGCGCGGTTAGCTTCTGCCATCTTGTGCATGTCCTCCTTGCGCTTGAAGGCACCGCCCTGGTCGTTGAATGCGTCAACAATCTCAGCTGCGAGCTTCTCGGCCATGGTCTTGCCGCCACGCTTGCGGGCATAGAGGATAAGGTTTTTCATTGAGATTGACTCCTTGCGGTCAGGGCGGATTTCAGTGGGCACCTGGAAGGTGGCGCCACCAACACGGCGGCTCTTCACCTCCACCTGAGGAGTGACGTTCTCGAGTGCCTTTTTCCAGATTTCCAGCGGAGTCTTTTCCTCGTTGGGNAGNTTNCTCTTCACCAGTTCGAGGGCGCTGTAAAAGATAGTATAAGAGGTGTTTTTCTTTCCGTCATACATCAGGTGNTTGACNAACTTTGACACTCTCACGTCATTGAAAACGGGATCGGGAAGAACAATCCGTTTCTTAGGCTTAGCTTTTCTCATTTTAAGTTTTAAGTCTTTGTTTTTGTTTGCTTGGTTGTGCTGCTGCTTTGTTCTTCAACGCTTTGAGACTCTCTNGCCTCGCGTTTACTCAACCATTATGCATCGGGCCTGCAGTCAAACTTTATTGTCCATCAGGCTATGCCAGCGTGCCAATTAAATCAAAAACGGTTGTTAATGTAACTGTTGATTGATTTTGTGCGACATGAGTCGCAGGTGGCTCGCGAGTTTAATTACTTCTTAGCAGCCTTGGGACGCTTCGCACCGTACTTGGAGCGACGCTGAGTGCGATCCTTAACGCCGCTGGNNTCGAGAGTACCGCGGACAATGTGGTAACGCACACCGGGAAGGTCTTTCACACGACCACCGCGCACCAGCACGATTGAGTGCTCCTGAAGATTGTGGCCTTCACCGGGGATGTAGCTGTTGACTTCCTTACCGTTGGTGAGACGCACACGTGCAACCTTACGCATAGCCGAGTTAGGCTTTTTGGGGGTGGTGGTGTAGACACGCACACACACGCCGCGACGCTGGGGGCACGAATCAAGTGCGGGTGATTTGCTCTTATCTTCCAGAGCTACACGTCCTTTTCTTACTAATTGCTGAATAGTAGGCATCTTAGTTATTTAAGTTAAACTGTAGGTGTTATATTGTTGTTTCTTCGTTTGCAACGATTGGTTAATTCATTCGCCTTTACACGCATTACACGCCGCGCAATCTCCTGACCATCAGTCAGAAAGCTTGTCGCAGACGCGGTTTACCCATAAAAGCGTTGCAAAATTACAAACTAATTTTCTAACTACCAAACATTTCCGTAAAATTATTCTCAACAATGTTTTATAGCGTCGGCCGCCACCGCCTATGAATCATAATTGCTAATTTTGCACCGCAATGAAGCTNATTCCCATCNCNGTTATAGCCGCATGCATCCTCGCCGGATGCTCCGGCAGCGAAAAGCCGGCAACNTCCGGCNTGGCGGCTTATGCCGANNCANCATCACCCGTAGCGCCNGTNCGCNCGGANCCCGACACCACCCTCTCCCCCACCCTGCCGCCGGTCACCTCGCAGGGCATCGGCCCGCTGCGNNTTGGCATGTCGCCGGCCATGATGCCGNGCACNCTGGCGGGCGTCTATGACTCCCTGTCGGTCACCACTCAGGAATGGGAGGGCGACAGCTATCTGGCCATCGAGGGCTATCTCGACAGCCTCAAAACCATTGAGGCACTTGCAATTGCCGACGCNAACCGNATCGAAGCACTCACCCTCACCGGCTCGCGCGCACCGCTTAATGCCGCCGGCACCACCATCCGCATNGGCTCGCCCGCATCAGCCGTCAAAGCCGTCAAGGGNATGGAGGAACTCAGCGCGGAGGCCTACATGTGGCGCGGCATCACAATCTACATCGCCGCCGACACNGTCACGGCCTTTTCCGTGAGTGATTAAGCATTTTCGCNGACAATCCGCCACAATGTGGATTTTTTCGTAACTTTGCAGCTTAAATATAACCCCTTAGATTATTATGGCTCTTAAATGCGGTATAGTAGGACTGCCCAACGTTGGCAAGTCCACACTCTTCAACTGTCTCTCCAACGCAAAGGCTCAGTCGGCCAACTTCCCCTTCTGCACCATCGAACCCAACGTGGGCGTCATCTCCGTGCCTGACGACCGCCTGACCAAGCTCGTGGAGATGTGCCAGCCCCGCTCCACAGTGCCCGCGACCGTGGAAATCGTCGACATCGCCGGCCTGGTGAAGGGNGCAAGCAAGGGTGAAGGCCTCGGCAACAAGTTCCTGGCCAACATCCGCGAGACCGACGCNATCCTCCACGTGCTCCGCTGCTTCGACGACGACAACATCACCCACGTGGACGGCTCGGTAAACCCCGTGCGCGACAAGGAAATCATCGACGCCGAGCTCCTCATCAAGGACCTGGAAACCATNGACTCACGAATTGCCAAAACCGAGAAGCAGGCCAAGACCGGCGGCGACAAGGTGGCNGCCATGCAGCTCGAGGTGCTCAAGAAATACAAGGAAGCGCTCGACAAAGGTCTGCCCGCACGCTCCGTTGAGATTGAGGGAGCCGACGAGCAGAAGTTTGCNCGCGAGCTGTTCCTGCTCACCTCCAAGCCGGTGCTCTATGTGTGCAACGTTGACGATTCATCGGCNGTCAACGGCAACGCTTATGTTGAAGCCGTGCGCGANGCCGTGAAGGACGAGGGCGCCGGCATCCTCATCGTGGCCGCCCAGAGCGAGAGCGAAATCGCCGAGCTCGACACCTGGGANGAACGCAAGGAGTTCCTGGCCGAAATGGGACTCGAAGAGAGCGGCATCAGCCGACTCATCCGCGCCGCTTACGCCCTGCTTGACCTCCAGACATTCTTCACCGCCGGCGCCGACGAGGTGCGCGCCTGGACCTTCATCCGCGGNTCCAAGGCTCCCAAATGCGCAGGATGCATCCACTCTGACTTTGAGAAGGGCTTCATCCGCGCCGAGGTGATAAAATACGACGACTTCGTGACCCTCGGCAGCGAGAANGCCGTGCGNGANGCCGGCAAGATGGGCATCGANGGCAAGGACTANGTGGTGGAGGACGGCGACATCATGCACTTCCTCTTCAACGTCTGATTCCNAACCCACTGCCCCACTGACACAACAATCCCGGCTTCTCCTTTCGGAGGCCGGGATTGTCATTTTTACAATGTGCGGTCGGCGCGCAGGTCAGCGCTTGCTGTCATCCTCGGGAGCCTGATCAATGAGTTCGAGGAACTGGTCAAGCTTGGGAGTGATGATGATTTCNGTGCGGCGGTTGCGCGCACGTCCGTCAGCAGTGGTGTTATCACCGATGGGGTTATACTCNCCTCGGCCGCCGGCGGTGAGACGCGAAGGATTGACGCCAAANTTCTCCTGAAGCACGCGCACCACTGAGGTGGCACGGAGNGANGANAGATCCCAGTTNTCCTTGATGTTAGTGCGTGAAATAGGCACATTATCAGTGTTGCCCTCCACCAGCACATCATAGTCGCCGTAATCCTTNATAATCTTGGCAATCTTGCTNAGTGTGGCCATAGCGTTATCGCTGATTTCCCATGAGCCGCTCTTATAGAGCATATTNTCNGCCAGCGAGATGTAAACCACNCCCTTCAGCACCTTGATGTCNACATCGCGGAGCTCATCGCGTGAGAGCGAGCGGGTCAGGTTGTTGGTCAGCACCATGTTGAGCGAATCGCTCTTGCTCTTGGCATCCACAAGCTGCTTTATATACTTGTTTGACGCATTGATTTCATCCACAAGCTTGGCAATGTTGACACTGCTCTGAGTGCCGCTCTGGATGCTGTTGTCAAGCGACTTCTGCAGCGACGCGTAAGCCTTCTTGAGCTCGGCGTTGGCGGCCTGAGCCTCGGCAAGNCGCTGCTCCAGACTCTGGGCCGACGTCTGGCTGCGGGCCANATCTGTCTGAGCTGTCTGATACTCCTTGGCAAGCTGCACATAGCGGTCCTTNAGGGCAGCATGCTCCTTNTTGCTGACACATCCGGTCAGCATCACGCCCGCCATNGCTGCGGCGGCAATCAACGTCTTGAATTTCATAGGCTTNAATGAATGCGGTTAGCGGCAAAAATAGCCAAATCTTTTTATTATAACAATCGTGAGGGGATAAAAGTCAGAAAGGCTGTCCTCTTTTTCAGGGGACAGCCTTGTAGCCCATAGGAGAATCGAACTCCTCTTTCAAGAATGAAAATCTTGCGTCCTAGCCGATAGACGAATGGGCCCTGATATGCTTTGGAATCAATTCCGAGCTTAATCGCGGTGCCTTATCAGGCGAGCTTGGCGATGTGGTGGGCAAGCTTGCTCTTGAGGTTGGCAGCCTTNTTCTTCGAGATTGACTTCTTCGAAGCAAGACGGTCAAGCATAGCTGTCAGAACCTTGAACTTAGCCTCAGCCTCAGCCTTGTCAGTCATTTTGCGGAGATTGCGCACGGCGTTGCGGGCAGTCTTGGCATAGTAACGGTTATGAAGGCGGCGTGATTCGGTCTGGCGGATTCTTTTCAGCGATGATTTATGGTTAGCCATTGCTTTTTGTTATTGTTTTCTGTTTGTTGATTTTTTAATTGGTAGCCCATAGGAGAATCGAACTCCTCTTTCAAGAATGAAAATCTTGCGTCCTAGCCGATAGACGAATGGGCCGCTCGCTAAATGCGTGGCAAAATTATGCACTTTTTTTTAACTGACAAAATCTTTTTGTAAAAAATCTGATTTTTTTCTCATTTTAGGCTGTTTTGGGCCGGATTCGGCCGTTTTTTGCCCATCCCGGCGCGCTGCAAGCCCGACATTCTGGCCCGTCAGGGTGTTATATATACATTANGTATTAACGATTTTTCTTAAATTTGCAGTCATAATGAAGGACCATATATTATCTCAGGAAGTCACGGAGCGCGCGGTGCTCGTGGGCCTCATCACGGAGAATCAGAACGAAGTGAAGGCCAACGAATATCTCGACGAGCTCGAATTTCTGGCCGATACGGCCGGAGCGGTGACCGTTCGCAAGTTTCTCCAGCGCATCCCTTACCCCAATCCGCGCACTTTCGTCGGAAAGGGCAAGCTTGAGGAGATTCGCCTGTTCATTGAGGAAAATGAAATAGGAATGGCCATCTTCGATGATGACCTCACTTCAAAGCAGGTGGCCAACATAGAGCGCGAGCTCAAAGTGAAAATCCTTGACCGCACGAGTCTGATTCTCGACATCTTCGCCAAGCGCGCCCAGACGGCCAACGCAAAAACGCAGGTGGAGCTGGCCCAGTATCAGTACCTCCTGCCGAGGCTCACCCGCATGTGGACCCACCTGGAGCGCCAGCGTGGCGGCATCGGCATGCGCGGCCCCGGTGAAACCCAGATTGAAACTGACCGCCGTATCATCCTCAGCCGCATCTCCCTGCTCAAGGAGCAGCTCAAGGAAATCGACAAGCAGAAAACCGTGCAGCGCAAAAACCGCGGCAAGCTCACCCGCGTGGCCCTGGTGGGCTACACCAACGTGGGCAAGTCAACGCTGATGAACCTCCTCAGCAAGAGCGACGTCTTTGCCGAGAACAAGCTCTTCGCCACCCTCGACACCACGGTCCGCAAGGTGGTGATTGATAATCTGCCGTTCCTGCTCACCGACACCGTCGGCTTCATCCGAAAGCTCCCCACCCACCTTGTCGACTCATTCAAGTCAACCCTCGATGAGGTTCGCGAGGCCGACCTCCTGCTCCACGTTGTGGACATCTCTCACCCCAATTTCGAGGACCAGATTGAGGTGGTCAACAAAACCCTCTCCGACATCTGCAAGGGCCAGGAAAAGCCGGTGATAATGGTGTTCAACAAAATCGACGCTTACAACCACGTGCCCAAGGATGAGGACGACCTCACACCCCGAACCCGCGAGAACATCCCCCTGGAGGAACTCAAGGAAACATGGATGAACAAGATGCACGACAATTGCGTGTTCGTCTCGGCCAAGAAGGACATCAACATCGGCGAGCTGCGCGAGAAGCTCTATGAAAAAGCCAAGGAGATTCACATGGCCCGCTTCCCTTATAACGACTTCCTCTTTCAGAAATATGACGACCTCGGCGAAGCCGAACAAGACCAATGACCACCACACCCCCACCCTTTTACCATACTCTCTCCGACGCGCAAATCGATGCGCTCACTGCCCTGGGCTGCATCTTCATGCCCGGAGCGTCAGTCAAGGTTAGCCCCGGCGTGACCTTTGACCCCCTGCGTTTCCGCAACGTCACCTTCGGTGGCTCGGTCCTCATAGCCGGCATGCCCGCGGCGGTCCACAATGCGCTGCTCCACGACGTGACCATCCACGCCGATGTCACCATCAGCCGCTCTGACATTGTCAACTATGAAATCATGCCCGGTGCAACCGTTGAGCGCACAGGCAGCATGGAATTTCGCCCCGGCACCTCGTTCACCGTCAACACCCTCAGTGAGGCCGGCGGCTACAGCGTGACGGCGCGTCCCGGCCTCACCATCGCCGAGGCGGAGCTTGAGGCCTACGGCCATCAGCCCGCAGCGCCCTTCACCCCCGAGCATGGCACGGTGGGCCGCAACTCGCGTGTGTGTGGAGCGGCAAGGCTTCAGTCAGTCATCATCGCTGACCGCGCCGTGGTGGGGGCCAACGTCATTGCCGAGGATTCGGTGATTGACAGCGACGCCGAGCTCACTGACGGCGCCATGGTCTACCGTTCCTACGTGGGTCGCGGATGTCGCGTGACCAAGGGCTTCACCGCCCACGACTCGCTGTTCTTCGACAACACTCAGATGGAGTGTGGCGAAGCGGCCGCCGTGTTCGCCGGACCCCACGCCGTGTCGTGCCATAAATCCACACTGCTCATTGCCTGCCGCTGCTCGTTCTTCAACGCCGGCTCGGGCACCAACATGAGCAATCACGCCTACCGCCTCGGTCCGGTCCACCACGGCATGTTCCGTCGCGGCTGCAAGACAGGCTCCAACGCTTATGTGCTCTGGCCCGCCACGTTCGGTGCCTTCTCGCTCATCAGCGGCGACCACAAGCACCATCCCGACACCACTGACCTCCCCTTCAGTTATCTCATCGAGAAGGACGGGGTGCTCACCATCATGCCCGGCATGATGCTGCGCAGCGCCGGCCTGCTGCGTGACCTTGACAAATGGCCCGCGCGCGACCGCCGCAAGGATTGCGAGCCCATTGACTGCCGAGTGCTCACCCCTGACGTGGCCGAGGCAATGGTGCGCGGCATCCGTCTGCTCGCAGGCGTCACCGCCAACACCAAATGGGAGGGCTACCACCTCAGCGCCGCCCTGGCCATGCGCGGACGCCGCCTCTACGACACCGCCCTGCTGGCCTGGCTTGCCCCCGAGGTGATAGCGATGGCCCGGGAGGGTGCAGCAAATGAGTTTGCCAATGCCGCCGAGGCTTGGCTCGGAAAAGCCGTCACTGATATTGCCGACGACGAGCTCGCCTCACTTGCCGAGCGCAGCCGCGAAGCCCGCGCCGAACTCATCAGGATGGCCCGCGCCGATGCCGCCAAGGACCTCCTCCCCTCCACGGAGGCCTCACTCGGCACCGCCGAGACCAATCCTTTCATAGCCGAGCTCTCACGCCGCCTCGAACAGCTGCAGTGAGCCGCCCGCGCCTCAAACCCTCCAGGGTCTGACACTCGCCCCCGGCTGAATCCCCGGGGCGAGTGCGGCACGCAGCGATGCAAGCTGTGCCGCGGCGCGCTCGGCAATGTGGGTGTAAGGACGCCCCTCCAACGAATAGATTGCCGCCAGGCAGCGCTGCGTGAGCAGCGCCTCCACCGAGCGGCGAATATATGCCCCTGCATGCCCGGGGAGCGCGTCGGCCGCCGGCACCTCAAGCTGCATCAGCCATTCATCAGTGGCCGCCACAGGCTCTGACGCCGTGGAGGCGTCCTCGGCATCAAGAGTGTAATCGGCCACATAGGGGAACATTGACGCCGCCAGCAGCGCAAACTCGTTTTTCACCAGCATGGCCAGCGCCGGCACTCTGTCAGGACAGAGAAGGTCAGGCGCAGCCGCATCCTCGGGGCAGGGCCGAGAGGAGTCAAGTGCCGCAAGGGCATGAATTCCGGTGATAATCACACGCGATGAAAGAGAAAAAGTCATAACGGTTTTCGGTTTTAATAAGTGTAAATAATTCGACATTTGATCCAACCCTCCCCCACGGCGCATCACGCAGCCATTCGGGTGCGCGCCCTGCGCCTGTACTCATGGTAAAGATCCACTCCCCTCGCTGCAGTGATGAAGAATGACGATGCGGATTCAAACATTATCACTCTCGTCAGCGCCTCACTGAGCTTGAGGCCTGACACCTCCATGAGCTTCGTCACCTTGCCGGCTATCTCCTCCCACTGGCGACGGCGAATCTCAGCCATCCCCGCAGGTAATTTACCATGCATGGCCTGGCGCACGCGCTTCAGCGCGTAGTCATAACTGACGTAATAGTAAGGTGCGGGTGAATTGACCACCTTCTCCATCACTTCGTTAAGTTCAAAGGTTTCCGACCCTCTCGCTGCCATTTCTGCTCTCACGGCAGCCATCAGGTCGCGGTTTCTACACATAATGTGGTTTAACATGGACTTTCAGGTTTTAATACAATTAATCAGACATTTTACACACACCGCAAAGGTAATACACCAACACAGGCGTTTGCAACTTTTCAACGTTAATAAAAGTTAAGCCAATAAAATCCCGACACACTGCCACCCCCGCCTCCTCACCTCTCTCCGCCATTATATATAGGTGAATACTTTTTTACACTGTTTGAAAAAGAAAAAAGCGGGAAATCCACATTCCTTGATTAAACCTTTTGTAATTTTGCAGTCCAATAAACGTCCGGGAGCAATTTACTCCGCCTTGCAAGGCGCTTAGTGCTCTCTCCGGCATCATTTTGAAGTCTGAACATCAACCATTCATCCCCGTTTCTCCATGCGCTGGAAACATTCACGATGCTCGCGCAGCATCACTTCTCTTATCGCGTTTTTCTTCATCGCCCCACTCACCTTTGCGGCCGACATCACAGGTCGCGTGGTTGACGGAGCCAACGAACCTCTCATGCAGGCCTCTGTGCGCCTGCTCCGTCCCGACTCAGCNTTTGTGAAAGGCACCGCCGCCGACATTGACGGCCGCTTCCGTCTGGCCGACGTCAAGTCAGGAAAATACATCGTCGAGACCACCTATGTGGGTTTTGCACCAAACTACATTGACATTCAGGTGGGCAGCGAGCCGGTNAGNCTCAAGCGTGTGGTNATGAGCGAGTCAAGCAACCTTCTCAAAGAGGTGACCGTGACCGGTGTGCGCACCCCCATGAAGGTGATGACCGACACCATCGAGTTCAATGCCGGCAGCTATATGACCCGCCCCAACGCCGTGGTGGAGGACCTNCTGAAGCGACTCCCCGGTGTGGANGTGGACGCCGATGGTAAAATCACCGCCAACGGCAAAGAAATCACCAAAATCCTTGTTGACGGCAAGGAGTTCTTCAGCGATGACCCCAAGGTGGCGTCAAAGAACCTTCCGGCCGACCTTGTCGACAAGCTCCAGGTGGTGGACCGCAAAAGTGACCTTGCGCGCCTCACCGGNGTGGACGACGGNGAAGATGAAACCGTCATCAACCTCACCGTCAAGAAGGGCATGAAAAACGGATGGTTCGGCACCGCCGAGGCNGGCTACGGCACCGACAGCCGCTATGCNGCCTCNTTCAATGTGTCNCGCTTNCAGGGCGACAACCAATTCACCNTCCTGGGCAATTTCAACAACATCAACCAGCTCGGATTCACCGACGGCAACGGCAACCGCTTCCGCCGCTTCGGTGGCGACAACGGCATCACCGAGAGCCAGGCCGTGGGCATCAACTTCAACGTGGGCAACAANGAGATTCTCCGCGTGGGCGGCGACGTGATGTATAGCCACAGCAACCGCAACACCCGCAGCCACAGNGAGCGCCAATACCTGTTCCCTGACTCCACAAGCTACAACTCATCATGGAAGCGCACCGATGACCGCGGCGACAATGTGCGCGGCGACTTCCGAGTGCTCTGGCAGCCCGACTCGTTCAACACTCTCGAATTCCGACCCAACTTCTCNGTCAACCTCAACAANTCATGGAGCGTGGACAGCGCATTCACCCGCGCCGGCGACCCCTCGATGACCCTCGTCAACAAAACCGCCAACGATGTCAACTCACGCGGCAACTCATTTGAATTCGGCTCCCGACTCATCTACACCCACAACTTCAAGCAGCGCCGCGGACGCTCNTTCTCAATCATGGCCAACTACCGCATGAGCAACGTCCGTGAGAAAGAGCGCTCCCTCTCGGAGAACCTGTTCTACCTCTTCAACGACTCCACNGACATCTATGACCAGTTCACCAACAATCACACATGGATGAACTCCATCATGAGCCGCGCAAGCTGGACCGAGCCATTAGGCAACCCCAAGAACGGCAACTTCCTCACTCTGAGCTATCAGATGGTTTATCGCTGGAACAATGCCGACAAGCTCGTCTATGACTTCCTGGACAATCAGATGGAGCTCAATGACACCCTCTCAAACCGCTTCCGCAACAACTTCTTCACGCAGAACATCCGCTTCGGCTACAAGCGAGTGAGCCGCTCCACCAACATCGAAGCCGGCATTGCCCTCGTGCCCAGCCGCTCGTCAAGCACCAACCTCACCAACGCCGCCAAGTCAATCCCTGTCAGAACGGTGTTTAACTTCGCTCCCTTCCTGCGCTACAACTACAAGATGACCCGCACCCGCTCGCTGCAGGTGAACTATCGCGGACGCTCATCCGAGCCTTCCATGAACCAGCTCCAGCCGGTGGCNGACCTCAGTGACCCCCTGCGCATTGTTCAGGGTAACCCTGACCTCGACCCCTCTTTCACCCATCATATCGATGTGCGCCTCCAGGACTTCAACAGCGACGCCCAGCGCTCAATGATGGTAATGGCTAATTTTGACATGATTCAGAACTCCATCGTCTCCAGAACATCCTACAACTCTCAAACCGGCGGCCAGTACACCACCTATGAGAATGTCAACGGTGTGTGGAACGGCCGAGTGTTCTTCATGTTCTCCATGCCCCTGCGCAACAAGAAATGGAGCCTCAACAACCATCTCTTCACCATGTTTAACCGCAACGTGGGCTTCAGNAACGACCTCCGCAACGCCACCTTCTCGGTGATGCTCAACGAGTCGCCCTCAATCTCTTTCCGCCCCGACAATCTGGAGCTGCAGCTGCGNCCCTTCTATCGCCTGCAAACCTCCACCTCCACCCTCCCCACCATCGTCGGAACCACGGTCCACAACTACGGATTCCGCCTCGACGGCACCTACTACTTCCCCTTCGGCCTCTCACTCAACACTGACCTTGACTTCAACGCCTCTACAGGATACTCCGCCGGCTACGACCAGCGCCGCTGGATGTGGAACGCTCAGGTGTCTTACCAGTTCCTGAGCGGCAAAAACGCCACAATTGCCGTGAAAGTCTACGACATCCTCGGCCAGACCCAGAACATTAGCCGCAACATCAACGCCTCCTATATCGAGGACCTTGATTACAGCGCCCTGACCCGCTACGGCATGGTTACCTTCACCTATCGCTTCAACACATTCGGCAAAGGCAACCAGCCCTCTGATCGCGGCGACTTCATGCACCGCGGCCCCGGCGGCCCCGGTGGCCCCGGCCGTCCTCCCCGCCGCTAACCCGCAACATCACTTTCCCACACAAGGCCCGGCCTCCACGCCGGGCCTTNGCTTTANCCCCACNCCACTGCCATAGTGACGNCCGGGGCTNCTCACGCATATCCACAAAAAAAGGGCCTACGTTCTCACGCAAGCCCTTTCAAAGAACATTTGTTATCAGTTTTAATGTTTAATACAATGCAATTTCGAGATAGTGGAAATATGCTTCTATTACTCAGAGACTTTCTTTATCATTATTGCCGCGCCGCCGCCGGGAGCGAGGCGCTGCTTAAGCTTCATGCCGGGTTTCACCTTGATGGTGCGGATGCGATAAGCCTGGGGATTATCCTTCCAGTGTGCGTCAGGCGCATCCTCATAGATTTTGGCTTCATACTTGCCCTTGGGCAGGAAGCTCAGGTCAATCTCGGCTGTGCGGGCGTTCTCATCNGTGATGGCGCCCACAAACCAGTTGTCGGAGTGTTTGTCGAGGCGTGCCACGGTGATATATCGGTTAGGCTCGGCCTCAAGATACTTTGAGTCGGCCCAGTCAACAGGCACATCCTTGATAAACTGAAACGCATCAGGGANGCGCTCATAATTCTCGGGCAGGTCACACGCCATCTGCATGGGCGACGGCATGGTCAGGTAGAGCGCCAGCTGGCGGGCCAGTGTGGTNCCGGCCTGACTGTCCTTNCCTTCATTATAGTAGCTCATGCGGGTCTCAAACAGGCCGGGAGTGTAGTCCATCGGGCCACCTTTGAGGCGGGTGAAGGGGAGCATGCAGGTGTGTGAGGGGGGATTGCCGCCCATGGATTCAAACTCGCCGCCGCGGGCCGACTCCTGCGCCAGCCAGTTGGGATAGGTGCGGCAAAGGCCGGTGGGGCGCGGAGCTTCGTGGCTGTCCACCATAATCTGATAGTCGGCCGCACGCTCAATCACGTGGCGCGCATGGTCCACCATCCACTGTGAGGTGTGATGCTCCGAGCGGGGAATCACGGCGCCCACGTAACCGGTCTTCACAGCGTCATAGTTGTTATCCTTCATGAATTGGAAAGCGCGGTCAAGCTGCAGCTCATAGTCAGCGGCGTTGGCAGCCGTCTCATGGTGCATGATGAGCTTCACGCCCTTCTCCTTGGCATAGTCGCGCAGAGCCTCCACATCGAAGTCGGGATAAGCCTTGTCAAAAAGGAACTGGCGGTTCTTGCGATAGCTACCCCAGTCCTCCCAGCCTTCGTTCCAGCCTTCCACGAGCACACCGTCAATGCCGTTCTTGGCGGCGAAGTCAATGTAGCGCTTCACGTTTTCGGTGTTGGCCGGATGGCGTCCGTTGGGGGTCAGCTTGGTGTAATCGGTCACACCGGGCTTGGCCAGATAGTCGTCAGAGTAGGCCCACGTCTTCTGATTGCCGGTGAACATCTCCCACCACACACCCACAAACTTCATAGGCTTGATCCACGAGGTGTCCTCGATTTTGCAGGGTTCGTTGAGGTTCATCACCAGCTGCGAGGCGAGGATGTCACGGGCATCGTCGCTCACAATCAGGGTGCGCCAGGGGGTGTTGAAGGGGAGCTGCAGATAGGCGCTCACGCCAAGACGGTCAGGCACGAGGCTCGCCTTCATGGAATATGTGGCGGGGTCCACCTCCAGCAGCATGGCCGGATAGCCCACCAGAGCGGCCTCATGAGCGTTGACATACACTCCGTCGGCGGTTTTGAGCAGCAGCGGGGTCTGCACGCTCAGCCCTTCGGCGCGCTGCGCCTCTGTGTGGCGGCCGTAGGATGCCAGCGCCTCGGGCAGCTCGGTGAAGGTGGTCTCTGACCACAGGTATTCATCGGTGTCATAGTCACCGGGAATGCAGTAGAGCTTGTGATTGTCGGTGTAGTTAAACTCGGTGAGCTCGTCGCGCACGGCAAGATAGTTTGATCCGTTCTGCACCGGCAGTTCATAGCGGAAGCCCAGACCATCGTCAAAGAGGCGGAATCGCACCGTCATGTCGCGCTGAGGGTTATCGGCGCGCAGGTGAACGGCCAGCTCGCGGAAGTGGTCACGGACCTTGGAGTATTCACCCCACACGGGCTCCCACTCGCGGTCAACGGTCACTGTGTCAGTGCCGGTGATGCGAAATCCGTCGGTAAAGGCCGTTTCATCGGCCTTGATGCCGAGGCGGCTTGCCTTCACCACGGGTTTCCCTTTGTAGTCAAGCGAGTAATAGGGCACGCCGGAGGCATCCACATCCACGTCAAGCAGCAGATTGCCGTCGGGCGAGGTTATGCTTGCAGCCGCCATCTGCATGGCGCCTGCAAGCATGAGGGATATTGGAAACACGAATTTCTTCATCGTCGGAATCAGTTCATCAGAATGGTGTAGGCATAGGGGGCCAGTTCCACCTGCTCACCCACAGTCACCGTTTCACCGCTCAGGAGGTCGGTCATCGAGGAGTTGGCCAGCATGATGGGGGTGCGCACGGCGCGGGTTGCATTGGCGGTGTTGACAGCCACCAGGAGAGTGTGGCCCGGAATCGAGCGGGTGAAGCACACAATGTTGTCGGCTGAGTAGTCGGCCAGCTCGCCGCGGCGCACTTCGGCGCTCTGACGGAAGGCTGAGTTGATGGCCTTGTACTTGGCGGTAAGCGCGTCGGAGAAGGTGAGCGGGGTGTAGCCGAAGAATGACATTGTGCCGGTCAGGCCCTCAACGTCCATAGCCGAGTAAACCATCGGAGTGCCTCCGAGCATGGCGGCGGCGGCATAGGCGGCGGGGATAGCGTCAACGCTGCCGAAAAGTCCGTCGATGCTGCTCTCGGCTGCGGTGTCGTGATTGAAGGCGAAGCGCAGGATTGACTTGCCGGCGGGCACATTGCTCAGGGCGGTGACAGCTTCGCTCACCACATCGGCAGGCTTGCCGCCGTTGAAGGCGCCTGAGATGGCACCGGCGCAGTTCCAGTCATAAATCATGCTGAAGCCGCAGCCGTAGTAGTCGGCGTTGGCGGTCTCGGCCAGCATTATCAGGTCAGGATGAGCAGCCTTGAGCTCGGCGATGGTGGTGCTCCAGAATTCCATGGGAGCGCCGTCCACATAATCGCAGCGGTAACCGTCAATGCCGGTCTGCTCCACCCAGTACATCATAGCCTCGCGCATGGCGGCGGCAGTGGCGGGGTTGTTATAGTCCAGCTGTGCCACGTCAGCCCAGCCCGCAGGCGACACAATGCGGTTCTGGTCATCGTGCTCATAGCGGTCAGGGTGCTCTTTAATCCAGGGATGGTCCCACGAGGTGTGGTTCGACACCCAGTCAAGAATCACCTTCACTCCCTTGCCGTGGGCGTCGTCCACGAGCTTCTTCAGGTCGGCCATCGTGCCGTAGCGGGGGTTGAGGGCCTTGAAGTCGCGGATACAGTAGGGCGAACCCACCGAGCCGAGCTCTCCGGGCTCAAACACGGGCATAATCCAGAGCACGTCACACCCCATGTCGGCAATACGGGTCAGCTGGGCGTCAAGGGCGTTCAGACAGTTCTGCTCGGCAAAGAAGCGGGGATTGGCCTCGTAAATCACCTGCGTTGACACCTCCGGGCCCACGGTGGGCTCGGGGTTGGCGGGCATATCAATCTCGTAAGATGTGCAGGCCGACATGGCCAGCGCTGCTATAGCCGCTGCTGCGGCCTTTATCTTGGTCATTTTCATTTCTTGCTTGATTTAAGGCTTATGTATTTGCGGGGAGCGTTGGCGGCCACGGTGGTGAGCTCGGCGCGGTCAGGATAGGCCACGATGTAGTAGTCTTTATCCATCGTGAGGGTCTGGGCGTCATACTGGGTGCCGTTGCCGTCGTTGAAAATCAGGTTCTCCACTTCGGTGCCGGTCACATTGACGGTGTAGACAAGCCATACGGCGTCATCCATGTAGACTGCACGGGTGGCCGTAGCTCCGGGCCAGCCGCCGAACACTTCACTGTCGCCCCAGGCATACACGAAGAATGAGCTCCATCCGGTGAGGTTCTGCACATAGATATAGTGGTCAGTGGTCTCCTTATCCTCGATTTCGCCGGGCTCATAGTTGTCAGGGTCAATCTCTTTGACACCCTTGTCAGTGAGCTCCACAAACACGTTGCGGTCAAGATTGAACACCACCACGTCGTCAAACTGCTTGCCGCCGCCGTTATTGTTGAGAATCAGGTGTTCCTCAAGGCCGGCTGCGCAGTTNGCTGCGCCGAGGTCAAAGTAGAGGTAAGGCACACCGTTGATGGTCTCGGTGCCGGTGGGTTTCATGCCGGGCCAGCCACCGAAGAGTTCTGCATCGCCCCAGGCGTAGAGCGCCACCTCACTCCATGAGCTGAGATTGCACACATAGAGGCTGTAACCATCATGCTCCGTGCCTTCCGAGGGCTGGAGTTCCACCACTCCGTCGGGGGTCAGCTCGAGATAGAAGTCCTGATTCAGGGTCACATTGTAATCGTCAAGCTGTTCTGTGCCTCCGTTGTTGTTGAAGATGAGGTTGAGGTTCAGGCCTTCGTTGGCTGCGCCGGTGTCGAAGTAGGTGTAGGTCACGCCATTGATGGTCTCGGTGCCGGTGGGCTTCATGCCGGGCCAGCCGCCGAAGGCTTCCGCATCGCCCCATGCGTAGAGGGCCATGTCGCTATAGCCGGCGCTGTTGACCACGTAGATGGTNTAGCCGTCATGCNCCACNTCGCCGGGCTTGGAGGGGGCGTTGAAGAAGTCGGCCCAGCGATACACCACCACATTGAGGCGGGCGCCCACGGCAGGGGCTTCGGTGTGGGTCACGGGCTCGTTGTCAAGCGAGCGCTCTTCGCCCTGCTCCACAGAGTNGAAGGTGTAACCGTTGGCAAGGGTNTTGCCATCCACAAACTTGGTGGGGTCAAGATAGATGCCCCATTTCACGTCGGTGTCAGGGGCTTTCTGNAGCTCCCACATNGGNTTGCCCACGGCTTCCATNCCGCCNTTGAAGTCACCGATAATATAGATTTTGTCAGTGGCCGAGGTGCCCTGAGGCACTATCACCTCAAGGAGCTGATAGCCCGCGCGGAGTTCGAAGCGGGGAAGTTCGCTGTCGAAGATAATCTCATCCTTGGAGCATCCTGCCAGGAAAGGCAGGAGCACCATGAACATGAGTGTGAATATATTGAATTTCTTCATTTTGAGCTGTGATTTTAATAGTTAGGATTCTGAACNAGGCCGGGNTTGACCATGAGGGCCACTGAGGGAAGGGGATACCATTCATAGCGGCGGTCGCGCTTGGCGGGCATCTGACGGTCATTTTCGGTGGCGCGACCGAAGAACCACCACTGGCCCTGGGTGAACTTGTCGAAGCGGCGCAGGTCGGTGCGNCGACGGCGGCCTTCGTCAAGGAATTCCAGACCCCATTCGCTGAGCATCCAGTCAGCGTCGAAGGCGGTGAAGCCGGGGCCCGGTTTCTCGATTTCAATCACGTCGGAGGCGTTGAAGTAGCGCTGGCGAACGTCGTTCACAAGCTGCTTGGCGGCTGCGGAGTTGCCGGCGCGCAGTCTGCATTCGGCAAGGGTGTAGTAAACCTCGGCGAGGCGGAATTCCACCTGGTCGGCATCGCGCCAGTCAAGGCCGGTTGATGACGGATAGATGGGGTAACGGAGCACTCGGAAGCCTGAGTTGGTCTGNCCCCAGCGGGGGCTCATCACCGGCTCGAGGTTGCGGCCNAGATTGAGGAAGGTGCCCACCTGGTCCACATAAATCAGGGGCTTGTCCTGAAGGTCGGCGTCGGCAAGCACGGGTTCGCCGGTCTCATAGTTGATCTGGGCGCCCATGGCAAACATGCCCTGCCAGTTGCCGGCGGCGTCACACTGGAACGGCTGCTTGCGCACATCCTTGTTGTTCATGCGGTCAAAGGGGGCGCCGAGCTTGTCGCCGTAGTCAAAGAGGAAGCTCTTGGCGCCTTCGCTGCCGGCGTTGGGCACGAGGGTGCCGGTGTTGTCCTTCGAGGGCACGAGGCAGGTACAGTTCCATCCGCCCTGGTCGCAGGAGAAGTCAAACATCTCGTCGTAGTTGTAGGGCAGGAAGGGGGTGTTGCGGTTNTTGTTGGTCAGTCGGCCGGCCTCCATGGCGAAGGCAAANACCACCTCGGGGCAGGTGTTGTTGTTCACTGACACGATGTCGCGATAGTCAGCGGCAAGGTTATAAGTGCCATAGTCACCGGCAATGATTTTCTCACACAGTGCGGCACATTCGTTGAAGCGGTCCTCGCCGGTGAAGAGCTGCGAGTTGAGCAGCAGGCGCATCTTGAGCATGCGGTTCATGCCTTTGTTCATGCGGTTGCGGGTGGTGTTGGAGCCATCCTCGGCAATGAGGTCGTCGCAGCAGGCGTCGAGCTCGTCGGCAATAAACTGCCAGATGACTTTGCAGCCGGTGTTGAAGTCGGGGTCGGCTGAGCCGGGCACTTCGTTGCCCACCGACACGTTCAGAGGCAGGGCGCCGCCCCAGAGTTCATAGTTGTTATAGTAAGCCCACGCGCGCATGGTGCGAACTTCGGCAATGTAGGATTTCAGCTGAGCGTCTGTCATGCCCATGGAAGCGGGATTAAGGCTTCCCAGGTCATTGATCAGGGTGTTACACAGGCCGATGGTTTCCCAGGCATGCTCCCAGGCGCTGCGGATGATTACTGACTCTGAGTTCCAGGTCTGGGTGGAGAGCACAAACTTCTCTGCCTCGTCATAGCCCCAGGCGCCGCCGTTCCATGTGCGCCACGCTATCTGGTCGGCGGGAAACTCGTTGAGGTACCAGAAATACTCCAGAAAACCGCTCTGGGCGCTGGCATAGATGGACGCCACGGCTCCTTTCACACTGTTCTCGTCCTGATAGTAGGTCGAGGCGTCAATGCGGTCATAGGTTATTTCATCGAGGTCGGTGCATGACCAGGCGCCGACAGCGAGGGCGGCTGCGCTGAGCACACCTGCTATATGATTCTTGATTTTCATTGTGTCTGGATGGTTGAGGTTAACGGAAACGGATGTTCACACCGAGGGTGAGCTGGGTGGCCGTGGGATAGGCCGAGGTGACGTCGATGCCGGGGGTGATGCCGGTGGAGGTCACTGCCGAGGGGTCGGTGCCCGAATAGCCTGTGATGGTGAAGACGTTCTTGGCCGCGATATAGAGGCGGATGGAATCAAGCAGGCGGCGGTTCTTCAGGGGCACGGTGTAGCCCAGGGTCACGTTCTCGAGCTTGAAGTAGTCGCCGCGCTCAAGGAAGTAGGATGAAATCACACCGCCGCCTGACCACACGTCGCGGTCCTCAAGATAGGTGCTGCGGAGCACGTTGTCACTACCGCTGCCTTTCAGGCCCATGCCATATTTGCGCATGTTGAAAATCTCGAAGCCGAAGGCGCCGTTAAACATCAGGCTCAGGTCAAAGTTCTTCCATTTCACGGTGTTTGACCAGGTCAGGAAGTGCTTGGGTGCGCCGTCGCCAATGTAGCGCTTGTCCTTGGGGTCGGCGGTGGAGGCGTTAACCTTCTCGCCGTCGGCGGTGTAGACGAGCATGTTGTGGTTCTCGTCAACGCCTGCATATTCGTAGCCCCAGAACTGGCCGATGCGGCCGCCCTCCTCCACTCGGAAGAAGTATTCGCTGGTGCCCACGCCGGGCTTCTGGTAGAGGTCAAGGTAAGATGCCTGATAGATGGAGTTGGAGAGCTTGGTCAGCTTGGTGGTGCCGTAGGAGTAGTTGATGCCGGTGGTCCAGGTCACGGGCTGGTTCACCACGGCGTCGGCGGTAAGGGCCAGTTCCACACCGGTGTTCTTCGTGGTGCCCACGTTCACAAGGATTTCGGGGTACACATAAGGGGGCTGAGGTGCGGTGTAGTTGTAAAGGAGGTCCTGTGAACGGCGGTCAAAGTATTCAATTGAACCGTAGAGGCGGTTAAAGAGCATGAAGTCAACGCCGATGTTGGTGCTTGACAGTTTCTCCCAGCCAAGGTCAGGGTTGGCGTTGTTTGAGGGACGGTAACCGGTCACCCACTCGCCGTCGATGGGATAGGTGCCTGCGGGTGAATAGGTGGCGATGGATTTATAGGCGTCAAAGTCGCTGCGGCCGGTCACACCGTAGGAGATACGGGGCTTGAGGCTCTGAACGGTCTGCACATAGTCGGCAAGGAAGGGTGCCTTGGCCATTTCCCAGGCCAGTGAGGCGGCGGGGAAGGAGCCCCATTTCTTGTCAGCACCGAATTTGGTGGAGCCTTCATGGCGGATTGATGCTGAGGCTATGATCATACCCTTCCATGAATAGTTCACGCGGCCGAAGAAGCCGATGAGGGTCGACTGGCTCTTGCCGCCATACATCTGGGCCTTGCCGTCGGCAAGCCATGAGCCGGAGCCGATGCCGTTCCAGAGGGGCTTGTCAAATGTGAAATTGTTGTTCTGCATGAACATCTGCTCCCAGTTGGAGCGCTCGAAGGAGTAGCCGCCCACAAACTTCACGTCGTGGTCGTCGTTGACAAAGCCGTAGTTGCCGATCCATTCCACGCGGTTGGTCCACCATTTCTCATTCTTCTGTGAGGCGCGGCCTGCATAGCCGCCCCAGTATGACTCGCCTGAGGTGGTGGGGGTGTAATAGTCGCTCTTGAGGTCGCTGTAGTTGTAGGAGTATGACANGGTGGTGCTCACGCTGTGNTGTTCGTTGCTCCAGATGTTGTATTTCACGTCNGCTGANCCAAGCAGGTAGGAGCGGTGGCCTTCCGAGGTGTTGACCTTGAGCTGCTNAACGGGGTTCTTGATGTCGGTGGGCGAGGTGGGCTGATAGTAAGAGCCGTCTTCGTTAAATACGGGNATGGTGGGGTTCATGCCCAGGGCGGTGTCAAACATGCCGTCGTCGCCCCACTTCTCTTCAACTTTGCGGGCGTTGATTGAAGCGGTGATGCGCAGGTGGTTGTCGAGCGCGTTGGCCGACACGGCTGCGCGGCCGCCGAACTCTTCGCGTCCGCTCACAATGTCGAGGCCGTTGGCCTTCTTCCAGTTGAGCGAGGCAGTGTAGTAGCCGCCGTTGGCCAGTGAGCCGTCGATTGACAGATACTGGTTGGTGTCGTAGGATGTTTTGCGGGTAATGAGGTCATACCAGTCGGTGCTTGCGCCATAGTCGTTGCCGCGGCGGGCAAGGCGCCACTCCATGGGTGAGAGCACTTCGGGCTTGTCCTTGGCAAAGGAGAGTGCGCCGTAGGAGTCGTAGGTGATGATGGGTAGGCCGGCCTCGCCGGTGCCTTTCTTGGTGGTGATGAGGATTACGCCGTTGGCGCCGCGCGTACCGTAAATAGCGGCNGAGGCGGCGTCCTTGAGCACTGACATTGATTCGATGTCCTGGGGGGCGAGGGTGCGGATGTCGCCGCCGGCCACTCCGTCAATCACAATCAGGGGGGCCGTTGCCGGCGCTGAGCGAGGTGGCGCCGCGCACCTGAAGGTCGGCGCCCGCATTGGGGTTGGCCGACGCGGTGCTTGACACGTTCAGACCNGCCACCTTGCCGGTGAGCATCTCCATGGGGCTGTTCATGGCGCCCTTCATGAAGTCATCGCGGTTCACCTGGACAATGGAGCTTGACAGCTCTTTGCGGCTGAGCGAGCCGTAGCCCACCACCACAACTTCGTCAAGCAGCTCGCTGTCCTCCTGCATGGTCACATCAATCTTGGTGCGGCCGTTAACGGGCATCTCCACGGCCTGAAAACCCACGTAGCTAAACACGAGGGTGGCGTTTGACGGCACNTTGCTCAGCGTGTAGTGGCCGTCAAAGTCTGTGGCAATGCCGTGTGTCTGGTTGCCTTTCACTGACACACTGACACCAATCAGNGCATCGCCAACCGGGTCGGTCACTGTGCCGGATACATTCACTGTCTGCGCCCATGATAATGGAGCCGACATCAGAGCAACCACCCATATCATAATGTGGGCGATGACTCTAAAATCCCATGGTTTTCTGTTCATTATTACGTATTGATTTAATGGTTAAATTGCCTTTNGAACAACTGTGTATGTTAACAGTCATTTGCAAATTTCGTCATCCTTTTACACTCTGTCAAGACATTCAAGTGAAAATCAAAAGTTTCAAAACNNNCAATNAACTATGCGTNAGGCGNTTCACCNTTTCNCAACGGCGAAAAAATCAACATTGTTATCAAGATTTTGCGGGAGGGGTCAGCTCAGGTTTCTCACCTGATTTTCAAACTCTTCGGGGTTCAGCGCCCGTTTCCTCATCTTTGACCGGTAAGTGTAGATTGTGGAGATGGAGCAACGCAAGAAATCCGCGATTTTGGCACTATCGTCAATCCCTATTCTTATCAGCGCATAGAGGCGCAGCTCGGTGTTGAGCAGCTCACCGTTTTTAAGCACTATCCTATGCTCNGNCTGCAGAAGCTGATTGAATTTCTCCACAAAGGAGGGATAGATNTTCAGGATGGCNTCGTCGAATTTNACATAGAAGTTTTTCAGCAGATGGTCAGCTATCTCGGTCGANTCAAGCTTTTTCTGGAGCGCTTCGCGGCTCACTCCCTTGGAGTGGAGATTGCGCAGTGATTGCTGATAGAGCTGCAGCGAGGAGATGGCTGATGAGCAGTATTCCATGAANAGTCCTGCATATTGCTCCTTGGTGCGGTTAAACTCGCGCAGCTCGGCATTGCGCTCGGCAAGTTCGCCGTTGGCGGCGGTGAGTTCGCTCGACATCTTGCTNAGCTCNCCGTTCTTNCCNTTAAGCTCCTCATTGGCTTCGCTCAGGCGCTCCGACAGGCGGCTGAGNTCTTCATTAGCCTGACTGGCGCGGCGGTTGGCGCGGCGCAGNCTCTTGAACTGCGCCAGCATCAGGCACACCGTCACCAGCAGCACCACGGACAGNACACTGCTCACCCACACCATCCTGCGCAGGCGCCGGTTGAGCGTGGTCTGTATGGAGCTGTAGGCATCGTCAATCACCGGCAGCATCTTGGTTGACTGGGCGTTGCGCATCAGTGCGGAATAGAAATTGGCATCGGCTATGCTCTTCTTCAGATAGCGGTTGGCGCGCTCCACGTCTCCCTGCTCAAACCTCACCGTGGCTACCTCTCTGAACGACACATTCTCCTTCACGGCGCCGCGCACGTCGGAAATGGCGCTCANCACCAGGTANCGCTCGGCCTCCTCTTCATCTCCCGCNGTCTTGCAGATATAGGCCAGCGTGGAGGCCAGNATGGAGTATTCGCGGGTGCCCGGCTTATACTCTTTTATGTTGTCCTTGAGCATCTTGATNGCGGTGNCGGGGTCNCCGCGGCGCGCCGTCTCGGTCATGACGTAAACCATGTGGTTAAACGACTNTTCGGGTATCACCTGCGCCAGTGAGTCGGCGTAGACGCTTCGNTTCTTCTCATAGGCCGAGGCGGTCTCGTGCTCGCTGGTAAACTCGCTGAGATACTGATAGATGGCGCAATATGTGGAATAGTAGTCCTCNAGCACCTCGGGGCGCAGCGAATCACGGGGAATGGCGTCGATGGTCAACAGTGCGTCAGAAAACAGTCCCGCATGGGCAAACACATCNGCNCTNTTGATTAGCAGCCGTGTGTGTTCGCCGGGCGTCAGCTTCACGTCGGGGCGTTTCAGGTTATAACCTATATANTATAGTGTGGAGTCGGCATTGTAGGCATTAAACTCATTTATGAGCTTATTGATGGTGGCTGTGCGCTGACGGTCAGTTCCTGACAGCGCTTCTCGCTTCAGCTCCGCAATCCNCTGATTCTTTAGTTTGTCATACTCCTCGGTCTTCGCAATCTCGGCATCAAGCTGGCCATAGAGGGCCTGNAGGCCGGCCTCATCATGGTGNTCCGGTCCGCCACACGACGCCGCAATCAGCATCACAAGCAGCAACAACATTTCTAATTTCATCTCACATAACGGATTATCTTCGCCGTAAAGATAGCTATTACTCCGCTATCCGCCAAACCGCCGCCCGGGTCATCCCACACAAANACCTGNCATAACACTCNGCGCCNCCCNNTCACCTTTTTCAGCACGATGGCTGTGATTCTCNAATTCTTATTGTAAATTTGCGGTTGCTCAGCGCCTCCATTCCGNCTCCACGCATAAACCCAAATCAAGAGGTGAACATCGAAACAAAATATCTCAGACCCAAGAAAGCCGCCCTGCTTGCCGAGCGCTATCGCATGTATGCCTNCCCGCCGGAGGCGTGCATAACCGAAGTGGCCGNNGGATGCATNATNCCNGCCTACACCGACAGTCACGGCGACGCCNTTNCGGGCGTAATCGACCGGGNCGGCCGTTTCGTTTCCGGNTCTTTCATGGTGGATTACCCTGCCGAGGTGGANGCCCNTGCNAGCGGCNTGACGTGGGAGNCGGCCGGCGGCGAGACNGTGGNCTACCTTGGGATGTTCAATCCTCANTGGGGNCACTTCATCACCGATTGNCTTGCNTCGTTCTGGTTTCTCGGNGAGATTGAGGCTGACCGCTATCTGTTCAGCTACTATGANGGTCAGACCCCTGAAATCCACCCAAACATCCGNCAGGCTCTGACGCTNCTGGGNGTNTGGGANANGGTTGAGATCGTNAACNCCCCGCGNAGGTATNGTCGCGTTTANGTGCCNACAATAGGGATGGTGCCGCGCGGCCACGCTCTTGACCGGTGCGCCNCCGTGTATCGCNCCATCATNTCCCGCNCCCTCGNATCTTACAGTCAGCCCGCCGAACCCCACGACAAGATTCTGCTCAGCAGAAGCAAATTCCCGAAAGCGCGGCTCAACGACCTCGGCATAAGCCTCGTAGANCAGCTGTTTGTGGACAATGGATATTATCCCGTCTATCCTGAAAGGATNACCTTGNTTGACCTCATAGGCNCTCTTGCCGCTGCTAAAGAGGTGGTTACTTCATCCGGCACTCCGGCNCACAACATGCTCTTCGCCCCTGAAGGCACCCACACNATAGTGATTGAGAAGCACCCCTGNATCAACAACTATCAGCANGGCATCGACAGNCTNAAGCATCTGAATGTCACCTACATCGACGCCGCCTACGCCGTNTGGCCCATCGACCCCGGANTNGGCCCCTTCATNATGGCCTACACTCCTGAGCTGCGGCAATTTGCNGCTGACCGCGGCCTCACCTGCCCNNGNAANNCCTNNCACCCNCGNAAAACCNTGCGCCGATTCTTCTCGCTCTACTATCGCCACTACAAGCGCAAATGGATAATGCCCGAATGGCTTGAGCCCGAAATCCATCTCTTCAACGAAGCCTACCAAGCCTCCCTNCCCCTCTTCGGCCCCTGGCTCGACGGCACCCGCCCCCTCTTCCTCACCGACCTCCTCCACCCCCGCACCCTCGCCAAGCACCTCCTCCCCCACCCCAAAAAGTAACCCCCTCGCACCTCCGCCCCAAAACCCNCAAACCNTACTGACGTACCACGGTGCCTCCGCGACAAACCCCACCCCGCAAAAAACCGCAAAAATGTAGGGGCGCCCGTTCGGGGCGCCCGCACTCCGTGACATCTAAAACGATTGGAACAATCGTAANCCCCCCGCGGTGCCGAGCCACGGAGCGACGACATCGTGTTTAACCCGGTCACGACCAGAGGGAGTGCCGGGACAGCCCCAACCAAAGTCAAAGAGTCNCGGAGCGACGATGTTGTGAATCACCGAAGCCAACACCCCGGTCTTGTCGCAGAGGGCGGGCGGCCCGAACGGCCGCCCCTACATCCNTTCGCCGAAATTTGCAANGCCGCATCACCATNCNNGCCCCNTCGCGACAAACCNNGNCCCGCAAAAAAACCGCAAAATGTAGGGGCGCCCGTTCGGGGCGCCCGCACTCCGAGACAACGAAAACGATTGGAACAATCGTACCTCGCAAAAACCGCAAAAATGTAGGGGCGGAAAGACAATCCAGGATAGGAGATGTCGGCTCTTCCCGTCCACGAAAACAATTGATAATCAAGGCATCTCATCTAAACACTGCCTCTATTATGTACCCTTTCCTACATAAATAACACAATCCTATTGTGGGCTTCAATAATTAGCATTATCTTTGCGACGCAGACCGCCTCGCAGACCACGCCAGTAGGGTGAGGTTCATCCGAACCAAACCCCGGTCTGGGGTTAAGCGGAGCGGGATGTAGTGAACATACATAAGAAAGCGTTTATCCGCGCTGATTCTTGACTGCTTGAAATTTCTCGCAAACTTTTCAATTAGATGTCAAGGATTGAGCAACGGTAGATGCCCGTGGATATGTAATTATCTTGCTTTCGGCACGATATTTCGGGAGAAATACAGCCGAACGCATTGATTGCATATACAAGCGTGGGCTTCTGCGTTGCCGTCCGACATCTAATAGGCAATGCGAGAAGCCTCAAGCAGTAGGATGGCAACAGATACAGATTCCTACGCTTTTCCTTTTATAAACCAATCACGCCAACGAGAGGATGACCGCGGCAACATAAGTAATCAGTGACGAAATATCGAATTACATTTGTTTATGGTTCTTGGAATCTGTGGGCTGATATTGAAAGACCAAAAATCAACAACACAGACAGAAGAGGTTTTGCCGATTTAGCACAGCTCGCTGTAAATGTTGCACTCGATTTAATGCCGTCAATCGAGCG
Source organism: Bacteroides sp. (assembly GCA_014802445.1). Lineage (GTDB taxonomy): Bacteria > Bacteroidota > Bacteroidia > Bacteroidales > Muribaculaceae > CAG-1031. Next base: position 123,547 of record JAAVCF010000015.1, on the reverse strand, counting down.
GAAGCACGTAGCTCACAATTATGCAATATTTGAGTTAGCCCAGCAAATATCAGGGGCGTCGAAAGCCACACTTGTATATGGGTTTGATACTCTTGCGAACGAATAGAAATCCAACGATTTACATAAGAAAGAATGATGGAATTTTAGAATAATCATTTCGTAATCCTTTTCGTGTAAAAATTATTGGAGTTCAATAAATTCACCAGTATAATGATATGAAAAAATTTCTTCTCACAATTATTATGGGAGTTATAGGTTTCTTAGGAGCCTATTCCCAAGTATCTATGTCCACTGCTGCTTATGTTAGAGGCTATTGGACATCATGGCATAAGCGTAATTATAGTAATGGCTATTTCTTTCATCGTGATTTTCAACTTAACGGCCAGCAAACAAACGGTTCTATCTCTGGTGTGGAAATTCGAGAAAATGGTAGACAACCATGGGATTGGTGTTTTAAATTCGAGTTTGATAATTATTATAAACCTGATAAAAAATCTCTAAAGGAACATCAAAAAAATAACACTTGGTTTGAGTATTCGGGATGGGTTGAATACTATGTCACCGATGACTATCCTACTATTCAAAAGGTTTTGGAACATTATCAGTTCCCAATGATTCAACCGACGGGAGACTCAGCTAGGGCAAAACGACGAGCGAGAGCAACCATCAAAATTGCGCCATACAAGAAAGCTCCTGAATGCTTTAATATTTATTTTGATGGTGTAGGGGTCGGCCTATCTTTTAGTGAATGTCCTTTTGATAAATCTTATTTCGTACGATAGTACATGAGCAATTCCAAACTAAATAGACGCGATTTCTTTAAGAAAACTTTAAAAAGCGCGCTTCCAATTATTGGAGTGCTGCTAGCACCCACTTTACCAGTTTTTGCCTCTGAATCTAATGCTGGAGATTATTGCACTGGTTCCTCTTGCACTGGACTTTGCTTAGGAAGTTGTACTGGCAACTGTAAAGGAGAGTGTAAGGGAGGATGTAAGGGAGACTGTACAGGTGCTTGTAGTGTTCAATGCGCAAGTGCATGTGGACAAGCTTGCGCAAGCGGATGTGGTCAGGTGTGCGGAGGTAGCTGTGTCGCTGGTTGTCAAGGTCGATGTGAGTCTATATGCAAAGATGATTGCTCTATGGGCTGTCAGGGACAGTGTACCTATGGATGCTCAGGTGGTTGCAAAAGTGGCTGTTCTGGCTCTTGTAGTGGAAACTGTGGGAATGGATGCGGTGGTAGCTGCTATGGTACAGCTCGTATATTCTAATGGAGAATAATATTAAAGAACTTAGAGAACCTTGGGAAGGTGGTGTTGCAAAAAACATCACCTTAATTGTCACGAAGGATTGTCAACTCGCTTGTAGATATTGTTACCTTGTCGGTAAAAATGACAAGGAACGTATGTCATGGGAGGTCGCCAAGAAAGCCATCGACTATATCTTATCTCATGAAAATGATTTCAAGGAAAAATCCGTGGTTTGGGATTTTATTGGTGGTGAGCCGTTCCTTGAAATTGACCTTATTGATAAGATATGCGACTATCTTAAACTGGAAATGTATCGTTTGGAACACCATTGGTTTAATTCTTATCGTTTCTCATTTTCTACTAATGGCATAAATTACGACTCCCCAAAAGTTCAGAGTTTCATTTCCAAGAACGCGCAGCATCTATCCATTGGTATTACCATTGACGGCACCCAACGGAAACATGATTTGAACCGAATATGGAAAGGTGAAGTGCCGGAGCGCGGAAGCTATAAAGACGTGGTTCACAATATCCCTCTTTGGCTTTCTCAATTCCCTGGTGGATTAACTAAAGTTACAATAAGTACCGATGATATTCCATATATCAAAGAAAGCGTTTTACATTTATACTCCCTTGGTATTAAGGAAGTAAATATAAACGTTGTCTTTGAAGATATTTGGAAGCCCGGAGATGATATTCGATTTGAAGAACAGCTGATTGAATTGGCTGATGCTATCATCGATGGAGAATATTATGCCGAGTACGCTTGCTCTTTCTTCACGGAATTCATAGGAAAACCTCTGAAACCGGAAGACAATAATAATTGGTGTGGCGCAGGAAAAATGCTTGCCATTGATGCACAAGGCAATTTTTACCCGTGTACTCGTTTCGCCGCTTATTCGCTTCGTACAAAACCACCAATCATTATTGGTAATATTGAAGAAGGTATGGATAAGAATAAACTTCGGCCGTTCCTATCTCTTGACCGCACAACCCAATCTCCAGAGAAATGTATAGACTGCGAAGTTGCGAGCGGTTGTGCATGGTGTCAGGGCGAAAATTATGATGCCGCGGAATCTGACACTATATTCCAAAGATCGACAGCTATTTGTGCGATGCACAAAGCACGCGTTAGAGCCAATAACTATTATTGGCATAAGTTGAGAATAAAACAGGCCCAAAAAGGAGGGGCTGACCTATGAAGTATTTAATCATTTCGTTATGCGACTCAGCTGTCTCTTTCTGCAACTATGAAAGATCTGAAACTCCAAACCTAATTTCTATTGATGTTTTGGAATCAGCTTTGATTTGGGGCATTAAGAATAACCTGAATATCCAAATTTTATATCCTCGGTATGAACTTCCTTGTAGTTATCAAACTTTGATTGATAACTACGAGCATATAGAAATCCGTTATCTTAACAAAGTCCATAATGCAGATATTTGGGTAGTCAATAATTTCTCCGAATTGGAGCAATACGAATGTATTGTGTCACCTGTTATTGTACATATATCAATCTCTGAATTTCTTAGCAACTATAAAGAAATTGGAGACATTTTACCTAAAGTGAAAAGATTGAACATTTGTTTCACTGATGTGCATAATTTCACTGAGGATAATGAAGCTCAATATGAATGCTCATTGAATTATCTTGCTAAGAAGATTGAGGGATTATACATTGCTGAAAATCCTATTCAACTCAATCTCATTACCGATAGGACAATGTTAACGCAAATGAATAATTGCAATGCTGGTATAGAGTCTATTACTGTCGCACCTGACGGTAACTTTTACATTTGCCCTGCTTTTTATCTTTCCAAAAATAAAGCATGCGGCAATATTAAAGATGGCGTTGCAATCCCCAATCAGCGACTTCTCGCTATTGAAAATGCTCCTATATGCAGATTATGCGATGCTTTCCATTGTCGCAGATGCGTTCATCTTAACAAATCTTTGACTAACGAAGTAAATACTCCAAGCCGTCAACAATGCATTATGTCTCATATTGAACGCCGTGCCTCCAAAATTCTTCTTGATTCTATCAGAAGTTTTGGGCAATATGCTCCAGACGTTGACATTCCGCAGTTAGATTATAATGATCCATTCGATAAACTAATAAATCAGTCATAATATGAAAAAAGAAGTCGGTATCGTTTTGCCTGAAGAACGAGACGAAATTCAAGCTCTCTTTGAGCGCAAGAACGGGCTCAATGAATTAGCAAAAATCCTAACTTCTGACAATGCATCTCTTTACGAGAAACTCGTAATGGATTTAGGAGAAAACTCCACTCGTTTCCAGAGTTGGTGGAATGAAAAATCTTCTAAATATCAGTGGGAATCTGCCGATAACGGTAACTGGGAGATAGACTTTAATACGTGTAAAATCTATTTAGTAACTCCGCAATGATAATTTCGTCGCGGAGGGCGGGCGGCCCGAACGGTCGTCCCTACATCCTTTCGCCGGAATTTACAATGCCGCATCACCATCCCTGCCCCGCAAACCGTATGGACATCACCCACTGCCTCCGCCCCCTCGCGACAAACCCGTCCCGGCAAAAAAACCGCTAAAGAATGTAGGGGCGCCCGTTCGGGGCGCCCGCACACCGCGACATCTAAAACGATTGGAACAATCGTAACACCCCCGCTATGCCGAGCCACGGAGTGGCGACATCGTGTTTAACCCGGCCACGACCGGAGGGAGTGCCGGGACNGCCCNACACNCCACACAAAGAGTCGCGGAGCGACGATGTTGTGAACACGAGATGCCACNCNCCCNNNAAAACGGAGTTTCGTCGCGGAGGGCGGGCGGCCCGAACGGCCGCCCCTACATCCTTTCGCCGNAATTTGCAANGCCGCANCACCATCCCCACCCCGCAAACCGTACGGACGTNCCNCGGTGCNTNCGCCCCNNCGCGANAAANNCNGCCCCGCNNAAAANCCGCAAAAATGTAGGGGCGCCCGTTCGCGGCAAACCATCCTCCGGCGCCGGCCACTCNCGAGCNCCATGACACAAAAAAAGCGAANCGGAAACCGATTCGCTTGGTGGGTGGAGTATAGCGGACTCGAACCGCTCACCTCGACACTGCCAGTGTCGCGCTCTAGCCAGATGAGCTAATACCCCGTATTTGCGCTGCAAAGTTACAGCGCATTTTTTAATTCTCCAAATTTTTTCTGTTATTTTTTTATCGCGGCGGCGAGGGCGTCGGCAAGAGCANTCATTTCGGGNCGGTTAGCCTCCGTGAGGCGNGTNTTCACGGTCACTTCCGGCTCAAGGATGGTCATCTGCTTCATCGGCTCAATCATGCCACGCATGGCGCGGGCCGCCGTAGGNGCCCATGAACCGTTCTGAATCAGGCCCACAGGGCGATTGCGGAAGCCCTTGATAGCCAGATGGTGAAGGAAAGANGCCATGGGCGGGAACACCGTGGCATCGTAGCTCGCCGCAGCAAGCGCCAGCGCCTGATAGCGGAACGCCTTGGCCACGGCCTCTGCCATGTCGCAGCGGGCCAGNTCGGCCGTCTCAGCCTTCACCCCGCGCTGGCGGAGCAGCTCGGCCAGCAGCTCGGCAGCNTGGCCGGTGTGNCCGTAGATTGATGCATAGGGGATGAACACACCCTCAAGGTCAGGCTCATAGGCGCTCCAAAGTCCGTAGAGCCTCACAGCCTCGGCAAGCACCTCGCCCTCAAGCACNGGCCCGTGGAGCGCACACACGCGCTTGATGGGCAGAGCCGACGCCTTTTTGAGCAGCGTCTGAACNTGCGGACCATACTTGCCNCANATGTTGAAATAATAGCGCGCGGCCTCGGGAGCCCANGGCTCGGGATGGCCGGGGGTGCCGAAGGTGCCGAACGCATCGGCGCCGAACAGNGTGCCCTCAGAAGCCTCGAAGGCCACCAACACCTCGGGCCAATGGACCATCGGAGCGGTNACAAAGGTCAGCTTCACGCCGCCNCCAAGGTCAATCTCCGAGCCTTCGCCCANAGGGNNNANGCGCTCNGCCCATGAGCCGGCTTCGTCAAAAAACTGGGGGAGCATNGNGGCCGCCTTGGCCGAGCACGCAAGCTTCATCTCCGGCCACGCCTTCATGGCGCGGGCNATGGTGCCTGAATGGTCCGGCTCAAGATGGAGCACAACGAGCCANGCCGGTGTGCGCCCCTCGCCGAGGGCATCGGTGAGGTTAGCCATCCATTCGTCGGCAAAGTGGGCGTCNACGGTGTCCATCACGGCGCACTCAGCGGCACCTTCCACAACATAGGAGTTATACGTTATCCCGTGAGCCACGGGATATTGGCTTTCAAACAGGTCAATGTCAAGGTCACAAACGCCTATTGATTTAACCACGGGAGTAAGCATTGCGTACATAATAATTTCTGAGGTGTTTTGCGGTGCAAATTTACGCATTATCTGAAAAAATTGTAACTTTGCAGCTTAATAAATAGCTAAGAGCAATTCAATATGGCAAATATTCTCGAACTGAGCGAACAGGAAATCGTGCGCCGCAACTGTCTCGGCGAGCTTCGCAACCGTGGAATCGACCCCTATCCCGCTGCCGAATTCAAGGTGACGGGCCACACTGCCGAAATTAAAGAGAACTTCAGCGACGACGCTCCCCGCCGCGAAGTGGCCATTGCAGGACGTGTGATGAGCCGCCGAATCATGGGCAAGGCNTCGTTCATGGAGCTGCAGGACGCCGACGGTCGCATTCAGGTGTACATCTCGCGCGACGACCTCTGCCCCGGCGACGACAAGGACCTCTATAACGTGGTGTTCAAGAAGCTGCTGGATATCGGTGACTTTGTGGGCGTGACGGGCTACGTGTTCCGCACCCAGACAGGCGAAATCTCGGTGCATGCCGAGTCACTCACCGTGCTCTCAAAGTCACTCCGCCCCCTTCCCATCGTCAAGGTGAAGGACGGCGTTACCTACGACGCTTTCGATGACCCCGAGCTGCGCTATCGGCGCCGCTACGTTGACCTGGTGGTCAACGACGGCGTGAAGGAAATCTTCATGAAGCGCACNAAGGTGTATAACTCAATGCGCGAATACTTCAACGGCCACGGCTACATGGAAGTGGAAACNCCCATCCTCCAGTCAATCCCCGGCGGAGCCGCNGCGCGCCCCTTCATCACCCACCACAACGCGCTCGACATCCCNCTCTACCTCCGCATTGCNGANGAGCTTTATCTCAAGCGTCTCATTGTGGGCGGATTTGAGGGTGTCTATGAGTTCTCGAAGAACTTCCGTAACGAGGGTATGGACCGCACCCATAATCCCGAGTTCACATGCATGGAAATCTACGTGAGCTANAAGGACTACAANTGGATGATGGACTTCACCGAGAAGATGCTCGAAAAGATCTGTCTTGACGTCAACGGCACCACCGAGGTGAAGGTGGGCGACAACGTCATCTCATTCAAGGCTCCCTTCCCCCGCGTGACCATGCGCGACGCCATCCTCACCCACACCGGCTTTGACATCGAAGGCAAGACCGAGGAGGAGCTCCGCGCTGCNGCCCGCGNNATGGGCATCGAGGTGGACGACACCATGGGCAAAGGCAAGCTCATCGACGAGATTTTCGGCGAAAAGGCTGANGGCAAGTACATCCAGCCCACCTTTATCATTGACTATCCCATCGAGATGTCGCCCCTGACCAAGCGCCACCGCAACAATCCCGAGCTCACCGAGCGCTTCGAGCTCATGGTCAACGGCAAGGAGCTGGCCAACGCTTACTCCGAGCTCAATGACCCCATTGACCAGTATGAGCGCTTCGTGGAGCAGATGAAGCTGGTCGACAAGGGCGACGACGAGGCGATGATTATTGACAACGACTTCATCCGCGCTCTTGAATACGGCATGCCCCCCACATCGGGCATGGGCATCGGCATGGACCGCCTGGTTATGCTCATGACCGGCCAGACCACTATTCAGGAGGTACTCTTCTTCCCCCAGATGCGTCCCGAGAAGGTGCAGCGCCGCGACAAAGTGGAAGCCTTCACAGCCCTCGGCGTGCCTGAGGAATGGGTGGCTCCGCTCTACAAAGCCGGTGTCTACACCCTTGAACAGCTCGCCGCATGCGACGCCCCCGGCAAGCTCTGCCAGGAGCTTCTGGGCATCAACAAGAAATATAAACTGGGCTTCAAGAACCCTGTGCCCGACGCCGTCGGCGCTTGGATTGAGGCCGCTCGCAACGCTAACCCCGCAGCTGAAAAGGCATAATGGAAAGCAACGATGCTTTTCCCGGCACCATCGCGGTGATGGGCGGCGGCTCTTGGGCCACCGCCCTCGCCTCGATTCTGCTGCGCAACTGTGACCGCATTGTGTGGTATATGCGACGCGACGACCGCATTGCCGACTTCCGCCGCCTGCGTCATAACCCCGTCTATCTCAGCGATGTAACCTTCGACGTTGACCGCATCACATTCACCAGCGACATCAACGAGGCTTGCCGCATGGCCGACACCCTGCTCATGGTCATGCCATCACCTTACTTCAAGAGCCACGCCGAGAAAATCACCGTCTCCCTTGAAGGCAAAGCGGTGGTGAGCGCCGTCAAAGGCATAGTGCCGGAGGACAATGTCACCGTCACCGAATACATGACCGCGCGCTTCGGCATCCCTCCGGAGATGACGCTCGCCGTCAGCGGCCCCTGCCACGCCGAGGAGATTGCCCTGGGACGCCGCAGCTACCTCACCGTGGGATGTCCCGACGCCGCCCGCGCCGAAGCCTTTGCGCGTGTGCTCACGGGCAAAAACGTCAGCGCAGTAGCTTCCACCGACATCCGCGGCATTGAATACGCTTCAGTGCTCAAAAACGTCTACGCCATTGCCGCCGGCATGATCCACGGCCTCAAGATGGGCGACAACTTCCTGGCCGTGCTGGTCAGCAACGCCATCCGCGAGATGGAGAGCTTCCTGGCAGCACGATGTCCCGGAAAGACGCGCGATATCTGCAATTCCGTTTATCTGGGCGACCTGCTCGTCACCTGCTACAGCCGCTTCTCACGCAACCATAACTTCGGCGCCATCATAGGCCGGGGCTACTCGGTGAAAGCAGCCCGCATGGAGATGGAACAAACCGCCGAGGGATATTATGGCACAAAGTGTATCCACGAAATCAACGCCGCCCTGGGAGTCAGCATGCCGCTGGCCGAGGGGGTCTACTCAATCCTCTACGAAGGAGCCAAACCCTGCGCTGCCATGCAGAGCATTGCCTCCGGGTTCAACTGACGCCTCACTCGCTTCGCTTACTCTAACTCAAACTTACATTATACATCCTGTATGAAAAAAATCACTGTCAACACCGCTGACGCCGCCTGTCCCTGTAAGCTCTCGGCGCTCGCTCCCGAAGCCGTGGCAGCCCTCCACACCGTGGAGCAGGCCACCGGCGCAGGTAACGACTTTCTGGGTTGGGTCAACCTCCCCTCGTCAATCTCTGAAGCTGAATTAGCCGACATCAACGCCACCGCCGAGTCACTCCGCCGCGACTGCGAGGTGGTTGTGGCCATCGGCATCGGCGGCTCATATCTCGGCGCCAAGGCCGTGATTGAAGCCCTTGACAACGCTTTTGCCGCCTATCTCCCCGCTCAGGCAGGCGCACCCAAGGTGCTCTTCGCCGGCCAGAACATCGGCGAGGATTACCTTGCTGAGCTCTCTTCATTCCTCGCCGACAAGAAATTCGGCATCATCGTAATCTCAAAGTCAGGCACCACCACCGAGCCTGCCATCGCCTTCCGCATCCTCAAGGAGCAGCTGGAGCGTCAGCTCGGCAAGGCCGAGGCTTCACGCCGCATTGTGGCCATCACCGACGAGAAGCGCGGAGCACTGCGCACCCTCGCCACCTCAGAGGGCTACAAGACCTTCATCATCCCCGACAACGTTGGCGGCCGCTTCTCTGTGCTCACCCCCGTGGGCCTGCTCCCCATCGCCGTTGCCGGCCATGACATCAAGGCCCTCGTGGCAGGCGCTGTGGAGATGGAGGAACTCACCCGCTCAACCGGTGAGGACAACCCCTGCCTGCAGTATGCCGAAGCACGCAACGCCCTCTATCGCGACGGCAAGAAGATTGAAATCCTCGTCAACTACAATCCCAAACTCCACTTCTTCGGCGAATGGTGGAAGCAGCTCTACGGCGAGAGCGAGGGCAAGGACGGCAAGGGCATCTTCCCCGCAGCCGTTGACTTCTCCACTGACCTCCACTCTATGGGCCAGTGGATTCAGGAAGGCGAGCGCACCATCTTTGAAACCGTCATCTCCGTTGAAGAGAGCGCCCACACCACCATCATCCCCTCTGACAATGACAACCTTGACGGCCTCAACTACATTGCCGGCAAGCGCGTGGACCAGGTGAACAAGATGGCCGAACTCGGCACCCGTCTGGCCCACGTGGACGGTGGCGTGCCTAACATCCGCATCTCACTCCCCGCTCTCGAAGAGCGTTGGCTCGGCCAGCTCATCTACTTCTTCGAGAAGGCCTGCGGCATCAGCGGCTACATGCTCGGCGTGAACCCCTTCAACCAGCCCGGCGTGGAAGCTTACAAGAAGAACATGTTTGCCCTCCTGGCCAAGCCCGGCTATGAGGCTGAAACCGAAGCCATTCAGGCACGCCTGAAATAAGCTCCGCACCCTAATCCCCCTCACACAGAGCGCCATCACTCCCCCCGGAGCGTGGCGCTCTTTCTTTTCCCTCAGGCTATTGCATTTTAGCGGCTAATACGCTACATTTGCAGTCATGTCACATCTGTCAAACGTCCGCTACTGCTACTTCGACGCGCTCCGGGGATTCACCATGATTCTGGTGGTCTTCTCCCACGTCCTCTGCCACTCCGTTGACATTGACATTGCCGACTCCCCTTTGAATCTGTTTTTCAGCTCATTCAGGATGCCCCTGTTCTTCTTTGTGAGCGGATTTTTTGCCTTCAAGCCCCTGAGCCTCTGGAGCGATGCCGCCATCAAGGACATAATGAGCCGCAAATTTAAGGTGCAGGTGGCGGGCACTGCTCTGTTCCTCACACTCTTCTCCATCTTCAGGTTTCACCGGCTTCCGGCGTGGACTGATTTCACGCAGTTTGCCCTCGGCTACTGGTTCACATTCACACTCTTCATCCTCTTCACCGCCTACATCCTGACCGTCATGCTCGCGCGCCGATTGCCCCAACGGTGGCGCGCATCGGGATATGGCGCTGTCCTGACCATGATGGCCGCCGCAAGTGCCGCTTTTGCCATTTATTATAGCATTTGCCGCCCCGACTGGCGCCCGCTGCGCATATTCCTCTTCTTCATCTCACCCCTCTGCTTTTATTATCTCCCTTACTTCCTGCTGGGCATGGCAGCGAGAGCCCGCACCTCGCTCTTTGAGAAAATCCTGAGCCACAAAGGATTGACACTTATTCTGGCCATCTATGTCATCACGGCGTGGGCCATGTGGAGCCTCGGCCACCTCCGCCACATCTACGACTCCGGAACCGCCTACGGCACTGCGAACAAACTCTATGGCTACCTCCTCAGCCTCCCCACACTTCTGCTCGTAGTCAAGACTTTTTACAGCCTCCGCGGATATTTTGACCGCGAAACGCCATTAAGCAACACCGCAAAATATATTGGCCGACGCACCCTCGACATCTACTTCCTCCACTACTTCTTCCTGCCCGACCTCCGCTTCATGAAGCCCTTCTTCCTGACCCACAGCTCCATGACCACAGAAATCATCATCGCCGGCAGCATAGCCCTCATCATCGTGGCCCTGACCCTCCTCACCGGCCGCCTCATCCGCAGCAGCCCCCTCCTCGCCCACTGGCTCCTCGGCGCCCGCCCCCACCCCACCGAATCCGGCACCTGACAAAATGCTATTAAGGGCTGAGGGAATTATTTTGGGGGATTGTTTGGTGGGGATGCGGAAGTTTGATTAACTTTGCGGGGTGCAACTTGTTTTTGTCTGACGATAGCTTTTTTAGCGTAGAGTAAGCTCAATTTTCACTTTTGCATTTATTTTTTTTGCTGTTCTTTTAACCTTAATCATTCATGATTCGTAAAATTTCACTTGGCGCAGTGGGCCTTTCGCTTGCTCTCAGCGCCATGGGAGGCGTGGTCAAGGTGGGCTCAGCCAGCTATTCCGACGCTTTTCCCGGAAAGGATGCCGCTAATCGCAACGCCTATCCTTCGTCAAATCCTTATGTGAGCGGTAAAGCCGCGCAGCATCCCGTGCCCACTAATGACTGGTGGAGCAACGAGGTTGCCAACCCGCATGCCCAGGCCATCTTCAATTATCCTCTGGCGCTCCGCTCATTAGGCGAGGGCCTCACCATCATCAACAACCTTCAGGGTCAGGCCATCACCGCTGACCGTCCGCTGACCGTGGGTCTGGAAGGCCTTGCCGCTCCGGAAACCACCGTATGTGACTACTCTGACTGGACCGTCACCCTCAACTGGAAGGACTCCAAAGGGGAGATGAACGCCACTATAGGCCTCGGCATGCCGATGGTCTACTTCACCAAGAACTCATCGGCAGCGGTGAGCATCGATGTGACGATGGGCAACCCCGTGATTGACGGCAACAAGGTGTATGTGACCGGCAGCTACAACGGTGGCTCCTACATCCTTTTCGCGCCCGCAGGCAGCACCTGGACCCAGAGCGGCACCAAGCTCATCTCATCCCTCAACGGCAAAGACTATTGGAGCGTGATCATGCTCCCGGGCGGCACAGACGCCGCTCTGGCAGCCAAGACAGTGGAGAAATATGCCTTTGTGTTCCCGGCCGACACACGCGCCGAGTGGACCTATAACCATGCCACCGGCGAGGTCAAGACCAGCTACGTGGTGACCCCTGACGTGAAGGAAGGCACCGCCTCCGAGGTGCTGATGGGCATCCTGCCTCACCAGTGGGGCAACCTCTCCGGCACAACTCCCGAGTTTGAGAGCATGACTTACAGCACCGCCCGCGGCGAGCTGCGCACCGCCCGCGGCAACAGCTTCGAAACCACGCTCCGCTTCCACGGTGTGCTCCCCGCGCTTCCCCTCACCGGCGCAGCCGAAGGCTTCTCGGCCGACGAGCTGAAGCGCCTGGTCAAGGCTGTGTGTGACGACAACGGCTTTGCCGACTGGACCGATTCCTACAACGACGGGCAGCTTCTGAACCGCCTCATCCAGACCGCTGAAGCCGCCAAGTCAGCAGGCGATGAGGAAGGCTTCACAACAGCCTTTGAGCTCGTCAAGAAACAGCTTGAGCGCTGGTTGACCTTCACCGAGGGCGACATTGCCTTCATGTTCTACTACCACCAGCCCTGGAACACCATGCTCGGCTATCCCGCCGGCCACGGGCAGGACAACAACATCAACGACCACAACTTCCACTGGGGCTACTTCATCCGCGCCGCCGCGCTGATTGCCCAGTATGAGCCCTCATGGGTGGCAAGCTGGGGCGATATGATTAACCTGCTTGTAAGAGACGTGGCATCAGCTGACCGCAACGACACCATGTTCCCCCACCTCCGCTCATTCAGCCCCTACGCAGGCCATTGCTGGGCCAACGGCACTGCCTCACTTAGCCTCGGCAACGACCAGGAATCAACCTCCGAAGCTATGCAGTTCAACACCGCCCTTATCCTCTGGGGCGACGTGACCGGCAACAAGGAGATGCGTGACCTTGGCGTGTATCTCTACACCACCGAACTCTCAGCCATCCAGGAATACTGGTTTGACGTTCATGACCGCAACCTTGCCCCCTCATTCACCTCAGCCCTCGCTTCGCGCGTGTTCGGCAACGCCTATGACGACGAAAACTTCTGGGGCGGCGGCATAGCCGGCTCCTACGGCATCCAAATCTATCCCGTGCATGCCGGTTCATTCTATCTCGTGGACAACGCCGACTATGCCGACAAGCTTTGGAGCGCCATGACCGATGAAACCAAGATTCTCCAGAACGACTCCGACCCCAACATCTGGTACGACACCTGGCTGCGCTTCCTGGCCATGCAGAACCCCCAGAAGGCTCTGGAACTCTACGCCTCATGCACCCATCTGGGCGAGAAGTTCGGCGAATCACAGGCCCACACCTACCAGTGGCTCCACGCCATGGCAGCCCTGGGCAGCCCCCGCATGGACCTCTCGGCCGACCATCCCCTTGCGATGGTGTTTGACAACGACGGCCTGACCACCTACGTGGCCCGCAACAATGACAGCAAACCCCTTACGGTGACCTTCACCGACGGTTTCACCATGACCGTTGCACCCCGCACCACCGGAGTGGAGACCGCCGGCGCCATGAACCCCCGCATCTCTGTTGACTTCGCCGCAAGCTCCGTTGAAGTCGGCACTCCGGTGACCCTCGCCGCCAAAATCACCATCCCGGAAGAGGCCGGCGTGACCGCCACCAAGGTTGACTATCTGATTGACGGCAACGTTGTGACCGGCTCCGATGCCGCCCCCTTCAGCGCCGAGTGGACCCCCACCGAAACCGGCACCCACACCCTCTCGGCACGCCTCTATGTGAGCGACGGCGCCACCTACGACTCAAAAGGCCAGAGCCTCAAAATCAAGGCCGAAGGCGAGCCTGACGTGCTGGCCTGCACCATCATTGACACCGAAGCCAGCGAAGGCTCCTTCCAGGCCCCCTACACCATCCGCTGCGAAACCAAGAACGGTAACTCTGTGGAAATCACCGCCCGCTTCCAGGGCAACTACGTGGGCTTTGTGGGCCCCTGGCTCTACGACGAGACCAACGGCTTCAAAGAGATCATGATGAACGACCAGGGCAGTGGCCTCTACGGCACCACCATCAAAGGCCTCAAAGAGGGCGACGTGATTCGTTTCCGCCTCAAGATAGCCTATGCCGGCAGCCTCGGCGTGACCAAGCAGATAAGCTATGAAGTGGGCTCATGGTGTGACGAACCCGAGCAACCCGAAAAACCCGGCAATTCCCTCTCAACCGTCAGCGTGGTAGGTGCCAGCGTGACCCCCAATCCCGCCGAGACCTCATGGACGGTGACCTGTGACTATGCCATAGGCGAAGCCACCCTCTGGAGCCTCGACGGCCGCCTGCTTGACCGCCGCGACCTTGACAACGGCAAAGCCGAGATTGACGCCTCACGCCTGCAGTCAGGCCACTACGTGCTGCGCCTGCTCACCCCCGCCGGCGCCAACACCCTGCGCCTGGTGAGAAAGTGAGGCCCGCGCCCCTGACTCCGCAATCACTGAAGGACCTGACTCCCCTCCCGGGAGCCGGGTCCTCATGCTATTTGAAAGTGGTGAATGCGGGGCAATTGGGTTTTGTTGGTTCGTGGGATTGTCGTATCTTTGCAGCGTCATGACATTTAGGACAATTATATTAGCGATGGTAATGGCTGTGGCCGTTGCCACTCAGGCTTTGGCGGCTGACCTTGCCGCCCTGCGCCGTCAAACCGACGCCAGTCAGGCGGCGGTGACATCGCCGTCGGCACCCTGCAACAAGGAAGCCGAGTCATTCTCGGAATTCATAGTGAAATTCACCGTCGACGAGGCCTTTAACGCCTCACGCTCCAAAATCTCGAGCATGTTTGCCCTCAAGCCCGTGGCCGACTACCGCGCGCTGGTGGTCACCACAGGCCATGATGCCGGCTACTATCAGCAGTGGCAGGAGATAGGGGCCGACAGTGTGGTGCTTGCCTGCGCCTATGCCGGAGCCCCGGCCGACTATCATTACGTGTTTCGCCGTCAGGGAGGCAAATGGTATCTCGTGGACCGTATAACCCCTGACTTCTAAGCCATCACATAACTATGCGACGATATAACCTGCTTAACAACTCACTGGGCTGGCTCTGCTTTGTCATTGCCGCTGTCATTTATCTGCTGACGCTTGAGCCCACTGCAAGTTTCTGGGACTGTCCCGAGTTTATTCTCCAGGGCATGAAGCTCGAAGTGGGTCACCCGCCGGGCAACCCCATCTTCATGCTCGCCGCCCGCTTCTTCGTCAACTTTGCCGGAGGCGACGTGACGAAAGTGGCCCTGATGGTCAACGCCATGTCAGGCCTGCTCTCGGCGGGCACCATCCTGCTTCTGTTCTGGACCGTCACCCACCTGGTGAAGCGCCTGACGGTGAAGGATGATGCCACTGAGGTGAGCCTCACCCAAATGCTGGTGATTTTCGGCTCCGGCATCTGCGGTGCGCTGGCCTATGCCTGGAGCGACACCTTCTGGTTTTCAGCCGTCGAGGGTGAAGTTTACGCCTTTTCATCGTTCTGCACGGCGCTGGTGTTCTGGCTCATTCTCAAGTGGGAGAACCGCGCCGACCATCCCCACAGCGACAAGTATCTGGTGCTGATTGCCTACGTGATCGGCATCTCCATTGCCGTCCATCTGCTCAACCTGCTCTGTATCCCGGCCATTGTGCTGGTGGTGTACTACCGCAAATGGAAGAACACCACTGCCACCGGCTCGCTGATAGCCCTGGGCCTCTCGGCTGTCATTGTGGGCCTCATCCTCTACGGCCTGGTGCCCGGCTTCGTGGAAGTGGCGCAGTACTTCGAGCTGTTCTTTGTCAACACCCTCGGCATGAGCTACAACACGGGCGTGGCCGTCTACGCACTTCTGCTGGTGGCCTCCTTCATCTGGGCCATATCGGCACTCTACAGGCAGCGCAGCGCCTCGGCCATCCGTTGGAGCGTGCTCGTGAGCGTACTTCTCTCCGGCATCCTCTTTGTGGGCTCCAGCCTGTGGATTCCGGTGGTGCTCACCCTGGCCCTTGCGGGATGGCTCTTTTTCGGGCGCGAACTCCCTGTGCGCATCCTCAACATTGCCGTGCTGAGCATCTTCGTAATCTTCATAGGCTACTCCAGCTACGCCCTGCTTCTGATCCGCTCATCGGCCAATCCCCCGATGAATCAGAACGCCCCTGACAATGTGTTTGCCCTGGCATCGTACCTCAACCGCGAGCAGTATGGCGACCGCCCCCTCTTCTACGGCCAGACCTACAATTCAGGAGTGGTTTACAAGGCCGACCCCGTCAGCGGGTCATTCCAGCCCATGTTTACCGACGGCGACGCCGAGTATAGCAAGCTCGTGAAGACCGACGACAGCCAGAAGGACCACTACGTGATGACCGGTCACAAGCGTGACTACACCTACACGCCCGAGCTCAACATGCTCTTCCCCCGCATCTACAGCGGCCCCCACACCGGGGCCTACACCGACTGGCTTGGAGGCAAGCTGGGCCATCCGGTCAACGCCACCATAGCCGTGGATGAAAACGGCAATCCTTACCGCCAGGACACCCGCATGAAGCCCTCNTTTGGCGAGAACCTCAACTTTTTCCTCATCTATCAGCTCAATCACATGTATTGGCGCTACTTCATGTGGAACTTTGCAGGGCGTCAGAACGACATCCAGGGCAACGGCGAGGTGAACCACGGCAACTGGATTTCAGGCATCCCCTTCATTGACAATCCCCGCCTGGGCGACCAGAGCCTGCTCCCCTATGACGAAGGGGAAGGCAACAAGGGACACAACGTGTTCTACATGCTGCCGCTGCTGATGGGCATATTCGGCCTCATNTGGCAGGCATTCCACTCCAAGCGCGGCATCGAGCAATTCTGGGTGGTGTTCTTCCTCTTCTTCATGACCGGCATTGCCATCGTGATTTATCTGAACCAGACCCCCACNCAGCCGCGTGAGCGCGACTATGCCTTCGCCGGGTCATTCTATGCCTTCTCCATCTGGCTCGGCATGGGAGTGGCCGCNCTGGCACAGTGGATAGGCGAAGCCCTTGCCGGCAAGAAAGCCACCGAGCAGAAGAGCGCCAAGGCCGCCCGCACCGCCGCCATCATTGCCTGTGTGGCCGGCGTNGCAGTGCCCCTGCAGATGGTGTCGCAAACGTGGGATGACCATGANCGCTCGGGACGCTACGTGGCCCGTGACTTCGGCATGAACTATCTCAACAGCCTTGACCCCAACGCNATCATCTTCACCAACGGCGACAATGACACCTTCCCCCTCTGGTATGCNCAGGAAGTGGAGGGTTGCCGCACCGATGTGAAGGTTGTGAACCTGTCATACCTCACCACNGACTGGTATGCCAACCTGATGCGCTATCCCACCTATGANGCCCCCGGCATCGCCATGCAGGCCACGCCTGACGTGTATGCCTACAACGGGCTCCAGTTCAGCTACTTCACCGAGNCGCCTGACACGATGGCCGTTGACGCCGTGTCAATGCTCCGCCATCTCTACTCACCTCAGGCGCGCATGAATGACTACGGTGTGCCGATGGTGANCAACCCGCTGGTTTACATGCCCGTGGACCTCGACAAAGCCGTGAAGGACGGCCGCCTCACCGCNGCCGAGGCCGAGGCCGCCAGCCCCGCCATCATCACCAACCTGGCCCGCAGCGGCGACGGTCAGGGCCTGACGCTTGGCAATGTGCTGTCACTNGACATGATAGCCACNTCNATGGCCAACGGCTGGAACCGACCCGTGTACTTCGCCATGACCGTCCCCGAGGACTACTACCTGGGCCTTACCCCCTTCCTNCGCAACACGGGCATGACCTATGANGTCAACCCGGTGTATGACGCCAACGCCGAGAAGGGAGCCTACAGAGTGGACACCGACCGCGCATTCCGCAACATNACCGAGCGCTTCCGCTGGGGCGGNCTTGACACCGCCAAGCCCGGCGCGCTTTATCTCGACGAGACTGTGCGNCGCATGGTCACCACCACCCGCACCACCATGCTTGACCTTGCCGANGCCCTGGTGATGGAGGGTCAGGAAGCCCTTGANATNGCCGCCGAGGCCGCCACACCCGCCGCCGAAGCCGCCAAGGCCAAGACCTATGCCGCCGACCGCTTTGCCAAGGCCCGCACCGTCATGCAGCTCATGGAGGAGAAGCTCCCCGAGAATCAGGCGCCCTATGCCATCCAGATGCCCTATCAGATGGCCGGAATCTACGATGCGCTCTATGCNTCGGAACACAAAGANGCTGACCACAAGAAGGCCCTTGACCTGCTCCACAGNGAAATCATGCGCTANGGCCGCAACTGGGTTTACTATCGCTCACTGAGCCCCCGCCAATACTCTACNCTCCAGCAGACCGACAAATACATTGACCGCCACTATCTCACCGGCCTCATCTCGGAATATCAGCAGATGAACGGNGATGTGGAGAAGNTGCTCACGGAGCTCAACGGCATAGGCGTGGACCTCAACCGCCTCTTTGAGACGGCACAATGACCAGTCCATCCCGCCGGCAATGCTGATTGAACAACCGCCCCTGCTATATCGCCTCCTCTTTCCGGAGGCGATNTGGCGCATAAAGTTTCGGCGCCGCCCCACGGTGTTTCTGACCTTTGACGACGGNCCTATTCCNGAGGTCACTCCGTGGGTGCTCGATGTGCTTGACCAAAAGAATGTGAAAGCCACCTTCTTCATGGTGGGTGACAACGTGAGGCGCCATCCCGAGCTGCTTGAAGAGGTGAAGCGCCGCGGCCACTCCGTGGGCAATCACACCATGCACCATCTTCAGGGCATGAAATGCAAGACGGCGCGCTATCTGCGTGACATCTCAGAAGCCAATGCGCTCATTGACAGCCGCCTTTACCGGCCGCCCCACGGCATAATGCGCTGGGCACAGTCACACGTGATCCGCGATCATTATGACATAGTGATGTATGANGTGGTGACGCGTGACTATTCCCGCAAGCTCAGCCCCGAGCAGGTGCTTGACAATGTGAAGCGCTACACGCGCAACGGCTCCATCATCGTGTTTCANGACTCTCTGAAGGCCGAGCGCAATCTGCGCGCGGTGCTCCCCCAGGCCATTGACTGGCTCAAGAGCCGGGGCTACTCCTTCCTNGCAATTCCGATGGAATAAACCGCAGTTGGGAGTTGGGAGTTAGGAGTTAGAAGTTAGGAGTTTTGGCGGCCAGAACGGCCGCCCNTACATTCTTTAGCGGGGNATCNGCGCTCCCGGCCCGAACGTCAACAGTATGTATTAACAACCACGTTTTTTACATTGACGGGGATAAACCGCATATATCCAACCGGGACAGGGAGCATCCAACCGATTAACCGGTGGATGCCCCTGACTCTTTGNTGGGGTTGCCTTTCGGCCTTTCTCCGAGGATGGAGATTTGGGATTTCGAGTGTTGGGTGGAGAAAGACCTCCGGGTTCCGCGGGCGCGCCGGTCGCGACTGCGACGTGCTCTCGGATTGTCAACCCCTTAATGGATGTAATCTGGAATCATCGTAATCAACGGGTGACAGTGCAAAGTTACNNCCCGATTTTGCGNAAATGTGGACATCGTGCGGAAAAAGTTAGGAGTTAGGAGTTNGGAGTTNGNAGTTAGAAGTTAGAAGTTAGNAGTTAGAAGTTAGNAGTTNNTTTGCGGGTGGGGAGGGTTACGATTGTTCCAATCTTTTTTGTTGTCGGGGAGGAGATTCCGCGGAGGGCATTTTGCGGGGTGGGGAGATTTTTGGGGATTTTTTTTGGGCGTTGAGGGAATAGTCGTATATTTGCGAATAACCTAAATCGAAATATTGACATGAAAACCTGTCTTTACGACAAGCATGTGGCCCTGGGCGCTCTGATGAGCCCTTTTGCAGGGTTTGACATGCCAATTTCCTATCGTGGAATCACTGAGGAACATCAGGCGGTGAGAAATCATGCTGGTGTGTTCGACGTCAGCCATATGGGCGAGTTCTATGTTGGCGGCGCTCGTGCGCAGGAGTTTCTTGACCGAGTGTTTACCAATGACCTTGCCGGCCTTGCCGACGGCCATATTGCCTATGGCATGTTTACGCGTCAGGATGGCGGCGTGGTTGACGACCTGCTGGTGTATCGCCGCAACAAGGACTCATGGTTCCTGGTGGTCAACGCGGCCAATATCGACAAGGACTTCGCCTGGCTGGAAGAGTGCCGCAAGAGCGAAGGCTTTGAGGATGTGGACCTGCGCAATCTCTCGGCGGGCATAGGCGAGCTTGCTCTCCAGGGCCCGGAGGCTGAGGAGGTTATGCGCAAGGTGTTTGGGCTTGAGCTGAGCGACCTGGAGTTTTACTCATTCCGCGAGACTGAGATTGACGGCAAGCCTGTGCTTGTGAGCCGCACGGGCTACACCGGCGAAGACGGGTTTGAAATCTACTCGGCCGAGGATGTGATTGTGAAAGTGTGGGACGCTCTGATGGCTGCGGGTGTGGAACCGTGCGGCCTGGGCTGCCGCGACACGCTGCGCTTTGAGGTGGGCCTGCCGCTCTACGGTCATGAGCTTGCCGATGACATCACACCTGTGGAGGGTAGCCTGTCAATGTTCTGCAAGCTCGACAAGCCTGCGGGATTCCTTGGCAGCGACGTGCTTGCTCGCCAGAAGGCCGAGGGTCCGAAGCGTCGCATTGTGGGCCTTGAGCTTCTTGACCGTGCCATTCCGCGCGCGGGCTATGAGGTGCTCAATCCGGAGGGCGAAGTGGTGGGCCACATCACCACGGGCTATCGCGGTATCTCGGTTGACAAGAGCATTGCGATGGCGCTTGTGGATGCAGCATGGGCAGCCCGTGACACCGAGCTGCAGGTGAGAATCCGCCGCAAGACTTTCCCCGCCCGCGTGATACCCCGCCGCTTCTACAAGAAGAGCTACAAGAAATAACAACAACCCTTACAACCCTAAAAAATAACACGCAGGGCGCGGAGCCGATGCCCCGTGACCCTGCGAAATCAAACTTCCCAACATTCAGAAATCATGATTTACTACAGCCCCACTCATGAGTATGCCCGCGTGGAGGGCAACATCGCCTATATCGGCATTTCAGACTATGCACAGCACGCCCTGGGCAACATTGTTTACGTTGACATGCCCGAGGATGGCGACGATGTGACCGCCGGCGAGGACTTCGGCGCCGTAGAGAGCGTGAAGGCCGCGAGCGATCTGATTGCTCCGGTGTCAGGCGCAGTGGTGCAGATCAATGAAGAACTCATTGACAATCCCCGTCTTATCAACGAGGATGCCATGGCCAACTGGATTATCAAGGTGGAGATGACCGATCCCTCAGAGCTCGAGAAGCTTCTTGACGAGGCCGCTTACAAAGAACTGTGTGACAAAGAAGCCCATTAAGCCGTGAGCCATCACCACTACTTTCCCCACACGGAAGCCGACATCCGGGAGATGCTTGGCAAGTGTGGGATGACGGAGCTCGGCGAGCTTTTTGCCGACATCCCCGAGGAGCTGCGCCTCAAGCAGCCCTATGACCTGCCCGAAGGTATGACCGAGGCGCAGGTTGCCGACTATTTCGAGGCTCTTGGGCGAGAGAACCGTCCGGCGCGCGTGTGTCTGGCCGGCGCAGGGTTTTATGACCACTATGTGCCCGCAGCCATTCCGGCGCTTGTGAGCCGCAGCGAGTTTTCCACCGCCTACACCCCCTATCAGCCCGAGATTTCACAGGGCACGCTGCAATATATCTTTGAGTATCAGACAATGATGACCGAGCTGACGGCGCTTGACGTGAGCAACGCATCAATGTATGACTCAGCGACGGCCACTGCCGAGGCCATGCTGATGATGGTTAGCGCCGCGCGAAAGAAGAACCGTGTGCTCATCAGCGCGGCACTGAACCCCGCTGTGCGCCGCGTGGTTGACACCTATGCGCGCTATCACGGCGTGGAGCTCGACACCATCTGCCTGACCGAGCAGGGCACCACGAGCCTTGACTGCCTCAAGAAGAAACTTGAGGAGGGAGGCGTGGCCGGAGTGATTCTGGCTCAGCCCAACTTCTTCGGCGTGGTGGAGGACTTCACCGGCTTTGCCGAAGCCATCCACGGAGCCAAAGCACTGATGACCATCAACTCACCGGCGTCACCGCTGAGCGTGCTCAAACCCGCCGGCGAGTGGGGAGCCGACATTGCCTGCGGCGATGCCCAGAGCCTGGGTGTGCCCCTGAGCTACGGCGGCCCCTACCTGGGTTACATGACCTGTACCAAGGCGCTGATGCGCAAGCTGCCCGGCCGCATCGTGGGCCAGACCACCGACAGCCGCGGCCAGCGAGTGTTTGTGCTTACCCTCCAGGCCCGCGAGCAGCACATACGCCGTAACAAGGCCACCTCAAACATCTGCTCCAACCAAGGACTGATGGCACTGTGGACCACCATCTATATGAGCCTGAACGGCCCCGAAGGACTGCGCGAAATCAACGAGCGCGGCCGCGATGCGGCCCACTGGCTGCGCGACGAGCTGACGGCCACCGGCGCCATGAAGCCCCTCTATGCCGACGCACCGTTCCTCAACGAGTTTGCCATGGTGGCCGAGGGTGTGGAGCTCGACGAGCTCTTTGACGAATGCGGCAAGCACGGCATCCTGCCCGGTGTGAAGATTTCGGACAATGTGATTCTCATTGCCGTGACCGAGCGCCAGAGCCGTGAACAGCTTGAAGAATTTGTTAACATTGTAAAAGCCTGCAAGTCATGAACAGAGAAGTGTACGGAAAGTTGATTTTCGAGCTATCGCGTCCCGGCAGCCGCGGCACGCGTCCTGTGAGTGACGGCGCGGCTTTCCCCAAGGCCGAGCTGCCTGCCGACCTGACCCGCAGCGCCGCCCCCGCGCTTCCCGAATTGTCGGAGCCGGAGGTTGTGCGCCACTACACCCGCATGTCCACCAACAACTTCGGTGTGGACACCGGATTCTATCCTCTGGGGTCATGCACCATGAAGTATAACCCCAAAATCAACGATGCCCTGAGCGCCCTTCCCGCCATGGCGCGCCTTCATCCGCTGGCACCTGACAGCGACTGCCAGGGCGCGCTGCGCGCCTACTGGGAGCTGCAGCGCTCGCTGAGCGAGATAGGCGGCATGGCCGAGTTTACGCTCAACCCTTACGCAGGGGCCCACGGCGAGCTCACCGGCCTGATGATTATCCGCGCCTGGCACGACGAGCGCTGCGACAAGAAGCGCACCAAGGTGATTGTGCCCAACTCGGCCCACGGCACCAACCCGGCCAGCGCCGCAGTGTGCGGCCTGGAGGTGGTGGAAGTGGCGTCGCTGCCTGACGGCACCGTCGATGTGGAGGCCCTCCGCCCCCTGCTTGACGACACCGTTGCAGCCATGATGATGACCAACCCCAACACGCTTGGCATCTTCGAGAGCCGCATCCCCGAGATTGCCAAGATGGTGCATGACTGCGGAGCGCTGATGTATTACGACGGAGCTAACCTGAACCCGATGCTGGGAGTGGCCCGCCCGGGCGACATGGGCTTCGACGTGATGCACATCAACCTCCACAAGACCTTCTCGACGCCTCACGGCGGCGGCGGCCCCGGCTCGGGCCCCGTTGGTGTGCGCGCCGGCATGGAGCACCTTCTGCCCGCTCCGCGAGTGGTTAAGCAGGAGGACACCGACACGTTCAGCGTTATGCGCGAAGACCCCGGCAGCTGCGGCAGCGTGAGCCCCACGCTCGGCAACGTAGGAGTGGAGCTGCGCGCCCTGGCCTACATCCTGACCATGGGCCGCGACGGCCTTGCCATGGCCGGCCCGCTGGCTACGCTCAACGCCAACTATGTGAAGGAATCACTCAGAGATGTCTACAAGCTACCTGTGGACCGTGTGTGCAAGCACGAGTTTGTGTTTGACGGCCTGGCCGACAAGTCGACCGGCGTCACCACCCTCGATGTGGCCAAGCGCCTGCTTGACTACGGCTATCATGCGCCCACCATCTACTTCCCGCTGCTGTTCCATGAATCGCTCATGATTGAGCCCACCGAGACCGAGAGCCGCGAGACCCTCGACGAATTTATCGACGTGATGCGCCGCATAGCCGCCGAGGCCCTCAGTGACCCCGACACGCTCAAGGCCGCGCCGGTGAACACCCCCGTGGGACGTCCGGACGACACCAAGGCAGCTCTGGAGCCGATTGTGAGGTTCACCAAGTGACACCCCGTCAGCTTTCATTAATCAACCAACCATAACCGGGGCGCGGATTAACTGTTAAACAACAATGGTCCGCGCCCTTGCTTTTTCATAGAGTCACAAATGATTGAAAGAGATTTGATAGTCATAGGCAGCGGCCCCGGAGGTTATCCCGCCGCAGCTGCCGCAGCCGCCCAAGGGCGCAAAGTGACAGTGATTGAACGCGGGCTTCCCGGCGGCACCTGCCTGAACCGCGGTTGCATACCGACCAAATGCCTTGCCCGCACGGCCGAAGTGGCCCTGACGGCCCGGGAGGCAGCCGGATTCGGCATCCTGACGGGAGAGACCCGGGTGGACTACGGCCGCGCCGTTGACCGCAAGAACGAGGTTATAGCCGGGCTGCGCGAAGGCGTTAAGGCCGTGCTTGGCGGAGTGGAGACGGTGGAGGGCGAAGCCCGCATAGTGTCAGGCGAGCCCCTTCAGGTGGCCGTGGGCAACGATGTTTACACCGCCCCGCAGGTAATCATCGCCACAGGGTCAGAGCCCGTGCGCCTCAACATTCCCGGCGCCGAGCTGGCCATGACGAGCGATGAAATCCTTGAGCTGCGCGAGCTTCCGGCATCGCTGGCCGTGATTGGCGGCGGCGTGATAGGCCTGGAATTCGCCTCGATTTTCGCCGCCTTAGGCGTGGAGGTGACCGTGATTGAATACTGCAAAGAGGTGCTTCCTCCCTTTGACAGCGAAATTGCCAAGCGCCTGCGCATGGCGCTTAAAAAGCGCGGCGTGAGCTTCATTCTGGGCGCCGAAGTGACCGCCATGCGTCCCGGCATAGAGATTGACTACACCGCCAAGGGCAAGACCGGCTACGTGGTTGCCGAGGCGGTGCTGATGGCCGTGGGCCGCAAAGCGGTGATTCCCGCCGGCACCACCGAAGCGGGCGTAGAGATCACCCGCCGCGGCATCAGCGTCAATCCTCAGACAATGGAGAGCAGCGTGAAAGGACTCTATGCCGTGGGCGACGTGAACGGTCTGTGTCAGCTTGCCCATGCGGCTACAGCTCAGGGACTGCGCGCCGTGGGCGAGGATGTTGACCTGGAGCCGGTGCCGTCGGCAGTGTTCACCGTTCCTGAAGCCGCCATGTCAGGGCTCACCGAAGCTCAGGCCGAGGCCGCGGGCTACAAAGTGAAGATAGGCAAGGCCACCTTCCGCAGCAACGGCAAGGCGCTGGCCGAGGGTGATGCCGAAGGGATGGTGAAGGTGGTGATTGACGCCGACACTGACCGCATACTCGGTGCCCACATCCTGGGCCTCCATGCCGCCGACCTGATTCACGAGCTGAGCCTGGCCATAGCCGCCGGAGTGACCGCCGGACAGCTCCACAAGGCCGTTCATGCCCACCCCACCCTGGCCGAAACCGTGGCTCACGCCTGCAAAGCCTGAGAATGAGAGGGATATAAAAATTGAAAGTGCGCTTCTTCACAGAAGCGCACCTCCCTCATAACCAAAATTCAAGTATATTTATCTTTATGTAACTAACCTTTTTGCGGCAGGGTGTATCAAGCAAACCCGGCGCGAAAAGAAATGGACCGCGGGTCCGGGAGCCTCATCACAGGGGCTTCCGGGCCACGCTAACCGTCAGGCACACCCATGGTGAGGGAGCGCAACGCTTATGCGTCAGATTATTGAATAAGGGGATTGTGCGTTGTCCGATAATTGTGATAATGAAGGATCATTGCTTTTGTCACCCTATCCTCAGGCCGCGCGGGCCTGTGACTTTTCGATTCCCGGTTTGCGTGATGTCAGAAATTTGACACTGCAAAATTACAACGTGAGCACCCAGTTTGCAACCCAACTAATGCTAAAACACGCTAAAAAACGCTAATCCGTTACCCCACCTCGTTGCGGTTCAAGCGCCCTAACCATCCGCAATCACGCGCCGGGCCCCGGCTGACACCGCTCAGACACCCTGAATAGCCGGGGGGAGAGGGAGGTTTTTTTCTTTTATATTAAGGTGTGGATTTTTTTTTGTAGCTTTGCACCCTGAAACAGAAAAAACTACACTCAATAAGATAATCTATGGTGAAAAACCTCGTTATAGTGGAGTCCCCCGCCAAAGCAAAGACCATTGAAAAGTTCTTGGGAAAGGACTATAAGGTGATGTCAAGCTGCGGCCACATCCGTGACCTTCGCAAGAAAGACCTCAGTATCGACAAAGATAACGGCTTTGAGCCCGTCTATGAAATTCCCGAGGACAAGAAAGTGCTTGTCCGTGACCTCAAACGCGCAGCCAAGGAGGCCGAAACGGTGTGGCTCGCATCCGATGAGGACCGCGAGGGAGAGGCCATTGCCTGGCACCTTTTTGAAGTGCTCGGCCTTGACCCCGACCACACGCGGCGCATAGTTTTTCACGAGATTACCAAAGAGGCCATCCTCAACGCCATAGCCAATCCGCGCACCATTGACATCCACCGCGTTGACGCGCAGCAGGCGCGCCGCGTGCTTGACCGTCTGGTTGGCTTCGAGCTCAGCCCGGTGCTGTGGAAGAAAATCAAGCCGGCGCTTTCAGCCGGCCGCGTACAGTCAGTGGCTGTGAGACTCATCTGCGAGCGCGAGGCTGAAATCAAGGCCTTCAAGAGCGAGACCTATTTTCGCGTGACGGCCCGCTTCATGGCGCCTGACAACCGCAGCGTCAAGGCCGAACTCTCCAAGCGTCTCCCCGACAAGGAAGCCGCCCGCCAGTTCCTTGAGGACTGCCGGAAGGCCGCGTTCACTGTCAGCGAGGTGCAGGTTAGACCGGTGAAGAAAGCCCCCGCGCCCCCCTTCACCACCTCTACCCTTCAGCAGGAAGCATCGCGCCGCCTGGGCTTCACCGTGACCCAGACCATGATGGTGGCCCAGCGCCTATATGAAGCCGGACATATCACCTACATGCGAACCGACTCGCTCAACCTGTCGTCGCTTGCACTGGCCGCAATCTCGGCAGAAGTGACCGACAAGCTTGGCCAAGAGTATCTGCAGCTCCGCAAATATCACACCCACTCCAAGGGTGCTCAGGAGGCTCACGAGGCCATCCGCCCCACATATATCAACAAGCACACCATTGAAGGCACCGCTCAGGAAAAGCGCCTCTACTCACTGATCTGGAAGCGCACCGTGGCCTCACAGATGGCCGACGCCGTGATTGAGAAGACCACCGCAGTGATTCAGCCCTCCACCCGCAGCGAACACTTCAACGCGCAGGGCGAGGTGGTGAAGTTTGACGGCTTCCTGCGAGTGTATTTGGCCGACAATGGCGCCGATGAGGAGAACGACCCCGCCGGCGACACCCTTCTTCCCCCGATGGCCAAGGGCGATGTGCTCGGAGTGACCGACATCACCGCCGCCATGCGCTTCACCCAGCAGCCCCCGCGCTACAATGAGGCCGCCCTTGTGCGCAAGCTCGAGGAGCTTGGCATTGGCCGCCCGTCAACCTATGCCCCCACCATCTCCACCATCCAGCAGCGTGAATATGTGGAAAAAGGCGAAAAAGCGGGCGAAAAGCGTTCCTACGACGTTATGACCCTTGCCGGCGGCGAAATCACTGACAAAGTGCTAACCGAGCAGTATGGCGCAGAGAAAGGCAAGCTCATTCCCACCGACACCGGCGTGATTGTCAACGACTTCCTCACCGCCAACTTCCCAGACATCCTGGACTATGACTTCACGGCCCAGATGGAGAGCAAATTTGACCAGATTGCGGAGGGAAAATGCGCGTGGAACGACGAAATAGCCGGATTCTACGACTTGTTCCATCCCCAGGTGGACACCGCCTCACAGGCACGCTCGGAACATAAAGTTGGCGAGCGAGTGCTCGGCACCGACCCCGCCACGGGCGAGCCGGTGAGCGTCAAGATAGGCCGCTTCGGGCCTGTGGTGCAGATTGGCGACGTCAACGCCGAGGCCAAACCCCGCTTTGCCTCTCTGCGCCGTGACCAGTCAATCTTCGACATCACCCTCGAGCAGGCCCTGAAGCTCTTTGAACTGCCCCGCAGCCTCGGCGAATATGAGGGCAAAGAGGTGAAGGCCGCCATAGGCCGCTTCGGCCCTTACATCAGCCACGCCTCAAAATTCGTGTCGATACCCAAGGACATGTCGCCCATGACCATCAGCCTCGAAGATGCCATAGCGCTTATCGAAGCCAAGCGTCAGGCCGACGCCCAGAAAGTGGTGAAAACCTTTGCCGAGGAACCCGAGCTGGAAATCCTCAACGGCCGCTACGGCGTTTACATCTCCTACAACAAAGCCAACTACAAGATTCCCAAGACCGTGGAGAATCCCGCCGAGCTGACCCTCGAGCAGTGTAAGGAGATTATCGAGAACCAGCCCGCACCCAAACCCCGCAAAGCACGCAAGAAATGAAACGCCTCAACCACAAACCCGGGTCGCGCACAAGCCACGTGGCGCCTGACGTCATAGAAACCTACACCGTCAACACCGCCGAGCCCGCGCGGCTTATCGACTTCCTGATCAGCGCCATGCCGCAGCGTACGCGCACTACAGTGAAGGAACTCCTGCGCCATCAGCAGGTGGCCGTCAACGGCGAACCGCTCACCCTTGCCACCACCGAGGTGAAGCCCGGCGACACGGTGAAGGTGAACCTTGTGCGCCCCTTCATCAAGTTCTATAACCGACGGATGAAGATGGTTTATGAGGACGATGACGTGATTGTGGTCAACAAAGGCTACGGCCTGCTCTCGATGGGCACCGATAAAATCAAGGAGGGCACGGCCTACTCCATTCTCCGTGAATACGTGAAATGGTCCGACCCCCGCAAGAAGCTCTTCATCATCCACCGCCTTGACCGCGACACCTCCGGCCTGATGATGTTTGCCAAGAACACCGAGGCCAAGGAGACCATGCAGCACAACTGGAACAACATGGTGCTCAACCGCACCTACGTGTGTGTGGTGGAAGGCATCGTGGAGGAGGACAGCGGCACCATCCGCAGCTATCTGACCGAAAACTCGCGCCATGAGGTTTATTCCACCCCCGAACCCGAGAGCCCCGAGAGCAAGCTCGCCGTGACTCGCTGGAAGGTGCTTGCCCGCGGCAAAGGGCGCACCCTGCTTGAGGTGGAGCTTGACACCGGCCGCAAGAACCAGATACGTGTCCACATGAAGGAGATGGGCCATCCCATTGTGGGCGACCGCCGCTACGGCGCCGGCCCCAGCCCGATTCACAGGCTGTGTCTCCACGCGGCCACACTGCGCTTTGTGCACCCCGTGACGCGCCGCGACATGAACTTCAGCACTCCCGTTCCCGCCGCATTCCGCACCCTGGTGTGAGCCATGAGAATCATTGAAATTGACCGCATTGACGCCCCCGGGACGGAAGTGTTCGCCTCGCTCACCGAGGCGCAGCTGCGTTCACGCCTGGACCCCTCGAAGGCCCTCTTCATTGCCGAGAGCCCGAAGGTGATTGACGTGGCGCTACGGGCAGGATATGAGCCTGTGGCGATGCTCTGCGAGAAGCGCCACATCACCGGCGATGCCGCCCCGCTGCTGGAGCGGTGTCCCGCCGACATGCCCCTCTACACCGGCAGCCGCGAGCTCCTTGCCGGGCTCACCGGCTACACGCTGACCCGCGGAGTGCTCTGCGCCATGCGCCGCCCCGCGGAGCCGGAGGCTGCCGAAGTGACAGCGGGAGCGAGCCGTGTGGTGGTGATTGACGGCGTAACCGACACCACAAACATAGGCGCCATTTTCCGCTCAGCCGCGGCCCTGGGCATTGACGCCGTGCTGCTCACCAAAACCTCATGCGACCCCCTGAACCGACGCGCCGTGAGAGTGTCAATGGGCTCGGTGTTTCTGGTGCCGTGGACATGGATTGACGATGCCAACCTCACACCCCGCTCCCTGGGCTTCAAAACGGCCGCAATGGCCCTCACCGACCGCTCGGTGAGCATAGATGACCCGGCGCTCTGCGCCGAGCCGCGCCTGGCCATCATAATGGGCACTGAGGGCGACGGGCTTGACCCCGACGTGATTGCCGGGGCCGACTACACCGCCCGCATACCGATGGCCCACGGCGTCGACTCGCTCAATGTGGCGGCCGCCGCAGCCGTGGCCTTCTGGCAGCTCAGGAAGCCTGCAGGCGTGTGATGCGCGCGCGCTTTCCCTTTATTTTCTCAGCCTGAACGGTTTTGACCACCTGGCGAGCCTTGTCGGCCGGAACGGCGGCAAGCGCGCAGTGGTCACGCACGGCAATGCGCCCCACCTCGTCGGGTGCCAGGCCCCCTTTTGCAATCAGGAAGCCGGCGATGTCGCCGCGGCTTATCTTCTCCTTCTTGCCCACATTAAAATAGAGAGTGGCCATGTAAGGGCGGCGGGGACACACGGCGGGAGCTTCGGCCGGACGCCATGCGCGGTCCCATTCCACATATTCGGGGATATCCTCACCCTCGGCGGTGATGACATAGACCGTGCCCTCCGCACCCTGACGCGCCGTGCGGCCATTGCGATGAGTCCAGCTCTCGGCCGTGGGAGGAAGGTGATAGTGAATCACCGAGTCAACCCCCGCAATGTCCAGACCGCGCGCGCCGAGGTCAGTGGACACGAGGATGGGGGTGGTGTCATTCTCAAGCATTTCCACAGCGTTCTCGCGCTCCGGCTGATCCAGGCCGCCATGATAGAGTCCGGCGGGGAGTCCGTAGTCAGTGAGGCGCTTGTGGATGCGTTCGGCAGCGTCGCGATGGTTCACAAACACGATAGCCTTGCCGGTGACGGGGAGGGCCGTCAGGAGGTCAACGAGAGTGTCGAGCTTGTCCCTGGCGGGGCTCTCCACATTGACCTTCGGCACGGGAGCGGCCTCGGTGACTCCGGCGGTGAAGTCAACCACCTCGGCACCGGCGGCCAGCGGCAACCATTTCGGCATCTCCTTGAGGCGGGTGGCCGAGGTGAGAATCACACCGGTGAGAGCGCACATGGAGCGCGTCACCTTCTTCATCTCGTCCTCGAAGCCCAGCTCCAGCGATTTGTCATACTCATCAAGCACAAGCACGCTCACCTCGCTGAGATCGACGGTCTTGCGGTTGATATGGTCAAGGAGGCGCCCGGGAGTGGCCACGATAATGTCAGGCACGACGCTGAGCGAGCGCACCTCCTCCTGCATGGGGTGACCACCGTAGAAAGCCACAGTCTTATATCCCGCGGCCACCGGGCGCACCACATCGGCAATCTGCATCACCAGCTCGCGCGAGGGAGCTATCACCACTGCCCTGACACCGCGGCCGGGCTTGCCGAGCAGGCGCAGCATGGCGATGGTGAAGGCCAGAGTCTTGCCTGAGCCCGTGGGGGCCAGGAGAATCATTGAGCGCGCCTCGGCCTGAGCCATGCGCTTCTGCATTGCATTGAGCTCGGCAATCCCGAGCTTCTGACGTATATTTTCGGTTATGAGGTTAAGTTTCATAGAGATAAAGCATAAGAGAGGCCAGCGGAAAGTGTGGCCTCTCTTTTATAACAAATAAGGATGCGGAAGGGTTATTCCTCTTCGATGGTGAACTCATCGTCAGCTTCGGGGAGCTCCTCGATGTCGAAATCAGGATCGTCCACATCCACAATCTCGGTCATCCCCTCGCGGCGGGTGGTGGTTTCGGGAGTGGTTTTCTTGGGCTTGGCGGGGGTGTTTGACACCTCCTTGAGCTTCTCCATAATCTTTGCCTCAAGCTCGGCGGCCAGCTCGGGATTGTCAGAAATCACGCGCTTGGCGGCGTCGCGGCCGTTGGCAATCTTGGTGCCCTCATAGGAGTACCATGCACCGCTCTTCTTGAGGATGTCAAGTTCCACACCGAGGTCAATAATCTCGCCTGAGCGCGAGATGCCCTCGCCGAACATGATGTCGAACTCGGCGCGCTTGAAGGGGGGCGCCACCTTGTTCTTTACCACCTTCACCTTGGTGAGCTTGCCCAGCACCAGGTCCTTGTCCTTGATGGCCGAAGAGGCGCGGATGTCGATTCTCACAGAAGCGTAGAATTTCAGGGCGTTGCCGCCGGTGGTGGTTTCGGGGTTGCCGAACATCACGCCGATTTTCTCGCGGAGCTGATTGATGAAGATGCAGGTGGTGTTGGTGCGCGAGATGGCGCCGGTGAGCTTGCGCATGGCCTGCGACATGAGGCGAGCGTGTAGACCCACGTTCTTGTCGCCCATATCGCCGTCAATCTCGCTCTTGGGCACGAGGGCGGCCACAGAGTCAATCACGAGGATGTCAATGGCCGATGAGTTGATAAGCTGCTCGGCAATCTCCAGAGCCTGCTCGCCATTGTCAGGCTGCGAGATGAGCAGATTGTCAACGTCAACGCCCAGCCCTTCGGCATAGAAGCGGTCAAAGGCGTGCTCGGCGTCGATGATAGCGGCGATGCCTCCGGCCTTCTGCGCCTCGGCGATGGCATGGATGGCAAGGGTGGTCTTACCGGACGACTCGGGACCATAGATTTCGATAATACGGCCTTTGGGATATCCGCCCACGCCCAGAGCATGGTTGAGGCCGATGGAGCCGGTGGGAATCACTTCCACATTCTCCACCTTCTCGTCGCCGAGCATCATCACGGCGCCTTTGCCGTAGTCCTTCTCTATATGTGACAGCGCTGCGTTCAGGGCCGCCAGCTTTGATTTGCGGTCGGTGAACTTGTCAGTCACCTTTTTAAGTTCTTTCTTAGCCATATTGGAGGTTTTTTATGTTTCTGATGCAAAGTTAACGCTTTATGTGGGTAAAAACGTTTCCCAAGCGGGTTATAAAACGTTAACATTATATTTTTTCACATTCGCTGCGAACCATTCGGAGCGGAGGGCTGTTATAATGACGTAAGAGCACTCAAGGTGCTACTTTCCATTGCAAGAAATGTGATAATGATTGGTTTATTATCAAGCGAGGAGACGTCGTGATGACATCTCCTCGCTTGGCGTCATACGGGTTTGGTAATCTGCGGAGTGTCAAAGCAGCGGGATGCCGGCTTCAGCGCAGGCGGCGCGCTGTTCGGCGGGCCAGATGGAGGCCTGCACCTCGCCGATATGGGCTTTCTGAAGCAGGAGCATGCAGAGTCGGCTCTGGCCTATGCCACCGCCGATGGAGCTGGGGAGCTCGCCCTCGATGAGACGTTTGTGGAACGGCAGCTCAGCGCGCTCCATGCAGTCCGTGGCGGCAAGCTGCGCAAGGAGCGATGACGGCTCCACTCGGATGCCCATTGACGACACCTCGACGGGCGCCTCAAGCACATTGCTCCAGAGCACGATGTCGCCGTTCAGGCCGGTATATCCGTCGCTGTTGGGGGAAATCCAGTCGTCATAGTCAGGGGCGCGACCGTCATGAGGCTCACCGTTGGCCAGCGGCGCACCCACGCCTATGATGAATACAGCGCCGTAGCGGCGGCAGGCCGTGGCCTCGCGCTCGCGGGGAGTCTTGCCGGGATACATCTCCAGCAGTTCCTGAGCATGGATGAATGTGAGCTTTTCAGGCAGAGAGGGAGTGATGTGGGGGAAGCGCTCATAGACGGAGCTCTCCACCTCACGGATGGCGTCATAGATTATCGAGGCGGTGCGCTTGAGGGTTTCGAGGGTGCGGTCGCCCGGAGCGAGTACCTTCTCCCAGTCCCACTGGTCCACATAGAGAGAATGGAGATTGTCAAGCTCCTCATCTGCACGGATGGCATTCATGTCGGTCCAGATGCCATAGCCGGGAGCAATGTCATAGGCTGCCAGCTTCAGGCGCTTCCACTTGGCCAGTGACTGAACCACCTCGGCGCGGCGACCGTCCATTGCGGGAATGTCAAAGCCCACGGGCGATTCCACACCGTTGAGGTCATCATTGATACCGGTGCCGGCGAGCACGAAGAGCGGGGCCGTGACACGGCGCAGGTTGAGCTTCTTCTGAAGGAGAGTCTGAAATTCCTCCTTTATCTCCTTGATGGCCACTTCAGTGGTTTCGGGGAGGAGCTTTTGCTTATACTTTTTCGGGACGATAAATGCCATAGAGAGATTTGAATAAATAAAAAAACGTTCTTTGATAAATTAGGGTTCATGGCAGCCGGGCGGCGAGCAGCCTGTGGCCCACGCGGCAGTAGAGACACTTGCGGGCCTCGCAATAGCTTCGCCTGAGTTCAATGAGAGCCTGCGACTCAAGGGCATCCGAGGCTCGGAGACCGGCTTTGGCAAAGAGTCGGGTTATTGTGTTGCGCTCGGCGGGGAGAGTCTCCAGAAGGGCCACAGCGCGCTCCGTGGCATCGCAGGCGCCGCAGGCGCGGCTGCGGGCAAGCATCAGCGGGGCCGCCACGTTGATGGTAAGCGAGGTCACTGAGGCAGCCGAGAGAGTTTTGGGCACCGATGCCGCCGAGGGAGAGCCGAAGGTGTAGCGGCTCTGCCAATAGTCAGAGAGAGGGAGGTCAAACAGGCGGCCCACGGCCTCGGCACTGTCAGCCTCGGCAATCTGCGAGGCGATGGTGAAGCGGCGCCCTATCATGGCCGCAAGGAGGGCTATGCGCCTGTGGGGGAAGCCGGCGGGGCGCATGCCTGACATTTTCCACACCATTCCCTGAAGCGGGCTCAGGGAGAACTTGCGGCACAGAAAGGCGTGCTCGGCGCGCAGGGCATTGGCATAGGAATCATCAGCGGGCGCTCGGTCAAGTAGTCCGCTCTGACCGAAGAGAAGGGCTTCCACCGCCAGATGATTGTCAGAGTGCTTCAGCAGGGTCATCAGCGGCACCCCTGCGCCGAGGCGCTCCATGGGGTCACTATTGGTGCCGAAGCCGAGGCCGCGGGCTGTGACGGCAAGGACGGTCTGCGTCCAGTCGCCGCCCAGGTGGCCGTTGAGGTTGAGAATACGGTCAGCCTTGGCGTGGAGGCGTTCCAGCGCCAGAGCGGTGAGCCAGTCGGTGAGATAAAGGCGCTCGGTGCGGCCTATCACCTCGCTGCAGGGCAGCTCGGGGCCGGGAGCAAGGGAGCTGAGCGCGCGGTAACTCTCGCCGAGAGTCTCGCTCCGAGGGAGCTCCATCTGCGGCAGAGTCTCACCGTTGGAGCGGGTGATGCGGGCATCGCTGCTGTCAACCACATGGAGAATCACCGAATCATAAGCACTATCGCCGTCATGGCCATGGCGATGCCAGTCAGAGGCCTTGACATGAATCTCCACATCGCCGGCCCACATCCGCTCCCCTATCTTCACCTTGGCATTAAAAAAGTCAGGCCCTGACGCAGTGTTGAGGCAGCCGCGGTCAATCACCTCCACCCTTTCGCCGTCAACCGTCCTGAGCCCGCTCCGGGGGAACAGACGGTGCTGCCATATATATTGCATCAGGAGCTCCATACACTTCAATTGATTATCGCGGCACCAACACCAGCGAGAATGCCGCCAGATGGCTCAGAAGCATCACGGCCAGCAAAATCCAGGTCATGTAAGGCCTCGAGGCCCATGATATCCATGCCAGCCAGCCGGAGGCCACCACATAAAGCGGATAGATTCTGAGCAAGGTCAGGGCGCCGTCGTCGGCCGCAGGGCAGTTGGCGAGCAACCACGGCAGGGAGAACACCGGGAGCATGCACACCACTATCACCGCATCGACCCAGAGGGGCGCGCGCCGGCGCGGTCCGGTCAGCATTTGCCGCCCCCCTTCCGTGAGGCTTCACGCCATGAGCGAATCACCTCGGTCATGCCCGTGCGAAGGTCAACGCGGGGACTGAACCCGAAGGCTTTCACTGACTCGGCGATGTCACACGCCCAGTTGCGCTGCTTCATTATCTTAAACTTATCGGAATTGAGGGTGGAGGGCTTCATTCTGACACGCCCTATGCGCTCAGCCACGTCCGACACCACCTTAGCGCACCATAGCGGCAGCCTAACCGGCACCACAAACTTGCGCCCCAGCAGCTCGGCGACGATGGCGCGGAACTCCTCCTGAGTGTAAGCCCGGGGCTCGGAGATGATGTAGGCCTTGTGAATCGGCGCGCGCTCAAGAGCATCGAACACGGCGCGCGCCAGGTCCTCCACATAAATAAAGGTGAGCATCTGCTTCTTCATCCCCACTCCGAAGTCAAAATGACGGTCGATGCATTTCACCATCATCAGATAGTCCTGTTCATGGGGGCCGTAGACGCCCGTGGGGCGAAACACAATCCAGGGCACTTCGGGGCGGGAGGCAAGCATGGTCTCGGCCTTGATTTTCGACAGGCCGTAGCGCGTGTTGGGGTCAGGCACGGTGTCGGCCGTCAGAGGGGTGTAGTTCTTCTCGTCGCCAGGCCCCAGTGCGCTCAGCGAACTCATGTAGAGCAAGCGTTCAGGCATCATGCCGGCTTCCTCGAGAGCGTCGACGAAGCTGCGGAGATAGCCATAGTTGATGCGGTTGAAATCCAGGAAGTTGGTACACTTGGTGGCTCCGAGATTATACACAATCCAATCCCACTTCTCCCCCTCGGGGAGGGCACCTCGCAGGCTCGTGGCCAGCGAAGGGGCATCGTCAAAATCAAGCGTCACGAAATGTAACCTCTCATCAGTGAGAAAACGGCGCGAGGTGGTGGCCCTCACACCGCAATAAGTTTCGTAGCCACGGCGCAGGCTCTCCTCGGCAATAAAACCGCCGATAAAGCCGCCGGCTCCCACAATCAACACTTTTTTCTTCATTTTCTGGACATGCTTGAATGCAAAAATACGAAAAGTTATCCAAACTCTCACACTATCCCCCTGTCACGCCGCTACAAAACCTCAAAAAATCCGGGTCAATATAATAAAGCCATATCAATAATGAAATGTCCTGTCTTTAAGCAAATACGCCGCCGGAGGGTGTCCGGCGGCGTATGCGGGGGAGGTGAATAAGCTGAGGGTATCAGGCCTCGCGGGTGATGAGCGAGGGAGCTGTGCGCAGGAAGGCATAGCCGAAACGCTTGCAGGCGGCGCGCTCCAGCTCTTCGCGGTGAGCGGGGTCGGCAATGGAGATGAGCAGGTGAGCTCGCTCGGCCATGTTCTTGCCACGGAGGTCAACGGCACCATGCTCGGTAACCACATAGTTGCTCTGGAAGCGGGTGGTCACCACGCCGGCGCCGGGAGTCAGCACAGGCTTGATTTTGCTCACGCCCTTGCCGGTGGTGGAGAGCATGGCAATGAATGACTTGCCACCTTCGCTGCGGCTGGCACCCTGCACAAAGTCCTGCTGACCGCCCACGCCTGAATACTGGCGCTCGCCGATTGAGTCGGCGCAAATCTGGCCTGTGAGGTCAATCTCAAGGGCTGAGTTGATGGCCATCACCTTGGGATTGCGGGAGATGATGAAGGGGTCGTTGGTGTAGGCCACATCCTTGAAGATGATGTCCTCGTTATAGTCCATAAAGTCATAGAGGGCGCGGGAGCCGAGGGCCAGAGTGGCCACACTCTTGCCGGGCATAATCACCTTCTGAGAGTTGTCAATCACACCTTCACGCAGCAGGGGGAGCATGCCGTCGGTGAGCGCCTCGGTGTGGAGGCCCAGGTGCTTATGGTCCATCAGCGCGCGTGCCACGGCGTTGGGAATGCCGCCCACACCAATCTGGATTGTGGCGCCGTCAGGGATGATTTCGGCAATGTAATTGCCCACGGCGATATCCTTGGGGGTGGGAACGGCGGTGGGGAATTCCACCAGAGGGTCGTCAACATGCACAGCCGCATCAAGCTTTGAGATGTGGATCACAGGGTCACCATAGCTGAAAGGCATGTGGGGATTAATCTGGGCAATCACCACTTTGGCGGTCTCAACAGCCGACACGGCGAGGTCACCTGACACACCGAAGCTCACATAACCCTCGGGGTTGGGCATGGAGCAGTTGAGAAACACTGCGTCGAGCGGACATGTGCCGTCACGGAACAGCGCGGGCACCTGGCCCAGGAAGCGCGGATTGGCAGCGCCGTAACCCTCGTTGACCCAGTCGCGCACGGAGCCCGATATGAAGAAGGCATCAACAAAGAATGAGTCGCGATACTCAGGCTTGCAGTACGGAGCCACACGCTTGTGGATGGCAAAGGCCTGATAGAGAGTTACGTCTCGGAGTTCATGACCGCGACGGGTCAGAGCGTCAATCAGCACTTCAGGAATCGAAGCACTGCCCTGGATGTAAATCCTGTCGCCACTTTTTATCAATTTGACGGCCTCATCAGCCGACATGTATTTGGCATTGTGCATAAAAGTTGATTTGTTTTTCTTTAGGTATTGATTTCAGCTGCCTGGAGGGCGTATTCCTTCTTAAATTCCTGAAGGCGTGTGTTAAGGGTGGTAATCACCTCGGGGTTGTCAAGGAGCGACACACACACTCTGACACCGTCCTGGCGGCTGCCGGTGCCGGGGAGTGAGATTGTGGCCACACCATGCCGCAGAAGAGCGCGCTGAAGCTCCACGGAGTCCATGCCGGGATAGCCTACGGTGAAGAAGAAGCCGTCACTGATGGGTTCATCGCCGTCCTTGGCATAGACCAGATGGAAGCCGGCATCGGTGAACGCTTTCTTGGCCAGCGCGGCACGATTGCCATACTCGCGACTGTCGCCCACAAAGTCGAGGGTGCCGTCGCAAGCGGCCTCAAGCATTGCCGCAAGGGCATACTGGGGTGAATGGGCGGTGCCTGACGAGGCGGTGTAGAGCACTCCGAACACGTAGGCATCAATGAAGCGCGGCATCTCGTAGAAGCTGCGGAAGTAGTCATACTCGCGGTCGGCCACGGCGGGACTCAGGCACACCAGCGCAATTCGCTGACCGGCATAGCTGAATATCTTCGAGGCCGAGAGCATGATGATGTAATTGTCAGTGTAGCGGGCCACTGTGGGGGGATAGGGCTCGCATCCGGGCTTGGAATAGTCTGTGCGGAAGTCCATTCCGAAGTAGGCCACATCCTCCACGGCAATAACGTCGTATTTGGTGGCGGCCTTGCCTATGATTTCCAGCTCGCGCTCGGTGAGATTGGTCCACGCGGGATTGTTGGGGTTGCAATAGAGCATCGCCGTCACACGGCCTGATGAGAGTGCCTTGTCAAGGGCTGCCTCAAGGGCCTCGCCGCGGTGTTCATAGATGTCAAAGGACTCTTCGCGCAGCCCCAACACCTTGGCCTGATTGCGCTGGGCGGGGAAGCCGGGGTTGAGAAACAGGATTGTGTCACGCTCGGGGAAGCGCTGGCCCAGCAGCAGGAAGGTGGTGAAACACCCCTGCATGGAACCCACGGTGGGGATAATGCAGCGTGCGGGGATGTCAAGGTTCATGAATGACTTCACAAAGCGCTCACCGGCCTTTTTGAGGCGGGGAAGGCCCGCGATGTCAGGATATTTGTTGGGCAAGCCCTGACGAAGCACTTCCACCTCGGCCTCGATGCCCACGCGCGATGCGGGAAGGCCGGGATTGCCCATCTCAAGATGCACGCAGCGCTCGCCGGTTTCACCCTCGAGGATGGCCGACAGGGCACAGATCTGACGGATTGTGGCGCTTCTCAGGTCAAGGATGCCGCAACGCTTCATTGCGGCATCAAAGGTGGCATTGTCAACGGGAAACATAGCGGCAATCAGTTGGCGGCAACGGTGTCGGCAGCCACCTGGCGACCGGCGCGGAAGGCCTTGATGTTTGACTCGATGATTGCTTCGCCCTTGGCAGCGAAGATGATGGCGATGGCCTCTTCAATCTGCTCGGGGGTAATGCCTTCAATGAAGCGCGATGCCGCGCCCAGGAGGGCCATGTTGGCCGAGCGGGGTGATGCCACGTCACGGGCCACGGCGTCAAAGTCGGCGGCCACAGTGTTGCCAAAGCCGTTAAGGGTGGCGGTGACCTCTTCCATGGCGGGATAGTTGTCAATATTGACCACGGGGGTGGTGCCGGTCACAATCCATCCTCCCTTGCGCAGCAGGGGGAGATAACGGAGCGCCTCCATCGGTTCAAGCGACACGATGAGGTCAGCGCTGCCGCTGCGGATGAGATCGGAGGCAATGGGGTTGGAGGAGATGCGCAGGCATGACTGCACATCGCCGCCGCGCTGGCTCATGCCGTGCACTTCGGCCTGCTTGATGAAGAGCCCGGCCTTGAGGGCGGCGGCTCCGAGAACTGTGGCGATTGACAGGATGCCCTGTCCGCCAACACCGGCTAAAACTATATCTGCTTTCATAAGAAAAGTGACTCTCTATCGTTAGTGATTGGTTAATGAATCGGGGCGGGGGCGGGGCATCAAGCCTCGCCACCCTTGGCTGCCTTGGCCTTAGCGGAGGCGTGGCGGCGCGCTGTCTGGATACATTCGCGACGGGCCACGATTACAGAGAGGCCCGGATAGGCTATCTCCTCGCGGAGCAGCTCTTTCATCTGCTCATGGGTGCGGGGATGGGAGTCAATGGTGCGCACATGGGCGGGGTCGGCGCCAAGGCCAATGCAGATTTGCTCAATCTTGCCGGTGCCCTGGGAATCCTGACCGCCGGTCATGCCGGTGGTGAGATTGTCCGAGATGATGATGGTGGCCGGTGAATTCTCGTTAATGGCGTCGAGAAGGCCGGTCATGCCGGAGTGGGTGAATGTGGAGTCACCGATGATAGCCACCGAGGGATGCTGGCCGGCGTCGGCAGCGCCCTTGGCCATGGTGATGGATGCACCCATGTCAACCACGGAGTCAATGGCATTGAAGGGTTTGAGCCAGCCGAGGGTGTAGCAGCCGATGTCGCCGAACACTTTGGGGTTGGGGAACTCGGCGAGGACGTCGTTCAGAGCATGGTACACGTCGCGGTGGCCGCAGCCCTGGCACAGTGCCGGGGGACGGGGCACAACGAGCTCGGCGGGGGCGTTGACCTCCACATGGAGCTTCTCGGCAAGTTCGGGACGGAGCTTGGCAATGCCTGCGGCCACGCTGTCGGGGGTGAGCTCGCCGGTGCGGTTGATGTGGCCGCTGAGCTTGCCGCTGATGTTGAGGCCGCGTCCCAGAAGGCCGCGGAGTTTCTGCTCGATGAAAGGCTGGCCTTCCTCAATGACGAGGATGTTGCCGCCGGTTTCGTCGGCCAGACGGCTGATCATCTCCACAGGGAGGGGATATTGCGAAATCTTCACCGTGGGGAAGGGCACTCCCTCGGGGAAGAGCTCGGCGAGATAGTTGGCGGCGATACCGCTCACGATGATACCCATCGAGGTGTCGGCGCCGGGTGTGTAGCGGTTAAAGGGTGACTTTTCGCTTTCGGCCACCATGCGGTCCCAGTCGGCCAGCAGCTCACGGTAACGCACCTTTGAGTTGCCGGGCATGAGCACCCACTGGCGTGACTTTTCGGGATATGACAGGGGGCGTTCGGGCATGGCCTCGTCGGCGGTTTCAACGGTGCCGCGAGAGTGGCTCAGGCGGGTCACGAAGCGGAAGGTCACCGGGGTGCCTACGCGCTCGGAGAGCTCGAAGCCGTAGCGTGCCATGTCATAGGCTTCCTGCTGGTTACTCGGTTCGAGCAGGGGCATCAGGGCAAAGTCGGCATAGAAGCGGCTGTCCTGTTCGTTCTGTGAGGAGTGCATGGAGGGGTCGTCGGCCACGGTTACGAGGAGGCCGCCGTTAACTCCGGTGAAAGCTGAATTGACGTAGGGGTCGGCAGCCACGTTGAGGCCCACGTGCTTCATTGCCACAAGGGCGCGTTTGCCGCAGAATGACATGCCGAGAGCTTCCTCCATGGCTGTCTTTTCATTTGACGACCAGCGGCTGTGGATTCCGCGCTCGCGGGTGAGGGGGTGCTGCTGGATAAACTCAAGAATTTCTGTTGAAGGGGTGCCGGGATAGGCGTAACCTCCGGAGAGGCCCGCGTGAAGCGCTCCCAATGCATAGGCCTCGTCGCCGAGAAGCAGTTGTTTCATGGTCTCAATATAAGTAAGTGATTCTGAGCCTGACGGCCGCTATTAAATCTATTTCCGCTCAAATATAGAAAATATTCCGCAATTAATCATTCATTTTTGCACAAAAAATGAAAAAGTGCGCAAAGGGGTATGTTCTACAACATATTTGCCCTCCTGCGGAGCGTAATCCGACGTTTTTTAGCGATAGCGGGGGTGGTGGTTGAGAATTTCGGCGCGCAGGCGGCTGCGGTCCACGTGGAGATAAATCTCGGTGGTGGCTATGCTTTCATGGCCCAGCATCTGCTGGATGGCGCGCAAGTTGGCACCTCCTTCAAGGAGGTGGGTGGCGAAGGAATGGCGGAGGGTGTGGGGGGAGATGTTGCGCTTTATGCCGGCTGCTTCGGCAAGGCTCTTGACGATGTAGAAAATCATCACACGGGTGAGGCGCGCGCCGAGGCGATTGAGAAATAGGATGTTGCCACACCCCGGCTTCGGCTCGGGTCGCTCGGCAAGATACTGGCGGATGCGGTCAGCGGCCACGGGCGACATAGGCACTATCCGCTGCTTGCTGCCTTTGCCGGTGACCACAATATAACCTTCGTCGAGATAAACGTCTGACATCTGAAGATCACAGAGCTCGCTCACACGCAGACCGCAGCCGTAGAGGGTCTCCATGATGGCGGTGTTGCGCAGTCCCAGCGGGCTGTCGAGGCTGATGGCGGCTATCATGGAGTCAATCTCCTCCACGGTGAGCACGGTGGGGAGGGTGTGGTCCACACGGGGCTTAACGAGCATCACCGAGGGGTCTTCGTCAAGATAACCTTCGGCAATGAGGAAGCGGAAAAAGGCTCTCACGCCGGCAATGATGCGGGCGTGGGTGGTGGGGGCTATGCCCAGGTCATGGAGGGCACCGGCGAAGGCCGAGAGGGTGTCGCGCGTGGCATCGCGCAGCGGGGTGCCTTCATCTTTGAGGAAACTCAGGAGCTTGCCCACGTCGTCAAGATAGGCCTCGGCGGTGTTGCGCGAGAGGCCGCGGTCAAGAATGAGGTGGGTTGAGAAGTCGGTGACCACCCGCGGGATGTCGATGTGGCGGCTCATTTGAGGTTGATGTCGAAGTGCTGGCGGGGGAGGTCGGGACGACTCACAATGTAGTGTTCGTCGGCGCCGCTGAAGGTCATCACTCCGTGGTCAGGGAGGGCGCTGGCTGCGGCGCGAAATTCATCGCGGGTCATGCCCAGCACCATCGTCACGCCGCGGCGCGGGGCGGTGAGCCTGGCCGGAGCGAGCTCAATGCGCATAGGAGCGTCGGAGCCGGGGGCGAGAGCCACTCCGGCAGCGGCGAGAGCCTGAGGCATGCCGTGAGGCAACTCACCTCCACTCACAGCCACTTGGCGGGGATTGAAGCGGGCCATCACCCTCAACCATCGGCGCGCGGCGGCATGAGGGAGCGAGGGAGTGGCATAATAGCAGGGCGATGAGTCACAAAGCACCCCGGTGATGAGTTCAAAGGCCAGGGGGGAATGGACACCGAAGCCGCGCGAGGTGCGATAGCGCTTAAGCATCCTTCTTCGCTCTGTTGCGGCACCGGCAGGGGCAGCCGCCTATGGCGAACACAATCGCGGCAGCAACGCCGAGGTATATTATTATAATGCACGCGCGCGCGAGGTGGACCGTGGTGTGGATTGACTCGGGGTCAAAGGTCATGGTGACGGTGTGGCTTCCGGCGGGAATGCGCAGGGCGCGGAGGAGGTAGTTCACGCGGCCCAGCTCGGCGGGCTTGCCGTCAATCTCGGCTTTCCAGCCCCAGGGGAAGTAGACCTCGGAGAACACGGCCACACCACACTGCCGACTGTCAACGTGATAGGTGAGGCGGTTGGGGGCGTAGGTGGTCTCGAAGATAGTGTCGCCGGGGGCGGCGGGGGCACTGTTGCCGAGCACGTCGTGGAAGCGGGCGTCGGCCACAGCTTCGTGGCGCAGGTCGAGATAGCTCAGGGCGTTCATCTCGTTGTCAGCGTCGGCCACATATTTCACTTCGTCAACCAGCCATGCGTTGCCGTAGGCCTCTTCGTTGAGGATGGGGGCCTCGGCGGGGTTCATCACCACATAGCGGGCGTTGAGCATGTTGAGCACGTTGAAGTCGGCGCTGTCAGGCTGGGCCGAGAGGAAGCGGCTCAGGTGGGTGTCAATGAGGTCCTGATAGCGGGTGAGCTTGGCAGCATGATAGCCGCCAATCATCTTGTGATAGTAGGATGGATCGGCCATTGAGAAGCGTGCCAGGTCCATCACGCGATAGTTCATCACGGTGTCCTTGAGAATCTCGCGGTCAGCCACGGTCATCTCCACCGGGGGGCCCACCGTGAGCTTGCGGGGCACGAAGCTTTCGTGGTCAAGATAGCGGCGGTTGACCAAAAAGAGGTCGCCGAGGATGATGATGCCGATGCCGGCGGCGGCCACGGCGAGGTTGAGGCGACGACGCATGTAGAGCACCAGCAGAATCAGTCCGGCAGCAACGATGATGAACGAGCGGAGCGCGTCGGACCTCACGAGCCCTTCGCGGAGCGATTCCACGGCTGAATAGATGGCGGGGCTTTCAAGCGAGAACTGACGCACGGCATCCTGAGGATAGCCCTGCTGGAGGAGCTGCTGGGTAATCATGGAGTCAATCATGCGGTCATTCTCGCTGATTACGCTTCCGAAGAGCGAGGGGGCCACAAGCCCCAGCAGACAGAGAACGAGGGTGATTCCGAAGCTCCACATCACAGGGCCGCTGAAGCGGGCTGAGTCATCACGATTGGCAAAGAGCTTCTGCAAGGCCATCATGGCCAGCAGCGGCATGGTGAATTCGGCCACCACGAGGATGCTCTCGACGGTGCGGAACTTGCTGTACATCGGCACATAGTCAATGAACATGTCAGTGAGCCC
The DNA here is from genome assembly GCA_014802445.1 of Bacteroides sp. Lineage (GTDB taxonomy): Bacteria > Bacteroidota > Bacteroidia > Bacteroidales > Muribaculaceae > CAG-1031. The sequence goes on along the minus strand of JAAVCF010000015.1, from coordinate 78,729 downwards.
CATCATGTGGCGTCCCCAGGCAAGCCCGATGGAGAGCAGGGTGAGCACCAGAAGCACCCACTTGACTGGTCCGCGCACAATAACGCATCCCAGCAGGAAGAGCGCAAACACCAGCGCGCCCACGTAGACCGGACCGTTAGTGCCTTCGGGGTCACCGAAATATTGGCTCATATAGCTGATATACTGCGTTGTCATTGCATCGATGGCCCCTGTGCGGGCACCATCCTGAGCATCTGACAGGTCGGCCAGACTCATGATTTTCATGGACCCCTTCTCAGGCTTGGCCGAGGCTCCACCCTTCACATTGGGGATGAGGAGGGTGAAGGTTTCAGAGGGTGCGTAGCTATACTGGGTTATATAGTCGCGGTCAAGTCCGGCCGAAGCTCCGGCAGCTCCCTGAGCGTCAGGGCGGGAGAGCTCGGAGTGGCCTCCACGCATGGTCTCCTTTGAATATTCATAGGTGTTGTAGAGGCTCGGCAGGTTGGCTCCGACGGCGAGCATGGCAGCAACGGCGAGCGAAGCTGTGGCAATCCACCATTGGCGCATCGTGGCTCCGTCCTGACGGCGCAGCGCCTTGACGAGCGCTATGACCATGAAGCCGAGCACCACGGGGATAAAATAGTAGGTCATCTGCACGTGGTTAGCCGCAATCTGGAGCATGGCAAAGAGTGCGGCCATGGCAGCTCCGGCCACGTAGCGGCCTCTGTAGCAGAGCACCACCCCGGCGATTGTGGGCGGGATGTAGGCCAGGGTGACGAACTTCCATATATGTCCGGCACCGATGATGATGACGAAATATGATGAGAAGCCGTAGGCCACGGCGCCTATCAGGGCCACCCACCAGCGCATCCTCATGACAATGAGCAGGATAAAGAAGCCGAGCATCATCATGGCCAGCAGATTGGCGGGAGCGGGGAGACCGAGGCCCATCACGCTGTTGAGCCAGTTGAAGAGGCCGTTGGAGGGATAGTCAGGCGCAATCTGGAAGGTGGGCATGCCTGAGAAAAGCGAGTTAGTCCAGCGGGTGGCCTCGCCGGTCTGTTCGGCAAAGAGCTTGGCTTCCTGACCGTTGGCTATGCCTTGCTGCATATCGTGCTGGCGCAGCACATTGCCCTGCACGGCATCAGGATAGAAGTAAGCGAAAGCCACAGCGGCAATCACGGCCACCGAAGCGAGGAATGTGAGCAGCGAGCGGCTGCGGAGGAAGGCCGTGAGGCGTTCCTTGAATGATACGGCTGATGAGGTCATGGTCAGTCTACGTCAAGAGAAACTTTGGCCGAGGTGTCCACTGAATCGGCAGGGGTGGTTTTGGTGGTGTCGGGACGTGCGGCCGGGGCCTGCTCCACTTCGCCATAGTCCTGCAGCGCGTCATACTCGGCGAGCGCGTGGCGGAAGTCGGAGTAGCTCTTCTCAAAGTCAAGCTCGGGATTGCGCGACACAGCCTCGCGGAATGCGGCGCGCATGTCGTTGGGGTTCAGCGACAGAGCGATGTCATACACGTCGACAAACTTCCGCAGCGTCTCCAGGTCATCTTCGGCGCGCCCCTCCTCCACGGCCCTGTTGTGGACCTCGAGGAAAGCCATGAGCACCGTCACCGTCTGGTCAGGAGTGAGGTCGTCCACATAGAGGGCCATTGAGTCGGCCAGCACTGACGCCGTGGTGTAATCATGGGCGCGGATGGCTTCGGAGAGCTGAAAAGTCTGCTCGTCAGTGACCTCAGCACTCTTGTGGCCACCGCCGCAGGATGTCATCGCCACGGCAAGAGCCGACAGCGCAAATATGGTGAAAATAAGCTTTTTCATATTCCGGAAACAGGTTGAAAAGTTGAATCTGAACGTTACCACGCAAAATTAGTGAAAAATCCCGCCACTTCACCCCTTTCCCCAAAAAATCCTCACCATTACGCTGCATCCGCGCTCCTAAGTTCTCATATCCATTCTCCCTCGATGGGTCAGAGGGAGTGCCTGCCTTTCTATGAAAAACTCAGGCACCATGAAATCTGTCCGTTTTTTTGTGTTATTCCGGTGCCGTTATGTGCTGTTATAGCTTCAAAAAAGATTCGTTATATTCGATAATATCTGACACTTTTTTCGATTTGGTAGAATAGTGAAAGTTTTGCCATGTTTTGTGAAACCTTGCTATTATAATCTGATTGTTATATTTGCAAACAAAAAAGATGAATCTCAGATTCGTAAAACCATTATTGCTTGGGCTGTGTGCTCTGTTAGGCATGAGCTCATGTTCGGCAGCGGCGAGCAAGTCAGAAGAAACAAATAAAAAAACAGATACTGAAATGAAAACAGATGGGAAGTCATCGCAAAGCGCTTTGAATGAAGATTCAAAGAAACTGATAGCGTTCTTCTCACATACCGGTGAGAACTACAATGTAGGTAATATCGAAAAAGGCAATACCCATATCATTGCAGATATGATTGCTGATGCCACGGGTGCCGACCTCTTTGAGATTGTACCCGAGAAAGATTATACCCATGGTGACTATAACGAGTGCATTGAGATTGCAAAGAAAGAACTTCAGGCTGATGCGCGACCTGCCATAAAGGGTGATATAAAAGTTGAGGACTATGACGTGATTTTCCTCGGATATCCCAACTGGTGGGGTAATCCTCCGATGTGTGTCTATACGTTTATCGAAAAGCACGATTGGAACGGCAAGACCGTCATCCCCTTCATCACTCACGAGGGCAGCGGCATGGGAGGAACAGACCGTAAGATAGCGGCAGCTTGTGAAGGAGCCAACACATTGACCGGTAAGGGACTTGCCGTGCAGGGTAAAGTTGCACAAGAAAATCAGTCTTCCGCCCGGAAAAGTGTGGACAACTGGCTTGAACGTCTTGGATTAAAAAAATGATATACTATGAGCAGACCTTATATTATATGCCACATGGTTGAGTCAATCGACGGCCGCATAGACTGCGGTATGGTTGATAAAATCAGCGGCGACGAATATTACACAACCCTTGATTCTCTTGACTGCAAGGCATCGGTTGAGGGACGTGTCACTATGGAGCATTATTACGCTTTGCCCGAGAAGTTTATAGCCAAAGACAACACTCCGATAGGCAAGAAAGAAACATTCCGAGCAATCGGTCGGAATGATTTTCATGTATGTCCTGACTCCCGCGGCACTCTGAAATGGAAAAGCGGAATAATGGATGACGGGCGTCCGTTGCTGATACTTACTTCCGAGAATGCTCCGGCTGAATATCTAAACTATCTCCGGGAAAAAGGCATTTCATACATTGTTACCGGCAAGAACGGAATAGACCTTGCCGATGCAATGGATACTTTAGGCAATGATTTCGATGTGAAACGTCTTGCCGTGCTTGGCGGTGGACTAATCAACGGCGGATTTCTCGCCGAGGGATTGATTGACGAAGTTAGCCTTCTGCTCGCTCCCGGCATTGACGGTCGCGAAGGTTGGAGAGCGATGTTTGACGGCATTGCAGACCAGTCTAAACTCCCGACTAAACTGAGGCTTCAATCCGTTGAGAAGCTTGAGAATGATGTCCTTTGGATAAAATATAATGTAGAAAAATAGAATACGGATTATGGAATACATCGAATTAAATAACGGCGTTAGAATGCCGCAGATAGGTTACGGAGTCTATCAGGTAGACCCCGCTGAATGTGAAAAATGCGTCAGCGACGCACTAAAAGTGGGCTATCGCATGATCGATACCGCTCAGGCATATCATAATGAAGAAGGCGTAGGAGCTGCGATAGCCAAAAGCGGAATACCCCGCAACGAACTCTTCATAGTCTCCAAAGTGTGGATTTCCAATTATGGCTACGAAAAAGCCAAGGCATCCATTGATGAAAGCCTCCGTAAGCTCGGCACAGAATATATTGACCTCATGCTGCTTCACCAGCCTTTCTGCGACCGCTATGGGGCATCCCGCGCTCTCGAAGAAGCATATAAGGAGGGAAAACTCCGTGCAATCGGTGTCAGCAACTTCTATCCCGACCACTTCATTGATCTTGCAAGCAACGTGGAGATTCCTCCGATGGTAAATCAGGTGGAGACTCATGTCTTCGACCAGCAGGTGCAGGCTCAGAAATACATGGAGGAGTTCGGCTGTCGCATAATGTCGTGGGGGCCTCTTGCCGAGGGTCGCAACAACTTCTTTTCCAATCCGGTGCTTGAAGAAATAGGCAAGAAATATGGTAAGTCGGTGGCACAGGTGGCACTCCGTTGGCTTGTGCAGCGTTGTGTTATCATAATTCCGAAATCTGTCCATATAGAGCGCATGGAACAGAATCTCAATATCCTTGACTTCACTCTCAGCGACGAGGATATGGCAGAAATCGCAAAACTCGACACCGGCAAGAGCCTCTTTTTCGACCATCACGATGGTGAAGTGACCAAGATGTTCATGGGCTGGCGATAAGCTAAGACTCCGTTTCCCACTATTATGCCATCACTAAGGCTGCGGAATGAATACCTCCGTAGCCTTAGTTGATTTTTGACAGCATTAGTCCCTGGCTCCCGCTGTGCGAAACTTGACAGGAGACATCCCGATATGCTTCACACAGAAACGGCTGAAATAACTCAACGAAGAGAAATTCATCTCATCGGATATCTGAGATACAGATTTTTTGCTGTCCTTAAGATAGGATAATGCTATCGCCGTAGCCGCATTGTTGATATGTGTTGACACGCTGCTGCCGGTCACACGCTTTATCGTATCGGACAGATACTTAGGCGTTACATTAAGTTGCTCAGCGTAATGGGACACCTCCCTTTGGGTTTTCGGTCTTCCTCCTTCTATCAGCGCAAAGAACTGTGTGGTGATATAGCCTACCCGGTCGGTAGTAAGAATGTTGTGGTTGGTTTTGGCATGAAAATCAAACAGGTCATAGACCATAGTCTGCAACAAGCTACCCATCAATTCTTGATAGAACTTGTGGTCTGTATTTCCCACGCGGCTTCTTATATTGGCGAGGTCAGTACGGAAATGAGAGGCATCTATGTCGCTGACCTTGATAATCGGATTGTCGAACAGGCTCACGCAACCCTGAATGGCATAGTTATTTGCTGGAAGCAGATTATGAAGGAATTTATCGGGAGCAGCTATATACTCGCAACGGAAGTTCTCATCCGATGCTATATCCGAAACCAACTGAGGACGTGAAATAACCGCAATATCATTCCGTGTTATCTCGAAACGATGGTCATTATATAAAAAACTTCCTCTACCGCCGGTGCATATCAGATGCACTATGCAGTCATAGAACGCCGGTGAGTTGATTAAGCCAAACTCCTCGGAGCTCACTATTAACTCATGTAGATGCTTCGCCATTCTGCAAAGATAATACTTTAGGTAAATATGTGTGAGTTTCACCGATGGTAGTGAAAGTTTTAACTAAGTAAAAAACGGTAATTTTGCGTTTTAATAATAAAACTCACAATTATGAAGAAAGATGTAATGATACTGGCCGGTGCAGGTCAGATAGGTATGGCGATAGCCCGACGCATGGGCTACGGAATGAAGATTGTAATCGGCGACAAGAATGTCAAGAATGCCGAGACAATCGCTGACATAATGAATAAGGCAGGATTTGATGTCGTGGCTATGGAGATGGATCTTTCAAGCCGTGAATCAATCAAGGGTATTATCGCTGAGGCTCAGAAATACGGCGACATAACCATGCTGGTCAATGCCGCCGGAGTCTCCCCTTCGCAAGCACCGATAGAGGCCATCCTCAAGGTGGATCTCTACGGTACGGCTGTACTGCTTGAAGAAGTTGGTAAAGTGATTGCCAAAGGTGGAACAGGAGTGACCATCTCCAGCCAGTCAGGACACCGCATGGCCGCTCTTACTCCGGAACAGGACCGTCTCTTAGCCATGACCCCCACAGAGGAGCTTCTTTCTCTTCCAATGCTTCAGCCGGAGAATATCGAGAACACTCTTCATGCCTATCAGATGGCCAAGCGTTGCAATGTAAAGCGAGTGATGGCCGAGGCTGTGAAATGGGGAGAACGAGGCGCACGCATCAACTCCATCTCTCCCGGTATAATCGTAACTCCGCTTGCTCTCGACGAGTTCAACGGCCCTCGTGGCGACTTCTACAAGAATATGTTCGCCAAATGTCCTGCCGGACGACCCGGTACCGCTGATGAGGTTGCAAACGTAGCAGAACTGCTAATGCGTCCGCAAGGGGCTTTCATCACCGGAGCGGATTTCCTTATCGACGGCGGTGCCACTGCATCCTATTTCTATGGCCCCTTGCAGCCGGAATAATAATGAAACCTCACCGGTATGGCACTGGAAAAAATCCTTACCACAACCATCGTAAATTGCTGCAACCGGGCCCTCAATAATGCACATACGGCAACACGTTGCTATTTTCAGTTGCTTTTAACGATATTGATCAACCCACAACCCAACAAAGCAAAGGCTTTCGCACTGTGATTCAGCGCAAAAGCCTTGTTTTATCAACTCTCTCAATAATGAGAAAGTATTAACGGTACCGATATAGCTAACTATATCCGGCCGATAGAGTCCATCTTTCAGGATTTCTTCTTACCATTGCCGTAGTTGTAGCCGTAACCGTAGCCGTAACCATAGCCATAACGGTAAGAATGATTGTAACCATAGCGTCCCTGCTCGTTGCGGGTGCCATTGAGGATGAAAGCCATGTTCTTGTATTTCTTCTCATCATACAATCGATCCAGGTCAGGGAGCATCGAACGTTCAAGCAGACCCGAGCGCACGATAAAGAACGTGCGGTCAACATGCAAGTCGATAATCTGCGCATCTGCAACCACCTCAATAGGCGGACAGTCAATCAGTATGTAGTCGAAGTGAGGCTTGAGGTCGGCAATGAGCTCACCGAAACGCTTTGACTCAAGAAGCTCAGTGGGATTCGGGGGAATCGAACCGATGGGGAGGAAGAAGAGAGTCTCACACACACCATCACGCACAATCAATGACGAAAGGTCATTATCAGCGCCGGTGAGATAGTTTGACAGACCCTGTTCAGGCGAATTTATATAAGCTGATGCCGTACCGTGGCGCATGTCACCGTCAATGATGAGCACTTTTTTACCTTTAAGTGCAATAGCCATACCGAGGTTAACCGTAATAAACGATTTACCTGAACCGGGATTGAACGATGTGATGGCCAGTACGTTGTTGCCACCGGTGGAGCTGCACATGAATTCCACATTTGTACGCAGCACACGGAAGGCCTCATTGATAATGTTGCGTTTACCAGCCTTAACCACAATGGCATGAGAATCCGCGCCTGCATCCTTTTTGTCTTTCTTTGAGTCACTACTGTACTGAGGAATCTCACCGAGGAAAGGCGCTGCCAGATGTTCCACATCCTTACGTCCGCGTACCTTAGTGTTGTTAGTTTCTTTCACATAAGTCACGCCGAACGGTATTACAAGACCAATCAGGAAGGCCATGGCCAGAATATTGCGGCGATTAGGAGTGGGAGGTATGCCTGACGCGCCTGGGCGGTTCACTATTCGAGTGTTATAGGCCGTAAAGGCCTGTGACAGCTCGTTTTCCTCTCGCTTCTGCAGAAGGAAAAGATAAAGTGATTCTTTCACTTTCTGCTGACGCTCGGTTGAGAGAAGGTTTTTGGCCTGAGTGGGATTAGATGCGATACGCGACATTGTCTGCGCTTCGGTGCCATGGAGAGATTTGAGCTGAGTGTTCAGTGCAATAATCTCATTGTCAATCGTGCGCACAATCGCAGCACGCTGAGCGCTGAGCTGTTCATCAAGCTGGATAACAATAGGGTTCTTCTCCGATGATTTTGCAAGCAGATTGTTTCTCTGGAGCAGACGGTCATTATACTCGTTAATCAGCGAAAGAATGTTACTGCTCTGAAGGCCGGTGTTAGCGGGCAGAAGCTGATCGGAAGCTCCATCGGCTGTAAGATAGGAACGGATATAACGGGCCATTGACAGCTGATTGTTCACTTCGAGAATCTGAGCCTGTGTCTGCTGACTCTGGCTCATATACATTGAAGCAGCAGCTTCTACGTCAGGTACCAGATTCGCACTCTTATATGATGAAATATCAGAGTCCACATTACCAAGCTCACCCTCAATCACACCTAAACGTTCGTTGATAAAGTTTGAGGTTGACACTGCAATCATGTTCTTGTCACGAATCCAGTTCTCGTTATACACACCGATAAGTGTGCTCAAGAAATCATCTGCACGCTGCGGCGACTGGTCTGCAAAAGTCAGCGTAAGCACTGTGCCCTTTTCATTTGACATCGCTACAGACAGGCGGCCATTATATGAATCACGTGCCGCTGTCAGAGGTTGTTTTTTCACAATCAGCGCCACAGACTCTCCCTTGCGATAGCTTTTTGTGGGAGAGACAACAAGCACACCCAGAGGGGTTGGAATGGAGTCGTTAAGCCTGCCCGTAAACGTCTTCTTAAACTCCTCGCTATCGGCACCCTTGAGGTTCTTCACAGTTACCTTACCATCTTTCGCCACATTGAGATCCATTGAGAAACGGCTTTCAATGGGATAATCAGATATATCCACTTTCACCGGCAAATCATAACCATATGCCACAACATCGTGGAAAGTGCCACTGTGATAATATGACACATCAAGCGAAAGACGCCTAACCACCTCCTCGGTCAAGTCCTTAGCCTTGAAGTTGGTCATTTCATTCTGGATGTTGGTATTAGCCTGAAAAAGACCGAGTTTTGAAAAGTCATCAGTACCTGTTGCCGACTGACCCTTTCTGTCGTTCTTAATCATAACCTCGGCCGAACGGCTGTAAACATTCGGCGTTCGCAGGAGGTAGACGTATGCCGCTCCCACACAGATAAACACTGACAACACTATCCATGGCCAGTGGCGAAGGGTCATGAATAAGATGTCGGCAATAGGAACAGAGCCTGACGAGTTCGCAGTTTTGTGTCTGTTCGGTGCAATCTTGAGTTCTGCCATAATTTTATCTGGTAAGGGTGATAATTAAGGTTGCGATTGTCACGGCAAACGATCCTATTGAAACCCAGAACGAGGGTGTGTAGGGGGTATTGCCGTTAGGAGTTGTCTCACGCTTGGCCTTATCGTTAGGTTCTACGTAAATCATATCGTCCTGCTGGAGATAGAAAGCGGGAGATGATGCCAGTTCCTGGGCGTTAAGCAGATTCACACGGTAAGCCTCCTGACGTCCGCCGCCAAGATTGCGCATCACCAAAATGTTCTCACGCATACCGTTCATTGTCAGGTCACCAGCCATGGCAATCGCGTCAATGATTGTCAGATGGTCCTTATTGAACTCATAACGGCCGGGGCTTTTCACCTCACCGATAATCGACACGCCGGCATTAGCAAACTCAACTGATACAATGGGATCCTTCACCAGAGCCGACTTCATCAGGTCCTCAGCAATCTTCTCCGCAATTTGCTGACGTGTCAGACCGGCAATGTGAAGCTTGCCCAGTACAGGGAAGTTGATGTCACCATAAGAGTCAATCGTGTAGAGTGACAGTTGACTGCTACCACCACTCGCCGCGCCCCCAACCGTCTTTGTCGACGAGGTGGTCTGCTCTATACGGTTCTGCGTTGACACCAGATTAAACAGGCTGTTAAGGCTGGGATCCTGAGTGCTGACCACAATGGACAGTTTATCCTCAGGCTTTACCCTAATATCAAGGATTCTTTCAGCTTGAACCATTGATCCGTTGTAAAGCTCGGGGAAGTAAGTGACATTCTTGGGGGTGGAGCATGAGCTCACCAACAACGTGGCTCCAATCAGTCCTCCTATGATGGTCTTAATCTTCATGTGATGTCAGGATTTGTGATGTGTATGTTATGATTGGTTTATTTCAGTATTTCCAGATTAATGGTGTCAATTGAGAGTTTGGCCGAGCCGAGCAGGTCAATGCGAACAATCACCTCGCTCTTGCCGTCAGCAGTTTGTATGACCTCGCCCTCCATGCCGCTGAGATGGCCGCGAATCACCCTAACTTTGTCATGAACCAACAATGGGGTTTCAATAAAGTCAACCGGAATGTCCGTCTGACCGAGCATAAAACGCAGGGTGTCAATCTGATTCTGTGGAATAGTGGCTACGGGCTTGTTCATCCCCTCAGGTGCGGCGGCTGCCTTATTCGTCATGAAGCGGTTGATAAATGACAGCGACACAATCTGACGTCGCTCGGCCTCTGTGCATTTGACAAACACCATGCAGGGTATTATGACCCTGTCAACCTTGGCCTTCCTGCCGTTCTTCCACAAACGCATCACAGTCTGCTTGGCCACATATGTTTCATAGCCCAGTTCTTCCAAGCGTTTCTGAGACGCCTTCTCGGTGTTATGATTCACGAATGCCACAAACCATTTGCGCTTAGGCATGCATACGGCTTCGCTAACGCCATCTGGCGCTAACGCAACGTCCTTATTATCAACATCTAACTGCATATAGAAATGTGGGCAACGCTTACTCTCTCTTCCAAGAGATACCATTTTGCTGCGCAAAGATACAAAAAAATTCCGAATCAACTCATTCTCAGCCCTCATGTGAACCCTTTGTTCACATATTTGCCTCAATATTCAAAACAGTGTCGCAATAAGGAGTTATCGCTGACCTGTGGTGGGCTATGATAATGATTGTGGAGTCAGCACACTTTTCTGAGATTCTGCGCATCAGAGTGGCAGCCGTGTCAACATCAAGGGAGCTGTTAAACTCATCCAGAACCAGAATTTTGCCGGGGCGCAGGAGTGCTCGGGCTATGGCAATGCGCTGCGCCTGCCCTTCACTAATGCCTCCTCCGGCCTCATCGCATGATGTGTCAAGGCCTTGCGGGAGTTCCCACACAAAATCAGCCACAGCTGTATGGAGCGCCTCGGTCAGTTCCTTATCAGTGGCAAGTGGCTTGGCCAGGAGGAGATTATCGCGGATTGAACCGTGCATCAGCGAGTTTCCCTGCGGCACATAAACAAAATTGCAAAGCGTCGACGCCGTCACCGTCCGACACTCTCCACCTCCGTACAGCTCTACGCTTCCACTGTCCGGCTTCAGCAAGCCCAGCAGTAGCTTTATGAGAGTGGTTTTTCCCGCACCGGTCTGCCCCACAATCATCGTGCGGCTTCCGGGGAGGAAATCATGACTGAAACCAGACAGCACCTCGCTGCTGTCTGACTCATATTTGAACGAGAGATTTGTTACGCGTACCCCTGCATGCGGGGTGATATCACATCGACCTACTCTTTCATCGTGTTGCAACTCCACGTCAATCTCCCGCAAACGGTCAAGACCCACGGAGACAGTGATAAATGTAGGCAGGTAACTTGCCAGGCCGGCAATAGGTTGCTGAATCCTGCTGACAAGCTGGATAAAAGCGGTCATAGTGCCGAAACTTATTATGCCTGCCTTCAGGCTGAAGATGCTCCACCCGAAGGCTGTGAGATAGCCAATAATAAATCCCAACCTTACCATAGAACCGCTTGCCGCCGAAAGACGCGCCTGCTCCCGGTTAGTCACGTCGAGCACATCAAGGATGGTCCTGAGCCTGTTGTCAAGCTCCTCCATACACTCCAATGATTTTAGCACAATCCTGTGCTTGAGCCCTTCTTGTATGGAGATTTGCATATCGCTTTCCGCTTGGCGAAGGTCGGCCGTCAGCCGACGCTGACGCCTGAAATAGAGCTTACTGCCCAAAATGCATATCGGCATCACCACCACCGGCGCTAAAGCCAGGTAAGGATTGAGCCACGACAGAAACACAAAAGCTCCAAGAAGCTGCACCATGAGCACCACCACAGTGGGCAATTCAGACAAAGCGAATGTGGCCACATCCTTGGCGTCGACAGTGAGCCTGTTGAGCATGTCGCCGCTGTGAAACCCCTGCCGTCCGTTAACAAGCGGCATCCTCATCAACACATTATAGAGCCGGCGGTTAATTCCATTGTTCATCCGCAAAATAGTGCGCGTCTCAATAAACTTCACACTCTGCGCCAGCACCATGTCCGTCAGAATACACACCACCATCATTGCAAACCATCCCGTCAGACTCACCTCGGAAGTGAGCGGCTTGCCCGTGGCACAATCAATAGCCGTTTTGCTAAGCCAGATGAAGGTGAGCACCACCCCTACCCTGACCACTCCTAACAGCGTCCGCAACACAACCGCGCGGTGAAAGCCTTCGGACAGGCGCCACATATACTGCCAATAGTCTTTTATGCGTTCTATAATCTGCTTCATGGTTATTTACGCATAAGTGCGCGCATCACCCTATTGACGGATGATGACGTGCCGGATAACAATCGGTTAAAGAAAATCCTCGTTGCCTCCCCGGGGATGATAGGAAACATTGTAAATAAATACTCCACAAGGCTGCGCGCCTTGCCAAGCTTGACCCCTAACCCGCGTCCTTTATTGGTCATGCGTATGCCGGCGTCGGAGTGATAGCCGAAATTACCGCTTCTGACTATTTCAGCCACTATCCTTTCGTATCTTCCGGCATATTTAGGGTCATAAAGCGGAATCTTATCCTTTGCCACTCCTAAATGATTGACGGCGATGTAAGCAAACAGCTTCCACCCGGGAGTCAATCCGAAGCGACGGATATTTCGCACCAGACTATCGGCATCGATATCACCGCTATGGTAATGGAAAATCATGGCCCAATCACACAGCTGGCGAAGTCCTATGCCGCCGGTAATCAGATGTGTCCATGCATGATAGAAAATATAGAAAGCGTCAAAATCGTATGACGGCAACCTCACTTCCGCTCCTCCGGTTGTAAAACTCCGAAGTCCGGCAGGGCTCTGCAGGCTCTCCTCCATCCATTGATGAAATTCGGCGCTCCTTTTTCGGGGGAGGTGATCCGACACCAGACGGTGAAGCTCAATCTCGACCCCGCCCATTTGAAACACAAAATGCTGCGGCGTTTCATGACAGTCACCGTCATTAAGCAACTCTATGCACAGCTTCTTAGCCCTCTCATAAGAGGCTTGTCCCACAAAGTAATCAATGTCGCCGCATTGCCGCATCTGAGGCACCCTGTAATATCGTGCCACCCCCTGCCCTTTGAGCACTATGCCCTTAACACCGCCCTCAGCAAGACATCCCGCCAGGCGTCCGAGGGTGTGGTCGAGTATCAGATTGGTTTGAATCAACCCCAGTGCAAAGCGATTCATTCCGGCTGTGATGGTCCGGTCAGGCTTCAGATGTGGAGGAAGAAACCTCACACTCTCAATGACTGTGCCCGTCACTCCGTGCTTTTCAGCAAGCGCCATCACTCCTTCCCAGTCAATCTTCGCGGGAAGCGGGGCCGTGGCAGGCCACTCTCCATAGAGTCCCGTTCTCAGCAGGGTGAAGAAGTGATTGTTAAGCGCGGAGCTTTCTTTTGACATAGCCATTTATCGTTTTTACTACACCATCATTCCTCTATGAGCCCTTTGCGGGTCATTTTATCAAGGATATAGCTGACATCTTCAATTGCCTGCGCCCGGTCAATGCCGTAAGTGCCAACCAACACCTCGGCGGCGCTGTCGGCATCGAAGTTCTTCCCCACCAGCGCTTTCCACAGTGTGGCAGCGCTGTCATTCAGAGTAATAATCTTTCCAAAGCTGTCAGAGTTGTTACCCTCTGCCAGCACAACGTTCTGGCCCATTACAGTGCGCAGTGTGAATCCTTTCTTTATCTTCATTTCGATTGATTTTTTACGTATTGAGCAAGCCTTGGCTACACACGATTGCGGCATCAGCGTCAGGTCGGCAATTCATATCGCAGCATGGTGTCATAGCCGCCAGACGTTCAATTGTGCGATGGCGCACATCGCGCTGAACCTCGGTCATGAAAGGCAGATAAAACACTGAGGCCGTCAGTGAGGCATAAGCCATAAGCGGCGACAAGCGCTTGAGCTCGTTCTCGGGCGAGCGCACAATTCTCACAAAGCCGCCTATAGGAGCCGCCGAGTTGCGGTAACAATCGGTCTTCCCGCTCCAGGGTGTGCCGTAAGCCATCGGTGTGCCATCCACGCTGAACCTCACTGCGGGATGATCATCGTTAAGCAGCTCCGTTCCCGCAATGTTCTCAAGCCACATCTGTGAGTGAGTGCTTTTCCCTGTGCCACTGCGGCCTTGAAACAAGTAAGCACTGCCGCCTGAAACCACCGCCGAAGCGTGCATCAACAATGTACCCGTGGCTGCGGTTGCCATCACATAGGCTATCATAAGAGCATGACTCAGAAACAATGCGTCAGCTGCAGGAGCGGTTTCCACATAGAAAATTTTAGCCTCCGTTAAAGTCTGCGTCATAGTCATTGTCAAACGCGGGCATTGTTCCTTTACATGCGAAAACTCAAACCCGAGGGCGCCATCGGCTGTGCGGAAAGTCCGAGGTATCACTGCCCCAATGCCGTCATAGTCCGGCTCATAAATCGTCTCACCACATAATTCAGGGAGCACTCCTGCAGTAATCTCCACATTTAACGCCGGATCCTGATACTCCGAAGCGACAAAAGGCATAAAGCGAGGCATTATAGTATCTATCCCCGTCACATTGTCAGGCGCAGAGATGGTAAAGGCATTACCGGCCACTATAAACAGTTCCTTCATCAGTTCTCCTTTCTTAATAATTTCACCATTAATTGCCTCACACCCTCAAAGCGCTCGCGCACCATATAGTAAATCCGTCGTAACGGCCAGATAGCGGTCCAGAAACCAACATAACGCTTGTAAGCAGCATCAGTAACCTTAAAATCTCTTGACCCTATGACAAACCAAGGTCTATAGCCGACGGTGCGAACCACTTCCACCACCCGTCCTATCACATCCTCCGGCCTGGACGTCTCACTATAGAGGCAGTTATCGCCTCGTGTCACATACAGGATTGCACCGTCACTGTCACGCTTCACTTCCACAACCCTGTGAACTATGCTTATTTCACCACCTTCACGCTTCTGGCGAAACATCACTATGTCGCCCGAATCAGGATGCCCTGAGAGCGGAGCCACAACCACACAGTGACTCCCGCCCCATATCAGAGGACGCATACTCCGGCCCCGGGTCATTGACAGTCCGAAGCCTTGTTTCTCGATCTGACGGCGGACAGCTGACGAATCCATCTCTTCTACTATAAACACAAAAGGGGCCGCGCCTGATTTCTCGACACGGCCTCGTTTTTATGAGTTATCGGTTGATAAACGGGGCGATTAGTCACCACCGCCGAAATCACCTTCATCGGGATCCTTATCTACACCTTCGCTTCTCTGAGCGAGGAATGAGCCTTCGAGAATGAGCTCCAGCTCTTCAAGATCGGGTCTTTCGTATTTCATATATATTAATTTTTATTGTTATCAACATTATAGCTTTGTCACTGCAAAACGCCAAAACCAATATCGGCTGCTAAATTACTGCTTTTCTTTCGTATAACAAAATTAATGTTCCAAAAGTTTAATTTGCATCCCGGTTGGCTGTTGATTTGGAGGATTCAAGAGGATGCGTGAGTTGCGCCTGCGCATCCTCTTGAATTCCGATGTTTGCATTAATGAACGTGGAGGAGATTATTTCACAATCACCTTCTGACCCATCACGATGTAGAGACCGCTGCCGAGGCTTACGGTGGTAGTGCCTTCAGTCACGTTAGCCACACCGGCACGACGACCGTCGAGAGTAAAGATATCAACCTTGCCGTGGTCAGCATCAGCGGTGAAGATGATTTCGCCTACACCACCCTTAACGTTGAGGCCGAGAGAGTCGTTGGCCACTTCGTCAATTCCAACGGTAGTGTCGCCGCCTTCACTGCCAACGGTGATTTCCTTGCCGTTTTCATCGCGCACGCCGATAGCGCGGGGAGCGTTCTGGCCGGTGGGGGTGGCTGTATTGCTCATGAGAATCATACGGAAAGGATTGAAAGTGCTTGAAGATGAAGCCTGAAATTTGCCGGTGGCATTGTTCAGAGCATAAACCTTATAACCATTGGATGCACCGGCAAAGGTGTCGCGAGTTGCATTCTTGAAGGTGCCGTAGCTTTCATCGTTCGTACCTCCCACAACAATCTGATTGGCAGGAGTGAGGTTAACGATCACATCTTCAATTTCGATGTTATTGAAGTCGTTTTTAGCGCTAAGCAGTACCGGAGTATTGGGCTCGGTTTTATCAGTTGTATTAAACCAGAATTTGGTGGGAGTTTCAGTATCGTAGTCGGCCACATAGTCAATCGCAGCATTGAATTCACTGCTCAGCGACACCGGCAGACATACAGAATTAAAGCCTTTCTTGAACGCACGGTTGTAAACAAACTTCGCAGCGCGGAATTGAACCGGGCAATAGAAGTTCTTCAAGTCTTTAAGTTCAACATTGTCACACACCATATTCTTTCCATCGGGGTAGATAACATTACTGATCTCAGTGGCAATCTTATCAGCCGAAACGGCAAAAATATTGTCGCCAAGATTCACAGATGCAGCACCTTCGGTGATGAATTCTGAGCCATTATCAGTAACATAGAAAGATTCCTGAGTACCTGCGGGAGTAGTGGCAGTAGCACCATTATCATAGGTGGTAATGCTGTAAACAGTAAATTCGGTAGATTCGGCGGTGAGACGAACAATCCGGTTATTGGCAAAGTCCACACCATAGTTCAGCTTGGCAACGGTACGGGCATTGTAGCCGAGTTCGCCTAAGCTGTTATAATCAGTGGGGGTGGTGAGGTCGTTATACACTCGGTAGATGCTACCATTGTTGTAAACAACGTTACCGAAAGTTGCTGCATTTGAATTTCTGCTGGAGAACGCACCGTTAACGGCAACATTGTGGAGCTCGCCGCTGAATGTGCCCTGAATGAACGCAGCGCCTGTAGCATTGGTAAGGACGTGGCCTTGGCCGTCGATAATCACACCTGTACCCCTGGTGATGCAGTCAGCAGCAGAGGTCAGAGTGATGTCACCATTGAGAAACACTTCAGTATAGTTCTCCTTTGCGATGGCTGCGTTGTTTTCGGCGTCAGCCGCAGCAGCAGCCAGAGCCTTAACAGCAGCATCTGCTGCCGCATCAGCGGCAGCCTGCTTGGGCTCTACGCTCTCAGTGTTATAAGCATCTTCAGCTGCCTTGGCATCATCCCATGCCTGCTTCTTTGCGGGAAGGTTTGCGTTACGCTCATCAATTTCAGCTTGAAGAGGAGTAATCTGGCTATCGAGACCTGAAACCTGACCTTCAAGAGTTTTCACCTGCGAATCATAGCCGTCCATAGTGCTCTGGGCAGTGTTCTTTGTCGTTTCGGCAGTGGTCTTAGCTGCAAGGGCATCCGACTCAGCCTTTTTTGCATTTTCCCAAGCCGTCAGTGCTCTCGGGATAAGAACCTCTTTATAGTTCGCTGCGGTAGAAGGATTGGCATATTCGTCAGTCTTTTTTTCCTCCAGATATGTTGGATCTGTGGTGAGTCCCTTTATGGCAGCTGCCGAGGTCTGTATCAGTGACTCGGTATCGTTCGGTGTAGTTCCGTTAAATACAAGGTAATCGGCAGTAAGCCCGGAAGCTGCTTTATACCCAGGACCAAGATAAACAGCAAGTCGTTTAGGCCAAGATGTCAGTCTCATTATATAATCATTGAACTCCATCAAGTCTCCATGTTCCCATTGAGTAACCTTATCGGCCGTAGAAGGCTCAGGAGCTTCTCCATCCTTCTTTCTATAAGTTACTAACAGCATCGGGTTCTCCTTGCCTAAGTATGTGTAGGAACCCATAGCCCAATAAACCACCGCATCTGCATTCTCGCCACTAGTGGCAAGATCTTGAGCGGGCGTATTCACTTTCTGCAACCAATCATAAAGGCCTGTGACAGTCTTCTTGGGCAAGTTAGCATACTCTGTTTGCAAGTCGTCGTACTTCTCTTTCGCAGTAGCGGTAGCAGTTACAGCAGCGTCATACTTGTCACTTGCTGTCTCATACTTGGTTTCAGCCTGATTGTAGTCAATCTTGGCAGTTTGATACTGACCCGTAGCTTTAGTCAGGTTTTCATTTGCGGTGGTTCGCTTAGTTCTAAGATCACTAAGCTTGGTCTGAAGGGTGGGAATATAGGCCACAGAGTCATTGTAAAGTTTCTCTGCAGCAGCAGTGGCCTTTACATACTCATCAAGCTTGGTCTTAACGGTCTTTAACGCATCTAAGGCGTTGATTGAGTCAGTTTGAGCCTCTTCCCAAGCTTTGACGAGAGCCTCTGAAGCTTTGCCCTCGATAGAATTGGGATCGTTGATAGCCTTAACGAACGTCGACCAAGGCACTTTGGTCTCCTTGTCTGCCAAAGTCACAGTCGCGGTCGTGGTTTCCTGTGCGTAAGCCATCGAGCTTCCGCCAAGAACGGCCACTGCAAGCGTGGTTTTGAGTAATGTCTTGAAACTCATAAGTTAATTGTTGTTATTGATTTGTTTATTATTTACTGTGTATTGCTGTCAAAACAAGCGTTTCCAGAACTTACGTCTATCTACATAGCCGAATTTCGTGCAAAAATACGTCAGTTTCACTTATTCACCAAATTTTCATCTAAAAAAGTGTTCATTTGCTGACCCCAAATTCCTATTTTCAACCGATTTAACAATTATGAACGTAAATAAGCGGTGAAAGCGGAGGGGGGCGGCGCGTTTTTGAGGGGGATGAGGGAATTTTGCGTATCTTTGCATCTATGGAAAAAAGAGAGCTTATTGGAATGACGCTCGCCGAGCTCAGGGAGCTGGCAAAGGAGCTGGGCATGCCGGCGTTCAAGGCCGGGCAGATTGCCGCGCGCATCTTCGGCAAGCGGGCCACGGAGATTGACAGCCTCACGGAGCTGTCGAAGGCCGAGAGGGCACGCCTGGCCGAGGTGGCCGTAATCGGGCGCCACAAGCCTATAGCCGAGGCCGTGTCGGCCGACGGAACGGTCAAGTGCCTGTTTCGCGGCGTGGGCGGCCGCGACATCGAGAGCGTGGTCATTCCTGACCGTGACAGGGCCACGCTCTGTGTGTCGTCACAGGCGGGCTGCCGCATGAACTGCAAATTCTGCATGACGGGCCGTGGTGGCTTCCAGGGCAATCTGTCGACGGCGGCCATCATCAATCAGGTGCTCTCGGTGCCTCGCAGCGAGGAGCTCACCAACATTGTGTTCATGGGCATGGGCGAGCCTCTTGACAATTTCGATGCGGTGAAGAGCGCCATCGAGATTCTCACCTCGCCATGGGGCCTGGGCTGGAGCCCGAGGCGCATAACGGTGTCAACCGTAGGCAAGGGCGACACTCTGAGCCGCCTTCTGGGCGAGACGAAGGTCCATGTGGCTCTGAGCGTCCACAATCCTTTCGGGAGCGCCCGCGCGGCCATCATGCCGGTGGAGAAAGCGTGGCCTCTGCCTGACATCCTGAAGAAAATCCGCACCGGCGACGACTGGAGCGGCCAGCGCCGTTTCTCGGTGGAATACATCATGTGGCGCGGGGTGAACGACGACCTGCGCCATGCCGACGCGCTGGCGCGGATGCTCGCCGGAATCCCTTGCCGCGTTAACCTCATCCGCTTTCATGCCTTCCCCGGCTATGAGGGCCAGCCCGCCACCAAGGCCGACATGGAGGCCTTCCGCGACAGGCTTAATGACCGGGGCATAACGGCCACAATCCGTGCATCGCGCGGCGAGGACATCGACGCCGCCTGCGGCATGCTCGCCGGAAAAAAGAAGGGAGCCGACACCAATGATGGTGACAGCTCCCGTTGACGGTGTGGTCGGGGTGGCGAGATTCGAACTCGCGACCCCCTGCTCCCAAAGCAGGTGCGCTAACCGGACTGCGCTACGCCCCGAATCGGGTGCAAAGATACAACTTTTAATGCAACATGCAATCCCGCAATGACTAAAATTTCACTTCCGGCTCCGGCTCTGTCACTGGCTCTGTCAGTGGCCATGCTGCTCATCATGGCCCCTTCATGCCGCAGCGGCGCCGATGCTGACCGCAACGGCGCGGCGGGCGACACGCTGACGCGCCACACCCGCTTCCTGACCCTAACAGACCGCGACGGATGGATTGAGGCTGACTTCCCAAACCCCTGGCAGGAGGGGGCCGGCTACGGCCGCCTGGCACTCATTGAGCGCGATGCTCCAATGCCTGCGCTCCCTGCCGGAATCACGCCGGTGAGGGTGCCTCTGGAACGCTCGGTGGTCACACAGGCGGTCCACATGGGCGCAATCGAGGAGCTGGGGGCGCTTGACCGAGTGACCGGTGTGGCCGATGCCGAATTCATCACCCTCCCCTCGGTCAAAAAACGCCTGGCGGAGGGCACGATGACCAACTGCGGCATTGCCACCGAACCGAGCATAGAGCGCATCATCGAAGCCGATGCCGACGCCATCCTCATGTCACCGTATGCCGACAGTGACCACTCGGCGCTGCGCAAGATGAAGATTCCCGTCATTGAGATGGCTGACTATATGGAGACCACTCCCGAGGCCCGCGCTGAATGGCTGCGTCTGCTCGGCATCCTCTATGGCCGGCGAGCCGAGGCCGACTCGACGTTCAGCCGCTCGATGGCCGAGTACACCCGGCTGAAGAATCTTGCAGCCGCTACATCAGAGCGTCCGAAGGTGCTCACCGAACAGCTCACTTCGGGCGTGTGGTACGTGCCGGGGGCCCAGAGCTATATGGCGCGACTGATCACCGACGCCGGAGCCCTCTACCCTTTCGCGCGCTACAACACCACCGGCTCGGCGCCGCTTGACCTTGCTGCAGTGATTGACCTGGCCTCTGACGCCGATATATGGTTGCTCAAGACGTTCGGCACCCCCGTGAGCCTCCAAAGCCTTGAGACGGAGTGTCAGCTCTACTCCTCCTTCAAAGCGTGGCAGCAGGGGAATGTCTATGTGGCCGACACAAAGAAAACCCATCTCTACGAAGAGTTTCCCTTCCATCCCGAACGCCTGCTGGCTGAATACATCCTCATTTTCCACCCTGAGCTGGCCTCTGACCTCCCTGAGGCCCGCTATTACCACCGAATCCAATGACCTCCGCCTCCACCTCCTCCCCCGGCCGGCGCCGCGCCTCGGCGGCAATGACGGCCACGGCCCTCGCAGCCGTGGCACTGCTGGCGGTGTGTCTGTGGCACGGGAGCGTTGACATCCCCGACTCCGAGGTGTGGGCCGCCCTCACGGGGGGCCACGTCAAGCGCGAGGCTTGGCGGGTGATAGTCATCGAAACGCGCCTGCCCATGGCCCTGACGGCCATCCTTGCCGGCGCGGGCCTCTCCGTGGCGGGCCTGCTGCTGCAAACCACCTTTAACAATCCTCTTGCCGGACCCTCCATCCTGGGGGTGTCGACGAGTGCGTCGCTGGGCGTGGCCGTGGTGATGCTCCTCTTCGGCGGAGCGGCCGGAGTGCTTCAGGGAAGCCTGGGCGCGCTGGCGGGAGCCATTGCCGGTGCGGCAGTGGTGTTGATGCTGCTGCTGGCCATGTCGAAGGTGGTGAGCTCGGGGGCCATGCTGCTCATAGCCGGCATAATGGTAGGCTATCTGGCATCATCGGCCATTTCGCTGATGAGCTTCTTCGCCTCGGCGCAGGGCATTCAGGGCTATGTGGTGTGGGGACTGGGCTCCTTCTCGTCGACCGGCTTTGACCGCCTGAGATGGCTCGGAGCGCCCGTTATCGCAGCTCTCCTGGGGAGCCTGCTGCTCATAAAGCCTATGGACGCGCTGCTGCTTGGCGAGCGCTATGCGGCGTCAATGGGCGTCAACGTGAAAGCCGCCCGAGGGGCACTGCTCACCGTGTCGGGCGCTCTGACAGCGTTTGTCACGGCCTTCTGCGGTCCTGTGGGCTTCATAGGCCTTGCCGTGCCCCACATGGCGCGGTTCCTCACCTCCTCGTCGGCCCACTCCACTCTTGTGCCCGCCACTATGCTCACCGGAGCGGCCACAGGGCTGCTCTGTGCGGCCCTCACAGTGATGCCCTCCACAGGGCTCCTCCCGGTCAACGCCATCACGCCGCTGATTGGTGTGCCGGTGATTCTCTACATCATCATCCGGCGCCGCCGGCTTCACTATTTCAACTGATGGACAGCGTGCTTGAAACATCCGGCCTGATATGCGGCTACGGTAAGCGGGAGGTCACCGCTCCCCTGTCCCTGAGCCTGACGCGCGGCAGCATCACGGTGCTGTTAGGCGCCAACGGCTGCGGCAAGTCAACGCTGCTGCGCACTCTCTGCGGCGCTCAGCCAGCTCTGGGCGGCGAGGTGACAATCATGGGCCGGAAGCTCGCCGAGCTCTCGCCGCGCAAGCTGGCGCAGATGGTGAGCCTGGTCTACACCGACCGCTCGGGAGCCGGCGGCCTCACCGTGGAGCAGACCGTGGCGCTGGGCCGACAGCCTTACACGGGCTTCTTCGGGCGCCTCTCGGACTCTGACCGCGAGGCGGTGGACCATGCGCTCCACACTCTCGGCATAGCCTCGATGCGCCATCGCTTCACGGCCACACTGAGCGACGGCGAGCGGCAGAAAACCATGATTGCCCGCGCGCTGGCACAGGCCACCCCGCTGATTGTGCTCGACGAGCCCACAACGTTTCTCGACGTGGCCTCGCGCCTTGAGGTGATGGAGCTGCTGCGCACCCTGGTGCAGGATGGCAAGACCATCCTGCTCTCCACGCACGATGTCCACGAAGCCCTCCCCATGGCTAATGAGGCCTGGCTCATGACCAACGGCACGATGACCTGCGGCGCCCCCGACGCCCTGACCCGCAGCGGCGCGTTCGACACCCTCTTCCCCGGACGCAACCTCACCTTCAACCCCCTGACGCAGACCTTCCGGATTGACCGGAGCTGACCCGGAGGCAAAGCATCCCTCCGGAGGCCCTCACAGTCCGACACGCCCGTCACACATCCATTATAAAAGAGCTCCCTTTGCAGGGAGCTCTTTTATAATGGATGTGTGAGTGACTATCAAGCCTGGTCGGGATCCTGACCCCACTGCTGGCGGGCAAGACGGCGATAGTTGTTGTAGCGCCACTGTGCGTTGTCCTTGGCAGCTGCGAAGAGTTCGGCTGCTTCGGCGGGATACTGCTTCATTACGGAAGCGTAACGCACCTCGCCCTTGAGGAAGTCCTCGAAGAGGTTCCAGTCAGGCTCCTTGCTGTCGAGAGTGAAGGGGTTCTTGCCTTCTGCTTCGAGAGCGGGGTTGTAGCGCCAGAGGTGCCAGTAGCCGCAAGCCACAGCTGCCTGCTCCTCTTCCTGTGCGTGACCCATACCCTTGCGGATACCGTGGTTGATACAGGGGCAGTAAGCAATAATCAGTGAGGGACCGTCGTAAGCTTCAGCCTCGCGGATGGCCTTGAGGGTCTGAGCCTGGTCAGCGCCCATGGCCACCTGAGCCACGTAAACATAGCCGTAGGTCGAGGCGATGAGGCCCAGGTCCTTCTTGCGGATGCGCTTGCCGGAAGCGGCAAACTTGGCGATAGCGCCCATGGGGGTTGACTTCGATGCCTGGCCGCCGGTGTTAGAGTAAACCTCGGTGTCAACAACGAGCACGTTGATGTTCTTGCCGGTGGCGAGCACGTGGTCAAGACCGCCAAAGCCGATATCGTAAGCGGCACCGTCGCCGGCGATAATCCACTGTGAGCGGGCCACGATGTAGTGTTCGAGCTCTACGAGAGCCTTGCAGGTGTCGCAGCCGCAAGCCTTGCAGAGGGGCATCAGCTTCTCTGAAACCTCGCGGGTGATGGCGGCGTCGTGACGGTTGTCAAGCCACTGCTGGGCGAGTTCCTTCATCTCCTGGCTGCACTTGGGACATTCGAGCATGTCGGCCATGAGGTCGCCCACGCGGCTGCGGAGCTTCTCGGTGGCAATCTTCATGCCGAGGCCGAATTCAGCGAAGTCCTCGAAGAGTGAGTTGCCCCATGAGGGACCGTGACCCTTGGCGTTGACAGTGTAGGGAGTTGAGGGCACAGAGCCGGAGTAGATTGACGAGCAACCGGTGGCGTTGGCCACCATTTCGTGGTCACCGTAGAGCTGCGAGATGAGCTTCACATAAGGAGTTTCGCCGCAGCCTGAGCAAGCGCCTGAGAATTCAAAGAGAGGGGTTGCGAACTGGCTGTTCTTCACGTTGGCCTTCACGTCAACGAGATGCTGCTTGGAGGCTACGGAAGCAACGCAGTAATCCCATTCCTTCTGAACGTCGAGCTGGGTTTCAAGGGGCTTCATTTCAAGAGCCTTGGCGCCCTTCTTGCCGGGACATACGGCAACACAGTTGCCGCAACCGAGACAGTCAAGCACGTCTACGCTCTGGATGAAGCGCATGCCCTCGAAGCTCTTGCCGATGGCGGGCAGAGTGGCGTCTTCGCCGAAGGGAGCGGCAGCCATCTCGGCGGCATCGAGCACGAAGGGACGGATGGCGGCGTGGGGGCACACGTAAGCACACTTGTTACACTGGATACAGTTCTCCTCTTTCCACTCGGGGACAAAAGCAGCAACGCCGCGCTTTTCATAGGCTGCGGTGCCCTGCTGCCAGGTGCCGTCCTCAATGCCCACGAAGTCACTCACCTTCAGGAGGTCGCCGTCCTGAGCGTTGATGGGGCGAACAATCTTGTTGATGAATTCGGGGTCATTGTTGGTGGCGGGAGCCTCGGGAGTGAGGTTGCTCCATGCGGGATCAACGTCGAGCTTGCGATACTCGCCGCCGCGGTCAACGGCTGCGTAGTTCTTGTCGACCACATCCTGACCCTTCTTGCCGTAGCTCTTGACGATGAATTTCTTCATCTGCTCAACGGCGAGGTCAACGGGGATTACCTCGGTGATGCGGAAGAATGCGCTCTGGAGGATGGTGTTGGTGCGGTTGCCAAGGCCGATTTCCTGGGCAATCTTGGTGGCGTTGATATAATAAACGGTGATGTTATTGTCAGCGAAGTATTTCTTCACCTTGGCGGGCAGGTTGGCTGCAAGTTCTTCGCCTTCCCAGATGGTGTTGAGCAGGAAGGTGCCGTTCTTGCGCAGGCCGCGGGTGACGTCATACATGTGGAGGTAAGCCTGAACATGGCAAGCCACGAAGTTGGGGGTGTTCACCAGATAGGTTGAGCGGATGGGCTCGTCGCCGAAGCGGAGGTGAGAGCAGGTGAAGCCGCCTGACTTCTTGGAGTCATAGGCAAAGTAAGCCTGGCAATATTTGTCGGTGTTCTCGCCGATAATCTTGATTGAGTTCTTGTTGGCACCCACAGTACCGTCGGCACCGAGGCCGTAGAACTTGGCTTCGTATGTGTTTTCACCGCCAAGAGCCATCTCGGGGAGCATGGGGAGTGAGGTGAAGGTCACGTCGTCAACGATACCCAGAGTGAAGTGGTTCTTGGGTTCGGGCAGAGCAAGATTCTCAAACACTGAGATAATCTGCACGGGGGTGGTGTCCTTTGACGCCAGACCGAAGCGGCCGGCCACAATCACGGGAGCGTTCTCAACGCCGTTGTAGCTTTCCACAACGTCGAGGAACAGGGGCTCGCCGTTGGCGCCGGGCTCCTTGGTGCGGTCAAGCACGGCAATGCGCTTGGCGGTGGCGGGGATGGCCTTGAGCAGATGCTTGGCTGAGAAGGGACGGTAAAGGTGAACCGACACCAGACCCACTTTCTCACCCTGCTTCATCATGTGGTCAATGGCTTCCTGAGCGGCCTGGGTCACAGAACCCATGGCGATAATCACACGGTCAGCCTCGGGGTGGCCATAGTAGTTGAAGAGGTGATATTCACGGCCGGTGATGCGGCTGATCTGGGCCATATAGTCCTCAACGATTTCGGGAACGGCCTCATAGTATTTGTTGCATGATTCGCGGTGCTGGAAGAACACGTCGCTGTTCTCGGCCATGCCGCGGGCCACGGGAGCCTCGGGGGTCAGAGCGCGAGCGCGGAAGTCGGCCAGAGCCTCACGGTCAAGCAGGGGAGCCAGGTCATCCTGCTCAATCATCTCAATCTTCTGGATTTCGTGGCTGGTGCGGAAGCCGTCGAAGAAGTTGAGGAAGGGCACACGGCTGCGGAGGGTGGCAAGGTGTGCCACGGCTGAAAGATCCATAACCTCCTGAACCGAGCCTTCGGCGAGCATGGCGAAACCGGTCTGACGGCAGGCCATCACGTCCTGATGGTCACCGAAAATCGACAGGGCGTGGCTGGCAAGGGTGCGGGCCGACACATGGAACACGCTGGGAAGCAGTTCGCCTGCGATTTTATACATATTGGGAATCATGAGCAGCAAGCCCTGCGATGCCGTGTAAGTGGTGGTCAGCGCACCTGCCTGCAGCGAGCCGTGAACGGCACCGGCAGCGCCGCCTTCGCTCTGCATTTCCTGAACAAGCACAGTTTCACCGAAAATGTTTTTACGGCCTGCGGCAGCCCATTCGTCCACATATTCAGCCATGGTGGACGACGGGGTGATGGGGTAAATCGCAGCCACCTCGGTAAACATATATGAAATATGCGCGGCAGCCTGATTACCATCACAGGTCAAGAATTTTTTCTCTTTACTCATAGTGGTATTTAATAGGGTGTTAATTGCCTTTATAGTGAACTTTTCCGGCTGACGTCCGGAAAAACATAAAGAATCACGATGCAAAATTACGTTTTTTTCGCCAATTACCAAAAAAACATATCAAGTCATAATGCTTTCATCCTCTTGGCTTTTTGAGCTGTCAGGAGCGTTGATACTCACTGGGCGACATGCCCGTGAGATGCTTGAAATATTTGCCGAACGAGGATTGGTTGGGGAAATTGAGCTCATAGGCCACCTGCTGGATATTCTTGCCGGAGAAGCGGAGCATGTTCTTGGCCTCGAGAATCACTAACTCGTCAATCCATGCCGCGGCGCTGCGCCCGGTCATCTCCTTGATAATCAGCGAGAGATATTTGGGCGAGATGAAAAGTTTGCCGGCATAAAAGGCCACGGAGCGCTCGCGGTGGTGATGGGTGTGGAGGAGCTTCATGAAGTCATGGACATAGGAGTGGCGACGGGTGCGGGGACGGGTGGCCTCGTCAATCTTCACTCGCCGTGTGGCATACTGAATCACCTGATAACAGAGCGCCGAGATGAGGCAGCGCGAGATGGAGCGCACATAAAGGTCGTCGGGATTGCCCAGGGTGTTGCGGTGAATGAGGTCAAAGTAGCTGCGAAGCATCTCGCTGTCAGCCTCTGACACCTCCATCACCGGCACCTGGCTCGGCGAGATGGCCACCGGCACCGAAGCCATGACATTGGGGTCAAGATTGGAGTTGCCGATAAACTCCGACGACACGAACAGCATGTAAGCGTCAATGCTGCTCCAGTCAATATCCCTGAGCTGCATCAGCGAGTTTGGGCCGCACACGGCCAGAGTGTTGGGCGTCAGGCGGCAATGATTGAGATTCATGTCAAAGTCCATTGTCCCTGACATGCAGAGAATCCACGTCATACCGTCGATTCTCACCGGGTCACGATTCACCCCCTTGAGCCGGCTTGAAGAATTGATGCGGCTTAACACATAGTCATGGCCCAAAGCGCTGTATTCACTGACAAAATGCTCCAGAGCCGACAGTTGAGACAGAGCAACCTTGCTGTTAGATTCTGACATAATTGACGAAAAGATTGACCAAACCGATCGTTATTGAATTTTCGGGATATTTTTCGCAAAAATAGACAATATTTTTCAAATATAAGCGAAACCTGGCCACGTTTGTGTCCAAAAAGGCAAAATAAGCTTAAATGTATTCACCAGGGATGAACATTGGCGCCGATGCCGCGTTTCACCATTGGCGCGACACCCCGGAGGGGGCTGACATGCGAAAGTGCAAAAAAACATTAATAAGGAAATTTTTCTTTATTATTATGTGTCTGTAAACCAAAAAACAGCTAACTTTGCATCGTGTTTTCACATTCGCGTCACAATCGTTAAAAACACTTGACACTACAACAACATTAACTTATCCCATAACAATCTCTAACCAAATGAGTACTATTGATCTTTCGCAGTACGGCATCAAGGATGTCAAGGAGGTGATCTACAATCCCACCTACGAGGAACTCTTCAAAGAAGAGACTGACCCCTCTCTCGAAGGCTTTGAGAAAGGCACAGTTACCGAACTCGGCGCCGTCAACGTAATGACCGGCGTTTACACCGGCCGTTCACCCAAAGACAAATTCATTGTTCTCGACGCCAACTCTAAGGACAAGGTGTGGTGGACCTCAGAAGAATACAAGAACGACAACAAGCCCTGCTCAGAAGAGGCTTGGAAGGAAATCCGCGAACTCGCCGTCAACGAGCTCTCAGGCAAGAAGCTCTACGTTGTTGACCGTTTCTGCGGCGCCAACAAGGACACCCGCATGGCTGTCCGCTTCATCATGGAAGTGGCATGGCAGGCTCACTTTGTGACCAACATGTTCATCGCCCCCACCGCTGAGGACCTCAAGGACTTCAAGCCTGACTTCGTGGTTTACAACGCTTCAAAGGCTAAGCTCACCAACTACAAGGAACTCGGCCTCAACTCTGAAACCGCCGTTGTGTTCAACACCACCTCTCGCGAGCAGGTGATCATCAACACCTGGTACGGCGGCGAAATGAAGAAGGGTATGTTCTCAATGATGAACTACTATCTGCCCCAGCAGGGCATCGCTTCAATGCACTGCTCAGCCAACACCGACAAGGAAGGTAAGAACACCGCCATCTTCTTCGGCCTCTCCGGCACCGGCAAGACCACCCTTTCAACTGACCCCAAGCGTCTCCTCATCGGCGACGACGAACACGGCTGGGACGACAACGGCGTGTTTAACTTCGAAGGCGGCTGCTACGCAAAGGTTATCAACCTCGACAAGGAAAGCGAGCCCGATATCTACAACGCCATCCGTCGCGACGCTCTCCTGGAGAACGTAACCGTTGACGAAAACGGCAAGATTGACTTCGCCGACAAGAGCGTCACCGAGAACACCCGTGTGTCTTACCCCATTGACCACATCGAAAGCATCGTTAAGCCCGTTTCTGCAGGCCCCGCTGCCAAGAACGTGATCTTCCTCTCTGCCGACGCATTCGGCGTGCTGCCTCCCGTGTCAATCCTGACTCCCGAGCAGACCCAGTACTACTTCCTGTCAGGCTTCACCTCTAAGCTCGCAGGCACCGAGCGCGGCATCACCGAGCCCACCCCCACCTTCTCAGCTTGCTTCGGCCAGGCGTTCCTCGAACTCCACCCCACCAAGTATGCTGAAGAGCTCGTTAAGAAGATGAACGCCAACGGCGCCAAGGCTTATCTGGTCAACACCGGCTGGAACGGCACCGGCAAGCGTATCTCTATCCGCGACACCCGTGGCATCATCGACGCCATCCTCGACGGCAACATCCTCTCTGCTCCCACCAAGCAGATTCCTATCTTCGACTTCACTGTTCCCACTCAGCTTGAAGGCGTGGATCCCGCCATCCTCGACCCCCGCGACACCTACGCCGATCCCGCACAGTGGACCGAAAAGGCCGAGAAGCTCGCCGAGATGTTCATCAACAACTTCAAGAAGTTTGAATTCAACCCCGCCGGCAAGGCTCTCGTAGCTGCCGGTCCTCACCTCGACAAGTAATCCTGTCAAGAGGTAATATCACCCTCATTATAAAGCTCCGTGCCCCGCACGGAGCTTTTTCTTTACCCTTTTGGCGCATTATGACCCGTTTTTAAGCAAACATTAGCTAACTTTATGGCGTTATTCAACGTGAAACCATTCATCCTTGAATTTTGATTATGAACACCAACATCAGCGAACGCACAGAAGCCAAGCTGCGCCACATTGTAGAGTCAGCCAACATTCATCCCGGCGACTCCGTGCTTGATGCCGGAACAGGCACCGGCACCCTCCTGCCCTATCTGGCCGAAGCCGTTGGCCGCTTCGGAGCCATCGACGCCGCCGACATATCAGGCGACATGCTCTCGCAGGCCCACACCCACCACGCACGCCTGCCCCTGCCGGTGCGCTTCTTCCTCATCGACATCGAGAACGACACCGTCCACACCCTTTATGACCGCATCATCCTCCTGGACATGCTCCCCCACCTGAGCCGCCCGCTGGAAACCATCATCAAGCTCTTCCACAAGAACCTGGCCGGAGGCGGCTCCGTGACCCTCGCCATGAGCGCCGGACGCGACATGATCAACACCCTCCACGCCGGCAACGCCACTCCCGCCCACACCCTTCCCCCCGCCGCCGAACTCGCCTCGCGCCTCACCGACGCCGGCCTCAAAGTGGACTATGTGGAGGACACCCCTGACAGCTACATTGTCCGNGTGCGCCGCCACTGATTNCCGCCCCGCTTTTTTTGAAAAAAAACCGCCCCGCCGTGAACCATCCGGCGGGGCGTCGNGTTATAATGATGTAATTGCTAATTGCACTGTGTTTTTCATGGTATAAGATTAAGGTTAAAGAATTGATTCAGCGGGCCCGTCGCGACGACAGGCCCGCTGGCCGTTTATCCCCCCTCCCCACCGCCACCGCCATTCCAACAGGTTTTATTATGAAAATTATGGCGGAAAATTTGGGGGTGTCGGGCGGTTGAGCTATTTTTGTAAGGAAATAGGCTCCGGTGGTGTGCCGGGCCATAACTTTTTGACTCGAATGACACCAAACTATAAACGAGTGCTTCTGAAGCTCAGTGGAGAGTCACTGATGGGCTCTCAGGGCTACGGCATTGACCCGCAGCGCCTTGCCGATTACGCACGTCAGATTCGCGAAGCTGTGGACATGGGAGTGGAAGTGGCCATCGTGATTGGCGGCGGCAACATTTTCCGTGGCGTCCAGGGCGCCGCCAAGGGCTTTGACCGTGTGAAGGGCGACCAGATGGGCATGCTTGCCACGGTCATCAACTCGCTGGCGCTGAGCAACGCTCTGGAGGGTGCAGGCCAGAAGGCCCGCGTCTACACGGCTCTCAACATGTATCCCATCGGCGAGTATTACTCCAACCGCCGCGCCATCGAAAGCCTTGAGAACGGCGAGGTGGCCATCATTGCCGGCGGCACGGGCAACCCCTACTTCACCACCGACACCGGCAGCGCTCTGCGCGGCATCGAGGTGAAGGCCGACGTGATGCTCAAGGGCACTCGCGTNGACGGTGTCTACACAGCCGACCCCGAGAAGGANCCCACAGCCACGAANTTCGACAAAATCACCTATGATGAGGTGCTCAGCCGCGGCCTCCGCGTGATGGANCTCACNGCCACNGCCCTCTGCAAGGAGAATGGCCTGCCCATCGTGGTGTTTGACATGGACACCCCCGGCAATCTCAAGAAGGTGCTCACCGAAAGCGGCACGGGCACTCTGGTTTACTGATTAATCCCCCCTCTCTATAAATCATGGAAGTAAAAGACTATCTGACTCCCGCCGAGGAGAAAATGGAACTGGCTGTCGACTATCTCGACGAGACCCTGGCGCGCATCCGTGCCGGCAAGGCCAACGCTAAAATCCTCGATGGCATCCGAGTGGAATATTACGGCTCTCTGGTGCCCATCAGCAACGTAGCCAACGTGTCGGTTCCCGATGCCCGCACCATCGCCATCACCCCCTGGGAGAAGCCTATGTTCAAGGAAATTGAAAAGGCCATCATCAACAGCGAGCTCGGCATCACTCCCGAGAATAACGGCGAAGTGATTCGCCTGGCCATCCCGCCGCTCACCGAGGACCGCCGNAAGGCNCTNGTGAAGCAGTGTAAGGCCGAGGCCGAGGATGCCAAGATGTCAGTGCGCAACGCCCGNCGCGACGCCATTGACGGTCTGAAGAAGGCCGTGAAGCAGGGCATGCCCGAGGATGTGGAGAAGGACGGTGAAAACGCCGTGCAGAAAATCCACGACAAGTTTATCAAGCGCATCGACGATATCTTCGCCGCTAAAGAGAAGGAAATCCTTACTGTGTGAGATGGTTCTCAAAGAGCTGACTCTCACCAATTTCAAAAACATAGCGGAAGCCCGGCTGGAGTTCTCGCCCAAGGTNAACTGCCTTGTGGGCAACAACGGCATGGGCAAAAGCAACCTGCTTGACGCAATCCACTATCTGAGCCTCTGCCGGAGCTTTACCGGCGCGGCCGACCGCATGCTCGTGCGCCGCGGCGAATCATTCGCCATGGCGCGCGCGCTTTATGACCGCCGCGGAACCGAGGAGGAAATCACCCTGGGCATGGCCCCGGGACGCCGCAAGAGCCTCAAGCGCGGCGGCAAGGAGTATCGCCGNCTCACCGAGCACATTGGGCTCTTCCCGCTGGTGATGGTGAGCCCTGCCGACGCCGACCTTGTGCGCGGTGCAGGCGAAGAGCGGCGCCGATGGATGGANATGGTCATCTCACAGGCCGACCCCATCTATCTCGACGCCCTGATGCGNTACAACGCCGCNCTGGANCAGCGTAACCGCATGCTNCGTGACCACATCGTGGACCACACGCTCTATGAGGTTGTGGAGCTCACGCTCTGCGCCGCCGGCGAGATGGTGGCGCNGCGGAGAGCCGAGTGGATTGCGCGCCTGACGGAGATTTTCAGCCGCCATTACACCGCCGTGGCCGGCGAGGACGAGCAGGTGAGCCTCACCTACGACAGCCCNNTGGCCGCCGGAGCGCCCATGCAGCCCNTGCTTGACAGCGCCCGCCGCCACGACGAGATTGTGGGTCACACCTCGGTGGGTCCTCATCGCGACGACATTGCCATGACCCTGAGCGAGATGCCCGTGAGGCGCACAGCNTCACAGGGTCAGTGCAAAACCTTCACCGTGGCCCTGCGCCTGGCCCAGTATGAGTTTCTCCATCAAACCACCGGCCTGCGCCCCATGCTGCTGCTCGACGATGTGTTTGACAAGCTCGACGCACGCCGCGTGGAGCGCATAATGGAGATGGTGGCCAACGGCAGCGAATTNGGCCAGATTTTCCTCACCGACACTAACCGNACCCACCTTGACAGCATAATCGAACGCACCGCCGGNTCCCACAGAATGTGGACCGTGNCCGACGGCACCTTCACTCTCTCCGATGAAAAAAAAATATCCTGAACAGATAGGCAACATCGTGGAGCGTATGCTCGAACAGAACGGCGTGACCAATCTCTATGACGAGCAGCGCCTGTGCTACCTATGGGCCGAGACCGTGGGGCCCGGCATCAACCGGCGCACCACCCGGCGCTTTGTGGAGGACGGAGTGCTCCACGTGTATCTCACCTCGGCCGTGCTCAAGAATGAGCTCACCTTNCGCCGCCGCGAGCTCGTGGAGGCGCTGAACAAGGCTGTAGGCAAGGACGTTATCCACGATGTGGTTTTTCATTAACACCAACACATCCTATGACACCTCGCGAACTTCCCCAATCAAAGAATCCCCGCGTGCCTCAGTCACCGGGACCATTTCACCACTACATGCCGCTGCAGATACGCTTCACTGACATTGACATGCTGGGCCATCTCAACAACTCCATCTATGTCAACTTCTTCGACATGGGCAAGACGGCCTATTTCAGCACCATTCTCGGCGGTCCGCTTGACTGGGACACAATAGCACTGGTGATTGTCAACATCAACTGCTCATTCTACACCCCCTCTTACTTTGACTCACAGCTCGAGGTCTATACCAAGACCGTGGCCATAGGCGAGAAAAGCGTCACCATGGAGCAGCGTATCATTGACACCCGCACCGGCGAAACCCACGCCTCATGCACCACCACCCTTGCCGGCTTTGACATCAAAAACCGCTGCGGCATGCCCGTCAACGATGAATGGCGCCGCATGATTTCCGAATTCGAGAACCAGACATTCTAATCCCCTCAAAATNCCCTTACGCGATGGCCAAGAAAGTGGTGGAGACGCCCCTGATGAAACAGTATCTGGAAATGAAGCAGAAACACCCTGATGCGGTGTTGCTGTTTCGTGTGGGCGACTTTTACGAAACCTTTTCCGACGATGCCATCACCGCCTCGGAGATTCTCGGCATCACCCTCACCCGCCGCGCCAACGGCTCGGCGGCCTATGTGGAGCTTGCCGGATTCCCCCACCACGCTCTTGACACCTATCTGCCCAAACTGGTCAGGGCGGGCAAGCGTGTGGCCATCTGCGAACAGCTTGAGGACCCNAAGCTGACCAAAAAGCTTGTGAAGCGCGGCATNACAGAGCTGGTNACCCCCGGAGTGTCCATCAACGACACTGTGCTCAACAACCGCGAAAACAACTTCCTGGCCGCGGTCCACTTTGGCCGCACCGCNCTGGGCATAGCCTTCCTTGACATCTCCACCGGCGANTTTCTCACCGCCGAAGGCACCGTTGACTANATCGGCAAGCTGCTTGTCAACTTCGCGCCGAAGGAGGTGCTCGTGGAGCGCGGCAACCGCCGCCGGCTCGACGACACATTCAAGAACGCCTATGCCGTGTTTGAGCTCGATGACTGGATTTTCACCCACGACGCCGCGATNGACCGCCTGCTCAAGCAGTTTGAAACAGCGTCGCTCAAAGGCTTCGGCGTGGACCGCATGGCCAACGCCATCGTNGCCTCGGGNGCCATCCTCCACTATCTCGACATCACCCGCCACACCTCGATAGGCCACATCTCGGCCCTGACGCGTGTGGAGGAGGAAAAATATGTGAGGCTCGACAAGTTCACCATCCGCAACCTNGAGCTTGTGGAGCCTATGACTGANGAAGGGCGCTCGCTGCTGAGCGTGATTGACCGCACGGTGAGCCCCATGGGNGCGCGCATGATGCGGCGCTGGATGCTCTTCCCGCTCAAGGACCCGGCGGCCATCAACAGNCGCCTCGACGTGGTGGAACACCTGTTTCGCGACACCGCNGCGCGCGACACCATCCGCGAAGGGCTGGAACGCATAGGCGACCTTGAACGNCTCACCGGCAAGGTGGCCACCGGNCGCGTGANCCCGCGCGAGGTGCGNCAGCTCGGCGAAGCCCTCCGNGCCCTTGAACCGGTGAGGCAGGCATGTCTTGACAGCGGCCAGNCAGCCCTGAAGGCNATCGGAGAGCAGATTAATCCCTGCCCCACCGTGAGCGAGCGCATAGAGCGCGAGCTGGCCGATGATCCNCCCTCGGCNCTGGGACGCGGCAACGTGATTCGCGACGGNGTGGACCCNGAGCTCGACGAGCTGCGCCGCATAGCCTTCCACGGCAAAGAGTTCCTGATGCAGATTCAGGAGCGCGAAAGCAAAGCCACGGGCATCACATCGCTCAAGATTGGCTATAACAACGTGTTTGGCTACTATATCGAGGTGACCAACACCCACAAGAGCAAAGTGCCTCAGGAGTGGATCCGAAAGCAAACTCTGGTCAACGCCGAGCGCTATATCACCCCTGAGTTGAAGGAATATGAAGAGAAGATTCTGGGGGCTCAGGAGAAGATAGCGGTGATTGAAAACCGCCTCTACACCCGCCTTGTGGAGCGCCTGGCCGAGTATATCCCCGCCATTCAGCTCGATGCCACCCTGGCCGCCCGGCTTGACTGCCTGGGGTCATTCACGCGCGTGGCCACCGAGAACCGCTACAACCGCCCCGTTGTGGACAATTCCCTTGAGCTGGAGCTCGTGGAGGCCCGCCACCCGGTGATCGAGCGCCAGCTCCCCGCCGGCGAGCCATACATCTCCAACACTGTACGCCTGTCAAACTCAGGCCCGCAGATAATGATGATCACCGGCCCTAACATGAGCGGTAAATCAGCCCTGCTGCGCCAGACGGCGCTTAAC
This sequence comes from Bacteroides sp., assembly GCA_014802445.1. Classification (GTDB taxonomy): domain Bacteria; phylum Bacteroidota; class Bacteroidia; order Bacteroidales; family Muribaculaceae; genus CAG-1031. The sequence continues at coordinate 43,106 of JAAVCF010000015.1, read as the reverse complement.
GTGCTCATGGCTCAGATGGGATGCTTCGTGGCCGCCGACAGCGCTCGCATAGGCGTGGTTGACAAAGTGTTTACCCGAGTGGGCGCCAGTGACAACATCTCGCTTGGCGAGTCGACCTTCATGGTGGAGATGACCGAAGCAGCCTCTATTCTCAACAACATGAGTCCCCGCTCACTCATCCTCTTTGACGAGCTGGGGCGCGGCACCTCCACCTACGACGGCATCTCGCTGGCATGGTCAATCGTGGAACACATCCATGAGTACGCCGACATCCACCCCAAAACTCTCTTTGCCACCCACTATCACGAGCTCAACGACATGGAGCAGACCTATCAGCGGATAGTGAACTTCAACGTGTCAGTGAAAGAGATTGACGGCAAAGTGGTGTTCCTGCGCAAGCTGGCCCGCGGAGGGTCAGAACACAGCTTCGGCCTCCATGTGGCCAAGCTCGCGGGCATGCCCGCCTCAATTGTCAAGCGCGCCGGCACAGTGCTCAGACAGCTTGAAGCCGCCGGGGCCGACCGCGGCGGCTCCCCCCGCCCCAAAGCCACAGCGCCCGCTGCCGACTCAGGCATGCAGCTCAGCTTCTTTCAGCTCGATGATCCCGTGCTGACCCAGCTGCGCGACAATATCCTGAGCCTCGACATCGACAACCTCACCCCCATGGCAGCCCTCAACAAGCTCCACGACATCAAAAGCATCCTAACCGGCAAAGACTGATGGACACCCGAGAATTTGCCGAGCGGTTCCTGATGGAGCTGCCATTCAGCCCCACAGCGCAGCAAACCGCCCTGATGGCGGCTCTGTCGCGCTTCTGCACCCTCATGCCGGCGCCTGACGCCTGCTCGGTGTTTATCCTCAACGGCTATGCCGGCACGGGAAAGACATCAGTGGTTGGCGCGTTGGTGAGAACCCTGCGCAGCGTAGGCGCGCCGACGGTGCTGTTAGCCCCCACGGGGCGCGCGGCCAAAGTGTTTTCAGCCGCCGCAGGCGCTCAGGCATGGACCATCCACCGGCGCATCTACCGCATGCCCACGCCCGGCAGCGACGGCTATGTGGCCGTCAATGTGAACCGCACGGCCGGCACCGTCTTCATTGTCGACGAAGCCTCGATGATAGGCAACAGCGAGAGCGAACATTCCGGCTCGCTGCTCCATGACCTTCTGGAGCACGTGTTTACCGGCGCACCCGGCTGCCGCCTCATCTTCATGGGCGACACTGCTCAGCTCCCCCCGGTGGGATGTGACACCTCCCCGGCCATGAACCCTGACACCCTGCGGGCCTTGGGGATGAAAGTGAGCCGCGCCGTCATCACCGAGACCGTGCGCCAGGCCGCAGGGTCAGCCATCCTCTACAATGCAACGCGCCTGCGCCGCGAGCTGACCAAGGAGGAGCCTCAGCCGCCTGTGTTTCGCACGGCGCGCGATGTCAAGGCCATCTCCGGCATTGACCTTCTTGACGAGCTCTCAGCGGCCTACGCCGCCGACGGAGTTGACTCCACAATCCTCATCACCCGCTCCAACAGAATGGCCACGGCGGCTAACCGCGCCATCCGCAACGGCGTGTTTTTCAGCGAGGAAGAGCTGGTGAGAGGCGAGCGCCTGATGATTGCCAAGAACAACTATCTCTGGAGCGAGAGCATCAAGGAGCTTGACTTCATTGCCAACGGCGACATTGCCACCGTCACCGAAATCCACTCCACCGAACAGTTTGAAGGCTTCCGCTTTGCCGACGTGACCCTCTATTTTCCTGACCGCGACGTCAATGTGAGCTGCAAGGTGATGCTTGACACCCTCAGCTCCGATGCAGCCTCAGTGGAACCCCAGAAGCTGGCCATGCTCTATCGCAGCCGCCTGGAGGCCGCCGGCGGCTCGCAGCGGGCGCTTAAGCGCGACCCGCACTACAATGCCCTCCAGGTGAAATATGCCTACGCTGTGACCTGCCATAAGGCTCAGGGTGGTCAGTGGAAAAACGTGTTTGTGGACACCTCCGCGCTTTACTCGCCCGGCGGCGAGGACTCAGGGCCGCGCGAGCTGTTTCGCTGGCTCTACACCGCCTTCACCCGCGCCACCTCCACCCTCACACTGGTGAACGCCCCTGACGAATGCCTGGCCTGAACGGCCGCCACATAACGAGCGCCCCCGCAACCATCAGAAGGATTGCGGGGGCGCGAGGTTTTATGTCAGTTTGTTATCAGTAGACAATCTTTACGGGGAGGGTGGAGCCGTCGCTGAAGCGGTCAACGCGAATCAGGAGCTGACCGTGGGCGGGGTTGGCCACTACGCGACCCTGGAGGTCATAATAAGTGGTGGCCACAGTGGTGCCGTCCTCGGGAGTCACTTCGGCGATGCCTGAGGTGCCGATGTAGCCCGATGAAGCGCAGTTGATGAAATTGCCCTTGCCGTCAAACACCATTGCCACGCAGCGAATCTTTGAGAAGTCACTCACGATGGGTACATTGCGAAGGTTGAGGAACGAGGCGTCGTAGGTGTAGGAGTTGAGATACTTCTCGCCATAGCGGATGGTGGAGGGCACGGAGCCTTTCACGCCGTAATAGTCCTTAAAGGCCACGAGAACGTCGTTAAACACCAGGCCTGACACCTTTTCGCCGCCGTTGACAAACACGTCCCAGCCTTCGCCTGACACATATTTATCACCTGAGAAATAGTTTGACTGGGCAAGGTCATAATCGTCGCCCACATGGTCAATGCCATCGGCCACCACGGCGTAGGCAATGCGGAAGTCAGCATCGCCATCCCAGTCGCTGGTGAAGCGCACGTAAGAGCGGCACACCACGCGCTGATGAGTGTCGTCCTCCCAGTCAAGCATGGCCTCCACGTCGGCAATGGCCACCTGGCTGCGCAGATTGAGCCAGTCATCTTCGATGCCGAGTTCCTTGTCAGACGAAGTGCCGTAGTAGGGGTCAACGAGAGTGGTGCGGTTAAGCACGGCTGCGGGGAAGCCTGACACGTTGCTGGGGAATTCGGAGATACACTCCATGGGGTCACGCTGCTTTGAGTGGATGCTGACAGCCACAAACTCGCCGGGATACTTCTTGCCCATCTGCTCCATAGCGACGAAACCGCGGGGGCAGAAGCCACACCACAGACCGGTGTATTCCTCCATCAGAGGACGGGTCACAGGCATGAAGCTGAGCATGGTGACGGGTGAGGTGACAGAAGCGTTTGACGAGGTGTTGAGCTCGCCGTTAACATGGGTGATGGTCAGCTCAAGAGGCATGGTGCCCTGGCGGTCAATGGCGTCGATGTCAATGGTCACTTCGCCGCGTGAGCCGAACTGGGCGGGGATGGGCTGGTCAAGGTCAATGTGGCCACCGCCGGTAAACTCGCCGTTGTTGGCCGAGTAAGCGTAGTCAAGATTATTGACAGCGGCGGTGCCGAAGTTTGACAGGCCGATGTTGAAGCTGAAAGGCTCGCCCATGCTGGTGCGGATGGTGGGGATGTTGCCCACGGCCACACAGTTGTCAGTGAACTCGCCCACCAGATAAACCGAGATGGGGGCTACGAGCTTGCGATTGTCAAACGTGCGCCATTTGTGGTAAGAGCGAGTGGTGTGGAGCCAGAAACCGTCGAGGTCGTCCTCTGAGGCGCGGCTCACCATAATAAGGGGCTTCATGTTGGCCTGAGTGAGCTCAACCATGTCAAACGAGAAGCCCACATAGACGCCCTCGCGGGTGATGGTGTAAGGCTCATCGAAGGTGACGGTGAGCATGTTGGTGGCGGGGTCGACGCTTGCCGTGGCCGACACGTCGGGCACGTTGCGTTCATTGTCGTTGAGAGTGAGCTTCTTTGAAATCCAGCCGCTGAAGTTTCGCATATCTTCAGTGGTGGCCAGGGGGCATGAGAAGCCTTTGACCTGACTGCCGGCGAGTCCGGGATCGGAGATGCGGATGGCCACGTCATAGTTTTCAAGCTTGTTGGTGCCCCATGCGCTTTCAGTGGCTCCGGGACGAGCAAAGGAGAATTCCACTTCAGTTTCCACAGCCGCAGCGGGCACTACCGCCGCGAGAGCCATGAAAATGGCGGATGCAATATTGATGAGTTTCATATCTGCTTAGCGATTGATGGTTTTGGTGACAGATGAGGTTCCGTCGGTGAATGTGGTGCGGACAATATAGAGCGCGCCGGCCACGGGGTTGGCCACGGGGCGACCCTGGAGGTCAAACATTTCGGTGCGGGCCACTTCCTTCTGAGTCATCTCGGCGGCAGCGATGCCGTTATTGACCGGGAACGACACGATGGGGCTGAAGAGCGCGGGGCTGCCGTCGGCGGGCTTGTAGACGGTCTGGAGGCCCACCCAGTCAAGGCCGTCGGCATAGTAATAGAAGGTGTGGGAATAACCGCTCACGTCAAAGTCAAACATGTCAGAGAGCAGGTAAGGCACGTCAACCACAGGCTCTGAGAATACCAGGTATTCGTCGGGATAGAAAGTGAAGAGCTTATTGTTGAAGTAAACTCGATAGTAAAGATCCTCCTTGGGCAGGATGCAGCCCTGGGTGTCCTGGTTGATGAAGGTGAAGTCAACATAGCCGAAGCCGTAGCTGTCATCGTAGGCCACGAAGCTGATTTCGGTGGGGGGCACGGGGCCGTCCTCGGGGTTGCGCACCAGATACTGGATGGTGGGCTGGATGATATAGTTAGCCACCTTGATGTCACTGTCAGGAGCGTCGTCGGCAACGTAGGCGGTGGCGGTGGTGATGCCGGGGCAGTTGCTGAGGAGCTTGGTCATGGGATCGTAAGTGAACTCGATGGTGCGGGTGGGGTCAACTACGTCAACGTAGGTGCCGTAGTTCTCGTCATACACCTGACGGAGGCGACCGCCGTAGAGGTAGGAATAGTGGAGATCGTCTGACACGCCGATGTACTGTCCCACTTCAAAGGTTGCCGTGGTGTTTGACAGTGTTCCCACGGTCCATGAGTCAGGGTTGGAGGGCATGAGGCCTTTGATGTAGATTTTACCGGCATGGAGGCCCACGTCGGCCATGTGGCCGTCGCCGTAATACTTCACGTTCCACTGCTGTGTCTCCAGACCTTCGGGAGCCTGCACGGCTGTGAGTGAGAAGGGGTTAAGGCTGATGGCGTAGTCGCCGTAGCCCATCCATTCCCAGTTGCCGGTTTCGGCAGAAATCTGGCAGAGGCCGTAGATGCCGTCGGCGGTCATCTCATAAGAGCCGTCGGGCTGGGGAGTGTAGACGATTTCGAGCGTTGCCGAGGGGAAGAACCATCCGGTGCCTTTGTCGGCATCAGTGATGCGGAATTCCATAGGCACCATATAGAAATAATGTTCGGGGTCATTGACGCCGAAGTTCTCCACATGGATTTTCTGGGCGCCCTTGACGGTGATGGTGCCATCGGCGCTCTCAGTGCCTTTGAGCCAGCCATTGAGGGCATAGAGGGCAAGGGGATTGCTGATCCACACTTCATCCGAGCCTTCCTGGCGCACAATCTTGACGGCGCCGCCGGTGTCGGTGGCAGAGTAGATTTTGCCATACATTGACCAGTAAGCGCCGCAGTCACGTGACCACTCCGAGGTGACTCCCTGAGGAGGGGTTGTGACAAGCTCGTCAAGGGTGATGGGTATGTTCTGCACCGCGTCGGCATTGGCGGGAGCCACCAGCATGGGAGCCGGTGACTGGCCGGGACGCAACAGGCGCTCAACCTCCTGAGCGCAAAGGAGCTCGGTTGCCGAGGGGGTGGCTGTACGCTGCTCCTCAAAAGGACGCAACGAACGGGGAGCCGCTGTCATGGCCGACACTGACAGGAGCGCGGCCGCGGCATAAAAATAAACTGATTTCATAAGCATTGTAATGTCAATGCGCAAATTTACAAAAAAAACCATCCTTGCAAGCGCATAGTGCTCCCAAAAACGGTTTTTTTTGATACACAGTGATATGTTTTAGAGCATACGCGAGTGAATTTGATGATTCTCAGGCACGAAGGAGCTCATCGCGTGCGGCGCGGAAGGTGGCGAAGGTGGCAAAGATGTCGTTGAGCGCCTGGGAGGCGTTTTCGGCCTGAGCGGTGTAGAGCGAGGCCGTGGTGCCTGAAGCGGGCTTCATGCCCTGAAGCGCCGAGGTGACGCCGCTCACCTGCTCCATCAGCTGAAGCTCCACGGAGAGGAGATTGGACAGCCCGGTGTTAAGCCCTTCGGTGCTGACCACCGAGGGGGTGCCGCCGCTGGAGCGGTAAGGGATTATGGCGCCGGGGGTGGCCCATGATTTAAGATAGTCCTGGATGGTCCAGTCAGATTCATCAATCACCATTGACTCCACGGGCATGAGCAACACCTCCTTGGCCGACACACTGATGATGCGGTCAATGAGAGTCAGGGTACGGTTCACCTGAATCTGGCGATCAATCACGTCCTCGATGAAGGGGTGAATCTCGCCGTCGATAAGGGGATAGAACCTGACCACGAAGGGGTGGGCGGTCGCCTCGCGCTCAAGCAGCAGGCGACCGGCGGGGGAATACCAGCGTCCGGTCCAGGTCAGGGTGCGCCGGCGATGGATGCTCAGCGGCAGGCGCCCCTGGGCCTCGCGCTCGGCATTGATGCGGGCCAGGGCGTCGGCGCTCCCGGCCTGCTCCATGGTCACGCGCCCCGTCTCGGGGTCATGACAGGCAAGGGCCACTCCGAAATTACGCGTCCACACCTCAATGACGCGGCAGTGTCCGGCATCGGTGGGCGCCACGAATGATTCGCCGGTTTCGGCGCCGATGTCGCGCAGGATAAAGGAATTGTCGTCGGCCGCCGAGCCATAGAGGGCCCTTACGGCTTTCTCACGGGCGGGATCATTGTCGCCCATGCGCACCACCGTCTCCTCAAGGCTCCAGTCATGAAGCATGCCGATGGTTTCAATGTCGTGGCCGCGCGGGTCACGGAAGGGGTTGACGAAGAAGCGCGCGGGGCTGACCATGTCGACGCGCGGGCTCTCGGCGCCGGGAAGGGCATGGCGGCTCACACGCTGGATGGCGCAGCCCGAGATGAGAAACTCCTCGAGGGTGCGCGCGTCGAGCTCGTCAAGCTGTGAGGGGGTGCGGTCCATGTGGAGACCGCGGAAGCGCCCCACCACATTCTTTACAATCTGGCGGATGAGATTGTTGGTCACCGGCTGGCAACCGCTATACACCGAATGTTCGCCCATGGTCATGGTGCGGCCGTCGACGGTCACCACCACATCGTCCCACTGGCGGCCATAGGTGAACCGCTTCATGCGGCGGCGGGTGGTGCGCAGCGAGCTGCAGGAGTCCCACGCGGCGCGGGCTCGCATAAGCGCCTGGGGCAGGCGCGATGAATCATTTGTCATAACTGAAGGAATAAGAGTCAGGATTAGGGAATAAGGATTCGTCAAACACATAGGATGAAGGGCCCGTGTCGGCCACCACCTTGAGCGTCACAATGCGCTTGGGCCCCTCGGGGAGGGAGCGGATGGAGAGCGTGAGGCCGTCGGCACTCATCACCGCCACCGGGCGCCAGAGGCCGCCGCGGGTCATGGGATTGTCCTGACGCAGGGCGGCGCCCGAGCCCTCGGGCACAATCAGAGCCGGACTGTGCCACCCCTCCAGAGTCAGCTCCACCACCCTGCACACCGACGCCGGAAGCACCACCTCGGCCCTGCCCTCCCCGACAATCCGCAGCGCTACATCGGCTGCCACATCCGTCACCCCCAGCAGCACCGGAGGAGCCTTGGCGAGCACATCAAGGTACCATCGGCGCATCTCGGCCTCCATCCGCGCCTCCACATCGAGGGCATCCACACGGGTAATCACCGCATCGGTGCGCGCAGGCCCATAGCCGCGCATCAGCATCCAGCGGCTCAGCATCTCGCTGCGGGAAAGAGTGAGCTTCATCGGCCGCGGGAGTTAAAGAATTTCACAAGCTCGTCAACCAACTCGGCGCCGCGACGCACGTCGCCCTTCTGCTCCACCCGCTCACAGATGCTCTTGGCCTCGCAGAGCACCATGCCCAGCGCCCCGAGCGAGCTCATGACCGGCAGCAGCGGCACACTCATCCCCGCCGTGCCTCTCAGACACCAAAGCGCCGCCAGCATCACGGCATCGGCAATGGTGAGCCCCACCAGCGCCGCAAAATAGCGCCCGAGCTTGTCGAACGTCCTGCGATAGCCCCGCGAGGTGCGCCTCACCCCCGCCCGGCGCGCCTTGCACACACCGCTCACAAAATCGGCCCCTACGGCCATCACCACCCCCGCATAGTCAACCGCGAGAGCCATTGCGGGAAGCACCCACACATCATTGATAATCATCTCTTTCATGTTACATCAGAATTAAACATTGAATAATCCTGAGCAAAATTACCCCCGCCACAATGGCCTTTTGCTGACATCCTGACCCTTAGCCCGGCCCTTTTGCAATATTTAACACGCCTGATAACCTATGACACTGTTAATTGACTACTTTTGCGAAACTTTTTCCGAATCTATAAACCCATAACATAATAACCACATGTATTGGACACTTGAACTTGCGTCGAAGCTCGAAGACGCCCCCTGGCCCGCATCAAAGGACGAACTCATTGACTACGCCATGCGCTCAGGAGCCCCCCTCGAAGTGATTGAAAACCTCCAGGAAATCGAGGACGAAGGCGACACCTACGAATGTATCGAAGACATCTGGCCCGACTACCCCTCCAAAGAAGACTTCTTCTTCAACGAAGAGGAGTATTGATTTCCAGTTCCAAAACACTCTCCCACCCAATACAAGCGATTGGCAAGCCCTCACCCTTGTCAATCGCTTTTTCTATCCTCTCACCGCTAAAAATCCGTCCACACCTTAATCAATCGAAAAAAGAAACTATCATCAACGCAGCTGACCATCAGGATTTTTGCTTATTTTTGCGATATGGAAGCAAATCATTCAGATGAGATTATACTTTATAAGCCCGATGACACCCTCGCTCTCAATGTAAGAGTTGAAGATGAATCAGTGTGGCTGACCCAGGCTCAAATAGTGGAATTGTTCACGTCAAGCAAAGCTAATATCAGCGAACATCTCAAACATATATTTGAGTCCGGTGAATTGGATCGGGAAGCAACTGTTCGGAAATTCCGAACAGTTCGGATGGAAGGCAATCGGAATGTGGTCCGCACTCTCGAATTCTTCAATCTTGACGTTATAATCTCGGTTGGATATAGGGTGAATACTATTCGAGGCGTTCAGTTCCGTCAATGGGCAAATAAAATCCTCAAAGATTATCTGCTGCGCGGCTACTCTCTCAATCAGCGGATTATGCAACTGGAAGACAGACTCGACAGGCGATTATCAGAACATGACCGGCGCTTGCTTCAGCTTGATGAGAAAATTGACTTTATCGTTCGCTCGTCATTGCAGCCAAAGGAGGGCGTGTTTTTCGACGGGCAGATTTTCGACGCCTACGCGCTTGTGGCCCACCTCATCCGTCAGGCCCACACCCGCATCGTCCTGATTGACAATTACATCGATGACTCTGTGCTGGTTCAGCTCTCCAAGCGCAAGCCAGGAGTGACCGTCGACATCTATGACGCACAAATCTCCCGACAGCTCCGTCAGGACGTGGAGAAGCACAACGAGCAATATCCCGGCGTGACGCTCCATAAATACACCAAAGCCCACGACCGCTTCCTCATCATCGACGAAACCGTCTATCACATCGGAGCCTCCCTCAAGGACCTCGGCAAGAAGCTCTTCGCCTTCTCCAGGATGGAGGCCCTCACAGGCTCCGCACTCATCACCGGAATCTTAACCTAAACCATTGGCCATGAGCGCACGTTGCGGAATCATCTTTGTCCACGGCATTGTGGGAAACAACCACATTTTTGACCTCCTGGCTCCCCATGTGCCCGCGCATGTAGAGTCAAAATTCATCACGCTGAAAGGCCACGGCGACAATGCGCTCGCATTCTCCAAAACCTCTATGGCCGAGTGGAAATCACAGGTTGCCACCGCTGTTAAGGATATGCAGGCCCGCTGCCACCATGTGCTCGCCGTGGGTCATTCAATGGGCTGCCTCCTGATTATGGAGCAGGCCGCTCAAGGCAATCTGTCGGGCCTCTTCCTGCTGAATCCTCCGCTGCGCATTAAACCTCGACTCTCCCTGCTCAGCAACGCCCTCCGAGTAATGCTCCGCGCCACCTCCACCCCCGTGGCCCAAGCCGCAAAAGATGCTTATGGCATATCGCTGGATTTCAATCCGCTCCATTACTACGGCTGGCCCCTTCGCTACATTGAATTGTTCAATGAAATAAGGCGAGTGAAAAATGTCGTCATCAACCATCTCCATTGCCCCGTCCTGACCATCCTGTCGGCCAATGACGAAATGGTGTCCCTGTCATCAGCAAAGGAATTGACCCGACGCGGACACAGTGAAATCATTACCTTGCCTCACTCCACCCACTACTATTACTCCCCCGCCGACCGCAACGCAATCACCACCCAATTTAACCACTTCCTTCGCCAATCCCCCGCCTAATCCCCCTTTGCCCCAAAAAGAGCCGATTTCTGCATCTGCTTTCCCAAAAAAGGAGATGTCCTAAACTGATATCGAGTTAGATTTTCTCCTTAAACAACTAAACTCCAAGCGGACCTTGAAGGCATTTTCTCGCGTCAATGTAAAAAAAGTGATTGTTAAGACATACTGTTGACGTTGCGGGCCGGGAGCGCCGATACCCCGCTAAAGAATGTAGGGGCGGCCGTTCTGGCCGCCCGCACTCCGCGACAAAACCGCTCACCAACCATCCGCAAAATGGATGGTCGCCCCGAGGCTACAGTCCTGTCCCAAGAAAAATTATAAACTACTTGTAATTAACAATATATCAATGCTTTTACATGGCAAATTACTATCGGACGATTTGGGCTTTTGCCATAGTTGGCTAAAGCATCCAATATATGCAAACACCGATGGTGTCCCCCTCACATTTTTAACACTTTAACCGGGTTTTACATCTGACCCCATATAATCCTCTTACTCAAGAAACGGAGGCGCATTTGATAATAAATACTACCCCAAATTCTCGAATCTGAGCATGGCTTTAACGGAGATATAATTAATAAGTCCATAACTTCTGATTTTCGGCGAAGTTATGGACTCTATGAGTTGCGCTAAAAGAATCGGATTAATCTAATGGTATTATATATCGAGCTTTTGGAACTGAAGTGGGATTGGTAAGTTTGTAGCTATCTGTATAGCAATTGGAATAATAGAGACCCAAAACATCTTCAGTCGCTGTTGTTCCATAAAACCCACTTAAAATAGTCCCACCAAAATTGGTCAAAGCGTTATTTATAGAATACCAATTCCAACCGATTATCTTACCTTGTTCGGGAGTTGGGACACATTCATTAGCGTCAGGAGACTCATAAGCGTCATTCAAGCGTAATATAAAATTATCTGTTGTAGATAAAATAGTTAGTCCCAAAATATATGCATCATACAAGTTTGTCCGTTCATATTGGTCTGCAGTGATATAATACCTTGAATCATTAAGGTCAACGGCTAATGCCAAATTAATAGGTCTTGTAGAAAAAATAGTCTCTTCTTGTTCACCCGGATTATCTACCCCGCCAACTGCTTGATAAAGCGTGCTTATAAAGTCCTTTGCGTTAGTTTGCGCTTTTACGAAATCATCTGAAAGAGAGCTTGAGCAGTCAAGAACCAGCATTATGACAGCGGAACTACGTTCAGTAACGATATCGGAATTCTCAGTTTTGTCAAACTCAGAGTTAATTTGCCAAGTATTATTTGAGGGAATATATGTCCACTCGTCTGTAAACTCACTCTTGATTAATACATTGTTGTCCGTATGAACACCATCAAAAGTAAAGTTTACAAAGATACCGTCAACAGTTCCTTTCACAGTAGTACCTGACGTTGAAGTTAAGCCGACATACTGAACTTCTTCAAGCGATTTATCTTTCAGGTTAAACTTACCCTCAATGTAAATCTGTGATTTATTAGCGGCATTTACATTGTCAAATGTAAAACGAACGCGAGTACCGTTTGAAAGTCCCGGCATTTTAAGATTGATCGTCTGTACGTAGTTACTTTGAGAAAGTTTTTCGGCAATTTCCTTGAATTTTGCATTTACCTCTGCCATACTCGTAACCTCAGTGGCGTTGTCTGTTGACGAGGCAAGTTTAGCAAGGTTGGTACGGAACATATTGATGTCACTGACATCCTTACCACGTATACCAATGGAATACGCCGTGATGGGCTGACCTGATACAGTTTCATTCTTAATACGGTGGTTTAGGGCATTAAGATATTCCATCTCATCATTATAAGAAACACCATCCATCATAAATGAACCTTGATCCAGACCATCCGTAAAAGTAACAATCGCAGCCGTTGTAATATCTGAGGGTAATTCTGTGGCTTGCATAGTATTTAATGCCTGGTCTACGGAATAGTAAAGAAGCGTACCATTCTTCATAGAGAGTCCGTCAACAAAATTGCGGAAGCCGTCAACTGAGCTTTCGGTAAGTTGAAGGACAGGATATTCATAGAGGGTCTGATTAAAACCAGTTATGCCCAGGTAAATACCATTATCTAACTCTGAGCTTGTAAGTGTGGCAGCAGCAGAAGAAGTATAACCGCTTTCTGCATCACCAACAACAGCTTTAACACGATAGAAGTTTGAACCACGTAATGGTTTCGTATCTGTGTAGATTGTTTCGGTGAGGTTGGATGCAAGTAATGTAAAATTTACATTATCAGGTGAGCGATAGATATTATATGTTGCCCCCTCTACTGGGTTCCATTTGATTGTGATCTGATTGTTTGTAACAGATGCATTTACATCATCGGGGGCAGGTATGAGGTCGTTTACTTCTATGTAGTCGATTTCATCGACTGCATATTCTTGAATGATTTCTCCATTACGGAAGATTTGAAGAACTTTCTCTTGTTTAGCAAATGCAAAGAACGCAATGAGAGAAAGAAATCCAAAAATGATTAACGATTTCTTTATTGATTTCATAATGATTGATTGATTAATTGAGGACGAATTTTAAGTTAAGTTTAGTCTTGCCGTCAGATGCTACTGCAATATAGACTCCTGAAGATAGAGCTTCGAGCGTCATAGTATCTCCGTTAGATAAATCTGAAGTGAGTAGCAAATTACCGCTGACATCAAAGACTCCTACATGGAATTTGGAGTCGTCCCTTGATCGGAGATACAATAATTTGGATTTTGCATCCACGTAAATTCGAGATATTGAATCATCAGAAATTACGTCGACAGATGCTCCAATGTTAGTAGGAGTTTCATCCCCGATTTCGAGATGATGATAGAGCGAATATAACAACTCTACGGATTTTTTACTTGCATCTTTAGATGAAGAAATTACCATAGAATTGTCACCGAAGGTAATTCTGTTGAGCGAGGAAAGGTCAATACAGTACTCCTTTTCTGCATTGCCCGAAAAGATGAGACAGGGCACTTTAGTTTCAGCCTTACAAAAAAGGCATGATAAGAGCACAAAACTCATCAGCCAAGCCAGCCTAGCCATGTAGAATTGTTTCATGGTAGAGTTTTAACATAGTACCTCAGGACTCTCCTCATCGGCGGTTTGATATTGATACAAAAAAAAGCGTGAGAGCCGTACTGTTGCCCGTCCCGCTTTCTGAGGCCCTGGAATTGCCCATTATCGTAGAACGGACAACGCAGAAGCCTCACGCAGAATATGTGTAAAAACACCAATCATTTACGCTCTCGCGCTCACTGTTGGTGGAATATACATATCCACAAGGCATCTACTGTTGTCTCATTCTTGACGATAATTGAAATTTTCCAGGTTTCAGAAAGCCAAGAAAGAGCGTCGAGTAAACGCTTTTCAAAATGTCTTTGCAGAGCAAAGCGCTCCGCGATAACTGCCGACCCTCCCGCATAACCCCAGACCGGGGCTTCTGCATTGCGGTCTGCGGTTGCAAAACTAATGATTTATCTTGATTCAGGCAATAGTGACGCAAAAAAACATCTCTGCCTGAAATTCTTAGCCTTGGGCGGCGCCTTTTCGCCGGCTTCAAATAAATCAGCCCTCCCGCCGCGCATTCGGTGAGCCCCGGCGCGAATCTGCGGCGCGCAATGGGGCATTATGTCACTTTTTGTTGCAAAAGTCATGGTAATTTTGCGCGCATTCCGCCCCGGGCCCGAGAACAGCTTGGGCGCGCCGGATGTTGTTAAAATATATATGATGGTGTTAAAATCATCCTGCGTTCACTCATTGAAAAGATTATGTGGCACGATATCATCTTCCTCATCCTTGGTCTGGCGCTCCTGGTTGCGGGCGCCAACTATGTCACTGACGGTGCCGTGGCCATCGCCCGGAAATTCAGGGTGTCAAACCTCATCATCGGCCTCACGGTGGTGGCCCTGGGCAGCACACTGCCTGACATGGTGGTGTGCATCGAGTCGGCCTTCCACGGCAAGCCCGCCATGGCCATCGGCGAGGTGATAGGCTCCAACACCTTCGACCTCCTCCTCGTCATCGGCGTGATGGGCCTGGTGCGCCCCCTCAGGGTGAGCACCGTCATGCGCCGCCAGGATCTCCCCATCCTGCTCATTGCCTCCGTAGCGCTGTGGGTGGCCGGTGACACTGTGCTCTTTGACCGCCTCCCTCACAATGTCATCAACCGCTCCTCGGGCATCATGCTCCTGATGATTTTCGTGTTCTATATGTGGTTCATGATTCTCTCCTCGCGCAAATCCTCTGACGCCCCGGCGCCCCAGGCCGCCCCCAGCTCCGCGCCCGCTGCCGCCACACCGCTCCTGCAGCGTCAATGGGTGTCATGGGCCATGATTGCCGCCGGACTCGGCGCTCTGGTGGTGGGCGGCAACTGGGTGGTTGACGGCGCCGGAGGCCTGGCGCTCCGCGTGGGCATGAGCCAGGGCATGGTGGCCCTCACCGTGGTGGCAATCGGCAATGCTCTCCCTGACCTGGTCACATCCCTCACCGCCGCCCTCAAAGGCGCCAGCGGCATAGCCCTGGGCAACATCGTGGGCTCCTGCATCATCAACTCTCTCCTCTCCGTAGGCCTCAGTGCCTTGGTCATCCCGCTCAAAGCCGACTCTATAGGCTTCGTCGACTTCATCACCCTCGTCGGCGCCTCGGCCCTGATATGGATTGTGCCCGCCCTCTCCAAAAGCAAAACCATCGGCCGACTCTTCGGCGCCATCCTCATTCTCCTCTATGCGGGCTATATGGCCTTCACAATTGTGAGAGGATAGCGGCCGCAATCGTAAAATAATCCGTAAATTTGCCTCCAGATTACCAATCCGAAACCTCCCGAAATGCAAAAATCCATATATCTTGCCGCCGGCTGCTTCTGGGGCACGGAGCGCCTCATGTCGCTCATCCCCGGCGTCACCGCCACCCGCGTGGGCTATGCCAACAGCTCCATCCCCAACCCCTCTTACCGCCAAGTGTGCACCGGATCCACCGGCGCCGCCGAGGCCGTGGAGGTCAACTATGACTCCGCGCAGATAGGCCTCTCCGACATCCTCACCCTCTATTTCCGTAGCATAGACCCCACATCAGTCAATCGCCAGGGAGGTGACTCCGGAACTCAGTATCGCACAGGCATTTACTTTACCGATGCCGCTGACCTCCCCGTGATTCAGGCCGTAGTGGCCACCGTTGCACGGCGCCATGCGGCCCCTCTGGCCGTGGAGGTAATGCCTCTGGTCAACTTCTATCCCGCCGAGGACTATCATCAGGACTATCTGGTCAAGAATCCCGGCGGCTACTGCCATGTCAACCCCGCCCTCTTTGACGAGGCGCGCTCCCTCAACCGCCGCCCTCTCTCCTCCAAGGCCGACCTCCGCGCACGCCTCACCCCGCTGCAGTGGGAAGTGACACAGTGCGGAGCCACCGAGCGCCCCTTTGACAACGAGTATGACCACGAATTCCGCCCCGGCATCTACGTGGACATCACCGACGGCACCCCTCTCTTCGTCTCCTCCCGCAAATACGACTCCGGCTGCGGATGGCCCGCTTTCACCAAGCCCATCACTGACTCCTCACTCACCCGCCATCTCGACACATCCTTCGGCCGACGGCGCACCGAAGTGCGCTCAGCCTCCAGCGGCGCCCATCTGGGCCACGTGTTTCCGGACGGACCCGAGAGCGAAGGGGGTCTCCGCTATTGCATCAACTCCGCCGCCCTCCGCTTCATCCCTTACAGTGAGATGGCCGCCGAGGGCTATTCCGACCTCCTCCCTCTGGTCAACCCCGACGAATAATCCCCTTTCATCCCGGATAGTCTGGCAGAAAGCGCGCCGTCAGCTCTTTTTTTGGTAACTTTGCGGAGCGGGGGCACTGCGCCCGCTCATTCTTAACCTTATTCACCATTTTCTTCTCATTCTCATGAAAGTATCTGTCAGTAAATCAGTATGCCTCGGGTTAGTAATAGCCTCGGCAGCCGCCATCGCGGCCACGGCTCAAACATCTCAGGGCAATAATTTCGTTGTTGACACTCAGTCCTACGAAGGCTCTGACTCTGTGCGTCTCACCGCCGCCCCTGAGGGCTATGTGATGGTGTGGAACGACGAGTTTGACTCTCCCGCATCGCTCACCGAAAAGTGGATTCCAATGACCTGGGAGCCTCAGCGCGTCAACCATGAGCTACAAACCTATCGCCCCGGCGATCAGGCCATTGAGGACGCCGATGGCAATCTGCGCCACACAGCCGAGGTGGTTGACGGCGTGCTCCGCATCAACTGCTTCAAGGGTGCCGACGGCCGCATCTACTCCGCCCGCATGGACTCACGCCAGGAGGGCTCACCTTACAATGACGTGGCCGGATGGAAACACGGCTACATCGAAGCCCGCATCCGCATCCCCTCAGGCCTCGGCACATGGCCCGCTTTCTGGATGATGCCGGCTGACCCTGAACAGCGCAAACTCGGATGGCCCGCCTGCGGCGAAATCGACATTCTGGAGGAGGTGGGAGCCGACCCTGACGAGGTGGTGTGCTCCCTCCACGCAAAGGGCCATAACCATCGCGACAAAACTCAGGTGAGCGCACGCCGCCAGCTCGGCAACATGGAAAACAATTGGCTCGTCTACTCAATGCTCTGGGACGATGACCACATTGAAATCTTTGCCGACGGCCGCCAGATTCTCAACTATCCCAATGACCACACCGGCAACGACAATTGGCCCTACGACTGCGCCTATCATGCCACTCTCAACCTTGCCTGGGGAGGCGACTGGGGCGGCTACAAGGGCGTCGATGAATCTGCCCTCCCCGTGGTGATGGAGGTGGATTATGTGCGCGTCTATCAGAAGCCTGAACCTGCCGCCAAATAACCCCGTCCCCCCACTATGCTGAAAGAATTCCTCCGCAGTAAAGCAGGCGCCCTGTGGCTCGGCATGCTGGCCACCCTCCTGTGCTTCATCATCTTATGGTGTGGGGCCACAACATTCCGCGCCCTCTCTGACTGGATGCTCTATCCCGTCAACCTGCTCATGTCGGTCCTGCTCATCCTGCCCTACATGCTCTTCCGGCGCGTGTGGGTACAGGTTGTCACCATGGCCGCCCTCCAGGCCCTGCTGATAGCCAACCTCATGTACTGCCGCACATTCTTCAGCGCAATCCCCATCGACAGCTACGGCCTTGCCTCCAATCTGGCCGACTTCACCTCAAGCATCACCGACTCTCTCCGCGCCGCCGACCTTCTTTTCCCTCTCATCACCGTGGCCACGGCCCTCATTGCCCGCCGCCGCCCACGCCCGGCTTCGTTCCGCCGCGCGTGGACCGTCACGGGCTCAGCCGCGGCTCTCTTTGCCGTCATCACCGCCGGCGGACTCGCCGCCAAGGGAGGTTTCATCAAGGAGGCCGACAGGATATCCCAGTCATGCTACTACAGCACCACCCTCACTCCGGTCTACACTCTGGCCGGCAGCCTGCTCCATCAGGCGCTCACCTCGCCCACCACTCTCACTCCGGAGCTTGAGGCCGAGGTGAGCGGATGGCTCGCCGGCAAGGAGGCTCAGGCCCCTTATCAGGCCCTCCCTGACAGTGTGGAGCGCCGCAAATCGCTGGTGCTCATCCTCTGTGAATCGCTTGAGAGCTGGGTGCTTCAGACCGAGCTTGGCGGCCACCCCGTCACCCCGGTGCTTGACAGCCTCATAGCTCTCCCCTCCACCCTCTATGCCCCCAACGTGGTCACTCAGGTGGGCGCCGGGCGCTCCATTGACGCCCAGCTCCTCATCAACGCCGGCCTCCTCCCCATGCTCCACTCTGTCTACAGCATGAAGTACCCCTCGCGGCGCTATCCGTCGCTCAACAAGGCCATGCGCGAGCAGTACGGCGCCCGAAGCATGCTCCTGAGCGTCGACAAGCCCATCACGTGGAATCAGGCCGGGGTGAGCCGCAGCTTCGGGTGTGACACTCTCCTTGACCGCTCGGCATGGCAGATTGACGAGGTTATCGGCTCGCCGGCCAAGCTCAGTGACCGCTCTTTCCTCCGCCAGTGTGCCGCTAAGCTCTCTCAGGCCGACCTCTGGCCTGCAGGCGCCTCGCGTTATGTCACCATCATCACCTATTCCGGCCATAATCCTTTTATCCTCCCTGACCACCTCAAGGACCCCGCTTTCGCGCCCTCCACTGCCCCCTATCCGGAGCGGCTGGCCGACTATCTCAACATGGCCCACTACACTGACAGCGCCCTCTCTGAAATCATCTCTTACCTCTCCTCGCGCCCTGACTATCAGGATATGCTCGTAGTCATCACCGGCGACCATGAGGGCCT
Source organism: Bacteroides sp. (assembly GCA_014802445.1). GTDB lineage: Bacteria > Bacteroidota > Bacteroidia > Bacteroidales > Muribaculaceae > CAG-1031. Next base: position 24,340 of record JAAVCF010000015.1, on the reverse strand, counting down.
GGCCTCTTACCGCAGCGAGTTTCTGGCCCACCCCGAGGGGCGCAAAATCGTCTCTCCGGGTCAGTTCACCCCTCTCATCATCCTCAATTCGCCCCTGCCGGGCCGCCATGACGCCGTGATGGGTCAGATTGACATCTATCCCACCCTGCTCAATCTCATGGGCCTTGACAGCTATCAATGGAAGGGTCTGGGCAACAGCATCTTCTCCCCGGCGGCGCCCTCCTTCGCCATCGTCTCCATGACCGGCGAAACCGTGGGCGACACTCTCGCCACGCCTCCCGTCCTGCGCAGCCTCACTCGCCGCGCCCGCAGCGTGAGCGACGCCATGATAACCTTTGACCTCTTCCCCTAAGCCGCTGATCATGAACACCCTCGAGATTATCGGCACAGCCATCGGACTCCTTTACCTCTATTGGGAGTACCGCGCCAGCGCGTGGGTGTGGGCCGCAAGCATAGCCATGCCCGCCATATATCTCGCCGTCTACTTTTCCGCCGGCCTCTATGCCGACTTTGCCATCAGCATCTATTACATCCTCGCCTCCGTCTACGGCCTTGTGTGTTGGCTCCGCGGCTCCTCAGCGCACTCCGGCCCCGCCATCCCCATCAGCCACACTCCCCGACGCCTCATCCTCCCCCTCACTGCCGTTTTCGCCCTCCTTTTCGGCCTCATAGGCCTCGCCCTGAGCCGCTTCACTGACAGCACAGTGCCCTGGGCCGACGCTTTCACCACAGCCCTGAGCATTGTGGCCATGTGGATGCTCGCCCGCAAGTATGCCGGCCAGTGGCTCGTGTGGATAGTGGTTGACATCGCCTCCGCTGCCCTCTACGCCTACAAGCACCTCCCCTTCACCGCCACTCTCTATCTGATCTATGCCATCGTGGCCGTTTTTGGATATCGTAAGTGGCTCCGTCTCATCCCCGAAGAAAAATGAACACCATCAACGATTTCTCGCCGCAAGCCGTGGTCATTGACGCCGGACAGTTCCCCACATCCCCTCAGGCCCTCAGATGGCTCAGCGTCACTGACAAGATTGTGTGTTGCGACGGCGCCGCCAATGCTTACCTCAGCCGTCCCGGCGCTCGAGCGTGGCGCATAGTGGGCGACTGCGACTCTCTTAGCCCCCTCATCCTCAGCCGCTACGCCGATATTGTGCGCCGCCGCCCTGACCAGGAAACCAATGACCAGACCAAGGCCGTCACTTACCTCGCCCACCGCGGCCTCACCCCCATAGCCATCATCGGAGCCACAGGCCTCCGCGAGGACCACACCTTCGGCAACATCAGCCTCCTCATTGACTATCACCTTCAGGGCATCGAGGCCCGCGCCTACACTGACCACGGCGTCTTCATCCCCGCCTCCGGCACCCGCACATTCCACTGCCCCACGGGCACACAAGTGTCCATCTTCAACTTCGGCGCCACAGGCCTCCACGCCGACGGCCTCCGCTACCCCCTCCGCGACTTCACCACATGGTGGCAAGGCACACTCAACGAAACCACCGCCCCCACCTTCACCATCCACGCCCACGGCCCCTACCTCCTCTTCCTCACCTACCACCCTAATCCCCGCGACAACAAAAACGATTGAAACAATCGTACCCTCCGCAAAACCACATCCGCAAAAATGTAGGGGCGCCCGCACTCCGCAACATCAAAAACGATTGGAACAATCGTAACCCCCCGCAAAACCACGTCCGCAAAAATGTAGGGGCGCCCGTTCGGGGCGCCCGCACTCCGCCACATCAAAAACGATTGGAACAATCGTATCATTCCGCAAAACGACATCCGCAAAATGTAGGGGCGCCCGTTCGGGGCGCCCGCACTCCGCAACATCAAAAACGATTGGAACAATCGTACCCCCCTCAAAAAACCGATGCCCAGAGCCACGGAGTGGCGACATTGTGTTTAACCCGGACACGACCGTAGGGAGTGCCGGGACCGCCCCACCCCACACACAAAGAGTCGCGGAGCGACGATGTTGTGAACCGGCGATACCAACCCCCACAAACGGGTTTCGTCGCGGAGGGGCGGGCGGCCCGAACGGCCGCCCCTACATCCTTTAGCGGGAATTTGCAATGCCGTACCCCCAAAAAACTCCTAACTCCACACTCCTAACTCCTAACTCTTCACCCCTCGCCGCAAACAAAAAAAGCTCCCCGAAGGGAGCTTTTTTAATCTCAAATAATCCGATTCTCAGAATGTGAACTGGAGGCGTCCCTGAACGGCGTGGAAATTGCGGTCATAAGGCAATTTGTCGCGGTCAAGGTGAGTGTAGGTGTAGTCAGCCATCACCTGCACATACTTGTTAAACGAGAAGTTAATGCCCACAGTCACAGCGTTTACATTGCCACCGCCCACTGATGATGAAGCGTAGGGATAGTCAGCCAGATAACCGTCAGGATAGTACTGGTCACGCATGGCACTGTAATATTCGCCGTCAACAATGTCATTGAGGCCGGTGTAGTTGTAGCGGGCCACGATTTCCAGGCTCTTGCCGCTCAGACCGCCAAGCAGACCGTCGGCGTTGCTGTAGGTGTAAGGATTACCGAAAATCATGTAGCCGAGTTCCACGTAACCACCATAGAAATTGTTGTTACGCAGGGGGTTGGCAGCCAGCCATGCCTCATAGGTGCCCCAGCAGTCAATGTTGTTCTGGGCATCCTCGAAGAGCGAATAGCTGTCGCGCTTCTTGGTCACGTGCTTATAGAGGAACTCACCGCGGGCAAAGAACTTGGGCTGACGATAGAGCACCTCGGCGCCAAGGTTGACCACATTGTTCACCCAAGGCAGCTCGGCACACACCAGGTCACTGTTGCCGTCCACATAGGTCTCCAGCGCCGACGACAGGGTGAGGCTCTTCTTCATAACGTTGTTCTCCACCACACCGCCGCCGCGATGGCCGAAGCGGGCGTTGACACCCACGTGGAAGGTCTGATCAGCCGTGTTGATGGGACGATAGAGCCAGCGACCGCTCACTGCCACACCGTCAAAGCCCGTAATCTGGTCATTATAAGCATGGTCAGTCGACACGCCCTGGTTGGCAAACCACGTGTTGTTATAGAACTTATAGGTCACGCCGAGCTCGCGGCCCACACCCAGCGCCTCGGTTGAGCCGGGACGTGAGATGAAGTGATAGCTGCCCAGCGAGGTGTTGCGGGCCATTGAGCCGGGGTCGTTATAGTAACCGGCCTTGATTACGTTCCAGCCCTCGGCATTATTCTGCTTGTTCCACTGGGCGAAGATGTTTTTCTGTGAGAACTTGCCGCCGCCGAAGCCGAAGTCGGCATAGAAGTACCAGTCGTGGAAGCTGAACGAGGTGCGGATTCGGGCGTCGGCCAGAGAGGCTCCGCTCTTCATGGGGGTGAAGTCAGAGTGATAATAGGCCACATCGGCCATCATGCGGGCGCCGACGGTGAATTTCATCTCCTTTTCAGAGTTCTCGATTTTCACCGTGGGTGAGTTGTCAAAGTCCTGGGCATTACCGGCCAGACACACAGCCATCAAGGGCAGCAGAATATATTTTTTCATGATTGATGAAGTCAATGATTATTATGCAATTAGAGGATTAGTAACCGAGGTATTCCAGCATCTGCTCGGCATCGGGCACGGTTGAGGGTGCCTGGCCGTTGTCAAAGGTTCCGCCGGTGAAGGGATTGGGCAGCTTGGAGTTGCAGCGGAAGCCCTGGTCAATCATGAAGCGGAGCGACATCTCAGTGCGGTTGGTGAAAAATCCGTCCATATAGATGGGGAGGCTCACGGGGCTGGTGAACACGGTGTACTGGGTGGGGTCCACGGTGATGCGCATCAGGTCGTCAAACGAGGTGCCGATGCCATAGTTGTAGATGCCCATATACTTGCCCATCTGAGCGTAAGAGTCAAATGAATAGGGGTGGTTGAGCATGCCTGACTTGCGAATCATGTAGGCCTGCCAGGGGTTGTTCATCTCAGGATAGTTGTTGGGAGCGCCTGAAATGGCCGGTCCGATAATGTGGGCGCCGTGGTCCTGAGCATACTTGATGATGTCGGCATAGCCGGTGGGGGTGGTGTAGACCATGTCGGTGGCATAGGTGCCGGCCCAGAGGAGGTAACACATCGGCACACGGCCCTGGAAAATGTCGTTGGCGCGGCGAAGGGCGTCGAATGAGAATGTCTGGAGGATAACCTTGCCGTTGGTGTGGCCTATGTTGACCTTGCCGTTGGCGTAGAAGGGCACATTCTCAGGCTCTTTCTTGGTGATGATGTTCCAGCCGCAGCCGTCGAGCACGTCATACACCAGCTGCTCCATGTTGGAGGGGTTCAGCCATGATTCCTTAAACTCGATGTAGATACCGGGGCGGTTGCCATTATCCTTGTCGTCAGCCACATAGGCGTTCTCAAAGTCATAATCCACAAAGGCCATATACTTTGCCTGAGGCATGGCGGCGCGAATCTGGGCCAGAGTCATGTCGGCATACTGGGGCTTGATTTTATAGGTCAGCACTCGGTTGCCCTGAGCGTCGCGATGGAGCTTCTTGCCTTCAGCATAGGCAATCTGGTCCTGAAGGGCCGACACATAGAGGCGGGTGTTGACAAATCCGGGACGGGCCTGTTCGAGCGAGGTTTCGTTGAACCATGCGCCGGCGTCAAGCATCAGAAGCTCGTGATAGTAGTAGGACAGAGCGTAGTAGGGGCGGAAGTTGGCCACATCCTGAGCATACTGCTCCTGAATGTCGGCCTCCGAGAAGTGCTGGCTGCCGTCGGGATTCTTGAATGAGCGGTAGAAGTCAATACGCGTTGAGGGCACATACTCTGAGAACACGTTCTCGATGTTGGTGGTGCGGGCCAGGTTCTCGTCGTGGTTGGCCAGCACAATGCAGTCCTTGGTGGCCTGAAGGTCGCTCTCCAGATAGTCGGCGCCCATGTTTCGGGCCCAGCGCCATGCGGCTTCGGTTTCTTCGGGTGCCCAGAATGTGGAGCCACGGTGAGCCACCACTGCATAGAGGGGCACATAGTCACGTACTTTTGCCAGATCGGCCGGGAGCTTTTGCACTTCTATGCGCTTGGCATCCACTTTTTCATTAGTAAACTCCTGGTTCTCACAGGATGTGAACGTTACCATGGCTGCACATAAGGCCAGCCCGGTGCCGAATGCTTTTTTAAGCATAATCAGTTGGTATTGAGGGTTAGTTATGTATCTGGTCAATTGTGTGCGCGGAAGGTAGGAGTCCGCCGGTTTACAGTTAATAAACCACTGCCGCAAAGTTAAAGTTCGGTAGCGTTATACGCAACTTTCGCAATGAAATTTTTGCTGGTCGTTTGGTCTGTATTTTTGGTCAGTTTTTCCACTGTTGTTAAATTTTGCCTTTCGCTACGGAAGTTTGAGGTTATATTTCCACAGCCAGTGCAATCCCTTCCTCCACATGGTGGACCGCAAAGCGCCTCCCGCCGGGAATCTCGGCGGTCAGGGCGTCAAGGTCAAGGCGGATGTGTGAAAGCACGAGGCCCTCCACGCCGGCGCATTTGAACACGGCCTCCTTGGCGGTCCACCTCCGCAGGGGGGCGGCTTCAGTGGGTTCGCCGGGAGCGCTCACGCGGTCCACAAGGCGCTCCAGCCGCTCGGAGGGGCGCTCAATGTCAATCCCCACCGGACAGCTCCGGCTCAGTGCAATGGCCACAGCGTCGGCACAGTGGCTCACAGAGATGTGAAAACCCTCGGCCAACGGGGCTCCTTCGGGGGTGTGGGTGATGGTGATGTCAGGGTTGCCGGTCATGCGGCGCAGGAGCTGAAGCGCCGAGGCGCGCTCGCAGGCTTGCTTGGTGGCAAAGGCGGAGCGTGGCAGCAGGGGCGCCACACTGATGGCTATTTCCTTGTCAACGGGCCACATCGAGATGTTTCAGGGCATGGATTATGTCACGTTCCAGAGCGGCAACGCTCGGTGCGAATGAGTCAGGGGGCGATGTGGCGGCGCCCTCAATCACCACAGCGCCGCTCACCAGGCAGCCGTCAGGCCTCACGGCCAGAAACTGCAGCGGAGTGGGCGCCGAGGAGAGGGTGGTCATCAGGCGACATTCAAAGCCGCTCTCGGCGGTAAGCTCGGTGAGGGTTGACCGTGAGCCGCCGCTGTTGAGGGCCATGCGCTCCAAGCGGTTGTCAACGGCGTGGGCCAGCGCGGAGGGGTCCACACGAGTCACTGTCAGATAAAGCCGGGCATTATAGCGCGGATATGCTGCCGTGAACCATCCGGCGCTGTCGCCGGGGGTCACAATGGCTGAATCGTTGATGGCAAAGCCGTCGAGGCTGCGGCTATAAACCTCAGGGTAAGGCTCCATGCGGGGCCACGCGTCAGGCTTGGGCACGGCAGCGTCGCCGCCGCTGCGGCTGCATGAACTTGACGCCGCAATGAGCATCAGAGCTGCCGGAAGGAGTGAGCGCAGGGTCATAGCTCTCAGGGGTCAGGCGGTTTGTTCGTCAGGCATCACCTTCACTCTCACACTCGTGATGCGGTGATGCTCAATGTCAAGCACCAGGAAGCGGCAGCGGCCATACACCAGGCTCTCTTTCTCCTTGGGGAAGTCGCCTTTAATGGCCAGGAGCATGCCGGCCAGGGTCTCGCAATCGTCGGCCACAGCCTCATATTCCTCCTCATTGAGGTTGGTCACGCGGAAGAAGTCGGTGAGCAGCGTGCGTCCCTCGAATATATAGGTGTCGTCGGGGAGCTGACGCCATGTCTTCTCCTCTTCGTCATATTCATCGTTGATGTCGCCCACAATCTCTTCGAGCACATCCTCCAGTGTCACAACGCCTTGTGTGCAGCCATACTCGTCAATCACCACCGCCATATGGATTCTGCGCGAGCGGAAATCCTCCAGCAGGTCGTCAATCATCCTTGACTCGGGCACGAAGTAAGCCGGGCGCAGCAGTGTGCGCCAGTCGAAGGTGTGGTCCACATCCGTGGCTCCCACGTAGGGCAGAAGGTCACGCGCATAGAGCACTCCCTTGATATTGTCCTCCGAGCCGTCAATCACCGGAATGCGGGCATAGCCGCTCTCCACCACCACCTTCATCACCTCCTCAAAGGTCAGCTCTATGTCAATGTCGGTCATGTCCACTCGGGGGGTCATGATTTCAGAGGCCGTGGTGTCGCCGAAGCGGAGAATGCCCTCAAGCATCTCTTTGTCGTCATTGGCCTGTACATCAGTCAGTTCAAGAGCCTGTGAGAGGTCGTCGGCGGTGAGATTCTCGGTTTTCTTCACCACCACACGGTTAACCACGCCTGAGCTCTTTACGAGCATCCATGACAAGGGATTGAGCAGCCTGGAAATCAGAGTGAGGCCGGGCGCGGCGGCCAGGGCCCACTTCACGCTGTCAGTGTTGGCATACAGCTTGGGCAGGATTTCGCCGAAAAGCAGAATCAGGAAGGTTAGAATAACCGTCTGGAGAATAAAACTCAGCAATGGGCTCATGTTGCTGAACACCGGACCCAGCGCGAAATTCAGCAACACCACAATCGACACATTCACCAAGTTGTTGGCAATGAGGATGGTGGCAAGCAATCGCTCAGGCACTTCAAGGAGGCGCATCACGGCGCGGCCGCGCGACGTCTCCTCAAGCTCCTCACATTGTGAGGGCGTGAGAGCAAAATAAGCTATCTCGCTGCCGGAAATGAATCCTGACAGCATGAGAGCCAAAAGAGAAAGTGATATGGCTACTATGGCGGCAACACTCAAACCGCTGCCACCCTCAGCTATCAGAGAGATGGCGCATTGCAGATAACCGGCATCTGTGGCCGGGAGAGGATCAGAACCCAAGGAATTGAAAATTAGTTAATAATCGAGGTTTCGCCTGCAAAATTAATCAATTTCGCCTAACAAAGCAAATCTCCCGCCCGGGGCGCAAAATGCAATCCGGGCCATAATGCGCCGATGCGGGTCATCCTACTTCCGGATATTCAGCAGGCGGAGATTGTCCAGAACAGTGTTTTGACCCGCCTGCTGCAGAAATTCGGCCTCGGCAGGGGCGAGTCCGGCAGTGAAATCAGTCTGGAAATGGCGGGGATACATCGTGGCGAAGATGGTCACAGCGTTGAGATATGTTCCTGCAACGGCAGGGTATCAGCATCAACGCCGCAGCAAAAAATCGAACAAAATAATCTCTTTTCATTGAACTGTTTATGACAACCCCACAAAGATAGCAAAAATTCCCCGACCACCCCGCCCCGGAAATTTGACTCCGCGGGCGGGATTCGTCGCGGAGGGCGGGCGGGATTCTTCACAGAGGGTGGCGGGATTCGTCGCGGAGGGCGGGCGGCCCGAACGGCCGCCCCTACATTCATTTGCGAGAATTTGCAATACCGCGTCACCATCACCCGCCAACCGTCCGCGAAATGTAGGGGCGCCCGTTCGGGGCGCCCGCACTCCGCGACAACGAAAACGATTGAGAATCAATCGTAACCACCACACCGTAGACCCGTGCACACCCCGCAAAACGCCGGACCGAGCCACGGAGTGGCGACATTGTGTTTAACCCGGCACGACCACAGGGAGTGCCGGGACAGCTACACCCCACCCAAGGAGTCGCGGAGCGACGATGTTGTGAACCCGAGATGCTCCCCTGCAAACGCCGTTTTGTCGCGGGTTTTGACGCGGAGGGCCGGCGGCCCGAACGGCCGCCCCTACATTTTGCGGGCCCGGTTGCGAGGCGGAGTTCGCAACGGAGGGCGGGCCGCCCCTACATTTTGCTGGCCACCAACTACTAACTCCTAACTCCTCACTACTAACTTTTTCCGCAGGATGTCCGCTTTTGGGGAGGATGGCGGGGTTATCTTTGCGGGAAATGTTGAGTGACTATGAATTATCCGTTTGAGAAATGGTGTGAGGCGATGAAGGACCTCCCCGCCGCTGACCGCGCCATGGTGATTGGCGCCGTTACTGACTATATCTGCTTCGGCATGACTCCCAAGCTGGCTGTGCCGCTGATGGCTATGTTTAATCTCATCCGCCTGGAGGTGGATGCCATCATGCGTCGCAGGGCCGGGGCGCGCAAGGATGGGGGTGGAGCGGTAGATGCGCCGGAGGCGCGCCAGCAGTCAAAGAAGCCGCAGAAGGAGGGGCGCACCAAGCCTGAGAAGGAGCCACAGAAGCAGCCGGCGTTTCGCTTTGAGCCGCGCGAGCCGGTGAGCCTTGAACGGAATAACTCGTTCGTTGACTTTGCCGTAGGCAAGAGCGACGGTCAGCCATCGAGGGAGGATGTGGATTGGTGGCGAAAAAAATATGGAATCGGCGTAAACCATGACGGCTAATCAGAGGTTGTAATTGGGTATGAAAATCTCGGCATCGTTTGAAAGGTTGCCTCTCAGCCCCGACGGGGTGGCAGGCTTTCTCTCCAGCCACTGGGTGGAGGGAATCGGTCCGGCTTATGCCCGGCGCCTTGTGGACAGCTTCGGCACTGACGCCATCAGTGTGATTACCAGCAATCCGGCGGTGGCCGGCGAGGCGTCGCGAGCGGGACTGGCGCGGATGATGGCGGCGGCGGGGAGTCTGGAACGGATTCCGTGGCCGGTGTCGGTGCTGGCGTTCCTCTTTTCCTGCGGGCTGGGCGACGCGATGATTGAGCGCATCTTTGACCACTACAAGGAGCGCACCGCCGAGGTGGTCACCTCTGACCCTTACCGGATGGTGGAGGATGTGCGCCATGTGGGCTTCTTCTCGGCCGACAAGATAGGACGCCGCCTGGAGATTGCCCATGATGACCCGAGGCGCCTGCGGGGCGCGCTGGTGGCATCGGTGAAGCATTTTGCCGAGGAGGGCCACCTCTTTGCAACCCGTGCCGAGACCATCACCCACGCTGCCGCCATGACAGGCGTGGAAGCCGCCAAGGTGGAGCCTCAGCTGGCTCCGCTGCTTGACGACAAGCGATTGGTGATGAGCCACGGAGGCATTTACCTGCCGGTGTTCTACAAGGCCGAGAAGGAGGGCGCACGCAAGCTCCTTGCTCTTGCTTCGGCACCGACGCAGCCCGTGAAGCCCGATGAGATTCCGGTCAACTTCCGCCGCGACAGGCCCTACTCAGACACTCAGCGGCGCGCCATTGCCACTATGCTCCATTGGCCGGTGACGGTGCTCACCGGCGGACCCGGCTCGGGGAAAACCACCGTAATCCGGGGCGTCATCGAGGTGCTGACGGCGCGCGGTCAGAAAGTGGTGCTGGCAGCCCCAACGGGACGCGCGGCGCGGCGCATGACCGCCATGACCGGTGCCGAGGCCATGACCATCCACCGCCTGCTGGGCTACCGCCAGGGCGAAGGCTACCACAACCGCCGCATCGATGCCGACGCGCTCATCATTGACGAAGGCTCGATGATGGAGCAGGTGCTCTTTGACCACCTGCTTGACGCTCTGCGTCCCGGCACGAGGGTGATTCTGGTGGGCGATGTTGACCAGCTGCCGGCCATCGGTGCCGGCGACGTGCTGCGCGACATGATTGCCTCCGGCGCCATCCCCGTGGCTCAGCTCGACGAGAACTTCCGCCAGGCCCACGGCAGCCTCATTGCCGCCGGAGCGAGCGCCATCCGCGACGGACTGATGCCGATGACGAGCGACGAGAGTGACCTGATGTTTATCAGCGAGCCCTCCCCCACCCGCATCCACAAGCGCATCCTCACCCTCATGACCCGCGAGCTCCCCGCCCTGCGCGGCATCTCGCCCCGCGACATTCAGGTGGTCACGCCGCAACAGATTGGTCCTCTGGGAGCGCGCCAGCTCAACATTGACCTGCAGGAGTGTATTAACCCCACAGGCCCGGAAATCAAGCGCGGAAACAGTGTGATTCGCCGCGGCGACCCGGTGATGCAGACCGTTAACTCAAGCGAGCGCGGGGTGTCGAACGGCGAGGTGGGCCGGGTGGTAAGCGTCAACACCGAGGAGCAGTGTCTCACAGTGGCCTTCTCAGACGGCCGCACATCCACCTATCGCCGCAACGAGCTCGACGAGCTCTCGCTGGCCTACGCCACCACCGTCCACAAGCTCCAGGGCTCAGAGATAAGAAACATGATTTTCCCCGTCACCATGGCCCATAAGCCCATGCTTTACCGCAACCTGGTCTACACAGCCGTGAGCCGCGCCACTGACCTGTGTGTGATTGTGGGCGAGGAGAAGGCGCTGCGTCATGCCGTGGCCACCACCCCGGCCACCACACGCCGCTCAAACTTCAAGCACCGCCTGCGCGGCGTTGCCGAGGACGCTGCCGCCGAATGTGTCGACAACCCCTGCAGCGAGGAGCCTCATTTCATAAACACGAAATAAACCGCCGCTATCAGGCAAACTCCCGCCGCGAGATGGTTCCAATGGAGCTGCTCGCCCTTAAAGAACACCACGGTAAAGACGGTGAAAATAACCAGCGTCAGCGCCTCCTGAATCACCTTGAGCTGCATCAGGGTGAACGGGCCGCCGTTGCCGCTGAAACCTATGCGGTTGGCCGGCACCTGACAGCAATATTCCAGCAGGGCTATGCCCCACGAAATCAGGATGACGATGAAGAGCGGCGTGGTGTGGTCAATCCACTTGAGATCCTGCATCTTCAGGTGGCCATACCATGCGAACGTCATGAACACGTTCGACACCACAAGCAGAAGGATTGTCAGAAAGGCCGTCATAGCAAAAGGATGATTTTTATGATTACGGCTGCAAAATTAGCCAATCAGCCGAAAAAACAAAAGGACAGTCTCGCGACTACCCTTAAGCTTCAAATACACAATTATCTATAAAACAACTATTTATCAATATTCAACAATTCTTTAATGTCAAAATTCAAGAATTGCGGCACCCATGCGGGCACCACCTTTGCGGAAATTAAAGCTGCCTTGGAAGTCCACTGAGAGGTGAGAAATTAAGCCGTTTTCCACCTGTAACAAATGAAAATAAAGGCGCTTGCATTGCGCATAGTGGCCACAAAATTAGGCATAATTTCACACACGGACGAATGCCCCGTTGATAAATTTTAGTAAAAAATTGTTAAACCGCAAATCTCGTGAACCCTTTGCGCGCTGCCCGTGTTATAATGATGTAATTACTCATAATTACTCTGTTTTTTCATGGTATAAGATTTAAGGTTAAAGAATTGCAGCAGCGGGCCGTCGAGATGACAGCCCGCTGTTGCGTTATACTTGTGAAAAACTGTTAAAATCGGGGGTCAGAGGCCATTTTTTGCAGGTTTTCTACAAAAATCGCCGTTTGAAGTGTTAAAATCCCGAATTTAATGGCTACATTTGCGCAAATCCATTCACACCAATCATTCTATGCTGCTTAACCTCACCATCAAGAATTACAGGTCATTCCGCGACGAAACGATTTTCACAACCGTCACGGGACAATCCAAGGCAAAACCTGACAATATCACCACTGTGGAAACCATTGGTGAGGGAAAATGCTCCGCACTGCGCATATCACTGATTTTCGGCGCCAACGCAGCTGGTAAGAGCAACCTCATAAAGTTCATGGACGGCTTGGTGAGATGGGTCAACAACACCACTGACGATCGTGACCGCATAGCCCTATATGACCCGTTCCTGTTTGACGCGGACACTCCCACAGAGCCGGTGGAATTCAACCTTGAGTTCCTCTGTAACCGCGTCAGATATGTTTACTCCGGCAGTTTCAATGGCACATCAGTTGAAAAAGAGACCCTTGAGTCCTACCCCAAAGGGAAACGCGTGATGCTCTTTGAACGTAAAATTGACTCATCAGGCACCCACACGGCCAACATAGGCACCAGTCTTGCCAAAGAGCGCATTCCGGGTTTTGAAGTTTTCCCCGGTAAGCTCATTATGTCCAAGTTTCTCCACGACATCCCCAGTGAACAGCTCACCGAGGTGGCCTCTTACCTGAGCGGCATCATCATCTCAAATGGCTTTCATGAGGATATTTCGCGAGGCATTGACAATGAAGTGTGCCGCTCACTGATTGAGGACCCCGAGCGCCTGAAACTGCTTGCCACCTTCCTCAACCGCTCTGACACAGGCATTTCCGACATCAAAATAGAGAAAAACAACGGTCGCTATGAGGCCTGGGCCATTCACGAAACAACTGACGACGACGGCAGCGTCAGAAAGGTGTCACTGCCCATGCGCGAAGAATCGTTCGGCACACGTTCGCTTTTTCTGCTCGGCTTCCGCCTCCTGCAGTCACTCAAAAGCGGCAGGCCGATGCTTGCCGACGAGATTGACTCCGGGCTTCACTCTCATATCACAGAATATATTGTCAGCCTCTACCGTGACCCGTCGGTCAACACCCACAACTCGCAGATTGTGTTCACCACCCACGACAATAACCTGCTTGACCAGACAGTGTTACGTCGTGATCAGGTGTGGTTCGTTGAAAAAGACGAACTGGGCCGCTCAACCCTCTATTCGCTGTCGGATTTCAGCGATGTGAGGGAAAACACTCCGTTTGCACGGTGGTACATGAACAACAAGTTTGGCGGCGTGCCCTCAATCGGCTCAAACGAATACCTCTATGATTAAGCCCCGGCAGGAGGACATAAAGACATCTCACTACACTCTTCGCATTGTCTGTGAAGGCACTAAAACCGAGCCGCTTTTCTTCACTGACCTATGCAAGATATTCGTGGCATCACACCCCAACACCGACGCCGGCACAGTGCCCAAAGCACGCTTAACCGAGGATGAGGAAGATGAAGCAGAAAAAGCCGTCCAACCCAAAAAACGAGGACGATACAACGGTAAAAAACTCACCACCAAACCCGGCAAAAAGAAAATGGCGGATGATGGACCGGTGATGATGGGAGCCCCTCCCCTCAACTGGGTAAACTATGGCCACTCACTGCTTGACGGCGGAGTCGATGAGGTTTGGGTGGTGTATGACAAGGACGAGCACCCTGTGCATAAAGCCGCTGCAAAAAAGATAAAAGAATTGCAGGACGATAATAAAAAAATTGAAGCAGCTTTTAGCAGCAGGAGTATAGAACACTACTATCTGCTTCATTTCGAATACAATACCACCGCATTTCCCGAAACGGAATGTGGCGAACGCATACATGGAAACAAACACTCCTACAGATGCGGCACCTACGAGCATCCAAAGGATTGTCATGGCAAACATTGCATAAACGGCTATGCTCGCACCAAGGGTTATTGGGAAGAGTCCAAAAAGGACATCTCAATGTATCAAATAGTTAAGGACCGCATCCTGACGGGGATTTATAATGCTCTGAAACTTGAGGCCGCAACCAAGGCCGCCAATCCGGGCGCTGACTTCTACACCTTTAACCCTTACACCACCGCTCATAGGCTGGTGGCCCGGCTTCTTGACATAGAAATCCCCACGAAAGGAGAGATGTCCACTCAGCATAGCCTTCATCAATTCATAGTGGGGATGGGCGCCAACGGGATAAAAGTTTGCAACACAGGCAAAAACCGACAGATATTCCCTGCCAACAGCTTCCGCAGCTTCGATCCAGCCACCGGTGCCCGGACAGTGCTGCAAAGCCCCTCAAGAATCATTGAGGCGGGGGAGATAACTGAAATTCCGGTTGAGATATCACACGCCCAAATGGTGATTTATGAGCCCTGCGCCGAGTGGAAAGTTGTGTTTGTGAAAAACTGTTAAAATCGGGGACCAGAGGCCGTTTTTTGCAGATTTTCTACAAAAATCGCCGTTTGAAGTGTTAAAATCGGGGGTCAGAGGCCGTTTTTTGCAGGCGCGGGAGAGGGAGCGCTGAGGGCGGTGACAATGCATTTCGAGGCGCCGCGCCATGGCAGGGTGGCATAGTAGCGCTCAAAGGTGAGGGTCACGGGAATGCCTGAGGCCTGATAAGCCTGGATGAGGCGCGCCAGCGAGTCGTCAGGAACGCTGAAATTGAAGTCGCGCTGATACACGGTCATCGTGTCGGTGAGGTTCTCATGTGTAATGAGATTGCCCTCATAGGTCTTGAAGAGGATGCCGCGGCGCTCCATGTTGACAACGTAGCCGGTGGTCTGGGCATCGTCGGCATAGGGATGGAAGTAGCGAATCCAGACCGTGCAACCCAACACTATGAAAACCAGCAGGATGAGCACCGTCACGAACTTGCGGAAGCGATGGCGCGGTGCGGGCGCAGGGTCCTCGTCGGATGCCACGGGAGCAAAGGGATCATCGGGGTCATGAACCGCCTGCGGGCCTGCGGAGGTGTCAGGCTCGTTGGTGAAGTGGTCAGGAAGGATGTCGTCAGGATCGTCGTTGCGAAACATGGTTAACAGCTGTGATTGTTAGCGTTTTGAGGTGGGAGTGCGGCGTTTGTCGACCGACACGCAGATAAACGTCAGGATGCCGAGCACAATGAGGAGTAGCGTCTGAGTGCCCATCACAAGGTTGGCAAACGAGGTGGAATAGCCCTTGTCAAGCCCGGGCACGGCATAGAGGCTCAGACCGAAGATAATGGCCCACTGCCAGGGGCCTATGCCACCATTGGAGGGCACACCCATGGAGATGCTTGACAGCACAAAGCACACCAGCACGGCCACAGCGCCGTAACGCGCCACCACCTCGGCAGTGAGCGGGAAAGCGAAGAAGGCAAGGTAAAGTTGGAAGAAATAGCAGCTCCAGATGGCCACCGTGAGGAGCAGCCACCAGCCGCGGCCCGGCATGCTCACCACCACAGCAAAGCCCTGCCAGAGACCCTTTGCCGCCTCGGCCAAGCGGCTCACAGCGCGAGTTTTACGGAAGCGCCACACCACAGCCACTGCCACCACGACACACCCCACAAGGCACGTCCAAAGCCACGGAGAGGTCAGCGTGGCCACTATGCGCTCATAGCCCTCGGCATTTTGGCTCAGATAGCTCATCAACTGAGGGCCGGCAAGGAAGAAAGTGACCAGGGTGAGGAGCAGTACGGTGAGAGTGTCGGCCAGGCGGTCGGCCACCATCGAGCCAAACACGGTGGTGAACTGCGCATCCTGACGCTTGGCAATGTAGCCCGTGCGCCACAGTTCGCCCAGACGCGGGAAAACCAGATTGACGGCATAAGTGCCGAAAATACTCAGGATGGTGTTCCACAGCGGCGGACGCACACCCAGCGCATGAAGCTGAAGCTGCCATCGCATGGCCCTGACCACATGGCTCAGCACGCTGACACACAGCGCTGCGGCAATCCACCGGAAATCACACTGGTCACGGATAATGGCCACCATCTGATTGAAGTCAATGCCGGTGAAGAGCATGTAACAGAGGCCCACGGTAATCACGAGGGGCACCCCGAACTTAAGAAGATATGTGAGCCACGAAGCGCGCTTGGCACCGGGCTGCGAAACATCCATTGCAGGCATTTTCAGGTTTTTAAGGAAAAATACGTCACAAAATTAGCGAAAAAAGCCGAAAAGCGCGCCGCGCACCGCGCTTTTTGCCCCTGAAGAGGGCATCAAGCTGTGGGAAAAGCTCAAAATTATTGTTAACTTTGCGGCTGTATGACAGGCAATCGGATTCTGCTAATGATAGTGGCTGTGATTCTGAGCCTTGCGGGCGCTGAGCGCTGCAAGGCGCAGATAGTGAGCACCTCCACCCAGCCGGAAATTGACACCGACAGTGTGAGGCGCGCCTTTGACCGCGGGCCCTACTTCGGTCTCTACAAGGACAATTACTTCATTTTCGGCACTGCCATAGGCAACGAGAAGCCCTCGAAAACCAACACCAACATCAAATTTCAGATTTCAATTGCGCAGCGCCTCACACGCAGCACCCTCCCCTGGAACACCTACATCTATCTCTTCTACTCCCAGAAATGCTTCTGGAACGTGCTGGAAAACTCCATGCCCATGACTGACCTCAACTTCAATCCGGGCATCGGCTGGACCAAGCCATTCTTTGTCAAAAACCGCTATGTGGGCAAGATGACCCTCATTGCCGAGCATGAGAGCAACGGTCGCGACGGGGCCGCCTCGCGCTCATGGAACAAGCTTTCGCTTGCAGCAAGCGTCATCATTGACCCTTTGATTACAGTTCACGGCAAAATCTGGCTGCCAATCATTGACGGTCAGAACAATAAGGACATTCTGGACTATAGCGGCATCTATCAGGTGGGCACCTCGTTCACCACTGCCAATCAGCGCTTTGGCGCGTCGGTGGTGTTAGTGAAGCGCCGCGGATGGAACCTCAACTACAACACTATCGTGGAGCTTAACTACCGCCTCTTCAAGCGCGACAACCAATACATCTTCATCCAATACTACAACGGCTACGGCGAGGGCCTGCTGGCCTACAAGGAGTTCCACTCCGAGATTCGCGCCGGAATCGTCATCAAGCCGCGCCTTTTCAGCGAATTTTAGCCTCCTTGGCCACTATGCGGCGGCTCTGGCGCTCATCGCGCACAAGCTGCCGGCGCAGCGCCTCCACATTGTCAAAGCGGCGCTCGGGCCGCAGAAACCGCAGAAATTCCAGCGTCACATCCTGCCCGTAAATCTCACCGGCATAGTCAAATATGTGGGCCTCGATGGTCACCGGAGCATCCGGGCGGTCCACCGTGGGGCGACGGCCAATGTTGACCATAGCGCCGCGACGCACCCCGTCGGGCGTGCGGATCACAGCTGCATAAGCACCCGGGCCGGGCACGAGGAGCCCCTCGCTTGGCATCTCAATGTTGGCCGTGGGGAAGCCTATGGTGCGCCCCAGCTGACGTCCTGACGCCACGCGCCCGGTGATGGTGAACGGACGCCCCAGCAGCGCCGCCGCGCCGTCCACATTGCCCTCTGCAATCAGCGCCCTCACCCGGCTGGAGCTCACCGGCTTACGCCTGAGGCTGAACTCCGGCGCCGGAATCACCTCCAGCCCGATCTCGCGCCCTATGGCGGCGTAGGCCTCCACTCCCTCGGCGCGGTCACGCCCGAAGCGGTTGTTGAAGCCCACCATGAGAGTGGCCACGGCATATTTGTCCTTGAGCATGGTCAGAAACTCGCGGGCCGTCATGCGGCGCATCTTAGAGTCAAAATCCAGCAGGATGCAATCATCCACGCCGGCAGCGTCAAGGAGCGCCATACGCTCCTGACGGTCAGAGAGAAGCGGCGGCACAGCCTCGGGCTTCACCACCGTCAGAGGGTGGGCGGCGAAGGTGACCACAGCCGGCGTCAGGCCGCGGCGCTTGCCCTGCGCGCGCACGTGGTCAATAAGGAAGCGGTGGCCGCGGTGCACACCGTCCCACATGCCCACGGCTGCAATGCGCGGGCGCGAAGAGTCTGGGCGCGACAGGATGTTCATTGCAGTTTCTTCTCAACGAGCTTGCCAAACTCCTTGCCCGGCACAGCCAGGAGAGTCCGGAATCCCAGAGCCTCCGCGGCATCGAGATTGGCCTGCGAGTCGTCAATGAAAAGGGTTGTGGCGGGGTCAAGGTTGAAGCGGTCACGCGCCATCTTGAAGATGGCCGGCTCGGGCTTCTGCACGCCTGCCTCAAAGGAGGTGAGGATACCGTCGAAATAGTCCTCGCAGCGGCGTCCCTCCTTGGCAAACTCGCTCTTTATCTTGCCGTTCCACATTATAGGATTGGTGTTTGACAGCAGGTAAAGGCCCAGGCCCATAGAGCGGAGCTGCCTCAGCTCGTGGAGGCGCCCCACGGGGATGCCCACCAGGAACTTCTCAAACGCCTCATCTATCTGAGCGTCAGTGACCTCCTCGGGCATAAGCGAGCGCAGCGAACGGCGAAACTCGTCGGGGCCTATGCGCCCTTCCTCAAGCAGCTCAAAGGGGCCGGTTTGAGAAAAATCGTTGAGGTAACGGTCCACAGAGTCAAAGCCCAGCTCCTTAAAGGCTTTGACGCAGTCGGTGCGGCGGATGTCCATGATGACGCCGCCCAGGTCAATGAGTAAATTCTGTATCATTTCACAAAGATACGATTTTTTCAGCACGATGTCCCTAAAACGGGTTTGGGCCACCCGTAAATTTGCAATGTCAACAATCAAAAACCATAAAAACACAAACTAATGGAACAAACCATCACCCCCACACCCGACACCGCTTTCGTGAGCGAAAGCACCATCCTTCCCGCCCCCGAGGCGGCAGCCGCTGTCCCCGAGGCCGAGCCTGAGAGCGAAGCGCCCGAAGCCGCCGCCGAGGCGCCTGAACCTGACCCTGCGCCCAAAGCCGCCGCAGCTCCCGAGCCTGCGAGCCCTGCCTCCACCCGGGCCCCTGAGAGCCCTGCGGCGACGGAACCCTCCGGCCCCACCCTCGCCGAGATGCTACGCCAGGCCGAAGAGCGAGGCTACCTGCGCGGACGCAACGACGCGATAACCGAACAGCTCACCGCGCCCACCCTGCTCCAGGAGCCCCCCTCGCAGCCCACGGTGACAATCCTCGGGTCAATCAGACCCAGCGTGTGGGACTAACCCGCCCGCGCTCCCATCCAACTATTTATCAACCCCAATCTTTAACAACTATTTAATCACTTATTCAACAACACTCTAACCATGAGCGAAATCACAACAATCTCAATGACTCAGGAAGCGGCCCCCGGCCTGCTCCTCAACGAAATCGATTCGCGCATTGTGCGCATCCGCCCCTCGGCCACACCCCTTGACCAGATTTCACGCCTGGGAGGGAGCCGCACCGCCGGCGCCATGAAGGTGGAATACTACTCGGTTGACACCCGACCCCTCACTGTGGAAGTGGAGGATCACCCCACCACCGGCATCGGCCACCAGCCCTCGGAAATCACCCTTGCCGACAGCTCGGCATCGCTGCTTGAACCCACTGAAACGTTCATGATTCCCGACACGTTTGACGACGACGGCAACCCCATTGTGTTCTACGTGGTGAGCCACGAAAAAGGGTCGGCCAAGGTCAAGGTGGCGCAGATTAACCACGGCAAGGCGGGCTCGGTGAACCTTGCCGGACGCACCGTGGTGCGCATGGGGCGCGCCGCCTCGGAGCTCGACGTGCAGACCCCTCAGTTCGCCGCCCTGCCCCGCAAGGAGTGGAACCTCTGTCAGATCTTCAAAACCCAGATTGAGGAGTCCACGCTCCACCGCCTGACCAACAAAGAGGTGGGCTGGACGTTCAGCGATCAGGAGGAAGTGGCGGTGATTGACATGCGCCTGGGCATGGAGAAGAGCTTCCTCTTCGGCAGCCGCTACACCCTTCCCGACCCCGAAAAGGGGGAGGATGTGATGCTCACCGGCGGCATCTGGCACCAGACCAAGCACCAGTTCAGCTACTCCGGCTCCGACGACCCCGACAGCCTGGCCCTGGACCTCGTGCGCGAAGCCTTCAAGGACCATTCCGGCTCACGCCGCAAGATTCTCCTTGCCGGCAGCGAGCTGATTGACATCCTCAACCGTCAGAAGCTCAACCGCACGGCCTCTGCCACCGCCGCGGTGACCAAATGGGGCATTGACTTCACGGAGATAGTGTCGAAATTCGGCCGCCTCTACGTAACCCACGCCGAGATTTTCGACCAGTGTGGCATGGCCGGCGGCGGCATGGTGATTGACCCTGACTACATCACAAAATACTGCTTCATCCCCATGCAGGCCGAGCGCCTGGAGCTGAAGCGCAGCGGCCAGCGCAACACCGATGCCATTGTCATCACCGAGGCCTCCTGCCTGGTGCTCCGCCACCCCGCGGCCCACATGCGCATTGTCCTCGACTAATCCCTGACCCTCCGGTCAACCACTCCGCCCCTTGGCGGCGCCCCCCTGAGCGGGCAGCCGCCGAGGGGCGGAGTCAGGTTAAACCGAGCCGGCGATGTTAACGGCCGTCGTCAGAGAGCACTGCCGAGGTGGTGCTTCCCGAGGTTATTGTTTCGTTAGATTGCGACACCTTCTTGCCATAGCTGATGGTGTAGGTCAGCGACAGATTTACCAATGCATGACGGTCACCCGCGAGCGACAGGTATCTGCGGTCAAAGTAGGGGGTGGTGAGAGTGTAGTTTGCGGTGCGGTCAGACCATCTTGCAAAGTTCCACACCCCTACGCTCACATTCAGATTGCTCTTTGACCAACCGGCATTGAAACCATAATAGCCCTTGGTGACGCAGCGCTGGCCATTAGCTGATGTTAATGAGCGTTCTGGTGAGCCATAGGAACCCTGAAGATAGAATTGCTTGATATAATACGTCGCGTTAAGGCTACCCCCAAAAGATGCGAGGCTGCAGTCAGTGGTGTTTGAGTTGATGGCATAAACTCTTAAACTTGGATTTGCTACCAACTGGAGGCTCCCGTTCAGAAGCCTGAGTGAGGCCGACAATCCTACAAAACCGGATGAATAACTGCCGTCATTGACTCGATGGCTCAAGATTGTTCCTCCGGGACCGTCGGGAAGATATTCAACGGCCCAGCGATTCCACCAGTTGTTGTAAATAGCATAGAAGTTAAACTGCCACTTGTTGGAGGGAAGCCAAAGACAGGAAGCGTTGAGATTAAGTTGAGGGGATTTCTTAATATAGGGATTGCCTACCGTCCAAAGTAGCGGGTCATATTCCACGAGTGTGGGATTGCGCATAGCTGCGGAAGGGCTGTTGACAGAATAACCGGCTGAGAGACGCAGTTGAGTCTTGTTAGATGGCGAAAAAGAGCCTGATAAAGAGAATTCCGGGCGCCATATCATTTCGGCGTCACCATGATTCACCACTGAGCGATTGCCACCCATTGACGCATCCGCTGAAACTGACCATTTCGCGGTGCTGAACTGATAGCTCAGTGTTCCTTTCATAGTGGTTTCGCGATATGTCATCACCGCTGCTGCATCGCCGGTGTAATCAATATGGTTACGGTCCTCGCCAAACGAAATATAGGGCACGAGAGCGTGCTTTCCACCAATCATTTTTTGAACTCCTATTGCTGCGCCATAGCTCCAGGCCTTTTCATCGGTGGGGTTATTTATAACAAGCACGTCATTGTCAAAGGAGGTTTGCTTATTGTTGTTGTCACTGTAAGCGAGCTCACCGGCAAAGAACAAAGCCCATGACTTTGGAAGCATCCACATGTAGTCACCGCGCCACGACACACTATTACGTGTCCCGCTCGCGAAGCTCTGTCGGGTGCCGTTGTCAAACAGCGGATTGTCATATTCCAGACGAAATCTCACATCAGAATGAGGGTTATGACCAAAATCGAGCGATACGCTGTTGGAAATCTGCGCAGTCTCGGTTTGATAAACGGCGCGGAAGTTCAGGCTCTCTCTATTTGAACGATATTTGGCATCTTCGCGGATGAGCTTCCGGGTCACCTCCATCGGACCGTTACCTTGATAATCAGGGAGCCGGAAGGTGGAAATCTCGTCATATCCTAATCCGCCATTGTTGGTGGCAAAACCTCCGGTGGCGTTGATGTCATAAATCATCTTTTTATAGGCAAACTTGGAATACACCTGAAGATGAGGATTTACTCCCGATCCCGCAGTAACGTTCGGACTGATTTTAGTGTAGCCGCCCCACTCGTAGGGGGCCAGCACAATGTTGATAACCGCCGGCGCATTGCGGAAACGGGGATCGGAGGGGTACTCCATATATTCCACGCTCTTAACATCCATTGTGCGCACTCCGGCCAGCTCCTCCTTTGTGGCGGGAAGCTTGTTGATGAAGATTTTCACATCTTTCCCTGACAGGGCATTGACATCGCCGGTTGAGGGATTGACCTGAATCTGCGGTATGCCCATCATTGAAAGCAGTTGAATAGCGGTCTGAGCGGCCTCTTTCTGCCGGTGCGTGGGAGCGTATTGGGTCATGCGCGCATCGGTGCGCTGCATCAGTGCCTCCACATTGACCTCCTTGAGGCTTATGATGCTGTCAAGCGCGGCATCGCTAATGGAGTCAGGCTGAGCGGGCTCCTGCGCCGCGGCAATGAGCGGGAGGAAGAGGGCAAGGAAAGCGTAAGTGGTCTTTTTCATAATTCGGGCCGCTTTTGATTTCAATTAAAACATGCAATAATAATTGCAAATTAACTAAAAAAAAAGCAAAAGACAAACATTTTGCGTTAAAATTTTTAACCATTTCATCTCCAAGCTTTTCAAAAAGGATAATGGCGGGGGGGATTGGATGAAAATTTGTAATTTTGCGGTCATGAATTCATGGATTAAAGCAGCGTTAATGATAGCCGCCCTGGCAGCCCCCGTCGGCCTTGACGCCGCACAACCCCGCAAAGCGCGCACATCGGCCACCAAGAGCCGTGCCAAGGCCTCAGCCTCAAGCAAAGCCCAGAAAAAGAGCGAGACACTTGACGACATTTACTCCTCCGGGATGGAGAATTACCGCCTTAACCGGTTTGCGCTGGCTTATCCCAAGCTGCTCAAGGCGGCCGAGATGGGCCACGATTATGCTCAGTGCTTCCTGGCAACGATGTACGACGAGGGCCAGGGGATGCCTGAGAATCCCGTACAGGCATTTTACTGGTATAGCCGCTCGGCCGAGCAAGGCAATGTGAAGGCTATGGCTTACCTTGGCTACATGTATCGCGAAGGGCGCGGCGTGGCTGCCGACCCTGAGGAGGGGCTGAAATGGTTTATGAAAGCCGCCGAGCAGGGCGATTTGTGGGCAATCAAGAATGTGGCCCACGCGTATTATTACGGCATAGGGACCGAGGAGAATCGCCGCGAGGCCATCAATTGGTGGCGACAGGCGGCAGAGCGTGGCGACCGTTCGTCGCAAAGCAACCTCGGCATTTGCTATGAGTATGGTCGCGGTGTGGCGGTTGACAAAGCCAAAGCGCGATTTTGGTATGAGAAAGCCGCCGAGCAGGGCGACCCCGTAGCGAAGTCGGCCCTCGCCACGAGACTCAAGAAATAGGTCAAGAGTTAGGAGTTAGGAGTTAGGAGTTAGGAGTTTAGCCCCTACATTTTGCGGACGTCATTTGCGGGGGGAGTGATGCGGCATTGCGAATTCCCGCTTATGAATGTAGGGGCGGCCGTTCGGGCCGCCCGTTCCTCCGAGTCTAATTATCCGGCTCGCAAACGGGGCCGCCCGATGTGACGGAACCCCGTTGGCGGAGCCCTTGACGTCGCCGATTCACAACATCGTCGCTCCGCGACTCATTGTGTGGGGGTCGGGGCTGGCCCGGCACTCCCTACGGTCGTAGCCGGGTTAAACACAATGTCGCCACTCCGTGGCTCGCTCAGACGTTTTTTTTGAGGGGGGTGATACGATTGTTCCAATCGTTTTTGATGTCGCGGAGGGCGGGCGCCCCGAACGGGCGCCCCTACATTTTGCGGACGTCGTTTGCGGGGTGGTGATGCGGCATTGCAAATTCCCGATAATGAATGTAGGGGCGGCCGTTCGGGCCGCCCGCACTCCGAGTCTAATTAGCCGCTGAGGGGTTTTGAGGGCGGTTTTGTCGCGGAGGGCGGGCGCCCCGAACGGGCGCCCCTACATTTTGCGGACGTCGTTTGCGGGGTGGTG
>JAAVCF010000014.1 GCA_014802445.1 Bacteroides sp. | reverse complement strand
TACAGGATTTCACAGTTACCGTATCCACAGAGGAATACATCCGGAGATTCAGTAATTCAGAGTGTTTTATAAAGTATTGCAAAGAATGCCGGAATTATGGCAGGGTATGGGTCTGCCCTCCGTTTTCTCAGGATACGATGGCGGAACTGCGGCAGTACGCCCGGGTACTTTTAGTAGCTACCAAAATTACACCGGATGGCAAGGAAATCCCGTTCTCGGAAGTAAACCGATTCTTTCGTCCTGAACGCCTGCGCATCGAAAAGCGACTGAGGGAGAAGGAGATACCTCATCCGCTTCATTCATTTGCTCGCCATCAAGCGACGACTTAATCTGCTTTTCTAACTTATGCTCTAAAGAATTTGCTTCGAGCGCTTCTTGGAGTGTCTGCATCCTCTGATTATATTGGTTGAGATATTTATTCCAAAGAAAAATTTCACCAAAGCATAAATTTCTTTCCTCAAAATTTAACAAACGCGTGTTTGGGCGGTACAATTACTCTGTAATAAAATTTAAGAACAAAGTAAATGACTTCATTCCGCTCAATCATAGAAATGATAGATACGCTCCACACCGAAGATGAGTGCAGGGAGTATCTTGAAACTCTGCTTTGGGGAGATGCTCCCGTGTGTCCTCATTGCGGTACGGTGGATAAGGAGCATTGGCTACTGACCTCATTCGGTCGGTTCAAAGGGCAATATAAATGCCGTTATTGCAAATGTAAGTTTAATGTACGTGATGAAGCAACCACCAAACTTTTAGGCAGTTCTGCGATATGGATTTGTGTATATCAGAAATTTTTGCTTTATTTGTGGATTGTAAAACTAAAAATCCACCAAAGCAAGAAACAGAAAGACTAAAGCAAGACATATTTCAAACATGACTTTTTAGACAAGTTATTTGGCTTTCGTAAATCTGGTAAATTTCAAAGCCCCAAATAATAAGTCGAAATGTTGGTTTGTACCCGACAAGGGCGCAGACTGCTTTTTACTTATTTGGGCAAACGGTTTACCAGAACCTACGAAAGCAAATGAGAAAAAGTTTTGGCTGTCGCTCTTTTTTCGTGTATAGGTACAAACCAACGAGATATGGAATATAAATTAGATTACATTACCCGAATGCTAACCAAAATCTCCCACAAGAGATTGGAAAGCTATGTAATACACCGCATTTGGAATGCCCTTGATAATACAGACATCCATTTCGTCTTCCAGCAGTATGTTGTGCGAAAAGAGGGAAAGTATGCTCTTGCGGATTTATATCTTCCACAAATTAATCTCGTTGTTGAAATAAACGAGCCTGCCCACTACAAAAACCAAGAAGCCGACCGAATACGCAATACTGAAATATCGCAATATGCGGAAGTCAAGGCTATTGATTGCTACAATGTAGTAAACGGCAACGCGGTCGCCTGCTCACTTGATGAACTTAATAAGCGCACAGATAAGGTTATCGATTTCATAAGAAAGAAGATAAACGAAAAACCTCTTATTCCATGGAAAGGCACTGACACATCCGAGGAAGTGCGAAAAAGAGGTATCATAAAAGTAGATGACAATGTTTCGCTCAATACCATAGATGATATAGCAGCGATATTTGGAACAAAACCAAAACATAAAGGATTTTTGAGAGTATCGGCGGTTTGGGTACCAAATAAGGAAAATAAAGACCTCGTTTGGTGGCCTAACGAAAATCACTCTAAATGGTGCAATATGTTATCTGACGACAAACTGACAATTACTGAATATCCAAAAGATGAGTCAGAGCGTCACGGACACCTTATGTCGCATATTGACAAAGGGGTTAAGCGAATAACATTCATGAAATACACCGATTGGCTCGGTATGAATACCTACCGCTTCGTTGGCGTCTTTGAGCTGAATAAGGAGAAATCAATCAAAGAAAACATGTGTGTTTGGGAACGAATCTCTGACACCTATAACCTTGATACCTTACCATGAGCAAAGAATATTATAAAAAGCGTATCATAGACCTTCGGGCTACTCTTGCAAAAGAACGGGAGGCCAAGAAAAAAGATAATGCTCATTATGCAGATCTGATTAAGAGATGTTCTACCCCATCGGGCAAAGCCAGCTACCGTAAATCAAAGATTGACAGAGCAGCTTCTCACGACCGACGGATAGAGAGTCTCAAGCGAGATATCGAGAACGCTAAGGCTGCTCTGAAAAGAATCAAATAACCTAATAAAACCAATAAATCTATGGGAATACTAAACAATCTTATCAACAACATAAAAGACAATTTTACAATGGCTGAATTCAACATCAATGGCCGTATGACGGTCAGCAGTCTGCGAAAACAATTCAAAGACGCATTCGGGGCAACACTCCGCGTTTACAAGGGCGCGAAATTCGCCCCCGAAAATGCCACCCTCGCATCTATCCGTCGCGGTGAGAATGTAAAAGGTGGTGAACTTACCTGCAAGGGGAACCTACAGGTTGGCAACTTTGAAGCAAAGATGAAAGACATCTTTGGCATCACAGTAAAAGTGGCTAACTCTGATAACACAAAGTTGATGCCAGGCAACATGACTATTGCAGCCGCAGGTCGTGAAGCGGTGGAAACAGACAATCTGACAGATGAGCAGTTGCAGCTCTATTTCTGGAATGAGCTGCAAGACCAACTCATCGCCAAAGGGTACGACATCGAAAAGACAGACTTCTCAGCCGAGGTAGCGGACTACGCCAAAAGCACCCGTTACAAACGCTACGGTGTTACTTTTGACATCTACAAAACAAAAGACCGTAAAAACAAGGCTGTGACATTCTCTATCATCATGAAAGAGAGATATTTCTTTGGAGTGCGCTACAAAGGAGAGGCTGTAACCGGTCCGGCATTAGTCGCAGCTTTAACCGGTGTTGACCCGTTAATAGATGTTGATGTTGACCATTCCGCATGGGCCGCGTGTGCCACTGCCTCACCTCGCAACGAACTCAACTTCAAAACAATGACGTCGGAGGGATTTGGCAAACTTAAAAATCCCACTGACCGAGCCGCTTTCATGGGCGGTATCGCCAACGAAATCGATACCTTAATCAAGAAGATGGTTAAGTCATTCAGAGACAAGGGACTCTAATGAAATAATGTGGAAGTATCTACTGCTCATTCTGCTTTACATGTGGCGCAATTTCTTCAAGATGTTGTTTTGGGGACTTGTGTTCCTCATGTTCTATGGGCTTAACAAACTAATCGGAAACAAATGAAAATCCCCGGACTTAGTTTCTCACTCAAAAGAGCAGTCGGCATTACCGCCGCCAAGCAGAAAGTTGCCCGAAAGACTGGCATACCCACGACCAAACAAGGTTTGGAACGAAAGGTAGGCAGAATGGTTCTCGGCACATTGTTTGGCAAAAAGAAGTAATGAAGTAAGTGCACGAAAGTACGTAATGACAAAACCGCCGTCAACGAACGATACGTTGACGGCGGTTACTTATTTGACTTTTAGATTGTAAGATTGGGTTATCTGACCGAATTTTATTAACTTTCCATTATCCAATGGAAACAATGGGGAAGAACATTGAAATTGTGCCGTCTACAATTCGTTAACAACGGAAAGCGCAGCATTACAACATTTTGAATAACACTTAGTTACAACGATATTATCCGGCCTCTCCGGGGTCACCCAAGCCGAAGCATACGCTTCGGCTTTTTTCTTCTCCCACCCTATAAATCTCTTTTTTTGTAAAACTTTTTCTATCTTTGCGATATATATTATATTGATTATGAAAATTTCCCTGAAAAATATAGGAAAGATATCTTTAGCAGAAGTCAACTTAAATGGACTAACTGTTATTGCCGGACCTAACGATAGCGGTAAAAGCACCTTAGGAAAGGCCCTTTTTACATTAGTCTCAACCTACCAAAAAGTTCGGGTTGCCGATGCCGATTTGATGGTGTATAATCTCGAGCGTCTATTTCGAGATCTTTATAGTAAATTAGGTGCAGAGAGATTTACTAATCCTATTTTTGCAAAGCATCTGCCCATATTGACTTCTAAAGCTGTCGATGCTTGGTTGGCTATTGATTCAGATGAAGAAAGACAGACATTTCTGAACTGTATTCTTGAAGGAGTCCATCAATCAACCCTGAGTCAACGAATTAAAGCCCTCTGTGAGGACATTCTTAAGAATATAAATTCTTTCCGAAGGACCGGAAATATAGAGACTGAGTTTAGTGCCGAATTGGATAAATTCATTTTGAGTGAATTCAGGGGTAACTTTGTTTCGATGGAAGCGGATAGTGGTTCAATTGTAATTACTGAAAATGAGGCTCAATTAGGATTTACGGCCACAAAAGAAGGAACAAAAGAGATTATATGGCCGGAATCCGACAGTCTTCCCAATGATGCTACATATATTGAATCTCCTCTTTATCTCAATCTTGTGAGAACTCTGCTTGATTCTACGAGATTACCATATAACACTAACAGTGTTCAACCTCATATAATTGATTTTGCCGAGAAAGTGACTATGCCTGCAATCTTTAAGGGAAATGAAGGCATCGTTTCAGAAAATCTTAAAGGAGGAAAGTTTGAGTTTGACAACGAAACACAACAGCTTGTGTTCAGGAAAGATTCACGTACCTTTCCTATCGGCAATGTGGCATCAGGCTTTAAAACATTTGGTGTGCTGCAACTGTTTCTTACAAATGGTGTTGCTAGTCCTTCAAAGTTCATTATTTGGGATGAACCTGAAAACCATTTGCATCCGGAATGGCAACTTAATTTTGCGGAAATAATCGTCGATATGGTCAGGAATGGTTATCCCATAGTCGTTTCAACTCATAGCCCCTATTTCATTCAGGCCATTAGATATTATTCCGCACTGAAAGGTGTTGAACAGAGTGTTGACTATTATCTTTCTGAGCCTGATGGTTCCTCTGGATTAAATAAATTCCGTCAAGTCAATGGTGCGTTGAACGATGTGTTTGTAAAGATGGCTAATCCTCTTAATGAGGTTATGAACGTCGATTTGGCAAGAAAAAAATTCGAAAATCATGACTCCTGAGGAAATCCTCTCTATAGTGGAAGAATACTTGCCTTCTGCTGCAAATACCACATTATGTAAAATAGAGAAAGGGTGTAGAACCGTGCCACAATGTCATACAGGATCAACTTATTCTGTTTTAGATTTTGATTCTGTTAAGGACAAATTCTGTAAAGGTAGAGAACCTCTTTCATCCGTTGACGCACTCACAATAAATCCCGACAAGAGTACTCTACTTCTAGTTGAAATCAAAAGTTGGAAAAAGGCGGCCATTCATCCGATTACGAAAAAAGAAGCGGATGAGGAAAGCCTTAAGCAAACAGCAGAAAAATTCAAGTGTACACTTTCAAAAAAGATTCGCAACTCCTTCGAGATTCTGAATGAGCTTACCGGACTACCCCAAGCAGCAACTGACTTGAATTGGGCTGTCATTTTCGTATCGGACCTTGATACTGAACCACTCTCACAGTTTTTAGCTAATATGTCTGTTCTGGCAGCTTTCCCGACAGAGATATCTAAAAAATGTAATGACCTGACTAACCTTATGTTGGGTGAACTGCCCAACGTTAAAACCTACCACACCGGTTGTCATGAGTTTGATTATAAAATAAAACTCTATTGATCTTTCAGATGGAACACCAATGCATAGATTTTGATTCACTTACAGAGTTAATCAGATTCAATAAAAAACCTTTCAAACGTTTTTTATTAAACAGTGCATCGTCAGCAGACGATGTAAGGCCTTTTGATTATCTTCAACCTAAGACCGCATACTATATTAAGCCTTCTCTTTCAAGTCAAATGACTGCAGAAGGTCAGACCAATCCTCAGGATGCCAGAATTATATTGATTTCCGCTCCGGCCGCAACCGGTAAAAGTGTGATGACAGCAGAACTTTCTTCACGATTAGGAATGCCTTGTTTTAATTTAGCTCAGAATGAGCCTGTAGGCAAAGATTCGCTGATAGGTATGCTATATCATACGTTGCAAATGACTGATCTTCCGGAATTTTTGATGGGTTTAAAGAATGGCAACCAGTCAATGATAATAGATGCTCTTGACGAGGGAGCTATTGCTACTGGCCAAGCTCCATTTGACAGTTTTCTTAAAGATATCGCTGATTTGGCGCGGGATGCGAAAGGCATCCCATTTGTCATAATGGGTCGTACATCAAGTCTGGAGTATGCCAGCCTTGTACTCGAAGGGCATGGGGTACCAGTGTCATGGTTAAAAATAAATCCATTCAATCCATTAGACGCACGTCAATTTATCTCTCTTAAACTCACGTCTGGTGACTTTGATAAACTTGGAGAGAACAATCCGCTTAAGAAAACTGTAAACTTCATATTCAAGTCTTTGGGAGATTGTCTTTCAGGGGGTATGACCAGTAATAAATCTATGGCAGATTTTCTGGGTTACGCTCCGGTTTTGGATACGATAGTCGAAATGCTTAAAGACCAGTCTAACCCATTGCAGCTTCTGGAAGATTTGAAACGAAGGAACAATCGTAATATTACTCTTCTGCAGGACATAATTGAGAATATTATGGATCGAGAGCAAGAAAAATTTCTTAATGCTCTTGACCAGCTTCAGAGTCAATATCCGCCCTCTTATAAAACTAATCTTTATACACGGACAGAGCAGATTCAGAGACTCATGTATGGCATGACAAAGATGCCGTTTATAGCTTCACCAACCGAGGATTCTGAATTCAATAGAGCATATAATGATTTGGCATCGAATTGGTTTAGCAATCATCCATTTATTACAAATTGGAAAATAGAGAATCCTGTCTTCGAGGCTTATATACTTGTACATTCAGCCCAAATGGGAAATCTTATGCCTCTCATAGACCAGTATCTGTGGGATAAAGCTACTCCTGCCCTCTTCTTTGAATTCTTCAGAATCAATCATTCAGATATGCAACTCATTGAGTTGCCTTTAGTTCGCTATCTTATAGCTTCATTTCAAGAGGATGATACTCCTGAGGAAAGAAGTACGATAGAGATTTATGAGGATACTGACAGTGAAATTGATACACATAACAATACTAATGTATATAGGATTGTGTTCACTCGAGCTAAAGAAAACGAAAGTATAAGTATGTTCACGCATATTTCGCCTGGAGATACCCTGAAATTAGGTAAGACTATATCAAGACTAACCATTGATGCGCCGATAAATTTGCTGCTTGATAGCCGGAGAACTGAGTTTTGTGCTCCTGTTGATATTCACGTTAATTCTCTGATTATCAAGTCAAACGAATTGGTTTTCACGCCCGGTATCAACAATCCGTACCCTAAGATACTAATCTCAAGCTCTAATTTAACTACTCAATTGGAGTCTGGAATCCAGCAAGCTACAAAAAAAGGTGACGTAGGAATTAATATTTCTACTGAGAGCCAACTGTATTTCCCGTTGGTTGAGTATAAAACTCAAAGTCAGGAAAAAGATGAATCAGCTTCAATTGATGACTTATTTCCTAAGTTCAGAAGGCTCATACTCTATTTCAGAGCTAACGGAAAGGATGAAATGGGACGATTTAAAGCTAAAATTGATAATCTTATTGCAGGAAATCCTGCGGGTAGTCGAGTGCTGAATGCACTGATAGAAAGAGAGATTATTACATCAGACGGGAGTATGTACTTTCTTGACACTGACAGTCTGTCAAAATTGCTGGATACTAGCTTTCCGGCGATAAGATCCTGTGCAATATCAAATAAGTTAAATCAGTTCCTTTCATCACTTGCACCGGGCGACAATATCTGACAGACAGCAGCTTCAAATTCATCAGTTATTCTTTCTACCTCTATTCTGGTGAATCAGATTTTTTATGGGACAACGAAAGGTCGGCATTAATGATTGTCGGTATTAATGATTATAGTGCACCAAAAAAAGTGTGATCCAAGAAAGCGAATTTAACGGATGGTATAGATGTCAGCGAAGAAGCCGAAGCGAAAGTGCATGCGGGTGGTAGCCCAGGAGAGGAAGGTGTCCATGCGCGCCTTGTTGAAGGCCCATTCGTGATTGAGGACCTCACAGTGTTTCTGCCATTTGAGGTTGCGTGAAATCAGTTGCATGGAGCGCTGACAATAGTCGTCGGTGTCAAGTCTTGCGCAGGTCTGGATAAATATTAAGCCGTTGTCTATGTCAAAGTAAATGCCGTTGTTGAAAAGGAGCGTTTGTTGTGTGGGGGTGAGATAGTTATTGGCCTTTGAGGGTGAAAAGGGATCTTTGCCGCAGAGTATAAAGGAGGGATGGAGGGAAGAGCTTTTGATGTAATTTGCATTGGATTCGCTCATTTCCCAATAGTTTCCACGGATTTGACCGTCAAGACATCCGCGGCCGTCACCCACCATGGTGAGCAGCCTCCTGATGCCGTTATCATAATCATGGGCAATGGATTTGCGGCCATATTTTTTGTCATTGAAAGTGTGGAAGTTGAATCTGAGCCAATTCTTTGCTTGCTGGAATTCGGTTTTGTAATTGTCGGTAACGTTGGCGAGTTTGTCGGAGTAGACATAGAGACTGAAGCAAGCTCCGTATTTGTCATGAAGCTCCCTGAGGTCACGGAAGAAAGCTATCTCATATATGGATTCCGGGCCGGTGGCAAACAGGGAGTCGAGAGAGATTGCAGTGTCGTCAAATGAGATGTGCATCAGGTTGCCGCTGTAGTCACATTCTGTAACTCGTGCCACAAATTCAGCACCCGTGGGAGTGTGGCTCTTAGAACACGCAACGAAGAGTAGAGCCAGAAGCAGAACGAAAAGTTTTCTCATGGGAATGGTTACGTTAATTAGGAGCGAAAAATCTGCGGGTCTTCACGGCCCTCACCAGCCTGAAATGAATGGTGTTGATGATACGGATGACAATCGGCACTCTATAGCCGATTCTGTAGCTTGACTGTCGCCATTTAAGGATAATAGGCCAGGGGGTGTAAGGGTAATATTGTCCAAACTGCGTGTAATAGTCTTTGTGAGTGAAGCGGAGCGATTGATCATAAGCTTTGAATTCGTCAATCATTTCAGGATTGCACGAACGGATTACGCGCGTGGCTACACTCCAGTAAATTCCGCTGAGGCTTCGATTGAGAAACGACAATTGCTCAGGATTCAGCCGGGGCTTGGCCCTTTCCAAGGTGTTAATCAGGCTTTCGGTGAGAATCAGGAAATGGCTGTTATCTTTCTTCATTGACTCGGGCGAAACCGTTTGCCCTTCCCGTCCGATAACGTACTGATAGATGTTTAGGGGGAGGTAATAAAACGTGTGGCTCATACCCAGGGGGAGGAAACACCATTCGTTGTCAGAATAGCTGATTCNCTCNGTCTGACGATAGTTGATGTCTGTCAGGAGCCGGCGGCGATAAGTGATGGAGTGCATCCAAGGGACGGCNGTGAGCTTCATGATGCNGCNTAACGCTACGGNNTTTTCNGCCGGAAGCACAAAATCATGAAGAGCCGCCGCNGAGNGGTNTTGATGATTCCTGACTGTAAAGTTGGTGANAATGGTNTCTGCNTCGATGGTCNCCAGTTTCCTGACATATGNTTGGAAATCNTCAGTGNTAAAGAAATCGTCAGCGTCAAGAATCTTCACATATTTTCCTGTGGCCTGACGGAGGGCTACGTTAATGCATGACCCATAGTTGCCATTTTCCTTGTCAATCACTGTTACAGACCCCGGATATCGGCGCTGATAGGCGTGAGCGATAGCTGAGGTGCGGTCAGTTGAGCCGTCATTAANCACCAAAATCTCCACTTTTCCAAGATCCGGAATCAGCAGAGAGTCAATGCAGCGTGGAAGATAATCCTCCATGTTGAANGACGGGATGATTATCGAGATAATTTTTTCCATAGTNGGAGAGCTTGTTGAACAACCGGTGCCATGTCATAATACTTATATTCNGCCAATCGGCCTCCGAAATACACNTCCTGCTCCTCCCGGGCCATNTCTCGNTAACNCTGAGCCAGNNNGTTNTTGCGATGGTCATTGATGGGATAATAGGGTTCCAATCCAAGCCTGAATTCCATTGCATACTCCCGGGAGATGACAGTGCGCGGATTCTTATAGATGTCATGCCCGAACATCTCAAAATGCTTNTGCTCGATGATTCGGGTCCACGGGGTGGCCGNGTCGGTGTANTTAACCACAGCGTTNCCCTGAAAGTTCGGTATGTCAAGTGTNTCGATGTCAAACCTCACTGTCCGCCAGTCTAAACGTCCGAGCTTGAAATCAAAATATTCATCAATNGGNCCCGTGTAAATCAAATTTGAGGCCATCGAACGCCATCGGTCCTTGATGCCATTGAAGTCAACCCCGGTTTTAACCTCGGAACCTTCAAGAAGTTTGTCAAACAGCACATTATAGCCGCCCGTCGGNATGCCTTGGAATATGTCGTCGTAATAATTATTGTCAAAGGTAAAGCGNAGAGGAATCCGGCGAATGATGAATGCCGGNAGCTCACGGCAAGGGCGCCCCCATTGCTTCTCGGTGTAGTGAAGAATNAGGAGTTTATAAATTTCCTCACCCACCAACGTCAGGGCCTGTTCCTCAAGATTTCGCGGCTCGATNACTCCGTCGGCATTCATGCGGGCAATGGCTTTGCGTCGCTGAGTCTCAAACATTTCCAGAGCCTCGCGGGGGGTACACACTCCCCAAAGCTGTTCAAAAGTGTTCATGTTGAAAGGAAGGTTATANAGCTTCCCGTCAGCAGCTGAAGCAAGGGGGGCGTGGAAATATGAGTAGAACGGAACTATGGCGTTGACAAAATCCCANATCTCTTNATCAGAGGTGTGAAAAATGTGAGCGCCGTAACTATGAACATTAATGCCGGCAATATCTTCGCAGTAAAGATTGCCGCCCACATGGCCACGTTTGTCAATTACGAGGCATCTTTTGCCCGCTTTNGTGGCCTGGTGAGCAAAAGTAGCNCCGAAGAGGCCCGCGCCAACAATTAAGTAGTCGTACATAGTAACTAATAGCTTNATAANTGACTNTCACATTGACAATTGACATCTTCTNAGAAATGTCANTATCATGTATTTTACCCGGGAGAGGAACCGCTTGACCCGGTAGACGCAATATTCTCTGAATGACACAGCCTCACCCAGCTTCNTNCGCAGGCGCCGACGGGTCACGCAATTGTTGNCGCCAAACTTTTTGTTGAGGCTAATGTTCCGGCAATATGAATCGNAAACNGCTCTTTTNATGAGCATTATAAGCTCCTCCTCACGAAAGTGGCGAGCACATTTACACATTTCAATCATTGCATCCAGATCTGTCTCGAAACGATAAAAACNNNGACCCTCAATAGCNGCCATGGCNGAACCGGAGTGTTGATTATAAAGATANATCGGCAGGGTTGTGTAGAGGCCCTTGCTGACATGTTTAAGATATTGGAATGTGAAAAGCCTGTCCTCGTTGTAGACTATGCTCTCATCAAACCGTAAGTTGTTGTCCTTAATGACCGATGCANGAAAGATTTTTGTGNACANGANGCCCTGATAGGGANAATCCGTGGGNTTAAAAAGCTCTTTCGCCAATCGGGAGGCCGAATAANTGCAGGTNCGCANCTCAGGAAGAGCAAAGGGTTTTGCATTCTCGCCCGTGAGTTGATAACCCGCAAAAACCATCTCCGTGTCATCTCTCATCATCCTGAACAGGGCGNTCAGGCAGCCGGGCAAGAGCATGTCGTCACTGTCCACAAACATGATAAACTTGCCGCGNGCCGTTTCCAATCCCCGGTTTCTGGCAGCTGACACACCCCTGTTGGGTTGATGAAGAACGGTAANCCCCGGATGAGCCGCTGCCCGACGGTCACACATGGTGCCTGTCAGGTCAGTGCTCCCGTCGTTTATCAGAATAACCTCCCAATCAGTGAAATCCTGCTCTACAATGCTGTCGAGACAACGGTCAATGTGAGCTGCGGCGTTATAGCAGGGAACGATTAAAGAGACGCATGGACAATGCATTTATTACTANATCTTTTTTAAGGAAAAGTGCCAATGAATGATAAAGCACNTTCCTGCTGAATAATGTTATGGGNGCTTTGAGATAGAGCANTATCAGGCGGATATGCTTTTGGATGGAGGTGTTGTGNGTGAGGATGTCGGTCAGATCCGAGTAATANTGTGCGAAGATTTTTCTCAGCTCGGCATCTGCGGAATGATAGCTCNTGTCCTGACATAAGATAAGATACTTATACATCNACACGGCCCACGGCCANTCCCACTTCATACTTCTCCGGGCCAAATCGGTGTAAATCAGGTGTATGTTGACTCTATGATGCTCCTCAAAATTCTCGCAATTAGTGATNGANCCTTCCCTGATCCGATAAAGATATGTGTCCTCGTTCAGAATAGCAATGGATGATATGTGGGGNTATGANAATCCCATCCAATGATGGTCTTCATGAATGATTCCTTCCTTAAATTTCAAATCATTGGCGATAATAAATTCACGNAGAATCAGTTTGTTCCATGCTGTTTCCGGAAAGCCGGAGAGATAAAATGACCTGATGCGCNCNGGATTNTCNTCATATTCCGGCAGGTCCTTACCTTTGAGGCTGATGCCTATGTGGACCGNCGGTCTGGGAAAGGTCTCGAAGTCGCCACACACAATTTCGGGNTAGTTATATCTCTCGGCAATATCCCATAGCTTTTCAAGACAGTCAGTGGTGAGAATATCGTCAGAGTCAAAGAAGAATATATATNTCCCNGTGGCAATGTCGATGCCTGAGTTCCTTGCGGCAGAGAGTCCGCCGTTTCGTTCCCTGGATATTATCTTGAAATCTATGTCGGATGACTGTTGCGAAATGAATTCTTCAATAATTGACATTGAGGAATCACTGCCGCAGTCATCCACAAGCAGACACTCCACACGCCGTTGATTCTGAATGGTTTGTAAACCAATTGANGCCAATGCTTCCCACACATAATCCTCCACATTGTAAACCGGCACAATGACAGATATGTCATAATCCTCTGATGAGTTCACAGCCATTACTTAGGTCGTTGAATTTTTAGGATTCTGGTTTTGATGAAGAGTCTGTCAGCCTCAGTCAGTGACAGTCNATAGTTTATAACGATGCCTGTCAGAGTGGTCACCACTGAAGCTCCGATAAGTGCGCCCCATGAATATTGGTGGATAAGGAAATTCTTTATAGTGAGTGACACCATTGTGAGGATGGCCGTGGAAAGCAGAATCAGAAGAGTGGGCCGCAGCAGCGTGAAGCGGGGCAGCCCAAGCACCTTGGCACCATATGAGGGCAGCCAGCAGATGAAGCGCACAAACATCACCGAGGCCTGAATCGTTACCAGTGCATACACCTTGTAAAGGTCAGAATTGATAAAATGCATTGCTATGACAATCAATGTCACGTTGACTATGCCGAATTTTATTAGATTGAGCGATGACTGCTTGACTTTGTTGGTCATGGTGAAGATGTACCACAAAGCCTGTGTGGGCAGTGTGACAATGATACCGGTCATTGTTATGCACGTCAAACGATATATNAGGCCGATGTCCTGACCCGCAGGAAGCCAAAGGGTGTAGAATAAGTCGCCGTAGGAAAAGAGTATGCTGCAGGGTATGGCGGTGAATAGACCCAGGATTCTTATGCTTCTCAGTAGCGTTTCCTTGAGCTTGTCCATGTTTTTCTGTGCATAGAATTCCATATATTCTGGATGAAATGTGTTGGCAAGCGATGCAAAGAGGCCTAATATTAACCACGGTATTGACTTGGATAGTGACACAACGCCCATGAAATAGGCGCTGATAAACACGTTGGAGAGCAGTAGGTCAAGCCCATGGCTGAGCATGGAGCTCAGGCTTGTCAGCAGATTCCAGATGCCGGCCATGGTCATCTCCTTGACACATTTGAAATCATAGTGGCGCCTACGGATTTTTAGTTCGGGCGTGAGGAGCCGATGGAAGCGATACGATGTGTAAATGTTATAAAATGAGATGATTATGGCTATCCCGCCCATATACCACAGCTCGGCCGGGAAAAACCCGAACGCAATGACTGTCAGGGCCGTTCTAATCACCGTGCCCACTAAAATGCGGGTGTTTGTGAGGTCAAGCCTGTTTTTTATAAACGTGGCATATCCGTAAAGACTCGTGGCCAACCCTATTGCGGCATTGATGAAGAGCAAAACAAACAGCAGCTTGACGTCACTGACCTGTTGCGGGGGAATATTGACTATTTTCTCCATAAAAATGGTGAAAACTCCCAGAACAACCACGAGAACCACCGCCATAAAGAGGTTGGCAAAATAGGTTGAGGTGCGGTAACGGTTGGACTCTTCAATATTTCCGGCATGATAATTCAGGCTCACATAGCGGCCGGCCATGGAGTTTAACGCTATGGTGAGCAAACCCGTATACCCTATGATATTGTTGGAGAGCCCTAAAAATCCGTAAGCGGCCACTCCTAATTTCTTCACTATGAATGGTGACAGAAAATAGGATATACCCAGATTGAGAACAAACACGGCGATTGTGCTCCCCATGTTTCTGACTGCCTGAGAGAGGCGGCTTATGGGTCTTGAGGTGGTCATCTGCATGAGCCGGGGGTAGGAGTGGGAATGAGCGGCTCAACGTTGTCACAATCAGTGAGCCAGGTGTCATAGAAAGTGCTGAGTTTGCCGTAGCGGCTGTCAATGAACTTTATTTTTCGGCCCAGAAGCATCCCCAGAATCATAACATGTAATCGAGTGGAATAAATCTCTCTGTACTGCGTCAGCTGCCGNAGGGCAATGCGGGTCATGGCTGTCCGGTAGAGTGTGCCGTAAAGATAGTGATGGAGCCTGTCTGTTCTATTTGGCGATAGGTGCCGACACNCTCTCATAACGTGTGGATAAATGCGCTTAAACATNTTCTCCTCCGGTTGCTCATGNTCTATAGAGAGCCAGTCGTGACAATCCGCCTCGGGTGGAATAGCGCCCTGAAAAGTGTGGTCAAACTCTTTGTCGGAGCGCCTCAGATAGAGCACTTCTTTCGAGGGAGAAATGAGGGAATGTCTGATCAAANCTTCCTCGTTGACACAGAATGCCATGTCNGGCACAAGAACCACCGGGTTGGAAAAGTGGTCTCTTGCCAGCTTATACGACATATTGTCACGCACACAGATTACCAGGTTTGGAAACCGGCTGAGATAGTCGGCGTCGCGCCTCATCAATTCCTTATCCTGATAATAAATGGTTTGNGGCAGAATAATTATCCTGTTGNTTCTGTTATNTGCAATTCCCTTCAGGGCATATTCCCATGTGTCTCTCCACAGATCGCCCCAGAAACCTCCGCCGGTAATCAGAATGGTTGTGCCGCTCCTGGCCGGGGTGTCAGGATATTTGTTCCAGCCACACACACCAACGCANGAAAACCCCGTTTTTTTCAAAAGCTCCAGTTCTCCGTTCCAAATCAGAATGTCGCCTATGTTTCTGTAATAGGGCAGGCCGTAGAGCACGTAATCTGACTCGATAAGGGGCAGAATAGCCTCCTGAGCCATCCGCGTCAGCTCTCGCTTTTTCTCTAACCAATTCATGGTGATAACAATCGCTTTAACGGTTTAGTGCTGCCCGCTTCAATCTCCCTAACCGGAAGCGGAGTGCATCATATGTGTCAGCAATTTTCATCTGCGTGCACATAACCGCCCTCTTCACCAATGAATAAGGATGATTGCTTTGTTGGAGTTCGGTGTTGATAAACTGTTTGAACTTCGGATTGAGCCAATGCTGTCCGTTTAGGGTCGTTCGGTCTCTGAGGTCGCCATATCCGGGATAGTTGTTGGCCGGTATCAGTCCCAGGGTGAGCAGCATATGTCCATTGTAGCAATGTGGCAGCGGGCATTTTCCCACAGGGCGCTCGGGTAGAGGTGAGTCCGGATCGGCAAACAGATTCCCCAAATGTTTCCCACAATAACATTGCCGGGCCTCTCCGGTGCAGAGATCAATATAGTAGGACCATGCTCCGGCATAACAGAATCGTGTCTGGCGCCGCCCGAAAATGCTTTTNTTGAAATTCAGAAATGATGAGTTGAAGCGTTGCCAGTGCTTGTAAAACTCTTCAGGTGATAGTGCCGTCAGATAACCTATTTCCTTGGTGCGGTCGTCACGGGCTATGGTGACGTGAGGNAAAGCTCCNAAGTTACGCAGNGAAAACTCCATAATCTCGTCAATCTGGGGAATCAGNTCATCCGACGGTGTGAGCTCTACGCAGGCCGAGGCGCCGCTGCGCCATATCTTACGCACATTCTCTGCAAANACCTCCAGTTTGTTCTTTGATTTAAGCTCCGAATAATGAAA
Organism: Bacteroides sp.; assembly: GCA_014802445.1. Taxonomy (GTDB): domain Bacteria; phylum Bacteroidota; class Bacteroidia; order Bacteroidales; family Muribaculaceae; genus CAG-1031. The sequence continues at coordinate 7,947 of JAAVCF010000014.1, read as the reverse complement.
GGAACACTTGAACTCAAGATGCTCCAGCAGCTCCTTGGGAAACCTCAGAATCTCCTCAAGAACGGGTGTGATGGTNAGGTTTGTCACCACCTCCACATAATGCCCCTCGGTCAGAAAATTAAAGAGGTAGGCCGGCAAATCTCTCAGCAACAGGGTCTCTCCATCACCACACATATTAATATACGCCGCTCCTCCCAGCCTNTCTTTCCTCAAGGCATAACCCACCTGACNGGGGGTGTANTTCATAACCGGTTGAACACCCTCATAGGNGCNGTCGNGATGCGNCAGATAACAATAGCTGCATCGGAAATTGCAGATTGACANAGGNATNCTGAAGTGTATGAATCTCTTGATTGTCTCCATGTCTGACTCTAAAGGATTGGGGTTATTCATTNAGCAAATCTTTCAAAAAACAGAGTGTTTTGGGATTCGTCACAGCCGGAAGGCGCTTGAGCAGGCGTGCCCGCAATAGTGCTATCTCACTTTCGGGCGCTTTCATCAGTATGTTNGCCNTCAGGAGCAAGCCAAGCAATTTGGCTTCGATTTTGTGATTGTCGAGCTTCACGGAGCCCATCCGGCGAGTGAACACCACCAGCCNCTCTAATTGGCGCTCCGTCAGCTGTTTTCCGGCATCCACTGTCGCTTTCGCATCAAGAAGCCGGGGTATAAAAGCATCGATAATGTCATAGTACCGGTTAGTTGATGGCGAAAATTCAAGGATTCTGACCTGNGACACCTTAATGTTGAATACCATACTGGCAAAATTATTGTCCGTGGTGATTACCACATTTCCCTTGTTAGAGCGGGGCTGGTAGAGAAAAGTCCCCTTGAGTCCCGCAAATTCGCCGCCAACAATCTCAATCTTATCCCCTTTCTCCAGATCCACATCCTCTATCGAAAAAAACGATAGATTGTATTTATAAACAGCGGCTATGCGCTGGAACACAGCCATATCCTCGTCGCTCANAATAGCGTAGCGGTTCACCGCGCTTGAGCGGGATAAAACCAATGAAAACCCATTGTCAAGGGCACAAAGCTGCATGGCTTCCTCAAGAGTAGCCTTTAGAAAGACATAGTGATAAGTCAATGCACGTTCAATATTCTCTTCAGTGCCGTTAATTGCTATTCGCTCCTTGATGGTAGGAGCGAATAGGGTTAGTGAGGAGCCATGTGAACGATTAAAAATCTCTACAGTCTTTAATGCAATGCGCGTTGGATTACCCGGTTGTTTAGGAATGTGGGTAAGTACATACCAAGGCATTTCAGAATATGTCTGAAAACTATGATAAGCCTACAAAAAAATTGTACTGGATACGTCAAATGGAGTCTGATTTTGNGTAATATGGTGTAATTCAATTATTTACAACACATACACAATCAAACTACCGAAAACTTTTTTCTTCAAGTCAAATTTTCACCGCAAGCCTAATCTCATCGGAGAAAANTCATGACCGAATCGGACAAAAATAACAAATGTGTCAAACCCTATGGGCTTTAGAATGCAAAGATAACAATTTAATCGAATAANCCACCCCACCCCNGGAAGGCACTTGCATATATTTGGATATTNTAGCCAAATATAGCGAATAAAAACCTCAAATCCTCCGAGAGCAAACTCCAGCGCAAANACNCTGNNTCATNGNTAATTACAAGCAAATGTCAAATTTTCTTGGAACAGCACCGCCCCCGGCANCNNCNNNNCNCTCCGCAAAACNTACGGACNTNNCCCGGNGCCGNCNNNACNCTCCGNNANANGNTCAGACGTCTCCGGCANNTCCGNNCCTCCNCCGCAACAAAACCANCCCGCAAGGAACCCGCAAAATGTAGGGGCGCCCGTTCGGGGCGCCCGCACTCCGCGACAAAAAATCCCCGACAAAACCGCCTCGCAAAAANCACCCCGAACNGAGTACCGAGCCACNGAGCGACGAACCGAAAGGNGTNCCGGAAAAACCATNAGAAGAANGAGTCGCGGAGCGACGACATCGTGTTTAACCCGGNCACGACCGNAGGNAGTGCCGGGACAGNCCCCAACCCCAGCAAAGAGTCGCGGAGCGACGATGTTGTCCGCCCNNCNCGCNACAAAACCANCNNGCAAGGANCCCNCCGCACCACCCACAAACAACCANCCCGCAAGGAACNCGCAAAATGTAGGGGCGTCCCGTTCGGGGCGCCCGCACTCCGCGACAAAAACCGCCGCGACAAAAACCGCCGCGACAAAAAATCCGCGACAAAACCTCCGCGACAAAAAACCAATTGAAAATCGCCTCCTCAGATAGAANTAGGGANNNCCGGNANGCCCANCCTCAGAAGNAGCGACGATGTCCCCTCNCAAACGGGCACAAAAAAAGGGTAAGCTACCTCCATCGCGCCGCTACAACCCACTACCGTTGCTTCGATCAAGATCTGGCGGAGTTCGTGAGGAGCATGCCGTGAAGGACTTACCCGGCCACAAAGTTACTACTTTTTTTTGGCCTGCAAACTATTTTTACATATTTTTGCTCTCAAATTTCATCTCTATGAGTCTACTNGATGACGTGCTCNCCCGAGCGCTTAAAGGCATTCCGGCTTCCGTGGAGGAAGGTGTAAAACTTAACAACGAATGTTCCACCGACGAGCTTTGCCGCGCAGCCCATGCCGTCAGGCTCGCACGCTGCGGAAGCGACATTGACACATGCTGCATTGTCAACGGACGCTCCAACATGTGCTCCGAGGATTGCAAATGGTGCTCCCAGTCGCGGTTCCACGCCACCTCTGCTGAAACCTATCCCATTGTCCCCGAGAGCGTTTCCACAGCCACAGCCGTGCGTAACCATCGCCTCGGCGTGCGCCGCTTCTCCATCGTCACATCAGGCCGCCGCGTGACAGGCCCGCAGCTCGATGAGTTCTGCGCCCTCATGCGCAAAGCCGGCGAGGCCACCGGCGGCATGTATCTTTGCGCCTCAATGGGTCTCCTTGGCCTCGACGAGATGAAAAAGCTCCGTCAGGCTGGCGTAAAGCGCTATCACTGCAACCTCGAAACCGCATCCGACCTCTTCCCCTCCCTCTGCTCCACCCACTCTCATGCCGACAAGCTCGCCACCATCCGCGCAGCCCGCGAGGCCGGCTTGGAGGTGTGCTCCGGCGGCATCATAGGCATGGGTGAGACAATGGAACAGCGCCTCCGCCTCGCCGCCGAATGTCGCGACAGCGGCGCCGTGTCGCTCCCCATGAACCTCCTCAACCCCATCAAGGGCACCCCGCTGGAGGCCACCCCCCTCCTCCCCGAGGAGGAAGTGGTGCGCTCGGCCGCTCTGATGCGCCTCATCGCCCCTGACGTTGTCATCCGCTTTGCCGGAGGTCGCGCGCGCCTGTCGCGCGAGGCCACGCTCAAAATGCTCCGCGGTGGTGTCAACGGCGTCATGATCGGCGACCTTCTAACCACCGCCGGCAACACCCCCTCGGCCGACATGGAGATGATTGCCGACGAGGTGACCCGCAGCAACGCCGAAATCAGCGCACAATGACCCCTCCCGTAGGTCGATTCGCACCATCGCCCTCGGGCCGAATGCACCTGGGCAACATCTTCACAGCCGTCATCTCATGGCTCTCCGCCCGCAAGCAAGGGGGCAAATGGATTCTCCGCATCGAGGACCTTGACCCCCAGCGCTCGCGCCTGTGCCATGCCCAAATGATTGAGGACGACCTTGCATGGCTCGGCCTAACGCCCGACGAAGGCGGCCTGGCCGATGCCGGATCCTCCGCGCCCTACTCACAAAGCCGTCGCCACCACCTCTACGCCGACGCCCTTGAGCGCCTCAAAAACCTCGGACTCGCCTATCCCTGCTTCTGCCGCCGCGCCGACATTATGGCCACGCAGGCTCCACACCAGTCGGACGGACGCATAGTCTATGCCGGCACATGCCGCCCTGCCATCCTCCCCGCGCCATTCGTTGACCCTCAGCGCCCCCACACCGTCAGGATAGCCGTGGACAACGCTGATATCTCCTTCACCGACCGCCTCTACGGCCCCGTCACCGTCAACCTCGCCTCTCACTGCGGCGACTTCCTCCTACGCCGCGCCGACGGCGCATGGGCCTATCAGCTGGCCGTAGTGGTCGACGATGCCGCTATGGGTGTCACCGAGGTGGTGCGCGGCAATGACCTCCTCCTCTCAGCCGCACAGCAGCTCCATCTCTACCATCTCCTGGACCTCTGCGCCCCCGAGTTTGCCCACGTCCCCCTGATTGTCAACGCTCAGGGAATACGCCTCTCCAAGCGCGACGAAGCCGAGAGCATGGCCTCCCTGCGCTCGCGCTTCACCCCCCAGGAGCTCCTGGGGCGCATTGCCTGCATGGCGGGCATGCAGAGCCGCCCCGCACCTCTCTCACTGGCACGGATGCTCGAACTCTTCTCTTGGAATCTATTGCCGCGGGTGGTCACCCTCCCCGTTCTCCCCTGAGCCCTCAGGCCGGTCAAGCGTAATCGAGGCCACGCGAAACTCCGTGCCCCCCGTCAGCATGCAAGCCGCTGACCCACACTCCGGGCACGCCGGAAACCTCCCCGGCGGCACAAAACGCGCCCCGCAGTCCAGACACTCCGCCTGAGCCTCCACACTCTCAATCACCCCCTTCACACCGCAGCCGGGATAGTCAGCCTCAAGCACCGTGGCCAGTGCAGCCTCAAACGTGTCGAGCTCCACACCCGCCAGGCGCCCCACCTTCACCGTCACTTCACGCAGCGAAGCCCCCGGGCGCTTATCAAGCTCGGAGGCCACAATCTCTGCCACGCTCATAGCGAGCGACAATTCATGCATCTCTCTGTCAGATTTTGGTGTTAGGCAGGATGTCATGGTCATCCTCGGCCACAGCCTTTATCAGCTCTCCGTCAGGATAATAGTAGAGCGAGACATCCTTCTGCCCGCGAGCCTCCACATCAATCACATAAAACTGCATGTCAGGCCGCTCATAGTAGTCAATGTCATCCACGCTCCACGACGCATAGTCGCCGGTAGTCAGCGCAGTGCTCACAGCCTCAGGCAGATCATCCACCGTGGCGCCCTCGGTGACGGTCATCACCCACACAGGCTCCGACGGCATGTACCACACATCCACATCAAAGCCGCCGGCATCGCGAAACTCGGCCACCACGTAGCCGCTCTCACGCTCCCATTCAGCCACGCGCGAAGCCCCCGGATACATAGCATCCAGAGCCTCGATATAGCCGTCCATGGGGTTCACACCATCGTTATCATCGCCACAGGCGCTCACAGCAACGCCTACAAGAGCCGCCGCGCCGAAAATCCATGCTTTATTCATCTTTAACTTACTGTTTTATAATTCTAACGCACCGCGCCCTCTTATAGTTTCCCACCCTCAAAAAATCTTCCGTCCACCCTCCCGAAACCGAAAAAAATTTGACCCGCAGGCCGGCAGATTCAAAAAAAATGCTTACCTTTGCCGCGATTTAACCCTTAACCGGGCTGTCACTCGGGGTGTAGCACAGTTGGCAGCGCGCCACGTTCGGGACGTGGAGGTCGGAAGTTCGAGTCTTCTCACCCCGACAAAACAACACTCAAAACGTTGTTTGTCAATACAAAACCACTTTTATAACCAATTAATTAATGGCTACTAAAATCAGATTACAGCGTCATGGTCGTAAGAACTATGCGTTTTATCCTATTGTAATCGCCGATAGCAGGGCACCACGAGATGGTAAGTTTATTGAAAGGATAGGTTCCTATAATCCGAACACTAATCCTGCTACTATTACTCTTAACTTCGAGCGGGCTTTGTATTGGGTTAACGTTGGTGCTCAACCCACCGACACTGTTCGCACCATCCTCTCTAACGAAGGCGTGCTCCTTATGAAGCACCTCCAGGGTGGCGTGAAGAAGGGCGCTTTTGACGAAGCTGAAGCTCAGCGTCGTTTCGAGGCCTGGAAAGTTTCAAAGCAGGCAAGCGTTGACGCTTCCAAGGCTGCTATGGCCGACAAGAAGGAGCAGGCCGCCAAGGCTCGCTTCGAGGAAGAAGCTGCCAAGAACCGTGCAAAAGCCGAAGCTGTTGCCAAGAAGAAGGCTGAGCTCGCCGCTGCTGCTGCAGAAGCTGAAGCTGCTGCTGCCGCTGAGGAGACTCCCGCTGAAGGCGAAGCTCCCGCTGAGGCCTGATTTCAACTCTGAACCTCTGCAACTAATCGCGCCGTGTCCGCCCCGAGCTGACACGGCGCGCTTTTTATCCCCTCTCTCCTCCCGGCTGGCATTACGCAGCAAGAGCGGAGTCTGCGCCCTTAGGCGTCGGCTCCGCTCTTGTGTTATGCCGGCTATCCTGACCCTCAGGCCTCAGGCACCACGGGAATGTTCTTGCTCTTGGGGTCACACGTCAGCCCCACACCGAGCTTCTTGAAAATCTTGTGGTCCACCTCACCGAGCATCACCGTTGAGTGAACCTGGCACCCATTCAGCTCAGGAAGCTTTTCGAGGGCCTTACGGCAATTTTCGTCATGCGTGCTGAGCACCGACAGGGCCACAAGCACTTCATCAGTGTGGAGGCGCGGATTGCGGCTCCTGAGGTATTGCGTCTTCGTGTGCTGGATAGGCTCAATCATATCCTGCGGGATGAGCTTCACGGAGTGGTCAATCCCCGCAAGGTGTTTCACCGCATTCAGAATCAGCGCAGCGCTCGGGCCTAACAGCTCGCCTGACTCGGCGGTGATGATAGTGCCGTCGGCAAGCTCGATAGCCGAGCAGTTCACACCGCTACGCGTAGCGCGCTCCTGAGCGGCGGCCACTGTGCGGCGATAGGAGGTGTCAATCTTTGCCTGCTTGAAGAGCAGTGCAATCTTGTTGACCTCACTGTCATTGCCATCGCCCAGAGCCAGACGATTCAACGCAGCGTAGTAGCGGCGTATAATCTCGTTCTTTGACGCCTCGCAACACACCTCATCGTCATTTATGCAGAAGCCCACCATATTCACACCCATGTCCGTGGGCGACTTGTAGGGATTCTCACCATAGATGCCCTCAAACAGCGCGTTGAGCACCGGATAAATCTCGATGTCGCGGTTATAGTTGATGGCAGTCTTGCCGTAGGCCTCCAGGTGGAAGGGGTCAATCATATTCACGTCGTTGAGGTCGGCCGTGGCAGCCTCGTAAGCAATATTCACCGGATGCTTCAGCGGCAGGCTCCACACAGGGAAGGTTTCAAACTTCGCATATCCGGCCTCCACGCCGCGTTTGTGCTCATTATAAAGCTGGCTGAGGCAAACGGCCATCTTGCCGCTGCCTGGGCCGGGAGCGGTCACTATAACGAGCGGACGCGTGGTCTCGATGTAATCGTTATTGCCGAAGCCATCCTCCGAGGCAATAAGGCCAACATTCGTGGGATAGCCCTCGATGGTGTAGTGATAATAGGTGGTGATTCCCATGCGCTCCAGACGGCTTCTGAAAGCGTCAGCGCTGATTTGTCCGTTATAATGCGTGATGACCACAGAGCTCACCAGAAAGCCGCGATTCATGAACTCCTTGCGCAGGCGCAACACATCCATGTCATAAGTGATTCCCAGGTCGCTCCTCACCTTGTTCTTCTCGATGTCAAGAGCGCTGATCACAATCACAATCTCGGCGTGATCCTTGAGCTGGCTGAGCATGCGCAGCTTGCTGTCAGGTTGGAAACCGGGGAGCACGCGGCTCGCGTGATAATCGTCAAAGAGCTTACCACCAAGTTCCAGGTAAAGCTTGTTGCCAAACTTCGCTATGCGCTCCTTGATGTGCTCCGATTGTATCTTAAGATACTTTGCGTTGTCAAATCCGTACTTCATACGGATTGCAAAGTTAACTATTTTTTCCGGAGGGGCAAAAAAAATGACGCCCGGAGGTTGTCCGGGCGCCGGAGGGGGCGGTTACCTACTTTCCCACTTTCGCAGTATCATCGGCGTGGCAAGGTTTAACTTCTCTGTTCGGGATGGGAAGAGGTG
>JAAVCF010000013.1 GCA_014802445.1 Bacteroides sp. | reverse complement strand
ATGAAATCCTCATGTAAATGGCACCTTCGCCAGATTTGAGTAGTCTGCTCTTCTTGTAGAAAAGCACATAAAAATTTTCTTTCCTCATTACTTTACTTTTTTAGAGGGGTTAAATCACCGAGAAAATTTCATCAAAATCCATTGATTAATATCCTCATATATGCTTGTATATTAGAGACTAATCTATTGTGAAGTGACCATATTTCATATACTTCGAGTGACCCGAATGACCCGATGTGCTCAGGGACACGTTTGGGACACTTTTTGAAAAATTAGCATTTGCAAGAATATTACTCTACAGTGAAGATTTCAATAGGAAAAATCCCGATGACCATACTTTTGTTATTGTGCAAAGTTAGGCAATGAGTGATGTAGCGTTGATATGCAAAATGTTGAAGAATAGTGAATTGAGAATTATTTTCAATCAATCGCAGCCGAGGAGAAGCCCCACGAAGGGGTCGGCCACGGATGGCACACCCACATCCTTCATCATTCTTCTCCGATATATTAACCCCCTAAACGCGACAAAGCCTCGATAATACTGATTATCAAGGCTTTGGCTTCTTTTGAATGATGTTTAAGTGGTCCCACTTGGGCTTGAACCAAGGACTCCCTGATTATGAGTCAGGTGCTCTAACCAACTGAGCTATAGGACCGGGGTTGATTTGCAGGTGCAAAATTAGGGGTTTCGGGTGAAATATGCAACAGTTGGGACTATTTTTTGTGGTTTTCAGAAAAATTTGTTTGCTATTGGAGAATTATTGCTAATTTCGTTGTTTATAATTTATGTTAAGAAACTAATAATGTGAATATATGGATCGCGTAAAGGTGAAAATCATCAACCGGTCAGGCCATGAGTTGCCTACGTATGAGACATTTTCGTCAGCCGGAATGGACGTAAGGGCTTGCCTTACAGCGCCTGTGACTCTCAATCCGCTTGAGCGGGCGCTGATTCCCACGGGGTTGTTCATGCAGCTTGAGCATGGCTATGAGTGCCAGATTCGTCCGCGCAGCGGGCTGGCTCTGAAGAAGGGCATCACGGTGCTTAACTCGCCGGGCACGGTGGATGCCGACTATCGCGGCGAGATAGGCATAGTGCTGATCAACCTGAGCAATGAGCCTTTTACCGTCAACGACGGTGAGCGGATAGCCCAAATGGTTATTACGCGCTATTCCCGCGTCGACTGGGAGCCTGTGGAGCGACTTGACGAGACTAAGCGCGGCGACGGAGGTTTCGGTCACACCGGGGTCAATTAATCCATTTTTAACTCATTAAATAAGATTTGAAACGTTTTAATTCGCTACACATACTGCTCGTGGTTGCGGCCGCGCTGATGGCTTTGACGGCCTGGGCGCGCAAGAGCTCGCAGTGGGATGCCGATGCGAGTCGGAGAAAGGCCGACTATGTGTTTATGGAGGCTGTCAACTCTCACCTTGCGGGCGACGAGAGCACCTACTATGAGATGCTCCGCCACGCTCATGAGCTCAATCCCGACGATGAGGAGACGGCAAACATCTTTGCCATCTATCTCATTCATCTGGAATATGAGGACTCGGCAACCGTGCGCCGCGGGCTTGACATGATGAAGCGATACTTCAAGAGCCATCCCGCCGACCTCTATTCAGGCCTTAACTATGCGCTGCTAGCCAACAGCGCGGGCTACAGCGACGAGGCTCTCAGCACCTACGGAACAATCCACAGACTCAACCCCGACCGCAGCGGCATCACCTTCCACTATGCCGAGATGCTGGTCAACACCGGCCGTCCCTCGGCCATTGACAGCGCCATGGCTATCTATGATTCCCTGGAGGTGAGCGAAGGGCTTGACATTGACCTGGCCCGCGCACGCATGAGGATTCCTGCCATGAAGGGCGACACGGCTGCCGTGGTGAGCGAGGCGCGTCGCCTGTTGGCTTCGGCCCCGCTGAACGTTGACATCAACCGATTTCTGGGCAGTGTCTACGCCTCTTATCAGCAGAATGACTCGGCTCTGGCTTATTTCACCCGTGCCTGCGACATTGACTCGACCAATGCCGCCGCCGTCTACACCCGCGCCGGCTTTTACCATCAGATAGGCGACAGCGCCGCCTTTGACCGCGAGATTTTCCGAGTGCTCAAGATGGACAATCTTGACATGGATGTGAAGATGGAGGTGATGCGCGACTATGTGGGCGAGCTCTACGGCGATTCGCTTCAGGAGCCCCGCATCATTGACCTCTTCAATCAGCTGGTCAACATCCATCCCCATCATGCCGACCTGCGCCGCTTCTATGCCGCTTATCTGGGCATGATTGACCATCAGGCCGAAGCTGCCGAGCAGCAAAGTGTGGCCATGGACCTCAATCCCGACGACCTTGACGGCTGGATGAGCCTCGTTGGCTTTGAGATGGGCGCCGGTGATAACCATGAGGCCGAGGAGGCTGTGAAGCGCGGTCTCCATTACTTCCCCAACGCGCCGAAGCTCTACATGCTCGGCTCAGTGGTGACAACCGATGAGGACAACCTTGCCCCCGCCTTTGATTATCTCCACAAGGCCATAGCCGTGGCCGACACTAATGACCATCAGCAACTGTCAGTGATAAGCTGCATGATGGGCGACCTCTACTTCCTCAAAGCCGACATGGACAGCGCCATCACCTGCTATGAGCAGTCAATTGAATATGACCCCTTTAACGAGGTGGCCCTGAACAACTGCGCCTACAACATGGCCAACGAAAACCGTGACCTTGACAAGGCGCTGAACTACATCGAGCGTGTGGCAGGCCTTGACGCAACCGACGCATCGTGGGTCGACACCTACGCCTGGGTGCTCTTCAAGCTCAAACGCTACGCCGACGCCAAAGAACAGATTGACCGCGCGCTGGAGATGCAGACTGACCCCGGAGTGGACGAGCTGGACCATGCGGGTGACATCTACTTTTTCAACGGCGAGCATGAAGCCGCCATTGAGTTCTGGGAAAAAGCGCTGAAGCTCAAGCCCGGCGATGAGCGCATACGCCGCAAGGTGAAGAACAAAGCATACTTTATTGAATAAGATGATCAAGAAGAATATACGCCAATCAATCACACGCACAGCGGCCACCCTCCTGGTGGCGGCAGCCTGCGTGAGCTGCGGCAGTCAGAAGCAGTCAGGCAGCTCCGACACTGCTAACACTTACAATCCCTCAACGCCCTCCGCCAGCGCCGACCTCAGCAGTGACTTTGCCGCCCTGACCTCCACCTATGCCGCCTGGCAGGACGTGAAGATGCCCGTGAGCCTCAACATGGTGAGCCCCGGCGGAATCAAGGTGAGCGGCACCGCCACGATGGTGCGCAATCATGGCGTCCACATTTCGCTGCGCATGCTCGGCTTTGAGGTGGCGGCCATGCAGATTCGCGGCGACTCCATCTTCGCAACCTATAAAATCAAGAAAGTCTATGTGGCCGAAAGCATCAGCCAACTCCTCGACGGCTTTCCCGTGACCACCGGCAATCTCCAGAACCTGCTTCTGGGTCAAGTGTTTGCCCCCGGCGAGGATAATCTGACGGCGGCCTCCTCCAAGAAGTTCGGCTATCGCAGTGCGGCTGACGCTGACCTGCCCGGCGCCTTCATCCTCACCCCCACAGCCCCGCTTCGTGGGGTGGAGGCAGCGTTTGTGGTCAACGGCGGCACCGTTCCCTTCCTGCTTGCCCTGTCAGTGAAAGCGGGAGGAAACAACGCCACATGCGTGTATGCCGACACTCAGACAAGCCCTGCCGGACGAGTGGCCGAAGAGTGCACCGTCGAAGGCCGCTTCGGCAAGCGCAATGTTAAGGCCGAGCTCACATGGGACCTCAAGAAAGCCCGCTGGAACACCGGCGAAAAGCTCCCGGCGCTCAATACCAAAGGCTACAGCCGCATCAACGCCTCGCAGCTGCTCAGCTCGCTCACCTCACTCTGATCCTCACCCCCTCGACTAATCCCTGACGATGGCACCCCTCCTGACCAAGCTCCTGCATCTTCTTCCCCTCCTTGTGGCCCTTGCCATAGCCGGGGCAATGCCCTGTGAGGCCCAGCAGAAATCCATTGACAAGCTTAAACAGCAGAAAACCGCCGCCACGCGCCAGATCAACGAAGCCAACAAAAAGCTCAAGGCCAACACCCGCGAGACCGCACGTCAGCTCAGCCGTCTGGAGGGACTGCGCGCCGACATGCAGCGACAGAATCAGGTGATTGCCGATGCCCGCCAGAAAGCCGATTCGGTGAGCACCGCCATTGTCCGCCTCAACGACACCATTGACCGCATGAGCGCTGACCTTGACAACCTCAGGAAGGCTTACGGCTCCGCACTGCGGCGCATGCAGAGCATGGCCCATCCGGCCAACACCCTCTCATATATCCTTGCTGCCGACAATGTGGAGCAGGGTTATCGCCGCCTGCGCTATCTCCGCCAGTTTTCCAAATGGCGCCAGCGCAAGTCGCGTCAGGTCACCGAAGCGCGCAATCAGCTTGCCGTACGCCGCGAAGAGCTTGCCGCCATGAGCCGCGACCGCGTTGATGCCCTTCAGAGGCTCGATGTGGCCACCCGCAAGCTCAAGAGCCAGCAGGCCGAAACGGAGACACTCGTGGCGTCGCTCAAGAAAGAGGAGGTCAACCTGCGCGCCCTCCTGCGCGAGAGCGAACTCAAGAAGCAGAAACTCGACAAAGAGATTGACCGCCTCATCACCGCCGAGCAGGAACGCCAGGCCAAGGCACGCCGCGAGAAAGCACAGCGTGAAAAAGAGCGAAAAGCCGCTGAGAGAGCCAAGCAAAACTCCGGCAAGCCAGGCTCCACCACCAAGCCCGCAACTCCCGCCAGCCCCAAGCCATCCACCCCTGAAGAGCGCGAGGCTGATGCCGACAGAGCCCTCAGCGGCTCCTTTGCCTCCAACAAAGGTAACCTGCTCTTCCCCGTGGCGGGCCGCTACACGATTGTGAAGCGATTCGGCCGCCAGCCTCATCCAGAGCTCAGGCATGTGGAGACCGACAATTCAGGCATTGACATTGAAACCGGCGGAGCCGCCACAGTGCGAGCCGTCTATGAAGGCACCGTGTCGGCCATCTTCCGCCAGCCGGGATTCAACACCATCGTGATGGTTCGCCACGGCGAGTACATCACCATCTACGCCGGCCTCGGCTCAATATCGGTGAAGAACGGCCAGAGCCTTAAAGCCGGCCAGGCCATAGGCACCGTGGCCGCCGACCCCGAGCAGAACAATCGTTACATTTTCCACTTTGAAATACGCAAAGAGCGCACCAAGCTCAATCCCCTGGACTGGGTGAGGTGAGAAAGGAGAATAACCATGTTTATAGCCATCGTAAATTACAAAGTTTCAATTGAAGAGGTGGAGCGCAATCTCGCCGACCACCGCCGTTTTCTGGACGAAAATTTCGCCAAGGGCCACATCATTACCTCCGGGCCGCAGATTCCCCGCACAGGAGGGGTGATAATGCTTTCAGCACCTGACATTGATGCTGCCCGCGCCCTTCTTGCCGACGACCCCTTCAATGTCAGAGGGATTGCCGACTACACCATCGTGGAGTTTACCCCTACAAAATTCTGCACCGAGGCCTTGCGCGGCATTCTGTGTAAGGATTGACCGCGCCCGCAGCAGTGTTTAGAGTCAAAAGAATCAGAGGCCGCCTAAACTTGAGAAGTGACCCCCAAAAGTTGGACAGGTTAAATATTATCCAGTAAAAGAAAGAGTTCGGTATTGCGCCGGGCTCTTTCCTTTTAACCGGGATTTGATTCTTTTCTCGGCTGCGCTCGGCATAGCCGGAGCAAGCTCCGCTCTGCACTCACTTGCGCGAGAAGTTTACGCAAAAGTATTGTGGAAGTCAGAGCGCGGAAAAGACACTAAACCGGGCAATAATAACGATAAGGAATCGTTACATTAACATCAATTCCATAAATTAACTTCTTAGAAATGAAGCGCAAAATTCTTCTTTACATATTAACATTATGCGGAAAAGACAGGGATTTATTATGAGGAGGCTGTCTAACACGTTGACACGGCCTCCGTTACTTTCAGGGTCAAGATTAGAAATCGAATTCTTCGAGAGTCATTGTTGCCAACTCCTGAATGCGAGGCACAAGGCGCTTGAAGTGGTCTGACTCCATGTGGGATTTCAAAGCCGCTCTATCTTCCCATGTCTCATAAATGAGCATGCGGTCATTGTTAATCACAGAGCCGAAAAGGTCATAATCGATGCACCCTTTTTCGCGCAGGGAAAGTTCAATCAGTTCCACCACCGCCTCTTTCAGAGGGTGGCGATTCTCATCTTTTTCAATGATGAGTGAAACGTTTAGTCGTACCATAGAATTGTAGTGTCTTTTTGTACTTACATAAACGCTCCCGGCCTGTAATCAGTTCAGTTTTGCCGTGGTCCGGTTTTTCGCAGCTTCGCAATCGCGGGTGGGCACATCTCCCTGCCGGGGTAGAGAATGAGGAAGATTCCCCCCGCAAAGGCTCGCTGACGGGATTTGTCGGGATTTTTGGAGTGAGGGGAGGGGGATTTTTGTAACTTTGCGGGATATTAGTTTTTAATCGATGTCAACGACGAATAATCTATCCGGATTGACGGATGCCGAAGTGGCCCGGCGCCGGGCTCAATATGGGGCTAATGTGCTCACTCCCCCTGCAAAAGAGTCGCTCTTCCGCCAGTTTCTCAGAAAGTTTAATGACCCTCTGATTGTGATTCTGATGATTGCGGGAGTGCTCTCCGTGGGCATCTCCTGTTATGAGTATTGGGGCTTGCATCAGGGGCCGCAAGTGTTTTTCGAGCCTGTAGGCATCTTTATGGCCATCCTTCTGGCCACGGGCCTGGCATTCGTGTTTGAGCTCAAGGCCGATAAGGAGTTTGCGCTGCTTAATCAGGTAAATGACGATGAAGGGGTGCAAGTGGTGCGCAACGGCAGCGCCCGCGAGATTCCGAAGCGTGATGTGGTGGTGGGCGACATTGTGATTCTCAACACCGGCGACGAGGTGCCGGCCGACGGTCGCCTGATTGAGGCCGTGAAGCTGAGCATCGACGAGTCGTCACTCACCGGTGAGCCTATCTGCCACAAAACCACTGACCCCGAACTCTTTGATTCTGACGCTACATTCCCCTCTGACCATGCCATGCGCGGCACCAAACTGATGGAGGGCCACGGGTTGATGCAGGTGGAGGCCGTGGGCGACATGACCGAAAACGGCAAGGTCTTTACGGCCGCGCAGATTGACAACAGCGTAAAAACGCCGCTCAACGAGCAGCTTGACCGCCTGGGCCATCTTATCACCGTGGCATCCTACGTCATTGCCGCCGCAGTGATTGCGGGCCGCGTGGCTATGTACTTCATCAACGTGCCCGTCTTCAACTGGCTGGGCTTCATCGCTTATCTGCTCCAGACCCTTATGGTGGCCGTGACGCTGATTGTTGTGGCCGTCCCTGAAGGGCTGCCTATGGCTGTCACCCTCGCTCTGGCCTACTCAATGCGGAGGATGCTGAAAACCAACAACCTTGTGCGCAAGATGCACGCCTGCGAGACTATGGGCGCCACTACTGTCATCTGCACCGACAAGACCGGCACCCTCACCCGCAATCAGATGAGAGTGAGCGAGCTGCGCGTGTATGGCAACCCGCCGGAACGGGTGATAGAGGAGGGGATAGCCGTCAACTCCACGGCTCGCCTTGACCTGTCAGGCTCCGAGCCCAAGCCTATTGGCAACCCCACCGAGGGGGCGCTCCTGCTCTGGCTCCACGACCGCGGCACCGACTTCATGGCGCTGCGCAGCGAAGTGAGGACCGTGGAGGAGATTCCGTTCACCACCGAGCTCAAATATATGGCCACGGAGGTTACTGATGGCGCTGGGCGCAGAACGGTCTATGTCAAGGGCGCGCCGGAGATCGTGTTTGGCATGTGTGATGACAGGGCAGGAGTGACCCGTGCCGAGATTGACGCGCAGCTGCTTGACTATCAGGCGCAGGCCATGCGCACACTCGCCTTTGCCTATCAGGAACTCGGCGAGGGAGAGCGCGGCATCACCGATGGCAAACTCACCGCCCGCCGCCTGCGTTTCGCAGCCGTAGCCGCCATCTCTGACCCTGTGCGCGACGATGTGCCCGAAGCGGTCAACGAGGTGACCCGTGCGGGCATAAAAGTGAAGATTGTGACCGGCGACACCCCCGGCACCGCCAAAGAGATCGGTCGTCAGATAGGGCTGTGGGACGATGCCCGCGACGGCGAGCCCAACATCGTGACCGGGCCTGACATTGCCGCGATGACCGATGATGAGTTGCGTCAGCGCGCCGGCGAGATAAAGATTGTGGCACGTGCGCGCCCCATGGACAAGAAGCGCCTGGTGGAGGCACTGCAGTCCGCCGGCGAGGTGGTGGCCGTGACCGGCGACGGCACAAACGATGCTCCCGCCCTCAAGACGGCGCACGTGGGCCTCTCGATGGGCGACGGCACCTCGGTGGCCAAGGAGGCGTCTGACATCACCATCATTGACAACTCCTTTGCCTCAATAGGCCGCGCCGTGATGTGGGGCCGCTCGCTGTATCAGAACATCCAGCGCTTCATTCTGTTTCAGATGACGGTCAATGTGGCCGCCTGTGTGGTGGTGTTGGTTGGCGCATTCATGGGCATGCAATCACCGCTCACGGTCACCCAGATGCTGTGGGTTAACCTGATAATGGACACTTTCGCGGCTATGGCCCTCGCCTCGCTGGCCCCCTCGGCGGGAGTGATGCACGAGGCTCCGCGCAAGCGTAGCGCCTTCATAATCAGCAAGGAAATGTGGCGCTTCATCCTCTCCGCGGGCACCATTTTCTCAGCATTGCTCCTGGCCATCCTCTATTATTTCGACCACACCCGCCTGACAAGCCTCACCGATGCCGGCCGAGTGGCCATGGGTGCCTTTAAGGAGATGAGCGGCTATGAGCTGTCACTGTTCTTCACCATCTTCGTGTTCCTGCAATTCTGGAACATGTTCAATGCCCGTGCATTCGCCACCGGGCGCTCAGCCTTCCATCTGCGCGGATGCAAAGGATTTGTGATGATTGCCACACTGATTTTCGTCGGCCAGATTCTGATTGTGAGCTTCGGCGGCGAGTTTTTCAACGTGGAACCGCTGCGCCTCTCTGACTGGTTGATAATCATAGGCTCAACTTCACTGGTGCTCTGGATTGGCGAACTGCTGCGCCTGTTTCGTCGCTCCAAGTGAAAAAAAGCGGCTCCGCGATTGGTTATTTAGGGCCGCATGATGTATCTTTGCAATTACTATGAACATTATGCGCCAGGAGATTCAGGAAGCCGTCGAGGCTATGCGCCGGGGCGGCGTGATTGTGTATCCCACCGACACCGTGTGGGGAATAGGCTGTGACGCCACATGCGGAGCTGCCGTAAAGCGCATATATGAGCTTAAGAAACGCGCCGACAGCAAAGCCCTGATTACGCTCACGGGGAGCCTGGCCCAGCTTGAGAGATGGGTCGACGGGATTCCCGATGTGGCCTATGACCTGATTGAGGCCGCTGTGAGGCCGCTCACAATTGTGTTTGACGGCGCCCGCGGTCTGGCTCCGGAATTGCTTGCCCCTGACGGCAGCGTGGGCGTCAGGCTCACCCGCGACCCCTATTGCGCCGGGCTTTGCGAGGCTTTGGGGCGTCCTGTAGTGTCCACTTCGGCCAATGTGAGCGGAGAGCCTTCGCCGGCGGTGTTTACCGAGATTTCCCGGGAGATTCTGCAGGGGGCCGACTTTGTGGCCGCTTATCGCCGCGACGACATGACGCGCCGCGAGCCTTCATCAGTGATCAAGCTTGGCGCCGATGCCACCATTAAGATTCTGCGCCCATGAAGCGTGAAACTCTCAGGGCCAAATGGATTAGCGCCGCCGTTGACTTCCTGACCTCGGCGGGGGCCATCACTGCGTTCAATGCGGTGAGGTATCACTTCAACATGGCCCACGGCCTGCAGGCCGAGCTGAGCATGCGCTCGTTCATGACCTCAAGGGTGGTGATTACCGAGCTGTGGGTGTTCCCGCTGATGATGCTGACATTCTACTGGCTTAGCGGCTTTTATGCGTCCGTGCCGGTGGGATCTCGTCTCAAAGACTTCACCAACGCCGCGGGCAATGCCATTGCCGGCTCGCTGGTGTTTTTCTTCGTGGCCATGCTCAATGACACCATCCCCATGCGGCGGTGGAACTATGAACTGGTGGTGGTGCTGTGGATGACTCTCACACTGCTTGTAACCGTCGGCCGCTGGACCCTTTCGGCCCTGCGCGGACGTGACCGCAAGGGGCGGCCCACCATCATCATCGGTCAGCCCTCACGCGCCGAGGCGCTGCGCGACAAGCTGTGCCGGTCGGCCAAGGTGATGGGCCTTGATGTGACCGAGAGCGTGGCCCTCACTGACGAAGGGAGCCGACGTGTGGCTCAGGCCGTGGAGAACGGCGCCGTGGAGGTGATAGCCATAGCCGCCGACGTGTCGGAGCCGGGTGTGGCCGAACTCATAGGGCGGTTTCTCCCTTACGATGTGTCGGTGATGATATGGCCCGGAAGCAACATCCCCTCTCTCACTCGCCGCAGCTTTGACAATGTGGCAGGCGAGCCGCTGGTGGATGTGTCGCGCCCGCCCATGGATGCTCTGACCATCAATGTCAAGCGTGTGCTTGATGTGGCGCTGTCATCGCTGGCGCTGATAGTGGTGTCGCCGCTGCTGGCGGCCATAGCCATAGCGGTGAAGGCCGACAGCGAGGGCCCCGTGTTCTACCGTCAGCGGCGCGTGGGCTACCATCGCCGCCCGTTTGATATCATCAAATTCCGCTCCATGGTCACTGATGCCGAGAGTCTTAGCGGGCCGGCGCTGTCGTCGCCAGATGATCCGCGCGTCACCCGCGTGGGGCGCTTCCTACGCAAATATCGCCTCGATGAGCTGCCCAATTTCTGGAACGTTATCAGGGGCGACATGTCGCTCGTGGGACCGCGTCCCGAGCGTGAACACTTCCTAAAGCGCATTATGGAGCGCGCGCCGCAGAGCGCTTTGCTCCACAGGGTCAGGCCCGGCATCACGTCGTGGGGCATGGTCAAATACGGCTATGCCCAGAGTGTTGACGAGATGGTGGAGCGTCTGCGGTATGACCTCATTTATGTTGAAAACGTGTCGCTTAAAGTCGACATCAAGATATTGTTCTACACCGTCAATACGGTGATAACAGGTAAAGGAATATGAGCCATTCTTCATCAGCCTCCTCCTCCAAAACCACCCCTATTAATGCCTCACGCCGCCGCATGGCAGCCCTGAGAAGCCGCCTCACGGCCTGGTGGACCGGAGTGGTGACCTGGCGGCAGCGCAACATCAAAGAGAAGAACTTCGTGATTGTGCTTGCTCTGCTGGTGGGGGTGTTCGGCGGTTTGGCCGCACTGGTGCTCAAGAGTCTCATCCACCTGATTCAGAGCCTGCTTATGGCCCACGTAAATGTCAATGGCGGCAGCTATTGGCTGTGTGTCTACCCCGTGGTGGGCATAGTGCTGACGGTGCTGTATGTGAAGTATTGCGTCAGGGACAACATTTCCCACGGTGTCACCCGAGTGCTCTATGCCATCTCGCAAAACAAGAGCCGCCTCAAGAAGCACAACATGTACACCTCAATCATTGCAAGCTCCATCACCATCGGCTTTGGCGGCTCGGTGGGTGCCGAGGGCCCTATTGTCTACACCGGCGCTGCCATAGGCTCCAATTTGGGCCAGGCGTTCAGGATGTCGCCCAAGGTGTTGATGATTATGGTGGGGTGTGGTGCCGCGGCGGGTATAGCGGGCATTTTCAAGGCACCGATAGCGGGGATGCTGTTCACTCTTGAGGTGTTGATGCTTGACCTCACGGCGGTGTCGGTGATGCCGCTGCTTATTTCGTCGATTACTGCGGCCACGATAGCCTATGTGTTCACGGGCTACGACGTGGAGTTCTTCTTCGTCCAGAGCGAGCCTTTCGTCACCGGCCGCATCCCCTTTGCCATCGGGCTGGGGGTGTTCTGCTGCTTTGTGTCGCTCTATTTCACTAAGGTGATGAACATGATGGAGAACGTCTTCAACCGCCTGGGCACCCGCGTAAAGCGTCTGCTTGTGGGCGGCTCCATCCTGGCCGTGCTGGTGTTTCTGTTTCCTCCCCTTTACGGCGAGGGCTACGGCTCTATTGTCCAGCTCCTTGGCGGTGACCCGTCGGCCATCGTCTCAAGCTCCATCTTTGCCGGCGACAGGGACAGTGTGTGGATGGTTGCGGGCTTCATCGGCGCCATCATTCTGACCAAAGTGTTTGCCACATCGGCCACCAATGGTGGCGGCGGTGTGGGCGGCACATTTGCGCCGTCGCTCTACGTGGGGTGCATGGCTGGATTCCTCTTCGCCTATGTCATTAACAATCTCTTCGGCCTTGACCTGTCAATCAAAAATTTTGCACTGATGGGAATGGCGGGAGTGATGTCGGGCGTAATGCACGCACCGCTGATGGCCATCTTCCTCACCGCCGAGCTCACCGGTGGCTATGATCTGTTCCTGCCGCTGCTGATTGTGTCGGCCATCAGTTACGGGTCAATAAAGGTGTTTGAGCCTTACAGCATCTACACCATGCGTCTGGCCAAGCGCGGACAGCTCATGACCCACCATAAGGACAAGGCCGTGCTCACGCTGCTCAAGATTGACAATGTTATCGAGACGGACTGTGTGCCGGTCCATCCCTCCATGAATCTCAAGGAGATGGTCAATGTCATCTCGCGCTCTAACCGCAACATCTATCCTGTGGTGGACAGCGACAAGCGTCTGCTGGGCATCGTGCTGCTGGACGACATCAGAAACATCATGTTTCGCACTGACCTATATAAGCGCATGAAAGTCAATAAGTTCATGAGCATGCCGCCGGCCAGAATCGTGGTGGGCCAGAGCATGGAGAGCGTGATGAAGACGTTTGACGACACGGGTGCGTGGAATCTCCCTGTGGTGGAGGTCGACGGCAGCTATGTGGGCTTCGTGTCAAAATCCAAGATTTTCAATTCCTACAGGCGCGTGCTGCGTCACTATACCGACGATTAAATCTCTTATCAATGAAAAAGTTACTTGCTGTGGCTGGATTAGGCCTGGCCGCCGTTGCCGGCGCATGGGCTCAGACTCCCGATGACTATCCTGCCAATTATGCTCAGGCGCCTCGCTTCAGGGCGCTGGCTTATTACAGTGCCGATGCCGAACCTGCCCATGTGGAGTTTGCCGAGCAGGCCATTGATTATCTCTGGCATCTCTCATGGGGCGAGGGGTTTATCCTTGACCGTGCAACCTCGCTTGAGGGCATGACGGCCGACTCGCTGGCGCAGTACAGTGTGGTGGTCGACATCAACGCGCTGCCTTCCTCTGCCGCTGAGCGCAAGCTCTTTGAGGACTATATGGAGAACGGTGGCGGCTGGGTGGGTTTCCACGCGGCGGGTTATAATGACGAGAGCACGGCCTGGCCGTGGTTTAACACATTCCTCGGTGCGGGCCGGTTTTTCTGCAACACATGGCCGCCGCAGCCGGCGCTGATGACGGTTGACATTGCCGGTCACGATGTGACGCGCAATCTCCCCGCTGAGTTTGTGGCGCCTGAGTGTGAGTGGTATCAGTGGAGACCGTCGGCGGCTGACAATCCTGATGTTGACGTGCTCTGCTCTCTGTCGCCCAAAAATCTGCCTATTGGCATCAAAGATGTGGTGACGGGTGGCGAATTTCCCGTTGTGTGGACCAATCGCCGCTATCGCATGATTTATCTCAACATTGGCCACGGTGACCGTGAGTTCACTGACCCCACTCAGAATCTGCTCTTTGTCAACGCTCTGCGCTGGGTTGTGAGCCGCGACCCTTCGGGCAATCCTTTCGAGAAGAGGGGCGCCGAGTGAGCGCGCTGATTTTCCGCAGTGTCTGATTGCGGGCCGAGAGCAGTCCGGGGGAGAGGGTGCCGCGCTCCATCATCGAGATGGTTGTGGCGAGCTCAGCGAGTAGTTCCGGGTGCCTCCGGCAAAGGGCGAATGCCTGTTTGAGGCATAGCGTCCTCACGCCGTATGGCTCCGTTGAATTGATTGCGCCGAGGCAGTAGTCAAGATAGTCGGTGCGTATCTCGGCGGGTGCTGACAGCTTATCGTTGAGCAGCGTCAGCGTCAGCCTCCTGCGGCCGGTGTGATTGGTGGCGAGCAGGCTGTCAATCAGTGTCCTGCGTTTGGTGTCGAACCATTCCCGCTCTGTGGCCGGGAAGTGGGTGAGCGCCCACAGAGCGTTGAAGCCCACGCGGTCATCTGCGTCGCATGTGAGCGCAAAGAGCTCCTCTTTGAGCCCGGGGCCGTCGGCGGCCGCGCATCGGTCACACAGCTCGCGGATGCTTGTCAGTGACATTCTTGATGCAAGGAGCGCTCGCATGCAGTGGGGGAGGGGATTATTTCAGGGCGGTGCCGGCCGAGAAGGCTTTTGCCACAGCCTGACCGAGGGCTATATAGTTATGGTGAACCGGCTCGAAGGCAATCAGCCCCATGCGTTCCACGTCGGGCTTTCCGTCGGCTGCAAGATAAGCTTCGTCGCAGGCAATGTTGACAATCTCGGCTATGACATAACAGCCTGTCTCTGATTCGTAGAGCTTCTCCTTGATGCGACATTCAAGTGTCATGGGGAAGCAGGTGAAAAGGGGCGCGTTGACCGTCTCTGCTTTCACAGCCTGCCAGCCTGTGCGGGCAATCTTGTCGGGCACCTTGCGGCCGCTCACAATGCCCACATAGTCGGCTGCCACAACGGTGTCGGCCGTGGCGAAAGCCACTGTAAACTCGCCGCAGCGGTTCAGATTGTCAGTGGTGGCGTGTGAGCCCAGGGAAATCATTATCTCCCGGCCATCCCACTGGCCGCCCCATGCGGCGTTCATGGCGTTGGGGGTACCGTCGGCATCGTAGGTGCCGATAATCATCACGGGCTGAGGGAGCAGCCATGCTTCAGGTTTGAAGTTTTTCATTATGAGGCTTATTGGTGGTTAGAATGGGGTGTGAATCAGGCGTCGGTGCGGGCGCGGGCCAGATAGAAGCGGCGCGTGAACAGGGCAAAGAGCAGTGACCCCGTAATCTGGATTATCGCCACAATCCAGAAGGCGGCTGAATAGTTCACATACTGGGCTATGAAGCCGCCCATGAGGATTCCTATGCCCATGCCGAGGTCCCATGAAATGAGGATGGAGGAGTTGGCCGTGCCGCGCTGGTCATGACGCGCCACTCTGACAAACATGCTCAGGAATGAGGGATACATGCGTCCGTTGCCAAGCCCCACAAGCAGGGCCGACATGTAGAAACTCCACGGTCCGAGCGCGAGCGCAAACAGCAGGTAGCCGGCCGAGGAGAGGGCCACGCCCTGAAGGCAGCTTTCGGTGATGCGCCCTTCGCGCAGCGCTTTGCGCCCCATGAAGCGGGAGAGCATAAGGCCGGCCGAGAGAACGAGAAAAAATATGCCTATCCCTTCGGTCATCTCCAGCTTCTCTTGGGCGAAGATGGCCACATAGTTGCCCATCACGCCCCAGCAGAGGCCAAAGAGGCAGATGTTGGCTGCCATGAGCCATGCGCGGGTCAGAAAAAAGTGGTCAAGACTGATGGCGGCCTTGGCTTTGACAATGTCGCGGGGGCGCAGCTTGATGGTTGACACGGTGATGAATCCGGCCAGCGCCACAATCAGAGATATCCAGAACAGCAGAGGGAAGTTGTCAGTGGCATGGTAGAGCCAAATGCCCACAGAGGGTGCCACAGCCATGGCCAGATTGTTGCTGAGTCCGTAAAAGCCTATCCCTTCGTTGCGGCGCGAGGCAGGCAGCACGTCGATGGCAACCGTGCTGTTGGCCACCGTCGAGGCGCCGAAGGGGATGCCGTGGAATGTCCTGACTATCGCAAAGGCAAGCAGTGTGGAGGCTCCTATGTAGCCCGCAAAGCAGATGAAAAACACAAAGAAACAGATAACCAACACTTTCTTGCGGTTGAAGCAGTCAACCATGAAGCCGCTGAAGGGGCGCACAAGCAGCGTGGCCACCACGTAGCCCGACAGCACCAGGCCTATGATGTCCTTGTCGGCATGAAACTGCGCGTCAAGAAAGAGCGGAAGCAGGGGAGTGAGAAGGTAGAAAGCGAAAAACAGAAGGAAGTTGCCGCACATCACCTTGAGATATTCGCCATTCCACAAGCGCTCCTTGGGGGAATGATTCTTATCCATGCCGCAAAGTTAGCGCTTTTATTCCGATGCGCGTATCGCTTTCAGCCAAGAAGTGCGGTCAGCGCAGGCAGGCAGTCGGCCGCCGTCTGGTCGGCACGCACGGGCACCACGCTGGCATAGTGGCGGTTAAGCCAATATTCGTCGGTGTCGGGATTGTCAGGCTCCAGATTGTGAAAGCGGCCGGTGAGCCAGTAGAAGGGCTTGCCGTGGGGGTCGGTGTACTCCTGATACTCTTCGGTCCAGAATCCTTTGGCAGCCTTCACCACCTTCATCCCTTCAATGGCGCAGCGTGAGGGGAAGTTGACGTTCAGACACACGCCTTTTTCAAGCCCTCCGGCCATCACGGCCTGAGTGATGCGGCGTATGTAGGGTGTCGTCTCGGAGAAGTCGGCGGCGAGGCTGTGGTGGAGCAGGGAGTAGCCTATGGCGGGGATGCCTGCCATGCAAGCTTCAAGGGCCGCACCCATGGTGCCGCTGTAAATCACTGAGTTGCCTGAGTTGGAGCCGTGGTTCACGCCTGACAGCATGATGTCAGGACGGCGTGGCACAAGGGCATGAAGCCCCAGCTTCACGCAGTCAACCGGGGTGCCGCTAACGGAGTACACTTTCACTCCCTCTTCCTCGCTGATGGCTTTGATGCGCAGCGGGGCATTGACGGTGATGGCCGATGACATGCCGGAGTGGGGCGCAGCGGGGGCCACGGCTATGATGTCGCCATAGTCTTTCACGCAGTCAATGAGGTGATAAAGGCCGGGTGCTTCCACTCCGTCGTCGTTGCTTATCAGAATCAGGGGGCGATTGCTGTCCATCTTTGTATTGTCAGGTTTTTTAGTGGTTACTCTTCTTCGGGGAGGCGCCGTGGCGGCCCCGCCCGCTTCTTTTTGCAAAAATAGTGATTATTATTGAAACCATCGGGGCTTAAAATCGTTCAAATAATATAACTTTGTGGAAACATCGTAAAACTTAAAAATATTTCAACTATGCAGATTCAGCGTATTCAGACCCTCTGGCTGCTTGCAGCTCTGGGATGTATGGTGGCTTTCATTGTATTGCCTTTCGGTTACCTCTCCATTGACAATGCTGTGGCAGCCCTCCGTTCTTATGACTTCCTCGGCCTCATCATCCCCGCGGGATTGGCGGCCCTGTTCCTCTTGGTGAGCATTTTCAGCTACAAGGTTCCCGCCACTCAGCGCAGCATCGTGCTCCTCAGCCTGATGATGACTCTGGTGTCAGTGGGCATCACTGTTTATCTGCTCTGTGACCGTGCCACCCAGGGTGTCATTGAATGGGCTTGGCCCACGGCTTTCCTTGCCGGCGCTTTTGTGGCTGAACTTCTGGCTGTAGCCGGCATCAACCACGACATCAAGCTGCTGCGCTCGTATGACCGTCTGCGCTGAAAAAAGCTGCATAGGGTGCTTGGAGTTTAGATAAATTTCGCTATTTTTGCCTATCCCGAAATTGCAGTTTTCAATCAACCAAGATTCAAACGCGTATAACCGTTAAACACCAAAATTCTAACAAACATAACCTATAACACCATATTTAATGGAAAACAACGATCTTATCGCTCAAGTGACCGAGAAAGCCAAAGTGTGGCTCGGCGACTCTTACGACGCTGAAACTCGCGCTGATGTGCAGCGTATGATTGACGCTGACGACAAAACCGAGCTCATTGACTCTTTCTATAAGGACCTCGAATTCGGCACCGGCGGCCTCCGCGGAATCATGGGTGCCGGCAGCAACCGCATGAACATCTACACTGTCGGTGCGGCCACTCAGGGTCTGGCCAACTATCTCAAGGAGAATTTCAAGGATCTTCCTCAGATCAGTGTGGCCGTGGGTCATGATGTGCGCAACAACAGCCGCAAGTTTGCCGAAATCGTGGCCGACATCTTCTCGGCCAACGGCATCAAGGTTTACCTCTTTGACAGCTTCCGTCCCACTCCCGAGCTCTCTTATGCCATCCGCCATTTCGGCTGCCAGAGCGGCGTTAACATCACCGCCAGCCACAACCCCAAGGAATACAATGGCTACAAGGCTTACTGGGAGGACGGCGCCCAGATTATCGCTCCTCATGATGTCAACATCATTGACCATGTGAACCGCATCAAGAGCGTGGCCGACATCAAGTTCGAGGGCCGCAAGGAGCTCATCCAGATTGTTGGTCCCGAGGTTGACGAGGCTTTCCTGGCCGACATTAAGGGCCTCCAGCTCAGCCCCGACGTGGTGAAGAAGTATTCTGACCTCAAGATTGTCTACACTCCCATCCACGGCACCGGCGTGAAGCTCATCCCCGATTCGCTCCGCAACTATGGCTTCACCAACATCATCAATGTCCCCGAGCAGGATGTCCCCTCCGGCGATTTCCCCACAGTTGTGTCGCCTAACCCCGAGGTGCCCAGCGCCATGGCTATGGCCATCGCTAAAGCTAAGGAGGTGGGTGCTGACATCGTCATGGCTTCTGACCCTGACGCTGACCGCATCGGCTGTGTGATTCGCGACAATAACGGCGAGTATGTGCTCCTCAACGGTAACCAGATTGTGATGATTCTCCTCTATTACATCATCAATCGTAACGTTGAGCTCGGCCGCATGACCGGTAACGAATACGTCGTTAAGACCATCGTCACCACCGAGACCATCAAGAATATCGCCGACAATGCCGGCGTCAAGATGTTTGACTGCTACACCGGCTTCAAATGGATTGCCGACGTAATCCGCAACAATGAGCAGACTCTCCGCTACATTGGCGGCGGTGAGGAAAGCTATGGCTTCCTGGCCGAGACTTTCTGCCGCGACAAGGATGCCGTCAGCGCCATCTCTCTTATGGCCGAAGCTTGCGCATGGGCCAAGGATAAGGGTATGGACTTCCAGGGTCTCCTCCAGGACATCTATCTCAAGAACGGCTTCAGCCATGAGGTGGGCATCTCTGTGGTGCGCCCCGGCAAGAGCGGTGCCGATGAGATTCAGGCCATGATGAAGAACTTCCGTGAGAATCCTCCCAAGAGCCTCGGCGGTAGCGCTGTCAAGACTATCAAGGATTACGGTGCGCTCAGCCTCACCGATGTCGCCACCGGCAAAGTGGAGAAGATGGACATGCCTTGCACCTCTAACGTTCTCCAGTACTTCACCGAGGATGGCACCAAGGTGTCAATCCGCCCCTCAGGCACCGAGCCCAAGATTAAATTCTACATTGAAGTGAAGGCTCCCATGCCCTCTGTGGCTGATTACAATGCTGCCAACGCTGCGGCTGAAGCCAAGGTGGAGGCCGTCAAGAAGGACCTCGGCATCTAACCCGCTGTTCACTCATCTACACTCATATGCGCGTCGGGCCCATCGCCCGGCGCGCTTTGTTTTATTAATTTCGGGTTAGATGTATTTTTTCAGCAGGATGTCCGCTTTTTCGGTTTTCGCCCTCTTAACTTTGCATTGTCAATCATCACGGTGTGGAAACGTCTGAGGTGGTTGGCACCACAATCTCTCTGGGTGCGTCGCAGTCGCGACCGGCGTGCCCGCAGAGGAGGGGATAACTCCCCGGAGGTCTTTCTCCACCCTCATAACGTCTAAAAAATCTCCAACCGGAGAAAGGCCGAAAGGCAAAACCCCTAATCGTGAGTCAGGGGCATCCACAAGGGCGGGGATGCTCCCTGCACTCGTTACATTAAACTGACGGCGCTGAACAGCAGGCGATAAATCAGCGGCACATGCCGCAGCGTCATCACCTTTGAGTTCACCTCAGGAAAGGTGGCTTTCCAGCCGGAAGGGTCTTTCTTCTTGCCGCGCATAAATTTCACCTTGGCGGCGAATTTCAGGTGGAGCATAAACTCGGCATGCTTCTCGCTGAGGCCTTTACCGGCCATCCAGCGGTCAAGATGGCGCGCCACACCTATGTGGTCGTTGAGGAGGCGGATTTTGGAGGAGGTGCTCAGCGAGCTCCCTTTGGGGGCTATGCGGTAGTCATACGTTGCCTCCGCAATGGTCACCGTGCGGGGCTCCAGAGCCATCACTCGGGCCACCACTCCGAGGTCCTCCCAGCGGTCAAGGCCGGGAAAGGCTCTCATGTCGGCCGTGGTCAGCAGGCTGCGCTTGATGAGCTTGCCCCAGAGGGAGAAGTAGTCCACAGTGATGGGCGAGTCGTTAAGGGTCACGTTGGTGGCGCGAGGCCCGGCCTTCCGGCGCCGGCTGCCCTCAATGCGGTTGAACTGTCCGCGCACCACTTCGGCGCCTCCTGCGGCGGCTTCCACAAGCCGTCGCAGCGCGTCGGGCGGGAGGGTGTCGTCGGCGTCAAGCTTGGTCACATACTCTCCTCGGGCGGCGTCAAGCCCCGTCTGCCATGCGGCGGCGCTCCCTGAATTGGAGTCGTGGCCGGTCAGGCGAAGGCGGCGCCCGTCGGTTGTGGCGGGGGCGTGGCGGAAGGCTTGGAGCGCTTGTGAGGCGGTCTCGTCGGCTGAGCCGTCGTTCACCACTATAATCTCGTAGTCGGTGAAGCTCTGGCTCAGCACCGAGCGTATGGCGCGCCCTATGGTCGGGGCGGCGTTGTAGGCCGGGATGATTATGCTTATCTTCGGGGCGGCGTCAGAACACATAGCCTATACCTATGCTGAACACTCCGGAGGTGTTGGCCTCCACGAAGTTGCATTTGGCTTCCACACACAGCTTCAGGGTGGGCGTACAGTAATATTCGGCGCCGGCGCCGGCGTTCAGGCCCAGGCGTGACACTCGGCTGCTGGTGTCAATGCCGTCGGAGTTGTTGAGCCGGTGGTTCCAGGAGATGAAGTTAACGCCGGCAAGCGGGTAAAGGTCAAAGCGGGTGGAACTGCCGAAGTAGAGCGGGAAGTGAACGTTGATGTTGCAGGAATAGGCGTCGGTGCCTTTGTTGCGAAACACGTAGTCAACGTTAGGCGCAAGCCTCACATGGCGCGAAAAGGCATATTGGAAGTACACTCCTGCCACTCCGCTCTCGTTCCGGGTGTTGTAGCCTCCGCGCAGTCCGAGGGTTTTCTCGCCGCGTTCCACACCGCCGGCTGTCACAGCCGTTATTAGTGCCATCAGAAGGCACACACACAGTTTCCCGTATTTCATTGTTATGAGTTCCTTTCTTTTCGCCACAAAGATAGCTATTTTCTATCGCGTTGCAACGAAAATTCGTACATTTGCAAACATCGGCCGGTGATATTCTCCTGCCGCTATATTCCTGACCTTAAATCATGACAGCTTTTCTTACTGCTTTGGCCGTGCTTATAGCCGGTTATTTCCTTTATTCCGCGGTCATTGACCGCTTGATGGCAACGCGCTGCGACGCTCCCGTTCCGGCCGTGACCAAGGCCGACGGGGTGGACTTCGTGGTGCTCCCCACCTGGAAGGTCTTTCTCATCCAGTTTCTCAACATTGCCGGCCTGGGGCCGATTTTCGGCGCCATCATGGGCATAATGTTCGGGCCGGCGGCATTCCTGTGGATTGCGTTGGGCACCATCTTTGCCGGCGCTGTACATGACTATCTGTCGGGCCTGGTGTCGCTCCGCGAGGGTGGGGTGTCGCTCCCGGAGATTATCGGTGTCAATCTGGGCCGCAGGGTCAAGACGGTGACAATGGTTTTCAGCGTGGTGCTGCTCTTGCTCGTCGGCGCTGTGTTTATTCTCACTCCGGCGGGTCTGCTTGCCGGCATGACGCCTGAAAGCTTTGACCGCACGTTCTGGATATGCGTCATCTTCGCGTATTATCTCCTTGCCACTCTGCTCCCTATTGACAAGCTCATAGGCAATCTCTATCCTCTGTTCGGCTTCGCGCTGCTCTTCATGGCGGCGGGGTTGCTGGGGGTGCTCATCTTCGGTGATGTGACCATCCCGGTGAGCTTCGGACAGCTCGGCGAGTATGAGTCGTCGCTGCCGGTGTTCCCGATGATGTTTGTCAGCATTGCCTGTGGTGCCATATCCGGCTTTCATGCCACTCAATCGCCCATGATGGCGCGGTGTCTCAAGAGCGAGACTCTGGCGCGCCCCATCTTCTATGGTGCCATGGTGGCCGAGGGTGTGGTGGCGCTCATCTGGGCGGCTGCCGCGGTGGCTTTCACCGGTGGCTATGAAGGTCTCACTGACTATATGGCTCAGGATGGCCACTCGGCCGGCTCGTTGGTCACTGACATCAGCAGGGGCTGGCTCGGAACCTTCGGCGGAGTGCTGGCGCTGCTCGGTGTCATCGCCGCTCCGATTACCACCGGCGACACCGCTCTGCGCAGCGCGCGCCTGATTCTGGCTGACTTCATGAGGTTTGACCAGAAGGCGTTCTGGAGGCGCATTGCTGTCACTCTGCCGCTATTTGCGCTGGTGTTCGGCATCATGATGATTGATTTTAACGTGCTGTGGCGCTATTTCGCCTGGAGCAATCAGACTCTCGCCGTGTTCACTCTGTGGGCCATGGCGGTCTATATGGCCCGCAAGCGCCTCCCTTACGTCATTGCCATGCTCCCGGCTATGTTCATGACCGTGGTCAGCGTCACTTACCTTTGCTATGCGCCGCGTCCCGAGGGTCTCGGGCTCGGCATGGGTGTGGGACTGGGGCTTTCCGTTGTGGCTGTGGCGATTATGTGCGGTCTGTTCATGCGTATGTTAAGCCGGATGCGTCCTGAAGCGGGCGCTCTGCCAAATCGTTGAGCCTTTTTGGCCGTTGGTTGGCGGAAATTCCGTAACTTTGCACTGAGATGTTCAAGATAAAGCGCCTATATCTGTTCATGCTTCAGAGTTTCGTGCCTCTGTTCGGCATGACATTCTTCATCTGCCTTTTCATTGTGCTGATGCAGTTTCTGTGGCGCTATATCGATGACCTTGTGGGCAAAGGGCTCGGCATTGATGTTATTGCGGAGCTGTTTTTCTACGCTGCCCTCACCATGATTCCCATGGCGCTCCCGTTGGCCATCCTGCTGGCGTCGCTGATGACTTTCGGCAACCTCGGCGAGCGCTTTGAGCTGACGGCCATGAAGGCCTCCGGGGTGTCGCTGTTGCGCACCATGCGTCCGCTCATAGTGCTCATGGTGCTGATTGCCATCGGGGCATTCTTCTTCCAGAACAATGTGCTCCCTATTGCGCAGACTAAAATGTGGACGCTCCTCTATTCAATGAGGCAGAAGTCGCCGGAGGTGGAGATTCCCGAGGGTATTTTCTATGACCAGATTCCGGGCTATAATCTCTTTGTCAAGAGCAAGAACCGCGACACGGGTGTGCTCTATGACATGATGATTTATGACATGTCGAAGGGCTTCGAGAATGCCACGATTATCCTTGCCGACTCGGGTCGCCTGGCCTTTACGGAGGATAAGACGCACCTCTATCTCAAGCTGTGGCAGGGTGAGTCGTTCGAGAATCTGCGTGATGCCGGTGCGCGCAATATGGGCGCCGACAATGTGCCTTACAGGCGCGAGTCGTTCTCTGACAAGGAGCTGGTGGTGACTTTCGACGCCAACTTCAATCGTCTTGACGAGGAGGGCATGCGTAGCCAGTATGTGGGCAAGAACATGGCCGAGCTCCGGCAGACTATTGACTCCGTGGGTGCGCTCATTGACTCCACAGGCACCGTCTATGGCCGGGAGCTGAAGGAGCGCAAGGTTGTGGGCCTCCCTTACTACACGGTTCAGCGCCGCAACGGCAAGAATGAAACAGTGGCGCGCACTGAGGTGAGGATGGAGCGTCCGCTGGATGTTGACTCCGTGTTTAGCGGCGGTGGCAGCGCTTGGCGTCTGGCTTACATCACTCCGGCCCTGCAGCGTGCCCGCGCCAAGAGTCAGGAGGTGGAGTTCCGCGCCATGACTATGGAGGAGGAGATGAAGAATGTGCGCCGTCACCAGATAGAACTTCAGAAGAAATTCACGCTTTCGTTTGCGTGCATCATCTTCTTCTTTATCGGTGCGCCGCTCGGGGCCATCATCCGCAAGGGTGGCCTGGGCATGCCCATCGTCATCTCTGTGTTCCTCTTCATCTTCTATTATATTATTGACAACACAGGCTATAAGATGGCGCGTGAGGGCCGTTGGGCGGTCTGGGAGGGCATGTGGCTCAGTTCGGAGGTGCTGCTTCCGCTGGGCATTTTCCTAACCTATAAGGCCGTTAATGACTCGGCGGTGTTCAATCGCGATGCCTATGTCAACTTCTTCCGCAAGGTTCTCGGCAAGAACCAGACGCGCCACCTTGAGGTGAAGGAGGTGATTATGGATGAGGTGAAGCCGGCCCAGGCGCTCTCAATGCTTGAGCAGCTGAGCGCGGATGCGCGCTCATGGCTCGCCGCCAATCCTGCGCGTCAGGCTTATGTGGCCTATTGGCTGAAGGGTTATGACACCCGCAGCCTACATGAACTGAGCGCACGCCTGGAGACCGTGGTGGCTTATCTGGCCAACTCGCGCTCTCAGCTGATAGTCAACAAGCTCATGGACTTCCCCGTGCTGAGAAGTCTCTGGGTGTACCATCCTTGCAGCGACCGTCGTCTCGGCGTCGTGTTTGCCGCTCTCTTACCCATCGGTGTTCCCGTGTGGCTCTTCGGTCGCCGTGAACAGCGCATTCTCCGCTCCGAAGTGGAGCAGATTCTCAAAGTTACAAACGAATTAACCCCCTTGCTAAATAATCAGTCAGAAAATGAACCAGATTAAGCTTGACACCATACCCGAAGCTATCGAAGAGTTTCGCAAAGGCAATTTTGTGATTGTGGTTGACGATGAGGACCGCGAAAATGAGGGTGACCTCATTATCGCCGCCGAAAAGGTGACACCTGAACATGTCAACTTCATGATTACCAACGCGCGCGGTGAACTGTGTGCTCCTCTGACCATCAAGCGTTGCAAAGAGCTGAAGCTCGACTTCCAGGTGCAGGACAACACATCGATGCTCGGCACTCCCTTCACCGTCACCGTCGACAAGCTCCCCGGCTGCACCACCGGCGTTAGTGCTCATGACCGTGCTGCCACAATCAATGCTCTTGCCGACCCGGCTTCCACGCCCGACATCTTCGGACGCCCCGGCCATGTGCATCCTCTCTATGCCCAGAATGAGGGTGTGCTCCGCCGCCCGGGCCACACCGAGGCGGGTGTTGACCTTGCGCGTCTGGCGGGCTGCCAGCCTGCTGCCGCCCTCATTGAGATTCTCAACGAGGATGGCACCATGGCACGTCTGCCCCAGCTGCGCAAGAAGGCCGACGAGTGGGGCCTCAAGCTTGTGTCAATCCGTGACCTCATAGCCTACCGTCTTGAGAAGGACAGCCTGGTGGAGCGCGGTGTGGAGGTGGACATGCCCACTGATTACGGACATTTCCGTCTCATCCCGTTCCGTCAGAAGGATAATGGCCTGGAGCATATAGTGCTCATCAAGGGCGATGTGGCCGATGGTGAGCCCGTGTTGCTCCGCGTCCACTCTTCGTGTGCCACAGGCGACATTTTCGGCTCGCAGCGCTGTGATTGCGGTGCCCAGCTTCATCGTGCCATGCGCATGATTGAGAAGGAGGGCCGCGGTGCCATCGTCTATCTCAATCAGGAGGGGCGCGGCATTGGCCTGATGGACAAAATCAGGGCTTATAAGCTTCAGGAGGAAGGTCTTGACACCGTCGATGCCAACCTCCGTCTGGGCCACAAGGCCGACGAGCGTGACTATGGTGTGGGTGCACAGATTCTCCGCCAGCTCGGCATCCAGAGGATGCGCCTGATGACCAATAACCCCGTGAAGCGCAGCGGCCTCGAGGGCTTCGGCCTTGAGGTGGTGGAGAATGTGCCAATCGAGGTGGAGCCCACTGACTATAACCGCTACTATCTCCACACCAAGAAGGACCGCATGGGTCACGACCTCCACAACGTTCTCTGAATCAATCCTGCCGCAGATAATGCTCACCACTGACAAAGCTGCCTGCAATATCTTGGCCGACCTTCTGGAAGCCCACGGAGTGAAGTGGGCCGTAGTGTCGCCCGGCACTCGCAATGCCCCGGTCATCGTGGCCTTGGAGCGGCGGAGCGCGCTGCGGTGTGTCACTGTCATTGATGAGCGTGTGGCGGCCTTCACCGCCCTCGGAATAGGGGTGCAGACGGGCGCCCCGGTGGCGCTGGTGTGCACCTCCGGCTCGGCTCTGCTCAACTATGCTCCGGCCGTGGCTGAGGCTTATTACCGTAAGGTGCCGCTGATTGTGGTCAGTGCTGACCGTCCCGCCCGATGGATAGGGCAGGACGACTCGCAGACCATCCGCCAGCCCGGCGCCTTGGCCTTCGGGGTGAAGCTCACCTGCGACATCCCCTGCGGAATAGAGGGCGACAGCGAGGAGCTGTGGCACGTGAACCGCATGCTCAACGATGCTCTGCTCACCGCCCTCAGCGGACGGCGCGCGCCCGTGCATATCAACCTGCAGCTTGACGCTCCTCTGAATCATGACCGGGCCGACTATCCTGCCGGCTCGGCGCGGGTGATTAATGCCGTCACTCCGCGTGAGGACCTGCCGGTGGCCGAGGCCCGCGAGCTGGGCTGCCGCCTGGCGTCGCCGCGCCGGGTGCTGATAGTGGCAGGTTTCTCCGCCCCTGATGCGCGGCTGAACCGCGCGCTGGGACGCCTTGCCGAACTGCCTAACGTGGCGGTGGTCACCGAGCCTATGGCCAACCTCCACGGGCCCCCCTTCATAGGGCGCATGGATGCGGTGATGAGCGGGATGTCCCGCGAAGAGCAGGATGTCCTGCGCCCAGACGTGCTTATCACCACCGGCGGTGCGCTCGTGTCAGGCAGTCTCAAGGCTTGGCTGCGCAGGGTCACCCCCCTTGAGCATTGGCATGTGGGGCTCACCGACACCACCATCGACTGCTTCCGACAGCTCACCCTGAGGGTGGAGATGACCCCCGGAATCTTCTTCCAGCAGCTGGCGAGCGCCATGCAGCCCCACAGAGCCGAGTGTGACTATGCCGCCGCCTGGCAGCATGCCGTCAGCAAGGGCTTGGCGAGTCATGACGCTTATGTGGCTGCAGCTCCATGGAGCGACCTGAAGGCCTTTGCGACTATCATTCCCGCCATTCCTGCGCGATGGAACCTGCAACTGAGCAACGGCATGAGCGTGCGCTATGCGCAGCTTATGGACTGCTCGCGTATCCACCGCGTGGACTGCAACCGAGGGGTGAGTGGCATTGACGGCTGCACATCCACGGCCACGGGCGCCGCCCTGGCCTACACCGATGCCCCTACGCTGCTCATCACCGGCGACATGAGCGCCCAGTATGACCTGGGAGCACTGTTTGCCGCGCACGTTCCGCCGCGCTTCAGGATGATTGTGATGGCCAACGGTGGCGGGGAGATTTTCCGCGTCATCTCGGCCACCTCGAAGCTCCCCGAGCTCGACGAGCATCTGGCCTGCAAGGTCACAGTGCCTTGGCCCAACATTGCCGAAGGCCTGGGCTGGGACTATGCCGAGGCGGAAGATGAAGCATCGCTCGCCGCCGCTCTGCCGCGGTTCATGACCTCTGACTCTGACCGTCCGGCCCTGCTGGTTATCAACACCTCCGGCGAGGCTGACGCTACCATCCTCCGCAATTATTACTCACGCACAAAATAACAACCATCAACATATGAGAGACTGGAAAACCATCAAGGAATACGAAGATATTCTCTTTCAGCAATATGGCAAGATAGCCAAAATCACCATTAACCGTCCGCAGGTTTACAATGCATTCCGCCCGCAGACCAACCGAGAAATGCTCGATGCCATGGCCTACTGCCGCGAGGCATCTGACATAGGCGTGATTATCCTCACCGGTGCCGGCGACAAAGCGTTCTGTTCCGGCGGTGACCAGAAGGTGAAAGGCATTGGAGGCTATATCGACGAGCAGGGAGTGCCCCGACTGAACGTGCTTGACCTCCACAAGGCCATCCGCTCCATTCCCAAGCCCGTGATAGCGATGGTCAACGGTTATGCCATCGGTGGCGGCCATGTGCTTCACGTGGTGTGTGACCTCTCCATTGCAGCCGAGAGCGCCCGCTTCGGCCAGACCGGTCCCAAGGTGGGCAGCTTCGATGCCGGCTTCGGTTCAAGCTATCTGGCCCGCTGCGTGGGTCAGAAGAAGGCCCGCGAAATATGGTTCCTCTGCCGTCAGTACACAGCCGCCGAGGCTGAACAGATGGGCATGGTGAACAAGGTGGTGCCCCTGGAGCGTCTGGAGGACGAGACTGTGGAGTGGTGTGAAACCATTCTCAAACGCAGCCCCATGGCCATCCGCATGATCAAGCGCGCTCTCAATGCCGAGCTTGACGGCCAGCGCGGCATGATGGAATTTGCCGGTGATGCCACCCTCATGTACTATCTCATGGCTGAGGCTCAGGAAGGCAAGAATGCGTTCCTGGAGAAGCGTGACCCCGATTTTGACCAGTTCCCCAAATTCCCCGGCTAATCTATGTGTGCACTCCGCGCGGCGTGGGCGCGCCGCAATCTCGACTTCCGTTTCACGGCGCGCACCTCGCGCGAGACCATGACGATGAAGCCCACGTGGTATATCCGCCTGTGGTACACGGAGACCCCCGGAGTGTGGGGTATCGGCGAGTGTGCCCACTTTGCGGGCCTCAGCGCCGAGCCCACCGAAGGGTTTGAGGCAAAGCTCAATGACCTGTGTCACTCTCTGAACACCGGGCGCCGCATTGACATCACACGGTGGTCATCGCTCAAAATGGGGCTTGAAACGGCCCTCCTTGACCTTGAAAACGGCGGTCGTCGCGTGCTGTTCCACGGTCAGTTCACCGAGGGGGAGAGCGAGATTGTTATCAACGGACTGGTGTGGATGGGCTCCACCGACGAAATGCTGGCCCGCATTGACGAGAAGCTCTCGGCCGGGTTCAGATGCCTCAAGATGAAGATAGGGGGCGTGAAGTTCAACGATGAGCTGCGCCTGCTTGACCACATACGCATGTCATTCCCGCCGGAGAAGCTCACCCTGCGACTGGACGCCAACGGCGCCTTCACCCCTGACAATGCCATGAGCAAGCTTGAGGCGCTGGCCAACTTCGACGTGCACTCCATAGAGCAGCCCATACGCGCCGGCCAGTTGGACAAGATGAGCTACCTCTGCGAGAACTCGCCCATACCGATTGCGCTTGACGAAGAGCTGATAGGGCTCCATGATCCCACGGATATGAGGCGCCTTCTCTACTTTGTGATGCCGCAATACATCGTGCTCAAGCCCACACTGTGTGGTGGACTGTCAGGCGCGGGCAACTGGATAAAGGTGGCCGACGAGAAGAAGATAGGGTGGTGGATAACCTCCGCTCTTGAATCGAACATAGGCCTCAACGCCATAGCGCAGTTCACCGCCGCCTACGCGCCCGAGCTGCCTCAGGGGCTGGGCACGGGCGCACTGTATCACAACAACATTCTGTCGCCGCTCACGCTCACCGGCGACACCCTCCGCTACAATCCCGAAGGCACATGGCAGATTCCCGAGATGGAATGGACAGAGCCCTGATCAGCGGCCCCGGCGCGGAGTGGGCCGACGAATTTTTAGCCGACGGAGAGTGGGTGACCGCCCACACCTCCGGTTCGACCGGACGCCCCAAGGAGATAAGGCTGCTCAAGAGCGACATGATAGCGTCGGCGCTCGCCACCTGCCGCTTCTTCGGCATAGAGCGGGAGTCGAGGCTGGTGTGTCCGCTGTCCACTGACTATATAGCCGGGAAGATGATGGTGGTGCGCGCACTTGTGTCGGGTGCACGGCTGGAGCTCGTGAAGCCCTCCACGTCGCCGCTCGGGGAGTGGCACGGCGAGGGGAGGATAGCGCTGCTGCCGGTGGTGCCCTCGCAGGTGGAGGCACTGCTTGCCGACCCTAAGCTTGCGCAGGTTGACAACCTCCTGGTGGGGGGTGGAGAGCTGTCGCGGGCCGACGCTCAGGCACTCACCGCGGCCGGTATTAACGCCCGGTCATCCTACGGCATGACAGAAACCTGTAGCCATGTGGCCCTGAAGCGGGTGGGAGAGCAGGAGTTTACCGCACTCCCCGGCGTGACCTTCGAGACTGATGAGCGCGGGTGCCTGATTATCAACGTGCCCCGCATGAGCGTGAAGCGCCTGGTGACCAATGACCAGGTGAGGCTGACAGGGCCTGACAGGTTCGTGTGGCTTGGGCGCCACGACAACGTTATAAACTCCGGAGGGGTGAAGATACACCCCGAAGACGACGAGCGCTTGCTTGCACCCTATCTGGGCGATACACGCTTCTACATCACCTCACGCTCCTCGCAGAAGTGGGGCCGCGAAGCGGTGATGGTGGTGCTTGACAGCGCCATGACCGATGAGGAACTGCTGGCAGCCTGCGCCGCACACCTTCCCCGCTACCATGTGCCAAAAGCGGTGATACACGACATGCAGCCGCAGTTCACCGCATCAGGCAAGCTTCTGCGCCGCAAGTATTAGAGCTGCTGGAGCACCTGAAAGGTGGTGCAGGCAGTGAGGGCGGCTGTTTCGGTGCGCAGGCGATTGTCGCCCAGAGTCACCGGCACACAGCCGGCATCAAGCGCCTCCTTGACCTCCTCTGGCGAGAAGTCGCCCTCAGGGCCGATGAACACCGTCACATCCTCACCCGCATGCATGGCACGCGCCAGATTCAGGCGCATGGAATCACGGTCACAGTAGGCAAAGAAGAGCCTGTCACCGCGAGCTTGCGCCTCCTTGAGCGCCTGAGAGAACGGTGTCATCTCGGCCACCTCAGGGAGGGACGCTTTGAGCGACTGCTTCATGGCCGACACCGCTATCTTTTCAAGACGGACACGCTTTATCTCCTTGCGCTCGCTGCGACGACACAGCAGCGGCACAATGCGGTCAACCCCCGTTTCGGTGAGCTTCTCGGTGAGCCACTCCATGCGATCAATG
Organism: Bacteroides sp.; assembly: GCA_014802445.1. Taxonomy (GTDB): domain Bacteria; phylum Bacteroidota; class Bacteroidia; order Bacteroidales; family Muribaculaceae; genus CAG-1031. Next base: position 78,835 of record JAAVCF010000013.1, on the reverse strand, counting down.
TGTTTGGTGGGCGCTACGGCAACGGTGATGCTGCCCTTCCACACCTTCTCCACGCGCTCCTTCTTCACAATCTCAATCATAGCGCGCTTGGGGTGAGCGTCCAGCAGACGGCAAAGGAAACGATGTCCTTTGCCGTCCACAATCTCCAGCTCACTGCCCGCGTCCATGCGGAGCACCTTCACGCAATGGCGCGAATCACTCTCAGGGAGGACGGGATTGAGCTCTATGTCAGGACAATAAAACTGTATCATTTCTCGATGGTGAAACCTGCGGGGTCATCATTGTCAGCAGAAGCGGCTTCAGCGGCATCAGCCTTGCAAGCCTTGGGACGCTTGTCCTTGAACAGGATGGCGAACAGGACAGCCACCAAGGCAGAATAGCCGGCGAAGATGAGCCATGCCGAAGTCCAATCGCCCACGAGGACACCGTTCTCCCAGTGGCAGAAACGGTCAACCACGGCGCCTGCGGCAAGAGTGCCGATGGTGGCGCCCAGGCCATTGGTCATGAGCATGAACAGACCCTGCGCCGAGGCCTTGTTGGAGCCATCGCAGTTGGCATCCACGAACAAGCCGCCTGACACATTGAAGAAGTCAAACGCCACACCGTAGACAATGCAAGAGAGGATGAAAAGAATCACACCGGGGAAGCCGGGCGAGCCCACACCGAAGAAACCGAAGCGGAGCACCCATGCCGACATGGCCATGAGCATCACCGTCTTGATGCCGAAACGACGCAGGAAGAAAGGGATGAGGAGGATGCAGAACGCCTCGGAAATCTGCGAGATAGAGATAAGCACCGTGGCATTGTTGGCCGTGAAGCTGCCGGCAATCTCGGGGATGGGGCTGCTCTTGAAGCTCGTGAGGAAGGGGCCTGCAAAACCGTTGGTCACCTGCAGCGACATGCCCAGGAACATCGAGAAGATGAAGAACATGGCCATGGTGGGGTTACGGAACAGCTTGAATGCATTGAGGCCGAAAGCTTCGGCGAGCGACTGCTTGCCTGCGGCGCGCTTGACGGGTGAAGAGGGGAGGGTGAAAGTGTAGAGAAACAGGACGATGCTCAGCAAGCCCGAGACGAAGAACTGCATGTAGGTGTACTGAAACTTGAAGTCACTCTCGCCGAAGGTCCAACCAAGCGAGCCATTGTCAAGAGTGAGACAGTTGACACACCACATGGTGACGATGAAACCCACCGTGCCGAGCACGCGGATGGGCGGGAAATCTTTGACAGTGTCAAGCCCCGCGCCGCGCAGAGAGTTGAACGCCACAGTGTTACTTAGAGCGAGCGTGGGCATATAGAAGGCCACGCTGATAGTGTAGACGGTCATGAACAAACCCTTGGCGGGTTCGGCGGCCGACATGCCCATCCACACCAGGCCGAACATGGCCAGACCTGCTACGAGGTGACAGATGCCGAGGAGGCGCTGAGGCTGCACGAAACGGTCAGCCACGATGCCCATGAGGGTGGGCATAAAGATTGAAACGATGCCCTGGATGGCGTAGAACCAGGCAATCTCGGCGCCCATGCCGGCGCGGCCGAGATAATTGCTCATACAAGTCAGATAAGCTCCCCAGACGGCAAATTCCAGGAAGTTCATCACCGACAGACGGTTTTTTATTGAGTTCATGGCAGAAATTTAAGGATAGACAGGGTTTATTGTTCCGACTTTTTGCGTTTGAGAATCTCGCTGACCTTAGCGGCCTCCTCATACTCCTCACGCTCGATGAGTTTGGCGAGAGTCTTTTCCAGTTCCTCCACCGAATAGCTCTCCAGGCGAGGCATCTGCAGATGAGTCGAGTCATTGTCGGAGGTGAGGACGTCGTCATCATCCTCGGCGGGGCTGCCGTCATCGTCAGGCTCCTCCATGACGAAACCGGTCTCCTCCATGATGTCGCGAGTGGTGTAGATGGGCGCGCCGGTACGCATTGACATGGCGATTGCATCGCTTGTGCGGGCATCTATGGTCACCTCGCGTTCAGCGTCGACAAAGGTCATCTCACTGTAAAAGATGCCATCCTCAAACTTGTAGATGAACACCTCTTTAAGACCTATGCCGAAAGCACGGGCAAAGTTGTTCATGAGGTCATGAGTCATGGGTCGAGGGGTGGTGATACCCTCCATCTTCATGGCGATGGACTGGGCCTCGGCGGCGCCAATCACCACCGGGATTCGCACCGGTCCGCCTACCTGAGCCAGAATCAGGGCGTAGGCGCCCGTCTGAGTCTGGCTGTAGGAGATGCCGAGCACTTTGAGATGTATGCGGTCAGATTCCATAGCAGGTTGAGGTTTATTGGTTAATATCAGGCTGTAATCACACCGCTGCCGAGACACACACGGCGGTCCTTGTCGTAAATGACGCCGAACTGTCCGGGAGCGATGCCCTGAATTTTACGTTCGCTTTCAAGGAGATATCCGCCACCTTGACCTTCATCGAGACGCGTGAGGCGCGCCTGAGAGAAGTCGGGGGTGTGGCGGTTTTTGAATGTCACTTCCACGCCTGAGCAAGCGTCAGGCCAAGGGTCACGAGTGATCCAGTGCATTTCGTCGAGATGAATCTCGCGGCCATACTGCTTGTCAGTGTCATAGCCGTTAGACACATAGATAACATTGTCATGGACGTTTTTCTTGACCACGTACCACGGACCACCGCTGAGCCCGAGGCCCTTGCGCTGACCGATGGTGTGGAACCAGAATCCCTTGTGCTCGCCGAGCTTGCGGCCCGTCTCAAGCTCGACAATTGCGCCGGGGCGCTCGCCGAGATGATTGCGGAGGAAGTCGTTATAGTTAATCTTGCCCAGGAAGCAGATGCCCTGACTATCCTTGCGGAAAGCGTTGGGCATACGTGTTTCGGCGGCAATGCGGCGCACCTCGGCCTTGGGGAGCGGTCCGAGCGGGAAGAGCAGGTGAGAGAGCTGGCTGTAAGTGATTCGTGCCAAGAAGTCCGTCTGATCCTTCACGGGGTCCACGGCTGTGCCGAGATAATTGAGGCCGTCAGGGCCCATGATGTTAGAGGCATAATGGCCGGTGGCCGTTTTGTCGAACTCATGGCCCCAGCGCTCCTCGAAATAACCGAACTTAATGATGCGGTTACACATCAGGTCAGGGTTAGGAGTGAGGCCCTGACGAACGGTGCGGAGCGCATACTCCATGACGTTTTCCCAGTATTCATCATGCAGAGTGACGACATCGAAGGGGAGTCCATAGCGCGCGGCGATGAGCGAGCACATTTCAATGTCCTCCTCGGCCGAGCAGTCGCCCCCGTCGCCCTCCATGCCAATGCGGATGTAGAACAGGTGGATGTCATGTCCCTCCTCTTTGAGGCGGTGGACGGCCACGGCGCTGTCAACGCCACCGGAAATGAGCGCAGCTACTTTCATACCTCTTCAAGCTCCTCCTCCTCGGTTTTGCCGCGCGCCTGAATGATGCGCAGCGAGATGAAATAATCAAGGGATATTCTGCCCGGGCCTGCCAGCCAGATGAATGTGTAGATGCCGATGAACATGATGGGCAGATAGCCGGGGTCGACGCTGTCAAGGCCGAAGAGTTCAAGGTCACCCAGCATGTCGTGGATGATATAATACTCGGCGAGGAACATCGACACCAGCGGGGGCACCGTGCTGAGCCTTGTGAGGAAGCCCACCATGATGAAGAGCGAGCACACCAGCTCAATGACAATCATGAGGATGAGGCATGTGGCCGAACTCATGCCGAGGACGGTGGGGAAAGTGTTTTCAAGCTCGTGGAAATTGACAAGCTGACGGATGCCGAACTGCATGAACATCACGCCCACGAAGAGGCGGATGAAGAGGCGTCCGAGGTTGCTGTAGGTGTAGCCCGTGAGGGTGAGGAAGCAATTGGCAAAAATGGTTTTTAAGGCAGACATGTCAGATACGGCTGAGGATTTGCAGAAGGGTTTCAATGGAGAGATGCTTGGCGGCAAGGATGCCGTTTTCGTCAATCACCTGAAAAGAGGGGGTTCCGACGCGGAGGTCAAGCTTCATGTCCAGGTCAGGGTCAGCCCCCACGAGCCAATCCTCAGGATAGTCAGCCACATAGTCGCGCCATTCGGCATCGGCATCGGCCGGGCTGAGGGCAAGGACCATCAGCTCACCGCTGCCAATGAGCTCCTTGGCGCGCGGATCGGCTGCGAGGCGTACCCGCGCCATGCGGCAATCGCTGCAGTCAGGGTCATTGAGGAAGATGAACACGGCCTGGCCCTGACGGGGGAGGAAGCGAGTGGGGCGTCCCTGACGGTCAGTGAATCTGAGCTCGCCGAAAGGGTAGCCCACCATATCGTTTTCAAGCTGGCCAATGTGAGCCTCATAGCGCGCTTTGAGCGCCTTTGAAATCTTTTTGTTGGCCACCACGGGGCGGATAAAAGCCAAGTAAAGCTCATCGCTGACCACAACGGCTGAGTCGCCAAATAGATTCTTTTCAGCCTCAGAGGCGATGAAGAGCATGTCGTTAGGCTGCTTTTCAAGGCGCTTCATGAAGCGAGCGATGGATGAAAAGACAGAATCGGCCTCGGCCAGACGCATGGGAGCCACATAATCCTCAAACGCCTGAGCCACCTTCTGCTTGGACGAGAAAGCGCGCTTGAGGTCAATACGGTCCCAGAAATGCGACACGAAATAATTGGAACGAGCCTTGTAATCAGTGATGGAGTCAGGGATAGCCGGGTAAGCAAACGGAGGGTTTTCAGCCGCGACGGCAGAAAAAGCACCCGCGCAGGATGCCACAACCGCTATCAAAAACAGAAATATTTTTTTCATACGAAAGAATCTGAAATAAAGCGCGGGAAGTGATTCCGAGAACTGCCGGCGGATGCCATGCGAGAAAACACTTGCCTTAATATTCGCAAATTTACAAAAATCTTCGCGAATTATACGTACATAATGCGTAGGAATGAGTAAAAGATGAGATGAAAGGGGGGTATAAAAAAAGAAATTGATTGTCGTCGCGACAATCAATCTTTGTTAACCTTAAATCTAATACCATGAAAAACACATTGCAAAAGTAGAGTAAAAGTGATAGCTGTGCAAGGCGTTTTGCAAGAAATTAGCTTGAAATTAACAAATTTTTACCTTGTTTTGTCAGATTTCAGGCCTTTCTGTGGAAAAAAGGTAGCAGAATAGCTTTTGTGTAGCAAAATGCTATTTGAGCAGGGCCGAAAGGGGAGAAGCGAAAAATAGCCTCGTTAACGCTTGTTAACATCATCCTCGCGTTCGCGGCGAAGCCTTTCGCGGCGCTTCAGCGAGAAGTGGAGCAGGATGATGCAAAGCAGTGTGGCACAGATGATTCCGAAATAGTAGAGATAATTTCCAGCCTGAAATTCGGGGAAGCCGATGACACTCATAATCCCCAGATAAACGAGGAGCACGAGAGGGAGAACGGTGGATTTGGGGAGGCGCTTCATCAAGCTTCAGAATCTTTCTTGTAAGGACTTGACGCGGGGTCAAACGAGCCAGAGGTGAGATACTCATAAATCTTGAGGCAAGCCCAGGCGTCAATGGCAGCGTAACACTGCTGGGCACGCGTGAGCACCGGAGCTTCCCAGTTGGACAGGCGCTGACCCTTTGAGATGCGCTGACCGAAGAGGATGGCATAGATGCGCTGGAGCGAGCAATCGGCAATGCCATACTTCTTTACAAACGGCTGAAGGTCAACGAAGCCCTGTGGCTCAAAGTCGGCCGAGCGGTGCATGACGAAGAAGTCATCCTTAAGCGAAAGGCCGATTTTGGTGATGCCCGAATTCTCGAGGAAGCGCTTCACGTCGGGGTTCATGCCAAGCTCGTTGAGGCGGAACAGATAGCTGTGGGAAGCAGTTGACACCTGCATGAGAGCCACGGGATGGCTCTGGCCCTTACGGAAAGAGGGCTTCGTCTCGGTGTCGAAACCCACGAGCGACTCCTTTTCGAGAGCACGGACCGCTTCGGCGGCCTGTTCCGGGGTTGTCACTATAGTAATCGAGCCGGAGAACACCACCGGTTCCATTTCGGCAAGGACGCTCTTGGGGATAGATATGTAAGGCTGTGTAGATTCCATTTGACGCTGCAAAGTTAACTATTTTTTTTCTTTAAGGAACCCTTGAAAAGTAAACGCCAATCAGAGAATAGCATAAATTAACGTTCAAGAGTCAGAGCGCGGAAGAGAGTGTCACATGGAGGGAATCTCCAGCAGAGAGGCGCCCGGGAAGCGGCTTGTGAGGTAGCGGCGGATGAATTGGAGAGTGTCGTCGGCAATCACCGCGTCAGAGTCAAAATGGTGGTTGAAGATAACCCCTTTGAGCTCAATGCCCCGCGCCTTGATGGCTTCGAGAGAGAGGACGGTGTGGTTAATAGAGCCGAGGCGGCTATTGGTTACGAGCATTATGGGCAGGTGATGGTCAGCCACATAGTCAATGGTGAAATAATCATCGGTGACCGGCACCATCAGTCCGCCGGCGCCTTCAATGAGGACAGTGTCATAACGCTCGGCCAGAGCTGCTGTGGCCCTCTCGATGGCCGCCAGGTCAATCTCGCGCCCGTCAATGCGGGCCGCCAGCTGAGCCGAAGCGGGATAGGTGAAAATGACCGGCGAGGTGGTGAGGTCCTTGTCCTCAGGGAGAGCGTCGATTCCCATCAGGCGGCGGTGGAGGATGATGTCCTCAGAGAAGCCGTCATTGCCCGTCTGAATGAACTTTTGGGTTACCACACTGTGTCCCTGCTCCATGAGGTGGCGAGCGAGCCAGCCTGTGGCGTAGCTCTTGCCGGCGTCAGTGTCTATTCCGGATATGAAAATGATGTTGGAGTTCATCGCGTGATTTTAATGTAAAGAGGATGGAAAGTGAGCGTGTAACGGCCATCGGGGCCTGCGGGGAGGCTGCGTGCCAGGCGCAGCGCCGCGCCGGCATCGTTGGCAATGCCGTTGACACCTGTGGCCCTCATGTATCTCAGCACCTCCAGCGGCGAAGAGAACGAGAGGATCATAATATCTTCAGAGACCTCCCCGACGGTGAGTTCGCTCGGGTCGAGGTAAGGGAGGCGCGGGGCTATCCCCTCCAGCTCACGCATTGTCATCGGGCCGAAGGTTGAGAGCAGCGCCGTGGCGCCCGGGCGGAGCACCCGCCTGACATGGGCGAGGAATCCCAGCGGCGAATTGAACCACTGCATAGTGGAGGCCGACAGCAGGCACGACACACTCTCTGACTCACGCCGGGCAATCCATGCCTCGGCATCACACGCAGCGAGGACGGCACCCGGAACGGCGCGCGGATGAAAGTCGACCAGAGTGAGGCTTCGCGGCGAATAGCGGGAGAGAAACATGTCGGTCAGAATGCCTGTGCCCGAGCCAATCTCTACGGTGGCCTCGGGGTCAAGCACCGCCATGTCAAGCAAGCGCGCCGCGATGGAGCGCTGTACCGAAGCCGCAGAGTCATAAGAAGCGGCAGCGCTGCCGAAGCGCTTGGCCACTAACTCCTTGTCAATCATCAGCGGCGCCAGCAGAGCGGCAAAGTCGGGCAGATGTCCCCCCTCCACGCTGCGGCGCGGAGTGCCCTGCCAGGCCCTGTGCTGATTCTCGGGCGGGATGATACGGTCATCGTCAGAGATGAAAGCGAAGTCCCAGACAGACTGCGGCACGGAGAGAGCGGCTATGGCCCGCAGCTCATCCTGCAGCGCCGCGATGTCGGGCTGCAGCGGCGCCTCAAACTCGCGGCGCCCCGCCATGCGGCGATAGAACTTGGCGAGCGAGCGCTCATTGAGTCCGCTGAGAGTGCCGCTGAAAATGGCCTCGGGAATGCCCAGCGAATCGCTGACCGGATGGAGAGTGCCATTGAATGCCACGCGGCGGGTGACCGGCAGCTCCGGCCGGGCCGCGATGAAGCAAGCCGCCGCAGCCACGCCGAATGACCAAGCCGCAACCACTATCTCCTCATAGCGGTCAGGGATGGCGGGGAAATCAGGCGAGCGATAGTCCCAGACGGCGAGAGTGTCATAGCCCCTGAACTTCAAAGAGCGGGCTACGGACGCATCGCTGCCCCAGCCGCAGAAGAAAATCAGCAGGCGGCGCTCACCGTCATTATGAATCATCAGGCTTTGCATGGCGCAAGAGAATTGGTGATACAATCGGCCAGACGCTCCACCGAATAGAGCGAGAGCGCGGCTGAGAGGCTAATGCGCAGACGTTCAGTGCCCGGCGGGACTGTGGGGGTGCGGATGGGGAGCACCTTGAAGCCCTCGCCAAGCAGACGTGTCGAGAGATTGACAGTCATGGCCGCATTGCCGATGACAAGAGGCTGAATATGGCTCGCGGGGATGGGGAACTCCGGCGAGAGAGGCTGCAGACGGCACTGCAGCGCCGCCGCCAGCGCCCGGAGATGAGCCCGCTCGGCATCCATGCCCAGCATGGTGTCAAGCATCAGTGACGTCCAGAGAGCGCAGAGCGGAGGGATGGCCGTGGAGAAAATGAGCGAGCGCGCACGATTGACGAGGAACTCCCTCACCACGGGCGACACAATGCAGAAAGCCCCCGAAGAGGCAAGCGCTTTGCCGAACGTGCCCACTATGACATCCACCTCATCCATGCGCCCCGAAGCCGCGCAGAGCCCCAGGCCGCCCGGGCCCGCCACGCCGAGGGCATGAGCCTCATCGACATAGAGCATCATCTGAGGGAAAGAACGCTTGAGGTCAATGAGCGCATCAATCGGTGCGCTGTCGCCGTCCATGCTGTAGATGCTCTCCACAATCACCAGAATACGCTGAGCCGAGCGGTGCTTTTCGAGCAAGCGCGAGAGATGGCGGAGGTCATTATGGCGGAACCGCTCGAAAGGAGCGCGGCTCAGTGCAATGCCGTCAATGGCGCTGGCATGGATGAGCTTGTCGGCAATCACCACAGTGTCGCCCCCCGAGGCAAGTGCGCTGACCAAGCCCGTGTTGGCATGATAGCCGCTATTGAACAGCAGCGCCGCGCGGCCACGGTAGAGCCCGCTCAGCTTGTTTTCAAGCCCCGAGAAGGCCTCCTGGCTCGACGCGAGCAGGCGCGACGCGCTCGACGTCATAAGCTGCCCGGAAGCCTGCGCGCAGTCGTTGAGGAACCGCTCCTGGAGATCAAGGCGCGCAGCGAGGCCAAGATAGTCGTTGGTTGACAAATCGGTGACCCCTGCAGGCGTGGCTCCTGAAGGGATGGAGCGCAGATTGCCGCTTAAGGATAGCGCTGTGAGAGTGTCCTGAAAGTCCACGGTCATTTAATGATGTTGAGCATCTCGCGGCAGAGAGTGCGCAGGTCAGCCTCCTCCATGATGTAAGGGGGCATGATGTAGACATTACGGCCGAAGGGGCGCACCCATATGCCGCGGGCCACGCACTCCTTCTGGAACTCGCCGACATTTACCGGCTCCTTCATCTTCACCACGCCAATGGCGCCGAGAACGCGGACATCGGCCACCCCGGGGAAATCACGCGCAGGAGCGAGCTCCTGACGCATCACCCTCTCATGGCGGGCAATGACCTCCGTCATTGGCTGCGAGCGCAGGAGGTCAATCGACGCCACGCCGATGGCACACGCCAGAGGATTGCCCATGAAAGTGGGGCCGTGCATCATCACTCCCGCCTCGCCCTCCGAGATGGTTCGGGCCACCTGAGCCGAGGTGAGCACGGCGCTTGAAGTGAGATAACCGGCGGTGAGCCCCTTGCCGATGCACATAATGTCAGGCTCCACCCCGGCATGCTCCCATGCGAAAGCCTTGCCTGTGCGCCAGAATCCGGTGGCTATCTCGTCGAAAATAAGATAGATGCCGTAGCGGTCACAGAGCTTTCGCGCCTCGCGGAGATACTGAGGATGATAAAACCACATGCCTCCGGCGCCCTGCACAATCGGTTCGAGAATCATGGCGGCAATCTCGGCGTGGTGCTTTTCCAGAAGGTCCTCCAGCGGCTTTATGTCAGCGACATCCCACTCGCCATCGAAGCGCGAACGCGGCTGCGGCACGAAGAACCTCACCGGCAGGGCCGGACCGAAGGCACCGTGCATGCCCGTGACGGGGTCACAGACACTCATGGCATTCCATGTGTCGCCGTGATATCCCGAGCGGATGGTAACGAAATTGGTTTTGCCATGGTCACCGCTTTTTGACACGGCAGCCTGCACGGCCATCTTCATGGCCACCTCAACGGCCACGGAGCCGCTGTCGGCATAGAAAATGTTGTGCATTGACGGCGGCGCCATCTCAAGCAGCCTCTTGCCGAGCTCGATTGCCGGCTCATGGGTCAGACCGCCGAACATGACATGGCTCATACGGTCAATCTGGGCGCGGACGGCCCGGTTGATTACGGGATGGTTATAGCCGTGAATAGCAGCCCACCATGACGACATGCCGTCAATGAGCTCACGGCCATCGGCCAGACGCAGACGCACGCCTGAAGCCGACTTAACTTTATATGTGGGGAGAGGATTGATTGTCGAGGTGTAGGGGTGCCACAAATGTTCGCGGTCCCAGGGATCGTGGAGAACTTCTGCAGGCCTGTCAACAGCAAAATCTGAGTTCATGCCCCAAAATTACAAAAATTGCCGAAAACAAAAAAAGTCTCCGCCGGAGGGTGACGGCGGAGACAGTGGGGGAGGGGGGGAGATTACTCGTAACGGAGAGCTTCGATGGGGTCGAGATTTGACGCCTTCCGGGCCGGATACCAGCCGAAGAACACACCAGTGACGGTGCAGACAATGAAGCTCAGAATCACCGAATAGGCCTGGATGGATACCGGCCAGCGGGCTATGACATTGACCATCCATGAAGCGAAGACCCCTACCGCCACGCCAATGACGCCGCCGGTGACGCTGATAATCACCGACTCGATGAGAAACTGCGACAGGATGTCGATGCCGCGCGCGCCGATACTCATTCTGAGGCCAATCTCGCGCGTGCGCTCGGTGACTGACACATACATGATGTTCATGATGCCGATGCCGCCCACAAGGAGTGATATGCCCGCAATGCAAGCAAGGAGGATGGTCATCATGTCGCCGGTGGAGTTCATCATCTCGCTTAGCTCCTGCTGAGAGCGGATGGTGAAGTCATCATCATCGTCGGCCTTGAGGCGATGCTGCTCTCGGAGAATCTCGGTTATTTCCGTCTGGGCCTCGTCGCTCATGTCCTCGCTCAGAGCCGAGGCATAGATGCTGCCCAGATAATCCTGAGCCAGGATGCGCTTCATGACGGTGGTGTAAGGGGCAATGACCACATCGTCCTGGTCCATGCCCATGGAGTTGGTGCCCTTGGGGGTGAGAGTGCCGATGACTGTGAAAGGAATCTTGCCGAAGCGCACCACCTTGCCCACTGGGTCCTGGCCGTCGGGGAAGAGATTGTCAACCACCGTTTTACCCAGCAGGCAGACCTTGGCGGCCGACTTGATGTCAGACTCCGAGAAGATGGAGCCCTCGTCGACGCTCATCTTGCGGATGTCCATATATTCGGGCGTGACGCCGTAGATGGTTGAAGGCCAGTTGTTGTTGCCGTTGACCATCTGGCCACCTGTGTTGACCACCGGCGACACGTCGGCCAGATAAGAAGACTGGTCACGCAGCGCCTCATAGTCAGCGATGCGGAGCGTCTGCATGGCTTCGGCGCTGGGGCGGACACCGCCTGAGCGCTGCATGTTGCCGGGATGGACCATAATCATGTTTGAGCCCATTTCGCTGATCTGGGCCTTGATGGAGTCCTTTGAGCCCTGACCGATGGCGAGCATGGTGATGACCGAGGCCACACCGATGATGATTCCGAGCATGGTCAGGAAGCAACGCAGCTTATTGTTGTTAAGCGCCTTGAGCGCAATCTTGAAAAGGTTGGCGAATTTCATCAGTTGTCATCGGTGGGAAGAGAGTCAAACATTTCCTTTGCCGAAGCCATGCGGGGGTTCTGCTCGTCAGACACCACACGCCCGTCGCGCAGCACGATGTTGCGCGATGAATAGGCGCTCAGCTCAGGGTTATGAGTCACGAAAATGATTGTTCTGCCGCGAGCGTGGAGCTCCTGAAAGAGGACCAGGATGGAGAACGACGTGCGCGTGTCGAGGTTGCCCGTGGCCTCGTCGGCGAGGATAATCACCGGGTCATTTACCAGCGCGCGGGCAATGGCCACACGCTGCTGCTGGCCGCCTGACATCTGGTTGCTCTTGTGGTTGAGACGCTCGGCGAGGCCCACCGCCTTGAGGGCCGATATGGCTCGCTCGCGGCGCTCCTTTGCGCTGACCCCGGCATTGTAGAGCAGAGGGAGCTCGACGTTCTCAATGGCTGTGGTTTTTGGGAGCAGATTATAGTTCTGAAACACGAAACCGATTTTGCGGTTGCGGAGCACTGCCCGCTGATTTTTGCTCATTTTGTGAACATCGGCACCATCGAGGATGTAGCGTCCCTGAGAGGGAGTGTCGAGACATCCGAGGATGTTCAGGAGCGTTGACTTGCCCGAGCCGGAGGTGCCCATGATGGTCACAAACTCACCCTGGCGGATGTCAAACGACACCCCGCGGAGAGCGTGAACCGTCTCGCCGCCAACGGTGAAGTTGCGGCGGATGTCGTCCACCTTTATAATAATATGGTCATTGTCCATAACGAAATAATCAAGGATTTGGAAAACGCCCGGCAGAGAGGCCGGGCGGGAGAATCAGCGCGGGCCACCGCCGCCACGGTTGCCTCCGGGGCGCTTGGGCGCGAAGGGGCTCGTCTCGGCCGAGGCAGAATTGTCAGAGGCATCGTCGGGCATGTCGGCCTTATATTCCACAGCCACCACATCGCCCTCCTTGAGGCCGGAAGTGACCGCCACACTCTGACCGTTGGAGGCACCGATGGTCACCACCCTGGGAGAGAGCGTGTTGCCCTCCACCACCCACACCTGACGCTTGGAAGGGTCATCGCTGCTGAAAGGAGCGGGATTGCCCTTGGCCTTGGGGAGATGCTTGGCCTTGGGATAGTCATGAGGCGTGAAGCGAGTGGCGCGCAGCGGGATTAGGAGCTGATGGTCCTCCTGCATTGTGAGGATGGTGAGATTGGCCGTGAGGCCGGGGATGAGCTTGTGGTCAGGATTGTCCACTGACACGATAACGTCATAGGTGACGACATTGCTCTCAGTGGTGGGGGATAGGCGCACCTGGGTGACGGTGCCTTCAAAAGTGTCGTCGGGGTAAGCATCGACGGTGAATCTCACCTTCTGACCGTTGCGCACATTGCCTATGTCGGCCTCATCCACGTCGGCCACCACCTGCATGTGGTCAAGATTGGCAATGGTGAATAGATTTGCCACAGTCATGCTTGACACGACAGTCTGGCCCACCTCCACATCGCGCGAAATGACAATGCCGTCGATGGGTGAATAGATCTCGGCATAGTTGAGATTCTTGGCCGCCTTAACCCTGTCAGACTTAGCCTTTTCGAAGCTCTGGAGCGCCACCTGATACTCACGGCGGGAGGTTTCAAACTCATAGTCGCTGATGAGTTGGCGCGCATGGAGCGCCACGTCGCGGTCATAGTTTGTCTTGGCATAATTGTAGCTCGCCTCGGCGCTTTTCACCGTGGCTTCGGCTGAGTTGAGCTCACTCTGGAGCACAGTCTTTTCCAGCTCGGCGATGAGCTGCCCCTCCTTCACTTCGGAATTGAAGTCAACGTAGAGCTTGTTGATGATGCCTGTCACCTGGGTGCCGACATCCACGCTCGTGACTGATTCGAGAGTGCCTGTGGCGGTGACCGATTCGGAGATTTCGCCATACGTAGCGGGCTCGCTGAGCAGCGAGATTTGTGACTTGTGGCCGCACGAAGCGAGCAGGCAAGCTGCCGCGATGGCCGTTGAGGTCAGATAAGTTTTCATCAGGGAAGGGCTATTGAGGTGGTTCTGTAATAATCAATCATTTTGCGGGCCATGACGGCCATATACTTGGCCTGCAGGAGCTCACGGCGCGCCTGAGAATAGTCATTATGCGCCTGCATGAGTTCGACGGTGTTGACCAGTCCGAGCTCAAACTGCTCATTGACAAGCTCGTCAGAGAGGCGGGTGGCGCTCACGCGGTCAAGGCCTGAAATGAAGCGGCTGCGGGCCGACTCAAGGTCGATGTACCAGCTCTCGATTTCCTGCGAGAGGTCATCGAGGCGTTGCTGCTCGTCAAGGACGGCTTTAATCCTGTCCACCTGCGCGATGGCCACGGCCGTCTTGGTTTTCTTCTGATTGAAGATGGGCACGCTGAGAGTGACCCCGAGCGACTCATAGAGCGACTGCTTGAGCTGAGTGCCGAACGCCCCCTGGCCGGGCGCATTGTAAGTGACGCCGATACCTCCGGTGAGTCCCACCGAGGGGCGTCCCGAAGCCTTGGCAAGCTCAATGTCATAATCAGAGACCTTGACGCTTGTGCGGGCAGCGGCCAGCGAGGGGTCATTGTCAACGGCAAGGTCATAAGTGGAAAGCTTGGAAGGGACGGCGGAGGTGACCACATTGTCAGTCCACTGATAGGGGAGGACGGAGAGGTCAGTGTCGATGCCCAGCTGCAGGAGGCTCTTGAGCTGAAGCAGCTGACTGTCATAATTGGCGCGCGCGCTGACCACGGCATAGTCATCCTGCCGCGCCTGCGACTCCAGCTGGGCATAGTCAACCCGCGAAATGCGTCCTGACTCCATCAGAGCCTTTCCGCGTTCAGCCTGAGCGGCGCTCACGGCTGCCGACTCCCGGCAGATGTCGATATTCTCAGCCGCATAGAGGATGTTGAGGTAAAGCTGAAGAATCTGAGGCTGGAGATTTCGCTCGATGGCAAGGGTCTGGAAGCGGTTCATCTCACCCACCGTCTCATAACGGCGGATGGTGTTTTCGCGCTGACCGCCATTATAGACAGTCCATCCTGCCGAGAGAGCATAGTTGCTTGAATAGACCGTCTTGTTGCCCTGACCCCAGGGATGGTTTGACACGCCCTGTGTGGTGGCCGCGTCGAGAGTGGGCTGCCACTGAGCCTTTGCCCCGTCGAGCGACAGGCGTGTTGACTCGCCCGTCAGGCGGCTTTGCCTGAGCTGGATGTTATGCTCCAGCGCGTAGGCAAGGCACCCCTCATAGTCGAGGGTCATGTTGGCCTGTGCAAAGCCCGCACTGCCGGTCAGAGCAAGGGCCGCGAAAAAAGAAAAAAATTTGCGCATAAAGGATGAAAAATGAAAAAACGGCTGAACCTTACAGCCGATTCTACAATAATGACATCCAAAAAGCCAAAAGGTTTAACCATAGTGAATGAAATATAGGAGAATTTTAACGAGAAAGAGAAAAATCATTGCTGAATTCATGGAAAAAGGTTAATTTAGCACCTCTAATTCCACAAACAATGGCAGATAAGACAACATATCATTTTGAACTTGAAATGAAGGTTCGCGATTATGAAGTGGACTATGAAGGAATAGTAAATAACGCAGTGTATCTCAACTATATGGAGCACACCCGCCATGAGTTTTGCGAAAACGCCGGGCTGAGCTTCGCCAAGATGCACGAGAGCGGTATCGACCCGGTGCTTCGCCGCGCCGAGGTGGACTATATCCACCCCCTGCGTTCCGGCGACAGATTTATCAGTTGCCTCAAGATGACGCGCGAAGGCGCCCGCTTCATCTTCGTGCAGGCCATTTACCGCCTTCCTGACCATCAGCAGATTCTGCGTGCGCGCATCACAGTGGCGAGTCTGGAGCATGGCAAAGTGGGGCGCGGCGACGCACTTGCGGAAGTGTTTGCCGACTATCTTAAATGAGCACCCTGCTTCACAAGCTCGCCCTGAGCCGGCTGCCGGGCATGAACCGACAGCGCGCCTCGGCCATCCTCGGCAGCCTTGACGGCAACGAGGAGATGTTTTTCACAGCCTCATCGGCCGATATCGCCGAGCTGACGGACTACGGACGGTCACGCCTGTTTGCGCCCGGAGTGCGCGAGGCGGCGCTTGAGAAGGCCCGCAGAGAGATGGACTTTTTGGAGCGCAACGGAGTGAAGGCACGCTTTTTCACTGACGCCGACTTCCCGTCGCGGCTTGAAGGGATTGATGATGCGCCGGTGATGATTTTCACCCTCGGAGAGTGTGACCTCGACGCGGCGCGGGTGGTGGGCATTGTGGGCACCCGTCATGCCACGGCCTACGGCACCGACTTCACCGCCAAGCTTGTCAGCTCGCTGGCCCGTGACCTTGCCGAGCCGACAGTGATTGTGAGCGGGCTTGCCTACGGAATCGATGTAGCGGCCCACCGCGCCGCAATGACCGCCGGACTGCCCACGGCGGGAGTGCTGGCCCACGGTCTGTCAACCATCTATCCCGCCGCCCACCGCAATGTGGCCGCGGCGATGATTCAGGGTGGGGGAGCGCTGGTGACGGAATACACCTCGGCCGACCCCGTGCACCGCGGTAACTTCCTGGCCCGAAACAGAATCGTGGCGGGGATGTGTGACTGCCTTGTGGTGGTGGAGAGCGACACCAAGGGAGGAGCGCTCGTGACGGCGCGGCTTGCCTGTGACTACGGTCGCGATGTGTTTGCTCTTCCCGGGCGCGTCAGTGACCGTTACAGCCGAGGATGTAACAACCTCATATCATCCCACATGGCCCAAATTCTCACCGACGCCGAGGCGCTGCCTGACCTCATGGGGTGGAAACGCCGCCCCAAGGAAGGGGAGCAGCAAGAGCTCTTTGCCGAGCTTGACCCCACCGAGACCCGCATTGTGGAAGCCCTGACGCGGCAAGGAGAAATGAGCCTCAGCGAGCTCAAAAACGAGATTGACGAGCAAACCCACAAGCTCGCCGGATTGTTGATAGATATGGAGCTGCGCGGACTCGTGCTCTCCATTCCCGGCAACCGTTACCGGCTTGCCTGATTTCATTCCTCCCTCCCCCATACCTACCTCATAAACTAAACTTCAAGAGTAAACCCATGAAAGTCATCGCCCCCTCCGAACTCATCATTAACCCTGACGGGTCAGTGTTTCACCTGCATCTGCGCCCCGAGCAGCTTGCCGACCGCATCATCCTTGTGGGTGACCCTGCGCGCGTCAATATGGTGGCCGAGCATTTCGACAGCCGCACGTTTGAAGTGTCATCGCGCGAATTTCACACCATAGGCGGCACCTACAAAGGGAAACCTATCATGTGTCTGAGCCACGGCATAGGCCCTGACAACATTGATATTGTGATTAACGAGCTCGATGCCCTGGCCAATGTGGACTTCGCCACACGCGAGGTCAAAGCCTCCCCGCGCACGCTCACCATGGTGCGCATAGGCACCTCCGGCGCCCTGCAGCCCGAGCTGCGCATAGGCACCCCCGTCATAGCCCAGAAAGCGATTGGATTTGACGGTGTGCTGAACTACTATGCCGGCCGAAACGATGTGGCCGACCTTGAGTTTGAGCGCGACTTCTGCGAGCACACTGACTGGAATCCCCTGTGGGCGCGCCCCTATGTGGTGGATGCCGATGCCGAGCTCGTGGAGCGCATAGGACGCGATGACATGGTGCGCGGCAACACCATCTCAGCCGTGGGCTTTTACGGTCCGCAGGGACGCGAGCTGCGCCTTCCGCTGGCCAATCCCGGGCTCAACCGTTCCATCGAAGAGTTTGAGCACAAAGGACGCCGCGTGACCAACTATGAGATGGAGAGCGCGCCCCTTCAGGGCCTTGCGCGGCTCATGGGCCACAAGGCCATGACCGTGTGCTCAATCATAGCCAACCGTATGAATCACGATGCCACCCCCAACTATAAAACCGCTGTGGCTGACCTGATTACCACTGTTCTTGACCGCATTTAACCCCTTTTAACCAACCATGCGGCCTCCGGTTGCGTTTCTATAACATAACTAACTAAAAACACACAAGATTATGGAAACTAACAGTCAGATGGCCCAGACCGCCGCACAGGTGAGTGCCGCCGCAGCCAAGGTTAGCGCCGAAGCTGCCGCCGTGGCCGCAAAGGATCAGCTTGCAGCTGACAAGGAAAAAGTGGTTGCCGATAAGGACGCAATGAAAGAAAAGCTTGCCGATGCCAAGGACGCCGCTATGGAGAAAGCCGCCGAACTCAAAGCTCAGGCCGCCGACAAAGCTGCCGAACTCAAAGCTCAGGCATCGGAAAAGGCCGAGGGCTTCGTTGACAAGCTCAAGGACTCAGCCGCTTCACTGCTCGAAAAGGGCTCTGACCTGGCCGACAATCTTGCCGATAAACTGCGCAAGTAAACGAAATTCAACCCCACAAAAAAAAGATAACGAGATGCCTTAAGGCATCTCGTTATCTGTGTTACGGGGATTGTTGTTGAGATTTTTAACGTCGGCTCTGACGGCCTTTTCGGTTTCGCGTTCGCGGTCGGCCACGTCAGGAGCGGCCCCGGGAAGATTGTCAACAGACTTGTCGAATTTCTTTGCGTCCATAATACTCAGATTTTTAGGGTTTCTGATTATCTAACGCGCCGGGGCGGGGAAAGGTTCAGGAAGCATCGGTGATGGTGCGCTCCATTTTGCGGATGATTCTGAGCGAGTCACGCAGCTTCACGTAGCCTATCATCAGGCCGGCTATGGCGCCGGCAATACCACCGTAGAACATATAGACGTCAATGGTCATATAGTGGAGGAGCAGGGCGCAGAGCAGCGGCACAGCCAGACAGATTCCAGCAACCACCCTGACGAGCATTGACTTGCGCAGGCTCACCACACGCTTCACAGCCTCCGTGAGCGACATCTCGCCGAATTCAAGGTCGCGGATTTCAAGCCAGTAAGAGCCCTGCACGGCGCTCATAATCAGAAAGAAGACGGACAGGCAAATGCACAGCGGCAGGGGAAGCTCCAGAGCAGAGTTGAGCGGCCACACCATCAGGGCCATTATCAATCCCAGAATGGCCGCGCGGTGATAGCGGCGACACAGCTGTTGGGTGTAGCCTGACAGGCGTTCGCAGCCCGAAGCGTCAGGGCTTCCCTGCGGGGTTTTGAACCGCTGGGAACTCCACACTTGCTTGAGCCTGTCGAGGTCAGATATGTCAGAGTGTTTGTCCATAATCAATCGTGTTTGCGAAGTGGGTTAAGACTATCATTGCTGTCCTTTTTCAATGAGTTTGAGACGGATGCGGCGCAGGCGCGAGGCCACATTGTTGCGGCTCAGACCCGTCACGTCAGAGATTTCATCGTATGACCTTTCGTCGAGCCACATGAGAATCAGCGCCTTCTCCATCGGTTCAAGAGTGGCTATGAGGCGATACATCTCCTTGAGCTGCTCGGCGCGTGACTCCTCCTCGGCCGGGAGCTCCACAACCGCTTCAATCGGGAGAGTGGCGGCGCTGTGAGAGCGGTGGCGGCGATAGAAGGTGACGCAGGTGTTGATGGCCACGCGATAGATCCATGTGGACATGGCTGCCGTGCCACGGTAAGAGGCAAGGCCCTGCCAGATGTTGGCCACCACCTCCTGATAGAGGTCATTGAAATGCTCCCCGTCAGAGGCATACATGTAACACACCTTACAGATGAGCTGACGGTTTGCTTGCAGCACCTGTGAAAAGCGGGCTTCACGAGCTTCCTGACTTTTATGTTTTGAAAAAAGGATAGCCATTTCACTCCGTTTGACGGCCAAAGGGGCTGATAGTTGCTTAGGGGTAGGGTTAAATGATGTTAAAAAGCCCGTAAGCCGCAACGCACAGGGCGCTGCGGCTTACGCAGATGTGGGGAGGGGCGACGGCGGCAGCCGTCAGGCTCAGCCCTGAGCTTCGGCGTCAGGGGCGATGAGCTTGTAGCCCTTGCCGTGGATGTTGATGATTTCAATGGAGGGATCGTCCTTAAGATGCTTGCGCAGCTTGGTGATGTAGACGTCCATTGAGCGGGCATTGAAATAGTTGTCGTCAATCCAGATTGTCTTGAGGGCGAAGTTACGCTCCAGGATTTCATTGACATGGGCGCACAGAAGGCTGAGGAGTTCGCTTTCCTTGGTGGTGAGCTTGGTGATTTTGTCGCCAATCATGAGCACCTGTTTCTGAGTGTCGAAAGTGAACTTGCCAATTTTGTACATGGTGATTTCCTTGCCCTTCTTGCCTTTGACACGGCGGAGAATGGCTTCGATTCTGAACACGAGCTCCTCCATTGAGAAGGGCTTGGTGATATAATCGTCGGCTCCGATTTTGAAGCCTTCCAGAATGTCCTCCTTCAGCGATTTGGCAGTCAGGAAGATGATGGGCACTTCGGAGTTGACGGTCCGGATTTCCTGAGCGAGGGCGAAGCCGTCCTTTTTGGGCATCATCACGTCAAGAACGCAGATGTCATATTTGCCTTTGAGAAACGCTTTGTAACCGCTCTCACCGTCAGAGAAGAGGTCGGCGCTGAACCCTTTGGCCTGCAGAAACTCACGCAGGAGCATGCCGAGGTTTTCGTCGTCCTCACATAGTAGAATACGCAAACGTTCTTCCATAATCAGTTGAGGTTTTTAGTTAACGGTAATATTATATTGAATTTTGTTCCTTGGTTGATTTCGCTCTCCACTGTGATTTCGCCGCCGAGCTCGCCCACCATTTTGTGGACGTAGGCCAGGCCGAGGCCGAAGCCTTTCACGTCGTGGCGGTTGCCGGTGGAGACGCGATAGAATTTCTCGAAAATCTTTTTAAGGTCGTCGCGGCGGATGCCTATGCCATTGTCGGCCACGGTGATGCGGATTTTATGGTTCGACACATCGCGCGTGGTGACCACGAGCTTCAGGGGGGTGTCCTCGCGGCGATACTTCACGGCATTATCCAGGAGGTTGAAAATGACGTTGGTGAAGTGCATCTCGTCAACGTTGACCATTGAGTCCATTGCATCGAGGTGTGATTCAATGGAGCCGCCATATTTCTCCACCTTGAGCTTGAAGGTGTGGACAATATTGGCCACGGCGGTGTTGGCGTCCACGTCGGTGAGGCGCAGTGTGGCCTTCTGACGGTCAAACATCGACATCTGGAGCACCTTCTCCACCTGGAAGCGCAGGCGCTTGGTTTCGTCGTTGATAACGCCGGAGATATGGGAGAGCATTTTTTCGGACTTGACCACCGAGCCGTCGTTTAGCATCTGGGCCGCCAGTGAGATGGTGGAGATGGGAGTCTTGAACTCATGGGTCATGTTGTTGATGAAGTCGTTTTTCATCTCGGTGAGTTTCTTCTGGCGGAAAGCCACCACAATGGTGTAGATGAACACCACCAGGAGAATGAACGTGAAGATAAACGACGGAATCATGAAGCGTATGGATGAGAAGATGTAGTTGTCCTTTGTGGGGAAGTACACCTTAATATAATTCATCTTGTTCTTGGGGTCGTTGGGGAAGAGGGTCTGCACGAACATGCTGTTGCGTCCGGCATCGGCGGGGGCATAGCCTGAGGTGCGATACACGGGCGCACCCATGCGGTTGACCACGGCAAACTCAAAGGGGAGGTCGAGGCCGTTGTTGGCAAACTCGGAGCGCATGTAGCCCTCCACAACAGCCGAGTCAGCTCTCTCCGCGATTGGGCGGTTGCTTGCCTGGGAGATGATGTTGAGCACCACCTCGTTGAGAAGCCCCTTCTGATAGAGATAGAGGCCGCGGAGCAGCTCCTGGTTTGACTGATACTGCGATGCGCCTCCGCGTAGGTCGCGCTTGATGGTGATGTCGCCTGACACCTCGGGGGTGCTGAAGGATGATGTCACCGTGCCGAGCACATGTCCGTCGGCGTCGTAGCGGGGCAGATACTGGGTTTCGATGCTCGCCACATCCTCCTCAAGATAGTGCTTGGTTTCATCCTGCTCCAGACGAGTGGTGACGGCATAAAGGCTGCGCTTCACGCCCTCGGCAAACTGGTCGTCGCGCATCTTCACCATGTTGCGCATATACATGATCTGCACATACAGTAACCCTGTGAAAGTCAGGGCCATGATGATTGTCAGGAACCAAATTGTCGATTTTTTCATCTCGTTCGGTCTATGCTCCGGCGGAGCAGGTGAGGTTAGATTATTTTTAAGCTTTATTATGTTAACAATTAAAATCCCTAAAAGTTGGGTCAGGGATGGCCCAAAGAGAGGCCGGAATTAACAATTGGACTCAAAATTAACATTTAGGTTTAACATATGCAAAAAAATGTTATAATTCGGGCCTCGTTCACCTCTTTGCGGCTCCCTTGCGCGGGAGGAAGCGGTGGAGCATCAGGAAGCCTCCGAAGCCTGCCACGAATGAACCCACCACGATGCCTATCTTGGAGTGGTTCAGGAGATAATCACCCTCCGGACCGATGCCGGCGAATGACAGGTTGGCAATGAAGAGCGACACCGTGAAGCCTATGCCGCCCAGCATGGCGATGGATGCCATCATCTTCCAGTTGGCCTTCTCAGGCATGGGGGCCCACTTGAATTTGACCGTGAGCCAAGAGAAGAGCAGGATGCCCGAGAATTTGCCGATGACGAGGCCGCAGATGATGGCCAGCGAGATGCCCTGAACAATCGTGGCAGGGTCAATGTCAAGCAGATAGATGCCCGCATTGGCAAAGGCGAAGAGCGGCACGATGAAGAAATTGACAATGGGGTGGAGCGAGTCCTCAAGCTCCTGAAGGGGTGAAATGACCTTATCTGAGGCGCTTTCCACCTCTTTGAGCCAGTTCATCTGGTCCTTTGACAGAATGCTTCGGGAGGTGAGGCGCGCATCATCCTCAGCGGCGAAATGGCTAATTGAATCACGGATGGTGCGGATGTAGCGGCAGGGGGCGAACACCGGCGATGCGGGGATGCAGAACGCCACGAGCACGCCGGCAATGGTGGGGTGGATGCCTGAGTTGAGGAAGAGGAACCACACCACGCCGCCGATGGTGAGATAAAACACCTTGCTCTTGATTCTCATGGCCGAGCCTAACAGGAGCACCCCGAGCAGCACGGCGGCATAGACGAGAAACATCAGCTTGATGTGGCTCGAATAAAAAGCGGCTATGACGATGATGCCGCCAATGTCATCAACCACCGCCAGGGTGGTGAGGAAAATCTTGAGCGACACCGGCACCCTTGAGCCGAGCATGGCCAGGATGCCGAGAGAGAAAGCTATGTCAGTGGCCATGGGGATTGCGGCACCATCGGCATAGTCAGTGCCGGCGGCCATGGCGAAGAAAATGCCCACGGGGATAATCATGCCGCCGATGGCACCCATGATGGGGAGGAGTGCCTGCTTGAAGCTCGACAGCTCGCCCACCAGCACCTCGCGCTTGATTTCCAGGCCGATGGAGAAGAAGAAAATGGCCATCAGGGCATCGTTGATAAACTCCAGAAGCGTCATGGGGCGGCCGCCGTGGCTGAACACATTGAAGTCACCCACCTGCAGGCGGATGCTTTGGTTCCAGAAGTCGTTATAGAGCGTGTTAAGCCCGGGGATGTTAGCCACAATAAGAGCCAGCACCGTGGCCAGAATCAGGACATTACCGCCCGTGGCGTGGCGGCGCAACGCCTGGCGTGCTGCGAAAAACACACTGTTCTCCTGTTCGGGAGCGGGACAATTGAAGTTAGATGATGACATATTAACCGGAATTAATGGCGGCAGGCATCGCGAAGCGGCGCTTGCCGATAGCGTTAACGTGATTTTATGATTATAACACTTTTTTACGCCGTTTTGTTAAAAGTGACACCCTTGCAGGTTACCCCGAAAATCGTTAATTTTGCAGCTAATATGAAAAATATCCGCAACTTCTGTATTATCGCCCATATTGACCACGGCAAGTCAACCCTTGCCGACCGCCTGCTTGAATACACCGGCACCGTAGCCGCCAAGGATCTTCAGGCACAGGTGTTGGATGATATGGAGCTGGAGCGCGAGCGCGGCATCACCATCAAGAGCCACGCCATTCAGATGGAATATCCGCTTGACGGCGAGAAATATACCCTCAATCTTATTGACACTCCGGGACACGTTGACTTCTCCTATGAGGTGTCGCGCTCGATAGCCGCCTGCGAGGGCGCGCTGCTCATTGTGGATGCCTCGCAGGGCATTCAGGCGCAGACCATCTCCAACCTCTACATGGCCATTGACAATGACCTGGAGATTATCCCCGTGATCAACAAGATTGACCTTGACAGCGCCAAGCCTGACGAGGTGGAGGACCAGATTATCGACCTTCTGGGCTGCAAGCGCGAGGAGATAATCAGAGCCAGCGGCAAGACGGGTGCAGGCATTCCCGAAGTGCTCCGCGCCATTGTGGAGCGTGTGCCGGCACCTCAGGGCGACCCCGAGGCTCCGCTTCAGGCGCTGATTTTTGACTCGGTGTTCAATCCTTTCCGCGGCATTATCGCCTACTTCAAGATTGTCAACGGCACCATCCGCAAGAATGATTTCGTGAAGTTCGTGTCGACGGGCAAGGAGTACCATGCCGACGAAATCGGTGTGCTGAAGCTCGACATGTCGCCCCGCGAATCGCTCTCAGCGGGCAATGTGGGCTATATCATCTCAGGCATCAAGACCTCAAAGGAGGTGAAGGTGGGCGACACCATCACCCACGTGAACCATCCTTGCGAAGAGGCCATTGCCGGCTTCGAAGAGGTGAAGCCGATGGTGTTTGCCGGAGTGTATCCCATCGAGACGGAGGATTTCGAGAATCTCCGTTCATCGCTTGAGAAGCTTCAGCTCAATGACGCCTCGCTGACCTTCCAGCCTGAATCATCGGCGGCGCTCGGCTTCGGCTTCCGCTGCGGCTTCCTGGGTCTGCTCCACATGGAGATTATCCAGGAGCGACTGGGACGCGAGTTTGACATGGATGTCATCACTACGGTGCCCAACGTGTCGTATCGCGTCTATGACAAGCACGGCAACATGACCGAGGTCCACAACCCCTCTGGCCTTCCCGAGCCCACTCTCATTGACCATATCGAGGAGCCCTATATCAGGGCCACCATCATCACCGCCGCTGACTATATAGGCCCCATCATGACCCTTTGCCTGGGCAAGCGCGGCGAGCTCGTGAAGCAGGAATACATCTCCGGCAACCGCATGGAGATGACCTTTGACATGCCTCTGGGCGAGATTGTGATTGACTTCTACGACAAGCTCAAGTCAATCTCCAAGGGCTATGCATCGTTTGACTATCACCTGCATGACTTCCGCGAGTCAAAACTCGTGAAGCTTGACATCCTGCTTAACGGCGAGAGCGTGGACGCGCTGTCAACCCTCACTCATGTGGACAATGCCGTGACCTTCGGCCGCCGCATGTGTGAGAAGCTCAAGGAGCTGATTCCCCGCCAGCAGTTTGACATTGCCATTCAGGCGGCCATCGGTGCCAAGATTATTGCGCGCGAGACCATCAAGGCTGTGCGCAAGGATGTGACCGCCAAGTGTTATGGCGGCGACATCTCGCGTAAGCGCAAGCTGCTGGAGAAGCAGAAGAAGGGTAAGAAACGCATGAAACAGATCGGCTCCGTGGAAGTGCCTCAGAAGGCGTTCCTGGCCGTGCTCAAGCTTGACTGATGCTGCGCAGGGAGACAGTGACCCGCTATATCGAGCCGCTTCGTGAAGGCGGCTCGCTGCCTGCACTGGCCGAGGCCGGCGACGAGTTCAAATACGTGGTTAAATTCCGCGGTGCCGGCCACGGGCCGAAAGCGCTCGTTGCCGAGATGATAGGCGGCGAGGTTGCCCGTCGCGCGGGGCTGCGTGTGCCTGAGCTGGTGCTCCTTGACGTTGGCGAGGAGTTTGGCCGCACCGAGGGTGATGAAGAGATTCAGGACCTTCTGAAAAGCAGCCGGGGCCTTAATCTGGGCCTCCATTTTCTGAGCGGCGCCATGACCTTTGACCCTCTGAGCAACAGAGTTGACGAGCTGACGGCTTCAAGGGTGGTGTGGGTTGACGCTTTTCTGACCAATGTGGATCGCACCGTGCGCAACACCAATATGCTATGGTGGCACAACGAGCTGTGGCTCATTGATCACGGAGCCACGCTTTATTTCCATCACTCCTGGGAGGGGTGGGAGAAGGCGGCTGTGTCACCATTCCCCTATGTCAAGGACCACGCTCTGCTGCGCCATGCCACCCGCCTGCGCGAGGTTGACGCCGAGATGCACCGCCTGATTACGCCCGAGTTTCTGGCTGCGCTCGTGGAGGCCATTCCTGACGACTGGCTTGCCGATGAAGGGCGCACTCCCGAGGAGGGACGCCGTGTGTATAGAGAATTTCTGACGCGCCGACTGGCTGCAAGTGAAGAATTTGTAAAACGTGCGGAGGATGAGCGGAGACTGCTTATATGAATACTCGATAGTGCGCTATGTGCCGGCTGTGGAGCGCGGCGAGGCCATCAACATAGGGCTCGCAATGATGTGTAAGCGGCGCCGCTGGCTCCGGCTTGAGTTTTTCATTGACGAGGAGAAGCTCAGAGTGATGCGCGCGCCCCACACCGCCGCGGAGATTCACAGTCAGATTGAGGGGATGAAGCGAGTGGCGGCCGGCAATAGTGCCGATGGGCGGCTGGCCTCTATGGAGGCCGAGGAACGGTTTCGCTGGCTCACGGCTGTGAGAAGCGCCTGCCTGCAGACCTCGCGCCCTCACCCGGGAATGACCGATGACCCTGATGCCACGTTCACAAGGCTCTTTAACGAGCTTGTGTGCTGACGCAGCATTAATCTGACAGATAATAACACAGAGGAGGCCGGCTCATTGAGAGTCGGCCTCCTCGGGGGTTATCTGAAACTATTTAATTATGGTTTCTTATTAGGGGTTCCACTGGCAAGCGATCATGCTGAGCTGGTTGTCACCGATGGTGCGGAGGTCAGTGATGACGTTGTAGCGGCAGTTGAGGTAAGTGAGCGCGGGGTCAAACGAGAGGTCGAGCATCTGGAGCTGGTTGTTGTTGACAAGCACACGCTGCAGGAAGGTCTGGTTTGAGAGGCTCAGCTGAGTGAGGTCGTTGTAAGAGGCGTCAACAAAGAGGAGGTTGTTGCAGCCCTCAACGGTGAGAGAGGTGAGGTCATTGTAGGAGCACACAAGGTCAAGGAGGTTGTTGCAATCCTTCATGACGAGTGAGGTCATGTGGTTGTCAGAGCATACAAATGAGTTGAGCTCGGGGAGACCTTGAACGTAGAGGCTGGTGATTTCGTTGTCGTCAATATTGAGGTTGGCAAGCTTGGTCACGCCGGTGAGGTTGAGTGAGGTGAGCTTGTTGTAGCCGGTGTAGAGGTTCTTGAGGCCGGTGCAGTCCTGAATATTGAGGCTTTCAAGATGGTTGCTCTGGCAGTTGAGAGTCTTGAGGGTGGCAGAGTTGCTCACGTTGAGGCTCACAAGGTGGTTGCTTGAGCAGTTAACGGTTTCGATGTTGGGGAGCTGAGAGAGGTCAAACTCGGCCAGACGATTGCGGTAAACCTGAATCTTTGCCAGAGAGGGGTCAGAGGCGAAGGTGGCGGTTGAGAGCTGGTTGCGCGATGCGTTGAAGTCAGTGAGGACGGCGCAGTCGGTAACGTTTACAGAGGTAAGAGAGTTGCGGCTCACATCAACCTTCTGAAGCTGGCTGAAACCGTTGAGGTTGAGGGCTCCGCCAAGTTTCTTTTCTTTGAGTTCGATAGCGGTCACGTGGCCGTTTTCAACAGTGATGCCTTCAATAGCGGCAATGTTAGAGGCGCTTGCGCCGAGGGCCTGGGCATTGGTTTGAGCTTCGGCTGCGGGCTGAGCGAGGAATGCAGCAAGCTGTTTGGCCTCATTCTTGTCAAGTTTCTGTGCGAATGCTGACATGCAGCAGAGTGCAACAGCGAGTAAAGCAAAAGTACGTTTCATAAAAAAATAGTTGGTTATCAGTTATTAGTTTTGGTTTTGTTGTCGTTTTGGTGTTATACCTCATAAACGCATTGCCGCGGGCAAAGGTTCAGCAGAAGGGTAAGAAAATGTGAACTATTTTTAATTCATGGGGCTGTTTTGGCCGCTGCGGGAGGGGTTGAAACCAATCTAATAATCTGACAATCAGATATGATAAAGCGGCAAGGACGCGTGCGCATCCTTGCCGCTTCAATCTTGAAAATCTTAGACCCCGCTCCCCAATAATTTGTTAGCGCTGGGGTCGCATATCTCTGAGTGATTTTTGTCATGTGATGAAGGAGCGTAGCCGTAGCTACGTGACTGAAGAACAAGGCAAAAAGCGCCGGAGAGATGCGATAATAAGGTAATTTTAAGCATCAGCAAACAATTAATTCCCCCCAAATTCAGTTATATGATTTTAATCATTTGTAACTTATTGGATTAGATTGGGATATACTACAGATTTGACACTTAGACAACGCAACTGCCTCGGCCAATCGTCATGCATCTGCGTCCGCTTGTTTCGGTCACAATACAACCGCATTGCTCCCTCACTGCGCGAACACATCTACACGACGCTTGACCGCCCCAGCGTTAACAAATAATGGGGAACGGGGTCTTAAAAGGCAGTGTCATTCATGAGCTCTATGCCGCGGTCACAGAGCTTGCGATAGTCCTTTGAGGCCAGATAGTCCTCAATGGCATCGGCATGCTCATGATGGTGGAGGTCGGTGCCGAGGAAGTCAATGTAGCCTTTCTCCACGAGCTTCTCGGCCATCTGCTTGGTTTCCTTGCCATAGTAGCCGGCAAGGCTGAGGATGTTGAGCTGAAAGAGGTTGCCGGCCTGACGGAGCATGTCGTAGCGTGAGGGATCAAGCTGATAGTAGCGGAAACGCTCAGGGTGGGCCAGAATGGGCTTGTAACCCTTGAGCTTGAGGTCAAAGAGGAGACGGTCAAGTCCGTAAGGCTCCTGAACAAATGAGTTTTCCACTAGCAGATAATTCTTGGGATAAGGCACGATGTCACCCTTCTCCAGCTGCTCGGTGAAGAATTCGTCGATGCGGTGTTCGGCAGTGCGCTCCAGCTTCACGTCGATGCCGGCCTTTGCAGCACCCTCTTTGAGCACGGCAAATGCGGGGTCAAGCGTGGCCGACGTGTTTTCAAACGTGTCCTGAGTCATGTGGGGGGTGGTGATGACATGGCGGAGACCCCACGAACGCATGCGCTCCAGGAGCTCAAGGGATGTTTCCAGATCAGGAGAACCGTCATCAACGCCGGGCACAATGTGGCAATGGACATCGGTGGCGAAAAACAGTTGGCGCGGAGTTTTGTTCTTTTTTAAGAAGCTGAACATATATAATAAGGTGTTTTGTTTCGAATGAATGAGAATACAAAATTAGAAAAAAAACAGTAATTTTGCACTTCGGTATGGAGCAACTTCCCGTCATAATGCTGAGAGGGCTGCTCATCGGTGTTCTGATTTCGGCTCCGATGGGGCCTATTGGTGTGCTCGTGATTCAGCGCACGCTCAACAAGGGTCGCTGGCCGGCCTTTTTCACCGGCCTGGGCGCTTCGCTGAGTGATTTGATTTATTGCCTTCTCACGGGACTGGGCCTTTCGTTCGTCACCGACTTTATAGAGAACAATCAGAAGACGCTTCAGGTTGTGGGCTCGGTGATGCTTCTTGCCTATGCCATCTATCTTTTCCTTCACAATCCCTCGCGACAGCTTAAGCCGCCAATGATTCAGGCCAACACCTACTGGCGCGATTTTGCCACCGGATTTATCTTCACCTTTGCCAACCCGCTGATTCTGTTTTTCATCATCGGCCTGTTTGCGCGGTTCAGCTTCCTTGCTCCGGAGTTTATGGCCTATCATTATGTGGCGGGCTATCTGAGCATCTGTGCAGGCGCGCTGTTGTGGTGGTTTACGGTGACATTCTTCGTTGACAAAGTGAGGGGCCATTTCAATGTGAGGTCAATGTGGATCATCAACCGTGTGATAGCGTCGATTCTGATAGTCATGGCGCTTGTGGGCGGTGTGTCGGCTGTGTTTGACATATTCTAAAATCAGCCGGAAGGTGACCGTCAAGAGATGCTTTTCAACTCCTTTGAATTTCTGATTTTTCTCCCGCTGGTGTTTGCCGGCTATTGGCTGATAGGGCGCAGCGGGCTTCCGCTGAAGGCGCAGAATCTGTTTGTCATCGCCGTGAGCTATCTGTTTTACGGATGGTGGGACTGGCGCTTTCTGCTGCTGATTGCCTTTGCCACCGGGGTGTCATTTGTGTGTGGTCTGACCCTCGACTCGGCCAAGGGGCGCACGGCGCGCCGGACAATCTGCGGAGTGAACATTGTGGTGGCTCTGGGGCTGTTATGTGTGTTCAAATACTTCAACTTCTTTGCGGCCAACTTTGCGGCTCTGGCCTCAGCGGTGGGGCTGGAGGTTGACGCGCTGTCGCTGCAGCTTGTGCTCCCCGTGGGCATCAGTTTCTATACGTTTCAGACCCTGTCCTACACCATCGACGTGTATCGCCGCGACATTCCCGCCACGCGCGATGCTGCGGCATACTTTGCCTTCATCAGCTTCTTCCCGCAGCTTGTGGCCGGCCCGATTGAGCGCGCGCGGAATCTGCTGCCGCAGTTTCTCAGAGCGCGCCGATTCAGTTACACGGAGGGTGTGGACGGCCTGCGGATGATTCTGTGGGGATTGTTTAAGAAGGTGGTGGTGGCCGACAATTGTGCCGTGATTGTTGACCGCGTGTTTGCCGACTGGCACACCCTCGGCAGCCTTCAGCTCGTCGCCGGAGCGGTGATGTTTGCCTTTCAGATTTACGGTGACTTTTCGGGTTACACGGACATTGCCATCGGCACGGCCAAGCTGTTTGGCATCACCCTGCGCCAGAATTTCAGGATGCCTTATTTTTCACGTGACATCGTGGAGTTCTGGCGCCGCTGGCACATATCGCTCACCTCGTGGTTCAGAGATTATCTCTATATCCCTCTGGGTGGTAACCGCAAGGGGATGTGGCGCACAGTGGTCTACACCATCATCGTGTTTCTGCTCAGCGGTCTCTGGCACGGGGCCAACTGGACTTTCGTAGGATGGGGCGCTTTCAATGCCCTGCTGTTTGTGCCGCTCATTGTGACCGGCACCAGCAACCGCCATCGAGGCACCACCGTGGCTCAGGGGCGCCTGCTCCCGTCGCTCACCGAGGCGGTGCTGATGGTGGTGACGTTTGTCCTCGTGGTGGCCGGATGGGTGCTTTACAGGGCCGAGACAATAGGGGATGCGGCGGGATATCTTGCCCGGATTGCGGCGTTCGTGCCCGGCACCGGTCAGGCTATGGAGCGATGGGCATGGGTGTATGTGGCGCTGATGCTCATTGTGGAGTGGACGGCGCGCCACCGTCGCCACGGGTTTGACGTGGCCGGCCACGGGCTCATGCGCTTCAGGGCCGTGAGGTGGGGGGCTTACTTCCTGCTGGTGATGCTTGTGCTGCTTCAGACGCGCCCGGCCGAAACGTTCATTTACTTCCAGTTCTGATGAAAAAGTTTCTGATTCGTGTGGCGGCATTCTCGCTTATCGTGGTGGCGGCACTGGCCATTATGGAGGCNGCGGTGCGCTCGGTTGACAATCCCTATCGCGCCAAAGAGCGGTGGCTGGAGATGAATGCGGCGAAGGTCAACACCTTGATTCTGGGCAACTCCCACTCATTCTACGGGCTGCGGGCGGACCTGTGGCCCGACACGGCTTTCAATCTCGCATCAGTGTCGCAGACCACCGGGCTTGACCATCTGCTCCTTGACCGATGGATAGGCTCCATGCCTGAGCTCCNCACAGTGGTGACGGAGGTTTCCGTGGCATCGCTGTTTGACGAAGAGCTCACCGAGGGGAGCGATGTGAACCGCGCNGTGAACTATGANGNTTATATGAACCTGGACATCCTGCCATGGTATTCACCGTCAAATTTCGAGNTGGCCAACATGAAGGTGTTCACCGCCAAGCTAAAGAATCTNTTCGGGNTGGGGCAGNCGGCGCTTGTGTGTGACTCGCTGGGNAACGGCGAGGCTTANACGCTTGAAAACCGATGGCGCA
The DNA here is from genome assembly GCA_014802445.1 of Bacteroides sp. Lineage (GTDB taxonomy): Bacteria > Bacteroidota > Bacteroidia > Bacteroidales > Muribaculaceae > CAG-1031. The sequence continues at coordinate 47,018 of JAAVCF010000013.1, read as the reverse complement.
CTCCGGAGGAGTCGGCCGAGGTGTTTGCCGCGGCCCATAACNGCGGGNGCCCNGAGCGCCTCGGGCCCAACATGGNNCACCTTGAAGCCATGGCCGACACCTGCGCGGCCCGTGGGGTGAGGCTGGTTATCTACACTCAGCCGGCCTGGCNCGGNTANAGAGAGCGGATTAANCCNGAGCTCATANCCGCAATGCGCGCCGCNCTGAAGCGNTTCAGCGCAGAGAAGGGTGTGGAATGGTTTGACTTCTACGAGGATTCANGCTTTGATGAAGATGACTTTTATGANGCCGACCATCTGACGCGCACCCCCGGCGCCGAGAAGATGACGCGCCTGCTNCTCAGCGCGATGCGCGGAGATAAAGCACCACGGCAATGATGGCATAGATGACATTGGGAATCCACATGGCCACCATTGGCGATGTGAGGCCCGACACGGCAAACGATGAGGTGACGGACATGAAGAGGATGTAGCTGAAACTCAGCACCAGTCCGATGCCGATGTTGACACCCATGCCCCCCTTTACCTTGCGCGAGCTCAGCGCCATGCCTATCACCGTGAGGATGAATGCGGCNGCCGTCATGGCATAGCGNCGCTCCTTNTCGATTTCNAATGATTCAATGTTNGCCACGCCGCGGGTGCGCTGCCGCTCGATGTAGGCGTGGAGCTGGGGAGTGGTGAGCATCTCCTGGTCATCACGCGAGATGAGGAAGTCACGCGGCTCAAACTCAATGACNGTGTCGAGGCGGTTNCCGCGCCTGATGTTCTCTCGGTGGCCCTTGAANTCGCGAATCATGTAGTCACGCACGGTCCAGTTGTAGAGCGTGTCCCATTTTATGGTCTGAGCGGTCAGTCGGCTCTGCAGCTTCTTGTCCTTGAAGGATTCAAGCGAGAAGTTGAAGCCTGTCTTTGTGGTGGCGTCATAGCGGCTCATGTAGGCAATCTGTCCCGGCCCNACCATGAGCTGAATGTTTGAGCCATAGTCCACGCGGCGGTTCTTGACGTAGGTGTTGGTGTAGTTGATGCGCTTCACATTGGCCGGCGGGATGATGTAGGCGCTCAGCACATANGTGCCGGCGGCGATNACCGTGGCGCCTATCAGGTAAGGGCGCAGGAGGCGGCGGAAGCTCATGCCGGTGGAGAGCATGGCTATGATTTCAGAATTGTCAGCCAGCTTGGAGGTGAAGAAAATCACGGCGATAAACGTGAACAGCGGGCTGAACTGATTGGCAAAGTAAGGCAGGAAGTTGACGAAATAGTCAAAAATCGTGGCCTTGAGCGGNGCTTTGAGGAATGAGTCGAGCTTCTCGTTGATGTCAAACATCACCGTAATCGCCAGAATGAGGATAATGGCGAACACGTAGGTTCCGAGAAACTTGCGGATTATGTAGCGGTCCAGAATCCTGAACATCACAGGCGGCGGGTTACGCGTTGAACCATCTCCTGCTTCCANTGGGCGAAGTCGCCGGCCAGAATGTGGGCGCGCGCTTCGCGGGTGAGCCAGAGATAGAAAGCGAGATTGTGGATTGAGGCAATCTGGAGCGCCAGGAGNTCNTTGGCAATAAAGAGGTGGCGCACATAGGCTTTGGTGTAGGCACGGTCAACGTAGCTGGGGCCGTCCTCCTGCAGGGGNGAGAAATCGTCGGCCCACTTTTTGTTGCGCATGTTCATGATGCCGTGGGCGGTGAAGAGCATGCCGTTGCGGCCGTTGCGCGTGGGCATCACGCAGTCCATCATGTCCACTCCGCGATCAATGGCCTCAAGGATGTTGGCCGGGGTGCCCACGCCCATGAGATAGCGGGGCTTGTCNGCGGGAAGCACCTCGTTGACCACCTCAATCATCTCATACATCTTCTCCGTGGGCTCGCCCACGGCAAGGCCTCCGATGGCATTACCGTCGGCCCCGAGCTCGGCCACATGTTCGGCGGCACGGCGGCGAAGGTCAGGATAGACACATCCCTGCACAATAGGGAAGTAGGCCTGAGAATAGCCGTAGAGNCCNTCGGTTTCCTTGTAGCGCTTCCAGCCGCGTTCGAGCCATCGCTGGGTGAGCCCGAGCGATTTTTCGGCATACTGGCGGGTGGCGGTGCCGGGAGGGCACTCGTCAAGAGCCATCATGATGTCAGCGCCGATNATGCGCTGGATGTCCACCACATTCTCCGGGNTGAAGAGGTGTTTCGAGCCGTCNATGTGGCTGCGGAACTGGGCGCCCTCCTCGGTGAGCTTGCGATTGTCGGCAAGGGAGAACACCTGGAAGCCGCCGCTGTCAGTGAGGATGGGGCGCTCCCAGCCGTTGAACTTGTGGAGGCCGCCGGCGCGCTGCAGGATGTCACATCCNGGGCGGAGATAGAGGTGATAGGTGTTGCCCAGGATAATCTGGGCNTTTATATCGTCGCGCAGCTCATGCTGATGGACAGCCTTGACACTTCCGAGAGTGCCAACGGGCATGAACACCGGGGTGAGGATTTGACCGTGGTCAGTGGTAATCTCTCCGGCGCGGGCCTGCGAGAGCGGCGCTGTGGCTTGTAATGTGAAATTCATAGCGCAAATTTACGAATTTTATGGCTATTCACGCAACTATCTGCCGCCNGGGCGCATTATCAGAGAAAGTAATCACTAAATTTGCACCATTATGGAATTTGAAAAGAAGCTAAAGGAGGATCTTTACTCCTATCTGCGCGGAATTGACCGCCTTGACGAGAAGATGCCTGAGTGTCCCGACGTGGAGGANCTNTGGCCNTCGGTGGCCGAGGCTTATGTGCCTGACGGCGTGCGNGAGTTTGCCGAGTATCCCGTGGTGTCGCTCGGGTGGATTATGTTTACCGGAATGGCNCTNGCGCTTTACTGGGATGTGGACTGGGAGAAATATTCCAAGAAGAGCGGCGCCGAGCTCTACACCGAGCTACGCGATGCCAAGGGCTACGATAATCTCGACGACTACGTGCTGCGCGATGTGCTGCATCTCGACGACACCGAGGCCGAGGCCGTGAGCAAGATGGTGGGCGAATGTGCGGCTCGCACACTGAGCGCCATCCGTCACTCGGGAGTGGAACCNGGCACTCCNGTGGCTCTTGAAACCTATGTGGCCGCGCTTCATCAGCTCTACCTCATGGGNGTGGCCACGGAGCTGAACGCTCTNGGCTATCACATGACCCCCTTCACTCCGAGCGCCAACTGATTCCCCCGCCGGANNCCGACGCATAAACCAAGCGGCCGTGTCAATAATCATNTTGACACGGCCGCTTGGTTAGTGNAGAAAGGTCAGGTTATGCGAAGGCTTGNAGGGCCACATCGGTGAGCCATATCCAGAGCGGGCAGAAGCCCATGAAGAGGATAACGCTCAGGGTGAGTGAGGATGTGCCGTTNGCCACATAGGTGTTATACTCGCTGGCAATGATGATGCCTGAGAAGGCGGGGGGCAGAGTGCCGGCCACAACGAGCATCTTCAGGTTAAGAGGATCCATGTGGAAGAGCAGACCCACAATGAGCAGCAGCGCAGGCATGACAACCATCTTGAGGATGGAGCCCANAATCACCTGCCAGTTNAGGGTGACCTTGATGGCCGAGAGGGTGATGCCGGCGGCAAACACGGCCATTGAGGCNTTGGCCTTGGCAATGAGGTCAAATGACGGGCTGAGGTAAGGGGGCCACTTGACGCCCACGAGCACCATCACCACGGCAAGGATAGGAGCCCAGGCCACAGGCTGNGAGAGGGCGTGAATCACAGGCTTCCAGGCCGACTCCTTGGGCTTGCCGGCTTTGGCGGCCAGCGAAGCGNCAGAGGCATTGAGGAGCGANAGNCCCACAGGGATGCCCACGGCGTTGACCACGATGCCCACAATGGCCACCACGAGGGCCACCGAAGGGGTGGTGCCGAAGATAGGCTCCAGAATGGCGAACCCGAGGAAGCCGATGGTGGGCGAACCGCTGATAAGGGCCATGACGGCTGCGTCGGCGCCGGTGTTCTTCTTGAAGCAGTACTTATAGATAAAGTAAACCAGCATGAAGCAGAACATAATCACAACGAGCGATATGAGCGTCAGCTTGAGGTCACGGGCAAGCATTTCACGGCTTGCCTGCACGATGGAGACAAACAGGGCGGCGGGCAAAGCGAAGTCAAGCACAACCTTGTTGAATTTCTTGGCATCGGCGCCGGTGAACACGCCGCGCTTGCCTGCTATATATCCCGCCAGCATGACTACCAGAATCGGGACTATGGCATAGAGGATGATATGCGACATTTCCATAATAACGTGAGTTTAGTGAGTGAGATGTTAATGTTCCCTCGTAAGGAGTGAGGAGAATCAGACGGTGTAGTCAATCAGCGGGGTGGGGTTGAGGTAACCGATGTGGCCGCTCTCCTTGCCTGAGTCAGCAGCGAGCTGCACGTCAATCATGCAGGGCTCGCCTGAAGCGATGGCTTCGGTGAGAGCCGCGGTGATTTCGGCAGGGGTGGTCACATGATAGCTGCGAGCGCCGAAAGCCTCGCCGATTTTGTCGTAGCGGGCGTTGATGTCGAGGGTGGTAGGTGCGGGAGCGTCGCCGCCGGAGGGGTTTACACCCACGCCGTTGTAGATACCGCCGTTGTTGAACACCATCACCGTCACAGGGAGCTTATAACGGCAGGCGGTGGCGAAGTCCATGCCTGAGAAGCCGAAGGCCGAGTCACCTTCAATGGCCACAACCTTCTTGCCGGTGGCGGCAGCGGCGCCTACCACTGAGCCCATGCCCATGCCCATGATGCTCCATGTGGCGCAGTCCACACGGTGGCGGGGGAGTGACATGTCGATGGTGTCGCGGGTGTCGTCGAGAGTGTTGGCGCCTTCGTTCACGAGAATCACGTCGGGATTGCTCTCGATGATGGGCTTGATGGCCGCCAGCGCGGTCCAGTGGGTCATGGGGACGGTGGAGGCAGCATCGGCCAGGCGGGCGGCAAACTTGGCGTTCTTGGCCTTGGTTTCGGCGGCGAGCTCGGTGAGCCATGCGGGGTCAGCGGCCATGGTCTTGCCCTTCATCTGGTCAAGGATGGCGCGGAGGGAGAGGTTCATGTCGCCCACCACGGGGGCATAGACGGGAGTGTTGACGTCAATTTCCTGGGGGTCAACCTCAAGCTGCACAAACTTGCCCTGAGGGTTCCATTTGCCCTTGCCGAAGTCAAGCATCCAGTTGAGGCGGGCACCGATTACGATAACCACATCAGCCTGTTCCATGATGGTGGAGCGGCAGCTCAGCGCGCTGAGCTCGCCCTTGTCAGGGAGGAGGCCCTTGGCCATTGACATTGCCAGATAAGGAATCTTGTAGGTATTGACCAGCTCCGAGATGAGGCCTTCTGCCTGAGCGTAAGCGGCACCCTTGCCAAGCAGGATGGCCGGTTTTTTTGCACTAAGGATGGTCTCGGCGGCGCGCTTCACAGAGTCAGCGTTGGGGGCTACGGGCGAGTAGAGATCCACAGGGGTGTAAAACAGCTTCTCGGCATCCTCGCGGTTCATGATTTCGCCCAGGGCGGGGGTGGTCATGTCGATATACACGCCGCCGGGACGTCCGCTCACGGCGGCGCGATAGGCGCGTGCCACGGCCGAAGGGATGTCCTTGGCGTGAGAGCAGCGGAAGGCGGCTTTGACGAGGGGACGGGCCGTGTTGAGCTGGTCAAGCTCCTCATAGGTGCCCATCTTCATGTCGACCATAGTGGGGTCAGAGGCGCCTGAAATCTGAATCATAGGATAGCAGTTGACAGTGGCGTTGGCTGTGGCGGTCAGGCCGTTGAGGAAGCCCAGGGATGACACTGTGAGCAACACGCCGGGCTGACGGGTGAGATAGCCGTGAGTGGCGGCAGCCATACCGGCCTGCTGCTCAAAGCGGAAGCCATAATAGTCAATGCCCACCTTCTGCATTGCATAGGCGGCTTCGGTGACAGGAATGCCCACAAGGCCATAAACCTTGTCGAGGTTAAGACGGCGCAGTGATTCTGCAAGGATATACATACCCGTCACCTGTTCGGGAAATGCCGGTTTGGTGGCGGCGGGGGTGGATGATGTGGTGGTCATAAATATCTTGAATTTCGTGAGTTAACAGTGTGGAAATAATGAAGGCGTGTCCGCTTCCGAACGCGGATTGCGAACACGCCTTTTAATTTTGATTAACGGAAGAGTTTGTGTGTCTCAGAGAGAGGATTTTACATCTCCTTCTTGCCGTCAACATCAATGGGCTTGGTGGTGCCGTTGGCGGCGAAAGCGGCCTGCTCCTCGGCGGTGTAGCCAAGTTCGGTCAGAATCTCTTCGGTGTTGCCGCCCAGTGAAGGACAGGGGCCGTAGGTGGGCTGATAGTTGCTCATGGTGAAGGGGCAACCTACGGTTACGAATTCGCCGATTTCACCACCCTGATTAATCTTGACAAGGGTGTTGCCGTCGTAGAGCGACTGGTCAGCGAGGAGTTCCTGAGTGGAGATTACGGGACCAACGGGCACACCTGCCTTCGAGAGGATGTCGGTGACTTCATACTTGGTCTTGTCGGCAGTCCACTGGCCGATGCGGGCGTAGATTTCCTGTTTGTGGCGGTCACGGGCGTCGGCGGTGTTGAAGTCAGGATTGGTGAGCCAGTCCTCAAATCCGAAGGCCTTGCAGGCGAGCTCAAAGTCCTTGGCGCCGCGCTGGAGGATGATGTAGACAAAGTTGTTGGCCTCCTGGGCGGTGTCGGTGTCGCCTGAGGGCTTACATTTGTAGGTCCAGCCGAGCACGCCGCCGCCCTCGATGTTGCCTGAACGGGGCACGGTTTTGCCGAAAGTGCCGTTGGGGTACTGGGGATACTGGGTGAGGTAGCCGATTTTGTCAAGGGTGAGCTGGTCACGGGTCTTGATACGGCAAAGGTTAAGGCATGCGTTGTGCATTGACTGATAGACGTAGCAACCTTCGCCGGTGTTGTTGCGCTGCTGGAGCGCTGCAAGCAGACCGATGAGGAGGTGCATGCCGGTGTTGGAGTCGCCAAGCGCTGCGCCGCTCTGGGTGGGGATATTATAGTCGCCGTCAAACCATCCGGTGGTGGTGGCAGCAGCAGCTGTTACCTGTGCAATAGGCTCGTAGGCCTTGAGGTTCTTATACTGTGACGAGAGAGGGAAACCCTTGATTGTGCCGTAGATACAGCGGGGATTGAGGGCATGAACCTGTTCCCAACCGAATCCGAGCTTGTCCATGGCTCCGGGGTGGAGGTTTTCAACGAAGATGTCACACTCCTTGATGAGCTTGGTGAGGATGGCCTTACCGTCGGCCGTCTTGGCATCAAGGCTCAGAGATTTCTTGTCACTGTTGAGCTGGAGGAAGTAGTATGAGGGGAGATCGGGGTTGAACTGGAGTTCCTTACGGGTTGCGTCGCCCACACCGGGACGCTCGATTTTGATTACCTCGGCGCCGAGCCATGCGAGCATCTGTGTGCATGAGGGGCCTGACTGGACCTCTGTGAAGTCAACAACTTTAATTCCCTTAAGAGGTGCTTGGTTATCCATAATGAAAAAAGTAAAAGTGTGTGTTATGTTAGATTTGTTACGATGATATAACACTTTTACTTTTCAAAAGGTTGAGGTCAGCACGGCTTATTTAATGGTCAGTAAGGGATGATGGAGGTGTGCACTGCGTTAAGAAACAGTTGGTTATATGGTGATGAAAAATCAGGTGCCGGGGAGGGTTTTGGAGGTGCGGGCACCCATTTCGCGGAGGGTGCGGGCGCGGTCAGTGAGGTTTCCCCGGCCCTCGGAGAGCTTGTTCATGGCATCGTCATAAGCCTTGCGGGCACGCTCGAGGCCTTTGCCCACGGTGTCCATATCGGCTGAGAAGCCCACGAATTTGTCGTACATCTTTCCGGCTTCCACGGCAATCTCGATGGCGTGGCGCGTCTGGCGGTCCTGACGCCACAGCTGCTCGATGAGTTTCAGGGCCGAGATGAGATGTGTGGGCGACACTATCATCACGCGTGCATCGTAGGCGTCCTGCCAGAGCTTGCCGTCGAGCTTCATCGCCTCCATGTAGGCTGGTTCGTTGGGGATGAACATCATCACGAAATCAGTCTTGGCATCGCCTATGAAGTCCTGATAACTCTTGCGGCGGAGCTCGGCAATGTGGTTGCGCACCGACTGCACATGGCGCTGGGCCAGGGCTTTGTAGCGGTCAGAGGAGGTGTCGTCACACTCGGCCATGTCCATGAACGCCGTGAGTGACACCTTGGAGTCAATCACCACGCAGCGCCCGTCGGGATAGTAGACCACCACGTCAGGGCGCAGCAGGCGTCCGTCGGCATCCTTGACCGTTTTCTGCACCCTGAACTCTTCGCCGCGGCGCAGGCCGCTCTTTTCGAGGATGGTTTCGAGGACCATCTCGCCCCAGTCGCCCTGCACGCGGCCACCGCCGCGGAGGGCCGTTGAGAGGTCCTTGGCCTCGCGGCCTATGGTGCGGTTAAGCTCCACGAGCTCGCGGATGCGGTCACGCAGCGAGTGGCGTTCACGCATTTCAATGTCATAACACTCCGTGACAGATTTGCGGAATGCCTCGATGTCATTTTTCAGGGGGTCGAGAATCTGGCTGATCTGGCGGCGGTTTGACTCGTCGAGCATGCGTGAGTTACGCTCCATGAGCTCGGCGGCTATGGCTCGGAAGCGGTCCTCGTCGGCTCGGCGTGATTCGGGCTGATGCTGTTCGAGCATCGCCAGGCGTTCACGCAGGCGGGCGGCTTCGCTTTCGGCTCGGCTTTTGGCCTGCATTGTCATTATGGCCCACACAGTGGCGGCTATGGTGGTGGCTATGAAGAGATATAGCATTGTTAAAAGGCTTGGGAGGGGTCAGGAGGGATAAAAAGAGGTGTGCCGCGCGTAGGGCGGGGCACACCTATGGGATTTTGTCCGTGACAGGGTAATCAGAAAGCAGTTACGATGCCCATGAATGACTCAGCGTCAAGAGCAGCGCCGCCAATGAGGCCGCCGTCAATGTCAGGCTGAGCGAAGAGGCCCTTGGCGTTGCCGGGCTTGCAGCTGCCGCCGTAGAGGATAGAGATTTCGTCGGCCACTTCCTTGCCGTATTTGCCGGCGATGGTGCTGCGGATGTGAGCGTGCATGTCCTGAGCCTGTTCGTCGGTAGCGGTCTTGCCGGTGCCGATGGCCCACACGGGTTCGTAAGCGAGGACGATTTTCTTGAAGTCGTCGGCTGAGAGGTCAAAGAGAGCTTCCTCAATCTGAGCCTTGACAACATCATTGTAGGTGCCGTTTTCGCGCTCTTCAAGCACTTCACCGATGCAGAAGATGGGGGTGAGGCCTTCAGCGAGGGCGAGCTTCACTTTCTCCTTGAGGGTCTCGGAGGTTTCGCCATAGTACTGACGACGCTCAGAGTGGCCGAGGATAACATATTTGGCACCGGTTGAGGCAACCATGGGAGCTGACACTTCGCCGGTGTAGGCGCCCTTGAGGTGGTCAGCGCAGTTTTCAGCGCCGAGGCCGAGCTTTTCGGGGTCAATAACGGCGTTTACGCTTGCAAGATGAGTGAAAGGCACGCAGATAACCACGTCGCACTTTGCATCCACGCCCTTGAGGGCTTCGTTCACGTCATTGGCCAGCTGGATACCCTCCTGAAGAGTGGTGTTCATTTTCCAGTTGCCTGCTACGATGTTCTTTCTCATTTTTCTATATATGAATTACAGTTGATTGTGTTCAGACACGCAAAATTACAAAAAAAACCACATCCGCGCTCCATCCCGGCCAAAAATAGCAGCCTTAAAGATTGTTATTTGCGCCAGAAGCCGGGCGAGAAGAGAATCATGACGGTGAACACCTCCAGACGCCCTATGAGCATGATGAGCGAGAGCACCCATTTGCCGAGGTCAGGAATGGTGTCGTAGCTGCTTCCGTAGCCGGTGAGGCCGGCGCCGAAGCCCACATTGCTGATGCAGGAGAAGGCTGAGAAGAAGGCGTCAACCAATGGGATGCCGAGGGCTGTCAGCACCACTCCGCCCACGGCGATGGTGAGCACGTAGAGACACAGGAAGGCAATCACTTTCGACACCACTTCCTGACTCATCACCTGGCCGTTGACTCTCACGGCAAGGATGCTGTTGGGGTGGACGCAGCGGTAAATCTCGTTGTGGAGGTTCTTGACAAGATAGAGCAGGCGGTCAATCTTGGCGCCGCCGCTCGTTGAACCGGCACACGCACCGAAAAACATCATGAAGAAAATCAGCGACAGCGTGAAGGCGCCCCACAGCTCATAGTCAGTGACATTATAACCTGTGGATGTCATGGCCGAGATAATCTCGAAGAGGGGTTCGACGGTCACGGAGCAGATGCCCGTGTAGCGCCCCTGAATCAGGATTCCGGCCACCACCAGGACATAGTAGATGGCGATAATGCGCAGGAAGGTCTTGAACACGTCGTTGCGCAGGATTGACTGTGTGTCGCCGTGAAAGGCGCGGTAAAGAAGGGTGAAGTTCACACCGCCAAGAAACATGAACACGGTGATAACCACGTCAACGTAAACCGAGTGCCATTCGCCCACCGAGCCGTCGCGGGTGGAGAATCCGCCGGTGGAGATGGTGGAGAGGGCATGACAGACGCTCTCGAAGAAGTCCATCGGGCCTGCCCACAGCAGCAGCAGGAGCACCACCGTCAGCAGGATATAGACCATCCAGAGCCCCTTGGCCGTCTGGCTCACACGCGGGCGGAGCTTGTCGTGAGTGATGCCTGTCACCTCTGCGTTAAACATCTGCATGCCGCCCGAATGGTTGAGCATGGGGAGCACGGCGAGGGTGAAGAGGATGATTCCCATGCCTCCAATCCAGTTCATCTCGCCGCGCCACAGCAGCAGGGCGTGGCTCAGGCCTGTTACTGACGGAATCACGGAGGCTCCGGTGGTGGTGAAGCCTGACATGGCTTCGAAATAGGCTTCGGAAAAGTTGAGAGGCTCATTACACATCATGAACGGAATCATTCCGAACACGGAGAACACCACCCACACCAGGGCCGTCAGCAGGAAGCCTTCACGCTTGCCCATGTCGCGGCTGCGGGGGTGGATGCAGAAGGTCATCAGCGCTCCGCAGGCTGCAGCGGCGCCGGTGGCAATGGCAAAGCCTTTCCACACCTTTTCGGCGTAACAGAGCGAGGTGACCAGAGGCACGGCCAGAAACACGGCCTCAATCATCAGAAGCCAGCCTATGATGCGTGCCACCAGAGGGAAATTGATTGTTGCAGTGCTGCGTTTCATTCTCAATTGAAGAGGCGTTCCACTTTATGAAGCGCGCCGAGGAGGCAGAACACCACCACACGGTCACCGGGCTGGAGCACGGTGTTACCGCTGACGAGCATGCCCTGTCCGTCACGGACCATGCCGGCAAGGGTCATGTCGCGCGACAGGCGGAGGTCCTTCACAGCTCCGCGGGTAATCTTGGAGCCGGCCTTGACCTCAATCTCGGCCACTTCGGCATCGGCAAGGGCCATACAGCGAGAGTCGTTTGAGTCACTGTCAAGGAGCATCTGGAAGATGCCGCTTGAGGCCAGGAGCTTTTTGTTGATGATGGTGCCGATGTTGAGGTTCTCAGCCTCGGCTATAAACTGGATGTTCTCCACCTCGGCGATGGTTTTCTTCACGCCGAACTCCTTGGCCATCAGGCAAGCCAGGATGTTGGTCTCGGAGCTGTCAGTGAGCGCGATGAAGGCGTCGGCATCATGGATGCCCTCCTCGCGGAGCACGTCGACGTCGCGGGCGTCGCCGTGAATCACCTCGGCGTCAGGACACTTTTCCGAGAGCCTTATGCAGCGCTCGCGGTCCATGTCGATAATCTTGAAGCGGAAGCGGCGCGAGTCAAAGAGGTTGACCAGACGCACGGCTATGCGGCTGCCGCCCATGATGGTTACGCGGGTTATCTGCTCGTGGCGTTTGCCGCAGAGGTGGCGCAGCTCGTCAACATGGTCGGCCGTGGTGGTGAAATAGAGTATGTCGTTGGGTTCCAGGCAGTCATCGCCGCGGGGGATGATGATTTCATGGTGACGGCGGATGGCTGAGACGTGGAAGTTGTGTTCGCGGCGGGCAAAGTCCTTGAGGTGCATGCCTGAAATTTCGGCATTGTCCCTGAGCTTGACGCCCACCACAATGATGCGTCCGCCGTGGAGCTCAAACCAATGGCGCACCCAGTTGCGCTCAAGGGCTGTCTTGATTTCCAGAGCGGCCAGATATTCGGGATAGATCATGGTGTCAACCCCTTGCTTGACGAAGAACTCGCGCGTGGGTGACTGCATGAACTCATAGTTGTCAATGCGGGCCACGGTTTTCCTTGCGCCCAGATGGTGGGCGAGCTGGCAGGCGATGATGTTCTCTGTCTCGTAGGGTGTGACAGCGATGAAGAGGTCGCAGCCCACCACACCGGCCTCAGTCAGGGCGCGGGGCGAGATGGGGCTGCCGGTGCAGGTGAGGAGATTGCAGGTGGAGTCGATGGCGCGCAGCTTGGCTGCGTCCTTGTCAAGCAGTGTGATGTCCTGTTCTTCCTGACTCAGGAGGCGTGCCAGATGGACGCCCACATCTCCGGCTCCGGCTATGACAATTCTCATTTTCCGGCGGTGTTAATTATGGTGTGGAGAATTGACTCGGGGTCAATTCCGCAGAATTTCTTGAGCTGGGCCACGGTGCCGTGGTCAACGAAGCTGTCAGGGATGCCCAGGCGAGTGAGGTTGAGCGGCAGATTGTTGTCGGCAAACCATTCGGCCACGGCTGAGCCGAGGCCGCCGTTGATTGTGCCGTCCTCCACGGTGATGACCGGCACGCCCATGGCTGCCACCTCCTTGAGGATGGCGGTGTCAAGGGGTTTGAGATAGCGCATGTCCCAAAGGGCGGCGTCAATGCCGCGCTCGCGGGCTGCCTCCACGGCTTCGAGAGCGTCGAGGGCGGAGGTGCCGATGGCCAGGACGGCCACTTTCGAACCGGAGGCCAGCTTCTCGCCGGTGCCGTGGATGATGCGCTCCATCGGTGTGCGCCAGTCGGGGTTGCGGCCATTTCCGCGGGGATAGCGGATGGCCAAGGGCCCTTCGGGGTAGGCCTGGGCGGTGTAGAGCATATTGCGCATTGTGCGCTCGTCGCGCGGGGCGGCGATGGTCATGCCGGGGATGGGACGCAGGTAAGCCATGTCGAAGATGCCGTGATGGGTCACGCCGTCCTCGCCCACCAGTCCTGCACGGTCAATGCAGAATGTCACCGGCAGGCCCTGGATGGCCACGTCATGGATAATCTGGTCATAACCGCGCTGGAGGAACGATGAGTAGATGGCCACAAAGGGGAGCAGCCCCTCCTTGGCCATGCCTCCGGCAAAGGTCACGGCGTGGCCTTCGGAGATGCCCACGTCGAAGGTGCGCTTGGGATAAGCGGCGGCGAGCTCTGACATGGATGTGCCCGAGGGCATGGCGGCGGTGATGCCCACTATGCGCTCATTGTCAGCGGCCAGCTCTGTGATGGTTTTGCCAAACACATCCTGAAACTTCGGACCCTTGCCCTGACTCTTGATTTTCTGACCGGTGGAGGGGTTGAAGCGGCCCGGAGCGTGCCATGAGGCGGGGTCCTTCTCGGCGGGCTCGTAGCCTTTGCCCTTGACGGTGCGCAGGTGGAGCAGGCGAGGCCCTTTCATGTCCTTGATGTCACGGAGCACGGTGACCAGGCGGGCTGTGTCGTGGCCGTCAATGGGGCCGAAGTAGCGGATGTTGAGCCCTTCAAAAATGTTCTGCTCATGTGAGAGCAGGCTCTTTAGGCTGTTGTTGAAGCGCAGGATGAAGCCGCGGTGGCGTTCTGACACAATGTGGAGCTTGCGCAGCAGGCGGTAGGTGCGGTAACGCAGGGTGTTGTAGGCCTTTGAGGTGGTGATGTGGGCCAGATATGAGTTGAGCGAACCTGTGTTGCGGTCAATTGACATGTCATTGTCGTTGAGGATAATCAGCAGGTTGGAGTTGGCGTTGGCGGCATTGTTGAGGGCCTCAAACGCCAATCCTCCGGCAATGGAGGCATCGCCGATGACGGCCACCACCTGTCGCTGAGGGCTCTCCTTGCCAAGCGCGGCGGCCACTGACATGCCCATGGCCACAGAGATGGAATTGGAGGCATGCCCGGCGGTGAATGTGTCGTAAGGGCTCTCCGCGGGGTTGGGGAATCCGCTGAGTCCTCCCATCTTGCGGAGGGTGTCAAAGCGGTCCTTACGGCCTGTGAGAATCTTGTGGGGATAGGCCTGATGGCCCACGTCCCAGACTATGCGGTCATAAGGGGTGTCAAACACATAGTGAAGGGCCACAGTGAGCTCCACGGCTCCCATGCCTGAGGCAAAGTGTCCGGGATTGTCACACAGCTGCTCGATGAGAAACGAGCGCAACTCGCCACACACCTGAGGGAGCTGCTCCACAGAGAGCTTTCGCAGGTCAGCCGGCGATTTTATTGTGTCAAGAAGCGGGGTGTCAGTTTTTGCCATTTTTGACATACTTCTTATATAAGGGCACAAACACCACTATGCCCGATGCGATGACAATAAACGCCACTCTCAGCGTGAAAGGCTGATAAGCCACTACGAAATAGCATAATATGACCCAGAGCAGGGCCAGACACGTGAAGCGGAAAATCTGATAGCCTTTCATTGCGCTGCGAGAGGTGAGGATGGATAAATGAATCAGCCGAGGGCCGCGAGGGTCTCGCGCAGGGTGGCGAGCTTGCTTTCGGCATCGGCCAGCTTCTTGCGCTCGGCCTCCACCACGGTTTCGGGAGCCTTGGAGACGAAGCGCTCGTTGCCGAGCTTCTTGAGAGTTGACTGGCGGAAGCCTTCGTAATAGTCAATGTCCTTCTGAATCTTGGCCTTCTCGGCGTCGGTGTCGATGCGGTCAGCCAGAGGCACGTTGAATTCCACGGTGCCCACCAGGAATGAGGCGGCAGCGGCGTCCTTGACGTCGACAGTGTTGTAAGCCTCGAGGTTGCCGAGCTTCTCCACCAGCGGAGCAAACTCACACTTGGCGGCGCCCACCACATTGAGGGTCAGGGCATCCTTGGAGGGGATGTTGCGCTGGGCGCGCACACCACGCACACCGTTGACAATCTGCTTTGCCTCCTCCATCTGAGCAATCACGGCTTCGCCGCGGGCCGACACCTCGGCCTGAGGCATCGAGGCATACATGATTGACTCGCCGGGACGGCGGTCGGCCATGTGCTGCCAGAGCTCTTCGGTGATGAAGGGCATGAAGGGATGGAGCATGCGCAGCAGGGCGTCGAAATAATCCATGGTGGCCTTCATCGTTGCGCGGTCAACGGGCTTCTGATAAGCGGGCTTCACGCTCTCGAGATACCATGACGAGAATTCGTCCCAGAAAAGGCGGTAGACTGCCATAAGGGCCTCCGAGATGCGGAATTTGGCAAAGAGGTCATTGACCTCGGCGGCTGTGGCCGAGAGGCGGGCGCCGAACCATTCCACAGCCTGACGGGCCGATTCGGGCTGCGCCAGGTTATCGTCAACCTCCCAGCCCTTGACAAGGCGGAAGGCGTTCCAGATTTTGTTGCAGAAGTTGCGGCCCTGTTCGCAGAGCTTGTCGTCATACATGATGTCGTTGCCGGCGGGGGCGGCGAGCATCAGACCCATGCGCACGCCGTCGGCGCCGTAGGTGGCGATAAGGTCAAGGGGGTCAGGAGAGTTGCCGAGCGATTTGCTCATCTTTCGGCCTATGGAGTCACGGACAATGCCGGTGAAGTAGACGTTCTCAAACGGCTCCTTGCCCACGTATTCGTAACCCGCCATAATCATTCGGGCCACCCAGAAGAAGATGATGTCAGGGCCGGTGACGAGTGTTGCGGTGGGATAGTAGTAGTTGATTTCCTCGTTGCCGGGGTTGTTGATGCCGTTGAAGAGGGTGATGGGCCAGAGCCATGAGGAGAACCAGGTGTCAAGGGCGTCCTCATCCTGGCGGAGGTCAGCGTCAGTGAGGCTTTCGCAGCCGGGGAGGGCGCGGGCTTTGTCAAGGGCTTCCTCACGGGTGGGAGCCACCACAATCTGCTCGCTGCCGTCGGCGGGCGAGGTGTAGTAGTAAGCCGGGATGCGGTGTCCCCACCAGAGCTGGCGGCTGATACACCAGTCCTGGATGTTTTCGAGCCAGATGCGATAAGTGTTCTTATACTTCTCGGGCACGAAGCGGATAATGTCGTCCATCACCGGTGAGAGGCTGATGTCGGCAAAGTGTTTCATCTTGATGAACCACTGGAGCGACAGGCGGGGCTCGATGGCCACTTTGGTGCGTTCGGAGGTGCCTACATTGTTGGTGTAGTCCTCGATTTTCTCCATCAGGCCGGCAGCCTGAAGGTCGTCGGCAATCTTCTTGCGGCAGTCAAAGCGGTCCATGCCCACATACATCCCGGCGGTTTCGGCGATGGTGCCGTCCTCGTTGAAGATGTCGATTGACTCCAGATTGTGGTTCTTGCCGAGCATGTAGTCGTTCTTATCGTGGGCCGGGGTCACCTTGAGGCAACCGGTGCCGAACTCCATGTCGACGTAGCGGTCCTCGATTACGGGGATTTCGCGGCCCACCAGAGGCACAATCACGCGCTTGCCCTTGAGCCAGGCGTTTTTGGGGTCCTTGGGGTTGATGCACATTGCGGTGTCGCCCATGATGGTTTCGGGGCGGGTGGTGGCCACCACAGCGTAGCGTCCTTCGGGGTCGCCGGCCACATAGTATTTCAGATAGTAGAGCTTGCTCTTTTCCTCGACGAAGAACACCTCGTCGTCAGAGATGGCGGTGCGGTTGGCGGGGTCCCAGTTGACCATGCGCAGGCCGCGATAGATGAGGCCCTTGTCGTAGAGGTCACAGAACACCTTGATAACGCTCTTTGAGCGCTCCTCGTCCATGGTGAAGGCGGTGCGGCTCCAGTCGCATGAAGCGCCGAGTTTCTTTAGCTGTTCGAGGATGATGCCGCCGTGCTTCTCGGTCCATTCCCAGGCGTGCTTGAGGAATTCCTCGCGGGTGAGGTCAGTTTTCTTGACGCCTTCCGAGGCGAGCTTGGCAATGACCTTTGTCTCGGTGGAGATGGATGCGTGGTCAGTGCCGGGGACCCACAGAGCGTTCTTGCCTTCCATACGGGCACGGCGAATCAGGATGTCCTGAATCGTGTTGTTGAGCATGTGGCCCATGTGGAGAATACCGGTGACGTTGGGAGGGGGGATGATTATGCAGTAAGGTTCGCGAGAATCAGGCACGGAGCGGAAGAGATCGTGCTCCATCCAGTAGCTGTACCATTTATCCTCGACGTCACGAGGAGAGTATTTGGTGGCAAGTTCGTTCATGATTTATCAGTTTATTTGGGGCAAATTTACGCAATATCGCTCACCCACGCAAATCAATATTCTCAGCTGGGGCAATCTTGGATTCTAAACTGCGGAGGGGCAGGGGAGTCAGAGGATGCCTATGGAATTGAGGAAAATCAGGAAAATGGCTGTGGGACACACCCAACGCATGCAGAATCCGAGGTAGCCGGTGTAGGCGCGCGTGAGGGGCGTGACCGGTTGCAGATACCTGTTGAGGAACGGGCTGCGGAGTTTCCAGCCTACAAACACCGAACAGATGAAGCCGCCAAGGGGGAGGCTGATGTTGGAGGCCACATAGTCAAAGAGGTTAAACATGGTCATGCCGCACACCTTGAATCCTGCGGCCGGGCCGAAGCTCAGGGCGCAGAGCAGAGCGCCGGCACCGGCAATGAGGGCGCAGGTGAGGGTGGCCTTGCGGCGCGACATGCGGCGCTCCTCGCTGAAATAGGCTATGGCAATCTCTGACATTGACACCGTGGAGGTGAGCGATGCCAGAAACAGCAGGATGAAGAACAGAGTGGCCCACATGCGGCCCGCAGGGAGCTGGCTGAACACGTAGGGGAGCACTTCAAACACCAGCGTGGGGCCGGCCTCGGGGGAGAGGTTGAAGGTGAACACCGCCGGGAAGATTATCACGCCGGCAAGGATGGCCACGGCCGAGTCAAGCACGGCGGTGGTGACGGCGGTGCGCGCCAGGCGCGTGGTTTTGCTGAAATAGGAGGCATAGGTCATCATGCCGCCCAGGCCCAGGCTCAGCGAGAAGAAGGCCTGACCCATGGCGCCGAGGAGCATCGAGGGGTTGACCTTGCTGAAATCGGGGCTGAATATGAAAGCCACGCCCTGACGCCATCCGGAGAGGGTGAATGAGTTGACGCAGAAGAGAATCAGCAGCAGGAACAGCACCGGCATGAGGACGTTTGACATCCGCTCGATGCCCTTGGTGACCCCACCGAGCATGATGGCGAAGTTGCAGCCCAGAAACAGGAGAGTCCAGAGGGTGGAGCGCCAGCCGCCGGTGAGCACCGCAAAGCGGTCGTGGCCCATAGGGTCAGCGGCGGAGAAGTCAAGGGCGCCGGTGAGCGAGGCCAGAGAATACTCCACGGTCCATCCCGCCACCACCGAGTAGAAGCTCAGAATGAGCAGCGACGAGACCACGCCGAGGAGTCCGGCAAAGAGGCCCGGTTTGCCCGCTTTGAGGCGCGAATAGGCGCCCACGATGTTGCTGCGGGTGGCGCGCCCCATGCAGAATTCGGCACAGAGCACGGGCACGCCTATGAGCATCACGAAGGCGAGATAGCAGATGAGGAAGGCGCCGCCGCCGTGCACTCCCGCCTCATAGGGGAAGCGCCAGATGTTGCCGAGGCCCACGGCGGAGCCCACGGTGGTGGCCACGGCGGCGAAACGGGTTGAGAACACGGCGCGGTTGCCGCTCGGGGAGGAGGAATGCTTTGTCACGTCAGGTAATGTAAGGAAGATTGCAGATGGGTGATTAGAGGGGGAGAGGGGTCAGTGCGACGTCATGCGCTTTAGGAGATTGTAGGATGGCACCACGCCGAGCTCGCCGGCTTTGCTGAGGTCGGCCAGTCCGGCATCGCGGTTGCCCAGACGGAGGTAGGCGTAGCCGCGGTTGTACCATGCCTCGCCCATGTCAGGGGCCAGCTCTATGGCACGGGTGAAGGCGGCCAGGGCAGATGTGTAATCGCCCACCGCGGTGAGGATTACCCCCTTGTTGTACCACGCCGGGGCCAGCGTGGGGGAGTGGCGCAGGGCTTCGTCAAGGTCGGCCACGGCGCTCTGATAGAGCAAGCGACGCGAGGCTTCGTCGGCCAGCTCGGCGCTGAGGAAGCGGGCCTGGGCGCGGGCAAAGAGCGCCAGAGTGTAGTCAGGGGTGAGCTGCAGGGCGCGGTCAAGGTCGGCAATGGCCGAGGGATAGTTGCGGAGGGTTATGAAGTCCATGGCGCGGCCCAGATAGTCGATGGCGCGGGGGGTGTGGGTGGAGAGCCATGAGTTATAGTAGGCAATGGAGCGGTTGTGGGCATCGAAGCGGTCCTCGTCGGTGGCCACGGAGGGGTGAACCGATGCCTGGAGCAGGAAGCGGAGCATGCGGCTCTGATTGGCCTCGGTGACCTCCTTGATGTATTCGCCGCCGGGCTTGAGCTCGGTGGGTGAGGTGTAGTATGTCAGGGCCATGATGGGCTCGGGCTCCACGGTGGTGCGGCGGTCCTGCACGCGTCCTTTGATTTCCTTGCTGTTGTAGGTCTCCTCGGGGGTGATGTTATCGTTGACGGTGAGGAGGGTTGAGAAGCGGGCCTTCACCTGCTCCTGGGTTTCCTCGGGAGCTCCGGTGGTCTCGGGGTCCTCCTCCAGGGGATTGTCCTTGGTGGCCACGTTGGTTTTGGCCAGGGCTATGGAGCGGTCATAGTCAGCTTTAGCGCCGCGGTCGCCGCGGGTGTTGCGCACGTCATAGCGGAGAAACCACGCTGCCGAGAAGTCGGGAAACACATCCAGCAGTCGCGTAAGGTCAGCCTCGGCGCCGTCAAGCTCGCCGAGGTTGCGGCGGATTACGGCGCGGTTAAACAGCGCGCGGTAATTGTCAGGGTCAAGGCGGAGCACGGCGTCGAGGTCGGCCTCGGCGCGGTTGAAGTCATGCACCTCGGCCAGCAGCAGGGCGCGGTTATAGATGGCGGTGACGTTGGTGGGGTCAAGGGTCACGGCGTAGTCATAGTCGGCCATGGCGCCGTAATAGTCGTCGAGACGATAGCGCACAAAGGCGCGGTTGATGAACAGTCCTGCCAGCTGAGGCTGGAGGCGTACGGCCTCGTTGATGTCGGTCAGGGCGGAGTCGAAGTCCTGACGGTGCATCATGATGTCAGAGTGGAGCACCAGTGAGTTGACCGAGGCGGGATTGAGCTTCAGCGCCTCCTCCACGCCGCTGAGAGCGGCCACGGTGTCGCCGGTGATGAGGTCGAGCCGGGCGAGCCCCACGCGGGCACCGTCGAAACGCGGATGAGCCTTTATGAGCCTGTCAAAGCCTTGGCGGGCAGCGTCATATTCCTTCATCTCCTGGAGCGCCAGGGCGCGGTTGAAGAGCAGCGAGCGATTGTCAGGCAGCGTTTCCAGAGCCTTGTCATAGTCACTGACGGCCCCCTGCCAGTTGCCCAGATTCTGACGGGCCACGCCGCGCACTTCCCAGGCATCGGTGATGAAGGGGTTACGCTCAATGGCCAGAGTGGCGTCGGCCTCGGCGCCGTGA
Source organism: Bacteroides sp. (assembly GCA_014802445.1). Lineage (GTDB taxonomy): Bacteria > Bacteroidota > Bacteroidia > Bacteroidales > Muribaculaceae > CAG-1031. Next base: position 26,438 of record JAAVCF010000013.1, on the reverse strand, counting down.
TAGTCGTCGAGGTTGAGCTTGGCAATGGCACGATAAAAATAAGGCTGCGCCAGATAAGGCTTGACGCCGATAACCTGGTTGAAATACTGGATGGAGAGCACATAGTCCTCCAGATAAAGCGTGTTGCGCCCGATGACCATCACCTGGTCAGTGTCAACCTGCGACATCATGGCCGGCGCGGCGGTCAGCGCGAGGAAAAGCGCGAGGATAAATCTTTGCATATTATTATGACGCGGAGAGAGTTGCAAAGTTACACATCCACGGGCGGATTAGCAAATTATCGAGGCGTGAGGCGGTCAGCAATCCGAGGGGAGGATGAGGCGGTTCATAACGTGGCCGGCAAAGGGGCGGGTGCCGGCGGGACGGAAGCCGAGCGAGTCATAGAGGCTGCGGGCGCGGTCGTTGTCAGTGTCACAGAGGAGTCCCAGCGGCTTGCCGGCGGCGCGCGCCTTGAGCTTGGCGTCCATGATGAGGGCGCGGCCCACTCCCTGGCCGCGATGGGCGGGGAGGGTCATCAGTGTGTCGAGATAAAACTCCTCGGGACCGGTCTCGGGGTGGATGGCTTCAGCCTCCTCAGGGGTGAGGGTCCAGCCCAGGCGCAGAGCCGCCTCGCGGAAGAAGGCGCGGCGCAGGGTGAGCAGAAGCTCGCCGTCGTAGCTCACACAGACTCCCATCGGAGCGCCGGAGGCCTCGGAGCGGGCAATGCGGGTGTTGGCAAAGGAATACTGCGTGTCAGGCCGGGCAGCAAGGGCTGTGAAAAGGGCGTGGACATCGGCGCGAGAGTGTGTCTTGCCGGCCAGACCGTCGGCAATCTCGGGACCGATGGCCTCGATTACGGCATCGGCAATCAGCGGAGCGTCGGCTGCAGTGGCGTCAGTGATAATCATAGCTTGCTTGAGTTTTCTCTTCTTGATTCAACGGCCCCGGTGGGCCATTATTGCCACAGAGGGGATGAGAGGCCGCATTTTTGGTGATATTTCAGCGGAGATGCGTAACTTTGCGGCCATGATTGAGAAAGCTATTTTGAGCGCGGCCATCGTGGCCGCATCGGCAGGCATGGCCGCCCGGGGCGGCGAGCTTGACCGCAGGATGGCCCGTGAAGGGATGGTGGCCGTGGGTGCCGTGTGCGACGGCGTTGAGGAGAGCCTTATGTATAGTCGCGCCGACAATTTCACGGGTGTGGTGCTCTATGAAGGGCTTGACAGCGCGTGGCTCCATCCTGACGCCGCCGTGGCGCTCCGCAAGGCCGCCGAGGCTCTGCGCAAGGAGCGGCCTGACCTCCATCTGCTGGTGAAGGACGCCTCGCGCCCCATGAGCGTGCAGCGGAGGATGTATCAGGTGGTGCAGGGCACCCCTCAGGCTCCCTATGTGAGCAATCCCCGCAACGGCGGCGGCCTCCACAACTATGGCCTGGCCGTTGACATCACCCTGGCCGACTCGCTGGGGCGCGAGCTGCCAATGGGCACCCCGGTGGACCATCTCGGCCCGGAAGCCAACATTGACCGCGAGACGCAGCTCGTGAGCCGCGGAGTGATTACGGCCGCCGAGCGGGCAAACCGCCTACTGCTGCGCCGCATCATGCAGGCCGGGGGGTTCAAGCCGCTGAGGACGGAGTGGTGGCATTTCAACCTCTGCACGCGCACCGAGGCCAAGCAGCGTTACCGCCTGCTCAACTTTTAACGGCGCGCCCCCTCTACACCAGAAACGTCGGGGTCAATGTAATAATGCAATGCTGTTGGCGGGGAGGTGGGTGGACGATATGAGACGTGCGTGATAAGTGTGCTCGCTAAAGAATGTAGGGGCGGCCGTTCGGGCCGCCCGCACTCCGCGACAAAATATGTCGCCATCTGCTGCGAGGATGCGATTGATTTTTATAGTCATTACCTGTTGGTTGAATTAAATTAGAGAATATTTTATCCGCCCAATCGAATGTATGACACCCCCTATGCCACGACTGCATGGAGTTTATATCCATAATGGAGTTTATATCCATAATAGTGGAGACCTTGCGAGGCACAGTATCCCCAATCAGGAGCATCATCAACATTATCGCGCCCCATTACACAACGCTTCGCCCTTGCGTTCTGACAGACCTTTACGGGCTTGGTATCAATGCAGAACACGTCTTCTTCACCATCAATGGCAACCGCAACATCATTGCGGATTTCTTCGGCAAGCCGCGCCGTCAGCTGACGACGCACATTGAACTGACGACGACTTATCAGGTTTGGCAAATCATCTTTGCATTCATTATGCAGACGATGAAAGATGAAAAAGGAGGTTTTCGCTGTCGAATCCGAAGGCTTCATCGGTTATGGCAAGAGCCACGACTTCGAGATCGGAAAAACTTAGGGACAACGCCACAACGTGGTACGTTTCCGAGTTCATTTACACGATTTCCGGCGAAATCCTTGCAGATTTCGAGGATTCTGACGAAATTTGCTATGAAGTTGCGCATAGGCAGAGTAATAGTTCTTATTAGTTTGGTTACCACTATTTTACTAATAATCTTTGATTAGTGCAACTTTTCCATTTATAAATATTTAGAAATTTAATTCAACCAACGAGTAACATATTATTCCCAACCAAACGCTATTGTAATTCTAATAGTTTTTGATTATCTTTGTGCAATCCAACAAACCCACCAAGACCTTAAATCCCAATACTTACATCATTGATAACAGGTCAGTTAATCTATCAAAGAACTCAAAATTAGAGATATGAATATTAAAGAATTGATAAAAAAGATATTACGCCCCGGTTACCGCAAGTTTATTATATACAGTCACAGAGGCTCCAACGTCAGATGCAATATCTGCAATAAAGGTTATAAGCAATTCAAGCCATTCTATTTAAGATATTCCGACGGCTCTCTGACTGAGCTCAAGGACCATGGAGTTTGTTGGTCGTGTAATTCCTTTCCACGTATGAGGCAGCTTTACTATTGGCTCGTCAATGACTTCAAAATCGAAAGCCGTGACGGATTAAGGATATTGCACATAGCTCCGGAATTGCAGATACTGAACAAAATTCGGAAGCTCCGGAATATTACATACACGTGCATGGATAAACATTGCGAGGGGTATAGCTATCCCGACTTTGTGCTATCCGGCGACGTCTGTGAAATGGAATTTGCTGATTCATCCTTTGATATGGTTATTTGTAATCATGTGTTAGAACACGTCATTGATGACCGAAAAGCCATGAGAGAAATCCATCGTATCCTCACAGAAAAAGGAATCGCTATCCTCATGGTGCCAATGAAACGTAATTCCGCAAAGGTTACCATAGAGCAGCGCAAAGACGAGATTCTTTCTGACGCTGAGAGAGAACAACGTTTTGGCCAAAGGGACCATGTGCGATTATATGGACTTGACTATTTTGATCGGCTGAGTGAAGTCGGGTTTCAAGTGGAACGCATCACTTATAATGCAGAAATAACAGATAAATATGGTTTCCGCAATGGCGAAGAACTGATTATATGCAGAAAGCAACAAATGTGAGTTCACCGAGCAACACAAACAAACACTCAGGGCACCCCGGTGGACCATCTCGGTCCGGAGGCCAACATTGACCGCGAGGCGCAGCTCGTGAGCCGCGGAGTGATCACCGCCGCCGAGCGGGCCAACCGCCTGCTGCTGCGCCGCATCATGCAGGCCGGAGGGTTCAAGCCGCTGAGGACGGAGTGGTGGCATTTCAACCTCTGCACCCGCGCCGAGGCCAAGCAGCGTTACCGCCTGCTCAACTTTTAGCGGCGCGCCCCCCCAACACCGGAAACGTTGGGGTCAATGTGATAAGGCAATGCAGTTGGTGGGTGGGTAGATGACATGAGACGTGCGTGATGAGGGTGCTCGCTAAAGAATGTAGGGGCGGCCGTTCGGGCCGCCCGCACTCCGCGACAAAATATGTCGCCATGTGCTGCGAGAATGCGATTGAGAATCAATCGTCAAGATGTTTGTTCTCTGTGATGTTTAGCGAAAGTTATTGCTTCCCTTCTATAAATGGAATCCATAGTTGAATAATGAAAGTCTTAAGTTCTTTGATTTTTCGCTCCACATCATCACTATAATCAGTTATCAACATAGATGAAGAAATAGTTTTACTACTGCCATCACTTAGAATCGATAGTGTATAGTAAAGAGGGCCATAAGCGTTGTTGGGGATTGCCGGAGATTTTGTTGTCTCGTTTCCCATATCATCAAAGGCCCATTTTAAGATTGGCGATTTCTGACATGTTGTTGAATCACAACTTCCTCTACTGTCATGGACTATGACATCACAAATAGAGTCTCCATCGGCAATATATATTGCATAGAAATTTCCCAATTCATAGCAGATATATTTCCGACCGGAATCCAATGGCAGGTCACGTTCTGCCGAATAAATCAGGTTAGTGAAACATAATAATAAAGAGGCTAATATTAAAAGATGTTTCATTGTCGGAAGCTGTTGGGGATTTATGGTTGTGATTTTACAAAACTACTATTTTTATTCGAATAATTTGAGTTTTATTGGTGATGTTTTATAACACATTGTTATGGCTGGTGAGGTGGGGCGGCATCAGGACAGCCGAGGATGGGGGCTTCGTGGCCGGGGAGGGCTATCTGAGGATGCGGGTTACCGCCTGCTCAACTTTTAGGGGGGCGAGAGTGTTTGATAGTCAAACACTCTTACGCTCTCAACTATGAAACCCGATTCCCAACGCAAGCGCATTGTGGTGATAGGCGGCGGATTTGCCGGACTCAATTTCATTAAGCAGATTGACCGTCGACGCTACGATGTGACGCTCATTGACCGCAACAATTTCCACAGTTTCCCGCCCCTGTTTTATCAGGTGGCGTCAAGCGGCCTTGACCCCGCCAGCATCTCCTTTCCCTTCAGGCGCGAGATTGCCAAGCGGGCCCGCGGGGCACGGTTTCACATGGGCGACGTGCGCTCAATCAATCTTGAGCGCCGCGAGGTGAAGACGCAGTATGAGACGCTTCACTATGACAAGCTGGTGATTGCTGCCGGCACCACCAACAACTTTTTTGGCGACGACACGCTTCAGAAGCGAGTCTACACCCTCAAATCCACAGCCGAGGCCATCCGCCTGCGCAACGAGATTCTTGACCGTCTGGAGCGCGCCAGCGTGTGCTCCAGCCCCGAGATTAAGCGGAGGTTGCTGAGCTTTGTGGTGATAGGGGGCGGCCCCACGGGAGTGGAGATTGCCGGTGCCATCGGCGAGATGAAGCGCGACATTATCAAGCGTGAATATCCTGATCTTGACGCTGACGAGGTGAGCGTGCTGCTCGTGGAGGGGAGTGACCGCCTGCTGCGCACCATGAGTAAAGAGGCCTCGGCCAACGCGCTGAGCTCACTGGCGGCGCTGATGGTTGACGTGAAGCTCAACACGCTGATGAAAACCTTCGATGGCCGGACGGTGACCTTTGCCGACGGCACGGAGGTGGAGAGCGAGACAGTGGTGTGGACGGCGGGCATCACCGGCTGCGGATTTGAGGTGACAGGCGGCGAGCTTGAGCGCGGCCCCGGCGGCCGAATCGTGACGCTGCCTAACTGCCGGGCCAAGAGCCACAATGAAGTGTTTGCCATTGGCGACATCAGCTTCACCGAAACCGAGGCCTATCCCCATGGATTCCCTCAGCTGGCGCAGACGGCCATCCAGCAGGCCCGCTTCCTTGCCAGGGAGCTCAACGATGACCGCTATGACCGTGAGTTCACCTATGACGACAAAGGCTCCATGGCCACCATAGGGCGCAACCGCGCCGTGGCCGACCTGGGCAAGATGCGCCTCCACGGCTTCATGGCCTGGCTGGCTTGGATGTTTGTCCACCTTATTAGCCTGCTGGGCATGCGCAACAAGCTCACCGTGCTTATCAACTGGATATGGGCCTATTTCACCCACAACACCTCGCTGCGCCTGCTCATCCACACCACTAAATATCCCCTGAGAAGCCGCTGGGACGAAAAAAATAGTTAAATTTGCGGCGGAAAGTGGCCGGGGCGGTCATGTCGCTTGCCGATGTATAGGCGGCAAGAGGAAAGTCCGGGCAACACAGAGCACCATACTTGTTAACGGCAAGCTGTCGGCAACGGCAGAGTAGCGTGACAGAAAACAACCGCCCGCTCCGCGCGGGTAAGGGTGAAAAGGTGGGGTAAGAGCCCACCGGGCGGCGTGGCAACACGTCGTGCCGCACGTCTTATGGGTTGCAAGGCCAAGTACACCGGCATTTAAGGATTGCTCGTCCGCTGCCGGGGGGTAGGCTGCTTGAGCGGTTTAGGCCGCCTAGATAAATGACAAGACCGTGGCGGTGGCCGCGCGGCGGAGGCGTAAGCCCCGTCAGGCGACGAAGCGCCGCAACGACATAACCCGGCTTATAGCCCCGACCACTTTCCCTTTTTCTCTATTCCCCCTCACTCCCGCGGCTCATAACCATCCCTGACACATCACACACCTTCAATCCCCCCTCATAACACTGTGGCTGATAAAAAAATCTCAAAGCTATCCTCTCTGATTACCCGCTCGGTGGAGTGGGGCAAACAGGCATGGGAATATTACAACAACGGAGTGTGGCAGGACTCGCGCCACTCCTGGAAGGTCAATCTGGTGAAGGTGGTGAACCTGACGGTTCGCGGCTTCACTGACGGCGACCTTCAGTCAAAGGCCTGCGCCATGACCTACAGGACGCTGCTTGCCATTGTGCCGATGCTGGCGCTGCTGCTGGCCATAGGGCGCGGATTCGGCCTTCAGGACTATCTGCAGCAGGAGCTTTATGCCTACTTCCCGGCGCAGCGAAGGGTGCTGGACACGTCGTTTCGCTTCGTGGACTCCTATCTGGAACAGGCCTCCGAGGGGCTCTTTGTGGGCATCGGCATCGCTTTCCTGCTCTGGACATTGATTTCGCTGCTGAGCAATGTGGAGGATGTGTTCAACTCCATCTGGGGCGTGAAAAACGGGCGCACCATCTGGCGCAAGCTCAGTGACTACACGGCCATCCTGCTCATCCTGCCCGTGTTGATGATATGCTCCAGCGGCATCACGGTGCTGATGTCGTCCACGCTCAAACACCTCTTTGACTGGAACTTCTTCACGCCGGTGCTGACCACTCTGCTTGACTCGGCCTCGGTGGTGCTCTCATGGCTCGCCTTTGCGGGGGCTTACATGCTCGTGCCCAACACTCGCGTGAAGCCTCTCAACGCTCTTGCGGCGGGAGTGCTTGCCGGCACGGGTTATCAGGTGCTGCAGTGGCTCTTCGTGTCGGGACAGATGTATGTGGCCAAGTATAACGCCATCTACGGTTCATTCTCATTCCTGCCGTTGCTGCTGATATGGCTGCAGCTTGTGTGGCTCATCACGTTTATTGGCGCGGGGGTCTGCTATTCGTCGCAAAACATCTTCCAGTTTGCCTTTGAGAATCAGGTTAACCGCATTTCGGTCAACTATAGGCTGAAGGTGCAGCTGGCTATCCTGACCATCATCGTTAAGCGCTTCAAGAACAATGAGGCTCCGCTCACGGCTGAGGCCATTGTGCGTGACTATGCCATCCCGCCCAGGCTGGTTAATGACCTTGTGAACCAGCTGCTGGAGATTGGGCTGGTGTGTCACGTGGGGCCCAACGATGCTGGCGAGGAGGTCAAGGAGTGGCCGCTGGTGCCCACCCATGAGCCGGCGTGGTACAGCGTGGGCTCGGCCATGGACGCGCTGCTCAAGCATGGTGTGAGCGATTTCATCCCCGATTTTTCCACCCGCTTTGCATCAGTTGACACTCTCGTTGACTCCATTGAGCAGAGCGTGACCCGGGGCAAGAGCGATGTGGAGCTCACCTCGCTCACCATAGGCTGAGAGATTGCCGCAACCATAAAATGCGCTCCGCCCCGCTGACAGCATCAGTCGGCGGGGCGGAGGTGTGTTTATGCGGCGGGGGAGAATCAGCGGAGGGTGGCCACCCAGGCTTGGATTTCCTCGTCGGTGGGGCTGTTGAGAAGCTTGCCTTCGCCCCATGAGAGCATGGGATAGGCTTCCTTGAGCTTCAGGGCGCTGTTGGCGATGGTGGAGCCGCCTGAGGTGGCGAAGGCATAGATGGTCTTGCCGTCGAGGTCATGGCTCTCGATGAAGGTGTTGATTTCGCGGGGTGCGAGGTCCCACCACACGGGGAAGCCTATGAGCACCACATCGTAGTCAGCCATAGAGAGCGAGTCGGGCACGATGGCCGGGCGCGAGGTGGAATCCTGCATCTCCACGCTGCTGCGGCTCTGCTTGTTGTGCCAGTCAAGGTCAGCTTCGGTGTAGCGCTCGACGGGCGCAATCTCCAGCAGGGTGCCTGAGGTGGCGTCGGCAAGGCGACGGGCCACGTCGGCGGTGATGCCGGTGGCGGAGAAGTAGGCCACGAGTACTTTCGAGGTGTCGGTGGCGGCAGCAGTTGAGTCGGCGCCGGCGGCAGTGGCTGAGTCGGCGCTCTTTGATGAGCATGCACACATGATTACCAGAATCATGGCCACGATGGAATAGAGTAGTTTCTTCATGCTTTGACGGTTAGGATGGTTTGTAGAGTGGTTGTTTTTTACAGGAGATCAGGATAGTCAGGGCGCGAGGGGTCACGCGGCTTTGCCGGCACGGCTTCCGTGGCGGGGTCGGCCTCGGGCTTGGCCTCGGGGGCTATGATGCGCTCGGGCAGGCGGGGCACGGCAGGGCCGCGGCGGGGACCTTCGGCAGGACGGCGCCGGCCGCCCACCGGGGGCTGGGCCATCAGCAGGCTCATGCGCTCGGGGATGTCAAACACTTCATCGGGGGTCAGCGGGCGGAGGTCGGAATAGTTCTGGAAGGTTTCCAGGAAGTATTCCTTGGGTTTGGCAAGATAGAGGGGGGTGACGAACCCTTCGGTCTCGGGCCAGAAGAGCACGTGGTCAATGTTGTTGTCAGTGAACGTGGCGTCAAGGAATGAGCTTTCCACGAAGGTAAATTTATTATACGTGGAGTCCTGCTCCATGGGGAAGAGGATGAGCTGCACGTTGCCCTCCACGTAGAGGCGGGTCACGGTGGTGTCGGTGAGCCACACCGTCATGTCGCTGCCTGAGAGCTGGTCGAAGCAGTCGTCGGCAATGTGGTCAACCATCATGCCGAAGTCAGGGAGGCGGGCCCAGTCGGCGGTGGAGTCGGTGAGGTGGACCATGATTTCGTTGCCGAAAATCTGTCGCTGTCCGTTCCACATCACCGGGTGGTGACGCATCAGGAGGGTGGAGTCGGCCTCGGTGAACACCATTGAGTCACAGAGGCCCTGGATGTCGCGGCGGAAAAACCGCACATTGCGGAAGGCGTCGGTGATGTGGGTGGAGTCAGGGAGGGTGCGGGCCACGATGGTGTCGGCGTGGATGAAGAGGGTGTCAGGGCGGGAATACTCCATTGCTAGGGCGCTGCCGGTGACGAAGGCTGAGTCGGTGAGCTCGTTGTAGAAGCCGTAGTCGCCCATGAGGGTGGAGTGTTTCTCGGGGTTGTTGATGACCATGTTGCCGAAGGCTTCGCCAATGCCTGTTCGGCGGTCGTAAAAGAGCGTGTCGCCCTCAAGGGTGTTGCCTTGGGTGGTAATCACGCGTGAGCGGGCAAAGAGGTCGGCTTTTTCGGTGGCGGTGTTGTAGGTGCCGGAGGTGGATATGATTTTGCCGTCGCGGTTTTCAATCTCGGTGTAACAGAGCAGGGTGGCTATGCGGGAGTCAGTGTTGTAGCGCAGCGAGTCGGTGCGCATCACCAGGGTGTCGTTTCGGTGGGGCCCGGTGAGGACCACGTTCTGAAAGAAGAACGCGTCCTTGGTGGCGGGATAGTATTCGCCTTCCAGGGATGTGAGGCGGTTGTTCTTGTCGGTTAGCTCTCCGCCGGTGTCGTAGTAGCCTTTGTTGAGCTCAATGTCGTAGGTGAAGCGGTCAGAGCTGAGGGTCACGTCGCGGTTAATCATCCTCACACGCCGTCCCGGGTCGGCAAAGAGGCGGGCAATCTGGTCAAGGCCGTTATAGTTGAGCTCGTCGCCGTAGACGAAGAGGGTGTCGCCCTGCTCCATCTTGACGTTTGAGAATGCGTCGAGGGAGTTTGTGGCTTCGTAGAAGTAGGCGCTGTCGCAGTACATGAACATGTTGTCCTTGCGAAACACCACGTTGCCCCGGAGAATCTGGAAGTCGGGGCTGCGCTTCTCGTCCATCTCCAGGAGGTCGGCATGCTCCAGAAACACCTTTCCGGGCTGGTGGCGGTCAGCGCCGGGCACGGTGGGCTTCACGGTGGTGGCGGCGGGAGCCTGCGCCTTGGGTGGCGCGGGGGCCTTAGGGGCGGGGCTCTGGCCCATCACCACGGGCAGACCGATAATGACAGCCGCCCCCAGCGCGAGCAGTGAGCTGCGACGGGGGCGAGAGCCGTTGTTGCTTTGGGGGCTGTGAGGGGAGGGAATCATTCGGAGGCTTTCTCTTTTATCCATCCTTTGTAGCGGAAGTTGCAGTTGCGCCATCCGTCTTCAATGCGCACATAGGTATCGGCAATCTTCTTGTTGAGCCAGTCGGCGAGAATCTGCTCCTTCTTGCGCTCTTCGTAGAGGGTTTTGAGCTGCTGATAGTCGTCGGCATAGTTGGCTTTGTGGCCTTCAATGCGGTCAGAGAGCTTGACGATTGCCACCACATCGCGGTTTTTGGAGTCCTTCATGATGAAGGGCGACGAGATTTCGCCGGGCTGGAGGGTGCTGACGGCTTTTGACACTTCCTGGGGGAGCTGTGACATCTCGAAGCGGGTGGTGCCGTTCTGCTGGTTGACCATCTGTCCGCGGTTGTTGCGGGTGTCCTTGTCCTGCGAGAGGTATTGCACGGCTTCCTCGAAGGTGAACTTGCCGCCGGTCATGTCGGCGCGGATGGAGTCAAGGCGCGTGATGGCGTCAGATAGGTCTTTGTCGCTCACCTTGGGCCGGAGGAGGATGTGGCGGGTGTTGATGCGGTCGCCGCGCTTTTCAATGAGCTGGATGATGTGGAATCCAAACTCCGTCTCGACGATTTTGCTGACGCGCTTGGGGTCATTGAGGTTAAAGGCCACTGCGGCGTATTCAGGCACGAGCTGTCCGCGGCCCATGAAGCCGAGCTCGCCGCCGCGCGAAGAGCTGCCGGGGTCCTGGCTGTAGAGGATGGCGAGGGTGGAGAAGTCGCTTTCGCCGTTGTTGACGCGCTCGGTGTAGTCACGCAGGCGTGCCTTGACCTCTTCAATCTCTTCGCGGGGGATGAGGGGCTGGAGGGTGAGAATCTGCACTTCCACCTGCAGGGGCACGTAAGGGAGGCTGTCCTGCGGCAGGGAGTTGACAAAGCGGCGCACGTCGGCGGGGGTGGCGGTGACATCCTTGGTGAGATTGGCCTGCACCTGAGCCACGCGGCTCTGGTTGGTCTGCATCTCGGTGAGGGATTCGCGCAGGTCATTCCATGATTTGTTGAACACCTGCTCCACCTTCTCGCGTGAGCCGAGTGAGGCGGCATAGTAGTTGAGCATGCCGTCAACGCGCTGGGCCACCATGGCGGGCTGCACCTCGACGGTGTCAATGTCGGCCTGATGGAGATAGAGCTTCTCCACGGCGAGCTGTTCGGGGATTACGCAGTAGGGGTCGCCGGTCAGCGGTGTGCGCTCATAAAGAATCTGCTGATAGGCTTCTTCGATTTCGGATTTCCAGATGGGCTGGTCGCCGATGACCCATGCGGCCTCTTCGGCCACATTGTCAGTGCCTGCCCAGGCCGCTATTGCGGCAGCGGCGAGGGAGGCGGGAAGGATAAGTTTTTTTATGAGCACTTGGGTAGGCGTGTTAGCGTGAGGGATTATTTAGAGAGCTTTTTGAGCTCTTTCTTGTTGATTTTCACGGGGTAGGTCTTTTCCAGGCGGGCAAGCCACTGCTGCTCGAGCCACTGCTGATAGTCATTGACCACGAGGGCGCGCACGTCGGCAGCCTCTTCGGGGGCGTCAAGCACCTTGCCTTCATAGAGGAAGAAACCTGTCCATTTGCCCTGCTGGCCGGGGTTGGGACCGTTGAAGCCCAGATAGTCCACCACGGGGTCCTCACCCTGAGCAAAGACTTTGCGCTCAATGCGGATGTTGCGGCCGAAGTTGTCGCGGAGCTTCTGCACCAGTGAGTCAACGCCCACGGGGTTGGCGGCCAGATAGGCCTTGGCGGCGTCGGCAATGGAGTCAGTGGTGGCTGAGATGATTATGCCCTTGAAGCGGGGGGCGTCCCATTTGTAGTTGTCCTTGTGGGCGTTGAAGTAGGCTTCAAGGCCTTCGTTGTCCTTGTTTGAGCGGTCCCACACTTCGCGGTTGCTGACCTCGAAGAGGAGGATGCCGTCGCGATATTCGTTGATGAGGTTGCGGTAAGAGGGGTCCATCTGGGCGAGGTTGGCGCGCGCTTCGGTGGCGGTGGCGTCGTCCAGGAGGGTGTTGAGGGTGTTGGCAAACACTTCGGTGGCCACTTCGGTGGTCAGGGGCGCTTTGAGGGTGAGGGCGCCGGCCACGTCAGAGGCTTTGATCTGCGAGGCGCCCACGGTGGCGAGCACGGCGGGGTTCTGACGAATCTTGGCAAGCAGGAGCGAGTCAAGGCCGGAGTTGGCGGCAATGTCGGCGTTAATCTTCTCAAGCTCGACGGCGTTGATGCCGCCGCCCAGCTGAGCGCGGAATTTTTCGAGGCTGGCCTTGCGGGGAAGGTTGGCGCGTGAGTCGGCTGAAATCTGGCGGTCAATGTCGGCCACGCAGTCCTCAAAGGCAGCCACGGGCTGATGGGCCGTGGTCTGGACAATGTGGTAGCCGTAGGCGGTGGCGAAAGGCTCGGAAATCTCGCCGTCAGCGAGTGAGAAAGCGGCGGCTTCAAATTCGGGCACCATCTGGCCGGGGCCGAAGAATCCGAGCTCGCCTCCGCGGCGGGCCGAGCCGGGGTCTTCGCTCTCGCGGGTGGCCACGTCGGCAAAGTCGGCGCCGTTTTTCAGGACGGTGTAGATGGAGTCAATCTGGTGTTTCTTGACGGCTGCTTCTTCAGGCGAGAGGCCGCGGGTGAGCTTGAGGATATGGCGGGCGCTCACCTGGCCGGGGTTGGCCTTTTCGTCCTCCACGCGGATGATGTGGAGGCCGTAGGGGGCGTCGTCAAAGGGCTCGGAAATCTGACCTACGGGAGTGGCGTAGGCTGCTTCCACAAAGGGGAAGGGGAGGCCGGTGGCATTGATCCAGCCCATCTCGCCGTGATTGCGCACGGCTGCGCGGTCAACGGAGTATCTCACGGCCATTTCGCCGAAGTCAGCGCCGCCGAGGATGGCGGTGCGGATAGAGTCGAGGCGCTGCATGTTGGCGGCACGCTCGGCGGGGGTGCGTCCGGCGGGGAGCATGATGTGGCTCACCTTGCGCGAGGTTTTCATGCGCTCATAGGCTTCGTGGCGCAGGCGGTCCACCACTGTTGAGTCAGTGAGGTAAGGCTTGGCCAGGTCGTCGCAGTAGCCCACGTATTCTTTGCGGAACGCGGCGGTGGTGTCGAGGCCTGCGGCTTCGGCATCGGCCACTTTAAGCTTATATTTGACGAACATGTCAAGGTATTCGTCCAGCGTCTGGGGCTCAGCCTGCTGACGGTTGTTTTTCTGGTAGAGATAGAGAAATTCGCTGACGGGCACGTCCTTGCCGTTGACGGTCATCAGCACGGGGTCAGAGCTCTTCTTGGCTGCTGTAGCCGAAATTATGGTTGCAGCCAAAACAGCCACCGGAACAAAATACTTTTTCATCTCAGATGATTAAAAATGTATGATTTGCAAGATTTGTTTAATAGTGTGACGTAATTAACCGACCGCTTGTTAAACGGCCCAAAATTACTAAAAAATAACGAAACCGCGGGGCGGTTTATTATTTAGGTCCACACTTTTTTCCTCTTTGCGGCTCCGGGGGCGCTCAGTAAGGGAGGCGGCCGGGGGCTGTGAGGATGCTGAACACCATGTCGTGCATCAGGTCAAAGGGGTCCTGGCGGCTGCCTATGCCTTTGCTTTGGGCATCGGTGCGGCGGAGGATTCCTATGATTTCAATGACCTGAAAGGCATTGTAGTTACGCATCACGGGGATGAGATGGCGCATGGCCCATTCGGAGCCGCCGGTGGCCCGCGCCAGCCCGGCGGGACTCTTGTCAGGGGCGAAGTGACACACCATCAGGTCAGAGAATTTGCCGAACACCACCGCTATCACCTGCGGAAAGGCGTTGTTCTTGTCCTTGGGGTTGGCGGCAAAGCGCTTCACGATGTCAAAGGCTTTGGCGGCGTCGCGGCGCAGTAGGGCGTCGGCCAGCTCAAAGCTGTTGTAGTCCTTGTTGATGCCAATGAGCTTCTGAATCACCTCAGGGGTCACCATGGAGCCTTTGGGCAGGGCCGTGGCGAGCTTGTCCACTTCGTTGTAGAGGCGCGACAGGTCGGTGCCCACGTGGCTACACATCAGCTCCAGCCCTTTGGGCTCAATGTTGAGGCCGTGGGTGCGGAGCAGCGATGAGAGCTCGCCGGTCACCTGGCTCTCCTTGAGTTTCTTTGATTCGAAGAACACGGCTCCACCTTCACGGGCGGCGTCGAGCATCTCCTTGCCCTTGGCCTTCTCGCCGCGGAAGCAGGCCACGAGCACAGTGGTGGGCGAGGGCTGCCGCAGATAGGGGGCGAGCTTGCGCAGCTCGTCGGCGCTCACATTCTGCAGCTCCTTGAGAATCACCACCTGGCGGTCGCTCATCATGGGGAAGCGGCGACACACTTCGTGGACCGTTGCCATGGTGGTCTGGGGGCCGTAGAGGGTGGTGAGATTGAAATCACGGTCGGCCTCGGGCACGAGATTCTCAAAAATCTTCACGAGCCGGTCAATATAAAAACCCTCCTCACCGTGAAGCATATACACGGGAGCGAGGTCGTGACCCTTGGCCACAAAGCGGGCCAAATCAGTGAACGATGCGGTTTTGGGGGCTGCCATTGACGGAAATTTTTGTAAATTTACAAAAAATTCCCCACTCATGGACCATCTGCCCCCCTTAAACCTTCCGCCTTATGCTCCGCGCCTGCGCAGGGGCACTCGCCATAGCGAGATTTTCGACTCTCTGCGGGGGCGCTTTGTGGCGCTGACGCCTGAGGAGTGGGTGCGCCAATGCTTTGTGAATCATCTGATTGTGACACTGGGCTATCCGCGCGGACTGATGGCCAATGAGGTGGGCATCAAGCTCAACGACACTCAGCGGCGATGTGACACGGTGGTCTATTCCCGCGCCGGCATGCGCCCGCTGATGGTGGTGGAGTGTAAGGCGCCGCATGTGGCCATCACTCAGAAGGTGTTTGACCAGATTGCGCGTTACAATGTGGTGGTGGGAGCACGGTGGCTCGTGGTGACCAACGGCCTGAGCCACTACTGCTGCGAGTTCACCCCCGAAGGCACCTACCGCTTCCTCCGCGAAATCCCCCGATACGAGATGTTAGTTAGGAGTTAGGAGTTAGGAGTTACGTCCGCCCTCCGGTGCGTCCGCCCCATCGTCCGCAAACCGCCCCGCAAAATGTAGGGGCGCCCGTTCTGGGCGCCCGCCTTCCACGACACCGAAAACGATTGAGAATCAATCGTATCCATCGTCCGCAAACCGCCCCGCAAAATGTAGGGGCGCCCGTTCTGGGCGCCCGCACTCCGTGACACCGAAAACGATTGAGAAACAATCGCATCCATCGTCCGCAAATCGTCCCGCAAAATGTAGGGGTGCCCGTTCGGGGCGCCCGCCCTCCGCGACACCGAAAACGATTGGAACAATCGTAAAAAACCGCAAACCGCTCCGCAAAATGTAGGGGCGCCCGTTCGGGGCGCCCGCCCTCCGCGACACCGACAACGATTGGAACAATCGTAATAACCCGCAAACCGCCCCGCAAAATGTAGGGGCGCCCGTTCGGGGCGCCCGCCCTTCGCGACACCGAAAACGATTGGAACAATCGTAAACACCCATAAACACCCATAAACACCCCTCCGTGGATTTGTCGCGGAGGGGCGGGCGGCCCGAACGGCCGCCCCTACATTTCCAGAGTCAAAATAGAGTCAAACCTCAGGCTCAAATTTGGGAAATACCCCCTCAAAAAAGGCATTAACAAAAAGAGAGCCTCAGCCAGATTGCTAACTGACTGAGGCTCTTTTAATTTAATCTGAGCCGCGAGTGGGACTCGAACCCACGACCTTTTCGTTACGAATGAAATGCTCTACCAACTGAGCTATTGCGGCCAATTTGCTTTCAGCGGTGCAAAGATACTAAAAATTTAGATTCTGCACACTATATGTGAAAGTAATTTTTGACTTGTCAAGGGCGAGCTTGGCCATGGCAGGACGGTGGACGTAAGGGGTCACGCCGGCCACCACTTCGGTCTCGGTGTTGCTCATGCCGTAGTAGTAGAGATAGTAGATGCTGGCCGAGGAGGAGGCGCGCTTTTCGAAACTCATCGTCACTGCACACACCACAAACTCTTCATCCTCATCCGTCACTTCGTCCTTGGCCAGGAGGTCGAGGATGTAGTCGCGCATGTCGGTGAAGGTGTAGCTGCGAGTGTAGCTGTCGTAGTCGGCATAGAATGAGTTGATGTTGTCAGGAAGCATTGATTTGGCGAAGAATTCGTCCTTCATTGACTTCTTGACCAGCAGCACGTAAGGGGGCGGGGTGATGCCGAAGTTGTTGGGAATCTCCTCCACGGGCACGGTGAGCTGCAGCGAGTTGACCACCGTCAGGTCAGTGCCGCTTGAGCGGTAGCGCTTGATGATGTCGCGGGCGGGGAAGTTCATCTGCACATCATAGCCTGTGGGGGCCACGAGGATGGGCTCGCCGGCCTTGGCGCGCTCGTTGAGCGAGGGGGCGATGGTGAAGGCCATGTTGTTGTTGGTCAGAATCTCGGGGGTGACGGCCAGATATGAGCTCACGCGATTGTAAACGGTGTCGCGGGGGTTCTTCTCGTCGTCAATGGGGAGGGTCTGGCGGTAATACATGGAGATGACCGTGGAGTCCACCTGGGCCACGCGGCCGCTGCCGAAGGTGTTGGCCAGATACATGCCGGGAAACCATTGGGCGAAGGCCTCGGGGGTGGCGAAGGTGGAGGGGGAGTCCTTGTACTTGTTGAACACCTTGCGGCCAAACTCTTTGCCCAGGTCAATGGTGATGAAGCGGTAAGGGAATGAGGCCATGGAGTCAGGCACGGCGCCGCCGTTGAGGGCATACATGGTGGAGCCCATCGGGGCCGAGGCGTCAAAGTAGCCCTGAGGGTCAAAGGCGCTGGTGATTGCCGAGGGGAGCTGGCGCGTCAGGGGGTAGGCGGTGAGGCCCATGATGGCCATCGAGTCGCCCACATAGGCGCCGAGGGGTACACGCATGATGAGCTTCACCGAGTCAATTGACTCAGCGGTGACGCCTTCGGTGACGAAGGTCTCCGTGGGCATGAACTGGGTGACCACGGATGATGAGAATGTGCCGTAGCCTTCGGCGGTCATTGAGCCTATGAGCTGGAGCACGGTGTGGGCCTGCACATAGGGGCTCTCAACGGAGTGACCGGTGAGGTTATAGGTGGTGTCAATGATAATCTCAATCTGGTCCTTGACGAGCGAGGAGCCGATGGGCGACACGTCGTCGTCGCATGAGGTGGCGCAGCACATGGCGGCAATTACCGCAGCGATAAAGAGGAGTTTCTTCATGATGTCAGTTTCCGTGAATCCGCGGGGTCCGGGCTGTGGAGAGCCGGTGGTGGGCGGAATCAGAGCTGTTTGTAGAAATCAATGTATTTCGCCACGGCTTCGTCGATGCTGTCGGTGTAGTCAAGGAAGGGCTTTCCTGACTCCTTGGCGGCTTCGATGATTTCAGGGGCGAGGTCAGGGTGGGCGGCAATGATGCCGTCGGCGTAGCGGGCAGCCAGGCGGGTGAGGCCTTCAATGCCCACGGGGCCTTCGCCAAGGGCTTCCACATCCTCTTTGCTGAACGTGCCGTCCATCAGGAGCTTCTCAACGAAGCGCTCGTCGAGATTCTCGGGCAGGGTGGTGGGGTCAGTGATGGAGTAGACAATCTTGGCGTCGCGGAAGGCGGGGTCGTCGGCATACATTCGCTTCAGATAGAGGGGCGCAAGGGCCGAAATCCATCCCGAGCAGTGGATGATGGCGGGAGCCCAGCGGAGCTTCTTGACGGTCTCCACCACGCCGCGCACGTAGAACATGGTGCGCTCGTCGTTGTCGGCCGGCGAGAGATTGATTTCAAGGTCCTTGACGGGCGATGTGCTGAAGTAATCATCGTTGTCAATGAAGTAAACCTGCATGCGGGTGGGCTGCAGGGTGGCCACCTTAATAATAAGGGGATGGTCAGAGTCATCGATGATGAGATTCATGCCTGACAGGCGGATCACTTCGTGGAGCTGGTTGCGGCGCTCNTTGATGCATCCGTATTTGGGCATGAAGGTTCTAACTTCGTAACCGTTTTCCTGCACGCCGGTGGGAATCATGCGGCCGCGCACTGACATGTGCGTCTCAGGCAGGTAAGGCGAAATTTCCTGGGAGATGAATAAAACTTTGGGTTTCTCCATTATGAATTGTCAAATGGTGGAATATTCCTAATATTTGGCAAAGTTACGAAATTTTTTCGGAATGAAGGGGGCTGNCACGTAAAAATCTCACGCCGTGTCAGCCATTTGGCTCTTTCAGGGGCTTCCGGCGGGGTCTTGGGCCCCCGGGGAGGGATGACGAAAGGTTAAAAAGTGTTATTGTTTGGATTGGGTATAAATTAATGCAGGCGGCGGGGNGGTGGTTTCGCAGCTTTTTCCGACCTTTGCGCCCGTAAAAACCAATCAACTTTGAAAAAGGTATGAAACTATCGGAACTCAAACCGGGCCAGAGCGGAGTCATTGTCAAGATTCTGGGCCACGGAGCTTTCCGCAAGCGCATGATTGAAATGGGCTTCGTGAAGGGGCGCGAGGTGAAGAATCTGCTCCAGGCGCCGCTGCATGACCCTGTGAAATATTCCGTGATGGGCTACGAGGTGTCGCTGCGCCGCAGCGAGGCGCAGCTGGTGGAGGTGACTCCTCTGGACGATGCCTCGCAGCCGGGCAATTCCGGCCGCCGTCATGAGGCCCATCAGGCCGGCCATGCTAATGACGGCCACGCACCCGGCAGGGTAATCAACGTGGCCTTTATCGGCAACCCCAACTGCGGCAAAACCTCGCTTTTCAACATTGCCTCAGGAGCCCGCGAACACACAGGCAATTATAGCGGTGTGACCGTCGATGCCAAGACGGGCCACTTCATCTCGCAGGGCTATCGCTTCAACATCGTGGATCTGCCCGGCACCTACTCCCTGGCCAGCTACTCGCCCGAGGAGCTCTACGTGCGCCGCTATCTGCGCGACAAGCACCCCGATGTGATTGTCAACGTGGTGGACGGCTCAAACCTCGAACGCAACCTCTATCTCACCACCGAGCTCATTGACATGAACCGCCCGATGGTGATTGCGCTCAACATGTATGACGAGCTGCTAAACTCCGGCACCCGCCTTGACTATGAGAAGCTGGGCGACATGATAGGGGTGCCCATCGTGCCCACCACGGCCCGCACCGGCGAGGGAGTGGACCGCCTTTTCGAGACGGTGATAGCCGTGTTTGAGGGGCAGGCAGAGAGTGTGCGCCACATCCATGTGAACCTTGGCACGGAGCTGGAGCAGAGTGTCAGGGTGCTCAATGACCGCCTGAAGCCCGACGGCTACATCCCCCCGCTGTTCTCGCCCCGCTACATGGCCATCAAGCTCCTGGAGGGCGACAGCGAGATGGAGGAGCTGATTCAGAAATCGCCTGAAGCGCCTGACATTATTCGCCTCCGCGATGCCGAGCTGGCCCGCCTTGCGGCCGCCTTCCCCGGCGAGGACATCTCGTCGCTCATAGCCAGCGAGAAGTATGGCTTCATCTCAGGGGCGCTGAAGGAGACGGTGGAGCGCACGCGCCGCGAGACGGTGTCGACCACCCACGTCATTGACTCCATCGTCACCAACCGCCTCTTCGGCTTCCCCATCTTCATAGCCATCATGGCCTTCATTTTCTGGGCTACGTTTCAGATTGGCTCTTACCCCATGGAGTGGATTGAGAGCCTGGTGGCCTGGATTGGCACTCAGGTGGGCACCTACATGCCCGCAGGCCCGCTCAAGGACCTCATTGCCGACGGCATCATCGGCGGAGTGGGCGGTGTGATTGTGTTCCTGCCTAACATCCTCATTCTCTATTTCTGCATCTCCTTTATGGAGGACTCGGGCTACATGGCCCGCGCCGCTTTCATCATGGACCGCGTGATGCACCGCATGGGGGTCCACGGCAAGTCATTCATCCCGCTGCTCATGGGCTTCGGCTGCAATGTGCCGGCCATCATGGCCGCGCGCTCCATCGAGAGCCGCTCCAGCCGCCTGATTACCATTCTGATTAATCCGTTCATGTCATGCTCGGCGCGTCTGCCCATCTATGTGCTGCTCATCGGGGCGTTCTTCCCCAACCATGCCACACTGGTGTTCATGTGTCTTTATCTGCTGGGCATAGCGCTGGCCGTGATTACGGCGCGCCTGCTGCGACGCTTCTACTTCAAGGCCGACGAGACCCCCTTCGTCATGGAGCTGCCCCCCTATCGCCTTCCCACAATGAAGGCCTCGCTGCGCCACATGTGGAGCAAGGGCGAGCAGTATCTGCGCAAGATGGGCGGCGTGATTCTCGTGGCCAGCATCGTGGTGTGGGCGCTCAACTATTTCCCGCGTCATGACGCCGAGACGTCGTCCGCCGAACCCGCGGCTCAGGAGGTGCTCACCGAGGTGGATGATTCAACCATCGACCCCTCGCGCGACTCATATCTTGAGATGATTGGCAAGGCTGTCAACCCTGTGATGGTGCCCTGCGGATTCCATTGGCGCGCCACTGTGGCGGCCGTGGCCGGGGTGCCCGCCAAGGAGATTGTGGTGTCGAGCCTCGGTGTGCTCTACACCGGCGACGAGGCTGTGGCCGATGCCACTCTGGCTGAGCGCATCAAGACGGCCGGCGTAAACGGCCGGCCCGATTTCACGGCCGGCTCGGCGCTTGCCTTCATGGTGTTTATCCTGCTGTTCTGCCCCTGCCTGGCCACAGTGGTGGCTATCGTCAAGGAGACGGGCCATTGGGGCTACGGCGTGTTCTCGGTGGTCTATAAC
Organism: Bacteroides sp.; assembly: GCA_014802445.1. GTDB lineage: Bacteria > Bacteroidota > Bacteroidia > Bacteroidales > Muribaculaceae > CAG-1031. The sequence continues at coordinate 5,241 of JAAVCF010000013.1, read as the reverse complement.
ACGGTGGTGGCCTGGATAGCGGCGTTCATCGTGTTTCAGCTCTCGCAGCTTTAATCGAGGTTCACCACGGTGATGCCGGCGCCGCCAAGGCGCACATCCTCATCATGGAAGCCCGCCACGCCGCGCACCGTAGCCAGATACTGACGCAGGCTCTGGCGCAGTGCGCCCGTGCCGGTGCCGTGGAGGATTCTCACTCGCTTGGCGCTGAACTGGATGGCATCGTCAATGAAATAGGTGACGGCCTGGAGCGCCTCGTCCACACGCATGCCGCGCACGTCGATGTCCTGACGGAAGTCGAGCTGACGGCGGCGCATGGCGTCGGAGGTGGCGCTTGACACAAACGAGGCCTTGGCCGAGGCGCCTGAGTCAATGCGCGCGTTGGAGCGCTGCAGGCGGTCAAGCTTCACAGTGGTTTTTATCATGCCGAAGGCCACGATGGCGTTCTTGCCTGAAATCTCCAGGATTTTGCCGGGCGAGCCGCTGCCGTCAAGCTTCACCGTGTCGCCCGGGGCCAGCGGGGCTTCCTCCTTGCGCTTCGGGGCTTCGGGGCGGGGCTTGCGCTTATCCTTGGGCGCTTTGCCAAGGAGTTTGGCGGCGCCTGAGTCGGCCCCTTTCTGCTGCTCGAGGTTGCGGCGCTCCTCCTCCAGGCGGCGGCGGGCCTCGCGGGTGCGCTCCTTGTCGGCCTGGGCCGAGCGGATGTCGCTGATGGTGCGCTCAATGGCGGCGTTTGATCCTTCGAGGATGCGCTTGGCCTCAAGGCGGGCATCGTCAAGAATCTCGCGGCGCGAGCGGCGCAGGGTCTCGGCTTCGAGCTTGTAGCGCTCAAGGGTGGCCTCAAGCTCTTTCTCGCGGCGATGGATGGCGGTGCGCTTGTTTTCCCAGTAGCGCTTGTCGCGGGCAATGTCAAGGAGGTATTTGTCGAGGTTCACATAGTCGCTGCCCACAATCTCGCTTGCCTCGTCGATAACCTCGGCGGGAAGGCCCGTTTTGCGCGCAATCTCCAGGGCGAAGGAGCTGCCGGGATTGCCTATGGAGAGCTTAAACATGGGCTGCATCAGGTGGCGGTCATAGAGCATGGAGCCGTTCACCAGGCCGTCAGTGTCCTCGGCAAAGTGCTTCAGGTTAGGATAGTGGGTGGTGATGACGCCCCACATCCGCTTGTCGTTGAAGCGGTGGAGGATGGCCTGGGCTATGGCGCCGCCTATCTGCGGGTCAGTGCCGCCGCCAAACTCGTCGATGAGCAGCAGCGAGGCCGCTCCCCCCTTCTGGAGGAAGAATTTCATGGAGCGGAGGTGGGAGGAGTAGGTGCTGAGGTCGTCCTCGATTGACTGGTCGTCGCCTATGTCAACGAAGATGTCGGTGAAGATGCCGAAGCGGCTGTTGTCGTGCACCGGCGGGAGCATGCCACACTGGAGCATATACTGGAGTGTGCCCACGGTTTTGAGACACACTGACTTGCCGCCGGCGTTGGGGCCGGATATCACCAGGATGCGGCGCTCGGGGCTGAGCACCACGTCGAGCGGCACAATCTCCTTGCCCTGACGGCGGAGCGACATCTCCAGCAGGGGGTGGCAGGCGTGGTACCATTCCATCTCCGGCTGCGGGGCCACGGCGGGGCGGCAGCCGCCCGTTTCGTGGGCAAAGAGGGCCTTGGCGCGGATGAAGTCGAGCTCGCCAATGTCGGCGTAGCAGGCCAGCATCTCGTCAATGTCAGGGCGCATCAGGGCTGCCAGGGCCGCCATGATGCGGGCAATCTCGCGCCGCTCCTCCATCTCCAGCTCGCGCACACGGTTGTTGGCCTCCACCACCTCGGCGGGCTCAATGTAGACCGTCTTGCCTGAGGCGCTCTCGTCGTGGACAATTCCGCTGATGCGGCGCTTGTTGGCGGGCGACACGGGAAGCACCAGGCGGCCGTCGCGCACCGAGGGTGTGGCGTCGCCCTCAATCAGCCCTTCGCTCACGGCGCGGGCCATCACACGGCGCAGGATGGAATTGATGGTGCCGCTCACCGAGCGCAGGCGCGAGCGGATGTCGGCCAGCTCGGCCGAGGCGTTGTCCTTGACGTTGCCATAGCGGTCAATGGTGCGGTCAATGGCTGCGCGGAGCTCGGCAAAGGTGGGCAGGGCTATGGCCAGAGTGTCAAGCACGGGCCAGGGTGAGCGCCCGGTTTCGGGTTCGCGCTGGCGGCTGAAATATTCGCTCAGGGCCGCCGCCGAGGCCAGGAAGGCGCGCAGCTTCACAAGGTCATCCACGGCCATGCCCGCCCCGGCCACTCTCACGGCGCCGAGGATGGCGGCAATGTCGCCCAGGGTGTCGAGCGGCAGAGCCTCTTCGGCGCTGACAATGGCCAGCATCTCGGCTGTGGCGTCGAGGCGGCGGCTCACCAGGCCGTAATCGGCCGTGAAAGCCATGTCGGCCACCATGGCGCGCCCGGGGAGGGTCACGCAGAGCTTGGTCAGGTGGGGCCTCACGCCGTCAAAACCTATTTTCTTCTCAAAGCTGTCGGGGTAAACCATAATGAGTGAGCTGTGGGGTGGTGGATGGGGTGGATGGATGGGGATGGGAGGGAGTTAAAAAAGGTGTGCCGAAACGGATTCGGCACACCCCTGTGGATGANTCAGCCNGAGGCTGATTATTCTGACACTACTTCGAAGGGAATCTCCACGGTCACTTCCTTGTGGAGCTTGATCTGTGCGGTGTAGTTGCCCACTTCCTTCACAGAGTCCTTGATGTAGATGATCTTGCGGTCAACGTTGTGGCCAAGCTTCTCGAGNGCTTCNGCCACCTGGAGAGCGCCAACAGAACCGAAGATGGTGCCGGTGGAGCTGGTCTTGGCGCCGATGGTGAGGGCCACGTCCTTGAGGGCAGCGGCGGCAGCTTCAGCTTCAGCCTTGATCTGGGCGAGCTTGTGAGCGCGCTGGCGCTGGTTTTCGGCAAGGATTTTCAGGGCTGACTCAGTGGCGATCACTGCCTTGCCCTGGGGGATGAGATAGTTGCGGCCATAGCCGTCCTTCACTTCGACCACGTCGTCCTTGTAGCCGAGGTTGTTGATATCTTCTTTGAGAATTACTTTCATGATTCCTTAACGTGTAGAGGGGGGATTTCTTACTTCATCAGGTCGGTCACATAGGGCAGGAGAGCCAGGTGGCGGGCACGCTTAACGGCCTGAGCCACGCGACGCTGAAACTTCAGCGAGGTGCCGGTGATGCGGCGGGGAAGGATTTTGCCCTGCTCGTTGAGGAACTTCTTGAGGAATTCGGGATCCTTGTAGTCGATGTATTTGATGCCGCTGCGCTTGAAACGGCAGTATTTTTTCTTCTTAACGTCTACCGACAGGGGAGTGAGGTAGCGGATTTCTGATTGCTGTGCCATGATTTAGTTTTCCTTTACTTCTTCTTTAACTTCGATTTTNGTCTCTGCTTTGCCGGCGCGGAGGCTGCGACGCTTTGCAGCGTATTCGGCAGCGTACTTGTCGAGGCGGAAAGTGAGGAAGCGGATNACGCGCTCGTCACGACGATAGGCGGTTTCGAGCTTCTTGACAATGTCAGCGTTGGCGTCAAACTCAATCAGGGCATAGAAGCCGGTTGACTTCTTCTGGATGGGGTAGGCAAGCTTGCGAAGACCCCACTCTTCTTTGTTGACGATAGATGCGCCGTTGTCGGTCAGCACCTTCTCAAACTTTTCTACCGCTTCCTTCATCTGAGCATCAGACAAAACGGGAGTTAAAATGAAAACGGTTTCGTAGTGGTTCATTGTGGTTAATAAAATGATTGATTGTTAAAAACGCCGCAAAGGTAACCTTTTTTTTTCATCCGCGCAAACTTTCGGCGCTATTTTTCGCCGCNGCCCCGAAGTCAGCGCTTGCGGGGACCGCCCACGGCCACGCTGCGGGGATGGCGCAGGCGCGCGTGGGCCACGTCGGGATAGAGCCGNCCGCNGCGGATGGCGGCGCGTGAGGCCTCGAATCCCACATAGTCGCTCCCCCACACCCACAGAGCCGACCCGCNGTCAAACTCCAGCTCCGTGATGCAGTGGTCAGCCGTGTGCCAGCGGCCGCTGAAGCTCAGAGTGGTNTCGGCGNNCTCAATCAATGCNGTGGCCGCTCCGTCGGGNCTCAGGATGATGTCAAGGCGCTTGTAGCCCAGATAGTTGTCCGGCTGAGAGTAGGTGTAGAGCAGGNTGNCTTCGGGNAGGCTTGCCTCCTCANTGGCCGGAGCAATAAGGCTCAGCCCAAAGGCAAGGAGCGTGAGCAGCAAGGCGGTGATGGCTGTGGCGGCGGCTATGAGCCGGACAGGGCTTTTGGTGACGGCGGTTGACAATGGCTGATGCATGGTCCGGAGAGGGGGCGCTTGGCGCACTGCCTCAGGCTCTCGGGCAGCGNGGANGGGGGAGATGACTCAAACCGAAAGTGGAGCCTGCCTTTCACACTCTCCATTGCTGCGGGCCTAGGAATTCCCGGAGATACAGGGGCATGTGACATGGCAGCTCCACTCTGACCCTGTATGCCAAGTTGACGATACTACAAGCCAAAGAGAGCCTTCATTCACGTTCATTCTGTATCTCATCGTTGAAATTTCCTAGGTTTCAGCAAGTGAATGACGCGAAAAGCNCTTTCTTATTTATGTTGACTCAAGCTGAGCCTGAGCGATGGCAAAGTTAGCAAAATTCACGTTCATTCCCTTGCCATATAGGGTAATTATAGCGAACCCGAGGGGCAAAAGNCTGAAAATGAGCCTTTGCCCCCCGGGTAAATATTGTGCGCCGTCAGCGCGTCAGCGAAACTGATTGGCCTCGGGCAGATATTCAAATCCGGCCTCGGCGAGCTTGGCCTGCAGCTCNATGGGGTCAANCTCCAGGTCGTCACACAGCTCGTCGAGCGAGCCATATTCATCTCTGAGCTTCATATTGATTACGCTCAGCAGCATTATCGGGTCATTGGGAAGATTCATAGCTTATTTCCTGAGATTTCAAAAGAATTAATCTGTAAACGGTTAGTTTCANCCCTGCAAATTTACGAATAAAATATAGAGTAACATGCAACCCCCTCCCAAACCACGCAAAACGCAAGGCCGCCCGCCCTCCGCGACAAAACCNCCCCGCAAANCAACGTCCGCAAAATGTAGGGGCGCCCGTTCGGGGCGCCCGCNCTCCGCGACAAAACCGCCCCGCAAANCAACGTCCGCAAAATGTAGGGGCGCCCGTTCGGGGCGCCCGCCCTCCGCGACAAAACCGCCCCGCAAA
>JAAVCF010000012.1 GCA_014802445.1 Bacteroides sp. | reverse complement strand
GGTCCGGGTTTGTGGGCCCGGGTTTGTGGGGCCCGAGTTTACGTTTTTTTTGCGGGTTTTTACGATTGTTCCAATCGTTTTTGATGTCGCGGAGTGCGGGCGCCCCGAACGGGCGCCCCTACATTTTGCGGGCCCGGGGTCGCGGGTCCCGGGTTTGCGGGGTGATTTGCGGTTTTTTACGATTGTTCCAATCGTTTTTGATGTCGCGGAGTGCGGGCGCCCCGAACGGTCGCCCCTACATTTTGCGGGGTCCGGGTTTGCGGGGTCCGGGTTTGCGGGGGATGGTTGTGATTGATTTTCAGGTGTTCGTGTTGTCGCGGAGGGATGGCGGTCCGGGGTAGGTCCGTATGCTTTTGCGGGGGTCAGATGGTGGTGAGGCGGGTGAGCAGTTGCCGGAAGCCGAGATAGTCGGCGTAGAGGTAAGGGAATCCGCTCAGAACCGCTACCTGGGGACAGGGGCGCGAGATGAAGTTGCGAATCTGAAAGTTGAAGATGCTTTGCTGGGAAGGGAGGCTGTCAGTGAGGCCGCAGATTAGTTGGCCAACCTTGAGATGACACATGAAGATGCCGGCCCATTCAGCGGCTTTGATATCGGCGGTGCGGCATCTGTGGGAGTGGAGATTGTTAACCAGTCCCTTGTAATATTCTCTGACTTTGGGGCATTTGGAACGGTCATGTCGGTCAGGGCATTCCGAGTTTGGGCAATGAGGGCCTTTGCATTTTGCCGTGACGATGTCATGATGGGTTGAAGGCTCGTCTGATAGATGCTTAATGGCCTCCACCATGGGGTAACTGATGAGGAGCTTGCCATTCTCCGAAGCGTCATCAAAAAAGTCAAACATCTCTTTCAGGGCAGCATCGCCGTCGAGGTGAGAACCGTCGGCGGTGCGGGGCATATTGACATGGCCATCATAGTCAAACAGGAGGTAGATGGCCTCGAAAGCTTCGGCGCTTACCTCGGTGTCAGCTAACGCATCGCGCAGGGTTGGGTATTTGTCAGGGTGCTCCATCAGCAATCCCACCAGGTCGAGGCCCGGGTCGGACTTGAGACGGGAATAGAGAGTGTAGATGTGGGTGCCATAGACACACACCACCCCCTTGCCGCTTCTAACAAAGTTTGAATCGGGGAGCATTACGGGCACCGTGGCCTCGAAAATGCCCGGCTCTGTGTCACTGCCTTCAAATAGAAATAGGATTTTACTCATCGGCTAACAGGTCAAACGCGTCGGCCTTATACATTTTTTCCAGATTGTGCGCCTCACGGAGCTCACGGTCAGTGCGTAATGAGAGGGGCAGAATGCCGGCCCGGTCCATGATGAAATAGCAGTCAGGCCTTAACAGGGAGGTGGTTATGGTGGCGGGATTGTGAGTGGAGACGGCAAACTGAATGGAGGTTAAGTCCCTCAGAAATTTAATGACACGGCGCGACAGAGAGAAATGATAGAAAGCATCAAACTCGTCGATGAAGAGGAAGCTGACGCCTGACCTCTCCATGCGTGTGGCCCAGCTAAAGAACAGAGTGAGGGCGGAAGTGCCTGTAGACCAGACATCTTCCAGGGGATACGACTCTGAGCCGTAGACGTTCACGATGGTGCGTCGGCTACCTTCGCCCTCCACCCGCAGATGAGTTTCGATTTTGCACTGACGCAGGAAATTTTCCAGATCCTTCACCCTGTCGGCCTCGATGATGTCAGTGATATAATTATTGTTTTTGGGAGGTTCGGCAATGTAAGCCTTAAAGTCAAGGCACTTGAAATAGAGCATTTTGCCGACAAATTCAAAGAGGCGGTTGAAGGCTGTGTTTTCGATAGAAGCGTCGCGTTCGGTGTTTGACTTGATATACTTCAGGACCGAAATGGAGGAGTCAGAGATGGTTTTTTTCAGCGATTCAGTGCCGGGTAAGGAGCAAGTGAAGGAATTGTCAACACGGCGGTCAGATGAAATGACTTCAACGCCGTTGATTGACAGTTTTTCATAAACTACCTCATTGAGCGATTTTTTGCCATAGGCATAAGAGACGTCTATGCCGTCAAACCCGAACAAATATTCAAACTCGGCTATGCGTTCGCTGTCAACGGGCAAGTTTGCGTTGATGTAGGGGATGAATAAAGAGTCCTCAATCTTATAGTCGGTGAGCTGTTCAAAGATGTCAAAGATGGCGAGTCCGAGGTTGGATTTGCCCACACCGTTTTTGCCATGAATAACCGCACTGCGGACCACACCGTCCTTGACACAGTGGGGTAAAAAGAGGTAGGAATTGGGCATGGATAAATCAAAGACAATCTCCTTGTCGAAAGATTTGAATCCGCGTACTTTGAATCGTTTCAGCATGATAGGACGTAAATTTCCACAAAAATAGGGCAAAAATATGGCAAAGACAAGTATCGCCGTAATTTTTTTACGGCGATGGAGGGTGGGAGTCCTATGGTCGTGTCCGGGTTTGCGGGGTCCGGGTTTGCGGGTTTTTACGATTGTTCCAATCGTTTTCGGTGTCGCGGAGGGCGGGCGCCCCGAACGGGCGCCCCTACATTTTGCGGGGTCCGGGTTTGCGGGTCCGGGTTTGCGAGGTTTTACGATTGTTCCAATCGTTTTTGGTGTCGCGGAGGGCGGGCGCCCCGAACGGGCGCCCCTACATTTTGTGGGCACGCGGGTTGCGGGGCCGGGGTTGCGGGGATTAGAGGGTGAGGATGAAGGTGATGAGGGCGTCGAGGGCTTCGGGGGCAATGGTTTCTTCGATTTTGAGGTATTCGGCGGGGAGGCCGGTTTGCGAGTGCTGCATCATGTGGTTGAGGCCGGTGAGGATTCTGACGTCGGCCTGCGGGGCGAGTGCGCGCATGCGGGGGGCGTTGAGCGAGGCGGTTACCTGGCAGTCGCGGTCGCCATAAAGGGCGAGGATGGGGACGCGGGTGGCGGCGATGTCGGCGGCGGGGGAGTCCTTGACGAAATAATCCATCCAGGGGTCGTGCTTGAGGCTGACGCGCTCAAGGTTTTCGATGAGGGGCTCGGTGAGGGCTGTGCGCTGCCATGAGGCTACGGCCTGATCGACAGGGGTGCCGTTGAGGACGTGGAAGAGCGCGTCGGAATAGTCGATGGCTGTCTGCATGGGGACGCCGCTGCTGAGGAGCATGGACAGATTCTGGTCGGCCAGAATGGAGTCGCCACGCAGAGCCGGGGCGGCTACCGCTACGATGAAATCAGCCGGGAGGGCGAAGGCGATGCGGCCGCCCTCGCTGTGGCCGAGGACACCAACCTTGCCGAAAGAGCCCTGATTGCGGAGCCAGGCGAGGCCGGCGGCGGCGTCGCGAGTGTTGGAGGCGGTGGTGACGCTGTCAAGCGGGCCTGTTGACTCGCCGGCGCCGCGGTCGTCGAAGCGGAGGGAGGCGATGCCGCGACGCGCCAGAGCGTCGGCAATGACGGCGAAAGGCTTGTGGTTCATGACGGTTTCGTCGCGGTCCTGAGTGCCGCTGCCGGTGACCATGAGCACCACGGGAGTGCCCGGCGCCGGAGCGTCAGGCAGGGTGAGCGTGCCCGCCAGCGAAGCCCCATCGGCATCGTTGAGGAAGGCCACGGGACGGGTGGAGTAGGGGAACGGGGGCTTGGGTGTCTGAGGACGCTTGGGCGCATTGTCAGCCGAGGTTTTGGGCTTCAAAGTGAGAGGGAGCGAAAGGGCGCCCTGAGTGAAAGTGCCCGAGAGCTTTCCCTTGACCAGACGGCCGGCAAAAGAGAGCGACAACTGCGGCTGCGACACACTGAGCGAGTCGCCGATATTGGCATTGACAAGGAGCGGGAGGCCGTAGACCCCCTGGTCAGGCGAGTCGAGCGAAGCGGCACCATTGTCAGCAATGTTAATAACCAGCGGCAGCTTGACCTCCTTTGAAGCCTCAAGGACGCCGCTCCACGAGCCCGCAACCTGAGCGGAAGCGGTCAGCGCGCCCAGAGCCAGCAATGATGAGAGAAAGAACGTTTTCATAACAGAATAAAAATAAGCAGAAACTGTGGCACCGATTAAAGAGGCGCGGATGTTTCGTAGAATTCCACAAAAATACGTAATTTTGTCAAATTATGAAACGTCATCCGCTTATCGCCGCCATGCTGGCGCTTGCCGCCACGGCATCAGCTCAGAAACCGCCGACAGCCCCTGAGGGCTATCTGTCAAGAGGCCTGATGATGTGGGCCGACAACAACTATCCCGGAACCATTGACCAGAGCGCCCGCGCCCTGACCCTTGAGGGAACCTGCGACCCTGAAGAGGCCCGGCTGCTCGAGGCCCTTGCGTCGGCCCGGCAGAACGCCCCTGACGCGGCGGCACAGCTTGAGCGATACCTCGATGACTATCCCGCGTCGGCCCACCGTAACCTGGCGCTGATGGCGCTGGGTGACCTTGCGTTCAACCGCCGCGAATGGGGGACAGCCTTCACCACCTACTCACGCATTGACCCCACAGCGCTCTCCGACGACATGGCCGATGACTATGCCTACCACACCGGCTACTGCCGCCTGATGCTCGGCGACTATGAGCAGGCCGCCGCGGCCATGGCACGCCTGGAGCGGTCATCCCGCTACGGGAACGCCGCCCTGTTTTATCAAGGCTACATAGCCTACGCGCAGGGCGACTATAACCGCGCCATGAGCCTGATGGAGCGTGTGAACCCCACGGGCGAGCCCGGCTCGTCGGCACCCTACTACATAATGCAGATGCGCTTTGCCCGCGGCGAATGGCAGCAGGCCCTCGACACGGCGCAGCGCTGTCTCGCGGCCAAGGACGCCGACCCCGCCTTCACGGCCGAGACCCTGCGAGTGGCCGGCGAATCACTCTACAACCTCGGGCGCGAGAGCGAAGCCTGCGAATATCTGTGGAAATACGCCGCCATGGCCACCGAGCCGGCGCCGTCGGCCTTCTATATCCTCGGCATGAGCGAATATAAGAACGGCAACACCGACGCCGCCATCAAGCTCCTGCAGCGAGTGATACCCGCCGACGACGCCCTTGCCCAAAGCGCCTTCCTGACCCTCGGGCAGGCCTACCAACGCCGCGGCGACTCCACCAGCGCCCTCCTTGCCTACGAGAAAGCCTACAGGATGAGCTTCGACCCGACCGTTCAGGAGACGGCCCTCTATAACTACGCCGCGGCGAGGATTGCCGGCGGGAGTGTGCCCTTCGGGAGCTCCGTGGGGATGCTCGAGGACTTCCTGACCCGCTTCCCCGACTCACGCTACGCCCCTGAAGTGCAGCGCTATATCGTGACCGGCTATATGACCGACAACGACTATGACAGCGCCCTTGCGGCAATAGAGCGAGTGGAACGCCCCACTCATGAGATAGAAATGGCCAAGCAGCGAGTGCTGTTTGTGCTCGCCACCCGCGAATATCAGTCAGGCAACGCCGCCAAGGCCGAGCGCCGGCTGCTGCAAGTGGAGAAAATGGGCAAAGGGTATGACGAATCCATCCTTACGCAGAGCTATCTGTGGCTCGGCGACTGCCTCTACACCCGCGGCGACTATGACGGCGCCGCCCGCCGCTATGAGACCTACATTAAGCGCGCCGGCAGCCGCGGCGCCGACCTGATGACGGCCTACTATGACCTTGGCTACGCCCGTTTTTCGGCCGGGAAATATGCGCAGGCCCTTGCCGCCTTCAGCAAAGCCGACAAAGAAACCGACACCACGGCGCATCCCCGCCTGCGCGCCGACATCCTCAACCGCGAAGCCGACTGCCACTACTATGCATCGAACTTCGCCTCGGCCCGCAAGCTCTACACCGAAGCCTATGAGCTCCAGCCCCAGAGCGGCGACTACTCCCTCTATCAGCTGGCCATTGTGAAAGGACTGGAAGGGAACCACAAAGGGAAGATTGCCGATATTGACCGCCTGACGGAGAGCTTCCCCAACACCGGGCTCGTGCCTCAGGCACTGCTTGAGAAAGCCGAGAGCCAGGCTGCCCTGGGCGATGTGAACGGCGCCATAGCCACTTATCGCACCCTCGTGGCCGAGCATGCCACTACGGCCCCCGGCCGCAACGGTTACCTGCAGCTGGCCCTCATCTACCTCAATAATAACAACCGCGCCAAGGCCATCGACACCTATCGCGAAGTGATACGCAACTATCCCGCCAGCGATGAAGCGCGCCTGGCCGCCGACGACCTCAAGCGCCTCTATGCCGCCGACGGACGGCTTGAAGAGTATGTGGCCTTTGTGAAATCAGTGCCCGGCGCTCCTGACCTCGACGCCGTGGAGATGGATGCCCTCGCTTTTGAAGCCGCCGAGCAATCCTATGCCACCCGAGGCGTGACAGAGCGCCTTGACGACTACCTGAGCCGCTATCCCGCCGGAGCCTTCCGCGCCAAAGCCCTCTACTATAAAGCAGAAAACGCCTGGAACTCAGGCCATGCCAGCGAAGCCTCCAAGCTTGCCGCCGGCATCATGAAGGACTATCCCAACTCAGAAGCCGCCGAGCAGGCCCTGCTCATCAAGGGCGAAGCTGACAGCTCATTAGGCCGATATGCCGACGCGCTGAAAGCCTTCGAGACCCTTGAGAAGAGCGCCTCCACCCCCGCCATGCTTCATGAAGCGCGGATGGGAGCCATGCGCTGCGCCTCGAAGCTCGGCCGCGACAAGCAGGTGATGGCCGCCGCGGCGAGTCTGATGGCCTCGGCCGCCACCCCCGCCGAGAGCCTGCTCGAAGCCCGCTATCTGCGCGCCCTGTCACTTGACCGCACCGGCAGCCACACCGAGGCCTGCCGCGAATGGGCCGAGCTGGCCGCCAAGCCCGAGACGGAAGCCGGGTCAATGAGTGCCGTGGCGCTTGCACAGTCACAGCTGGGCCACGGCGAGCTGAGCAAGGCCGCGGCCACCGCCGACGCCTTTATCAACGCCAATCCGCCCCACCAATACTGGCTGGCCCGCGGTTTCATAGTGTACAGCGACATCCTCCGCAAGCGCGGCGACAGCTTCGAGGCCGACGAATATCTCAAGAGCCTCCGCGCCAACTATCCGGGCAATGAACCCGACATCCGCGACATGATTAACGAACGCCTCAAATGAAACCACTGCATATACTGACCCTCATGACGGCGCTTGGCGCCATGCCCGCCGCGGCCCAGGACCTGAGCCGCGAGATTACCGTTGACCGCGAAATCATCCCTGTGGAGCAGGATGCGCGGCGGCTTCCGCTCATCCCACAGGTGAGCTTGCCCCCGGTGAAGGCCGTCACCCTTGAGCCGACGCAGCGTGCCGTGTCACTGCCTGTGAGCGCCACCGTGCGCCTGCTTGACCCGGTGGAGCGCATCGACCCTCAGGCGCCCCCTCACACCCGCGGTTACCTGACGCTTGGCCTCGGCGCTCCCCTGTTTGTGAGTGACCTTTCAGCCGGCTATCGCATTATTGACCGCGATGACCGCGCCCTGCGCGCCTGGCTGCAGTGGAACAGCACCGACTATAAGCAATCATCCGAATATTGGCGCGACCGCCAAGGCACGCTCGGCATTGACGGCGCGCGCCGCTTTGCCTCCGGCGCCCTGCTGGAAGGGGGAGTGGCGGCGAGCTTCGGGCGGTTTAACCAGCCCCTTGCCGACTATTGGCAGACAACGGCCCGGGTGGATGCCGACCTTGCCTGGCATGCCCGCACGGGAGGGCTGACCTATAACGTGGGCGCCCGCTACGGATGGTTCGGCTATATGCAGTCGCCTGTGACCCCTTTTGACGGTGCGAAGCAGAACCGGGTGAGTGTGAGCGGCGACGGGATGTTTGCCATAGCCGACGCCTCTGACCTGGGCCTCAGTGCGGCCCTTGACCTGCTGACCTCCAACGCCGCAGCCATGGGCGACACCGACACCCGCGGCACCGTTACCCTCACCCCGATGTGGCGCCTGAGAGCCGGAGCACTGTCAATGACACTTGGGCCCCGCATCGACATGACCTTTGGCGGCGGCAAATTCTTCCATATAGCGCCTGATGTGAAGATGGCATGGGTGCCCTCGTCGATGTTCGGCATCGATGTGGAGCTTGGCGGCGGCGAGCATGTCAATGCCCTTGCCGATCTGGCGCTGCTTGCCCGGCGTCAGGCCCCCTACCTCTGTTACGGCATGAGCCATGTGCCGCTGACGGTCAACGCCGGCATCACCGTGGGCCCCTTCCGCGGCGCGTGGGCGCGCATCTACGGCGGATGGGCCAAGGCCAACAACTGGCTGATGCCCACACTGTGGAGCGAAGGAGGGATGGCATGGACGGACTGCAACGTGAGCGGCGCCCGCGCCGGACTGGAGCTCGGCGCCCGCATAGGCAGCCTTGCCGAAGTGACCGCGGCCTACACCATAGCCCAGAGCGGGAAGAGCAAAGCATGGATTGACAACCGTGACCGCGCCGGTCATGTGGTTGACGCGCGCCTGCGAGTGACCCCTCTTGCGGGGCTTGACCTGACCGCCACCTATCAGCTTCGCGCCCACAGGCTTGTGGCCGTGGGGTCAGAGATGCATAACCTCGGCAACCTGTCGCTGTTAGGCGTTCGCGCGGCTTATGCGCTGAATCAGAGTGTGAGTGTGTTTGTGAGCGGCGACAACCTGCTCAACCGCTCCACCCGCATGCTTGACCTGGCGCCGAGCCAAGGCATCAACGCCATGATTGGCGGCGCGCTGAAGTTTTGACGGACATCAGCGCCCGGAAGTTGACATAACAAGCCTTTAAGGATATTAGCGGCGGCGCATAATCATGGCCAGCGCATCGGCCTGAATCTTTGAGCCCAACGCGGCATTAGCACCGAAATAAATCACGGCGCCCACAGCGAGCTGGGCGGCCGCGGCTATCCACGGGCTCACCTGCCAGTCAAGGAGGAGGCCCATCACAGCCATGGCCACAGCCGTGAGGCCCATGTAAGGGAGGAGGTCACGGACAAAACTGAGGACCGAGCGGGCGGTGAGGCGCACGGTGATGACGAGCGTCACCACCCATGTGACGGCCGAAGCCAGCACCTGGCCGATGAGGAAGATGCGGAGGCCCTCAGTGGGGTCGGCGGGCGAGGAGAGGGCAATCATGGGGAGAGTGACGATGATGGCCGCCAGCGCTATGCCGTCGCGCAGAGCCTCGGTCCACACCAGCAGGCGCGAGCGTCCCAGGGCAAGAATGTAGTTGTTATAAAGCGACACCAGAACCGTGAACACCCCGCGCAGCAGCAGAATCTGGAAGAGGACAATCGAGGGGTCCCACTTGGCGCCGAAAAGGGAATGGAAAATCGGCGTGGCCATCACGCCGAGGAATCCCATGGCGGGGAAGAGGAGATAGGCCGTGAGGCGGTTCATCTTGGCCGTGGAGGCGGCAAAGCGCTCGCGGTCATCCTGAAACTTCGAGAGGACGGGGAGGAACGACGATGTGAGCACCTGGCTGATTGACATAACCCCCATTTTGCTCCACTTGTCGGCCTGAGTGTAATAGCCCAGCGAAGCGAGGCCGGCGCGGTTGCCGATGAAGAAAGAGTAGATGTTCTGAAAGAGAGTGTTGAGAAACGAGCTTGCCATCACCCCGCTGCCCACGGCGAAAAAGCTCCGGAGGATAGAGAAAGAAAAGCTCATGAGGGGGCGCCAGTGGCCCGTGGCCCAAAGGACGGCTCCCTTTACGAGGCCGATGGTGATTGTTTGCCACACGATGGCCCAGGCGCCGAAACCTCCGAGAGCCAGAGCTATGCCCACCACGGCGCCGGCTGTGAGGCCCAGCGAGCTTGACACGGCAATCATCTTGGTGTCCATCCGCTTCATGAGCCTGTTGGTCTGCACGATGGAGGCGGCGTTGACAATGAAGGAGAGGAACATCACGCGCCCCAGGGGCACGATGCGCATGTCGCCCTCAAACCACTGAGCAATCCACGGGGCTGCGAACCAGAGGATTGCGTAGAGCACTACGGCCATGCCCAGATTGAACCAAAAGACCGTGGAATAATCCTCATGCGAAGGATTTTTGCGCTGGATGAGCGCCGAGGAGAAGCCGCTGTCAACGAAGAGCGAGGCGAATGCCTGAAACACCATGACGGCTCCCACGAGGCCGAAGTCTTCCTGCGAGAGCAAGCGGGCGAGGACTATGCCGGTGACGGCATAGAGCACCTGAGTGGCCACACGGTCAATGATGTTCCACTTCATGGTTCGGGCCACGGCCCGCTTCAGCTCACCATCGTCGGCGGGGGCCATCAGTCGATATGCTCCAGTTTGACACCGACGGCCTGATTACGGATTTCGGGCGCGCCCTTATAGTAGACACTCGTGGAGCCGAGGCCGCGGATTTTGAGCTCAGCCGAAGGGTTGCAGCCAATCTGTCCGGTGCCGAAGGTGCGGATGCTGACGGTGTTGGCTTTGAGGGCGTCGGCCTGAATCACGCCGGTTCCGGTCATGTTAAGGGCGGCCTCGTTGCATGTGCCGTAGAGCACCACCGTGCCGTTGCCGGTGGCCAGGGCGGCCGACACCTTGGTGGCCTTGATGTCGCGCACCACTATGCGGCCGTTGCCAATCTGCTTCACCTTGAACTCAGGGCATGAGCTGACGCGCATGACCCTCACCAGAGAGTCGCCGGAATTTTCCACCGAGGTGAGGAATGATGAGTAGACCCTCACGGTGGGGAGGCCTGTGGGGCGTTCATTGACAGTGGTGTAACTCAGGGTGAGCTGGTCCTTGTTCTTGGCCATGCCGATGGTTGAGGCGAGGGCTTTGTCGTTACACTCAAAGATGACGAGGCCGGCAGAGTCGGACTGACACTGATGATAGTCAACGTTGATGCCGTCCACCACCTTCAGGCGGGTGAATTCGCCCACATTGAGCGTGAAAGTCTCGGCCAGGGCAGAAAAGCAGCCCGCGGAGGCCAGGAGGATTATAGCAAACAGAGTTTTCATAAGGCAACAGAGGAAGATTAAAGAGACGGGGCCCGAGGGCGGGGCCTCAGGCGGGATTGAGGTTAGGGAGTATTTCGGTTTCGATGCGGCGGAGCACGTCGTCGAGCTGGGCCACGGTGTCGGCCCGGAGCATTTCGATGCGAGTGTCGCGGAAGTGGGGGATGCCCTTGAAGAGGGGTGAGGCGGCCAGATGGCGTCGGATGTGGAGGATGCCTCGATACTCGTCGATGCGGTCAACGCTCTCGGCAATCTGGCGGCGCAGGAGGGCAAACTTTTCGGCAATGCCCGGCGCGGGGCGGTCAGTCTTGCCGAGCTCACGTGCAATTTCGTTGAAAATCCACGGGCAGCCTATTGATGCGCGGCCCACCATCACACCGTCAACACCGTAACGGTCAAAGGCTTCGCGCGCGAGAGCGCCTGAGGTGATGTCGCCGTTACCAATCACGGGGATGGTGAGGCGGGGATTCTCCTTGACGCGGGCAATCATCTCCCAGTCGGCCACGCCGGTGTACATCTGCGAGCGTGTTCGGCCGTGGACGGTGAGGGCCTGGATTCCGCAGTCCTGAAGCTGCTCGGCGAGGTCCACGATGATTTTCGACTCGTGGTCCCACCCCAGGCGCGTCTTGACGGTGACGGGGAGCTTCACGGCGTTGACCACGGCGCGGGTGATCTGGAGCATCTTGGGTATGTCGCGGAGCATGCCCGCACCGGCGCCCTTTCCGGCCACCTTCTTGACCGGGCAGCCGAAATTGATGTCGATGATGTCAGGGCCGGCCTGCTCGACAATGCGCGCGGCCTCTACCATCGGCTCCACCTCGCGGCCATAAATCTGGATGGCTGTGGGGCGCTCGCCGGGGTCAATGGAAAGCTTGCGCGTGGTTGCGGCAATGTTGCGAATCAGCGCGTCGGCGCTAACGAATTCAGAGTAAGTCATGTCGGCGCCCTGTTCCTTGCAAATGAGGCGGAACGAGCGGTCAGTGACATCCTCCATCGGAGCAAGCATGACAGGGCGGGGACCGAGGTCAATATTACCAATTCTCATAGACTTGCGAAATTACAAAAAAATCCCGAGTTTGCGGCCGAAAAAGCGCCTCCGCGGCCCCGAAGAGGGAAAAAGCAGCGCGGGGCTGTCGTCATGGCAGCCCCGCGCAGGGTGATATATTGCAGGAACGATAAAGGTTTATTTCAGGAGAATCTTCTTTCCGTTAACAATATAGAAGCCGGGAGAGAGCTTGTAGAACTCTTCAAGAGAGTGGATATTGAGCTTGACGCCCAGGATGGTGTGGACTTCCACGCTGGTAATATTGTTGGTGAACAGACCGTCAATTCCCGATGATTTAGACTCGATGCGGCATGTGGCGGAAACGTTGGAGCCGTCGTTGGCACGAGCGGTGATAACGCATGTTCCTTCGCCAACAATAGTCACCAAACCATTTTCATTAACTGTGGCGACGGAAATGTTGCTGGATGCCCAGCTAAGATTCTTGTTGTCAGCATTAGAAGGCTCGACTGAGGCTTTGATGTTGACCGTGGAGCCAACATCTCCCGTCCATTCTTGGGGGTCAAGAGAGATGGACTCAACAAGAACTATTTCCACGTCCATGCCTTCGATATGGAAGAAGTTGCGCCACTGGTCAGCGCTCTGATAAGCGGCAACAGCTTCGCGAGGCACATAAAGAGTGCAGGTGAATTTGTTAATATCATCAGTTGCCTGATTGCCGCACACGGGAGGGATTCTGTTGAGACTCTTGAACTCTAACATCTTGTCACAGTCAGAGAAAGCATCGATACCGATTGTCTCCACATGGCTTCCGAGAGTGAAGTATTCAATGGACAGGCACCCGGAGAATGCATAGTCACCGACACGGGTAACATCATTGCCCACAATCACTTCCTTGAGATTTCGACAACCATAGAATTCATTGTCCGAGATTTCGGTCTCATTGTTGAAAATAATAACCTTTTCAAGATAATCGTTGCGATAGAAAGGAGAATATCCGTCGGCAGGTGAAGTGGAATAACTGATGTCACCACCAATATAAATCTCCTTGAGATGACAGTCGTTGAAAAGAGGCACTCCTGCCGTAGCAAGGCCACCGATTACACCATCAGCAGGCTTATATTGAGAGTTGTGCTTGCTATAACCCAATGTCAGGGGGGTGGTGCGGTCGCTGATTTCAAGGTAAGATAGCGCCGTGCAACCGTCGAACACCTCGTTGGCGATAGTGCTGACATTGGCGGGTACTACTATCTGGCGCAACTTCCCATCGCCGGCGAAGCAAGCACGCTCGATTACACGCATGCCTTTTCCGAGGATGGCGCTTTCAAGTGCGGTGCAGTTGGCGAGTGACGAGACTCCAAGATATTCCGTGGCATCGGGGATGATTATCGAAGGAATACCGTAGCAGGAATGGAATGCGAAGTCACCCACAGTCTTCACTGATTTTCCGATGTAAGGCGCGCTCACTATTGCGTCACAGTTATAGAGGGCGTACTTTCCTATTGATACAATGCCGTCACCTACAATGGCTGATTGGTAATACTTGTTGCAATACAGAGCGTAGTCATTAATCTCCTCTACGGTGAATTCAATGCCCTGGTATGTCACTTTATGCGGCACGTTAAGAGCTGTTGTATATCTGTCGTAGCGACTGTCAATGACGGCGCAGGTTCGGTCGCCGGCCTGACGATTGAACACATACACGAGTCCACCTGACATGAACTTTGATGAAAGGTTGGCTGATACCACCATATTGCTTAAATCATAATTCGTTGTTGACACGTAGTTTATGTCAGCCTGTATGGAATTATAGCCGGTGGGAGGAGTATTAGGGAGCCAGAGCACTTTCGTTATTTTAGAATTGCGGAACGCATCGGTGTCAATGCTACGCATGCCCACACCTATGGTCAGCGAATAGAGACTGGGTAAAGAAGCAAAAGTGTTAGCAGGAAGGGTATCAACATATCTGCCTGTTTCGATGGCTTTCAATGACACCGGCCATGAAATATTGGTGCTTATCTTGCGGCCCACGTAGAGATAGTCCATGGTGCATCCATCTGAAAAAGCGTCGGCTAATTCAATAGATGAAGTGGCATCCTCTATGATAACCTGTGATAATCCTTTACATGCTCTGAATGCATCAGTCCCCACCGACGTCACAGAAGAAGGAATTGAGATTTCCTTGAGCGCATTACAATGAGCAAAAGCATTCGAGCTGATGAGTTGGATGTCTGAGTCAATGAAATAGCTACCCTCTATTGAGGTGTGGACATAAATCAACGCATTAAGGGTCTTATCAACAATCACGCCATCTTTAATTACGCTGTTTGAAGGCGAATAAGGGATTGTCACAACTGATGACGTGAAGTTATGAGGGATACCGTCAGGATATGCCGCTTTTTTCAAGAGGGCCGGCTGGGACTCGAGTTGTACCCCCAGCACCTTATACTCGGTGATGCCGCTGTTGCTCTGTACGTATACTTTTTCAGGAATAATGTAAGAATCTTTATCGGGGATTTTTGTAATCACGACACCTCCAAGTGAAGAATCATAAAGAAGGGTCATATCGTTTGTCTCAAAGATATTGGTGAGCACTGTGACTTCACAAGATGCCGACACAGGATGAGAAGTTGCTCGGGCAGTAATGGTGGTCCTGCCCGGCTTATGAGCCACCAGGACACCGTTTTCTACCGATGCCACCGTCACATCCGACGAACTCCATTGAAGAGATTTATCAGTGACATTGGACGGGGTGAAGACAGGATTGAGTGTTAGATGGTCACCATTGTATATTGTCAGCGATGATGGATCAAACTTAAGCATCCATGGTTCATTGTTTGGTTGTATGTTTCTGAAATTTCCCCATAAAGATGATTGCTTATAGGCAGATATACTTGCAGAAGGCACAAACAGAACAGCATAATAGCTTGCGTCGTTAAAAATTTCAGAACCTTTTTCTGAGGGAGGGAATGTAGCGTCACATTCGATTGTCTCAAACTTAATGGAACTAAAACAGTAATTGCCAATGGATTTGATAGACGATGACAGATAGAGGGATGTGAACCCGGTGCAATCACGAAATGCGCCGGTCGGAAGTTCTTGGATGGATGTTCCAATAGAAAGAGTACCCGTGAAACCGGTGCAGTCCCTGAAAGCATTCTGTCCAATGGACGTTACCGAATTAGGAATTGTAAGGGAACCAGAAAAGCCGGTGCAACCTTTGAACGCGTTCTCTCCAATGGTAGTTACAGAATCAGGAAATCTAGGAGAGCCTGTAAAGCCGGAGCAATTGGAAAAAGCCAACTCTCCAATTGAAATAACGTTATTAGGAATTATTAAAGTGCCGGTCAAACCGCTGCAACTTAGGAAAGCATTATCTCCGATGGAAATTACTGAGTTAGGAATCGAGAGAGAACCTGACAGGCCGTTGCATCCTGAAAAAACACCGTATTCTATCGAAGTCATAGAATTTGGGATAACCAGGTCTCCGGTAAACCCCTTGCAATTGTAGAATGCTTGGCTCCCAATTGAAGTTACAGTTTCAGGAATAGTGAGGTTTCCGGTAAATCCCTTGCAGTTATAAAAGGCATTTTGCTCAATAGAAGTTACAGAATTGCCGAGATTCAAAGAACCGTTAAAGCCGGTACAGCCATTAAATGCGGACTGTTCAATTGTCTTTACCGAATTGCCAATAGTCAGAGAACCGGTAAAGCCAGTGCAATTGTAAAAGGCAGTACGTCCAATAGAAATTACAGAGTTTGGAATTGTCAGTTCTCCGGTAAATCCACTGCACATGGAAAATGCCGACTGTCCAATAGTGGTTACCGAGTTAGGGATTGTCAGCGTTCCATTAAAGCCACTGCAATTGGAAAAGGCTCTCTCTCCAATGGTTGTTACAGAATTACCGAGATTCAAAGAACCATTAAAGCCGGTACAGCCAGAGAATGCATACTCTTCAATTGTCTTTACAGAATTGCTAATAGTCAGAGAACCGGTAAAGCCAGAGCAATTGTAAAAGGCCCGATTACCAATGGATGTAACCGGATAAGATACACCGTTATAAGTCACGGAACTTTCAATAGTAAGTCCATTTCGGTTATTGCTTTCACCGTTAGCCGGGCCGGTGCATTGTGCCTCCCTTTTGTAGGTGTCGATAGTGTACTGGATTCCATTGACAGTCACAGTCTGGGCAACTGACCGGAAAGGCAATGCTGCAAAGAGGAGCACTAACAGCAAGAGGGGCAAATGTAGAAATCGCCCGGAGGGTTGTGATAATTTCATAAGTGGATGTTAACTGGTTTATTTTATGTGTGATATAGCTATAAAAAAAGAGCGTGGAGCCGAACTCTTTGCTCGTTCCACGTCTTGAGGCCTTCGCATTGCCTTGCATCATAGAACAAGCAAAGTAGAAAGACCCACGCTATACGTATTCGTGAGCACATCTGCAGTAAGAGTGCACGAGGATACATACAACGGTGTCACTACTGTTGCTTTATTCTGACGATGCTTTGAGAAGTTGCGAAGTTCCAAGACATCAGAACAAAAGCGCGATAGTAACGCTCTATGTTTTAAGCCATTATTCGCTTCCGCTCTCGGAATTGAAGGATGACATCGCAAATTTACAATTTTTTTCGGCTCAGAGCCAAATAAATAGTAAAATCTGCAATGCGAGGCTTAAAGCGCGGGCCTTTCCCATTGCTGTTACAAAATTAACCGATATGATGTTGGATGGGAGTGTCCACTTCATCCATTTGACGTAGCGAATATCAGAATTACACCTTGGACGGATTTTTATTATCTTTGCGGGAGTTAGACGTAACAGTCAGCAACGTATGTCAGAGTTCATTAAACAATTGCACGATTACGGGACGGCGGTGGCGTCGGAGATTGACTTTGACGATGCTGTCAAGCTCGCCGGAGGTGGGTCAACATGTGAAATATTCAGGACGCGATGGCAGAGGAGAGATGTGTTAGTGAAGCGGCTTAAAGAGCCGTTCAGGATGAGTCCTCTACATCTTGATGCGTTCGATAAGGAGTTTGAAATCGGGGTGAGTCTGCGCCATCCATCACTGCCGGAATATAGGGAGTTTCATCGTGATTACATAGTGATGGACTATATCGATGGGGCTACTCTGGCCGAGATGATTCGGTGGCGTGACCCGTGGCTTGAGGATGAAGCCCATGTGGGGCAGTTGCTCAGAGAGTTGGTTGATGTGGTGGACTATCTTCATCGTCACAACGTGGTACACTGTGACATCAAGCCGGACAATATTATGGTTACGTCAAATGCCAAACATCTGGTGCTGATTGATTTTGACAAGTGTTACACCGACGCACTCAATTACACTTCAGGCCATCCAGGGAAGTATGGCCTGACAGAGGATGCTGCCGGACGCACACTCCTTGATTTCAGAGGAATAGGTCATGTGGCTGAGCGTCTGTGTGAAGTGCATAGGTTTACGAGAAGCCGCCGGTTTGTCAAGGCATGCGCCTCTGAGGCTGTAAGCTGCGAGAAACTTAGACGGATTCTTGACCGGGCATCCGTGTGGCATGGTGTTTCCAAAGGCGTTGCGTGGGTGGCGTTTATGGGTGTAGCAGCGGGAGTTGGTGGCTATATATTCTATCTCACTGAGAGTTCAGAGCTCACACATGTGCCTGCAGAGGCTGAGAGTATAGTTCCCGAAAGGGTAGACACAGCCCCTCAGTCCACACTGATGCCTCCGCGGGAAACTTCTGTTGCTAAATCGATTAATGAAAGTAAGCCTTCTGACATCGAAGTGCTCTCCACGATTGCGCCCTCGAGTGCGGATTCGGCCCTGACGGCGCTCGACGATGCTGTAAGGCCCTATTTCAACGACATGATTGCGGGCCTTAACCGCCTTGATCAGGCGCATCTTGACCTATCGCTAACCGCCGACCAGCTTATGACGTATTGGATTGATTATCAAAGATTGGAGAGGGAAAAACTGGAGGCAATGATTCCAATTGTGGAAGCTTTCACTGAAAGTCATCCGGGACAAACCTCATCGGCCGTCAATTCCACCCGCTCATGCATTGCCTATCTTAGCCGCTCTCAGACCGTAAAGAAAAGGTTTTTAGCTGAGATGGACCGCCGCTCCAACTGACTTCAGGGTTGCCACTATGGCAGAATATCCACGGTTTTGACCCCCTTGAATTTGGCTGATTCATATGCACCGAGGTTTACTCCCGCCCGGTTTACTCCGGAGGCCACAAACCGATGGCCCACCGCCATCTGGAAGATTGTCAGAATGTCGCCCTTGAGGATGTTACGGCTTCCCGCAATCTCATCGACTATAAAATTACAATTGCCTATGTAAGTTAGAAAAAACACTCGGTTGGGATCATACGTCACCCTCAACCGGGTGCCTTTCTGCAACTCTCTGACCTCCAAACAGTCAATGGGAGTGAACAGAGAAATGTCGGCATCCTCGCCCAGCTCCTTGAGCAGTGACTCATAATTATTGAAACCGAGATATTGTGCAATGATGTCCATTGTGGAGTGGCGGGGCACCACGTTGTCAGTCTTATAACCGAAGAGCCTTTTTAGAGTGTTGACCCCAAGGTTTTCGCGGGTTATCTCCTTGATTGACTGTGATAATACCTCAAAATCCGAGCTGCGGGTCATCTCAAGGCCAACCTTGAGACGTATGCGCTTTAGAATTTCGTTTTCATTGCCCATAAAGTTAATTACTTAAAAATATGCGCAAAGATAATGAAAACACGCTCTATCTGTCGCATGGTGTACAAAATTGGGGGAGACGGTGGTGGGAAAGCAGGCCGCGCCGGATGTGGGGGTCCGGCGCGGCTTCAGAGGAGGGATAGGCGTGATGGCCTACGTTAATCAGTATTTTCTGTCGAGCACTTTGATGGCGGCGTCATAGTCAGGCTCGGTGGTGATTTCGTTGACGAGGTCGCGGAAAATCACTTTGCCGTTTTCGTCGATGATGAGCACGGCGCGAGTGAGCAGGCCTTTAAGGGGGCCGTCAACGAGCTCCACGCCGTATTTCTGGCCGAACATGGGCGAGCGGAATGCTGAGGCCACCACCACGTCCTTGATGCCGTTGGCGGTGCAGAAGCGGCCCATGGCAAAGGGGAGGTCCATTGACACGCAAATCACCACGGTGTCGGCCATCTTGGCGGCCTCTTCATTGAAGCGGCGCACCGAGCGGGCACACACTTCGGTGTCAAGGCTGGGGAAGATGTTGAGCACCACGCGCTTGCCGGCAAAGTCCTTGAGGTCAACGGTGCTGAGGTCAGCGCCGGTGAGGGAGAATTCAGGGGCGGTTTCGCCCACATTGGGGAGATTGCCGTAGGTGTGGTTAGGCTGGTTCTGAAAGTGTACGGTTTCCATATTCTTAGTTGGGGTTATGAGGGTTTATGTTAGCGGCTAAACGGGTCTCATTGGAGCAGACTCATTTTCTGCATAACAACCGAGGCCATGTCATTGTTGAATCCGAGGATAACATCGCGCACGGTGCCTGATGAGTCGCAGAGAATCACCACGGGGAGGGAGGCTGCGCCGCAGTCGCGCATAAGGCCGCGGGCGTTGATGCCTATGGTCTCGCCTGAGCGGGCCTGACCGGTGAGCTCAACGGCTGTCAGGGGGTTGGTGGTGGTGACGGCCCAGAGCACTTCGGGCTCATAGGGGAGCTTGTCGGCACCCTGGCGCACGGCCTTGACCGTTTCGGCGGCGAAGCCTTTGGAGGGGTCGAGGAGCACTATCATTGCCGGGGCGCCGAATTCCTCGCCGCGCACGTGGGTCACGCGTCGGCCGTCGGCTGTGGGGAGGGTGAAGCCCGGCATGGCGGAGCCTTTGAGGCTCTCCACGCTGAAATTGCTCTCGCGGAATTTCTCGAACGGCTCGGGCCAGCGGGTGGCCAGCGAGGCTTCGGTTATGGGCTGACAGGGGGATGGGTGTTCGTCGTAGACGTAGCGGGCCTCCATTGACTGCTCGGAGATGGAGCCAACGTTGGTCTCCACCGATATCTCCAGGGGGAGCATGGAGGGGGTGGCGAAGGTGTAGACGCTTGACATACATTCCACTCCCTGAAGGGTCATCACGGCGCGGAGTTTCAGGCGCCCTTGGGGGGCGCTGATGCGGGTGATGGTGTAAGTGGCCGTGTCAGCGGCCATCTCGTTGAGGTCAAGGGCTATGAAGCCGGGGAGGAGGTTGGCAAACTGCACCGAGCGCTGCACGCCGTGGAAGGTGTGGCTGCCCTGACGCTTGGATGCGAAAGGGGTGAGGTCCCATCCGGCATGATACTCCTGGAGGCGGTCGCCGCGATAGCGGAAGTGGTTGCCGTCATAATAGGCCGAGAAGCCGCTCACGGTTTGTCCGGCGGGCGACTTGAAGGTCCAGTCAATCACATAGTTGACGGGCGAGAGTGTGTCGGCCGGCTCGGCGGCCATGCTCTCGAGCCCGATGGAGTAACGCACATCGTCCTCAGCCTGTGGCAGCGTGACGGTGTAGCTCACCGTGGCGCGATAGCAGTCAATGGAGCGCAGTGCGTCCGTAATTTCTTTTATATCAACATTCTCCGCAGCCTGCGCGCCGAGCGGCAAGCTGAGAGCGGCTGCAAGAGCCACCCGTAAAAATTTCCCTTTCATGATATTGATATAACGCGCGCAGGCGCCGCAAGGTTCACTCCTTGGCGGCGTCGGCGGCCGTTTGGGGCTTGCGGGCACCGTCGTGAGGGGCGTGGCCGGACTTCTTTTTGGGCCCTTTGAGCTTCAGCTGGTCAAAGCCCTGGCCATACACGCCGTTTACATTTGCCTGAGTGATAAAGGCTCCGGGGTCTATTGACTGCACAATGCGGAACATTGTCACCGACTCCTGACGGCGACACACCACCATCAGAATCTTCACCTCGTGCTTGCTGTACCAGCCCATGCCGTCAATCACGGTGCAGCCGCGGTGGGCGTCACTGTTGATGGCGTCGGCAATCTTAATCCAGTGGGGTGAGACGATGAAGAACTGAATGGCGCGGCGATTGGAGTTGAGCAGCTGGTCAACCATCATTGACACCATGAACATCACCACCAGACCGTAAACCACCGTGTCAACGCGGTGAGAAATCAGATAGCTCGAGGAGATGATGCAGAAGTCAACATACATCATGGTGCGGCCCACTGAGATAGAGGTTTTCTTTGACACGATGGCCGCCACGATGTCGGTGCCTCCCGTTGAGCCGTTGTGGATAAACACCTGTCCCAGAGCGAAGCCCGTGAGGAATCCGCCAATCAGGATGCTCATGAAGTCCTGGCCCGGAAGGATGCCTTCAGGGAAGTAGGTGGCCATCAGAGGCTGGAATATACCCAGCCATAGGGCCATGCAGGATGTGCCGAAAATCGTTTTCCACACAAACTGCTTGCCAACAGTGCGGTAAGCAAAGGCCAGCAGAACCAGATTGATGACATACTGCGAGATTGCCACCGGCACACCGGTGAGGAAGAAAATGAGGGTGCCCAGACCCGTCACACCGCCGATCACCACCTTGAGAGGCAGAATGAAGCCGGTGAATGCAAACGAGTAAAGCCATGCGCCGAACACAATCCAGAGATAGTCGCGCGACGACATCCATAGTTCCTTACCTGAAATCTTGTGCTTCATGTTGATTAAAGAATTAACGGCGCAAAGATACAACTTTTGCGGTCTGAACAATGTGTATCGCGGCTGAAATTATTGCTTTGTTTTTGACTTGAGCCGTCTTTTTTTGTTATTTTGCACCGAAAACCCTTTTATAGCTCTATACACAAAAATGAGAAAACATCTGTTTCTGTCCGTCATGATTGCGGCAGCGGCCGGTCTGACCGTGAGTGGTGCCGGTCTGTCGCCCGAAGAGGCACTGGCCCGTGCGCTTGCCGGCGGCGCTGACAATGCTCCCGCGCTTTCGGGAGGTATGTCGCTGTGTCACACGGCTCTGATGCCTGCGCTCACTGACCGTCCGGCGTTCTATGTGTTTAACCGCGGAGTTGATTCCGGATTCATCATCGCCTCGGCTGATGACAATGCAGTGGCCCTGCTGGGCTATGCCGATTCCGGCAGCTTTGACTATGCCGCTCTGCCTGACAATGTGCGCCGCTGGCTTGCCGGCTACAGCAGGCAGATTGAATGGGCCGCCACTCACGGCGCCGCAGCTCAGGAGGCAGCACAGGCACCGTCGCGAGCCGTCATCGCCCCGATGCTCTCCACAAAGTGGGACCAGGAGTCACCTTACAATCTCGACTGTCCCAACATGCGCCGCGGCCGTGCCGTAACAGGCTGTGTGGCGACGGCAATGGCTCAGGTGATGAACTATCACCAGTGGCCTCAGGGCAACGGCAAGGGCAGCAATTCCTACTCCTATGGCGGCTCCACCATGAGCTATAACTTTGCCACCCACTCATTTGACTGGGCCAACATGCTCGATGACTATTCCGGCACATCAACCCAGGCACAGAAGAATGCTGTGGCAAATCTTATGTATGCCTGCGGCGTGTCGGTCAACATGCAGTATTCGCCCGACGAGAGCGGTGCCTTGTCCTATATGATTCCGTTTGCGCTGGTCACCTATTTCGGCTATGACTCAGAGGCTTCCTATCTGGAACGTTTGTTTTACACTGACCGCCAGTGGACTGACCTTGTCTATTCCGAACTGGCTGTCGGACGCCCGGTGATCTACGGCGGCAACGGCGACGAGGGTGGCCATCAGTTTGTGTGTGACGGCTACAGTGGCGACGACTATTTCCATTTCAACTGGGGCTGGAGCGGTTACTGCGACGGCAACTATAAACTCTCGGCTCTCAACCCCACGGATGTGGGTGTGGGCGGCGGCTCCGGTAAGTTTAATTATGACCAGGACATCGTGGCCGGAGTGGGACGTCCCGGCACCGTCACCGGCTTCACCGCGCCCATCACCATCAATGCCTCCGACAGCTTCATGGGCAAGGACTTCACACTGTCAGGCGACACCTACACCGGCACGTTCTACATTGCCAACGACGGCGGCATCTACAACATTTCAGGCTTCACCGTCAGCGGCACGCTGGGCCTCTGCTTTGTCCTCCCCGGCGGGGCGCAGGAGTGGCTCAGTGTGGGCGACATTGAGTTTGGCCCCGCCGACCCCATGGACGGCTCGGTCTACGGCTTTGACTCCTTCCCGGCCAAGTTCCCGCGCTACACCGCCCCCGGCACTTACAGCATCTATCCCGCCTTCCGCCCCGACGGCGGCTCATGGTGTCGCATCCCTGTGGCTGCCGACGGAGCCCAGTGTGTGGTTATGACAGTGGATGCCGCCGGCAAGACAACCTTCTCAACGGGTGCCCCCGCCAGCGACGATGACGACGATGACAACAACGGCGACGGCTCGAAAGTCCTCGCCACCTCCATCACCCTTGACCGCTCTCAGATTGCGGCCAATCCCGGCGATGTGTTCACCCTCTCCGCCACCATCCTCCCGGCCAACACCACTGACAAGTCAGTGTCATGGGCTTCCACCAATCCTGACGTGGCTTCAGTTGACGCCGCCGGCCGCGTGACAGTGCTCAAGGATGGCCGCACCGACATTGTGGCCTTCACCCGCGACGGCTCAAACCTCCAGGCCCGCTGCACCGTCATTGTGGGCAACTCGGGGATAGAACTCCTTGAGGCCGACAATCTCCTCTGGGATGTGACCACCCCCGCCGGAGTCACCATCCGCAGCGGCGCCGATGCGGCCGCTCTGCGCAGTCTCCCCCGCGGAATCTACATACTCCGCAGCGGCTCGCGCACTCTCAAGCTTGCCCGCTGACACCTCTTCATCCCCGGAGCCGCCCGCACTGCGCCTGCGCCTCCGGGGATTGGTGTGTCAGGCCGCACTGTCAAAAAAAGAGTTAATCATTGTTAAAAAGCAAAAGGCGGGGAACCTTTTGCTCCGGGCGGCTGTTTTACTTGTGTAATTACGATAATTGCACTGTGTTTTTCATGGTATAAGATTTAAGGTTAAAGAATTAAACGGGCTGTCGGGATGACGGCCCGTTTTAATTGTGCCCCTCCCCGCCCTGCTCCTCGCTGCCGCTCAGCCGTGCCGCCCCGCGCCTCTCTTTTTATAATATGGAGTCAGATGGTTATATTTGCCGTTAGAAACCTATTTAACCATGAAACATATTCTTCCGGCCCTTGCTCTGATGCTGGCCTCAATCACGGCGCTGGCCGATGAACAGTACATCGGCACCTCTGAAACCTTCGGCCCTTACGAAGCCTCGCCCGAAGTGCGTCAGGCTCAGGCCGATTTTGCCGCTGACCGCTTCGGCATCTTCATCCATTGGGGCATCTACAGCATGTTCGGACAGGGTGAATGGTATCTCAACTACGGTCCTAAGGCCGACGAGTATGCCAAAGCCGCCGCCGGATTTTATCCCGCCAATTTCGATGCCCGCAAGTGGACCAAAGCCATCCGCGAGAGCGGTGCGCGTTATGTGTGCTTCACCTCGCGCCATCACGACGGATTCTCGATGTTCGGCACCAAGCAGTCGCCCTATAACATTGTGGATGCCACCCCATTCCGCCGCGATGTGGTGGGTGAGCTGGCCGAGGCTTGCCGCGCCGACTCGCTGAGTCTCCATCTCTATTACTCCCACATTGACTGGACGCGCCCCGACTATCCCTCGGGCCGCACGGGCCTCAAAACCGGGCGCGACACCACCCTTCGCGACTGGCCCGCTTACTATGCCTTCATGAATCGTCAGCTCACCGAACTGCTCACCAACTATGGCCCCGTGCGCGCCATCTGGTTTGACGGTCTCTGGGACCACGATGTTGACTCCGTGCCCTTTAACTGGCAGCTGGAGGAGCAGTATCGTCTGGTCCATTCCCTCCAGCCCGGCTGCCTCATCGGCAACAATCACCACATTGCTCCTCATCCCGGCGAGGATATCCAGATTTTTGAGCGTGACCTCCCCGGCCAGAACACTGCCGGCCTCAGCGGTCAGGAGGTGAGCCGACTCCCGCTGGAGACGTGCAACACCATGAACAACATGTGGGGCTACCGCGTGATTGACACTGACTATAAGTCGCCCCGCACCCTCATTCACTATCTTGTGCGCACGGCCGGCCTCGGTGCCAATCTCCTGCTCAACGTGGGCCCCCAGCCTGACGGCTCCCTCCCCGACGCAGCCCTTGAGCGCCTGGCCGAGATGGGACGCTGGCTCAACGAGTATGGCGAGACCATCTATGGCACCGAAGGCGCCGGATTCACCGCACCGGAGTGGGGCACAGCCACCCGCAAGGGCTCGCGCATGTTTGTCCACGTCCTTGAGCCGGGTCAGAACGAGCTGCAGCTCCCCGTCAAGGCCAAGCGCGCCCGCGTGTACGGCTCGGGCGAGAAAGTGGCCTTCAAGAACACCGCTGACGGAGTGCGCCTCACCCTCTCCGAGCCCATCCCTGACGTTACTGACTATATCATTGAACTCGAACTCAAATAAGCCTGATGAAAGCATTGCTTGAAGTGTGTGTGGGCGATGTGGCGAGCCTTCAGGCCGCTTGCACCGCCGGAGCGGAGCGTATAGAGCTCTGCTGCGCCCTCGAAGCCGGAGGTCTCACCCCCACCGAGGCCTTTGTGCGCCGGGCCGTGGAGGCCGATGGCCCCAAGGTAAATGTGCTTGTGCGCCCGCGCTCGGGCGATTTTGTCTACTCCGACGAGGAGGCCGCCATCATTGCCGACGACATTGCCATGTGTCGCCGCGCCGGGGCCAACGGCGTGGTCATCGGTGCCCTGCGTCCCGACGGTAGCGTCGACGTGGAGCGGATGAAGCGCTGGTGTGATGCTGCTGAAGGCATGGACATAACCTTCCATCGGGCTTTCGACATGTGTCGCGACATGCGCGAGGCTGTCGACACTCTCCGCCCTCTGGTGAACCGCATCCTCACCTCCGGCATGCACGCCAACGCCTGGGAGGGTCGCCACATAATCCGTGACCTGGCGGCCTACACCGGCTCCCACATCTGCATCATGCCCGGCGGTGGTATCACCCCTGACAACATCCTTCCCCTGCTGGCCGAGACGGGCGTCAAGGAGCTCCACGGCACTTTCTCGGCCCCGCTCTCCAGCAGCATGGAATTCCGCCGCATGGGAGTGAGCATGTCGGCCTCCGGCACCGATGAATTCACCCGCCCCTCCACTTCCCTCACCATCCTCCAACGCGCCTTAGACACCCTCCGATGAAACATTTTGCAGCAGGAGCGCTCTCGCTCTTCATGGCTCTGGCGGCTGCCGCTGGGCCCCGTGACTCTGCTCTCAAAGCGGCTTCGGCTCTGGCCGGCTCGCAGCGTGAGCAGGAGGCCCTTGAGTTTCTGTATCGCTATATGCCTGTGGCCGATGTAACGGCCTGCTCGCCTGAATTTTTCGCTGAGAATGTGGCTGTCACCTTCGCGGCGGCCGACTCTCTGGGCTGGAACGTGCCCGAGCGTGAGTTTCGCCATTTTGTCCTCCCGCTGAGGGTCAACAATGAGGCGCTTGACAATTCGCGCCCGCTCTTCTTTGCCGAGCTGCTCCCCCGCATCAAGGGCATGTCAATGGCCGATGCCATCCTTGAGGTGAACCATTGGTGCCACGAGAAGGTGACTTATCGCCCGTCGGATCCCCGCACATCCTCCCCGCTGGCTTCGGTGAGCAATGCCATTGGCCGCTGTGGCGAGGAGTCCACGTTTACCGTGGCGGCGCTCCGCGCCGTGGGCATCCCCGCCCGCCAGGTCTACACGCCGCGCTGGGCCCACACTGACGACAATCACGCATGGGTGGAGGCCTGGGCCGACGGCAAGTGGCATTTCCTGGGTGCATGCGAGCCTGAGCCGGTGCTTGACCTCGGATGGTTCAACGAGCCTGCCTCTCGCGGCATGCTCATGAGCACCAAGGCTTTCGGCGCCTACGATGGCCCCGAAGAGGTGCTCGCCGTCACTCCGCTGACCACAGAAATCAATGTGACCTCCAACTATGCCCCCACGGGCACCGTCACCGTCACCGTCACCGACTCGCTGGGCCGCCCGCTCCCTGACGCTACGGTGCAGTTCAGCCTCTACAACTATGCCGAATATTTCCCTCTGACCCGCAAGGTAACCGATGCCGAGGGCCGCGCCACATTCCTCTGCGGCGAGGGCGACGTGGTGGTGTGGGCCACCGACGGCTCCCGCTATGCGTTCTGCCCGGCCAACCCGCTGACAGCGCCCTCCGTAACTCTCGCGCTCACTGACCGCAAGGCCGACACAGCCGTGGAACTCGACCTCGTGCCCCCGGCTCTCCACTCCAATCTCCCCGCCCTCACTGATGAGCAGGTGGCGCTCAACAATCGCCGCAAGGCTGCCGAGGATTCCATCCGCGCGGCCTACACCGCCACCTTCGCCACCGATGCCTCGGCGCGCTCGCTGGCGGCTTCGCTCGGCATGCCGGCCGACCGTCTGTCGGCCGTTATGACCGGCTCGCGCGGCAATCACGGCACTCTGGCGTCAATGTTTGCCTCGCTCACTCCGGCCGACCGTCTCACCGCCCTGGCGCTCCTTGAGGTGCTCCCGCCCAAGGACCTGTGTGACATTCGCCCCGAGGTGGTCACCGATGCGCTGGAGTGGTCACGCCCATTTGCAGCCCTCACCGATTCAGCCACGTATATTAATTACGTGCTTAGCCCCCGCGTAAGCTGGGAGCCGCTCTCTGTCTCCAAGCGGGATCTCGCCTCACAGTTTGCCCCGGAAGCGCGGAGCCGCTTTGCCGCTGACCCGGCGCAGTGGGTGCAGTGGGTGGCTGACAGCGTAGCCATTGTCCCGGCCGAGAACCCCCATCGCTTTGAGATTCATCCTGAGGAGGTGGCCCGCTGGCGCATTGCCGACACCCGCAGCCGCAACATCTTCTTTGTGGCCGGCGCGCGTTCGTTCGGTATCCCCGCGCGCATCCATCCTGTCACCGGCAAGGTGCAGTATCTCGAGGCGCCGGAGCGCTGGATAGATGTCAATTTCGATGCTCCCGAGGCGCTCACCTCCACCTCTGTCCCCGCCCGCCTCACTCTCACCTCTGAGGCTCCGCTGAAGTATTTCTATCATTATTCGCTGTCGCGCATCGAAGGCGGACTGCCCGTGCAGCTTGATTTTGACGATGCCGTGACCGTCGAGGAGGCCAACAAGGAGTTTGCCGCTCTTGACCCCGGCGATTATATCCTCACCACCGGCCAGCGCCTTGCCGACGGCAGTGTGCTTGCCCGCTCGGAGCTGTTCACCCTCCGCCCCGGTCAGGAGCTCACGCTGGCTGTTATTCAGCGTCATAACCCCGAAGCCATTGAGGTGACGGGCAATTTCGATGCCGAGAATCTCTATTGCCCCCTGGGTTCCGACGAGCCGCAAAGCATCATCTCTACCACCGGCCGCGGTTTCTACACTCTCGGAATCATCTCGGCCGGACATGAACCCTCGGCCCATGCGCTCAACGACATCGCCGCTGCCGCCGCCGAGCTTGAGAAGGCCGGACGCCCGCTGATGATTCTCTTTGCCGACAAGGCCACCGCCGAGCGCTTTGACGCCTCGCTGTTCCCCGCCATGCCGGGCGTGGTCACAATGGGCTATATCCCTGAGGGTAGCACCGTGATTGATGAAATTGTGGCTGACCAGCATCTCGACACCAAGGCCCTCCCGCTGTTCATCATCGCCGACACGTTCAATCGCATCGTCGCGCTCCGTCAGGGCTACACCATAGGCCTCGGCAACTATCTGGCCGAGGTGCTTGAGCGTCTCAAATAATTTGCAATGTTTACATCTTCACGCGTCTATGCGCTAATGCGGCAAGCATTAGCGCATAGACTGCAAATATGAGCCACGGTGCCGTCCAGTTGCCCATGAAGTAGCGCATGGGCCCTATTGTCACCCAGCTGCACCAGTGGTTCACCACCGCGCCGGCCACGAGTGTGCCCAGAGTGGCGCCTATGCCGTTGCTCATCAGCATCATCGCCCCTTGGCCGAGCCCTTTGCTCCCCGAGGGCGACAGTTGCTCCACATAGAGGTGGCCCGCCACGGTGAAGAAGTTGAACCCCACGCCATACACTATCATTGACCCCGCGAGCATCCACATGCCGCTCCCGGGATTGCCGAACGCCAGCAGTAGGAAGCGCAGGCTCCACGCAGCCATCCCCGCCGTCAGCACGGCCCGTATGCCAAACCTCCTGATGGCGCGCCCCACACTCAGCAGAAACACCGCCTCGGCTATCTGCGAGAGCGAGAATAGCATCGTGGCATTGTCGGCAATAGCGTTACCGGCATAATCAGGCAGCGCCGCGAAATGGGTGATGAAGGGGGTCACAAATCCGTTGGAAATCTGGAGGCACACCCCGCACAGTGCCGCAAATAGCAGGAATCGCCGCAGCATGGCCTGGCTCATCAGGCTCCGCAGGCCGCCCATGGTGAGGCGCCGCCCCCCTTCGGCGCGGCTCGCGGGCAGGGTGAGGCAATAGGCGGCGCAGGCAAAGCCCGCCAGCGACGTGCAGGCAAGCTGCATGGCGGTATACTGGAAGCGGTGAGGGTTATCGCCGAGGGTCAGCCCGAAGTGGCCGTCGTGGACCCACGCGCAGTTCACAAACCACATGGCCGCCACAAAACCAACCGTGCCCCACACTCTTATGCGGGGAAAGGCGTCCACGGGCTCCCGTCCGCTCTGCTTGAGCAGCGAGAATGTGGCGGTGTTGGCCAGAGCCATCGTGGGCATGTAGAAGGCCAGAAACAGCAGATAGCGAACAAAGAAGCCGCCAAACTCCACCGTCTCGCTCCCCGAGGCGTAAACCCACATCAGCCCCATCATAGAGGCCGCGCAGCCGTGGCACGCCGCCAGTAGCTTCTTGGCCGAGCCTATCCTGTCGGCAAGGTGGCCCGTGAGGGCCGGTGTGATGAGCGACACAAGGCCTATCGCGGCGTAAAACCACGCTATTCTGCTTCCCAGCCCCAGGGAGCCGAGAAGCTGCCCGAAGCAGGTGAGGTAACATCCCCACACTCCGAACTGCAGGAAATAGAGCAGACTCAGGCGCGCTCTCATCAGAATCGGAATTCAACGCCTCCCATCAGCGTTGTGCCGGGCATCGGGCAGCCGTAGATGATTTCATAACGCTTGTCGGTGAGGTTTTCCACTTTCATTGACAGTGTCACCGGCACTCGCCCTTCAAGCGTGTAGGCCGCCCTCAGGTTCAGCAGGGTATAGCTCTCGGTGTGGCCGTCAGGGGCGCCGTTGAGCATGTTCCAGATGCTCTGCTCGTCGAGGGTGAAGGAGAAGTTGCCGGGTGAATAGGTCAGGTCGGCTCCGAGCTTGTTTTTCGGGGCGTAGAGGGTGTTGGCATTGGTGTGGAGATAGCTGTAGTTGGCGCTCAGCGTAAGGTCGGGAAGGATGGCCCATCCGGCTTCGATTTCAAAGCCTTTGTTGATGAATGAGCCTGTGTTCATGTTTCTTGGCTTGCCGTCAACCATTTGTGTCTGAATCATATTGTCGCCGTCAATGAAGTAAAGGGCCGCTCCGAGGGTGAGGCGGTTGTCGGCCAGGTGCTGGCGGTAGCTGATTTCGTAGTTGAGCATATATTCCGGCTTGAGGTCGGCGTTGGCCGGCGGGTAGAGGTAAAGCTCGCGGATGTTGGGGGCGCGGAAGCCTTTGCTGAATGACAGCTTGAATTCCGAGGCGCGCCCGGGGCGGATGATCAGGCCCGCCTGAGGCACCCACTCGTTGCCGTAGGTCTCGCCGTGCTGGAGCCTCACTCCGGCGTTAACGCTCAGGAGGTTGCGCAGAAAGCCCTGCTGCATCATCAGGTAGCCGGCGGCTTCGTTCACATGGTGGCGTGATTCGGCGGTGATGACCGTCGGGTCGGCCTTCCCGGTGTTCCACACGTGGCCGCCCCAGCGCTGGAAGTCGATGCCACCCGTCAGGGTGTTGGCGCTCCATAGGCGCAGGGTCTGGAAGATGGTGAAGCCCAGGTTATAGTCGGTGGAGTTGAACAGATAGTCGCGGGGGTCGGCGCCGGGGGCGTTGCCGTCGTCCACTTTGTGGCGCCCCCAGCTCACAAAGGCCTGCACTCCGCCGTCGGCAATGCCGTAGTTGTCGCGCACGTTCACTGAGGCCGTGCCGCGCGACATATTGGTCCACATGTTGTCAAGCGGTGTCTGCGTCGTGCCGGGATTGTGGGCCGTTGTCTGCGTCAGGTCAACCGTGGCGCCCGTTGACCAGTGGCGGTCAGGGGTGTATTGCACCTGCATGAATTCGTTGGCAAGCCAGAATTGGTTGTTGCGGCGGTTGCCGTTGCTGCGGTCAAGCTGTGCCGAGAGGGTGGCGCTCACCTTGTCCTTTTTCATCCCCGTGGAGAGGGCGAATTTCTGGGTGGAGAATGACCCGAACATCGCGCGGGCGCGCCCGCTCACTCCGTCACGGTTCTGGCGGTGGGTGATGATGTTGACCGATCCGCCCATGGCGTTGGAGCCGTAGAGCAGCGAGGAGGGCCCTTTCACCACTTCTATACGCTCCACTCCGTTGGCCACGTAGGTGTCAGCAACCGAGTGGCCGAACACTCCCGCCCATTGGGGCTGACCGTCAATCATAAACAGCACTTTGTTGCCTTGGCCCACGCCGCGGATGTTGACTTCGCCGGCGCTGCCTCCTGACACTCCGTAGCCGGCAAATCCGCGCTCGGTGGCAAAAAGTCCGCTCACTTTGTTAACGAGCACTGGAAGCAGCGAGGTCTCGCCGCTCTGGTTGATTTCTTCGGCGGTCACTTCAGTTACGTCAAGCGGAAGCAGTGCGGGATTGCTCTTCACAGGTGCCGCGGTCACGGGCACTTCGGCAAGGCTGATTATCGAATCGGCGGGCGCGGCTCCGCTCAGGCCGAGGGTGGCGGCTGCAAATGAGCCGGCAAGCAGGGGGCGTATCTTCATCTTTGTGAGGGTGGAGTGGGGGATTGAACGTGAGGGATGGAGAGAGGTTGCAAAGTTAAGTGAATTATTTTGAATATTCCTGAAGGTTTAGTAAATTTGTGGCAAAACTTCACTGAAATGTCCAATCCCGAGATTGATTTTTTTGACAGCATTGCCCCTCGATGGGATGCCGATGAGGTGGTGTCGGTGCCTGAGCGCATCAATCCTCTGCTTGACCTCCTGACATGGCGCCCCGCCATGAGGGTGCTGGATCTCGGCACGGGCACCGGAGTGCTCCTCCCTTACCTCTCGGCGCGCACGGCTCCGGGCGGCTCCATTCTGGCCGTCGACTTCTCTCAGGGGATGCTCGCCGAGGCTCGCCGCAAGTTCGGGGCGTTGCCGTCGGTCAGCTTCCTTTGTGCTGATTTTGAGGCTGATGCCATCCCCGGCACATTCCATCTGGTGATGCTCTATTCCGTCTATCCCCACCTCAAGCAGCCCTGCGCCACCCTCCGCCACCTGCTTGACTCCAACGTGACCCCCGGCGGCAGCATCGTCGTGGCCTTCCCGGTCAGCGAGAGCTTCATTAACTCCATCCATGGCCAGAAGAAAGCGCCCGCTGACCTCCTCCCGCCCGCAGGTGAGTTGGCCCGCAGGTTTCGCAGCTGGGGATTCAGCGCCGAAGCGCTCGCCTCAAGCCCCAAGGCATATATGGTAAGGATTATTAAAGAGTGATTCCGTTCTTAAGCAGCAACGCCTTCAGCGCATAGTTCTCCTCGCGCAGAGTGTCGAGCTGTTCACGCAGCATGTCCAGGCGTTCCGACAATCGGTCGTTTCTCCGCTCCAGGAAATCATTGCGCTCCTCAAGCGCCGCAAGGCGTTCGCGCCCCGTCCCCTCATCCGTCATCCGGTGAGCCTCCATGTGGAAATGCTGCAGAAGCTGCGTCAGCGTGTCGCTCTCGCCCATGGGATGGGTATGGGGAGGCACGGTTGCCTCCTCCTCAATCATGTAAGGCCCGAAATCATCAATCTCGAAAATCTCCTTCAGGCGCTCCATCTTCTCCTCAGGCATCCTGCTCCGGCCATTCTCTATAGCCGACAAAAAACTCGGGCGCACCTGAAGGCGCTCGGCAAGTTCGCGCTGGCTCATCCCGGCCCTTTTGCGCAATTTCACAAGATCTGGACGTAACATACACCGCAAAGTTAGCGCTTTACCCCCACCCCCGCAACCCCCACCCGCAAAATGTAGGGCCGCCCGCCCTCCGCGACCCTAAAAACGCCTGAAAATAAATCGAACTACCGCCCGCAAAACCTGGGGCCGCAAAATGTAGGGGCGCCCGTTCGGGGCGCTCGCTCCTCCGCGACCACAAAAACGATTGGGGACCAATCGTAACCTCCGCGCCCTGGAAAGAGCCACGGAGTGGCGACATTGTGTTTAACCCGGCCACGACCGAAGGGAGTGCCGGGACACCTACAAACCCCTCACAAAGAGTCGCGGAGCGACGATGTTGTCGTCCCCCTTTCAAAAAAACTCCTAACTCCTAACTCCTAACTCCTAACTNCTAACTAANTCCGTACGATGTCCACTTTTTTGCAAAACGGGCCCGTAATTTTGCACTGTCAACCACTCAAAAAATCGTTAAGGAACATTATTATGGTCTTAACGCCGTTGGGGAGGCGCCGTTGCTCGTGTTGATTTAGGCTGCGGGGCTTAACTTTCCGAGGCATCGGGGTGCGTTCCCTGCGGACGGTAATGACCATAATCTCTCAGTGGTTGACAAATTGATTCATGCTGACGCGTCGCAGTCGCGACCGGCGCGCCCGCAATCTCCCGGAGGTCTTTCTCCACCCGAACTCATCATCCCAAATCTCCAACCTCGGAGAAAGGCCGAAAGGCAAACCCCAATCCATCGACAGGGGCATCCACCATGAAAGGGGCGGATGCTCCCTGTCAAGGTTGGAGCGGCAAAATTCCCAACTCAAAATTCCCGATTACTCCGGAGATTTTGTAATTTTGCGGTCTGAAAATTAAAAATCTAAAAAATATTGCTTTATATGGAACTCTGCTCTCTGACAGCCATATCGCCTATTGACGGTCGTTACCGCTCGAAGTGTGAAAATCTTGACCTGTACTTCTCTGAATATGCTCTGATTCGTTACAGGGTGCGCGTCGAGGTGGAGTATTTCATCTATCTCAGCCGTGTGGTGCCCCAGCTCAAGGGCGTGGGCTCTGACTTCGACGAGCGTCTGCGCGAAATCTACCGCAATTTCTCGCTCGACGATGCCCGCCACATTAAAGAGATTGAAAGCGTCACCAACCACGACGTCAAGGCCGTGGAATATTTCCTCAAGGAGCGTTTCGACGCTATGGGCCTCGAGGCCTACAAGGAGTTTATCCACTTCGGCCTCACCTCGCAGGACATCAACAACACCTCGGTGCCCCTCTCTGTTAAGGAGGCTCTGGAGAATGTCTACCTCCCCCTGCTTGACCGCCTCATCGACACCCTCGCCGGCATGGAGCGTGACTGGGCCGACATCCCCATGCTCGCCAAGACCCATGGCCAGCCTGCATCGCCCACCCGTCTGGGCAAGGAAATAGGTGTCTATGTTTACCGTCTGCGCTGTCAGAAGGAGCTGCTGAAGGCCGTNCCCGTATCGGGCAAGTTTGGCGGCGCCACCGGCAACTTCAACGCTCACCTCACCGCGTTCCCCACCATTGACTGGCGTCAGTTTGCCAACACTTTCCTCACCGAAGGCCTCGGCATTGAGCGCGAGCAGCTCACCACCCAGATTTCAAACTACGACAATCTCGCCGCTCTCTTTGACGCGCTCCGCCGCATCAACACCATCATCCTTGACCTTGACCGCGACATGTGGATGTACATCTCCATGGAGTATTTCAAGCAGCGCATCAAGGCCGGTGAGGTGGGCTCAAGCGCAATGCCTCACAAGGTCAACCCCATTGATTTCGAGAACTCTGAGGGTAACCTCGGCATGTCAAGCGCCATCCTCGGGCACCTTGCCGGCAAGCTCCCCGTGAGCCGCCTGCAGCGTGACCTCACTGACTCCACCGTGCTCCGCAACGTAGGCGTCCCCATGGCCCACAGCATCATCGCCATGGAGAGCACCCTCAAAGGCCTCGGCAAGCTCATCCTCAACGAGAGCGCAATCTCTGCCGACCTTGACGCCATGTGGAACGTGGTGGCCGAGGGCATCCAGACCATCCTCCGCCGCGAGGGCTATCCCAAGCCTTACGAAACTCTCAAGCAGCTCACCCGTGTGAACACAACCGTCACCGCCGAGACCATCGCCGAGTTTGTCGACACTCTCAACGTCTCTGACAGTGTGAAGGCCGAGCTCAAGCGCCTCACTCCCCACACCTACACCGGTTATTAATTCCCCGCACACTCATCCTCCTTATTGTGAATAGGTTAGACATTCTTCTGATTGTCGTGTTTGTTGCCGCGGTGGTAACAGGTTTCCGTCGTGGCCTCATCGGCCAGATAGGGGCCGTGGCCGCAGTGGTTATAGGCCTGATATGCTGTCGCCTTTTCGGCGATTCGGTGTCGGGCATGTTCTGCAGCTTCGTGCCTGCCTCTATGCAGGGCACCGTGATGCAGCAGTTTATCCCCACGGCTTTGGCAAACGCGCTGATTTACACCGTGGTTTATTACCTCGTGAAGTTCCTCGCAGGCTCGCTGCGGATGGTGGCCAAGCTTATGCTCATGGGCCCTCTTGACCGCGCGCTGGGCATTGTGTTCAGCCTATTTAAGTGGGGCCTCGGGTTGAGCGTGGGGCTCAACGCATGGATGGCCCTGTTTCCCACCTCCAATGCGGTCCGTAACTCCACCCTGGGTGGCGGTGTGGCCGTGGAGACGGTGATGGAGCTCGCCCCCTGGGCGTGGGGCATAACCAAGGCTCAGTTTGAGGCCCTCAATAATGAGCCCCGAGAAACCGCTGACGCCTCTGAGGCGTTGTAACCTTAAAACAGTATCAGAATATTCCAAACTATGGCTTCCGATAAAGACAGCAACGATATTATCGACGATGTGACCGGCGGTGAGTATAAGTATGGCTTCACCACCAACATTGACACTGACCTTATTCCTCCGGGACTGAGCGAGGATGTGATTCGTTTCATTTCGGCCAAGAAGGGCGAACCTGAATGGTTGCTTGATTTTCGTCTGAAAGCCTATCGCCATTGGCTCACTCTCCCCGTGCCTCACTGGGCCCACCTTGACATCCCCGAGATTGATTTCCAGGCCATCTCTTACTATGCCGCACCGGTGCAGAAAAAAGGCCCTAAGAGTCTCGACGAGGTTGACCCTCAGCTGCTTGATACGTTTAATCGCCTGGGCATCCCGCTGGAGGAGCAGAAGCTCCATGCCGGCATGGCCGTGGATGCCGTGATGGACTCCGTGAGCGTCAAGACCACTCATCGCGAGAAGCTGGCCGAGCTCGGCGTCATCTTCTGCTCCATCTCAGAGGCGGTGAAGGATTACCCTGACCTGGTGCGCAAGTATCTGGGCAGCGTGGTGCCTTACACTGATAATTTCTATGCGGCCCTTAACTCGGCTGTGTTCACTGATGGCTCGTTTGTCTACATCCCTAAGGGTGTGCGCTGCCCCATGGAGCTGTCCACCTATTTCCGCATCAACGCGGCCGGTACCGGACAGTTTGAGCGCACTCTCATTGTGGCCGACGATGACTCCTATGTGAGCTATCTTGAGGGGTGCACCGCCCCGCGTCGCGATGAAAACCAGCTCCACGCTGCCATCGTGGAGATTATGGTCATGGACCGCGCGGAGGTTAAGTATTCCACGGTGCAGAACTGGTATGCCGGCGACGCCGAAGGGCGTGGCGGTGTCTATAATTTCGTGACCAAGCGCGGTCTCTGCAAGGGTGATTACAGTAAGCTGTCATGGACCCAGGTGGAAACCGGCTCGTCCATAACCTGGAAGTATCCCGGCTGCGTGCTGCAGGGCGAAGGCTCNGTGGGTGAGTTCTATTCCGTGGCGGTGACCAACAACCGCCAGCAGGCCGACACCGGCACAAAAATGATTCATCTGGGACGCAACACCCGCTCCACCATCGTCTCCAAGGGCATCTCGGCCGGACACAGCCAGAACTCTTATCGCGGACTGGTGAAGGTTGCTCCCAAGGCTTCAGGGTGCCGTAACTACACCCAGTGTGACTCTCTGCTGCTCACCTCAACCTGCGGGGCCCACACATTCCCTTACATTGACGTGCTCAATGACACCGCCGTAGTGGAGCACGAAGCCACCACCTCGAAAATCTCCGAGGATCAGCTGTTCTACTGCAATCAGCGCGGCATCCCCACCGAGGAGGCTGTGGCGCTCATTGTCAACGGCTATGCGAAGGAGGTGATGAACAAGCTCCCCATGGAGTTTGCCGTCGAGGCTCAGAAACTCCTGGCCATAACGCTTGAGGGCAGCGTGGGCTAAGCTGCCCCGCCGGCCGTCAGAAGCACCATCCGAGGCTGCACATCACGTTGTAGTTGTGGACCCTCGGTGTCTTCACGGCGTTATAGGCGTGGGCCACGTTCTTCAGGCCTATCTGCGATGACACTCCCAGCCTCACGCAGCGTCGCACGGTCAGGCCCGTGCCGAAGTGAAAGCCGAAGTCACCGCGCCATGACGAGGCTATGAAGGTGTTGTCGGAGTTGTAGTATTTGTAGTCCTCGCTCGTCACTGAGGTGATGAGCTGCCCCACGGGGTTCACAAGCGCGCTGTAGAGCGTGGTCGACGATGTGCCCGTGATGCCGTAGGAGTAGAAGCCGCCGGCATCGAGATTCCATCTCACGGAGTTGCCCAGATTGAAGTTGAACCGCATGAACACCGGAAAGTTGAACGTGTAGAAGCGGTTCTTGACAAACACGTTGGTGATACTCGTCGCATCGTCGTCGGCCACCGCCGTGTTCATTTTGAAGTTGTTGGCCAGGAAATTTATCTCCATGCCCAGCGCCAGAAAGTCGGAGAAATTGGCCGTGGCCTCGGCGCCTATGCCCCCTGACACTCCCATGCTGGTGGCCAGCTCGGAAATCTGAGGGAAGCTCTTCTGATAGTTCTGGGTGATGGCTGATCCGCCAA
Source organism: Bacteroides sp. (assembly GCA_014802445.1). GTDB lineage: Bacteria > Bacteroidota > Bacteroidia > Bacteroidales > Muribaculaceae > CAG-1031. The sequence goes on along the minus strand of JAAVCF010000012.1, from coordinate 118,337 downwards.
TCAGGGCGTGAACCTCAAAGTCAAGCAGCGACGCGGGCTTGGAGTGGTTGATGAACGGAGCTCCGCCGGCCGCTGCGCTCAGCGCTGCGCCGATGAATGTGGATGCAAGAATATGTCTGCGCATGGAAGATATGTTTTTGTCCGGCAAATTTACGAATTTTCGGGGATTATCCGCAATAACCCTCAGTTACGTTCATCCCTGCCTGACAGAGAGAAACCCCGATGTTTTAACGTTAATTAACTATATGATTCGNCAATCGTTTTGTATATTCGCGGGAAAATTCCGGCAATCTGCAGTGGGGCTTCCGAGCCCTCTGTTAAGATGTTAAAACGCAAGCGCCCGGGGAATGATTCCTCGTCACGCAAGAGCGGTTGCCCGGCTTAATATTTGAATACTTACCCTCTAATCTGCTCACAATTATGAACAGTATTAAAATCCTCGTCATCGATGATGAAGAGGCTCTCTGCGAGATTCTGAAGTTCAACCTGGAAAAGGAAGGATATGAGGTGGACTGCGCTTACAGCGCCGAGGAAGCCCTGGAGATGAATCTCACCAAATATGATCTTTTCATCGTGGACATCATGATGGACAAGCTCAGCGGTTTCGACTTCGCCAAGCGCGTGCGCGCCAACTCTGAGGTGGAGACCACGCCCATCATCTTCTGCTCGGCTCTTAATGGCGAGGATGACACCGTGATGGGCCTCAACATCGGCGCTGACGATTATGTGACGAAGCCTTTCGTCATCAGCGAGGTGCTGGCGCGTGTGCGCGCCGTGCTCCGTCGCAGCCACCGCACAACCCGTCCCGCCGCCACTCAGGAGGCCGAGACAAACCTCGAGCCCGATGTGGTGTTCAAGGGGCTGCGCATTAACCGCAACACCAAGACTTGCACCATCGACGGCGCGCCGGTCAACCTCACCAAAACGGAGTTTGGCCTGCTGCTCTTCTTCCTCACCCACGGCAATCGCGTCTACTCTCGCGAGGAGATTATCCGCCAGGTGTGGAGCGGAGATGTGGTGGTGACAAACCGCACTATCGACACCAATATCACTCGTTTACGCAAAAAAATAGGCGACTACGGCAACAATATCGTGACCCGTCTGGGATTCGGTTATGGTTTTAAGGAAACGGATTAATCTTTCTTACCGCTGGCGCCTGTTCATTCCTATGTTGCTGATGGTGTGGACCATCATCGGCGTCCTCGTGGGATGGCAGTATAAGCGCTTGAGCGATTATCGCGAGGCGAACATTATAGACCAGCTCTCAAGAGTGTCCGAGCGTGTGCTGTATGTCAACGAAAAGAACGTTGACATACAGGATTATCTTGACTTCCTCTCGCAGTATTTCGCTTACTCGATGTATAGCGAGATGCGTGTCACCGTTTACGGCCAGTATGGTGCCGTGCTCGGCCACATGGGAAAGATTATTGACTACAATGAGAAGTATTTCGATAATACTAAAGATTTTAACACCAAGGATTTCAGAACCACCACTAACGCCGAGGGCAAGACACAGGAACGCCTGTTCTACATTCACGGTGTGACCAGCCGCGACGGCATGCTGAAGGTGTGCGTGGTAATGCCTTACACCACCAAGGTTGCNCAGGCGGTTGCCCCCGGCAATGAGATTTGGGGTATAGGCGCGCTGCTCACTATTATTGCCACAATAGTGGTGTTCTATTCCACCTCCTTCCTGTCGCGCAACATCACCATGCTGCGTAAATTCGCCAGCAATGCCGCCGAGGGGCGTCCCATCAAGGATGTGGATAAGCTCCCTCACGATGAGCTGGGCGAGATTTCGCGCGAGATTTTCAAAATCTATGAGCAGCGCATTGCGGCCGTGGAGAAGAGTAGCCGTGAGCATCGCATTGCTCTTCATGCCGTTGAGGAGAAGTCGCGCATACGCCGCCAGCTCACNAACAACATCAACCACGAGCTTAAGACTCCCATCGGTGTGATTCGCGGTTACCTCGACACCATTCTCGCCAACCCCGACATGGACGATGCCACCCGCACCCACTTCCTGAACCGTACGCTCCAGAACGTGGAGCGCCTCTGCTCGCTGATGAACGATGTGTCGGCCATGACCCGCCTTGAGGAGGGCTCTGACAATATCCCCATCAGTGATGTCAACATGCACGACCTCCTCTATGCCATTGANAATGACGTGGAGTGCTCCCACCTGGCCGGCAACATGAAATTCTCCTATGATGTGCCTCTTGATTGCCATGTGAAGGGCAATCAGAACCTCCTGAGCGCCATGTTGATGAATCTGGTGAAGAATGCCGCCATTCATAGCCACGGCACGGAGATAAGCTTTACGCTGCTCTCNGAATCNGCCAAATTCTATGTGTTCTCGTTTGCCGACAATGGCAACGGTGTGGCCGAGGAGCATCTGCCTCACCTGTTTGAACGCTTCTATCGTGTGGACTCCGGCCGCTCGCGCAAGGTGGGTGGCACCGGCCTCGGCCTGCCTATCGTGAAGAACACCGTGGTGGCTCTGGGCGGCACAATATCCGTCCACAATCGTTCGATGGGAGGCCTGGAGTTCGTGTTCTCGCTCCGTAAATGGGAATGAGAGGGGCCGACGATATAGCGGCAGCCGCTCACGCGTTGCTGCGCCGTTTCTACGGCTACGACTCCTTCCGCCCCATGCAGCTCGACATCATTACCGCTGCCATGCAGGGGCGCGATTCTCTNGTGCTCATGCCCACCGGCGGCGGCAAGTCCATNTGCTATCAGATGCCGGCTTTGCTCTCCGAGGGGGTAGTGGTGGTGGTTTCGCCGCTCATAGCCCTGATGGACGACCAGGTGGCAGCCCTCACGGCCAACGGCATCCCCGCAGCCGCNATCCATTCCCTCCACTCCGAGGCCGACAACCGTCAGGCCATGGAGGCCATGATGCATGCCAAGGTGAAGCTCGTGTACATCTCACCGGAGAGGCTGATGGCCGACATGGAGAGATGGCACNCGGAGCTGCCCGTCACGCTCTTCGCTATCGATGAGGCCCATTGCATCTCGCAGTGGGGGCATGACTTCCGCCCCGTCTACACCCGCCTGCGGGCGCTCAAGGAGCGCTGGCCGGAGGTGCCCGTGATGGCCCTCACCGCCACTGCCGACAGGCTNACNCGCGACGACATAGCCGAGCAGCTGGGGCTGCGCAATCCGGTGCGCTTCACAGCCTCNTTTGACCGTCCCAACCTGTCGCTCCGCGCCATGATTGCCCCGGTGAAGCAGAAGCGTGTGAGCATCATCTGCGATATGATACGCCGCCATTCCCTTGACTCCGGCATTGTCTACTGCCTGAGCCGCAAGGCCACCGAGGAGATGGCTGCCGAGCTCTCGGCGAGGGGCTTCCGCGCCGCGGCTTACCATGCCGGGCTCCCTGCCGACACCCGCCGCCGNGTGCAGCGGGAATTCATTGACGGNAGCCTNCAGGCCATCTGCGCCACGGTGGCGTTCGGCATGGGCATTGACAAGAGCAACATCCGCTGGGTTATCCATAACAACCTCCCCCACAACATAGAGAGCTACTATCAGGAGATAGGGCGCGCGGGCCGCGACGGCCTCCCGGCGGAGACGCTGCTGTTCTATTCCCTCTCCGACTTCATAACCCTGCGCAAATTTGCCGACGAGAGCGGTCAGCGCGAGCTCAACCTCCAGAAGCTCCAGCGCATGCTTGACTATGCAGAGTCAACGGTGTGTCGCCGCAGGGTGCTGCTCAACTACTTCAACGAGCCGTCAGACTGCGACTGCGGCAACTGCGACGTGTGTCAGAATCCCCCGGTAAGATTCGACGGCACCCTGATTGTCCAGAAAGTGCTGAGCGCCATTGTGCGCACAGAGGCGCGGGCATCGGTGAATATCATCATTGACATCCTGAGAGGTAACGCGGCGGCCGATGTGGTGCGCCGNCAGTGGCATCAGCTCCCCACCTTCGGCGTGGGCCGCGACATGCCCNCCGACTACTGGCGAGCCTACATCTCCCAGATGATACAGATGGGGCTCATTGACGTGGCCTATGAGGACTTCAACCACCTGCGCATCACACAGCTCGGCGCCGATGTGCTGCGCGAGCGCCGTCAGGTGATGCTGGCGCGCTTCACCCGTCCCGAGCCCAAGCGCGCGGGGCGTCCCTCCACACGCCGCGCAGCCGCCATGCAGCCCGTGGACAACGAGGAAGCCCTGCTGGCCGGNCTCAAGAAGCTCCGCCTTGAAGTGGCGCGCCGTGAAGGTGTGCCCCCTTACATCGTGTTCTCCGACAAGACTCTGCGCGACATGGCCCGTCGCCGGCCGCGCACTATGGACGAGTTTGCCGCCGTGGAGGGTGTGGGAGAGCGCAAACTGGTGCGCTACTGGCGCCAGTTTACCGATTTCTTTCTCAACCGCTGAGCGTAAGGGAGGGGGATGTCAGAAGGCATTCTCTTCGCCGTGGAAGGCGTTGACAATGGTGCGTGCCATAATCTTGAGGTCGCCGAAGAATGTCCAGTGCTCAATGTACCACACATCGAACTCCACTCGCCGCTCCATCTGCCAGAGCTGCTCGGTCTGTCCGCGGTAGCCGTTCACCTGCGCCCAGCCTGTGATGCCCGGCTTGATGAGGTGACGCACCATGTATTGGTCAATGAGTTTGCTGTACTCCTCGGTGTGGGCGAGCATGTGAGGGCGGGGTCCTACGATGCTCATCTGGCCCAGNAGCACATTGATGAATTGCGGCAGCTCGTCGATGGAGGTGCGCCGCAGGAAATCNCCCACGCGCGTTTTGCGGGGGTCATTCTTGGAGGCCTGACGGGAGTCGGCATCGCTGTTGACGCGCATGGTGCGGAACTTCCAGCACATGAAAGGCTGACCCTTGTAGCCCGTGCGCTGCTGCCTGAAGAACACCGGACCCGGCGATGACATCTTGATGGCGATGGCCACCGGGATGAATATGATGGGGGACACAAGCAGGAAGGCACCTGACACCACGATGTCAAACGCGCGCTTGAGGCCGCGGTTGACTATGGAGTTGAGAGGATTGTTNCGCACGGTCATCACGGGCACCGTGCCTATGGAGTGCATCTGGAACGGGCGCGTCACATGNCGGCCCATCTGCGGCACGAAATAGAACTGCACCATCTCCGCATCCGCCACGGTCATCGTGCGGTGAATAGCGTCAAAATCCTCGCCGGACATCGTGAAGAAAATCTGGTCAATACGCTTCTCCTTGACCCATTCCGCCATGTCGTCGAGGTTGCCGGCATAGAGGTCAGGCCACGGGAAGTCAGGGTCAGGCTTGCGGTCAATGAAGCCCATAATCTTGTAGCCGAATCCGGCGTCGCTCTTCATTTCGCGACACAGGCGGCAAGCCGTGGGGCCTGTGCCCACGATTGCCACGCGGCTGAAATTGCGCCCGCGGCGCCTGATTTTCTTGAGCAGCACGCGGCTCACAATCCACCACACGGGGAGCGCCACGAAAGTGCCGCCATAAAACTCCGCATACACCTCCCATGGCACATTGCTGACGTCAAGGAAGAACAGCAGCGCGAAGAAGAACAGCGCATGGACCCCGACGGCGCGCAGAGCGTTGATGAGCACGTGGTCCATGTGGATGGTGCGCTCATTGCGGGTTTCGCGCAGGAAGTAGGCGGCAGGGAGGTAAGCCACGTTGATGAGCACCATGATAAGGCGCACATTGCCATACCATGCCGCCGGGTTGAGGAGCAGCACGATTGCAAAGACCGTATTGACCACTATAAAATCGCTTAGGGTCAACAGGTTGTTGAGGTAACGGCCATAGCGGCCTCGCTGATTGATGACTGTCATCAGGCGGGAAGGGGGTTAAGCAGGACGGCGCCTTGTGAGAGCGCCGTCCGTCTTATGGGGTCAGCAGAGGTTCAGAGCTTTGAGTCGACCATATCGATCTTCTGACGGAGCTGGTCAATCTCCTGCTGCAGGCGCTCTGCACGGCGCTCCATCTCGGCCAGGAGCGAATTGCCGCTCTTGCTCTTTGATGAGAGGAAGCCCATGTTGTTGCGGAACGTAGCGAGCTCGGCCTTGCGCTGTTCCCAGGCGCGGATAAGGCGGTCACGCTCGCGGCCCAGCTTGGAGGCATCGCCCTCCAGTTCCTTCACATTGTCCTCGAAGCGAGCCATGCGCGCGCGCTGTCCGCGGAGGTCAAACTTATTTTCGGCCTGACGCATCATGTCGCGGAATGACTGGTTAATCTCATCCTTGACCTTGAAAGGCACGTGGCCAATCTCGTTCCACTGCTCGCGGAGTGCACCGACAGCCTTCTGCGCCTCGGCGCGCTCCATTGCGGGAGCATCGGGAGCGGTCATCTCGGCGAGCTTGTCGATAATCTCCTGCTTGAGGCGGAGGTTGGCCTGCTCGGCCTTGCGGGTGCCTCCGGCGTTCTGCTTCTTGCGGTCAAAGAAATAGTCACACGCAGCCATGAAGCGCTGCCACACGGCATCGCTGCTCTTGCGAGCCACGGCTCCGATGCTCTTCCACTCCTTCTGCAGAGCCACGAGCTCCTCGGTGGTCTTGCGCCAGTCAGTGCTGTCCTTCAGGGCCTCAGCGCGCTCACACAGAGCAGTCTTGCGGGCCAGATTGTCGGCCTGTGACTCCTTCATCTCCTTGAAGAAGGTGGCCTTAGCGGCGAAGAACGCATCACACACAGCGCGGAAACGGCTGAACAGCGCATTGTTGCTCTTGCGTGAAGCGAAGCCAATCTTCTTCCAGTCAGCCTGCGCCTCCATAATCTGCTTGGTCATCTCATCCCAGGCGGCGAAGTTTTTGAGCGACGAGAAGTCGAGGCTCTCCACACGCTCGCAGATGGCAGTCTTGGCAGCCTCATTCTCAGCCTCGCGGGCCTTGCGCTCCTCAAAGTGGGCCTGATAGCGTTTGTTGATTTCGGCCGAGGCGTCCTTGAAGCGGTTCCAGATGCTCTCACGCAGCTCCTTTGCCACGGGGCCCACCTGGCGCCACTTGTCATGCAGCTCCTGGAGGCGGCGGAAAGATGTCACGACATCCTCCTCCTTCACCAGCTCCTCGGCCTGCTCGCAAAGCAGTTCCTTCTCAGCCAGATTCTTCTTGAAGTCATAGTCACGCAGCTCCTTGTTGATTTTGAGCTGGTCATAATAATGTTCGCGCGCGTCCTGATATTCCTTCCACACGGCAGTGGCCTCAGTGGGGGGCACATTGCCGATGGCGGCAAATTCTGTCTGGATGTCGCGAGCGCGGTTAAACACGCGGCCCACGGCATCAGTGTCGGCGCTGAGCTCGTTGAGCTCCTTGATGAGCGCGCGCTTGCGTTCGAGGTTAGTGAGCTCCTCGGCCTCCTGACGGCGGCGAGCCTCAGCCTTCTTCTCCTTGATGGTGGCGAGCAGCTCCTTGAAGCGTTCCTCGTCAGGGTCGGTGACAGGCACGAACGCCTCGGCATCGTTACCTTCGTCGACCCATTGGCGGCGCGCCTCGCGCTGGAGTTCGGTGTGGAGCACGTAGAATTGCTGTTTCAGGCGCGCAATCTCGTCGGCAGTGATGTCGGCGGCGTCATTCTGCGCCAGACTCTCCACCTTCTCCATCAGAGAGGCACGGTCAGGAGCCTGCGCATTGTCACGGCTCTCCACGTCGACCAGTTCATCAGCAACGGCCTCCTCGTCGGGGAGTTCCGCGCTCACGGCAGCGAGCTCGTCGATGGAGGTTTCAGCCTGCGCTTCGGCGGCGGGATTCTGATTGATGTTCAAGTTGGCAGCGGCTTCCGCGGCCTGATTTTCACGCAATTCCATAATTGAATGTAGAGTTGAGTTAGAGTGGCGATAAGGGGCATCGCCATGACAAAACAGCCTTGACGATCCCGAACATTGGATTAAAAAACAGCCAAATATAGCAATTTTTTTTCACACGCAAGCAAATGCGAGTGAACGTAACACCAAAGGGAAACATAAAAGTTATATAAGGTGAAAAACAGCTTGCCAGAGAATAATAAAATTGCTAAATTTGCGCATTGAAAAAACGGACTACATATTAATCTCATCTAATAATATACAAAATGGTAAACTACAAGGACTTAGGTCTCGTAAACACCCGCGAGATGTTTGCCAAGGCTATCAAGGGCGGCTATGCCATCCCTGCCTTCAACTTCAACAACATGGAGCAGCTTCAGGCCATCATCAAGGCCGCAGCAACTGAAAAATCACCTGTGATTCTTCAGGTCAGCAAGGGTGCACGCAACTATGCCAACCCCACTCTTCTGCGCTACATGGCACAGGGTGCTGTGGCCTATGCAAAGGAACTCGGCTGGGAGCATCCCCAGATTGTTCTTCACCTTGACCATGGTGACTCATTCGAACTCTGCAAGGACTGCATCGAGAACGGCTTCTCAAGCGTTATGATCGACGGTTCACACCTTCCCTACGAGGAGAACGTGGCCCTGACCAAGAAGGTATGCGACTACGCACATCAGTATGACGTGACTGTAGAAGGTGAGCTCGGCGTTCTCGCCGGTGTTGAGGATGAAGTGTCAAGCGACCACCACACCTACACCGACCCCGAAGAGGTTATTGACTTCGCTACCCGCACCGGCTGCGACAGCCTCGCTATCTCAATCGGTACCAGCCACGGTGCTTACAAGTTCACTCCCGAGCAGTGCACCCGCGACGAGAACGGCCGCCTCGTTCCTCCCCCGCTGGCATTCGACGTTCTCGACGCCGTTATGGAGAAGCTCCCCGGATTCCCCATCGTGCTCCACGGTTCATCATCAGTTCCCCAGGAATACGTTGAGACCATCAACAAATACGGCGGCAAGCTTCCCGACGCTATCGGTATCCCCGAAGAAGAACTCCGCAAGGCAGCCAAGAGCGCAGTTTGCAAAATCAACATCGACTCAGACAGCCGTCTGGCCATGACCGCCGCTGTTCGCGAAGTGTTCGCCACCAAGCCCGGTGAGTTCGACCCCCGCAAATACCTCGGCCCCGCCCGTGACGAAATGGAACGCCTCTACAAGCACAAGATTATCAACGTGCTCGGCAGCAACGGCAAGGCTGAATAATCAACCCCTTGACCATACCCAAAAAGGACCCGCCCCCGAAAAGGCGGGTCTCTTTTTTTTGGGGCGGACGGCGGAGAGATTACTGCGCGCCCATGCTCGCGATGATAGCCTCGAGGTCAAAAGTGCCCACAATGTGGATGGCGGAATACTCGCCGGGCTCGGCCGCTTCGATGACGATGGCGCTAAGCACCTCGGGAATTTCAGGCGAAGCGGGGATGCCGTAGATTCTCACCTGCTCACCATTGTCAGACACCTCGGTGAGCACCTCGGCATTGAGATTGCCGATAGTGGATTCACACATTGATTTGACCTTGGGAAGCGCCTGAGCATCCTCGCAGTTGATAATCTCCACACACTTAAGGTCCTTGATGCCGTTGGCCGGGAGGCCCATTGAGCCCAAGTTGGCCATTTTGCACATGGCCGGAGAGAGGTAGACACTGGTGACACCATCAACGGAAGCCACCTCCGAGAAAATTTTCTGAGCCTTGCATGACACGGCCATAGTGGCCACCACAAGAGCAATAAAGAGGGTTTTAACAAACTGTTTCATAGGAAATAGTGATATTAGGGGGGTAATAATTTTAGAGAATATCGTCAAGCTCACCCATGAGGTGGGTGGAGCAGCGGTTGACCATTGCCATGCGCTCTGCCACGGCCGATTCAGACGAGGAGATGCCCGAGCTGAGATTATCCGCCAGCATGCCACACACCATCCTGATGATTCCCGCCGCCTGAGCCGAGTCAGTGATCTCCACCGAGTGCGGAGCCGAGGCCTCGGCGACAGCCCTGTGAGCCTCAGACTTCACCCTTCGGCGCGCCGAAGCAGCAGGAGCGGCGGCAGGAGCCTTGACCGCCTCCACGGCGGGAGCTTCAACCGGCGACGCAGGGCCAGGAGCCGGCGGCACTACCTGAGCCACAGGCGCCTTAATCTCAGGCACCACATCATCCGGGCGCGACATCATCCGGGCGCCCACTGTAGCCACCACGGCAATCANCGCAGCAGCAGCAGCGGCAACCATCCAGCGCCTAAACAGCGGACGGCGCACAGGCGCAGGCTGCGCCGCCTGAGCGGCAATGACCGCCTCCACCGCCTTTGACGCCTCGGCCTGCAGGCTCAGAGCCCTGAGCATAGCCGCATCCTCGCGGAGGTCGGCAGGAATCTCGTCGGGCCGGGCCTCGGCCACCATGCGGATGAGGGAGCGCTCCTCGTCGAGCGAGGTCAGCCCATCGTAGTATCGCTCCATGAGAGAGCGGAGCTGAGAAATTTGAGAGGTTGTCATGATGATTAGCGATTGTGAAGAGAGTAGAGATGTTTGAGAGTGCGTCGGGCCCGCGACAGATGTTGCCTGACATTGGCCTCCGACAAGCCGAGCCGTGATGCAATCTCGCTCACGTCAAGACCATCGAACGAGCGCAGCCGCAGCACAGAGCGCTGCACGGGAGGAAGGCGGTCAATCAGCTCCTCCACCAAGCCGAGCGAAGATGCATCGTCAAGCTGACACACGGTGAGGTCATCGCCCACCCCCGCCGCCGCATCCAGCGGCAACGCCGCCGAGGCCGAGCGCAGACGGCTAATGGCCGCATTGCGCGCCGCCATGCGGCAGTAGGCACCCTGATTGGCGGCAGCTTCGAGGGCATCGCAAGCCTGCCAGAGCTTCAGCAGCGCCTCCTGAAGAGCGTCAGGAGCGTCCTCGGGACCCAGAATGCGCTCACACACGGCCAGCATCATAGCTGCGTGGGGCATCACCAGGGAGCGGAAGTTATCGTTGCTTACAGGGTTCATTTTCAGAGTGGGAGTGAGGAGGTTTGGAGTCCTTTACAAATATATGACGCAGCGCGGGAAAAAAACGTGACATCCTGCCGAAAAAAATTTCGCGGCGACAGTCACATCATACACCGGAAATTGTTATGTTTGCAAACAGGGAGCGCTGCGGGCCGATTCACCCGCCGCCGCTACCCATAAAACAAGACCTAACACCCCCCACCGATATGGAGCAGCCTCATCCCATCCACGTAGCCAACCGTCAATTCACCGATGCAGACCGACGAGTGCTTGAACTACTGTCGCGCGACTTCGGCTCGGTCAGTGCCGCATCCACAGAAATCATCAACCTTGAAGCGATTCTGAACCTCCCCAAAGGCACCGAGCACTATATTGCCGACCTTCACGGAGAGCACGAGGCTCTGCGCCATATCCTCAAGAACGCCTCGGGCAATATCAAGCGCAAAGTCAACGAAATCTATGGCACCACCATGCGCGAGGCCGAGATTGCTCAGCTATGCTCACTCATCTACTATCCCGAGCAGAAGCTTGAATATCTGCGCGCCGAGGAGGAGAACCTCGAGGAGTTTTACCAGATTACGCTCCACAGGCTGGTGAAGGTGCTCCAGTCAGTGTCGTCGAAATACACCCGCTCCAAGGTGCGCAAGGCGCTTCCCCGCGAGTTTGCCTACATTATCGAAGAGCTTCTGCATGAGTCGCCCTCAGGGGAGAACAAGCAGCCTTACTATAACAGGATTGTGGAGACCATCATCTCCACCGGTCAGGCCGACGAGTTTATCATAGCCATCAGCAATGTGATCCAGCGTCTGAGCATTGACCAGCTCCACATACTCGGCGACATTTACGACCGCGGCCCCGGTGCCCACATAATCATGGACACCTTGCTTGACTATGAGCACTTTGACATGCAGTGGGGCAACCATGACGCGCTGTGGATGGGAGCCGCCGCCGGTAATGACTGCTGCATAGCCAATGTGCTTCGCATAGCGCTCCGCTATGGCAACATGGCCACGCTTGAGGATGGCTACGGCATCAACCTCGTGCCGCTGGCCACCTTTGCCATGGAGACCTATGCCGACGACCCCTGCGAAGTGTTCACCCCCAAGCTCGACACGGACGACCCCGCTCGCAACTCCAAGACACTGTCACTGATGGCCAAGATGCACAAGGCCATCTCCGTGATTCAATTCAAGCTCGAGGGGCAGATGATTGACCGTCATCCCGAGTGGGGGATGGAATCGCGTAAGCTCCTGAGTGCCATTTCGCCTGACCGGAGTACCGTGACCGTGGAGGGGCAGCAGTATCCCATGCGCGATACTAACCTGCCCACGGTGGACCCTGCCAATCCCTTTGTGCTCACCGCCGAGGAGGAGCAGTTGGTGAAGAAGCTCCATCACTCCTTCCGCGTCAGCGACAAGCTGCAGCGCCACATAGGGGTGTTCTTTTCCCACGGATGCATGTATTCGATTGTCAACGGTAACCTGATGTTTCACGCCTCGGTGCCGCTCAATGCCGACGGCACTCTGAAGGAGGTTGATGTGATGGGGCGCAAATTCAAGGGGCGCGAGCTTCTCCACAACATCGGGCTGCTGATGCGCGCCGCCTTCACCCGCGACACCCCCAAGGATATCCGCCACTACGCGCGCGATTATTATTGGTATGTGTGGTGCGGGCCTGACTCACCGCTCTTTGACAAGCATGCCATGACCACCTTCGAGAGATACTTCATTGCCGACAAGGCCACCCACGAGGAGCGCAAGGGATGGTACTACACGCTGCGCGATGACGAGCGTGTGATTGATTCCATCCTGGATGCTTTCGGTGTGGAGGGCGAGCATCGCCACATTATCAACGGTCATGTGCCAGTGAAGGTGGGCAAGGGTGAGCAGCCCGTGCGCGCCAACGGCAAGCTGATGGTGATTGACGGCGGGTTTGCCAAGGCTTACCATAACACGACGGGCATTGCGGGCTACACGCTTGTGTATCACTCCAAAGGGTTTCAGCTTGTGCAGCATGAGCCTTTTTCATCGACTGAGGAGGCCATCCGCAAGGGGCTTGACATCAAGTCGACCACGCAGCTCATTGAGTTGAGCCAGAATCGTGTGCGTGTGCGTGACACCGACAAGGGGGTTGAGCTGCAGGCGCAGATTGATGAGCTCCGCCAGCTTCTTTGGGCGTACAGGCATGGAATTATTAAGGAAAGATGATGGTTAGTTAGGAGTTAGGAGTTTTTTTGCGGCTTGATTCACGACATCGTCGCTCCGCGACTCTTTGCGAGGGGGTGGGNTTGACCCGGCACTCCCTACGGTCGTGTCCGGGTTAAACACAATNTCGCCGCTCTCGCCGGCTCGCCGAGGTTACGATTGGTTCNCAATCGTTTTNGTNGTTGCGGAGTGCGGGCGCCCCGGGTTTGNGGGTTCGGGTTTNCGGGTTTTTACGATTGATTCTCAATCGTTTTCGTTGTCGCGGAGTGCGGGCGCCCCGNNCGGGNTCNNNTGCNTTTTNCGNTTGNTTGTTTCGNGTTGCGGAGTGCGGGCGCCCCGAACGGGCGCCCCTACATTTTGCGGGTCCCGGGTTTGCGGGTTCGGGATTGCGGGGAGGTTTTGCGGGATNGTTTTGTGCGAGGGNATGTAGGGGCGGCCGTTCGGGCCGCCCGNCCTCGGCCTCCAATTATTCGCGGAGGTTTTTTTGTCGGTGGGTGGGGTTACGATTGATTCTCAATCGTTTTTGATGTCGCGGAGTGCGGGCGCCCCGAACGAGCGCCCCTACATTTTGCGGGGTCCGGGTTTGCGGCCCCGGGGTTTGCGGGGGCGGGTCTGCGGGGGCGAGGGGATATGGGAAGAGCGGGCGCCGGGGCGTCCGCTCTTGGGTGGGGGAGGGAGGGGGTTAGTCGGCTTTGTTGGCGCGGCTTACCATGATCCAGATGGCGACGGCGAGGGCGGCGCCGAGGAGGGGTCCTACGCACATAATCCAGAAGTCGCCCCATGCGCCGGGGGAGAACACTGCGGGACCGAATGAGCGGGCGGGGTTGACGGAGCAGTTGTCAACGGGGATGCCTACAATGTTGACCAGGCCGAGGGCGAGACCGATGGCGAGGCCGGCGAAGTTGCCGAATCCGCGCTTTTCATCGGTGGCGCCGAGGATAATGAAGACGAAGAAGAATGTGAGGAGCACCTCAGCCACGAGGGCCATGCTTGAAGTGGCGCCGGGCTGGAGTACGTTGGCCGCGAGGTCGGCCACGCCTGTGGTGATGCCACCATAGTTGAAGCCTGCGCCGAGGCCGAAGAGCCATCCAAGGAATGCGGCGCCGAGGGTTGCACCGAGGAGCTGGGCAATGACGTAGCCGCAGAAGTCCTTGCCGTTCATCTTACCGGCGAGGAGCATGGCGAATGATACGGCGGGGTTGACATGGCAACCGGAGATGTTGCCGATGGCATAGCAGAGACACACCAGGACGAGGCCGAAGCAAAGACCGATGCCAAGACCGCCGATGGAGGGTCCGGCCAGCACTGCGCTGCCGCAGGCGAGGAGCACGAGGAACATTGTGCCGATAAACTCGGCGAGATACTTTTTCATAAAAGGGTGAAATTTAGGGTTAGGTTTTTTGCAAATGTAGTTAAAAATTATAGAGTTTTACAAAAATCAATAAAAAATCTAAAAATTATTATCATTGACCGGGGTGTGCGGGAAGATGCGCGCGCCGAAGGAGCCTTAAAAGGAGATTTTGCACAAAAAGTGTTTTCAATTGTTAAATAATCTTTGCGGTAGGAGAAAGGATGTTAACGCCCGGTGAGATTTAAGGCGCCCGATTGTTTAACTGGCAGGGATAACCGCTAACTTTGCGCGCTCCGGGATGACCGGACCCAAGGGCGGGATTGTTCCCGCTTCAACCCCGTAACCAAAAGCTATGCCCAATATACTCACCCGCCTCGTTAGCAGCCATGCCTCGCAAACCCCTGATCGCGAAGCTTATTACAGTCCCGAAGCTAACGGAGAGTGGAAACCCGTCACATGGCGCAGGATGGCCGAAGATGTTGACGCAGCAGCCAATGCGCTGGCCTTTTTAGGAGTTCAGCCCCAGACGATGACGGCCACCTTTTCGGCCAACCGCCCCGAGGGAGTGACAGTTGACTTTGCCGCTTATGCCAATCGTGCCGTGCCGGTGTCAATTTACTCCACCTCATCGCTTGAGCAGGTGGTTTATATCCTTAATGACACCTCGGCGTCAGTGATATTCGTGGGCAATGAGGCCCAGCTTGCCATAGCCCGCGCCGCCCGGCGGATGTGTCCGAAGCTGCGGTGTATAGTGGTGATAGAGCCTGTGAAATGTCGCGATACGGCCGTAATGACCTGGGAGCGCTTCATGGAGATAGGCCGCTCAGCCACTGAAGAGATAAAGCAAGAGGTGGCCCACCGCACCGAGACGGCGCTGACCTCTGACATTGCCACGCTGGTTTACACCTCAGGGACCACCGGGGAGCCCAAGGGCGCAGTGTTGCCCCACAGCTGCTTCAACCGCGTGATGGAAATCCACAAAGAGCGTCTGAGCATGCTTGACGAGAGTGCCACCTCAGTGGCGTTTCTCCCCATGAGCCACATCTTTGAGAAGGCGTGGACCTACTTCTGCCTGTATATGAACATGAAGGTGTGGATTAACCTTGACCCGAAGGAGATTACGAAGACACTGCGCGAGGCACGGCCCACGTGTATGTGTTCGGTGCCCCGCTTCTGGGAGAAGGTTTATGCGGGCGTTAACGAGAAGATTGCGGGCATGGGAGGAGTGCAGCGCGCGCTGGTGAGCCGCGCCCTGAAAGTGGGGCACAAGCGCAACCTCGACTATGTGAGAACCGGACGCAAAGTGCCCTGGCTGCTTGAGAAGGAATATAAGTTCTATGACAAGCGGGTGTTTCAGGTGTTGAAGCGCGTGATGGGAGTGGAGCGCGGCAAGCTGTTCCCTACGGCCGGCGCCGCCATCTCGCCCGTCATTGTGGAGTTTCTGATTTCGTGTGGCATCCCTATTGTGGTGGGCTACGGACTGTCAGAGACCACGGCCACTGTGAGCTGCTATCCTCAGACGGACTATCAGATTGGCTCGGTGGGTGTGCCTCTGCCCGGCATTGATGTGAGAATAGGCGAGAACAATGAGATACAGGTGAAGAGCGCCACTGTGATGCGCGGCTACTATAACAAGCCTGTGGCTACGGGCGAGGCGTTTACGGCCGACGGATGGTTCCGCACCGGCGATGCCGGCCGGATAGACCCCGTCACGGGAGCCATCTTCCTGACCGAGCGACTCAAGGACCTGTTTAAGACCTCCAACGGCAAATATGTGGCCCCTCAGGCTATCGAGAGCCGCCTTGGGGAAGACCCGGTGATAGAGCAAGTGGCCGTGATAGGCGACCAGCGCAAATTCGTGACCGCACTGATTGTGCCCTCCTTTGATGTCCTGCGCGAATATGCCGCGCGCCAAGGCATTGCAGGCAGCACTCCCGAGGAGCTGGTGAAGAGCGAAGAGATTCACCGCATGATTGAGCAGCGCCTGGAAGGACTCCAGCAAGGGCTTGCCAACCATGAGAAAATCAAGCGCTTCACGCTGCTTCCCAAAGAGTTTACGATGGAGAACGGCGAGCTGACCAACACGCTCAAAGTGCGCCGACCGGTGGTGGCCGAACATTACAATAAGGAAATAGAGCAGATGTATAAGTGCTGACATGCCACAAAAATGCGTGATGGCATGAGATTCTGCGCTATATTTTGTAAATTTGCAGTCACTTACCCATGTGGCTGCCGCCCCGTCATGGGGATGAGCGGCGGCCGAGAATAATCAAGAATCCCATTACTCATATCGATAGACAATCATGAATGTAGCAATTGTAGGCGCAAGCGGCGCCGTAGGTCAGGAATTTCTTCGTGTGCTCTCAGAGCGCCCCTTCCCCATTGACGAGCTTCGACTGTTTGGTTCGGAGCGCAGCGCCGGCCGCAAATACAGTTTCCGCGGTCAGGAGATTGAGGTGAGACTGCTTACGGAGGATGACCCCGATGCATTCAAGGGCATCGACATTGCGTTTACGTCAGCGGGCGCAGGCACGAGCAAGAAATTTGCCGACCTCATTACCCGTCACGGCGCCCTCATGATTGACAATTCAAGCGCTTTCCGCATGGACAGTGATGTGCCTCTGGTGGTTCCCGAGGTGAACGGCATGGACGCGTTCGATACTCCCCGCGGCATCATAGCCAACCCTAATTGCACGACGATTCAGATGGTTGTGGCCCTGAAGCCCATCAATGACCTGTCGCCCATCAGCCGCGTCCACGTGTCGACCTATCAGGCGGCCAGCGGTGCCGGCGCCGCCGCCATGGATGAGCTCGTGGAGCAGCACCGCGCCCTTGCCGCCGGCGAGGAGCCGGTGGTTAACAAATTTGCCCATCAGCTGGCCTACAATGTGATTCCTCACGTTGACGTGTTCCAGGACAACGGCTACACCAAGGAGGAGATGAAGATGTTTAACGAGACCCGCAAGATCATGCACTCGCCTGACATCCGCGTGAGCGCCACCTGTGTGAGAGTGCCGGTGATGCGCGCCCACAGCGAGGCTGTGTGGTGTGAAACCGAGCGCCCCCTGAGCCTCGAAGAGGTTCGCGAAGCCTTTGCAAAGGCAGAGGGTCTGGTTTATCTTGACGAGCCTGCGGCCAACGCCTATCCCATGCCCCTTGACATAGCCGGGGCCGATCCGGTGTATGTGGGGCGTTTGCGCAAGGACCTGGCCGATGACAATGGCTTGACCTTCTGGGTTGTGGGCGACCAGATTAAGAAAGGCGCCGCTCTCAACGCCGTGCAGATTGCCGAGTTTATGATTGCCAAGGGCTGGAAGGGTAATCCCCGCGCCTGAGCACTCTGACGGGGCATGCTGATTCAGGCGGTCACTCCTCTTGTCACCAATCCGGTGACGATATTCCTTGTGGTGCTGGGCATCATGCTGCTGGTGCCGCTGCTGCTCCAGCGCCTGAAAATCCCTTATGTGATTGGCCTGATTCTGGCCGGTATGGCCGTGGGCCCCTATGGATTCAACATCCTGGCCCGCGACATGAGCTTCGAGGTGTTTGGTCAGGTGGGTATCCTCTACCTAATGTTTCTGGCCGGCCTGGAAATCGACATGTTTCATCTGCAGAAGAACATGTCGAAAGGCCTCACCTTCGGACTACTGACCTTTTTCGTGCCGCTGGTGATAGGGCTCGGGGCCGCTGTGGCGTTTCTGGGGCTCGATGTGCTGGGCGGCATGCTCGTGGCGTCGATGTTTGCCTCCCACACCCTGCTGGCTTATCCCATTGTGTCGCGCTTCGGGCTGACGAAGTCGCCGCCGGTGGTGATAGCCGTGGCGGGCACGATTGTGGCCGTAATGGGCTCACTGATAGTGCTTGCGGCTGTGGCGGGAGTGTGCAGGGAGGGTGAGTTCCGGGTTACGGAGACCCTCAGGCTGCTGCTTTATCTCACCGCCTTCTGCCTGCTGACCATCTATGTTTATCCGCGGTTGACGCGCTGGTTTTTCAAGCGCTATATTGACCGTGTGTCGCAGTTTATCTACATTCTCTCGATGGTTTTTCTGGCCGCAGTGGCGGCTCAGCGGCTGGGCATAGAGGGAGTGTTCGGCTCATTCTTCGCCGGGCTCGTGCTGAACAGGTTTGTGCCGGCCAAGTCGCCGCTGATGACTCGCCTGGAGTTTGTGGGCAACGCCATTTTCATTCCTTACTTCCTGATAGGTGTGGGGATGATGATAAATGTGGGGGTGATTACCCGCGGGTGGGGCACGCTTTATGTGGCGGGAGTGATGTCGGTGGTGGCTATGACGTCGAAATGGCTCGCGGCGTGGTTCACACAGCGCATATTCCGCCTCAAGGCGCTTGACCGCTCCATGCTTTATCAGCTGAGCAACGCCCACACGGCCGTGGCCCTTGCCGTGGTTACCATCGGCTACAATATGGCCCTGTTCAGCGAGGAGATTCTTAACGGCACCATCGTGATGATACTGGTGACCTGCACCGTGTCGTCGCTGGGAGTGGAGCGTGCGTCGAAGCGCCTGCGCATGCTCGACATGAGCAGCGAGGCCGAGGAGGAGATTGAGAAAGGAGGGCGGCGGCCGCCTCATACGCTCATCACCGTTTCAAACCCCATCACATCGCCCCAGCTCGTTGACCTGGCGCTGCTTATGCAGGGGAATGATACCCGCGGCAGCAAGCTCTATGCGCTCCACGTGAGGAGCGACAACTCCCCCTCGTCGAGAGCTATCGGGCGAAATTCGCTTGACGTTGCCGAGAAAGCCGCGGCGGTGGTTGACGCTTCGCTTATACCGCTGGAGAGGTTTGACGTCAATGTGGTGTCAGGCGTGCTCAACACCATTGCCGAGCGCGACATCACTGAGGTGATTATCGGCCTCCACCGGCGCACCAACGTAATCGACTCATTCTTCGGCAGCAAGATTGAGCAGCTTGTGAAGTCAACGCCCAAGATGGTGGTGATTACCCGCTGCTTTATCCCTGTCAACACAGTGACGCGGATTGTGGTGGCCGTGCCGGCCAAGTCACAGTATGAAACCGGATTCCGGCGCTGGGTGGAGGCTCTGGGCTCGCTTGCGCGCGAGCTGGGCTGCCGCATCATCTTCCATTGTGCTGACCAGACGTGGCAGCTTGTGAGGGCCGTGCTCATGGCCGGGCGCTATGATGTGCGCGCCGAGCATCAGAAGATGAATGACTGGGATGACTTTGTGATGATGGCCAATTCGGTGCTTGACGATGACCTCTTTGTGGTGGTGACGGCGCGCCGCACTTCGGTGTCGTTTGATTCTGACATGGATGCCCTGCCTGACTTTATGCAGCGCTATTTCTCACGCAACAATCTGGTGGTAATCTATCCCGAGCAGACAGGTGTTGATCCTGACATGGAGACAATGTCGCGCGCCATGCTGGCCGACTTTGAGACGCCGCCCACGCCGCTCTGGCTCAAGGTGCGCGCCCTGCTTCGCCGCCTCACGGGCTATTGATGGCCCCCCTGTCAGAGCAGGGTGGCTATCAGCGCGCTTGAGATGCTCATGTAAATGAGCATGCCCACAATGTCATTGGTGATGGAGATGAACGGGCCGGTGGCGAGAGCGGGGTCAATCTTGAAGCGCTCGAGGGTCAGAGGCACGAAGGTGCCGAAGACGGAGGCAAACATCACCACCGCCATGAGCGAGAGCGACACGGCTATAGTGGTCACCTGATGGCCGGCGCCGAGCCTCAGATAGTTGTAGACAAACACCAGCAGGGAGATGACACTGCCGTTGACCAATCCCACGCCCAGCTCCTTGAAGAGCTGCCGCGCTGAATTGCGCAGCTCCATCGAGCCGTTGGCAAGGCCCTGAACCACGATGGCTGATGACTGGGTGCCGACGTTACCGCCCGTGCCGCCAATGAGCGGAATGAACAGCGCCAGCGCTGGGTCAGCCACGAAGCCGGCCTCGAAGTTGCCCAGAATCATTGAGTTACACAGACCGCCCACCATGCCGATGAGGAGCCAGGGGAGGCGCGCCTTTGTTTGGGAGAAGAGATTGTCCGATGATTCGATGTCAGTGGACAGACCCGATGCCAGCTGATAGTCACGCTCGCTTGACTCGCGCACCTCGTCCATGACGTCGTCGACGGTTATGCGGCCCACCAGGCGGCCGATGGAGTCAACCACGGGCATGGCCACGAGGTTATACTTCTCAAAGTCAATGGCCACTTCATCAATGGGTGTGTCGGCTTTGACGGAGAACGGCTCCGTTTCCATGACGTGCTTGATTTTCGACACCGAGGGGTGGGTGATGAGTTTCTTCAGAGGGAGGATGCCGCGCAGACGGTCCTCATTGTCAACCACGTAGACATAGTAAATCTCATCCATGTCCTCGGCCTGGAGGCGCATCTGGCGGATGGTTTCGGGCATTGACCAGTTTTCATTGACCACAATCATCTCTGTGCCCATGAGGCCGCCGGCGGTGTCCTCGTCGTATTTCAGCAGGTCAATAATGTCGCCTGCCTGCTCTACGTCGTCGATGTGGCTTAGAATCTTCTCACGCTCCTCCTCGTCGAGCTCCTGAATCACGTCGACGGCATCGTCCGTGTCGAGATGGTCAATCTGCTTGGCGATGTCCTCCACGTCCATGCCTGAGAGGAGTTTGCGGCGGTCGTCCTCGTCAAGCTCCATGAGCACGTCGGCGGCCTTCTCCTCGTCAAGGAGACGGAATAGATACTCGGCCTCTGCGAGGTCAAGGTCGGCATAAAGCTCGGCAATGTCGGCGGGGTGGAGGTCGGCCAGCGCCTTGCGGGCTTCGGCGTCGTTGTGCTCGTCGATAATGCGGCGAATGCGGTCAAGATATTCCTCAGTAAACTGCTTCATCATGCTTCGGGAGCGGGTTTGCGGCTCCGGGAAATGAGGTTGGTCAATTCAATAAACTCTGCCACCGAGAGCTGCTCGGGGCGCATGGCGAGGAGGTGGGATGCTTCCACGGGGTGTGGCCCCATGAGGCTCTTGACGCTGTTGCGCAGGGCCTTGCGGCGCATGCCGAAGGTGGTTTTCACCACGGTTTTGAACAGGGCCGGGTCACAGCCCAGCTCGGTCACGGAGTTGCGCGTCATGCGGATAACGCCGCTTTTCACCTTGGGAGGAGGATTAAACACCTTCTCATCAACGGTGAAAAGATATTCCACGTCGAACCAAGCCTGAAGGAGCACGCTGAGGATGCCGCGGGCTTTTGTGCCCGGTGCGGCGGCGAGCCTCTCGGCCACCTCGCGCTGGAGCATGCCTGAGCAGCAAGCCACACGGTCCTTATAGTCCAGAACGTGGAAGAAAATCTGGGAGGAGATGTTGTAGGGGTAGTTGCCTATTACGCAGAATTTTCCGTCGGCGGGAAAGATGTCGTTGAGGTCCATTTTCAGGAAATCGCCCTCAATGATGCGCCCGTCGAGCGCCGGGAAGTTCTCTTTGAGATAGGCCACGCTTTCATCGTCAATCTCGGCCACTTTCACGTCATGGCCATCCTCCAGGAGGAACTGTGTGAGCACACCCATGCCGGGGCCCACTTCAATAACCGGGAGCCCGGTGAAGGGTTGGAGGGTTGCGGCTATGCGCCGGGCCACATTAAGGTCGGTCAGAAAATGCTGTCCGAGAGCTTTTTTGGGTTTAACACTCTTCATGGGCTTTTTGGGGTATTTACGATGATAAAACAAGGGGTCGCCGGAAGCTTACGCTGCGGCGACCCCAAAGTTAGTGATTTTTTTGCTTACAGAGGGTTAGCGCACCATGATTTTCGAGGTTTTTCCACCCTGGATGCACACCATATAGAGGCCGGTGGGGAGAGTGACCACGCGGTTGCTACATTCACCGGCGGTCATGCAGCGGCCATCGGCGGTGTAGATGGTGTAGAGAGTGCCGGGCACAAACTGGCGGAATGCCACGCCACCTTCAACGGCGTAAGCGCGCACACTGTTGAGGTTTACGCTTTCAATGCCGTCGTTGGGCTCAACGGGGTCGGGCTCAACGGGATCAGGCTCAACGGGGTCGGGCTCAACGGGTTCGGGAGCAACATAGCCGATAACTTCGTCAAGGTGAGCCATCTGGGCGTCGATGTAGCGGTTGAGCACCTTGAGCTCGCCCTCATAGCTCTTGGCCACCTGGGGGTTCATGTGAACCCACTGGTCAAGGATGGGCCAACGCATGAAGTTGAGCTTCTGTGACTGGTCAAGCTCAGCAGCGGTGGAGGCTACGAGTTCGTTGAGCCATTCAGCCGAGAGGCCGTTTTCGCGAGCCTGAGCCCAGATGTCGTGAATCTCGCCGGTGGTGGCGGGGTCCTTGAGGAACACGCGCTGAGCAAAGTAGCGCATGTTGCCGGCAGATGAAGCGAAACCGCTGTCCCAGAGGAAGCCGTTGCCGCTCTTGGTCCACACGTGGTAGGTGCGGTTGTCATTGTCGAAGCCGAGGTCGAAGTCCCACACCGGTCCGGTGTAGACCTTCGGGTCATTGCGTTCCTTATAGAGGATGGTGCTCCAGTAGCAGTCAGTGTTACCGGCCACTTCGTTAACCAGCATGTGGCGGATGAACGAAGAAGTGTCGAAGATGTCGCGGTAAGGGAAACCGAGAGGTTCGGCAACGTAGCCGTCCTTGCCGTAGTCACCGCTGGGGAGCGACTGCTCCATGCGGTTGATATAGTCGGTGATATACTGCTTCTGAACGGGCTGAATCACATCATCGTCAGGCGACTTGATGGTGATGGGCAGATAGTAGCGATTGGTTTGGAACCACACGGGCTCCTCGTTGGCATAGCCGTCCACTTCCAGGAAGTAGCCGCCGGTGAGAGCGTCGCCCTCAATGTCCTTCTCGTCCATCTCGGTGATGTCGAGGCGGTTTTCGCGGATGTCAATCTGGTCGCAGAGCTGATAGCAGCCTTTGTATTCGCCGTTCATCACCACGTCGACGGGGCGGCAGAAGGGCACATAGTCCATGTCCATCTTCTTGGCCACCTCAAAGGCGAGGATGTTGCGCATGAGAGTTTTATCGCCGTAGTTGTTGATAAGAGTCCACTTCTTGCCCTGAGCGGGAGCGTCGAGCACAGCGGTTTTCTTGTCAAACTTCAGTCGCCAGGGCTTTTTGGGGAACTGGCGAGAAGCGTTGCCGCGTTCGCGCACACCTGCGGTCTTATTAAAATAGTTTGTGCCATCCTCAGAGATTATGATAACTGATGAGGCGATTTCGTGTTCCTTGTCGTAGGGAGCCTGGAAGTTGGCGGTGTTGATGACCACGGTGGGGAGGTTGGTGATCTGCCAGAGGTGAGAAGTGTCACCTTCGCCCTTGGTGCCGTAAACTTCGAGCTCGGCCACGGGGGTCTGTGAGCCTTCGGGACCCACGAAGCGCACATAGCGCACACCGAGCGAGCAGTTGACGTCGAAGTAGTTGATTTCGCCGCGAGTCACGTGCTCCTTAATCATCTGGAGGGGGATTGCGTCGGAGAAGTCGGGCTTGTTGGCGCCTTCAAACATACCGAGCACAGTGCGGCTCTGAGCAGTTGCATCGTTGCGACACGCAAAGCCGATGCGGGTGATGATATGGCTCTCTCCCAGATCGATGCCGCAGTAACCAAACTGGCCTTTGGTGGTCTGGAAATAAGTGTCGAGATTGCCGTCAAGAATGTTCTCGGCCTGCTTGTCGTTGGCTGACGGATCGGTGCCGAAGGCAGTGCCCGTCAGCTTCTCGGCAGCGTTGGCGGCAGGAATGCTAAGCGCCACTGCAGCAAGAAGACCGAAAGACTTTGTAAATCTGAGATTCATGGATTAAAGAAAATCGATGGTTAATGAATTGGTTTGTAAAAATTAAAGATACGGGATTTGTCCTCGCGGACGCGTTATCCTTGCAAAGGTACTACAAAATTTTCACATCCATGATAAAAATGCCTGTGCTTTCCCCTTTTTTCTGACATTTAACATCCCGGCGACCTGCGCCGGCGCCCGTGGTGTTAAAAAGGAGGGTGGGGCAAACTTTCGGCGAGGGGGAGTGTTTTAGAAATGTAAGATAACTATGCAACAGGTGAAATTAAAGATTGACATATATCTCAAAGAAATTACGTCGGCGGGAAAGCCCGCACAGGCGGGCTTGACGCCGCGGCCTGATGTCGAAATACCGAATGACTGACATATTAGCATAATCAACATTCTCTAATTTTCCCAATGAACGTGAAACCGCCGGTGACTGCGAAGCCATCAGCGGTTTTTTTAGTATCTTTGCATCTTGAAATGAACAGAGGATTGACATCACTGAGAATGCTTCTTGCCGTCGTGGCTGCGGCGGTGATGGCGGCGTGTGCGTCGATAGGGCGTCCCGAAGGGGGTCCTCGCGACGAGGCGGCGCCGGTGTTCGTCAAGTCTGACCCCATGCCCGGCACCCTCAACTTTGCCGGACGGAGAATGACGGTGATGTTTGACGAAAATGTTCAGCTTGATGACCCTACGAGCAAAATCGTGGTGTCGCCCCCCCAGAAGCAGCCGCCCAAAATCTCCGCATCAGGGCGCCGCGTGACGGTGGATTTCATTGAGACACTGCTTCCCGACATGACCTACACCGTTGACTTTGCCGATGCCGTGAAGGACCTCAACGAGGGGAATGTGCTTGACGGATTCGCCCTTGACTTCTCCACAGGCAGCAGCATCGACACCCTCAGCATCTCAGGAATGGTGTTTGAGGCCCGCAATCTCGAGCCCGCGCAGGGGATGATTGTGGGGGTCTACAACGCTGCGGCGTTCACTGACACCACTCTGACCACCCTCCCTCTGGAACGCATCACCAAGACATCACAGACGGGTGTATTCACCGTGCGCAATCTGGCCCCCGGCAACTATCGCATCTTCGCCCTCAACGACCTCAACCGCGACTATCACTGGGACCGCTCGGAGGATGTGGCCTTCTATGATGTGGAGCTTCGCCCCGAAGCGCTCCCCGCGGAGTACACCGACACCATTGCGGGCTCCGACGGCCTTGACTCCGTGGTGACAGTGGCCGGTGTGCGCTATGTGCCTGACGATGTGCTCCTCACATGGTTCAATGAGAACTATTCGCCCCGCTATCTGCTTAAGAACGAGCGCCCCGAGCGCCGCCGCCTGGAGCTGATATTCTCCGCTGCGGCCGACTCGGCCACACAGCTCACCATTGCCGAAGGCCCTCACGCCGGAGCCCCCCTGAGCCGCTTTGCAGTGACGGAGACCTCCGCCGGGCTCGACTCCATCACCGTGTGGCTCACCGACACCACCGTGATGGCTGCCGACACCCTGCGCCTGAGCGCACGCTATCAGTTTACCGACTCCACCGACCAATTGAGCTGGCGCACCGACACCATCCCCTTCATCCTGCGCGGTCAGCGCAAAAAGCCCGCCAAGGAGAAGGCTGCCGCCGACACTGCCGCCCCCAAGCTCGAATTTATCAGTTTCAGCCCACAGACAGGCAGCAGCCAGGACCTTAACATGCCTCTGGCATTCAAAGCCGGCACCCCCATTGCCGGGATAGACAGCGCCGGAGTGAGGCTGGAGATGGTGGATGACACACTATTGATTCCCGTGACCGCTCCACCTCTGAGTCTGCGTGACTCACTGAACCTGCGAGAGTTCACGCTGAAGATGGATTGGAAACCCTCCACGCGTTATCGCCTCACCATTGACTCGGCAGCCGTGACGGATGTGTACGGGCTTCATAACAAGCCGATTGTCCACGAATTTACCACCAAGGGCCTTGACGACTATTCAGCCCTGTTTTTCAACATTGTGGGGCTGCCTGACTCCGTGACGGCAGTGGTGGAATTGCTCCGCGGCGATGACCCCGAAAGGCGCGCCGCCACGGTTAACGGCACCGCCGCGCTTGAATATATCACCCCCGGCACCTACTATGCCCGCCTGTTCATTGACCGCAATGGCAACGGCGAATGGGACACCGGCTCCATTGCCGGGCAGCGCCAGCCCGAGGAGGTGGTTTACTTCCCCAAGAAGCTCAACCTCAAGAAGAACTGGGATGTGGAGCAGACATGGAACATCTATGAGACACCCGTTGACCTCCAGAAACCTGCCGACATCAAGAAGAACAAGCCCAAGCTCACCCCGGCTCAGCAACGAGAGGCCAATAAAAAGGGTAAGCAGAACGGATATGACGACGAAGACGACGAGGACGACATGATGTGGAACACCAACGACCCCTTCTCGCAGAATCCGGCCATAATGCGGCGCACCCGCTGACATCACACTTCACACGCAGGATGACCATGACATCCTGCATCACTGACACAATCTGAACAAACTGACTAATGGATAATAGCAAAACAGGAAAGAAAAAGACCCGCTCGCGCAAAAAGAAAGCCCCTGAAAGCTTCATGAGCCGCAATGCCATGGTGATATTCATTGCGGCGCTGGCAGTGATAATCTTCGGCGGGGCGGCGGCCATGTTTCTTTTTGAGGGCTACGGAGGCGACGACCGCCCCCGCATCACCATAGGCCGCGATGCTGACAATGCCGAGGTGAAGAACCGGCTCACAAGCCAATTTGGCGCCGCTTTCGGCACCAAGGTCTATGAGCTCTGGCGCCTCCAGGGGGGCGATGCCGCCAAGGCCCACGGCTCTTACTGCGTGGAGCCCGGCGAGAGTGCCGTAAAGCTGGCCCGACGCATGGTCAAGGGACGTCAGACCCCCGTGAGCCTGACCTTTAACAATATCCGCACCATTGACCAGCTTGCCGAGCGCCTGAGCCGGCAGCTTGAGCTCGGCCCTGACGAGGTGAAGGCCGCCATGGAGACCCTGCTTCCCGCCAAAGGCTTTGACAAGGCTGCCTTTCCCGCCGCCTTCCTGCCTGACACCTATGAGGTTTACTGGACCGTCAGTGGCACCGAACTGGTGGAGAAACTCAGCTCCGAGCGCTCCCGCTTCTGGAACGACGAACGCCGCGCCAAGGCCCGCAAGCTCGGCCTCACACCGGTGGAGGTGGCCACGATAGCCTCCATCGTGGAGGAGGAGACATCCCGCCGCGATGAGATGGGAAAGGTGGCGCGCCTCTACCTCAACCGCGTGGGCCGGAAGATGAAGCTGCAGGCCGACCCAACGGTGAAGTTTGCCATCGGCGATTTCAGCATACGCCGCATCACGGCGACCATGCTCCGCACCTCATCGCCCTACAACACCTACATGGCTCCCGGTCTGCCTCCCGGTCCCATCCGTGTGGCAGCGGCGTCGACCATCGACGCCGTGCTTGACGCTCCGGCTCACAACTATCTCTACATGTGTGCCAAAGAGGACTTTTCAGGCTACCACAACTTTGCCGCCGACTATGCCACCCATCAGGCCAACGCCCGCCGCTATCAGGCTGAGCTTGACCGTCGTAACATCCACTGACACAAAAGTATATAGACAGATATGGACTCCATAGTGACACTCGCCACTTTCCTAACCCCTCAGGAAGCCTATATTGTGGCCGGCATGCTGCATGAAAACGGCATTCAGGCAACGGTGATCAACGAAAACAATCTCTATGTGCCCATCGTGGGGCAAGGATGCCGCGTGGAGGTGTTCGAGAAGGATTTTGACAAGGCTATGGAACTCCTTAAACTTCATGACGACGAATGACAACTGACACAATCACCAACGTGTCTCCCGCCCGCCGCCTGATTCACAACGGGCTCGGAGTGTTCTATTCCATCAGTCAGCTCTCGGGGTTTCACACCCCCTTCACCATCGGCATGACAATGCTGGTGGTGTGTGAAAACGGAGAGCTCAGCGGCACCATCGACCTTGTGAAGCGCACCATGAGGCCCGGGTCCATCATGGTGCTCCGCCGCGGCCATATTATCCACGACATCCACGAGAGTGACGACTTCCGCGGCTTCTTCATCCTGGCCGAGGATGAGAGGCTTGACAGCCATCTGCCCATGATGAGCTACATGGCGCCCTGCCTGGCCTATTTCCGCGACAATCCCATTGTGCCCATCCCCGAGAGCGAGCTTGAAAACCTCAAGATGCTCCATGAGCTGCTCCGCCGCAAATACACCGGACGCAGCGACATGCCTTACAATCAACTGACGGTCAACGCTGTGTGTGAGGCTCTGTTCTACGAAGCCGTGGGTATCTACACCACCGTTATGAACCGTCGCAATTACTCACCCTCTCGCCGCGAAGAGCTGCTGTCGCGCTTCATAGAGCTGGTGGACACAGATTTCCGCCGCGAGCGCACTGTGAGCTACTATGCCAAGAAACTCTGCCTGAGTCCCAAGCATCTCTCCACCGTCATCAAGAACATCAGCGGCCTCACTGCCGGAGAGTGGATTGACCGCAAGGTGGTGCTCGAAGCGAAGCTTATGCTGCGCAACAGCGGCCTGACAATCCAGGAGATAAGCACCGCGCTCAACTTCTCCAACCAGTCATTCTTCGGCAAATATTTCAAGCATCTCACCGGACTCTCGCCCCGCGAATTCCGCTCAAACACCGACGTATGAAATCCCTATGCTTTCTCCTCTTGCTGCTTTTTGCAGCAGTAACGCCCTTAATGGGCGCCGTGCCTCAGCAGGCCTATTTTGACCTCATGGGCGAGGCGGACCGCGCCATTGCCGACAATCGTCTGGACGATGCCGAGCAAACCCTCATCCGCGCCATCGAGATGGAACGCGGCAATCCCTCCAACGTGCTGCTGATGTCAAATCTCGGCATGGTGCGCTTCATGATGGGAAAGGACTCTCTGGCCGTGACCACCCTTGACGCCGCCCACTCCCTGGCCCCGCGCTCCACCACCGTGCTGCGCAACCGCGCCCAAGTGCTCTCGGCAATCGGCGAGCTTGACCGCGCCCGCGCCGACTATGCGCTGCTCATTGACCTCGATTCCACGGCTGTGACGCCCCGCTTTCATCGCGGCTTTATAGCTCTCAGGCAGGGTGATATGGCGCAGGCTGTGGCCGACTTCAGCCGCCTGCGCGAAATGGCTCCTGACACCCTGGAGACGCATCTGGCCTGGGGTGTGCTTGACATGACTCTGGGACAGTTTGACGACGCGGCGCGTGAATACACCGCCGTGCTCAAGAAGGAAGCTCACGCCGGCTATTATGCCGAACGCGCATTCTGTTATCTCATGACCGACCGCCTGGGCGAAGCTGCCGACGACATAGCCTCCGGCCTGAGCCTCGACCCTATGGATGCCGACCTCTATCTCTACCGCTCGCAGCTCAACAAAGCGCGCTATCGCATTGATGACTCTAAAGCCGATGCCCGCAAAGCCCTTGAACTGGGCGCCGACCCGGAGCGAGTGAAGGAACTGCTGCGCTGAATCCTGCGCCTCAGCGGGGGCGGTTCCAGCCGTTGAAGTCAGCGCGACTCTCCACAATGGTCTCAATGGAATCAGGGAGGGCCGAGAAGAAGTCGAAGCCTGTGACGGCCTCCACATCGTCAATTGACACCACGGCCCTCTGCATGCCACCCTCTACGGCACCGTTGGGCATAATAAAGCCTATGCCGCGCGGAGGGTTGGCGTAAGGGGCGAGCACCACCTTGAAGAAACGCTGCGGCACAATCACGCCCGTGGGGCCTATGCGCTCCTTCACCTCATCGGTGAGCACCGGGCCGCACACAATGTAAAGCACGCTGTCACGGCGCGCCCACTGGCGGCACTTCTCCTCCAGCTTCTTCCATGCGCCGGCGTTGAGAGTGTGGGCCTGCGGGCTAATGTTGGTCATCATAAATGACTCTCTCATAGCCTCGGGGCTCCATTTCATGTCGCCCGCAGGGGCCAGGTGGCCGCGGTCATATCCGCTGTGGCGGTAGTCGGCGGGTGAGGGGCAGCCCTTCACTCGAGTGTCCTGCTGAAAGGAGCCGTTGCGCGGTTCCTCTCCCTGCGCCTCCTCGGCAGTCAGCTCCCAGGCCACCCAGTTGGCCTGATGGGCCTCGGGGTTGAAGGAGATGGTCATGCCGGTGTAGTCCACCATCTCTGACTCCACATAGTCAGGGATTTTGACATTCAGCAGGCTTCCTTCAAGGTCAAGGGGACGTGCGGCCGCCGCCGAGGCCTTGCGGTCAAGATGGACAACAAGAAGAATCACGGCTATAATGGCCACGAGTGACAGGAGGCGTTTCATAAGTCGATGGTGTTGATGAGTCGGGCAATGTCAGCGGCATCCTTCACGGAGGTGCCGCGGCCTATGGGGAGGGAAAGAATCTCGCCGGCCAGGCGCTCGGTGACGGGGAGCGGGGCGTGGGGCAGCTTTCCGGCGAAGCATGGCTGGAGATGAGGGGGCACGGCATAGTGGATGTCAGTGGCCACCCCGAGCTCTTCAAGGCGCTTCATGAACGCATCGCGGCAGCCGTCGGTGACGCGCACCACAAACTGATGCCACACATGGTCCGTCACCGCCTGCGGGATGGCGGGGGTGATGACCTTAGGATGGTTGATTTCGCGGATATAGGCCAAGGCGCGAGCAAAGCGGTCGGCATTCTCCTCGGCGGTGTGTGGGAGCTTAACCCTGAGCATGGCGGCCTGAATGGGGTCCATGCGGCAGTTGAAGCCGGCCTCTATGTTGTGATAGCGGCGGTCAGCGCCATAGTTGGCGAGGGTACGCACCATGGCTGCCAGTTCGGCGTCGTGGGTGATGACGGCCCCGGCATCGCCCAGAGCGCCGATGTTTTTAGTGGGATAGAAGCTAAGGGCTCCGGCATGGCCCAGCGCACCCGCCATTTCGCTGCCGAAGAGGCCGGGGAGGTTGGCGCGGGCGCCGATGGCCTGAGCGCAGTCCTCCAGCACCAGAAGATTGTTGGCGCGGATGAAGCTCACCAGCGCGGGGTCCCAACACACCAGTCCGTAGAGGTGGACAGGCATGATAGCCTTGGTGCGCGGGGTGAGGTAGCGCTCCAGAGCGGCAGTGTCAAGGTTCATGGTGAGCTCCGAAGGCTCGGCAGGCACCGGCACCAGCCCGGCATCCACAATGGCCAGCACGGAGGCTATATAGGTGTTGGCAGGCACTATCACCTCGTCGCCGGGAGCAAGGCGGCCCATAGCCACCCATGCGCGCAGAGTGAGGCGCAGGGCATCCAGCCCGTTGCTCACGGCCACCACGTGGGGGGCGCGCATCATGGCGGCAAGTTCGCTCTCAAGCGCCTCCACCTCCGGACCGCCAACGTAGCGGCCCGAGTCAATGACGCGGCAAGCCGCGCGGCGCATGTCGTCGAGGTAAGGGAGGTTGGCGTCGGCCAGAGAGAGGAAGGGATATTTTACAGGGTGTGTCATAACAAATCGAGAAAGGGGAGGCGCCGGGTTATCTCTTGCATTTTGTCAGTTCAAAGAAGCGGGAATAGTCACGCACATAGTCATTGGCATCATAGACATTGGAGCTCAGGGCCAGACAGACGCTGCCTGACGAGAAATTGTCGACCGTGCGCCATATCCCGGCGGGGATGTAGAGTGCGCGTGAGGGATTGTTGAGGGTGAACGTGCGTCGGCTCGCACCGTCATCGACAGTGACGTCAAACGCGCCTGACAGGGCCACAATCAGGCGCTGCTCGGCATGGTGGGAGTGGCCGCCGCGCTCGGCTCCTGAGGGCACATCGTAGAGATAGTAGACGCGGCGCACGTCGAAGGGATAATCCGCAGTGTTCTCCACCTCGGTGAGATTGCCCATAGGGCCGGAGTGGCGCGGCAGGTCGATGATGCGGCAATGGGCCACGGTGGAGGTGGCATGAGTCAGCGGGGTGTCCCGGCGGAGAGTGGGCGCGGGCGCCTGAGCCTGCGGCTGAGGGGCTGCTGCAGCGGCCAGGAAGTCAGGATAGCTGCGGATGTAGTCAGCGGGGGAGTAGAGGGTGGAGGTGAGTACCATCCCGGCTGAGTTGGTGGAGAAATTGCTGATTGAGCGCCATGTCATCGGGGGGATGAGTAGAGCCTGATAGGGGCGGTTGAGGGTGTAGGTGCGTCGCTCCTTGCCGTCGTCAACCGTCACATCAAAACTGCCTGACAGGGCTGCAATGAGCTCATGCTGAGTGCGGAAGGCATGCCCGTCGCGCACACCGTCGGAGGGCACGTCGTAAATCCAGTAGACCCTCGCTATGTCAAAAGGCACGTGGGTGACATTCTGAATGAATGTCAGGTTGCCGCGCGGGTCGCGGATGCAGGGGAGCTCAATCAGTTTTATCTCGCTCAGAGCCATGTTAAGTTGGTGGGGGAGTGGGATGGATAAGTAAAGTAATAGCAAAAATACAAATAAATCGCGAATCCGGCAATTTTAGCGTCTGATACGCCGCGAAACAGGCAGCCCCGCGACTATTGGGGCGCGGGGCTGCGGTGGAGGGGTTGAATGTCAATGGTTACGGGAGGAATGTCAGAAAATCGGCAGAAACTTGGGTGAGTTGACAAATTTGCGCTCAAATTCCTCCTGGTTCATGCAGAGCATAATGATGCCCTGAACGAACATCAGTGTCTGCCAAAAGCCACAGGTGACTGTGGTGAGCAGGATGGTGACAAGTCCGGCTCCCACACGGTCCAAATAGAAATACTGGACTCCCAGACCGCCCACCAGCAGGGCAAGGATGCCGGCGAGGTTCTTGTCCTTGACGGGCGCGGCGCCAGGTCGGTTGCCGAGCATCTGCATCAGCTCAGGCCAGGCGTAGAGCGGAGTCCATTGTGAGGACATGGAGGTGCGCACCGGGGTGTCCTGCGTGACATTGTAGGCCATGATCTGCTGTGCGGTCATGGGGCCCACCTCCGTGCCATTGTAGAGAATATAGTAGAGCATCAGCGGATAATCTGCTTGGTGACGGTGTTGCCGCGGCGCACAATGTAGAGACCGCCCTGACGGGGATTGTCCACACGGATGCCCTGGATTGTGAAATATTCAGCGGCGGCATCCTCTTCAGAGGCTTCGGCTGTCACGGTGTCAATGCCGGCCAGCTTGGCGCGCTCGGCGGCGTTGATGATATAACCGGTTTCGGTGTCAACGAGCATGACAATGAAGTTGATGTTGTCGCTCAGGTTGCGTGCCGAGAGGGAAGCGGTGTAGGCAAAGGGGGTGTCGGGCGACAGCTGACCGTTGAGACTGTTGGGATTGCCGGGATAGTCGCTGATGCGGCGTGCCACATCGTCAAATTTGGTGCGGTAAGGGTTGGTGCGGTTTTCCCAGCCGCCCATCTGCACTCCGCTATTGGCATAGTAATTGGTCTGTGAGTAGGGGCCCACGCCGTCCTCGGTGATTACGAATGAGAGCTGATAGCGGCCGGCAGAGTTGTCATAGTTGTCCATGGCCTTCACCTCGGCGGTGACATCGAAAGAGTTGCCGTTAGGAACCACATCGGTGATTTCAACCGAGAAAGGTGAACGGGCCTCGCGGCAAGCTTCATAAAGGCTCATGATGTTCTCATAGACGAAATTATCTGTGAGGAGGTAGAGGTCATGACGGTTAACGGTGGCCATGGGGAAGCCGGGGATATAGTCCTTGAGGAAAGCCTGGTAGGCGTTAACGGCCATGTCGTCGCCGTTATGAACGGCTATGCGGATGAATGAGCCGTCGGTGACGTTGTTGCGCAGCTTGTCAAGGAGCACCATGCCGCCGGGGCAGTAGCCACACCATGTGCCTGTGCCCTCCTCGATAACCGAATTGCGGGCGTAGCCCTTGGCGGGGTCGATGGATATGACCTTTGTCTGAAGGCCGGTGGAGAAGCCGTTGATGCCGGCCATGGTGTTAGGCTCGCCGTTGACTTTGGTGACGCGGATGCTGAAATCAATGTCAAAGCCGGCGGGAACCTTCACGGGTACGCTGACAGAACCGCCCTCACAGTTGGCTATGCTGCCGAGAGTGCCCTGGACATTGGTGGTGAAGGTCACTGGCTCGGCGGAGCCGCAGGTGTATTCCACCTCCACATTGTTGACGGTGCCGCTCAGGGGATTGGAAAGGCCGAGAGTGACTGTCTGGTCAGACACTGTGGAGAAGAAGTCAGGCATCTCCACATAGGTCACGGCGGCGCCGTTGGTGGGCAGATTGTTGCCGGAGAATGTAACGCCGAAAGCCAGCGAGCCCAACTGGTCCTGATAAGAACCCCACGAGCCGGTGCCAAGCTTGATGTAGGAGCCGGGCTCACCTGTGCGAGGCATGCCGTCGCCGTAGATATATCTGTCGTTTGAATTAATCTCGGTGGTGAAGCCCACAAAGACGGTGCGTTCACCGGTGAGGCTCACGGGATCAATGGCGAGATTGTTCATCACACCGCCCACTGAGCTCAGCTCCACGTCCTTTGAATAGAAGGGCGCTTCGTCAAGTCCGAATGAGAGCCACACTGTGGCCTTGGTCATGTGATTGCCTTTGTCGCTTGTGGGGCTGTAAATGTTGAAGGCAGTGAGGGTTGAACCATCCAGGAGCTTTAGGATGTCGGCAGTGATGGCATAAGCCTGAGAAATCTCGGTGCCGGATGCAATATCTTCGAAATAAGAGGGCTTTGCAACGCTTGTGGCATAGGTGAACATCATGGATGTGGCCGAGCCGGCAAATGCGGGGGCCGCAATCGGGGAAGAGTTCTTTCCAAACTCTTCGGGATTAATGGCGAGCTTTTGGGCCGACATGGCTGATGCCGACAGAGCGGCGGCCATGAGGAGGGTGTAAGCTTGTTTCATATTTTAATGAAGGGATGATAGATAAATAATGCGCAAAGTTACAACATATTGTTATAACAATGCGCATTATTATGAAAAATCAGTGACGGAAAAGCGGTTTCGGCTTAGCGAACCACAAATTTACCGGTCTTGTTGCCGAGGCTGTAAACGTAGATGCCGGGGGCGAGTGAAGCGGTGCTGAGAGTGCCGGCACCCTTTACGTTGGCGCTCATCACGCGGTTGCCTGAGAGAGAGTAAACGTTAAGAGCGGCTTCATTGGCCGAGGTGAAGGTGAGCACACCGTTGGCAACGCTCAGATAGTTGTCAGTGGTGATGGCCTTGATAGAGTTGCTGCCGGCAGTCATGATAACGGTCATGCTGGTGGCAGTGGAGGGATCGTTGAGGTCCTGGGCAGAGAGGAGGGTAACCACTTCGGGGAGCTCGGTTACGCCGAAGCCCATGTATTCAAACTGCAGGGGAATTGAGGTGCCTGCGGGGTAAGAATCTTCCATTGAGAGCTTGGTGATTTCCTTGCCCATGTTGCAGGTGCCGCCGAAGCAGAGCTGGATTTCCTGACCTGAGGTGCACACGGCGGTCACTTCAAGCTGGCCGGTGGGATAGTCGCAGGTGAGGTTGATTTTGGGGTCGGCCACGATGTCGTAGTCCTGAGTGTCATCGTAGTAGGTCACTTCGTCGCTGTAGTCGAGAGTGAAGGTTTCGCCGTTAACGAATTTCTGGTTTTCGGTCTCGAAAGTGAGCGAGTTGGCGCTTGCGCCGAGAGCCACGAGCAGCGAAGCTGCCATGAGGTAGAATTTTTTCATATTTATGTGTTGTTTAGTTGGTTGTTGTTACTTGACAGGGGCACGGTTGACACACACCACACCGTTGGAATCATAAACAAACGCCACGATGCAAAGGTTGTCAGGATTCCACTTTTCGTTGAATTCCAGGGAGTAGTCACGCTCCAGGAGCTCGGTGGCCGAGAAGGTGAACTTTTCGCCCCAGGTGCCGTTGACGGCGGCGCGGAACACATTGTTGTGGACATAATCCATAATCGTCTCGTTGCCTTTGCGCTGACGGGCCACGATGCCGTTTTCCACCACCCAGAGCTGGAGGCTGGCCTCTTCGCTCACTTCGGGGTTGACGGTCACGGAGATTTTGGCGCTCTTATTGTCAGCGGCTTTCACGGCGGTGACGTCGATGGCCATAGTGGCGGGGATGCCCATATCGCGGAAAGCGAGGGTGGGCCACTGGTCATAGTTGCAGGGCGAGCCCTTGCGGTCAATCACGCCCTGAGGCCATGAGTCGATGCCCCAGTGGGCGTTATACTCTTCGCCGGCGTCGGTGGCAAGGCCGCCGCGGTTTTCCTTGATGGCGAAGCCTCCGGCATGGATGCTGACGGGGATAATGAAAGTGCCATGCTGGTTATACTGCTTTTCAAGGGCTTCGATAACCTCATGGGCGTCGGGACAGTTCACGCAGTTCTGACCGGTGAAGTCCTCGATGAGCACGGCGCGCGCGGGGGTAAACTCGCCCGTGTCAATGTAGCGGTCATTCTCGTCCACGTCGCTGCAGGCGGTGAGGGCCGCGGCAATCATGGGAATATAAAGGAGATTCTTGAGTTTCATGTTTGGGGGAAGGAATCAGAAGTTGTAGCTGTAACTAACCTGGAAGCCGCGGCTGGCGGGCACCCAGCGACACACACCGCCGGAGCAGTTGAAGCCGGCCTTGGTGCGGCCGTAGCTCACCATGAGGCGGTTTGCCTTATAGTTGCCGGTCACGCCTGCCATATAATAATGTGTCTTGTCACCGTCGGGGTTGCCGCAGTTCCACATGTCGGAAACCGAGAACATCAGCCAGGGGTTCCATGTGAACTCCACAAGGCCGTAAGCCCAGTCGTGGAGGTCCTGGCGGGTGGTGAGATACTGGAGCTCGGCGCGGAGGTTGAACTTCTTGTCGATTTTCCAGTTGCCGTCAAGGATGAAGATGTTGCTCTTGACGTTCTCGCCGTGGCCTTCGATGACGGCCTGGTTGTAGAACTGATTCATATACATGAACGAGAGCATGAACGAGCGGCTGAGGCGTTTCTCGATTTGCACGTTGAAGTCATGATAGTTTTCCTGGCCCATCTTCCAGAAGTAAGCCTTCTCGCCATCGGTGCCCATGATGCTACCGTCAATTCCGCCTTCGGCCTGCTTGTGGACAAGGCCGCTGATGTAGCTGAGGTTAACCTTCACCTTGGTGCCATACTTGCCGCCCAGGGCGGTTTTGCGCTTGAACGAGTAGGCAAACGATCCCTGGAAGGCCCATTCGCCGTCGGCGGTCTGGGTGGCGTAGGGATACATGGCAGCCAGCGCGTAGGTGTGCTGATAGGCGAATGCGGGCATGTTGTTGAGGCATGCCGAGGTTCCCGAGATGCTGCGCTGTGAGCGGAATCCCATGTTCTCGCTGCGCTTGGCCTGGAGCAAGGCGCTCATGCCTGAGCGAGAATAGGTTCCGGAGAGCATGTAGGCCGTACCGTTGCCATAGGTGTAACCGTTGTCAAACGAAGGGTCCTGGCTCTTCCATGCCATTTCACCCATCACGCCCCAGTTGCCTTTCTGGAAGTGGGTGCGGGCGTCGAAGGCGTTGACATTGGTGGGGATGTTTAGGCGATACTGGGTGCCGGGCACCATGATGTCCTCATCGCTCTCATGCTTGAGCACATATGAACCGCCCACGCTCCAAGCCACACCGTGGTCACGGAAGCTCTTGGAATAGTCCTGGATATAGACCTCGGCGTTGGCGCCATACACCTGTGACTGCTTGCTCCAGTCCCAGTAGCGGCGCTGGAGGCCGCCCAGGGCGGTGAGGTGGAGGCCCTTGATGGAGTTGACCTTCAGGCGGCCGCCTCGGATGGAGTTGTCAATGCCCAGCGAGCGCTCCTCATAGGTGCGGAGGATGAAGCCCGAGCCAAACTGCTCGTAGAAGTCACCGGCGGTGAACTCCACGCCCTTACACTTGGCCTTGATGTAGACATTGGGCACGCCCCAGCCTGCAAAGTCAGGCTCATAGCCGGGGAGGGGCCACTTCATGAACTCAACGCGCAGACCGGCGTCGACATATTTGCTCACGAGTGACACATCGGCATATGAGTTAAAGAGAATCTTGTCGTCATAGAGGCCTGTATTGATGGCTTCAT
The DNA here is from genome assembly GCA_014802445.1 of Bacteroides sp. Classification (GTDB taxonomy): domain Bacteria; phylum Bacteroidota; class Bacteroidia; order Bacteroidales; family Muribaculaceae; genus CAG-1031. The sequence continues at coordinate 80,207 of JAAVCF010000012.1, read as the reverse complement.
CCTCTTCGGGGAAAAGGATGTCGGCCTGAACGCTTCCGTGGACCGCAGCGTTTTCAAGCAGCTCGGCCTTTACGGGCGAAATGGCTGCAACGGCCATGAGGCCGGCAGCCAAAAAGGGTTTCACATTCGCCATTTTGGGTGATGGAATGGTTTACTTGCTTTCGAGTTCGCGGATTTTCTCAATGAGGTGGCCCTCAGAGCCGTCGGTGTAGCCCACCTTCTGCTCGGCGATGCGGCCTTCGCCGTCAATGATAAACACGTGGGGCACATTGTTCACGCCCATGGCGCGGGCAAAGTCGCTGTTGGGGTCGAGGAGCACCTCATAGTCCCAGCCTTCGGCGTCGGCCAGAGGCTTCACCTTGCTGGCGTTCTGTGCTTCGTCAATTGACACGGCGATGAGTTTCATGCCGGTTTCATCCTGCCAGTCGGGATAAACCTCGTGGATGGCTTTAAGCTCGCGCAGACAGGGCTTGCACCAGGTGGCGAAGAAGCTGATAACGAAAGGCTTGCCGTCGTTCGACAGAGTGGCGGTGTCAACAGGCTTGCCTGACAGGTCCTTGAGCTGGGCTGAAGGAAGCTGAGCTGAAGCGGTGGCGCCGCCGGCAAGGGCGAGAGCCGCAACGAGGAATATGCGTGAAATGAGTTTCATAATGATGTTGGTTATTGTTCTTATTTCTTTGATTGGTGTCCTGTCAAATGGTTTAACGCCCAAAAATACATATTAAACTTGAAACAGCAAAATTTTTGACATTATCCTGAGCGGATTGCGTGTCAGGATGGCGCCGCGGGGGCAGCGGGGCGGCTAATCTGCGGCTTACTATATGAATATTCGGCGATTTTGAGTAACTTTGCGGTCCATGGGACGATTGCTGGCCATTGACTACGGACGCAGGCGTTGCGGCATTGCCGTGACGGATGTGCTGCGCATTGTGGCCACCGGGCTCACCACAGTGCCCTCGGCCAAGCTCACCGAGTGGGTGAAGGCCTACATGGCCGCCGAGCCGGTTGACTGGATTGTTGTGGGCCTTCCGCGTGACATGCGGGGGCGCGACAGTGAGTCGATGCGCTGGATTGAACCGGGCATCCGCCGCCTCCGCAAGGAGCTCCCCGGGGTGAGGGTGGTGTGGTTCGACGAACGCTTCACCTCCGTGCTGGCCCACCGCGCCATGCTCGATTCAGGCATGAAGAAGAGTGACCGCCGCGACAAGGCCACCGTTGACACTATGGCCGCCGCAATCATCCTCAACGATTATCTGCAGAGCAACCGTTATGCCGACGATTGCCTTGCTCCGCCCGCTGCCCAAGGCAGTTGAGGCTCCGCAATTTGTAACCGTTCACAAAGCTAAATATGAAACTTCCCGTATATCTCTACGGTCATCCCGTGCTCAGAAAAGAGTGTGAAGATGTGACTCCCGACTATCCCGAGCTGAAAACGCTCATCGAAGATATGTATGAAACCATGTATGCCTCGGAGGGTGTGGGCCTTGCCGCGCCGCAGATTGGCCGCAACATCCGCCTGGTGGTTATCGACGCCGACCCGCTGGGCGACTCCTTCCCCGAATGCAAGGGACGGAAGATGACGCTGATTAACCCCCGGGTGGAGGTGCTTGACGGCGAGGAGATAAGCCGCGCCGAGGGGTGCCTGAGCGTGCCCGGCCTGAGCGAGGACGTGAAGCGTGTGGAACACATCCGCCTCACCTGGCTTGACGCCGACATGAATCCTCAGGAGGAGGTGATGGATGGCTTCCTGGCACGTGTGGTGCAGCATGAGTGTGACCACCTTGAGGGCCAGCTCTACATTGACCATCTGTCAGGCATCCGCAAGCAGCTCATCCGCGGCAAGCTCCGCAACATTCTCGACGGCAAAACCCGCTGCGACTATCCCGCACGCTATGCGCCCACGGCAAAGAAGGGCCGCCGCTGACCATGAACAATAATTCCACATTAATATGGCTGACGACAAAAAGATAATCTTTTCAATGGTGGGGGTGAGCAAAATCTATCCCCCTCAGAAGCAGGTGTTGAAAAACATCTATCTTTCATTCTTCTATGGCGCCAAGATTGGCATTATCGGTCTCAACGGTGCCGGTAAGTCCACACTGCTTAAAATCATCGCCGGGCTTGACAAGAGCTATCAGGGCGAGGTGGTGTTCTCACCGGGCTACACCGTGGGCTATCTTGAGCAGGACCCTCAGCTTGACCCTGAAAAGACGGTCATCGAGGTGGTTCGCGAGGGTGTGCAGCCCATCATGGACATGCTGGCCGAATATGACAAGGTTAACGAGGCCTTTGCCGAGCCTGATGCGGATTTTGACACTCTCATAGCCCGCCAGGGCGAGCTTCAGGACAAGCTCGATGCTGCCGACGCCTGGAACATCGACTCCAAGCTGGAGCGCGCCATGGACGCCCTTCAGTGTCCGCCTGATGACCAGAAAATCGGCACTCTCTCAGGAGGCGAACGCCGCCGTGTGGCTCTCTGCCGCCTGTTGCTTCAGCAACCTGACATCCTGCTCCTCGACGAGCCCACCAACCACCTCGACGCCGAGTCAATTGACTGGCTCGAGCAGCACCTCCAGCAATATCCCGGCACGGTGATTGCCATCACCCATGACCGTTACTTCCTTGACCATGTGGCCGGATGGATTCTTGAGCTTGACCGCGGTGAGGGCATCCCCTGGAAGGGCAACTACTCATCATGGCTCGACCAGAAAACCAAGCGCATGGCGCAGGAGGAGAAGCAGGCCAGCAAGCGCCGCAAAACCCTTGAGCGCGAGCTCGAATGGGTGCGCATGGCTCCCAAGGCCCGTCAGGCCAAGGGCAAGGCGCGTCTTAACTCCTATGACCGCCTGCTCAATGAGGACCAGAAGGCCCGCGAGGAGAAGCTGGAGATTTTTATCCCCAACGGTCCCCGTCTGGGCGCCAAGGTCATCGAGGCTCACGGACTGGCCAAGGCCTTCGGTAAGAAGCAGCTCTTTGAGAATCTTGACTTCACCCTGCCCCCCAACGGCATTGTGGGCGTGATTGGCCCCAACGGTGCCGGCAAGACCACCCTGTTCCGTCTAATCATGGATCAGGAGAAGGCCGACGCCGGTTCGTTCGATGTGGGCGAGACCGTCAAGGTGGCCTATGTGGACCAGACTCACCATGACCTCGTGCCTGAAAAAACCGTCTATGAGGTTATCTCGCAGGGTGTGGAGAGCTTCCGCATGGGTGGCCGCGATGTGAATGCCCGCGCCTATCTGTCGCGCTTCAATTTCACCGGTGCTGACCAGGAGAAGAAAATCGCCGTCCTTTCAGGCGGAGAGCGCAATCGTCTCCACCTGGCCATGGCCCTTAAGCAGGAAGGCAATGTGCTCCTGCTCGACGAGCCCACCAACGATATTGACGTCAACACCCTCCGCGCTCTTGAGGAAGGCCTCGAGGAGTTTGCCGGATGTGCCGTGGTGGTGAGCCATGACCGTTGGTTCCTTGACCGTATCTGCACCCACATCCTCTCCTTTGAGGGCGAGGGCAAGGTGGTGTTCTACGAAGGCTCTTACAGTGACTATGAGGAGTATAAGAAAGCTCACAACGGCGGCAAGGAACCCACCCGTCGCCGCTATCGCAAGCTGATGGAATAATCCCCCGCTAAGCCAATATAAAGCGCGCCGCGATTGCTTCACGATGAAGCCTCGCGGCGCGCTCTGCGTTGTTATGTGTGTGTTTTTGTTTACTCTTTGGGGCCTTCACTGACGGCGGGAGCTGCCACTCGGGCGGGCATCCCGTTCTCGTCCAACACCTGAATCTGGTCAATGTCAGTGGACGAAGGCGAGTTGTAAATCACAAGGCCGAATATCGGTGCAATGGCCGTGATGTGCTCAAACAGAGCGCTCTGGATGGCCTCATAGGCGGTCCAGGCCGTGGTGGCTGTGAAGCAGTAAATCTGCACCGTCATGCCGTAGTTGGAGGGGTCCATCACCCTGACAAGCACCTGGGCATCGTGGTTAAACTGCGGCTGGGTCAGGATGTACTGACACATGTAAGCGCGAAACAGACCCAGATTGGTGTCGATGGTGCCGTTCACCACCGCCGTGCCGGGATCGAACGTCGGGGTGGGCTGTGCCTGCTTGACGAAGCCTTGCAGCAGCGGCAGCTTCTCGGCAATGGCGCTCACCTGGTCCTGAGTGACAGGTTTCACCGACGAGAATTCAAAGATAACGTTGCGGGCTATGCGTCGGCAGCCTGACTGTGTCATGCCGCGCCAGTTTTGAAACGAGGTGGAAACCAGCGTGTAAGGGGGACAGGTGATGATGGTGTTGTCGAAGTTCTGAATCTTCACCGTGGTGAGCGACACGTCGATTACCGTGCCGTTGGCCGGAGTGGAGGGCACCACAATCCAGTCGCCCACATGCACCATATCATTCAGCGCCAGCTGAATCCCGGCGGTGAAGCCGAGGATGCTGTCCTTGAAAATCAGCATTAGGGCCGCCGCAAAGGCGCCAAGGCCGGCAAGGAGGGTGGTGGGTGATTTGTCAACAATCACTGACACCGCTATAATCAATGCTATCAGCCAGAGGATGCCCTCCACGGTGATGAGGATGCCTTTCAGCGGGAGGTTGCGCGTGTTGTCGTGCTCGTTATATCTGTTCCATATCAGCTTCAGGATGGCGTTGATGGCTATAACAAAGGTGATGATGGTGTAAACCACCACAATGCGCATCAGCCATGTGGACAGCGGCGATGAGCTCAGCGCTATCGGAATCAGGGCCATAATCACCAGCGGCGGAATCACGTGGCTGCAATGTTCAAGCACATGCTGGTTCAGAATCTCCTGAGCCATAGTGCTATGGCGCACATGCACCACTTTTCTGGCCGCATACACCACGGCGAGCCTTACAACCATACCCAACAGATAGCCGGCGGCTACCACTGCGGCTACATACACAATCTGTATGGCAAGCATATTGTTCTGCAGCCCCACCCACCCGAGCAATTGGTTAATGTGGCGCATCATCCACACCGCTACGGTGTGTGAAGGGATTATTTCGCAAGGAATCATAATGTTTTGAAACGTGAGGTGAATTCTCTAATGTCTGCTTATATAACGCCCGTGAGGCCGCTTCGGTTGACTGCGGCCAAAATGAAAAATGCTGTTAAAAGGTGTGAAATTCCATGCTTTTGGCGTCATTTTTAGCAGTTTTGTCATATATATGTGTAATTTTGCGCTGTCCGCCACCGTTTTATAAAGGATATTGACAGACATTTATTCGAATAAACATATATGAATACCATCAAATCACTTTTTCTTGCGGCATCTCTGCTGGCTGTCCCGGTCGCTTATGCCGTGCCGTCTTATCCCGGCCTGATTCCGATGACTCAGCCTGACGGCTCCACGATTATGGTCAGGATAGAGGGTGATGACCACGCTTCGGCAATGTTCTCCGAGGACGGTTATCTGCTCACCGAGAAGAACCGCGGCTATTACTATGCCGATGTGGACGCTTCCGGCTCTATCGTGGCTTCGAAGTTCCTTGCCTCCACTCCCGCTGACCGCTCTGAGTCAGTGCGTAACTTCCTCTCGTCCATCGACATGAACGGTCGTGTGCTCCCCGCCGTGCGCAAGCTCACTGACCTCACCCGCTCTCAGGCGCTCACCCGCCCCATGGCCCCCAACGGCCCCTCTAATGCCATCGGCCTCTTCCCCAAGCGTAATTTCCCCGCTTTCGGCAAGCAGAAGGCGCTGGTGGTCCTCGTGGAGTTCACTGACCAGAAGTTCAAGCTCAGCAACCCCTCCGATTATTTCCACCGCATGCTCAACGAGGACGGCTTCAATGAGTGGGGCGGTCAGGGCTCTGCCGCCCAGTGGTATCGCGAGAACAGCCACGGCCAGTTCGACCCCGAGTTTGACGTGGTTGGCCCCGTAACCCTCCCCGGCACCATGAAGGACTATGGTGAACGTGTGGGCACCCGCAACGACAAGCGTGCCTACATGCTCCCCATCGACGCCTGCAAGCTCATTGATGACCAGGTGAACTTCAAGGATTATGACCGCGACGGCGACGGCTATATCGACAACGTGTTCATCTTCTATGCCGGCTACGGCGAGAACTCCGGTGGCGGCGGCGACACTCTGTGGCCCCACTCATGGGACCTCTCGTACGCTGCACCGCTGGCTGAGGCAAACGGCGACGGCGACATCACCAGCTATGTGTTTGACGGTGTGCGCCTGGAGCACTACGGCTGTACCAACGAATGGTTTGCCCTGACTGACCGTCCCGACGGCATCGGCACATTCTGCCATGAGTTCGGCCACATCCTCGGTCTTCCTGACCTTTACAACACTGTCAGCCAGTCGGCCAGCTTCACTCCTGACACCTACGATGTTATGGACCGCGGCAGCTACAACAACAACAGCTGCACCCCGCCGCTGTTCAGCGCCTTTGAGCGCTACGCCCTCGGCTGGATGGAGCCCCGCAAGCTCACCAAGCCTCAGCGCCTGCGCCTGCAGCCCGCTCAGTCAAACACCGCCTGCCTCATCCCCACCTCCAAGTCAGGCGAGTTCTTCCTCATCGAAAACCGCCAGCAGACCGGCTGGGACGCTTTCATCCCCGGCCACGGCATGCTCGTGTGGCACATTGACTATGACCAGAACGCATGGTACAGCAATGTGGTCAACAACGTAGCTGACCATCAGCGCGTCGACATCGAGGAGGCCGACAACCGTCCTTACCCCAGCAACCGCGCCGGCGACACTTTCCCCGGCACCGCGGGCGTGACCGATTTCACTGACTACACTCAGCCCTCCATGCGCTCTTGGGCCGGAGTGAACACGGGCATGCCCCTCACTGACATTCAGGAAACCGAGGATGGCTACATCATCGTCACCGTGAATGGCGGCACCAACCTCATCCCCGCCGTCACCCCTCAGGCTTCCGATGTTCACCACACCGGCTTCACCCTCTCATGGGCTCCCCTGGAGGCTGCCAATGACTACATTGTCACCATCACCGGCCCCGACGGCGTTGTTGAGGCTTATAACAACTTCAGCAACGGCCCCGCCAACTCGCTTGAAGTGGCCGGCCTCATGCCTCTCACAGAGTATAAGGTAACCGTGTGGGCCGCAAGTGACTATGACATCTCCGACCCCTCGGCAGAGCTCTCTGTCACCACTGCCGACAGCACCTTCGACAATATGCGCCCCGTGGCCGAGGAGCCCGAGGTGAGCACCGCCACCACCTTCATTGCCAAGTGGCAGCCTATGGAGGACGCCGTTGACTATATGCTCAACGTATACTTCAAGGAGCAGGGCGAAGCCAATGTGTCAAACCTTGACTTCACCGACGGCATCGACAATCTCCCCGTGGGATGGCTCACCAACTCCGAGTATGCCTACACCAGCTCCACCAACAGCGGCATCTCTGCCCCCGCGCTCCGCTTCACCGCCGAGCAGCAGTATCTCCAGACTCCCCGCTACGCCGCTCCCGTGCGAAGCTGCAATTTCTGGTCACGCGCCTCCAAGTCAAACACCGCTTCTGTAATCGTCACCGGCAATGTCGACGGCATCTGGGTGCCTATCACCACCATCGACGTCAGCAACAAGTCAGGCGGTCAGATTTATGAGGTTACCGACATCCCCGCCGGTGTCAACCAGCTGCGCTTCACCTTCACCCGCTCTGACGAGGCCGCCTCGCTGGCTCTCGACGATGTCAACGTGATGTGGGGCGGCGAATATGTCAACGTCCCCACCGGCTACGTTGACCACCTCACCGGCAATGTCACCGAATATGCTGTTGACCTCTCCGCCTTCAATGCCACTCCCGCCATGGCCGCAGCCGTCCGTGCCGGCCAGGAGACCACCACGTTCTTCTACACCGTCAAGGGCGTGAAGGCCGACAACACCGTGTCGCGTCCCTCGGCCGAGAAGTCCGTAGAGCTTGAAATCAACACCGCCGCCATTGAAACCATCGGCGCCGCCGCTGCTTCTGACCTCAAGGTGAGCGTGTCAGGCCACACCCTCCTCATCTCCGGTGCTGCCGGAGCTGTCACCGTGGCCAATGCCGCCGGCTCTGCCGTGGTCACCGAGGCCTCAAGCTTTACTGTGCCCGCCGGCGGTGTCTACATCGTCACCGACGGTCTCACCGCCCGCAAGGTTGTGGTGAAATAATCCCTCTGCATCTTTTTGATTCCCTCATTCTGCGGCGGGCCGTTCCCCAATCCGGGTGCGGCCCGCTTGCCTTTTATGCCAAAACCTGCTATCTTTGCAGCCTGATATCTCTGTTTTATGACTGATTTTCTTGCTCATTACCATCTGTTAGGCCCGGTGATAGGCATCTGCACGTTCCTCATCATCGGACTGTTCCATCCGCTCGTAATCAAGGGCGAGTATTATTTCGGCACAGGCTGCTGGAAGGCCTTCCTCATTGTTGGCATCATCACTCTCGGCGCCTCCGTGTGGGTGGCCGACGTTCTCTGGTCATCCCTTCTGGGGGTGTTCAGCTTCTCATCCTTCTGGTCAATCAAGGAGGTGTTTGAGCAGGAAGAGCGTGTGGCCAAAGGGTGGTTTCCCGCCAACCCCCGCCGTGCATCCAAAAAATGAATTAACAATTTAATCCCCCCATATTATTATGTGTACCACCTGCGGCTGCGGCAACCCCGACAACCATTCCCACCATCATGACCATGACCACACTCATGGCCACCATTCACATGACCATGCCACCGAACAGGTGAGCCTGGAGGCCGACATCCTCGGCCGCAACGACCGCCATGCCGCCTTCAATCGTGGCTTCCTGAGCGGCCGCGGCGTTAAGGCCTATAATGTTGTGTCATCGCCCGGTTCGGGCAAAACATCCCTTCTTGAGGCCACTGTCCGCGCTCTCAAGGATATGGGGCGTGACGTAGCCGTCATCGAGGGCGACCAGGAAACCGCCAACGATGCTGACCGCATCAAGGCCCTCGGCGTTCCCGCCGTCCAGATCAACACTCGCAACGGCTGCCACCTCGACGCTCACATGGTGGCCCACGCCATCTCTGATCTTGACCCCGCCCCCGGCTCGGTGCTCTTCATCGAGAATGTGGGCAACCTCGTGTGTCCCGCCATGTTTGACCTCGGCGAAACGGCTCGCGTGGTGGTTATGAGTGTCACCGAGGGCGACGACAAACCGCTTAAGTACCCCTACATGTTTGAGAGCGCCCAGATTTGCGTCATCAACAAGGTTGACCTCCTCCCTTACGTTGACTCCGACGTGGAGCGCATCAAGCGCAATGTCCTAAGCGTCAACCCCCACATGCGCTTCTTCGAGGTGTCGGCCACCAAGGGCACCGGCCTCGCCGAATGGGTTCAGGCCATCCTCTGATTCCCGCCATCTCTCTTAACGAAAAAGGGAGCGCACCGCCTTCGGTGCGCTCCCTGATTTTTTCGGGGTTCGGTGTGTGGATTACTTCACGAACTTCACGGTCACGGGGCCGTTGGCGGTGTGAACCACTGCCAGATAGATGCCTGAAGCATAGCTGTTCAGGTCAGTGATTGACTGCTTGCTTTCGCCAATCTTGAGGCCGCCGATGTTGTAGAATTCAATCTTGTCGAACTCTCCGGCCACTTCAAAGTTGCCGGCAACCATGCGGGTCAGCACTATGGGAGTGTCGATTTCTGCGCCTTCAATGCCGCCCTTGCCCTTTTCATACACGTTGATGGCAATAATCTGCAGGAACGAGTAGGGGAGTGAGGCCACGGGAGTGGTCAGGTGCAGGCCGATGTTGCCCACTTCAATGCCCTCGGTGGGGAGGCTCACGCCAATGTAGGTGGGACGTGCGCTCAGGTCGCCTTCCACATATTCATAGGGAGCGATGTTGAGGGTCTGGATAACGTTCAGCTCTGAGGGCTTCTCGGAGGTGCCGAAGGCCACTTCGAGGGTCTCGTCGGAGATGGCGCGCACAGTCAGCTGCATCTCATACTCCTTGCCGGCTTCAAATGCGATCGGGCCGGAAACAATCCATTCGTCGGCATCCTCGTTGAGGTCGTCCATCAGGGGTGAAACGATGTATTCAAGGGCGGTTTCGTAGTCGCCGAAGAACACGCTGCCGGCAGTGGTGTTGAACACCCAAGTGTTGTAGTCGTTGTTAGCATCGGTAATCATCCAGCGGTTCAGGGTTTCGTTCTCCTGGTCGAAGGTCTCGTCGAAGGGCACGGTGAAGGGCTTGCCCAGAATCAGCGGGGCGCTTGAGGTGGCGGGAGCGGTGCCTATGTCGTTCAGGGCCACGATGTCATAGTAGTACTGCAGCGTGCGGACGAATGAGTTGTCGGTGATGGTGGTGGCGGTGATGTTCTCGGCCACAAGCTTGTTGTCAGGACGGCGATAAACGCTGTATTTCACGCTCTCGGAGTTGAAGTCGCCGCCGTGGAGGCCGGTGGTTACGGGGTCCCAGGTCAGCACGGCTGCCGAGTAGGCGTCGGTGCCCTGAATGTTCACGTTGGTCACGCTTGCGGGGCTGTCCTGGCCGATATAGGCAAACACGGTGGCCTTCATGCTCTCGCCGCCGGTGCCCAGTGCCATGATGTCATAGCGGTGTTCGCCGTTGGAAACGTTGGCGTCAGTGTAGGTCATCTCCTGGCCGGGCTTGGCATCGGTGAGGGTGGTGACAACTTCGCCGTCGCGGAACACCACAATGCCGTTGAGGCTGTTGAGCTGGCCGTTGCCGAAGGTGGTGGAGGGGTTGGTCCAGGTGAGCTTCACGTTAGGCTTGCCGGCTTCATTGTTGGCTGTGAGGCCGGCCACCACTGCAGGTGCGTCGTATGAGGTGGCGCCCTGAATGTAGAGGCTGCCAAACACGGCTCCGTTGCCAAACTGACCCAGATTCTTGATTGAGGGGTTTGAGGGGTCCTGCATGTTAATTTCCATCAGCAGCACCTGATTGGGGTCGTAGTCGGTCACGTTGGCTGCCCAGTAGATGTTGCCGCTGGTGGGGTCAAATTCCATTGACTGGGTGAAGTTGTAGCCGGTCAGGCCGGTGTTAAACACGCTGCTGATTGTGCCTGAGGCCTTTGAAATCTTGTAGAGCACGCCGTCCACGCCAATGGCATAGAGCTCGCCCGCGGGGCTGGCGGCGAGGGTGGCGAAGCTCAGCGCTGCCTTGATGGGCAGGGGATTCTCGAATTCGCCGGTCTCCAGATTCACGGTCATGAGCTTGCTGCCGTTGCCGTCAAACGCCATGGCATACATGGTGTTGGTCGTGTAGTCGTAAGTCATGTCCTGCGGCTTCAGGAATTCGTTGCCGGCTGACCACGGTCCGATGGTGGTCATGCGGCCGGTGGTGATGTTATAAGCAATAAGGTCACCGGGAATGGTGGGAGACATTGAGCCGTTCCAAATGTAGCAGGCGCCGTAAAGCACTCCGTCCACCCCCGCACCGGCATACATGGGATTCATTCCATGAGATGGAAAGTCATAAAGCAGCGTGGGTTCTTGCAGATTATTGGTGTTGATTTCCGCAAAACCGTAGGTATCTCCTTTGAACGAACCTTCTATATTAAAATAGCCGTAAATAGTTCTGTTCGATTCCGTAAAGGAGATGTCGGCCGCGCCGGCCGTCACCGTCATTGTCAATGCCGCAAGAGCAGCGGCTGCGGGGTGTAATTTGATTCTCATCTGACGTAAAATTAGATTAAATCATTGTTAAATGTTTGCAAATTGCAGGAAAATTGAAATATTCACTCACGTTAGTACACCGCAAAAGTACGTAAAAACTACCCCCCGAGATTGGTGTCAACTGTTAAAAAACATTAACACATGCCTTTTTGACCCTTTTGCATCGCGTGATGTGGTGTGGGGATGAAATGAATGTATTATTTTTGCGCAATATTTCAAAAGGTAAAAATTATTTAATTTTTTAGGCTTCTATTTGTTGCTGTTTTTAGGTTTTTGCCTTGTTTGCTTAAGATTTTTAACGTCTGTTATTATCGCATAGGATTATATATGAAATTTAGGTACTTAATAGCTTCAGTGACTTTGCTCGCTTGCGGCCTGAGCGCTTTCGGCGTTCCCGCGCGCCCTGGCTTCCACTCTCTTGTTGGCCCTGATGGTCAGCAGATTGAGGTGGAGATGAAGGGCGATGAGCATTTCCATTATTTTGTTGACCGCCAAGGCCGTCGCCTTGAGCGCACTTCGGCCGGCAGTCTCCGCTTCATGGCCGATGCTGACTTCTCTCTCCGCATGGCGGCAGCCGCAGAGGCCCGTAAAGCCCCTGTGGAGATTGAGCGCAAGTTTCCCACCACAGGCACTGTGCGCGGCCTCGTGATCCTGACTGAATTTCCTGACTGCAAATTCCAGGAGGGCTCCACTCGTGAGTATTTCGATGCCAAAATCAATTCCATCGGCTATCAGGGTCAGGAGACTTTCGGCAGCGTGGCTGACTTCTTCGCCGAGCAGTCGCAGGGCCGTTTCTCTCCCGTGTTTGACGTTGTTGGCCCCGTAACTCTCTCTCACCCCGCTTCTTACTATGCCCGCAATGACCTCAGCAATTTCTTCCGTGAGATTTGCCAGTTGGCCGATAAGGAGTGTGACGTTGACTTCTCGAAGTATGACATTGATAATGACGGCTTTGTTGACTTCGTGTTCTCCATCTTCGCCGGCTACAGCCAGGCCCAGTCGCTCAATTCGTCCGACATTTGGCCCGCAATGCAGTATCTGTCGGATTATGTCTACGATATATTTGACGACAAGTATCTTAACGTGGCTGCTTGCGCCAGCGAGCTCCGCGGCAGCAGCGGCACTGACCTTGACGGCATCGGAACCATCTGTCATGAGTTCAGCCACATCCTCGGCCTCCCTGACATCTATGATTCGGGCTACACCGGCGGCTACGGTATGGGACATTATGACATCATGGACGTGGGCACCTACAACGGCGACAGCCGCATCCCTTGCGGTTACACCGCTTTTGACCGTTACACTCTCGGATGGCTTGACCCCGTGGAGCTGTCAGGCAGCGGCTTTGACTTCGAGCTGCAGAACCTCGTTGAGTCAGGCTCGGCGGCCGTGATTGTAAATCCTGCCGACAACACCGAGTTCTTCACTCTCGAAAATCGCCAGCTTGTGGGCTTTGACTCAGGCCTCCCAGGCCATGGCCTCATCATCTCGCAGATCAATTATGACCCCGCGGTGTGGAAAAACAATATTGTAAATAACATCCAGCGCGCCGGTTATGAGCATGTGCGTCTCATCGCGGCCAATAACACCAAGGTGACCGATGCCGAGTCCGGCCATCCCTTCCCCGGCGAGAAGTGCGTAACCGCTTTCTCGGCCTCCACTCTCCCCGCCGCTTCATGGGTAAAGGGTGGCAAGGAGTTCCAAATGCCCATTACCAACATCCGCGAGACTTCCGATGGCCGCATCCTCTTTGACTATGGCACCACTGCCGGAATCTCCACCATCTCAGCCTCCTCTTCATCATCGCTCTTTGAAGGCGGCGCCCGTATCTTCTCTCTCTCCGGAGCTGAAGTGAGCGCGTCGGCCATCGTCCCCGGCATCTATATTGTGCTCAAGGACGGTGTCGCGAGCAAAGTCGCAGTGCGATAATCTCCCCCCTCGGAAATATTCACCCACACACATAGTTACATCTCTTTATTCTCCACGTGGCCGGCAATTGCCGAAAGCGATTGCCGGTCCATTATTAACCTTTTCATTATTCATCAACATGAAGAAGAAATTACTCTTTGCGTTGTTTGCATTTATTTTTGGCATAGGGATCGTCAGTGCCCAGAATGTCAATATAATGATAGATGTGGACAATGCGGCCAACATCAAGGTGACCGTTAACAACGGTGCCACCGAAGTGCCTATCCAGGATGGCATGAATCGCATCACACAGTATTCTTCGGCCAACAGCCCTCTCTCCATCTCGGCTGTAGATGGTGCGAAAATCGTCAGTGTGACCAAGAACTATTCTGATGCCCTCTCACCCAATTATCAGGGCGTCTACAATATGGCCATCGAAGCCATGATGCTTTCTGTTGTTACCGAAGGCAATGGCGGTGCTCCCACAGTGAAGACTCTCGATGTGTGGTTCCAGCTTGAGGGTGACAATGGCTCTGCCACCATCACCAGCGATGGTCAGAACGTTGATTGGAGTTTTGACGCTTACACCAAGGTCCAGTCAGGCGCCGAATGCATCATCGCTCCCGCTGCAGGCTACCTCATCAAGAATATCACCACTTCTTATGGCAAGCTTCAGGACAAGGGCGACGGCACATGGTCATTCTCAACCACTCAGAATTATGACTTTGTGACCTGCTATACCGAAGCTCTCCCCGAACCCGGCGTTGACATCACTGTCCTCACTTCTTATTATCCTAACATCAAGGTTCAGGCCGGTCGTTACACCTCTGAAGATGACGAGTATAAGGACCTCAAAATCAAGGAAGACGGCACTGTCAGATTCCCCGACGGATGGGACTTCCTCCAGTTCTCGGGCGTTGACAATGCCGAGATTCTCGGCATTGACCGCAATGGCACTCCCCTCATCATGAGCCCCTATGTTGGTTGGCGCGCCACCGTTGCCGCCGGCGATGTGTTCACTGTCAACGCTCAGGGCGCCGCTCAGGATGTCACCTTCTCTGCTGTCAACGCTTTTGACGGTGCCACTCTTGATTGCTTCAAGGTGGTGGCCGCCGGCAAAGCTCTCAGCCTCTCAGGCAACGAGCAGACCGTTACCCTCCATCGTGGCGACGCTGTGTCAGTGACCGGCAAGGGCACCAACACTGTCAACTGGGTTGGCGTAAGCTCAAAGACCATCTATGTCGCACCTTATGAATTCTTACTCGCAGAGGGTGATACCAAGGTGTCAATCTCCGGCGATGCTGCCTCAGGCATCACAGTGACTGTCAACAATGCCGCTGCCGTGCAGGTTAAGCAGGCCAACGGCTATGGTGCGGCCCTTACCCTCAAGGACGGCGATAACCTCTTTGAAATGGCCGACATTGTCAACAATCTCTCAATCACTCCCGCTGAAGGTTGCCAGATTCTCTCTGTTACTCTTGATGGCGATAAGGTGCTCCCCGGCGCCGACGGCTCTTACAGCATCGTGGCCCATAACGGCATGCTCCTTGACATCTCTGCCCGCAAGATTCCCGCCACAATCCCCGTCACTGTGTCAATCAACGACAATGTGACCGGCGGTCCCTCAAATGACCTCGCAGCTCACGTTATCCTGACTGTCAACGGTGAGAAGCAGTCTCTCACAAGCTTCACTTCCCTCATGCCCGCCTATATGGCTGAAGTGACCGTTACCAGCGATTTCGGTTACATTATTGACGAAATCTCTGCCGGTGCCAACTATATCGAACAGACCGATGGTGTCTACACCTTCTATGCTGAGAATGCCTGCATGCTCAACATCAGAATGCACCAGGTTGTGGCCCCCGAAGGCTACGCCCTCGTTCGCGTCGTTGCAAATGATAGCCACGTTGGCTTCTACCCCTACAGTGCCGATATGGAGCGTCTTGAGGGCTCTATCAAGCCCGAGGTTCCCGGCGTGGTGAAGATTGGTGACTATGTGTGTGTCAGCAAGTTCGCGTTTGACTACCACTTCAAGTCAATCACCGTCAACGGTGAGGCTATTGAAATCACCCCCAGCACTGAACCCCGTGCCGAGTACTATGTGAAGATTGAAGGTGACTGCACCATCGAAGCCACCCTCTACAATGTTAATGAAGGCAAGGTGACCGTAACCGCCTGGAGTGTAAGTGAAGGCCTCGGCTCAGGCGGCATCAAGATTGCTGACCTCTACATTGATGTTGACGGCGAGCTCGTTGAGCACTATCAGGCCGACCCCGGCGAAACCATCAAGCTCGTTGCAACCTACGTGGCTCCCGGCTTCAAGCTTGAAAAGCTCGAAGGCCAGTCTAACTACAATGTTACCCCTGACCTTGAAGGCGCAGGCCCTGAATACACCATCACTCTCCCTGAAGGTGCAGCCATCAATCCTGCCACCGGCGACCCCTATACCTACATCTGGAAGCCCGTCTGCACTCTCGACGCCACCAATCCTCCCTACCTCGTGGAGTTCTATGAAACCATGCTCGATCCCGACGGCGACCCTTCTCTCGACCCCGAAGCTGACGACATCATCGGTTATCTCTTAGGCGTGCAGACTGATGGTGTGGTGACTGCCCTGATGTTTGCTCAGGAAGGCGACGTTATCCCTGTCAATGTCTATTCTCGTGACGACTTTGAATTTGATTATGCCTACACCGGCTTTGGTCGCACCATCTTCACCGGCGCTGCTCCCGGTGCCGACTGGGTTTACACTGTTGACCCCGATGACTCATTTGAATTCAACGGCTACAGCAAAATCAACATCGCCGGTGCTTTCAAGCGCAAAGGCGTAGGCATCGCATCCATCATCGCCGCCGGAGCCCTCTCTTATGACGAAGCTCTCCAGACCGTAGCTGCTCCCACTCAGATCAGCATCTACACCGTCAGCGGCCTCCTCGTTGCCACCGGCTCCGAGACCATCAGCGTGGCAAACCTCGCCCCCGGTCTCTACATCGCCACCGCCGGCACCGACACCCTCAAATTCATCAAGCACTAATCCCCATTCCCTCCCCTGAAGGGTCTGCCACCGGCAGACCCTTTTTTTTGCCCCAACCCCGTCATCCCCCCTCGGCGGATAATTGGATTCCGCTGGCGGGCGGCCCGAACGGCCGCCCCTACAAACCCTTGCGGCAAATTATCCCCGCAATGCCCCCGCAACCCCCGCTCAGGGTACGCAAAAATGTAGGGGCGCCCGTTCGGGGCGCCCGCACTCCGCGACAGCGAAAACGATTGGAACAATCGTAACCGCTCCGCGCAAAAAAAACTCCTCACTCCTAACTACTTAAGTAGTTCCTCATAGGCCGCCGGGTCCTCGATGAGCTCAAGAGCGGTGGAGTAGATAGGCTCGGCGGGGTTGACAATGCGGAAATAGGTTGACTGCTCGAAGAGGTCACGGCCTATAATGCCCTTTACAATTCGGCATATCAGGGGCTGCGATGTGGCAAGCTGCTCACTGTTGAGCTCCACACCGTCATCGGTGCCCATCTTCACGATGTCGTCGACCATTGAGGGGGTGATGTGGAAGCCCTCAATGAAGCCCGTCTCAGTGGGGTAAAGCTCCTTGAGCTCGGCACGGTGGCTGTCCACATACTGCACTGCATAGCGGTTGTAGATGCCCTTGGCCATGAGGTCACGATAGTAGGGCGTCCACTGGGTGGTGTCGACGGCCACGAAGCGGTCAGGCATGATGCCTCCGCCGCCATACACGGTGCGCCCGTTGCGTAGCGTCAGGTAAGGCTTGCTGCGGTCAAGCTTCACGGAGTCGGCGCAGTAATATTCGCCGGAGTCGTAGCGGTCCTTGAGGTCAAGGGAGTAGTCTTCGGTCTCGCCGGGGGTGTAAGGCTTCTGAATGCAGCGTCCCGAGGGGGTGTGATAGCGCGACACGGTGAGGCGAATCATCGACCCGTCGGGGAACGGGAAGGGGCGCTGAACAAGGCCCTTGCCGAAGGTGCGGCGACCCACCACCAGGCCGCGGTCGTTGTCCTGAATGGCGCCGGAGAGAATCTCGCTGGCTGAGGCGGAGTATTGGTCAACCATCACCACGATACGTCCGTCGGGCATCAGCGCGCCCCCGCGTGAGTAGTAGTGCTGGGAGTCAATGCGGTCACCGTCGGTGAACACAATGAGGCTTCCGGGGTCAAGAAACATCTCGGCGAGCATCACGGCCGACTGGAGGTAGCCGCCGCCGTTTGACTGCAGGTCAATGATGAGATTCTCCATCCCCTCGGCGCGGAGGCGCTTAATGGCTTCCTCCACTTCGCGGGGTGTGTCCTCAGCAAAACGGCTTATGCGGATGTAGCCTGTGCCGGGCGAGGCCATGTAAGCGGCATCAACGCTATAGATGGGGATGTCGTCGCGGATAATGCGGAAGTTGATGAGCTCCGGCGAGCTGCCGCGCTTCACCTTGATGTTGGCCTCGGTGCCTTTGGGTCCGCGCAGAATCTTCTGGATGTCGGAGTTTTTGCGCTTCACGCCTGAGATCATGGAGTCGTTGGCCTCGATGATGCGGTCGCCGGCCAGAAGACCCACACGCTCTGACGGGCCGCCTGAGATGGTCTGAATCACGTAGAGGGTGTCGTTGAGCATCTGAAACTGGATGCCGATGCCGCTGAAGTTGCCTTGCAGGGGCTCGTTGAGGTCCTTGGTCTCCTCGGGGGTGGTGTAGGTGGAGTGGGGGTCAAGGGTCTTGAGCATGGCGCGGATGCCTTCGTCAACCATCTTGGTGGTGTCGATGTCGCCGGCATAGAAGGTTTCCACCAGCTTCTCCACCGTGGCCATCTTGCGGTCAGGGGAGAGGGCTATCTGGCTTATGGCGGCGCTGCTTGCAAGGAGCGTAAGGAGCAGTAGGAGTGGTTTTCTCATATTGTTCAGGGGTGTTTGGAGGGTAAGAAGGGGGTCACGTCAACGCCGTGGCTCTGCAGCTCTCTGACCATCGAGGAGCTCACAGCGGCATCCTCGGGGAGGGTGAAGAGCACCACGGTTTCAATGCCGTGGCCTATCAGGCGGTTCACGTCGGCCAGATTGCGCTCATACTCATAGTCGGCCACCGTGCGCACCCCTCTGAGCAGGAAGCGGGCGCCCGCGCGGCGGCAGGCATCGACGGTGAGCCCTTTGTAGGCCAGGGCTTCCACTCGCGGTTCTGCGGTGTAGAGCTGCGCAATCTCGTCGGCTCTGCGGATGGCTTCGGTTTCCGACAGGGGCTTCTCGGGGTTGTAGCCCACACCGATGACTATGCGGTCAAACAGGGCGAGCGCGCGGTCAACGATGGATTGATGGCCCCGGGTGAAGGGGTGGAAGGAGCCCGGGAAAAAGGCTATGCGTTCAGGATATCTGGCTGTCATCTTCCACAACAAGATTGTCGATGATAAAGTTTTGTCGTTCAGGGGTGTTTTTGCCCATATAGAACTCAAGCACGTCGGCCACGGCGTCCTCTTTGCGGAGGTTCACGCGGTCAACCCTCATGTCAGGCCCTATGAATTCGCGGAATTCCTCGGGGGAGATTTCGCCGAGACCTTTGAATCGCGTGATTTCGGCGTTGGCGCCGAGCTTGGCTATGGCGTTCACGCGCTCTTCGTCGGTGTAGCAATAGTATGTCTCGTCGTTCTTGCCGGCGCTCTTTGAGCCGCGGCGGGTGCCCTTCTTGTTGCGCACGCGGAACAGCGGGGTCTGCAGCACATACACGTGGCCTTTCTTGATGAGGTCAGGGAAGAACTGAAGGAAGAATGTGAGCAGCAGCAGGCGGATGTGCATGCCGTCAACGTCGGCATCGGTGGCTATGATGACATTGTTGTAGCGAAGACCGTCAATGCCTTCCTCAATATTGAGGGCATCCTGCAGCATGTTGAACTCGTCGTTCTCGTAGACGATTTTCTGTGTCAGACCGTAGGTGTTTTTGGGTTTGCCTCGCAGGGAGAACACGGCCTGGGTCTCCACATCGCGAATCTTGGTGATGGAGCCGGCTGCCGAGTCACCCTCGGTGATGAAGATGGATGAGGCGAGCTTCTTGTCCTCGTCGCCTTTGGCGTCACTGAGGTGAACGCGGCAGTCAAGGAGCTTCTTATTGTTGATTTTCACCTTCTTGGCTTTCTCGCGGGCCAGCTTGGTGACGCTTGACATGGCTTTGCGGTCACGCTCGTTCTCCTGCACTTTTTTGAGAATCACCTCGGCCACGTCGGTGTTCTTGTGGAGGTAGTCGTCAAGCTCTTTCTTTATGAAGTCGCCTATGAATTTGTTGACCGTGGGGCCGTCGGGGCCCATGTCGCGAGAGCCGAGCTTTGTTTTTGTCTGTGACTCAAACACCGGCTCCTCAACACGGATGGAGAGCGTGGCCACCATGCCGCCGCGGATGTCGGACGGTTCGAAGTTGCGGTTGAAGTATTCCTTGAAGGAGCGGGCCACGGTTTCTTTGAAGGCTGCAAGGTGTGTGCCGCCCTGAGTGGTGTTCTGGCCGTTGACGAAGGTGTAATACTCCTCGCCATACTGCTTTGCATGGGTGATTGTGAGCTCTATGTCGGTCCCCTTGAGGTGGATGGGGTTGTAGAGCGGGGTGTTGGTCATGCGGTCGTCAAGGAGGTCCAAAAGGCCGCGGCGTGAGTGCAGGCGGGTGCCGTTGTAGTGGATGGTCAGGCCTGTGTTGAGGTATGTGTAGTTCTTCAGCAGCGGCAGGATGTGCTCATCCAGGAATTTGTAATCGCGGAAAATGCCGGCGTCAGGGGTAAACACTACCAGTGTGCCGTTAGGCTCGTCGGTGGGCTCAATGGGGCTCTCGCTGACAATGTTGCCGTTGGCGTAGCTCACCGTCTTCTTCTCTCCGTCGCGGAATGAGGTGATGGTGAAGCTGGTGGAGAGGGCGTTGACGGCCTTGATGCCGACGCCGTTGAGGCCCACCGATTTCTTGAACGCCTTGGAGTCATACTTGCCGCCGGTGTTCATCCTTGACGATGCGTCAACGAGCTTGCCCAGCGGGATGCCTCGGCCATAGTCGCGAACACTCACCGTGCCGTTGGCCACGCTGACGGTTATCTGCTTGCCGAAGCCCATCATGAACTCGTCGATGGAATTGTCAAGCACTTCTTTGAGCAGCACGTAGATGCCGTCGTCAAAGTTGGAGCCGTCGCCAAGCTTGCCTATGTACATGCCGGGGCGGCGGCGTATGTGCTCGTTCCAGTCAAGGGTGATGATGTCGTTCTCGTCGTACTCCGCGGTGCCTTCTGCGCCGGCGGTTTCCAAGTCGTCAGGAGGGAGTAATATATCTTCGGCCATAGCTAAGGGTTCAATTGCCACAAAGATACGAAAAATTACCCGAATTTGAGCCTTTTTCAGACCCTTGGTGTGCGCGGGAAAAGCATGCGGGCGGCAAGGGCAGTGCCGCGCCCCATCAGGCGGTGCTGGAGGTAGAGCAGGCGCAGGCGCAGGGGCGCCTTGCCAAGGGCCAGGGTGGCTTTGCGCAGGCGCCGGGCCTCGCTGTAAGCGCCTTCGCGGTAGTACTTTGCCGCGAGCACCATGGCGCGGGTGTGAACCCACGGCAGGAGGTCGGTGCGCCCGGCTGCGGTGAGGTTCTCGCGGATGATGGAGATGGTGTCCTCCCATTTGCGTGGGCTGTGGCTGAAGGCCGTGCCGGTGATGCTGCGGGCCTGTGAGTGGACAATCACACCGGGCTCGCCCGGAGTCTCCACAATCACGGGGTTGGCAAGCAGCAGGCGCACGCCCAGCTCCCAGTCGTCCCACGAGAGCGATTTCAGGTGCCACTCACCCACGCGGCTTATCAGCTCCGTGCGGGCTATGTAGCGCTGCGTGGAGAGGATGCCGTGGAACAGGTGGTTAAACATCGGGGTGCGGGTGGTGAAGCGGCCTGTGCGGGTCTTGCCGCTGAGCAGTGAGAGGGTGACGGCGCGGCCGGCTATGTCGGCCTCGGGGTGGGCAAGAAGGGTGTCGAGCATCTGGCGGCTGTGGTCGGGGAGCATCTCATCGTCAGAGTCGAAGAACATCACGTAAGGGGTGTCGACCATGTGGAGTCCGCAGTTGCGGGCCGCTGAGGCGCCAAGGTGGGGCTCATGGACCACTGTCACCTGAAAGTCAGGGGCGTCCACCTCTGCCTTCCATTGGTCCATGATGGCGCGTGTAGCATCGCGTGAGGCGTTGTCCACCAACACCACCTTCAGCGGGCGGAGGGTCTGGGCCGCCACGGAGTCGAGGGTGCGCCGCAGTGTTGCCTGACGGTTCCAGGCCGGAATCACAATGGTAAGCATCATAGCGTAATGGATAAATTAAAAGGCGTTCGCGGCGCTGCGTCGCGAATGCCTTTCTATGGGTGGGGTGATACTGCCTGAGGCATTATATCACTTTGACTTTTTGCTTTTCTCGTAGCGGGCGTTCATGCCCTTGATAACCTCATTGGTGATGTCGAGCGCAGGGTTGAAGTAAACGCCGGCAGCCTTGAAGAGGATAGCATCATAGCCTTTTTCCTTGTTATAATCCTTGATGAAGGATTCCAGAGAGTCATTCAGCTCAATCTGACGCTGCATCATCTCCTGCTGGGCGCGGCGCTGCATGGTGCCGAGCACGTTCTGGGCGTCCTGCTGCTTCTTGTTGAGGTTGGCCATGTCGGCTTCGTAGCTCTCCTGGCTCAGATAGCCGTTGTTGCGGCCTTTCTGCTCAATCGAGGCGGCGAGCTTTTGAATCTCGGCTGCACGAGCCTGCTCGGTGCTTGAAATCTTGCTCATGGTGGAGAGGCTGAGCTCCTGAATCTCCTGAGCGAGAATATAGTTGGCCATGATGGAGTCGGCGTCGATGTAGCGGATGTTGATGGCCTGGGCGGCGGCAACCTCGGCGGGTGTGGCTTTAACGGCCGGGGCTGCGGCTTCTTCGGTTTTTGAGCCCGAGCATGCCACCAGCGAGCCTGCTGCAATGGCGAGAGAGAGGAATTTAGCTGAGATGGCTAACTTTTTCATTTTTTGAAATGGATGAATTTCTATTGGCTTCGGCCCGTCGGCGCGATGAATGTCCCGAGGCGCAGCTCACTCCTCGGTCACGCAGGGCCGGGATTTCGTGAACATGGCCTGATGGGAACCGTCCTCCTCTGACAAACAACACTTTGACACCAAGAAGCACCAGCGCGGCGCCTATCAGAATCACAGCAAGGATGATGGTTTTCATAGCCGTCAGGATGTTTTTACGCTGCAAATATAAGAAACGTCGGGAAATATTTTGGCGTTTCTCGGTTTTATTTTGTAACTTGCCATCGCGTTTCACTGAATTTTAACATTGTTTTTCATTCAGATTAAAAAACCATAAAATAATTCGACACAGAAATGAATGTCAAAGACCTGAAACCGGCGATTGTATTCGAAATCTTCGATGAAATCACCAAAGTGCCCCGTCCTTCAAAGAAGGAGGGCAAAATCCGCGAGTATCTCCTCGACTTCGCCAAGAAGCACAATCTCGGCGTGAGAACCGACGAGGTGGGTAACGTAGTGATGACCAAGGCCGCAACTCCTGGCTATGAGAACGCTCCCGTGGTCATCATGCAGGGCCACATGGATATGGTGTGTGAAAGCAACGACAAGAGCTTCGACTTCGAGAACAATCCTATCACCACCATCGTTGACGGCGAATGGGTGAGAGCCGACGGCACCACCCTCGGCGCTGACAACGGCATCGGCATGGCTGCCGCCATGGCCGCTCTCATCGACGATTCCTATGAGCATGGCCCCCTCGAGGCCCTCATGACCGTCGACGAGGAGACAGGCATGACCGGCGCCAACAATCTCGGCGAGGGTATGATCAACGGCAATATCCTGCTCAACCTCGACTCAGAGGATGACGCTGAAATCTTCATTGGCTGCGCCGGCGGCGTGGATACCACCGCCACATTTAACTATAACCGCTCGTTCGCTCCCAAGGACTTCCTCTACTTCCGTGTGGCTGTGGAGAAAGGTCTGGGCGGTCACTCAGGCGGCGATATCCACCTGGGTCGTGCCAATGCCAACAAGCTCATTGCCCGCTTCCTGTTCAACCTCATGAGCGAACACGAAGTGTCAGTGTCAGAGTTTGACGGCGGCAACCTGCGCAACGCTATCCCCCGCGCCGCTCACGCTGTGTTCGGCGTTCACACCTCTAATAAAGAGAAGGTGCGCACCATGCTCAACCACTTCATTGCCGAAGTGGAGGCTGAATACGCCGGCGTGGAACCCACACTTGAGATTACCATGGAGAGCGTTGACACCCCCGATTTCACCATTGACTCCGCCACCTCGCGCAATCTCATCCTTGCTCTCTATGCCGCTCCTCACGGCGTAATCTCCATGAGCCGCGACCTCGAAGGCCTCGTTGAGACCTCCACCAACCTCGCCGCCGTGAAGATGCTGCCTGACAACAAGATTCTCATCACCACCTCACAGCGCAGCTCGGTGGAATCACGCAAGTGGGACATTGCCCGCCGCGTGGAAGCCGTGTTTGACCTGGCAGGTGCCGAGGTGACTCACGGTGACGGCTATCCCGGCTGGACCCCCGACATGAAGTCGCCCATCATGGCTATTGCCCGCGATGCCTATGAGGAGCTCTACGGTATCAAGCCCGCCATCAAGGCCATCCATGCCGGTCTGGAGTGTGGACTCTTCCTCACGAAGTATCCCCACCTCGACATGGTGTCGTTCGGCCCGACTCTCCAGAATGTTCACTCTCCCGGCGAACGCATGTTCATCCCCGCTGTGGAGCGCTTCTACGAACAGCTCAAGCTTATTCTCACCAAGGTGGCCAAAAGCTGAAGCCACCCCGCGTCAACACTGACAATCAATTAGCCTCATAACCCCTCGGAGACCGGGCCCCGGGCTGCACAGGCAGTCCGGAGTCAGGTCTCCGTTTGCTTTTTCACTACTGACCATGAAATCAATCACAGCCATTGTTTTAATGCTGCTCGGGCTCTGCGGAGTGTCATGCCGGGCATCGTCGCCCCCCGAACCTCAAGCCCCCGTCACCGAAGAGCCGCAGGAGGCTCCCGCGGAGGAGAAAGCCCCTGAAATCCTCCGCCTTACCGAGGAGGACTATGAGGAAGTGGCTAAGGAGTTAGGCGTGGAAGTGGCCACGATAAAGGCTGTGGTGGAGATAGAGGCCGGGCGCACCCATCAGGGGTTCAGCGAGCCGGGCAAGCCTCTGGTCAATTTTGACATCAGCATGTTTCGCCGCCACGCCAGCAAGAACGGTGTGAACCTCTCGAAGTACTATAAGAGCCATCCTCAGGTGTTTAACCGCTCGCGCCGCATGAGCCAGGCCGAGGTGACCCGCCGCCTCAACGCCGCCCGCAGCATTGACAATAAGTCGGCAGTGGAGGGCACCTTCTGGGGCATGTTTCAGATTGGAGGGTTCAACTGGAAGAAATGCGGCTGCTCGTCAATCGACGAATTTGTGGAGCTCATGAGCCGCTCCGAGCGTGATCAGCTGGAGCTCTTTGCCCGCTTCATCATCTCGACTGGCCTCGTGAAACACCTTCAGGCCAAGAATTGGGCAGCCTTTGCCCGCGGCTATAACGGTGCATCCTACGCCTCACGCGGATATCACACACGGATGGCCGCGGCCTATAAGCGCTATCTCCGGTAAAGCTTCAGCAGTCGCTTCAGTCCCAGCATGACGCATCCGCCGGCCACCGTGATGTTGAGCCACCACCATGGGGTGAGCAACGCCACAGCCGCACTCAGCGCGCAGATGCCGAACACCCCCGCCGTGAGCCACAGCACGCTCCGGCGCATCCTCATGCCATAGATGCCGCGATACACCGCGCCCACGATGGCCGAATAAATCGCATACCATAATATATAGCTCACGCCCAGACCTGCCAGTCCGCCTGTGAGCCAGCCGCCGATGTTGAGTGCCAGACACGTGGCCGCGCTCACAATCTCCGTCAGCAGGAAGCGACGTCCGTCGCCGCGCGCCAGGATGGTGTAGGACATGCTCCATGAAAGAGCGCGAAAAACCGTGCCGGTGATGCCCGTAATCACTAGCGGCAGCATCACCATGAACTCGGCGGAATAGAGAATCATGATAAGCAGAGGTGCGCAGAGGATAAACACAGGCACAATCACCAGCAGCATGAGCATCAGCAGCGTAGCCTCATGGTTGACGAACACCGACATGGAGCGCGGCTTGAGGCTAACCGAGGCCAGGCGCGGATAATACTCCACGGTGATAGCCGTGAAAATCAGTCCCGCATAGCGGTTGAAGAGCGTGAATCCGGCCTGATAGTAACCCACCGTCTCCACATCGGCCCTGAGGTTGAGCCACGACAGGAAAATGTAGTTCACCAGATAGGAGATGAAGCCCGTGGCCGTCATGTAGGCTCCGAGGCGGAGCATGCTGCGTCCTTTCAGCCACATCTCGCGCCGCGATGGAGCCGCACCGTCAATGCGGGCCCTGTTGACCCTCGCCGCCACGAAATTCACCACCGAGAAGCCTATCAGCGCCGGCACGATGCCCGCTATTCCCAGAAAATAGTAGAGCGGAGCGGAAACAATCAGGCCGCCGGCCGCGCCACCAATGGAGGCGCGCGCGAGATTGCGGTAACACTTGAAGCCCTGGAGCACAGCCAGATTGGTGGCAGCCATGGCGTTTAGCGCCATGCACACCGCCAGCATCAGAAAGTCGGACGTGTGGGCGGAGTCGCCGAATGAATAGTCGCTCAGCAGCGGCGCAGCTGCCAGCATCACCACCGCACCGAGCAGACCCAGCACCACGCCCCAGCGCAGCGTCACCGCCGCCGTGAGGCGCTTCTCGCTGCCATCGGCCGACGCAATGTCGCGGATGGAGCTGGCGCCGATGCCGAGAGTGGTCAGTGCCCCCAGCATCTCCAGAGCTGAATAGAAGATGCCTGACAGGCCCACTCCCGCTGCGCCCACCCAGAGCGCCACGAGTTTGGTGCGCACCACAGAGCAGAGGATGGTGACCACCTGCACACCGCTGAACACCCCCATCACCTTGAGGATGGCGGCAGTGGCTCCGCTGCGTTTGTGTTTCACCTGTTCCATGGTCGTGTCATTGTGAATTGACGGATGTAACCCTGCGTGAGCGCGCCGAGCGCAGGCAGGAGAGCCATCTGTGAGCTGCGGTGCATTCGCCACGCTTTGAGCGGGATGCGCAGAGGGGCCGTCAGAGGATACTCCATGCCTATGAGAGCACCCATGGCCCGCGCCACCCCCGGGTTTGTTATGGGCCGGAGTCCCGTGGGAACGCCCGGATGATGCGTTATGGTCACAGGGAAGTAGCGCCCCTTGAGCCCGAGCCGTCGCAGTGTGAGGAGCATTAACGAGTCCTCGCCGGTGGCCAGCGGCGCTCCCGGACCGAAGCGCTCGTCGAACCTCACGCCGCTCTCAATCACCCTGCGGCGGAAAGCCAGCTCAATGGTGCCGAGTGAGAATCCCTTTGGGAGCCGCTCAAGCGTCACTGACTGTGAGGGATACACCTTGTGGCTGTTGGAGCCCGAATAGCGAAACGTGGCGAAGTCCAGCTCCGGATTGGCCTCGAAAGCGTCAATCACGGCGCGGAGGCCCTCGGTGGTGTAGTGGAGGTCGTCGTCAGCATTGAGGATTATGTCGGCCCGGCAGTGCGTCACGGCGTTGTTGCGGTTGCGGCTGATGCCGCGCCCCGGGAGCGTCAGCACCACCACATCCGGGCGGCGCAGCTCAGAGGGAATCACCGGTGAGGGGGCGTCCGTTTGCCACGACACCACGTAGCTCACGCCGCTCACCTCGGGGAGCGTCATAGCCGCCACGCGCCTGATGCCGTCAGGGCCGAGGGTGGCAATTGCAACATTGAGAGTCAATTGTGCCATGGACGGGTCATAATGAGTTGGGTTAACCATCCGCGGGTCAAGGCTGCCAGAGCCGGGAGCGCCGGCATCTGGCCCGAGCGCCCCATGCGCCATGCCTTCAGCGGAATCCGTAGGAGAGAAGTGAGCGGATAAACCATCCCTATGATGGCTCCTAAAGCGCGGGCCGAGGGCGCGTCGACAGGCCGGTAGCCCGACGTGAGCCCTGCGTGGCGCACAATCACCATAGGGAAGAAGCGCCCCTTGAAGCCACGGCGCAGGAGAGTGTGAAACAGCATCTCATCCTCGCCCAGCGGCAGCCGGGCGCCCGGACCGAAGCGCTCGTCAAACCTCACCCCGCGGTCAGTCACGCTCCGCCTGACGGCGATGGTGAACGTTGCCACAGGGAAGCCGGACGGCACCGGAGGAAGCGGCACCTCGGCGGTGGGGTAGCGCGGATGGTCCGCCCCCGAATAGGCAAACACGGCGAAATCAATATCCTCGTGGGCCTCAAACGCGCCAATAAGCCCGCGCAGTCCCTCCGCGGAGAATTCAATGTCATCATCGGCCATGAGAATCAGCGGGGCTGAGCAGTGGTCAAGAGCATTGTTGCGGTTGATGCTCGCCCCTGTGGTGTCAGTGATAACCACTTCCACATCAGGGCGCTCCAGCAGCGCCGGCGGAACAACAGGCTCGGCGCCTGCCGGTTGCCACGACACCACATAGCCCACCCCCGTCACCTCGGGCAGCCGGGAGGCGGCGAAGCGTTCCATCCCCTGCCTGCCCATGGTCACTATGGCAACATCGAGCATCCTCATGAGCGGTCAGTGTTGATGCGTGATGTCCAGAAATCCACCGCCCGACGGGCCACCATGTCCACGTCATTATGCTTCTCCACAAACTCACGCGACGCGCGCCCGCGCGCCGCCAGTGTGCGGCGGTCCAATACGGTATGTTCCAGAGTGTTGACCAGTGCCTCATAGTCAGGCTGCGCGTTAATCACCGGCCTATTGTCCCTCTCGCCAATGAAATCATAGAATTCAGGCTCGCCGCCGCTCACCGCCGTCAGGCCGTAGGCCATGGCCAGCAGGGCGTTAGTGGCAGGAGTGTAACTGTAAATCTGGTCGAGCACCACATGAGCACTTTTCTGCAGTTCAAGGTATTCATTATAAGGGCGATTCTCCACAATCACAAGCTCCGCCGCGTCGGGGTGGCGTTCCACCACAGCACGGGCCGCATGCTCCAGTAGGTCAGTGCCTTTCTCCACCAATCGCCCCTGATGACGCCCCAGAAAAAAGCGCACCTTTTGCGGCATGTCAGGGATATAAACCGGCTCCATCGCCTTAACGTCAATGGGCAGCGAAATGTAAGCCCGCTTTTCGGGAGGCAGGTGAAGAGCCGCCACCCGCTCATACTCATAGAGGATGGTGGTGGCGCCTGCTATGTTGTTGTAAACATGGTCAGTGAGGCGCGTCAGCGACGGGTTGAGCCACTGGTCCACCTTGGCCGGATCGCTCCGATAGAGCGGTGCTGGGTCGCCATTAATCATCCATTCATTGACAGGGAGAGGCCCCGCGGGGTCAATGCAAGCCTTAATGAAATTAGTGTCGGAGCCCATGCAGGTGAGAAACACCGCACCGTTGCTCTTTATCAGACTGTCAAAAAGCGCCATGCAGCGCTCGGGACGCTGCTCCACCATCACGGGATTGTTGATGCTGACCACATCATAGCCCTCCAGGCGATTGCGTAGCCGTCCGCGCAGCCTCATCCACAGGCGCAGGCCGCCCAGCTTGGAGTCGGAAGGGCGGGAAAGGTCAATGTCGCGCGCAGTGTCCATCCATCGTGAACCGTTCGACGCCACCGTCACGTCATGACCCAGCCGCCGCAACCCTGTGGCCAGAGTTCGGTGACAGTTACTGTAATCGCCCATCAACAGGATTTTCATGACAGCTACAAAATTACGCAACATCCGCGGCATATGAAAATTTCCCCCGAAGTAATCTGACAAGTGGCTATTCAATAGAGGTAAATTCTTGGCGGAAAGTAAAAAAAAAGCTAAATTTGCGCTAAATTTATTAAGAAGGGCGCCCTGTGCAGTGCCGAGGCGGCGGTCCGTAACGAGTGGACTGCGCCTAAGTGTGTGTGAGTCAGGGATGTCCGAACCATATCAATCGTTATGATCACATTCTGCAAAAACAAGATATATGCCCGGCTCATGGCTGTGATGGCCGGTGCCATGCTCGCCTCCTGTGGCGGCTCGGCCGAATGGACCGTCGACGGCCGTATCGAAGGCGCTGAAGGCCACACCATGATTGTGGAGGCCAACAATAACGGCATGTGGTATCCGCTGGACTCCGTGAAGCTTGATGCCGGCGGCAATTTCAAGGTCAAGCACGCCGCAATGGGCTATCCCGACATTTACCGCCTGCGTCTTGACGACAAGACCCTTTACTTCCCCATCGACAGCATTGAAACTGTGACCGTGGTGACAACGGCGTCAGCTTTCGACACTGACTACACCCTCTCAGGCAGCAAGGCAGCCGAAAGGCTCATGGCTGTGGACCGCAAGGTGGCAGGCATGCTCGCCGGCAAGCCCGCCATGAGTGTGGTTAACGACTCGCTCCTTAAGCGCGAGCTTGGCGGCCTCCTCCTCGAGGACCCCTCTGATATTGTGTCATACTACATTATCAACAAGCGCATTGGCGGCCTTCAGCTCTTTGACCCCTCGCGCCCCTCTGACCTCAAGATTATTGGCGCCGTGGCCAACGCTTTTGACCACACCCGCCCCGCCGACCCCCGCACATCCTATCTGCGCAACCTCTACCTGAACAACCGCAAAATCTCCGACGCCGCGCCCCGCGACACCCTCGAGGCCCGTCTGGTCAACGTGTTTGACATCACCCTCTACGACAACAAAGGCACCCAGCACAGCCTTGAAAAGCTTGCTTCGTCAGGCAAGGTGGTGCTCCTGAACTTCACGGCCTATGCCGCTGATGAGTCAGCCGCCTTTAATCGCGAGCTCAAGAAGATTTACGACAAATACCACGCCCGCGGCCTGGAGATATTCCAGGTGTCGGTGGATGATGACGAGTATCTCTGGCGCCAGGCTGCAGCCCCGCTGCCTTGGATTACGGTCTACAACTCCCAGGCCGACGGCGCCCGCAATCTGGCCAACTACAACGTGGTTGCTCTCCCCACCACCTTCATCATTGACCGCAAAGGAGAGCTCGTGGCCCGCATCACTGACCTGAGCACCCTTGACTCGCAGGTGGCCGCCCGACTGTGATGAAAAGTCAAGTTGCCAACCCCTTGATTTACACTTAAAGTTGCATACTGAAAACCAATCATACCGATGAGAATCAAACCCATCATAATGTCGCTTGCCGGCGCAGCCGTCATGTGGTCATGCTCAACTCCCAAGGATGTGTCGTATGTCCAGGATATCAACGAAGGAACCTATCAGATGGCCACCTTGTCAGGCGCTATCAAGGCCGCCCCTGACGACAAACTCTCCATTGTGGTCAACTCAAAGGACCCCGCTCTGGCAGCGCTTTTTAACCTCCCCGTGCAGGCCGCGCGCATAGGTTCAAAATATGCGCAGAGCGACTTCACCTCCGGCATCTCGCTCTACACCGTCGACGCCTACGGCAACATTGACTTCCCCCTGCTGGGAGATGTCCACGTGGGTGGCCTGACCCGCTCCGAGATTGCCCGCGAAATCAAGCAGAAGCTCATTCAGGAGAACCTCATCAAGGACCCCACGGTGACAGTGGAGTTTGCCAACGCCGGCATCAGTGTGCTCGGCGAAGTGGCCCACCCCGGCCGCTATGCCATGGCCAGTGACCGCGTAACTATCCTTGAAGGTCTTGCCATGGCCGGTGACCTCACCATCCAGGGCGAACGCAAGAATGTGGTGGTGATGCGCGAGAATCCCGACGGTAGCACCCAGGTTTATAAAGTGGACCTAACATCGGCCAACGACCTCTATGCTTCACCCGCTTACTATCTGCAGCAGAACGACGTGATTTATGTGGACCCCAACGCCTACAAGAAGCGTCAGCGTCAGGCCAACGGCAACACCACGCTCACCGCTTCCTTCTGGCTGTCAGTGGCCTCACTGCTCACCACCATTGCGGTGCTCGTCTTTAAGTAAGATATAAATTAGAAACGCGCGTACATTATTATATTATGGCAGAATTAACTCCTGCAAACAACTCCGGAATGACTCAAGCCACGGCCGAGTCAGAGCAGGACAACAGTATTTTTCAGCTTCAGGAACTCCTGAGTCAGTGTCGCCGCCACTGGTGGTGGTTTGTGGTGTCAGTGGTCATCTGCGTAGGCCTTGCGTGGCTTTACGCCAAAAGACAGTGCCCGGTGTATGAGCGCGAGGAGCTTGTGCTGGTGGTGAAGAACGACGGCACCCAAGGCTCGTCGGACGTGTCGGCCGCCTTCCAACACATGGGCCTCTTCTCGCAGTCAACCAACAAGCGCAACGAGCTCTTTTCACTCACCACCCCCTCGCTGATGATGGAGGTGACACGCAGGCTCAACCTCAATGTTAACTATTCCACCCCCGGAAAATGGTACACCCAGACCCTTTACGGTCCCAATCAGCCCGTGATAGTCAACTTCCCCGGGTGGCCTGACGAAGCGGGAGTGAGCCTGACGCTTGAAATCCAGCCCAAGGGCAAAGCCCGCATTGTGAGCGTGGAAAGCGCCAAAGAAAGCCATAATGACCTCGACATAAAAGTGAACTATCTGGCCGGCGAGACGGTGGAAACCCCCGTAGGCCCCGTGTCAGTGTCAATCAATCCCCTCTATTCAGCCGGCGACATCAAGGAGCCGATGGAGGTCAATGTGTCGCGCGGCAGTGTCTACAACACCGCCATGGCCCTTGCCGGACGCCTCAAGAGCGAGATGCTTGACGAATGGGCCGACGTGCTCTCACTGAAGCTTGACGATGTGTCGCCTCAGCGAGCCGAAGACATCCTGAACACCATAGTGTCAGTCTACAATGAAAACGCCGTTCGCGAGCGCTCACGCGTGGCCGAAGCCACCTCGCGCTTTATCAATGACCGCCTCAACGTGATTGAATCGGAGCTCGGCACCGTTGACTCTGACATCTCCAGCTACAAGAGCGCCAATCTTCTCCCTGACGTGCAGGCCACGGCCTCGATGTATGTGGAGAAGGCCAACCGCGCCTCCGAAGCCCTGATGGAGCTCTCTAACCGTCTGGCCATGACCCGCTATGTGCGCGACTTCATGACCAAGACCGCCAATTCAAACGCCGTGCTCCCCTCCAACACCGGAGTGGCCGACGTGAACATCGAGAGCCAGATTGCCGAGTATAACCGCATCCTGATGGAGCGCAACTCGCTGGCAGCCAACTCGTCGTCGGCCAACCCCCTCGTGTCGGAGCTTGACGGTCGCCTCCAGAGCATGCGCCTGGCCCTTGTGCAGAGCCTTGACAATGCCATCACCTCGCTCAACACCCGCATGGCCTCGCTCCAGCGCGAAGAGACCTCAACCACCTCCAAAATCGCATCAAACCCCTCGCAGGCCCGCTATCTGCTCAGTGTCGAACGTCAGCAGAAGGTGAAAGAAGCGCTCTATCTCTACCTGCTCCAGAAGCGCGAGGAGAACGAGCTCTCACAGAACTACACCACCAGCCGCGTGCGCATCATCTCGGAGCCCCTCGGACCGTTGTCGCCCATCGCCCCCAAGCCCAACACCATCCTGATGATGGGCTTTGTGCTGGGTCTGCTCCTGCCGTTCAGCTACATCTATCTGACCGAAGTGTTCAACACCCGAGTGCGTGACCGCAAGGATATCGAGAAGCTCAAGATTCCCTTCGTTGGTGAGGTGCCCCTCAACCACGGCTCCAACGGCATCCTGGGCCGCTTCCGCAACAAAGCTGAAGTGCGTCAGGGCCTGGTGGTGGAGCATGAGAACCTCAATGTCATCAACGAAGCCTTCCGTGTGCTCCGAACCAGTCTGGAGATGATGACCCGCCGCAAGGCCGACCCCCACACCGCCTCAGTGGTGGCCGTCACCTCGGCCAGCCCCGGCTCGGGCAAGACCTTCGTGTCGCTCAACCTCGCCGCCGCCCTCGCCATCAAGGGTCACCGTGTGCTGCTCGTTGACCTTGACCTTCGCCGTACCACACTCTCAGAGGATGTGCTCGGCAAAGAGGCCACACGCACCGAAGGTCTTGTGAACTACCTTGTGGGCAACGCCTCGCGCCACGAGATTGTGCGCCGCAACGTTGGAGGTCAGGAAGGCCTTGACTTCCTCCCCGTGGGCCCCGTGCCTCCCAACCCCTCTGAGCTCATCGAGGACGAGCGCATGAAGGAGCTGCTTGACGCCGTCCGCCCCGAATATGACTACATTTTCCTCGATTGTCCGCCAATCGACATTGTGGCCGACACGCTGATTATCAATCCCGAGGTTGACCTCACTCTCTTCGTGATTCGTGCCGGCCTGCTGCAGCGCTCAATGCTCCCCATGATTCAGGAGCTCTATGACACCAAGCGCTATAAGAACCTGGCCGTGGTGCTCAACGCCACCGAACGCCCCGCCTACGGCTCAGGCTACGGTTACGGCTACGGTTATGGCTACGGCTACAGCCACCGTTACAAGAAAAAGAAGAAGTGATTAACCCTTCTTCATCCCCCTCCACATAAACGCTCAGGGCCCGGCGCAACCGATGCACCGGGCCCTGAGGGCAATGCGGGATTTTTTTTACTATCTTTGCATTATGGAAGATTATCTCAGTCAACTCAACGACGCCCAGCGTCGCGCCGTGGCCCACATGACCGGCCCGGAGCTCGTGATTGCGGGCGCCGGCTCGGGCAAAACCCGTGTGCTGACCTATAAAATCGTCCACCTGCTGGCCCAAGGCTACGAACCGTGGCGAATCCTCGCGCTGACCTTCACCAACAAGGCCGCCCGCGAGATGCGCGAGCGCATTGAGGGCCTCGCCGGCGAGAAAACCGCGCGCAAGCTCTGGATGGGCACTTTCCACTCCATCTTCGCCCGAATTCTGCGTACCCACGCTGACTGCATAGGCTTCAAGAGCTCCTTCACCATCTACGACACAGCCGATTCAAAATCGCTCGTGAAAATGATTATCAAGGACATGGGGCTTGACGACAAGGTGTATAAGCCCGCCACAGTGCTCTCTGCCATCTCCAATGCCAAGAACGCCCTCGTGTCGCCCGAAGCCTATGCCATTGACCGCGAGCTCATGGACTCCGACCGCCGCTCCAAGCGCCCCGAGACAGTGAGAATCTATCACGCTTACAGAGACCGCTGCGCCGTGGCCGGTGCGATGGATTTTGACGACCTGCTATACTACACCAACGTGTTGCTCCGCGACAATCCTGACCTGCTCAACCATTACCGAGAATTTTTCCGCTATGTGCTCGTCGATGAGTATCAGGACACTAATTTTGCCCAGCACCTCATTGTGCAGCGCCTCACCGAAGGGCAGGGCAACCTCTGTGTGGTGGGCGACGATGCCCAGAGCATCTACTCATTCCGCGGCGCCAACATCGCCAACATCCTCAACCTCAAGCGCGCATATCCTGACCTGAGCATCTTCAAGCTCGAGCAAAACTACCGCTCCACGCGCAACATTGTCAACGCCGCCGGCAGCCTCATTGAGAAGAACAAAGGGCAGATTCCCAAGCATGTGTTCTCCGACAATGAAACCGGCGCCCCGGTGGAGGTGGTGCAGAGCTACAGTGACTATGAAGAGAGCTTCCTCGTGGCCAACCGCATCTCGCAGGTCCACATGGCCGGAGGCGACGGCTACGACGAGTTTGCCGTGCTCTACCGCACCAATGCTCAGAGCCGAATCCTCGAGGAGCAGCTCCGCAAGCGCAACATCCCTTACAGAATCTACGGCGGCCTGTCATTCTACCAGCGCAAGGAGGTGAAGGACGCCACGGCCTACTTCCGCATGTCGCTCAACCCTGACGATGACGAAGCCCTCAAGCGCATCATCAACTTCCCCTCGCGCGGTATCGGCGACACCACCCTCGGCAAGCTTGTCCATGCCGCCGTTGACGCCGGTGTGTCAATCTGGCAGGTTATCTGCGACCCTGCCCGGTTCAGCCTCGCCGTCAATTCCGGCACCCTCAAGAAGCTTAACGACTTCCGCGAGCTCATCAACGAATTCATTCAGAAAAACGCCTCCGGAGCCGACGCTTACGACGTGGCCTCCTACAT
This sequence comes from Bacteroides sp., assembly GCA_014802445.1. Lineage (GTDB taxonomy): Bacteria > Bacteroidota > Bacteroidia > Bacteroidales > Muribaculaceae > CAG-1031. Next base: position 44,612 of record JAAVCF010000012.1, on the reverse strand, counting down.
CATAGGACGCACCCGCCTGCTGGCCATGCTCGTGTCTGACCGCACCCCCGAGAGTGTGTCGAAGCAAGAAAACCTCCAGGAGCTCCTTGCCGGAGTGCAGGAGTTTGTGGCCGGACGCCTTGAGGCGGGCCAGGAAGATGTGTCGCTGGCCACGTTCATGAGCGAAGTGTCGCTGGCCACTGACCAGGATTCTGACAGTGACGTCCAGGGTGAATCGGTGACCCTCATGACTGTCCATGCCGCCAAAGGCCTGGAGTTTGCCAATGTGTTTGTTGTCGGGGTGGAGGAGGAGCTCTTCCCCTCGGCCATGGCGTCGAGCTCGCCAGCCGAAATCGAGGAGGAGCGCCGTCTGCTCTACGTGGCCATCACCCGCGCCAAGAAATTCTGCATGCTCAGCTACGCCTCGTCGCGCTTCCGCAACGGCCAGACGGCCACCTGTCGCCCCTCGCGCTTCATAGCCGACATTGACCCGCAATTCCTCCGCGCCGCCACTGGCACCACACTCTCCGCGCCGGTGAACCCCATAGCCAACTATCGCTCAAGTTTCCACTCATCCTCGCGGCCCGTGCGCCCCGCAGAGTCCCGCAGCTCCCTGCGCGACATCCCCGCGCGCCGCCCTGCTGCTCCCGCCAAGCCGGCCGCAACCCCCTCAGCCTCCATGCCGCAGCACACCGCCGACGAGCTCCGCGAGGGCATGAGAGTGGAACACTCAAAATTCGGCAAGGGCACCATCACCCTCATTGACAATTCCATGGCCGATGCCCGCGTGACCGTGGAGTTTGACAACACAGGCCGCCGCGTGCTCCTGCTCAAATTTGCCCGTTTCTCAATTCTTTGATTATGACAGTCAACGAAATAGCCACCCCCGCCTATGTGGTCTACGAAGACCGCCTGAGGCGCAATCTGCGCTTGATTACCGACGTGGAACGCCGCGCCGGAGTCAACATCATCATGGCCTTCAAAGCCAATGCCCTGTGGCGCACATTTCCGGTAATAGCCGAGTATAACCGCGACTTCACCGCAAGCTCTCTCAACGAGTTGCGCCTGGGCTGCGAAACCCTCGGCGGGGAGGCCCACAGCTATTGCCCGGTCTACACCCCGCAGACTGTCGACGAGTTTATAGCCCGGTCATCCCACATGACCTTCAACTCTCTGGATCAGCTGGAGCGCTACGGCCTCCGCGCCAAGGCCGCCGGAGTGTCAACGGGCCTGCGCGTCAACCCTCTCTGCTCCGTGGTCGACACTGACATCTACAATCCTTCGCTCCCGGGCTCACGCTTCGGAGTGACGGCCGACTGTCTCCCTGACAAGCTGCCTGACTATCTCGACGGCTTCCATTTTCATGCCCTGTGTGAGTCAACCTCGCATGACCTTGCCAAAGTGCTCCAGGCTTTCGAGGAGCAGTTTGGCCGCTGGCTCCCCTTGCTGCGCTGGGTCAACATGGGCGGCGGCCACCTCATGACCCGCGAGGGCTATGACACTGACCACCTTGTGGAGCTCCTCAAGGCCTTCCGTCGCCGCCATCCCAATCTGCAGGTGATTCTCGAACCGGGCAGCGCATGGACATGGCGCACAGGCGACCTCCTGACCACCGTGGTAGATGTGGTGGAGAACGCCGGCATATCCACGGCCATCATCGATGCCTCATTCGCCTGCCATATGCCCGACACTCTCGAGATGCCATATAAACCAGCCATCACCGAGAGCCGCGAGGGCGCGCCCTTCGTATATCGCCTGGGGGGCAACTCATGCCTCAGCGGCGACTTCATGGGCGACTGGACCTTTGACGCTCCTCTGGAGCCCGGCACGCGCCTGACGCTGGAGGATATGAACCACTACACTACGGTGAAAACCAACATGTTTAACGGCATCTCACACCCCGACATGGTGTGGGTGGACACTGACGGCGAGTGCCGCCTCCTGCGCCGTTTCACTTATGAGGACTATAAAAACCGAATGGACTGATGGAAAATCCCGCCCCCCGCTTCTCAGTAATCGTGCCGGTCTACAATCGTGTGGACGAGGTGCGTGACCTTCTCGAAAGCCTTGCTGCTCAGGCTTCGCCGCTCTTCGAGGTGATTCTTGTGGAGGACGGCTCCACTGAGCCTTGCCGTGCTGTGGCTGAGGAGTTTGCGCCGCGTCTTGATGTGAAGTATTTCTTCAAGGACAACGAGGGGCGCTCCATTGCCCGCAATTACGGCATAGAGCGCTCGCGGGGCGAGTGGCTGGTGTTTTTTGACAGTGACTGCGTGATTCCTCAGGGTTATTTCGCCACTCTCGACGCCGAGCTCCGCAAGAACCCCTGCGATTGCTACGGCGGCCCCGATGCGGCTCACGAATCGTTTTCTGACACCCAGAAGGCCATCAACTTCGCCATGACCTCATTCCTCACCACCGGCGGCATCCGCGGAGGCAAGGTGAGCATGGAGAAATTCGTGCCCCGCACGTTCAACATGGGTTTCCGCCGCACGGTTTATGACCGCGTGGGGGGATTCCGCGAGATGTTTTCGGAGGATATCGACATGTCCACGCGCATAGCCCAGGCGGGCTTCACCACGCGCCTCATCACAGCCACGCCCGTCTATCATAAGCGCCGCATTGACTTCCGCCGCTTCTTCCGCCAGGTCTACGTGTTCGGCCAGTCGCGCATCACCCTCAAGCAGCTCTATCCGGGCTCGCTCAAGGCTGTCCACACCCTCCCGGCGCTTGCCGTCATCATCGGTGTTACGCTGGTGGCGCTTGCCATCTTCGTGTCGCCGTGGTTCCTGCTCCCCATCGGGCTTTATCTTGCGGCCCTGTTCGTGGCGGCGTGGATTTCCACCCGCTCGCTTGTCATAGCGCTTAAGGCCGTGCCGGCGGGGGTGATTCAGATTGGCGGCTATGGTTGCGGATTTATCCGCGCCTATGTGCCGCAGATTCTGCTGGGCCGCGGGCGCGACGAAGCGCGCGAGGTGGCCATGCGTAAAGGCAAATAATCAGCCTAACAGGAGGTCAAGAAAGGTCAGGAACACCGTCACCGCCGGCACTGCAATCAGCAGTGAGTCAATGCGGTCAAGGATTCCGCCGTGGCCGGGCAGCAGGTGGCCCGAGTCCTTCACTTTGAGGGTGCGCTTAATCATTGACTCGGCAAGGTCACCCCAGGTGGCAAACACCGGCACAATCACGCCCAGCGTCACCATGACCCACAGCGGCCGGCAGCCATACCACGTGGCGAAGCCGTAGTAGAACACGAATGCCGACGCGATGGAGAACGCCATCCCGCCGAAAAAGCCTTCCCATGATTTCTTGGGCGACAGGCGCTCGAAGAGCTTGCGGCGCCCTATGCGTGACCCCACCAGGAAGGCTCCGGTGTCATTGAGCCATATCATGATAAACACCGCCAGCAGCAGTGCGTGGCCCGCTCTGTGATTGTAAATCACGCTCATCAGGCCTATGGGCAGGGCAATGTAAAGCTGGGACATCAGCGAGGTGGCAAGCACCCTCAGTGGCGCGGGGTTGTGGCTGTAGAGCTGCATCACAATGCGCAGAATCAGCCAGGCGGTGAAGAGCATGCCCCACGTTGCGGCGTAGGGGAATGACCAGCCTTGGCGCAGCGCCATGACGGAGGTGTCGAATCCGAGCACCACAATCATTGCCCCGGCCACATCGACGAGGGTGGTCACCGTTGACCGCTGACCGGTGATGCGGGTGAACTCTGCCACGCCCAGCCCTGCCAGCAGGCAGCTGAGCGCCGCAAATGTGTAGTTGTTGACGCAGATGCCGGCCACAATGACCGCCACATATATTATTCCCGTGAGGGTTCTTGACATGAAATTGCTCATAATGATGCAAAAATAGCTAAAAACGGCTTATTTCACAACTATGCGGGCCGGTAAAGTGGACGCGCCGGTGAGGATGAACACTCCTCTCAGCCCCGAGTCGAGGCGCATGGTCCCGACGGCTGAGGCGGCTCGCGCCCCGGCGGGGGTCCAGAGCTCCATGCGGGCGCAGCTGTTGGCGGCTGTAATCGTGCGGGTGGCGGGATTGTAGGTGAATCCCGGCTCCTGCGTCTCTACGGCGCTCTCAAGCCCGGCGCGGCGGTCAAGCAGATGGCGGAGCGCCGCCTCGGCGTTCAGCATGCCTGACGAGCCGTAGCGGGGGTCGCCGGCGTCGGCCATGTCGGTGCGGGCCGTGTGCTGCATTGCCTCCAGTGCCTCTGCTGCCGTCAGGTCAGGGATGGCCTGGAGCCATGCGGCCACGCAGCCGGCCACCAGGGGCGACGACATGGAGGTGCCTGACATGCCGGTCCAGGCATGGCGGCCGCCGTCAGGTGTGGTTACCTGCGCCGCCACCTTAAAGTCGCCCCCGTCGGGGTGTTGGTCAAGATAGGCTCCGCTCAGGGCCGACACTATGTAGCCGCCGGGGGCCGTGATGTCGGGCATCACGCGGCCGCCGGCGGTGGTGCCGTAGCTGGAGTAGGGTGATATTCGCCCCACCTTCCAGTCGGATGTGAAATCGTCGCCGTCAATGGTGGGAAAGCTGTTGCGGGTCACACTCATCCCTACACTGATTATCCCCTCGCCGCAGGCCATGTCGCTGATGCTCATGCTGCTGTCGCCGTTCAGGGCGCCGGGATAGCCCGAGGCTTGCAGGCGGGTGGTGAGTCCTTCGGTGAATATGTCGCAGCGGTGGCCCTCGCTGCCGTTCACAAACAGCATGATGCGATAGCGCGCCCAGTTGCCTGAGGCTGCGTGGGGCTCGGTGGTGTAGTCGAAGTTCAGGGCCAGGTGATAACGGCCGTTCTCGCTGTTGACCTCGCCGTCCACGGTGATGAAGCCGCTGAACAGCTCGCTGAACGCTTTATAGTCGGCCACCATGCGGTCAGAGAATGAAAAGGCGTCCGGGGTGGAGGTCATCACCCATGATGAGCGGGCGCCCGTGCCGGTGGCGGGGGTGCGAAGCAGGAGTCGGTCGGTGTCGGTGTCCCAGATGCCCAGGGCCACTGTCAGCGGCTCGGCCGTGTCGCTCCAGATGTCCACAATCCCCGAGGGGTGAAAGCCGGTCCAGGTCATGATGGAGGTGGTCAGTTCGCTGTCAGGGCCGAAGGTGGCGTGGAGGGAGTAGGGGGCGTCGCCGTTGTTGCCGGCCGACATCACCACTATCGCCTCTTGCGCCAGGTCGGCCAGGTACTGATTGAAGAGCGAGGTGCCGTCGTGAGGCCCCGTGTAGTTGGCCAGTGACACATTTATAACCGCAGGCATGCTCCGCTCCTTGGCATAGGCAAGAATATCCTCCATCCCGGCCAGCACTCCTACGTCGGTCAGGCGAGAGCCGGTGGCGGCTATCGTGGCACCGCGGGCTATCCCCTGATAGCCGTTGGCGGTGTAATCGCCGGCCATGATGCCGGCCACGTGGGTGGCATGACATTCGGCGGCGTTGTCGGTGCGCAGGCTGCTTATCTCGTCGGCAGTGGTGAGGCATGTGCGCTCGCCGCCCGTTTCGTTATAGACGCTCATCATCCCCACACGTCCATCAAACATGATGTGCCGGGCGTCGAAGCCGGTGTCGCAGAATCCGGCCACTACCCCCGTGCCGTCGTAGGGCATCGTGAAGGCCGTGGTCAGTGCGTCGGCTCCGGCCACGCTGCGGGCTATGTCCATCTGCGGCGTCAGTGCCGTGGCGGTGGCTGCGGTGGCTATCCCGCCGGCATTGTCTATGATGCTGAGGTTGCTGCGGGGCACGCAGGCCACCACAATCTCGCCACGCTGCCCCCATATCAGTGCCTCTGCCTTCTCCAGCGCTTCCATCCCTTCGGCATCGGTGACGCGAAGAATCATCGGCTGATACACCGTGGCGCGCCCCTGTGCCGGGGCTGATGCTGCGGCCGCGAGGCTTTCGGCGGCCAGACGTCCGCGCGAGGAGGCGTCAATCACTCCTCCCTGTGCCGTGATGGTCAGGGCCATCATAGCCGTCGTTAACCATACTTTGTGTCTGTTCATATGTCCAAAGATAGCGATTTTTCAGCTTGCTGATTACAATGTTGTCACGCCGAAAACATTTTTTTGCATCTATAAACAAAAAAAGTTGTAAATTTGATGCCGTTTAGATATTGGATACTTTTGCATTACCTGATTTCTTACCCGGTAACGTGATTTTCAAATAATCTTCTTTTAGCAGCAGTAATTTCTTCACAACCTAAATTATACCATTTAACTAACTTATGTCACATTTGAAAACGGCGTGCCGCCGGCTGCTTCTCCTTGGAGCGGGAAGCTTCCTTGCAGTCTCGGCACAGGCCCAGAATTTTCCGGGCCAGTCTGCTGACCCCGCAGGTTGGCGTACCGTGTGGTATGACCACTTTGAGGGCAATGCTCTGAATTCAGCCAACTGGAACATCGAGGTCAACAATGACGGTGGCGGCAACGGCGAGTTGCAGCACTATGGCCCTGAAGGTGTTAGCGTTCGCGACGGTAACCTTGTACTCACCGCGGCCCGCGAGTGGACCGACGGTCGCGAGTTCTATTCGGGCCGCGTCAACACCATGGACAAGGCATTCTTCACCCACGGCAAGGTGGAGGCCCGCATCAAGCTCCCCAAAACCGAAAAGGGTCTCTGGCCCGCTTTCTGGATGCTCGGTAATGACTTTAAGCGCAATGGCTGGCCTTACTGCGGCGAAATTGACATCCTTGAATCAGGACACTTCAGCGCATGGGGCACTGACAGGTCAGAGTATCTTTTCAACGGTGCATGCCACTGGGGCCCTGACTGGAACCAGCATGCCCAGTATGCCAGAGAGTGTGTGGACTATCACATCCAGGATGGCAACTACCACACTTACACCCTCGTGTGGGATGACCAGAGGGTAAAAATGTTTATCGATGGCAATGAGGACCGTCCCTATTATGAGATGACCATCGATTCCAAGGCCAACGCCAATGACCCCGGCAACTTTTTCCACAAGCCTAACTTCATTATCTTCAACCTCGCCGTGGGCGGTCAGTACTCCAACTTCGCTCCCGCCGATCAGCTCACAGCCTTTGCCAATGGTGCAAAGCCTGAAATGCTCGTTGACTGGGTGCGCATCTCTCAGCCTGAGAATGATGACCGTTACTCGTTCATGGAGAACATCAAGGATGAGCAGGACAGCGATGAAACCCGCGAGGACCCTGACACCAAGCCCGGCCGCTGGGGCTCACGCGCTGTGGACGATGCCGGAAATTTCACCTTCAATGTCAACAATGCCTCTGACATTGTGCTCATAAGCACCTCAAGGGGCGTCACTGATATGTTCAAGAATCAGGGCCGTGTCCGCGCTGATTACAATGTGGACAATCAGAACAACTTCTTCTACATCTGGGATAACACCTATGCCGAGCTCCCCTCCAAGGGTGTCAACTCGTTTGGCTTTGAGGAGGACTACACCGCCCTCGAGGTCAATGCCGCATGGTCAGGCGCAGGCTTTGCTTCTGCCGAAGGCCGCGGCAAGAACCTCACCATGCTTGATGAGGAGAATTATGTGCTCCACTTCTCTCTGCGCGGCACTGACTATTCAACCCACCGCGGCCACACTTTCAACGTGGGCAACGCTGCCTTTGAAATTGGCCGCCCCACCGGCAGCGCCGCAAACCTCGGCGACTATCCCCGCGACGGACGCTGGTACTCCTACGACATCCCCGTGAAGGTCCTCAAAAATCTTGCTCCCACGCTCTTTGACAATCCGGCGGCGTTTGAGGGTAATGTCCTGGCTTTCCTCTCCGGCGGCGCAGGCGGCACCCGCATCCAGATTGACAATATCTTCTTCTATAAGTCAGCATCAGGCATCATTGACCTGCCCACCACTGACAATGAAACCAACATTGGCCGCTACGCCTCAAAGTCGCTGGAAAACAATCAGCCCACATTTGACTTTGCCAACAGCTACGGCTATGTCCCCGTCATGGTGTCGGACAATTCATGGAACCGCATGAACGGCAAGGTGGCTCTTGACTGCCGCGTGGGCGTCACCACCAATCTCTATAACTGGGAAGAAACCTATGTGGGCAACGAAGCCACAGGCCTCGGCTCAATGGGCGATAACGGTCAGTACACCTCTTACACCGTAGGCACCAAGGGCTGGAGCGGCGCTGGCATCACTGTCCCCGGTCAGAACCTTGACCTGCTCACCAATCCTGACAATCATTACTGGCTCCACTTTGCCATGAAGGGTGACGACATCCTCCTTCATGCTCCCCACACCCTCAGCGTGGGCAAGGCTTCCATTACCATCGGCTCTAACTCTTTCGTGGGCGACTATCGTCGCGACGGCGAGTGGTATTCGTTTGACATTCCTGTGAGTGACCTCATGGTGATGGCCAACCCCCTCTTTCCCGCTGACCTTGATAATATGATCACTCTCAGCTCTGGTGGCTCCGCAGGTGTGCGTCTGCAGATTGACAACATCTTCTTCTATCGCAACGACACCCGCACCGTCAACAGTTCCGACGACACTCCCTGCGGTCCTTACATGTCAAAATCTGTGGCCAACGGTAAGTCAACTTTTGACTGGAACAAGGCCGACAAGGTTATCCCCGTCATGGTGTCTGACAATGTCCATGGCCTCATGGCTGGTAAGGTTCGCGCCGGTTATGACGTCGCTGACACCCAATTCCAAAACTACGTTTGGGACCAGACTTTCGTTGACACCAACAATGGTGGAGCCAACTCTTTCGGCTTCAATGAAGCGTTCTTCTCTGCCCAGGTTGGCACCGTGGGATGGTCAGGCGGCGGTCTCATCAACCTCAACGCTCGTGACTTCTCAGTGCTTTCTTCCGAGCCTGACTATTATCTCCACCTTGCCGTTCGCGACAAGGACTACATGACCCACAAGTCATTCACCTTCACCGTCAATGGCAAGGACCTCGTGATTGGTTCTGACGGCATCACCGATTTCACCCGCGACGGCGAGTGGTACAGCATCGACATCCCTGTAAGCAAGATTGCCGAGGGCCTCTTCAACGGTGCCGGTAATTTCGCTGACAACATCATCACTTACAGCGCCGGTGGTACCGCCGGAACTCTCCTGGAGTTTGACAATGTGTTCTTCTATGTCAACCTCGATCCTCAGCAGCCTGTCACTCCCGTTGACCCCACCGACGCAAAGGGCCAGCTCTCGGTTAACCCCGCTCAGGCCGAAATCGGTCAGCAGGTTACTTTCACAGTCAATGTCACCCCCGGCGACTATACTGTCAACGCCGTGACCATTGATGTCAACGGCACTAAGCTTGCCGCCACCGCTCAGGGCAATCTCTGGACCGCCACGTGGACCGCTGCCGCTGAAGGCTCTTACAATGTCACCGCCGCTCTCGCCACCGCTGAGGGCAAAACCTTCACCTCAAATGGCGTGAACCTCACCGTCAAGGCTGCTGAGCAGCCCGTAGGCAATGAGGTGCGCAATCTTCAGGTCAGCTCAATGACCCTTGAGGCCGACGGCACTTACACCGTGGTCATCACCTATGAGCCTCTCTTTGCTGAGAACTATTTCATCAACGGCGTTAACGGCCACTTCGCTCTGCCCGAGGGTGCCACCTTCAATGCCAATGTTGACGCTCGAGTGATTACCCTCAGCGGTCTCCCCGCAGCCACCGAGTTTAATAATCTTGACCTCGGCTTCTCATTCGTAGGCCCCAACATGCCTATGGATTATCAGCACCACTTCATCTCATTCACCACCGAAGGCGGCTCCACCGTCACTCCCGAACCCGAGCCCGAGCCCGAGCCCGAACCCGCTGACGGCAATGAGGTGCGCAATCTTCAGGTTAGCTCAATGACCCTTGAGGCCGACGGCACTTACACCGTGCTCATCACCTATGAGCCTCTCTTTGCTGAGAACTATTTCATCAACGGCATTGACCTGTTCTACGGTCTCCCCCAGGGTGCCTCCTTCAATGCTAATGTTGACACTCGCGTGATTACCCTCACCGGCCTCCCCGCCGCCACCGAGTTTAATAACGTTGACCTCGGCTTCTCATTCGTAGGCCCCGGCGTGCCTCAGGATTATCAGCACCACTACATCACCTTCACCACCGATGGCAGCACCACCGTCACTCCCGAGCCCGAGCCCGAACCCGGTGAAGCGGAAGCCACAATGACTTATTATTTCGATGCCGGCGATGAAGAGCAAGGTCATCTCGCTTCTGACGGTTATCTCACCTTTGAATGGGACGGCAAGAACGTCAAAGTAACCGCTCATTTCAACAATCCCGAACTGTATCCCGAAAGTTGGGGTGGCAACGGCTTCATTGACAATGCTTACTTCCACAACCACACCAACGGCTTTGCAGAAGTGGCAATGACCAAGGAGGATGCCTCAAACTTCACCGTAACCCTTGAAGGTTACAAGCCCGGCGACGTTGTTCGCGGTGCTGTGAAGATTGCTTATCCTGAAGGCATGGCTATCACCCAGGTTTATGACTTCACAATCCCCGGCAACGACCTTGGCGACATTACCTCGGGCATTGACTCCATCAGCGCCCTGATGAGCGGCAACGCCGACGTCTACACCCTCAACGGCGTGCGCGTCAACGCTGCCAACCTTGCCCCCGGATTCTACATCGTGGTCCGCGGCACCGAAGTCACCAAGATTCTCGTGAAATAATCCCCCACATCCCCTATAACCAAAAAATCCCCGGTCACCCGGGGATTTTTTGGTTTCAGACTATTGATTATGGGTTAGAAACTGATTTTATAATACAGATTGGGCATGCAGATGCCGTCACGATATTCCTCAACGCGTCCGGTCTTAAAATTATATTCGTGACCCAGATATTCATCATAAAAAGTAGCGTTGAGCCATTTTAATCCTATCTCATGCGATGCTCTGCGACCATTGATGCGGTAATACACTGAGAAGTCTGCCCATAACACTGGCTTGAGCTGTTGACTGTAGGCCAGTCGCTCATCAAAAATCACTTCTTGCGCCGTGATTGATTCATCCTCTAAGATAGGGGTGTAGCGGTCGCCGCCGCGGAATGTTATGCGTGCGTTTGCTCCAAATAAGTTCCTGCGGCTTTTCCCAACCATCCATTCCTTTCCTCCCAGCAGATTGAAAAGATAATTACGGTTATAGCGGGTGTTGCGCCACACTCCGTCGCCTCCTTTATAGCGTGAACTGAACACTGAACCGGTCACCATGAAGTAGTAGCCGTTTGACATGTATTTCTCAAACGTCACCTCCAGTCCGTAGTTCAGGCCGCGGCCGCTGCTTTCAAACTTGTCGGTAATAAACCAGTCATCCTTGTTGTTAAGCAGGGAATTGGAGCTGCCGGCCACCACAGGGACTTTATAAAGCAACTGCAGATAAGGCTCGGCGCGGAGATGAAAATCGTTGCCGATAGCCAGGTCGTACGACACCACAAAATGGTGTCCGCGCGTAAAGTCAAGGTTCTTGTTTATCAGCTCTCCCTTATCATTGCGGGTGAAATAGTAGTTGAGCAATTCCGTGCGGCTGTGGCTGCCGTAAGATAACGTCAACGATTGTTTTTGAGTGAGGTTATATTTAATCGCCACACGCGGCTCTATGCTGTAATGGCCGTTAAGCGCAAAGTACTGTAAATGCACTCCGGGGTTAATCTGCCACCTCCATGAGGGTGAGAGTGAGAACTCTGTATAAGCCTCCAGAAGTGCGCTGTTGCCATGCTCATTTGCAATGGTAGTCATTTCTTCACCAACGCTTGGTGCGTTTTTAAGTAGCATGTCATAGAACATTCCGGTCACCACTATTCCCGTGCGGTTATTGCCTATGCTCCCTATGCGCTTGTTCATAAATGCGTTCATCACCAGGTTGTAATTCTTCTTCTTGATGATATTGTCCGGATGGTCGGCAAGATTATCATCGAGGGTGCTCTGGTGTGAGTCTATGCCGTTATATGTGCCGGCTATAGTGGTGTTGATTTGTGTGGTTTCATTGAGGCGTAGTTTATGGTTAACGCCCAGTGCTCCCATCCATATTGATGTGTTGAAGAAGTTGCGGTCCGATTCATATTCCCACTCTTCTTTGTTGTATTTGGGTTTCTCTTTGTTCCCGTCAATAAGCCCCAGGGCCCACACCGAGAATGTGCCGGCTTTTTTAGTGGGGAAGTTTAGCTTCAGTGAAAGGTCCTGGTACTTCATTCCTTCTCCTGCTCCATCAGGGAGAAAACTTGAAATCATCCATAGGGTGGAGTAGCGGTAGTTGAAAAGATACGACGATTTACCCCCCTTCTTGAACGGTCCTTCTGACGAAAGGTCAATTCCCATCGTGCCAAGTGACACTGTGTGCTCCCATCTGTTATTGTTGCCGGTGCGGAGTTTCAGGTCAAACACTCCGGCAAGTGCGTTGCCGTATTCCGCCGGGAAGGCTCCGGTGAGAAAATCAGAGTTCCCCAGCACCAGACTGCTCAATGCTGTCAGTCCGCCGCCTCCGAATCCTCCCACCTCTCCGAAATGGTTAGGGTTGGGAATCTCCACTCCTTCAAGTTTCCATTGCATCAGTTTAGGTGCATTGCCGCGCACGGTTATCCCGTTGTCGCCAATGTTTGTGGCCACTCCCGCAAAAGCTCCGGCAAGGCGTGCCGGGTCGTCCAGCCCTCCGGCAAATCGTCCGGCCTCCTCCACGCTCAGCATTCTGCCGCTTGACAGGTTCATGCTATTGAGTGGCTGGTGTTTTATGACTTTTGGCGTAACCACCACCTCATGCAGTTCGGCCTTCATCTCCTGCAGCGGAATCTCTATCTGCGTTTCTTTGGATGATATGACTATCACATCTTTCATTATCACAGGTGTGTAGCCCACATATGAGGCTTCAAGGTCATAGCGACCCACGGGGATGTCCTTGAACAGGAAACACCCTGCACTGTCCGTCACCACTCCTTGCCCCATATATGAAAGCTTAACAGAGCTGAAAGGCAGCCCTTCCTCAGTGGCCGCGTCAATCACTTGACCCGTTATGGTCTGCACAGGATTCTGCCCGTAGCCCGCTATTGCTGTGAGTATGAGGCATGTAATTGCTAATGCTGTTTGTTTGGTCATTTTCAATTGTTTTTAATGCAAAACTACTATTGAAAATGAGCCACATCAATGGATTCTCGGCGGCAATGATTGGACTATTCAAGGATTCTGCTCCTGAACTCCAATGGCGTCATGGCGGTGTTCTTTTTGAAAAATCTGGAAAAGTAGGCATGGTCCTGAAAGCCTAATTCATGGGCAATCTCTTTTACGGTCAGGGCCGTGGAGCGGAGCAGTCGTTTGGCTTCAAGCAGGATGGCAATGTTAATCCACTCTGATGGGGTCATTCCGGTGCTTTTCTTTACCACTTCATTCAGATACACTCCCGATATGCACAGCTCATTAGCATAAAACGATGGCCTTTTCTGTTGTCTCACATATTGAGGAAGCATCTGTTTGAACTTCACGGTCACTTCCGTGCTGCGCAGGCGCGGCTTTGACTGACCGCTCAGTATCCTTGGAGTTATGATGCCGAGAACCACATTAAGCATATTGAACAACACGCTTTTCATTTGCTGCCCGTCATTAATCGAAGCCATAAGCTTGCTCAGAAACTCCATAGCTTCCCGCAGAATCTTCATAGTGTCCTCTGTAAGCCTCACCGGCTGCCCCGTCATGGCATATTCATCAAGCTGATAGCGATAATCGTTGTCCATCATTTCCGGTGACATTCTCAGCATCCACAGCTCACATTCCTTTATCGAGATATTGGAATGAACCTGCCCCGGCGCAATAATCCCCAGTTGACCCTCTGACATTGCCACCGTGCGGAAGTCAATGTCAGCTGCGCCGGCCCCTTTTGTAATGAGAATAACAGTGTAGCAGTCATCAATGTGTTCATTGAAGTCGCCCAGCTTATTACTTCGGTCACTCACCGGAGTAAGATGAAGAACTTCGCAATCAAAGGCGGAATCTTCATTAATATAACGAATGGGAATCTTTCGGGTCATCATAAAATTTCGTTAGCCATCACCACCCCGCAAATTTAGCAAATATTTCCTCACCCCCATCCCCCCGCCCCCGCGACATCGAAAACGATTGGGAACCAATCGTCCCCTCCTGCCGACAAAAACCTCCGCGAATAATTGGAGGCCGAGGGCGGCCCGAACGGCCGCCCCTACATCCCCTCGCACCAAATCATCCCGCAAAACACACGCCCGCAAATCCCGCGCCCGCAAAACCCGGACACGCAAAATGTAGGGGCGCCCGTTCGGGGCGCCCGCACTCCGCGACATCGAAAACGATTGGGAACCAATCGTACCCCGCACCCGAAAAGGAGCCGCGGCGCGGCGATGTCGTAAAACATCCTCCAACGAAAAGCCGCCAACCCGAGAACCGCAAAACTGTCCGGGGCAACGACCCTTCGGTGTCTCCCGCTCTTTTCGAATTTTGTATATGTCAATAAGATGTAGTATCTTCGTACTATGGCAACCCCTTAATTTTTTTTCCATGCGTAATCTACCATTTTTGATTATATGCTCCATCTTCATTGCTTGTGGAATTGCATCTAACGCCCAAACAAACTCTCAACAAGAGAGCAGTGTTGTTGCCCAAGATTCCACTATTGATGTTGTTGGTTATTTCTCAAAAAATGATACACTCATTTATTGGATAAACCAAAGTAACTGGCAATTGAGCCCTTCTGACACAATTAAAACAGCCGGTGTATCAACCAAAGTTAGATTAACTGTTGTTGACTCCACTTCAACAGGTTATAAAATGGATTATACCTTCTTAGAAGTCAAAGGAGATTCTACGTTATATTCAAGTCACGATAGTTATCAGGCTACCTTAAACACATTGGTAGAGAAATTAAGTAAGAAAATTGTAGGCACGACAATTCATTTTGAAACCGATGAATTTGGCGCAATTACCAAATTCAATAATCTCGGTCAGATTAAGCGTCAGGCAAAATCGCTTTTCAAGGAATCATTGAAAGAATTAATGCAAATGCCTGAGATTGTCGGATTAAAAAAAGAGTTCAATATAGACATCAAGGAGATGGTAAAAGATGTTGACTCAGATAAACTGATTGACGGTTATCTTGAAGAACTGAAATTATTATTTCTATGTCATGGAAACGTATATAATATAGGGCAATCGCATACACATGAGGATGCAACAGCAACCACATACGAAAATGATACCTATTCCACAGTTACTTTAGACACAAGTGATTATACCTATTCCATTACAACAGAGGTGGTAAATATCATACCTAAATCAACCTTGAAAGATATGGTAGGCGGAATTGTGGAATTGATGGATAACGACAGTGTAACCGAATCGTTTAATAAAGATTTTGACACACAAGTAAAGGAAAATGCCATCTACGACTCTTATTTAAGTTCTGATTTTCTTGCTCATGGCTGGCCATACAGGATTATCAACCAATCAACAATAACAGTTGGTGGTCGTGGTAAATCAAATCAGACATATATTTATTTGGATTACATTAACTACTAATCCCCAAGCAAGAGCCACGCCGACATCGTAAAAGTTCCCCAACGAAAAGCCGCTGTCCCGTACGGACGTACGCTGATGCGTCCACCTCCCGCCGCCCCCTTACGTCACCCCGAAACCGCAAAAATGTAGGGGCGCCCGTTCGGGGCGCCCGCCCTCCGCGACATCGAAAACGATTGGGAACCAATCGTAACCCCCGCGCCCGGACAAGAGCCACGGCGGGGCGACATCGTAAAACCTCCCCAACGAAAAGCCGCCCCTCTTCCGTCACCCCGAAACCGCAAAAATGTAGGGGCGCCCGTTCGGGGCGCCCGCCCTCCGTGACATCGAAAACGATTGGGAACCAATCGTAACCCCTCGTCGCAGAACCGAGCCACGGAGTGGCGACATTGTGTTTAACCCGGCCACGACCGGAGGGAGTGCCGGGACGCCCCCCCACACATAGAGTCGCGGAGCGACGATGTTGTCGTCCCTCCCACCCAAACAAGCATGTCGTGACCGACCGCCCCTATACCCCCCCACAAAAAACCTCCTAACTCCTAACTAAATCCGCACGATGTCCACTTTTTGTAAAATCGGGGCCATAACTTTGCAATGTCAATCATCAAAAACGGGGATGGCTGACAAAAGCACGGGACACGTCGCTGTCGCGACCGACGTGGTCCAACCTGCCCGGAGGTCTTTCTCCACCCAAAAATCCCAAACTCTCCACCCGGAGAAAGGCCGAAAGGCAAACCCCAATCAACCGACAGGGGCATCCACCAAGCGGGGGGATGCTCCCTGTCCCGGTTGGATTATCTTAAATAGAGACTTTCAGTCCCCTATCAACTAAGCTACAACATTACAATTCATCGTAGATTAGAACCACACCTAACCCTATTCTACGGATATGATTCAGCCCTACATGCAATCATACACTTTTGGGTATTGCAAAGGCAGATTACTAAGACTATTTTCGCAGCTAATCTCAAGAACTCCATCAATATGAAATCTATATTATTAATAATTCTATCTTTAATGACCGCCTTAACAGGTATGGCACAGGCTATAATCGGAAAGGTTGTAGATAACAATAGTTTACCCCTCGATTATGTAAACGTTGTGCTTCTTAGGGGCGACTCAATCTTTTTATCCGGGACCGTGACAGATGCGGATGGAGTTTTCACGTTTGAAGATACCCATAGTGCCCCTGAGTATATCAGAATTTCATCTATTGGATACTCCGACAAGATACTTCAGATTCCTCCCTCAGGTGATTTTGGACTTATTACTCTTAAGCCTGCAACAGTAATGCTTGGTGAGGTTGTGGTGAAATCCAACCGTCCCGTTACTGTCGTAAAAGGGGATGCACTTGTAACCAACGTTGCGGGTACTCAGCTTGAACATGCGGGCACTGCGGAGGATGTTTTGGTACAGGTGCCTATGGTTGTTGGCCGAGACGGTGTGTTTGAGGTTTTCGGCAAAGGTTCTCCGGCAATCTATATAAATGGTCGTCTCGTGAGGGATTCCAACGAACTCATGCAGATAAGCTCAGCAGATATAAAGAACGTTGAGGTGGTAACAAATCCGGGAGTCAAGTATGACGCATCGGTAAATTCCGTTATCCGTATAACCACCAAGCGTCCTCAAGGAGAGGGATTCAGTGGTCTGCTCCGTTCCACTTTAAGGGAGAATAAATATTTCTCAAATATCGATCAAGCCAACTTTAAGTATAGGACAGGCGGACTGGAGGTATTCGCCAATTTCGGTGGAGCAATAGCGAAGTTCCAAAGCAACCAATATGGAGTGTCTAATTCATCTCAACTATGGGAGGAGAAGATAAACCAAACCGGATATGGAAATGTAAAGGATTTCTTCGGAAAGGCTGGATTCTCATATGTGTTTAATGAGAGACATTCACTTGGATCCTACTACGCCAATGGCCTCACCAGCGACAAGATGCACCATATCCATGAAACAGAATTGTCGGAAAAAAATTCTGTCATAGATGGTGCCATAGGCGCACGAACAGGAGATACGCGGACACTTCCCCGACATGGAGCCAATCTCTATTATAATGGTAAAGTCGGAGAATTAGGTATTGATCTGAATGCTGATTATATATGGAAAAAGTCAAGATCCAATGTTACAGTGGATGAAGTCAGTGTGAATGAGGAAAGCTCGTTGATAAATTCTTTAGGTATAAATCGCGGTAGAATGTTTGCGGAAAAATTAGTTTTAAGTTATCCTGTCTGGAAGGGAGGAATAGAGGTCGGAGAGGAATTTGTTTCATCACGCTTCTCTTCCGATTATGATACTGACGCAGAAATCATCAATGACGCCAACACAAGAGTTGACGAGAAAAACATTGCCGGATTCCTCGATTTCAGACAGACCTTAGGTCGTTTCAGCATTGGAGCCGGATTGAGGTATGAGCATGTAAAATTCGATTATCTGGAAAACGGTCAGAAAAATGAAGACCAGAGCAAGACATATAATAATTTCTTNCCCTCCNTCTTCATGTCCACTACTGTTGATAAGGTNCAGCTTTCAATGAGTTATACNAGTAAGACNNANCGGCCNAATTANGGNGATTTGGATGGTNCNATTGANTANATCAACCGNTTNACNCTTCAGGGNGGNAATCCGTACCTTAAGCCTGAGAAAACACATACNGTGGAANTNACAGGNNCATGGAGNAGNCTATTCNCACAGNTNTCATATACNTANAANAAAGANCNNATAATNTCAACAANCAAACCCTANGGGGAAAGTGGAGAGGTNAAACTNATGACNCTTGATAATTTCCCTGAGATGCATTCAATTCGTGCNTTCATAGGAACAAGTTTCCANGTAGGCATCTGGGAACCGAGAATAAATCTNGGTNTNACNAAACAATGGTTTGCAATAGANANNTGGAAAGGNCGNAAACACCTTAANAATCCACANGGAATGATACAGTGGCAGAANGCGATACATCTTCCTTACGACATATGGTTGAATGTGGACATGGCATGGGAAAGTGCGGGCAATGACAGGAACATGTACCGCAAATCATGTTCGTACCTGAATGCCAAACTATACAAGGCCTTTTTCAACAACAGTTTCAGTGTCTCTGTTGAGGCAAACGATATCTTCAATGAGCGCAATTATGGTGTTACATTATTCAGCAGAGATATAAGACGCTATGTCTGTGTTACTGATTTAAGTCGTTCATTTTACGTGACTCTCCAATACTCATTCAATTCCAGCAGGGATCGTTACAAAGGTCGTGGAGCGGGTGCTAACGAAAAAAATCGATTCTGATTTAGAAAACCGGATGCAAAAAATCGGGCGCAAGATCTTTGACCTTACGCCCGATTGTGTGGGGGATGATGCGCGATTATGCTTCGAGGAGCTTCTCGATGCGTGCGCGGAGGGCCTCCTTGGGCTGTGCGCCAACCATGCGGAGGTCGGTGAGGTTCTTACCGTCCTTGAAGAAGAGGATGGTGGGGAGCGACATGATGCGATACTCGTTTGACAGGTCGCCCTGCTCGTCAACGTTATACTTGCCGATTACCACCTTCTCTGCATACTCATCGGCGAGCTCGTCGATTGAGGGTGCCATGCTCTTGCAGGGGCCGCACCATGTGGCCCAGCAGTCGATCATCACGGGTTTGCCTGATTCGATGATCTGCTTCACGTTCTGGTCAGTAAATTCAAATGCCATAGTAAATGATAATTAGATTATGAGGATTAAACAAAAGTGTCAGTTGATTTTGAATGAAAGCCCTTCACCCTCAAGCATGTCCACCAGGTGGCGGGTGATGGGGATTTTGCGCCCCGAGGTCATGCGCACAGAGCGGTTGATTTTCGGGTCGTAGAGGTTAAAATGAAGCGCGCCCATCTCTTTGTGTTCGCTCTTGGCATGCTCGGAGAGCACGGCGCAGAGGTTTGACGTGACGCGTTCGCGCGGGAGGTCGATGGTGATGGATTTCACCAGCGATTCGTGGGGCTGCGACAGCAGCCGCACCGAGAGGATGTTGAAGCGCAGGTCAGAGTTCTGGAAGCGGCGCTCAAACTTGCCCGTGATGAGCACTGGCGTGCCGGGCACTCCGAAGTTGTGGAAGTTGATATAGGTTTGGCCGAACATCATGAACTCGGCCGAGCCGGAATAGTCCTCCACCTTCAGGATGCCAAACATGCCGCCGTTGCGTGCCGGGCGTGAGGTCATGCTCACAACCATGCCGCCCAGGGTGATTTCCGAGCCTTCCACCGGGGTGATGTTGTGGAACGTGGCAAGCGGCGTGCAGCCGTAGGTGAGCTCCATATAGTAGTCGTCAAGCGGGTGCGCAGAGAGATACATGCCCACAAGCTCGCGCTCTTTCTCGAGGCGCTCGGCTGCCACCCACTCCACGGCCGGAACAATGGCGGGCCGCCCGGCGGTGGTGCTCACGGCCATGTCATCGCCAAAGAGCGAGAAGGCGGCGTTGTGAGCATCGTTCTGGAAGGCGCTGCCATAGCGCAGCAGGGCTTCGGAGAGGAGCTCGCCGCGGGAGGTGGGCGAGAAGAAGTCTTCGCGCTTCACCTCGGGGCGGAAGCAGTCAAAGGCGCCGGCAAGGGCAAGGGCCTCAAACACGCGGCGGTTAACCACTCCGGCGGGCACTCGCTCCACAAAGTCGTAGATTGACTCGAAGGGGCCCCCTTCGTCGCGCGCTTTGATGATGGCGCGCACCACGGCCTCACCCACGCCTTTGATGGCGGCGAGTCCGAAGCGGATGTCGCCCGAGGAGTTCACACCGAACTCCACGAAGCTTTCATTCACGTCGGGACCCTTGACGGGGATGCGCATCTTCTTACACTCGTCCATGAAGCCGGTGAGCTTGGTGGTGTCGGTGCGGTTGCGCGTAAGCACGGCGGCCATGTATTCGGCGGGATAGTTGGCTTTGAGCCACGCCGTCTGGAAGGCCACCCAGCTGTAGCAGGTTGCGTGTGACTTGTTGAAGGCGTAGCTGGCGAATTTCTCCCAGTCAGCCCATATCTTGGAGAGCACCTTGGGGTCATGGCCGTTCTTTTGGCCTCCTTCAAGAAACAGCTCTTTGAGGGCGTTCATCTTGTCGATGAGCTTCTTACCCATCGCTTTGCGCAGGGTGTCGCTCTGGCCGCGGGTGAAGTTGGCAAGCAGGCGGCTCAGGAGCATGACCTGTTCCTGATAGACGGTCACACCGTAGGTGTCCTTGAGGTAGACCTCCATCTCGGGGATGTCGTAGACAATGGGCGAGCGGCCGTGTTTGCGCGCAATGAACTCCGGAATGTAGTCCATAGGTCCGGGGCGATAGAGGGCGTTCATGGCTATCAGGTCCTCAAACACTGAGGGCTGAAGCTCGCGCAGATACTTCTGCATGCCGGCCGACTCAAACTGGAACGTGCCGATGGTCTGTCCTTTGCAGTAGAGCTCGTAGGTCTTGGGGTCGTCAATGGGGATATTGTCCATGTCAATGTCAATCCCCTTTGTGAGCTTGATGTTGTGGACAGCTTCCTTGATGATGGAGAGGGTCTTGAGGCCCAGGAAGTCCATCTTGATGAGGCCTGTCTCTTCAATGACGCGGCCCTCAAACTGGGTGACGATGACCTTCGATTTTGACTTGGGGTCAGCGCTCTTGTCAACGGCGGTCGACACGGGCACCCAGTCGGTGATGTCATCGCGGCAGATAATCACGCCGCAGGCGTGCACACCGGTGTTGCGCACGTTGCCCTCCAGGCGCTTGGCAAACTCCAGAGTCTCCACAATCAGGGGGTTGGAGCTGTGGAGCTCGGGACCGAACTCGGGCACGTGCTCATAGCAGTTCTTGAGTGTGGGCTTGAGCTCTTTGCCGTTCACTTCCGGCATGTGGGCGGGGATGAGCTTGGTGAGGCGGTCGCTCTCGGAGAGGGGTAGCTGCTCCACACGGGCCACATCCTTGATGGCACTCTTGGCGGCCATCGTGCCATAGGTGATGATGTGGGCCACCTTCTCGGCGCCATACTTCTCGGTGACGTAGCGAAGCACGTCCTCGCGNCCGTCGTCGTCAAAGTCAATGTCGATATCAGGCAGCGATATACGGTCAGGGTTGAGGAAGCGTTCGAAAAGGAGGTCGTACTTCACAGGGTCAATCTGCGTGATGCCAAGGCAGTAGGCCACGCAGCTGCCGGCGGCGGAGCCTCGGCCGGGGCCTACACTCACGCCCAGCTGCTCACGGGCGGCGGCTATGAAGTCCTGCACAATGAGGAAGTAGCCGGGGAAGCCCATGGTCTTCATGATGTGGAGCTCAAAATTGATGCGCTCGTCAAGCTCGGGGGTGAGGGGGTCGCCGTAGCGGCGCTTGGCGCCTTCGTATGCGAGCTTGCGGAGGTAGTCGGCCTCGAATTTTATGCGGTAGAGCTTGTCGTAGCCGCCCAGCTTGTCAATCTTGGCCTGGGCATCNTCGGGGCTGAGCACCACATTGCCGTTCTCGTCGCGCGTGAACTCGTCAAAGAGGTCTTGCTCGGTCAGGCGCTGGCGATACTCTTCTTCGGTGCCGAAGCTGGCGGGAATCTCGAAGAAGGGCATGATGGGGGAGTGGTCAATGGAGTAGGGCTCCACCTTGTCGAGTATCTCGAGGGTGTTGGCCAGCGCCTCGGGTACATCGTCAAAGAGGGCGTTCATCTCGGCCGTGGATTTCATCCACTCTTGCTTGGTGTAGCGCAGGCGGTCGGGGTCGGCCACGTAGTTGTTGCTGTTGATGCAGATAAGGCGGTCATGGGCCTCGGCATCCTCTTCGTTGGTGAAGTGGACGTCGTTGGTGGCTATGAGCTTGATGTCGAGCTTGCGNGCTATCTCAATGAGCACNGGGTTCACGCGCTCCTGCTCCAGGAAGGTGTCTGTGCGNCCTCCGGGCTTGTCGGTGGGGTGGCGNTGCAGCTCAATGTAGTAGTCGGGGCCGAAGGTGTCCTTAAACCACTGTGCGTGGGCTTCGGCCTCTTCAAGGCGCCCTTCGCGGATTAGGCGCGGCAGCTGACCGCCGAGGCAGGCAGAGGCCACGATGAGGCCTTCGCGATGGGCGGCAAGCTCCTGAAGGTCGGTGCGGGGATGGGAGTAGAATCCCTCGGTCCACGCTTTTGACACGAGCTTGATGAGGTTCTTGTAGCCCTGCTTGTTCTTGGCAAGCACCACAAGGTGGCGNCCCTTGTCCTTCTTGTCAACCACCTCATGNAGCGATTTGAGNGCCACATACATCTCGCAGCCGAAGATNGGCTTGAAAATCTGGCGCTGCTCGGCCTCGATGGTGGCGCGGGCTGCGGCGGCAGCCTCGGCATCGCCGGATTCTTCGGCGGCCTTAAGCTCTTTCCTGGCCCCTTTGANGGCTTTCTCGTGGGGACCGTTAACCTTATTTACGTAGTTGAAAAACTCCTTTATGCCGAACATATTGCCATGGTCAGTGATGGCCAGACCNGGCATGCCGTCGGCAATGGCTTTGTCAACCAGACCTTTTATCGTGGCCTGACCGTCAAGAAGGGAGTATTGGGTGTGTACGTGGAGATGGACAAAGGGAGTCATGGCGTAAAGTTACGCAATTTTTTTGTCAGTTCACCGCTTTTTAACCTCTATTGAGGGTCGGGCGTCGGCGGGAAGNGAGGCCAGGGCGCAGAGCAGGCGGGCCAGNGCGCTTGCAGGCAGCGCAGGGTCAAGGAGATGNCAGCCTGCGGGAGCTTCGGTGNCCACTGCGGCATCGGCCTNNGGCGGGATGNCNGGGTCATCGTGAGTGTCGGCAATCCACACCAGCATCGGNCGTGTGCCGCGCCGGCGGGTCATGGTGTCNAGGGCNTGNAGNNCCTCCATGGGGCAGAAGGTGGAGCCGGAGCTCTGGGCNAGNGCNGTGCCNCTGCGGGCGTCAGGTCCGCTGAAGCTCACCGGCGCTCCAATGGCCCGCAGTGCCCTCACAAGGGCTTCCGGCGCGGTGCCGTGAAGATGGATGGCGGGAAGCACGGGCTGTGCCGGAGCGAGGCGCGAGGGCGACGCGAGCTTCCCCGCGCGATAGTCGGCCATGCGCTTTTCAAGATAGTTGTCAGCCATAGTGGTGTTTGGAGATTAAAAAAGCTTCGCGCCATTGGCGCGAAGCTTTGTAAGGAATGTCGCGGCAGGATTACTGCTGGAGCTTGAAGTTGATGGGGAGGGTGTACCACACGTTCACCGCGTTACCGTTCATCTTACCGGGGATGAAGTTGGGAAGGCTCTTAACCACGCGAACTGCCTCTTTGTCGAGGTCGGGGTCCTTACCGCGGACAACCTTCACTTCACCTACCTTACCGGATTTGGTGACAACGAACTGCACTACCACACGGCCCTGGATGTTGTTTTCCTGAGCCACGGCGGGGTACTTGATGTGGCTGGCGATGTACTGCAGCAGGGCTGCTTCGCCACCGGGGAATGTGGGGGGCTGCTCTACGGCAGTGAACACCTTGTTNTCGTCCTTGGGCTCGGGCTTCTTCTCCTCGACAATCACTTCGTCCTTGTGTTCGCGGATTGTCTTGGTGAGGTCGTCGGTACCCTGGTCGAAGTTGGTGGCACCCACACTGGTCTCGGTTTCCTTAATTTCGTCCTGGCTCTTGATTTCCTCCTTCACCTCGTCGTCAGCCACAAACTTCATTTCGGCCATCTTCACGGTGTTAAGGATTTCCTCGGGGAGAGCTTCGGGCTTCTGCTCCTCTACACGCTGAGGTTCATCTTCGGGTTCCTCTTCCGCTACGTCTTCGGTCACGAACTCGGCGATAGCCTGTTCGGTCTGGTCCTCGGGACGGGCGGCAACCTTCTCGATTACGGTGTTGACCAGCAGGCCAAGCACGAAGAGAATCGCGATTACAACAACAACAGCGATCATAGCTACGTTGTGGCGACGGACAGAGGCGGTGCGCAGGTCATACGCGCCATACTCCTTGTTTTTGCCTTCAAAGACAATGTCACGCCACTCTTTTGATGAAAGATCTACGTCTTTTGCCATTTTTCTTTAGCTTTCTTTACGGTTAATATAATCGATCATCACGTAACTTACTTGGAGGGATGCTTCATGCGGTAATCGATAATCATCGCTGAGTCCACCTGGTTGATGTTGTCAATCTGGTAGCGCGAGATCTGATTAATCTGCATTTCATCGAGAGCATTGATCAGGCTTGACCACCGGGCTTCGGGGGTTGCCTTAATCACCACAACAGGNCGGGTCAGGGTGGAGTCATTACGGATAACCTTGGCGCGTGCCTGATAGATGCTATCGTTGACTTCGGGAATCTTTGANAATTCCTTGTTGGCCCACTGTGCTTTNAGCTCGTCAATGCGGGCAAGCACTTCCTTGTTGCGGTCATGGAGGATCTTGCGGACGCCGCGCTGAAGCTTGTTCTCGTCGCCGAGGAAGCGCTCAGCCTGAAGATTGTTCTCTTCAGCGGTGATGACGGGCTGGCCGAAGTAGTAGTAGACGATGTTCTCGCCGTTTTCCTTGGGTTTGCCCTGAGCATCGCGCTCAACGTCCACAATCATTGTGATACCTTCTGATTCTTTAGCTTTGTTCATCTCCTGCTCTTCAACCTTCTCATTGGTGGGGAGGGTGATTTGCAGNGTCTGAGATTTAATCATTGTGGTACAAAGCATGAAGAAGGTAATCAGAAGCATGTTCATATCCACCATGGGGGTGAAGTCCACATGGATATGCATCTTTTTCTGGGCGCCTTTTTTCTTTTTGCCGCCGTCTGATTGTTCTATCTGTGCCATAATGATTAATCTTCGCTNGTTTTAAGTGCGGTCATGATGCTGAAGCGGTTCATCTTCACAGTCTGAAGGTTGTCAAGAACGTCGTGTACCACGTAGTACGGTGTGTTCTGGTCAGCCTTGACTGCTACACCTTCGCCCTTGCGGACGGCCGATGCAAGATTCTCATTGCTTGTGTTGCGGATGGCCTTCATCCAAATCTGGAATTCATTGGGATGTTCTTGCCAGTCGCGGTTGTCATCAATAGGAATTCCCGCAGCAGGGTTCTCCATGTTGGAGAGGAACTCATCTTGTTTTGCCTGAGGCAGGTTCAAGAATTCTTTAAGCTGGGCGAAAGGAACGCCGAACATATTGATTTTCTTGAACGCGTCAATTTCGCTTTGAGTGAGGCTTACTTTTTTGTTGGGGTGGAGGCGGTTCCACTCGGCCACTGCGTTCTGCAGAACTTCAGCGCGGATGGCTTCCGAGCCCCATTCCTCGGCCATTTCGGGATCGGCATCACCGAGGAGTGAAACAAAGACTTTTCCATTGGGGCTTACCAGGATTGAGGTGAGGTTGCTTGTGGGCACCTTTTCCTCGCTCACTGATGACGGTGTGATTACCGTCACGGGCTCNTTCTGGAGGAAAGTCGAGGTCAACATGAAGAAAGTAAGCAAAAGAACGGTCACGTCACTCATCGCGGTCATGTCGATGAGGGTGCTCTTTCTTTTCATTTTTACTTTTCCCATATTACTTGACTTTTAGGGGGTTAATAACCTTTAATTAAATCTCGTAACAGGGGATCAGTGAGTAGCCTGGAAGGTCTGAACGATTGAATAACCGATTTCGTCGATAGCGTAGGTGAGGTTATCGATCTTGTTGGTGTAGAAGTTGTAAGAGATTACAGCGAATGCACCGGTGGCGATACCGAAGGCAGTGTTGATAAGTGCCTCAGAGATACCGGTTGACAGCTCGGTTGAGTCAGGTGCACCTGACTGAGCGAGGGCCTGGAATGATTTGATCATACCGATTACGGTACCGAGCAGACCGACGAGAGTACCGAGAGTGGTCAGGGTAGCCACGATGGGGAGGTTCTGCTGCAGAGAGGGCATTTCAAGAGCGGTGGCTTCTTCTACGGCCTTCTGGAGGTTGGCAACCTTCTGTTCCTTAGAGAGGACGGTGTTCTTGTCCATTTCCTCATACTGTACGAGAGCGGCCTTAACAACGGCTGCAACGCTGCCCTGCTGCTTAGCGCAGAGAGCCTGAGCGCCGGCGATGTCGTTCTTCTTCAGGCAAGCCTTCACACCGGCAACGAATTTGGTGATGTTGCCTTTACCCTTAGCGCTTGAAAGAGCAATCCAGCGCTCAACAGAGAGAACGATAACGGTGAGAAGAAGAGTCTGGAGGATAGGCACGATGACACCACCTTTGTAGACAGTGCCCCAGAGGTCCTGAGGATGACCGCCTTCATCGAAGTGCATTGAGTGGCCGAACCAGAAAATGAAGAGACAAACAGCTACAACGAAGCAAGCGAGAATCACGAGAAATGCGTTCTTGATGCCTTTTACGTTAGAGCCTTCAGATTTTGACTGGGGCTTAGCTGCGCTAGGCCGGGTGGCGGTGGGCTTTTGAGCTTCCATAACGTTTTTGATAATTACTTTTTTGTGTTTATTTGGTTAAAGTTAATTTGAATTTTCTGTTTGTCAACTCGCCGTTGAATTGGTTAGGATTGCAGCCCGCCGTGAGGAGGAGGGTCGGCTTTCCATGGTTGTCGGTTTGTGAAGTAGAATAGAATTTCCGGCTGTGCCGTGGGTTCTTGATGGTATTAACGGCAGATTTGAGATTTTAGTCTAAAACACACGCAAAATTATCTATATATTTCAAAATCGCAAAATTTTTTCACTATAAAGTTACCCCGACCCCTTTGCCGCGCTCCGCTGTGACCCGGCGTGAGGTGGTTCCACCGTATTTATATAATTTGTGTCGTGACGGGTTAAAAAAACGAAAAATTTTGGGTAACTTTGCGCCTGAATTTACACAACCAACCTATAATCATCGCATTTCCCCTGCAATGAGACAATCCGTTACTATCAAAAAAGGCCTTGACCTGAAGCTTCAGGGCGCTCCTGCGGCGGGTGAGCCCGTCAGGAGTGTCACTCCCCGGGTGGTGGCCATAATCCCTGACGACTTTCCCGGTCTGGCTCCCAAGCCGGAGGTTAAAGCCGGCGACATCGTGAAGGCCGGCACGCCTCTGCTGCGNGACAAGGCCGACGAGGCTGTGAAGCTTGTGAGCCCCGTAGCCGGGCGTGTCAGGGAGATTGTGCGCGGCGCCCGTCGCCACATTGAGCGNGTAGAAATTGAGGTGGAGGGCTCCGAGAGCCTCACCTATCCGCGTCCTGCCGATGCCCAACAGCTGCGCTCGCTGCTCAAGGAGAGCGGCCTCTGGGCCATGATGCGCCAGCGCCCCTACGACATCATCCCGCAGGCCGANGCCGTGCCCCGCGACATCTTCGTGACCGCTTTCGACAGCGCNCCGCTGGCTCTCCCCGGGCTGCCCGAGCGCTCCGTGCGCATGCTCGCCGAGGGAGTGAAGGCGCTTGCCTCGCTCACCACCGGCCATGTCTACGTGGCCGTNCCCGCCGGCAGCAGCCTCACCATCGAGGGTGCCGTGATGGTGGACGTCAAAGGCCCCCATCCGGCAGGCACCGCAGGCCCCGTCATCTCGGCGCTCGCGCCGGTGTGTAAGGGCGAGACGGTGTGGACCCTCACGGCCGACACCCTTGAGCGCATAGGCCAGCTCCTCACCGAGGGCCGTTACAGCTTCGAACANCGTGTGGCCGTGACCGGTCCGGAGGTGCTGACCCCCTGCACTGTCACCGCTCTCCCCGGCACCCCCATGCAGGATATCCTCCGCGACAATCTGCGCGACACCACGCGCCGCCTGCGTGTGATTTCCGGCAATGTGCTCACCGGCATTAACGCCGGACTTGACGGGTGGCTCCACTGGCCTTACAGCCAGGTGACGGTGATTCTCGACGGCTCCGACGCCGACGAGTTCATGGGCTGGGCATCGCTCTCACCCTCCAAGATGAGTTTGAGCCGCACTTTCGCCTCATGGCTCATGCCCCGCAAGCGCTTCGCGCCGGATGCNCGCCTGCTTGGCGGCCGCCGCGCCATGATAATGTCAGGCATCTACGAGAGCCTCATTCCCATGGACATCATGCCGGAGTTTCTCATCAAGGCCATCCTCTCGCGCAACATCGAGGAGATGGAGGCTCTGGGCATCTACGAGGTTGCTCCGGAGGATTTCGCTCTGGCCGAGTGGGCCGACCCCTCGAAGCTCGAACTTCAGAAAATTGTGCGCGAAGGCCTTGACTATCTCCGCAAGGAGCTCTAAAGGCTTCAGTCATCTCTCATCCATCACTTATCAACCAATCTGTGAAAGCTTTAAGAAACTATCTCAACCGCGTCAAGCCTCACTTTGAGCCCGGCGGGAGGCTCCACGCCTTCCAGTCGGTGTTCGACGGCATGGAGACGTTCCTCTTCACCCCCAACACGGTGTCGACCTCCGGGGTGCAGGTGCATGACGCCATTGACTCCAAGCGAGTGATGATCACAGTGGTCATCGCGCTTATGCCCTGTNTGCTGATGGGCATGTATAACACCGGCTATCAGAACTGGCTTGCCGCCGGAGCCACTGACTTCCCCTTCTGGCAGATGATGCTCTACGGCTTCCTGGCCGTGCTGCCCCGCATCGTGGTGACCTATCTCGTGGGACTGGGCATTGAATTCGTTGTGGCCCAGTGGCGCCACGAAGAGATTCAGGAGGGCTTCCTGGTGACCGGCATCCTGATTCCGCTCATCTGCCCGGTGGAGACCCCTCTGTGGATGCTCGCCGTGGCCACGGCCTTCTCNGTCATCTTCGTTAAGGAAGTGTTTGGCGGCACGGGCTACAATGTGTTTAACGTAGCCCTCGTGGCCCGCGCGTTCCTCTTTTTCAGCTACCCCGCCCAGATGAGCGGCGACCGCGTGTTCGTGGCCTCCGAGCCTATCCTCGGTATCGGTCACACCGTCAACTATGCCGACGGCATTTCCGGCGCCACNCCGCTGGGTCAGATTGCCACCCACACCGGCGGAGCGCTCCATCTTGACAACGTGGTGGGCGACCCCATCTCCACCTGGGACGCCTTTCTGGGCCTCATCCCCGGCTCCTTCGGCGAAACCTCCACGCTGGCAATTCTTATCGGTGCGGTCATCCTGCTTTGGACCGGGATAGCCTCATGGCGCATTATCCTCTCAGTGGCAGCGGGCGCGCTCTTCACCGGATGGATTGCCAACCTCTTCGCCACACCCACCTATCCCGCGTCGTTCCTGGCTCCCGCTGACCAGCTGCTNTACGGCGGTCTGGCCTTCGCGGCCGTGTTCATGGCCACTGACCCCGTCACCGCCTCGCGCACCAACGCCGGCAAATGGGTCTACGGCTTCCTCATCGGCGCCGTGGCAGTGATTATCCGCACCTATAACAACGGTTATCCCGAAGGCGCCATGCTGGCCGTGCTGCTGATGAACGCCTTTGCGCCCCTCATTGACTACTGTGTGGTGCGCGCCAACATCAACCGCCGCAAGCGTCGCAGCGCCGCCGTGGCTGTTCAGAAAGGAGGTGAGTCATGAAAATCAACAAGCAGAGCAATCTCTACACCATTATATATATAATAGTCATAGTGCTCGTGGTTGGCACCGCTCTGGCGGTGACCTCGCTGAGTCTCCGCGGCCGCCAGCAAACCAATGCCGATGCCGACAAGATGCGCCAGATTCTGGCTTCGGCCCGCATCACGGCTCAGGATGGCGACGTGGTGAGCGTGTTTAACGANNCCATCACCGCCCAGCCCGTGTATAACTCACGCGGCGAGCAGATTGGCGACGATGCCTTTACTATCGACGTGGCCGCCGAGAGCCGCAAGCCCGAGGCAGAGCGCAGNCTCCCCGTGTTTGTGTGTCAAACCCCTGCGGGGACCAAATATATCATCCCGCTCTACGGNGCCGGCCTCTGGGGCCCCATCTGGGGCTACATGGCCTTTGACGCCGACGGCTCCACCATCTACGGCGCCTTCTTCGCCCATCAGGGCGAGACCCCCGGTCTGGGCGCCGAGATAGAGAAGCCCGCCTTCTCCGGCCAGTTCACCGGCAAGCAGATGTTTAAGGACTCGCGCTTCATGCCCGTCACCGTGGTCAAGAAAGGCCAGAAGCCCTCAGGCGATGAGGACTACGTGGACGGCATCTCCGGTGGCACCATCACCTCAAAGGGTGTGGCCGCTATGATNGACAACTGCCTCGTGCCTTATCAGGCATTTCTCAAGAATCTCAATAAGGACTAACCAATGGCTGAAAAGACTTCACTCAAGAGCGTGCTTTTCAATCCGCTCTCACGCAACAATCCCGTGGTGGTGCAGGTGCTCGGCATCTGCTCGGTTCTGGCCGTAACGGCCAAGCTTGAGCCGGCCATCGTCATGGGTGTGTCGGTTATCGCCGTGCTGGCGTTTGCCAACGTTATTATCTCGCTGATACGCAACACTATCCCCGTCAATATCCGCATCATCGTGCAGCTGGTGGTGGTGGCCGGACTGGTGGTCATCGTTGACCAGCTCCTGAAGGCCTATGCCTACGACGCCTCCAAGCAGCTCTCGGTGTTCATCGGGCTTATCATCACCAACTGTATCCTCATGGGTCGCCTCGAAGCCTTCGCCATGGGCAACNAGCCCTGGCCCGCCTTCCTTGACGGCGTGGGCAACGGACTGGGCTACACNATTATCCTGGTCATTGTGGGGTTCTTCCGCGAGCTCCTCGGCTCCGGCACCCTGCTGGGTTATCAGGTGTTTCCCCAGTGGGTCTACGATGCCGGCTATGTCAATAACGGCCTCATGATTCTCCCTCCCATGGCGCTGATAGTGGTGGCCTGCATCATCTGGGTGCAGCGCTCACGCAATCCCGAGCTTTGCGACGAATAAACCTCTGACACATCACTGTTTATGGAAAATCTCAACATATTCATCAGGTCGATTTTCATCGACAATATGATTTTCGCTTACTTCCTCGGCATGTGCTCCTTCCTGGCCGTGTCGAAGAATGTCAAGACGGCTCTGGGTCTGGGAGTGGCTGTGACGTTTATGCTCGTCATCACCCTGCCGGTCAACTATCTGCTTGAGAACTACGTGCTTCGTGCCGGTGCCCTGACGTGGCTCGGACCGGAGTATGCCGACGTTGACCTGAGCTTCCTCTCGCTCATCATGTTCATTGCCGTCATCGCCTCCATGACCCAGCTCGTGGAGATGGCAGTGGAGAAGTTCAGCCCCTCGCTCTATGCATCGCTGGGCATCTTCCTGCCTCTGATAGCCGTTAACTGTGCCATCCTCGGCGGCTCGCTGTTCATGCAGCAGCGCGGCTTCCCGAGCGTGTGGACCGCCACTTGCGCCGGCGCCGGCTGGGGCATAGGCTGGCTGCTNGCCATTGTGGCCATCGCGGCCATCCGCGAGCGCCTGGCTGCTTACTCCAACATTCCCCGCCCCCTGCGCGGCATCGGCATCACCTTTATTCTCACCGCTCTGATGGGCATAGCCTTCATGAGCTTCCTCGGTATAAAACTCTGATTTATGTTACTGACATCCATTGAATCACTGACCGTTCTTTCCGGGGTGGGTGTGTTCCTGCTTATCACCCTCCTGCTGGTGGCCGTGTTGTTGACGGCCAAGAAGTTTCTGGTCCACAGCGGCGACGTGACCGTCACCATCAACCACGACAGGAAGCTCACCGCCCCGTCAGGCGGCACGCTCCTCTCCACCATGGCCAATGCCAACGTGTTTCTTCCCTCGGCCTGCGGCGGCAAGGGCAGCTGCGGCCAGTGTAAGGTGCAGGTGTTTGAGGGAGGCGGCGAGATTCTNCCCACCGAAACCGTGCATTTCTCACGCCGTCAGGTGGCTGACCATTGGCGTCTGGGCTGCCAGGTGAAGGTGAAGGAGGATATCTCCATAGGCGTTCCCGCCTCGGTGCTTGACATCAAGGAATGGGAGTGTGAGGTGATATCCAACCGCAATGTGGCCACCTTTATCAAGGAGTTTATCGTGGCTCTCCCTCCGGGTCAGCACATGGACTTCATTCCCGGCTCTTACGCCCAGATAAAGATTCCCCCCTTCTCGATGGACTATGACAAGGACATCGACAAGAGCCTCATCGGGCCGGAATATCTGCCGGCATGGGAGAAGTTCGGGCTCTTTGACCTCAAGTGTCGCAACACGGAGACCACCGTGCGCGCCTACTCCATGGCCAACTATCCCGCCGAGGGCGACCGCATAATGCTGACCGTCCGCATTGCCACTCCGCCCATGAAGCCCAAGCCTCAGACGGGATTCATGGACGTGATGCCCGGTATTGCCTCAAGCTATATCTTCACCCTTAAGCCCGGCGACAAGGTGATTATGAGCGGCCCCTACGGCGATTTCCACCCCATCTTTGACTCCAAGAAGGAGATGATGTGGATTGGCGGCGGTGCGGGTATGGCTCCTCTGCGCGCCCAGATTATGCACATGACGCGCTCGCTCAACACGCGTGACCGCGAGATGCACTACTTCTACGGCGCCCGCGCGCTCAACGAGGTGTTCTATCTCGACGATTTCCTCCAGCTTGAAAAGGACTTCCCCAACTTCCATTTCCATCTGGCGCTTGACCGCCCCGACCCGGCGGCCGATGCGGCAGGAGTGAAGTATACTCCCGGATTTGTCCACCAGGTGATTCTCGACACATATCTCAAGGATCACGATGCTCCGGAGGACATCGAGTATTACATGTGTGGCCCGGGCCCGATGAGTTCCGCGGTCAACAAGATGCTCGATTCCCTCGGCGTGGACCCCGAATCCATCCATTACGACAATTTCGGAGGTTAACCCCCACAAAAATCCCGGCCCCGCCGGGATTTTTTGTTGGCGGGGGGAGAGCAGAGTTAGGAGTGAGGAGTGAGGAGTTTTTTGTGGTTTTTTTTTACGATTGTTCCAATCGTTTTCGATGTCTCGGAGTGCGGGCGTGGGATTTGCGGGCGTGGGATTTNNGNGNGNGGGGNTTNNGGGCGGNNGTTNGNGGGNTNGGTNTTGCGGGGATGGTTTTGAGCGAGGGGATGTAGGGGCGGCCGTTCGGGCCGCNCGCCCTCGGTGTCCAATTATTNGCNGANGGTTTTTTGTNGGCGNGTGAGGTGTANGATTGGTTNCCAATCGTTTTCGATGTCGCGGAGTGCGGGCGCCCCGAACGGGCGCCCCTACATTTCGCGTGNNCGGGTTTTGNGGGNCGGATTTGCGNGNGTGGGTTTTGCGNGCNCGGGATTTGNGGGGGTGGGGTTGGGTAATTTGTTGAGGNNTAGGGNTTAATGGNNTTTGNGGTGGGTTTTTAACATATTTTAATGTTGTGGAGGTGTGGTGGGTGTGGGTTTAATTCGGTAATTTGCGGGGGTTACATTTTTTGATGATGAATTATCCTGTTCGCAAAGGGCTTCGTGCGGCGTTTCATGATTATCGTGGAGCGGAGTATTTTGTGACGGTTTGCACGGCGGATAGGCGGTGTTATTTTGGCGATGTGGTGAACGGGGAGCTCCGTCATTCGCCGATAGGGATATTTTGCGAGGCGGCGATAAGGNATTTGNCGGTGAGGTTACCGGGTGTTAAGGTGCCGCTTTTTGTGNTAATGCCCAATCATATACATATGGTGGTCAATCTCCGTCATTTTACGGGNGCGCTTTCCGTTGTTGTTGGAATGTTAAAGCGGGAAGTGACGATTTATGCGCGNAAGAATAGCATTTNTTTCGGTTGGCAGAGAGGATANCATGACCATATTATCCGTGGTGTTAATGATGCAAATCAGATTAATGATTATATCCTCAACAATCCGATGCGGTGGTATGCCGACAGNATGCATCCCAAANAGGNGTAATTTGCGTGGGNTTTGCGGGTGGGATTTGCGGACGCGGGGTTTGCGGGCGCGGGGTTTGCGGGTGCGGGTTGCGCGGGATGGTTTTGTGCGAGGGGATGTAGGGGCGGCCGTTCGGGCCGCCCGCCCTCGGNNTCCAATTATTCGCNGANGGTTTTTTGTCGGNGGGTGGGGTTACGATTGNTTCCCAATCGTTTTCGATGTCGCGGAGTGCGGGCGCCCCGAACGGGCGCCCCTACAATTCGCGTGCGCGGGGTTTTGCGGGTGTGGGTTTGCGGGGTTAGGGTTTGCGGGCGCGGGTTTGCGTGGGTGGGATTTGCGGGGTGGGGTTGCGGGGTGGGATTTGGGGGTGGAAATAAAAAAATGTTAATTGTGGTGAATTTTGTTTTGGGATGTGATTTTTTGTTTTATCTTTGCAGTGCATTAAGTTTAAGGAATCTCACACATCTTTATCAATAGGCCAAAGGCTTGATAATCATTGAGTGTCTACTGAGTTTTTCGCACGCTTAACACTTTTCACCTTACAATTCATAATCTTTTAACTATAAGTTCTTATTTTCACATGAAAAAGCAGTTTACAACACTGTCCGTTCTCGGATTGTTGTTGATGCTTGTCCTCCCTTTCACTGCAAAGGCTGCTGACGTTTGGCATCAGACAAACGATGACCGACTGAAGGTTGAGGTTAATGACCCCGCCAATCCTGAAAACCACTTTATGGTTGAGTTTGCGTTTAAGACGCAGGTCAATGATGACAACCATTCTTATCCCAACTATTGGGTTTACTTCAAGGATATGGATGGCAACGGAATTTCTCCCAAAGAACTTGGCATCCTCAACCTTAACCGCACTTTCATTTTCAAGAAGGTTGGTGAGAACAATCAGGAAGAGCAGCTTGCTGATTGGGCTGATGTGTCGAACGTTCAAGACAACGGCAACAGCGACATCCATGGCTGGAAGGACCTCAACATTCTCGCAGGCGGCAACTACAGATACTATGTGATTCTGTCGCTCGAACTCCCTAATGCCGAGGGTGATGGCTATCATGCTTATAACGTGGTTGTGAATCAAACCTACGATTGGAGCATTAACGACGTCAATTATGAGCCCTTTAATATCGTTTGGGGTGAGCCCGTTGTGACCGCCACCACTATCAATGTGCCTTATGAATTCGTTCCCGTTAACGAAGGCGCCGTTTATGATGGCTACTCTTTCAAGGTTGCTATTGACGTTGCGGGCAAAGGTTGGACCGAATATTCTGAGGGACAGACCGGCATTGTTTACGTGAAGGATCTCCAGCCCAACACCCGCTATGAGCTTTGGGAAAAGGGCTATTTCACCGATGCAGAAGGCGAGGTGCATACCACAACCTCTACAAACTACAACTTCCCTGTTACAACCCTCGGCGGTGTGCCTGACGCAACTGCAACCTGGACTTTCGATCTCAATCCTCAGGAAAACGGCACCTACCTTAACTATAACATCGTGACCGAAGGTCTCGAGGGTGCTACCGACGTGGTTTACCACATCTACTGTGTGGAAGGCGGTGAGTCAAATCCTCGCCTGACCGATACCACAGAGGCTATCGGCAATGTGTTCTACGAACTCACTGATAATGTTCAGGTGTGGTTTAAGAGCTACATGACCTATAAGGTTAACGGCGAGGAGCGCCGCGTGAACATCAATCCTTACGATGTGGCAATGTGGCTGGAGAAGAAGCCTGCCACTGTGGATCCCGAACCCGGCATCAACCAGGATGCTACTCTGAGCTACACCACTGATGCCCCCGCGGCTGTGGCCGTTGAGGGTGACAAGGTGCGCATCACCTTCCCCTATGAGCTGAGCTCGCTTGAAAACGTTGCTTCAATCAGCTTTGGCGCTGTTGCTACCGAACTGATTGCTGACAATGGCAACCGCTGGCCCACTGACACAGCTCCTCTTGCAGGTGAGTTTACTCTCGCTGCCCCCAACGCTCTGACCGGCAACATTGACATGATTCTTGAGAATGTCAACCTCAACCCCGGTGCTACTACCACTCTCTACATGAAGTCGGCAATCACTTTCACCGACGGCACCCGCAAGGAAACCAACGGACGTGTCTGGGTTATCGTTCCCGTGAATGGTACGGTTAATCCCGAACCCGACCCCACCAACCCCATTGCATTCTTTGAAGAGTTCAAGAGCAGCGAGGACAAGATGGTGAACCATGCAAATATCACTATCGAAACCGTTGAGGGCAGCTACAACGACGTGGATCCCGAAACCGGTAATAATGTAGAGGTGACCGGCGATGTTGAGAATGCCGTTATTGATTGGGAAATTCCTGAAGGTGGCAATAATGGTGTGTCAGGCGACTACTATAAGCTCGACTTTGGTCGCGGTGGTAACCAGGAATTCCCCTCCGCACCTTTCGCTCCTGACTTCAACTATGTGATCGGCAACACCGCCGACGGCGCTATCCAGGGTTATATTGACCTGACCGACCTCTACAAGGACAATGCAGTGCCCCATCCCTTCTATGACCTCTCGGTTAAGATTAACAACTACTACTATCCTTGCGTGTTTGTTCCCGATGTGAACACTCTGTGGGATAACGTGAAGGGTGAATATGTGGTTCCCGAAGGCACCGAGGTGCTTGCTTACTTCTCAACTAAGCACTTTGTGGGCAGCGGCGACTCAAACGCAGCTTCTGTACCTGCCACTTTTGCTGATGGCCGAGTGATTTCTTACTCATTCAGCATGCCCTATGACTTCTGCGCTGTGGCCACCAACACATTCACTTACACTGTTGAAGGTTCATCACGCGACCGCAAGACCCTCTTTGACCTCCTTGACGTGGACGAAGATGGCGTGGTGGAAGGTTTCCACGCTCAGAGCGGCCAGATCAAGCAGTACTTCACCGATGGTGGCTACCTTATTGGAGGCGAAGCTCCCGAGGGTTGCGACTGGAGCCACGTAGGCCGTCCCGTTGACTACAATGGTGAAGGCTGGAACCCCACTCACAATTATATGATTGCCACTCCCGTTGTGGAAGAAGGTAGCGAAGAAGAGGTTCCCGTGACTATCTCTTATGAGCTTGAGAACGGTGCCGTGCTCCCCGCTGACTATGTGCCCATGGCTTACATCTACACCGAAAAGAATGATGATGGCTCTTGGGATGTAACGAAGGGCGTTTATGGTCCTTACAGCTTCAAGGCACTTCCTGACGTGGCCAACATGTACACTCTGACCACCAAGGACACCTTCCCCCAGGATTCAGAAATCGGCGTTGTGCTCCGCGGCGAGTACACCTCAACCGTCAACGGTCTGGGTTACACCACCAACGAGCCTATTGCCTACACTTTCTCTAACGTGGACAACACCACCGGCATCGATACCATCGGCGCCGAAGGCGGCAACAATGCTGATGCTCCCGTGGTTTACTACAACCTCCAGGGTATGCGCCTCGCCGCTCCCGTAGCCGGTCAGATCGTGATTCGCGTTCAGGGCTCAGAGGTGAGCAAGGTGCTCGTAAAGTAAGATAAGAAAAACATCTATATACTCAGTTTGACAGAAGGGAAGGCCCGCGTGAGCGGTTCTTCCCTTCGTCGCGTTTAGGCGGGTAGGTTTTGCGGATGGTTTGCGGGTGGGATTGCGGGTGGGATTTGCGGGCGGATTGCGGGGATGGTTTGGTGCGAGGGGATGTAGGGGCGGCCGTTCGGGCCGCCCGCCCTCGGCCTCCAATTATACGCGGAGGTTTTTTGTTGGTGGGTGGGGTTACGATTGGTTACCAATCGTTTTGGATGTCGCGGAGTGCGGGCGCCCCGAACGGGCGCCCCTACATTTTGCGTGTCCGGGTTTTGCGTGCGAATTGCGGGAAGGTTTTGTGGAATGGTTTTGTGNGAGGGGATGTAGGGGCGGCCGTTCGGGCCGCCCGCCCTCGGTGTCCAATTATTCGCAAAGGGTTTTCGTCGGTGGGGTGGGGGTACGATTGGTTCCCAATCGTTTTCGATGTGGCGGAGTGCGGGCGACCCGAACGGGCGCCCCTACATTTCGCGTGAACGGGTTTTGCGGGGCGGGTTTGCGGGTTGGTTTTGCGGGGTGGGGGTGCGGAAAAAAGAGAAAGGCCAACCTCACGGTTGACCTTATCCTTTTTGTAGCCCTTTCAGGCTGACAAACCTAACATAAAACACATTTACTTTTTGCACTATTCTAATTCGTTCGTCGGATCGCCTTCAAGGCGGCCGTCTACTAACCCTAAAAGTATTCGGTTATGCTTGATGCTAAAAATTGCTTTCGTTTTGCAACGCAAAATTATCCATCAGAGGAGGCTTTTGCAACATTGTTGAGAAATATAAATCGTTTTCTTATCTCAATTTTGGGTTACTGAATTGAGTAACAGCAGAATGACCTCATGGATAACAAATGGAAAATATAAACAAATCCGGGGCTAAATTGAAATTGCGAGAATAACTCACAAAAAACTCTCAAAGATGTAATCTTTTGAGTATCTTTGCAATGTGAAATTGACCAACGATATGATGAAACGGATGATTTTTAGCCTGCTTGCAGTGGTGTGGAGCCTCGCGGCTGAAGCATCGTGCAGTGATGTGATTCTTCCGGAGATGCCTGTCACCGTCTCGGCGATGACCCGGAAGCTTGACGAGACACTGGCGCAGCGCAAGCACTTGGAGGAGCACAAGATGCAGCATGTGGACTCGCTGCGGGCGGTGCTTGCGTCGGAAGGATCGTCAAACCGCCGCTATGAGGTGTATCGCGAGATAATCCACGAGTTTACGATGCTAAATGTGGATTCGGTGATGTATTATTGCGATCAGGCGGCATTTTATGCGCTTGGGCGCGGGGATTCCGTTGAGGCACAGTCATTTGTGATGCAGCGCGCATCATGGTATCCCACCATCGGGGTGGTTCGCGAGGCAATTGATGAGTTTGAGGCTCAGGTGGCTGCCGGCGTGTATCCGCAGAACAGGGTGAGGATGTTTGAGGCCGGGATGCAGATGTATACCCTCGTGGCGAAGTTTTATCCCAATTCGGCACTGTCAGGCGGCTATGAATATAAGGCTCAGGAATATGCCGACTCGTTGCTGCATGCGCTGTCGCCCTACGAACCTGCATACGCATTGTTGGAAGGGATTGTGGCTGAGAACGGAGGCAACGATGTGATGGCAAAGGCGCATTATCTCGGCGCAATTGATGATGAAGTGTCGTCGGCCGTATGCAAGGCGCAGGCAGCTCTCTTGCTCGGCCAGATGCTTTGCGATGAAGACAATGAGAAAGAAGGACTCTATTATATAGCCATGTCGGCCTATATCAATGCGTTGGCAGGCAATCTGCTCAATCCGGCGCTGGAGCATCTGGGACGTCGCTTTTATGACCAGAAGAAGCTTGGAGAGGCGGCCTCCTACCTTAATATAGCACTGGAGAATGCGGTGCAGTCGGCGAGCAAGGTGGAGGCCATGCGCATTGCCGAGATGATGCCGGAGGTGTCGAATGATTATCAGGCGCATGCGCGGCAAAAGTTTTTGCTGCTTGTGGTGGTGTCGGTGGCGTTGCTGCTGTCGCTTGTGGTTGTGGTGCTTGGATTTGCGCGCCTGCAAGGACAGATGAAGAAGATGCGAGTGCTCAAGCTTCAGCTCCATCAGAGCGACGCGATGAAGGAAGCCGCCATCAGCAACTTCCTGGGGCTGTGTACGCTCTACATGGAGCGCCTGGAAGACTTTGCGCGCATGGTTCGCCGCAAGATTTCGGCCGGGCAAACCGACAGCCTTTATAAGCAGCTCAAGGAAGAGAAACTTGCCGATAGCCAGGACGGACTGCTGAGCGAGGTGTTTGACCGTGCGTTCACGGGAATGTTTCCAACCTTTGTGGAGGATGTGAACGCGCTGTTCCTCCCCGACAAGCGCATAGTCACCACCACGCCTGAGGAGCTGACCACTGAGCTGAGGGTGCTTGCGTTTATGCGCCTCGGCGTGGAGGACACGCAGAAAGTGGCCCGCATTCTCGGCCTTTCACTCAACACAGTCTACACTTATCGCAATAAACTAAGGGCACGGGCACTGAATCGCGACACTTTTGAGGCCGATGTGATGGCGATAGGCCGGATAGATTGACAGAAAAAATGCTGTGAGATGTTGAAAGATGTTAAATATCAGATAATCAGCAGAATGAGATTTTGTGTGTAGGGTGGTGTTTGGCGGTGTGTAGTGTTTTGAGGGCCGAGTGAGGCTTCTGAGAGGCGAATTTATGAAAATTCCTCTACATTGCAAATCTCATTTTGATATTATATTGAACGAATGGAATCAAGAGTGTAAAAGGCAGTATAATAGCTGAGTATGCTTTAGATGAGTCATTTTTTATTTTGATAGCCTTTCAAACATTATGGAATGTGGTCACAACATGATTAATTTTGCAATGTGTAAAATTTAGTTATCAGTTAAAGGAATTGCGATATTCTAAGATATTAGCCTTTGTGATAAAGGCGCGCTAACTCCAAGTTTCCCATTTTATGAGAAACAATTAAAAGATTAAAAGAAGTGTGAAGAAAATCGTGTTTAATGCAATTGTCAGAGCTTCTATTCTGACGAAAAAATTAGCCGCCTCGTGAGAAGCGGCTTTTTTTGTGCAGTGAAGTAATCGGTGATGCTCAGGCCTCGGGGAGCTGACGGCGCGGGAAGGCGTCGATGAAGCTGCCCGGCGAGGCATTGTAAACGTTGATGCCATTGCGCGAGGTGAAGTCGGCAATGTCATGATAGGCGCGGAAGGCGATGGAGAATGATTCGAGAATCTGGTGGAGGCGGATGTCGGTGTAGACCGATGCCACGCGCTCCTCCTCGCTCTCGCTCTCCTTATAATAATGAGGCTGGATGGTGACCACGCGGTTGGATGAGTCGACGCTCAGGGTGCGCGTCCAGCTATGGTCGGCGCCGGTGATGAAGATGTCGGTGAATCCGAGCCAGATGCCGCACATGATTGCACACACCATCACATTGCGCGGGCGCGGCATGCCGAGGCGGCGGCGGATGGCAAAGCTGCGGAGGCCCCGCGCCCCCTCCACGCCCACGGCGGGGAAGCGCATGACGGTGACGCGGGGGTTGGAGAGCCCCGGGAGGTTCATGCCGTAGGGGAGCAGGAGTGTCAGGGGCCAGTCGGCGCGGTTGATGGCGCTGATGAGGCTCGCCACGTTGGGGTCGGAGGTGTTGGTGAAGTGAGGGTCGGCCAGCACGTAGAATTCCGGCTTGAGGGTGAAGAATTCAGGCGTGTTGGCGGCGAAGTTGACCGCCATAGTGGGGTGGGAGAGCAGGGCCGGGGTGTGGTTGTCGATAGTTTGGCGCAGCGAGGGACCGTTGCCCAGAATTATCAGAGGCTTGAGACGCTGCTGCGCGGTGATGCCCGGGCCGCGGCGGCGCGTGAGGAGAATCTTCACGATGCTCTTGAGCGAAGCGCCGGCTGAGGCGGCGAAAGTGCTTATGCGGTCGGTTGTAGATGCCATGCTGCAAAGTTACGCTTTTTTTGCTACCTTTGTAGCTTAATTGTCACAACAATGGATAACCGAGTTCTGAGAATCGACGTGGCGTCGGTGGTGCGCGAGCGCCTGCCGGGTGCGGCGCGTTTTGTGCCGGGCTTTCTGCTCAACGGCCTGGCGCGCCTGATTCATCAGGAAGAGCTCAATGCGCTCCTTGAGAGCAATGCCGGGCGCGAAGGCGCCGACTTTTGCCGCGGAGTGTTGGACGACCTCGGCGTCACCTATAATATAATAGGAGGCGAGAACATGCCGGCGGCCGCTGACCGCAGGGTGGTGTATGTGTCAAACCATCCTCTGGGGGCGCTTGACGGCATTGCGCTGATTGATATGGTGACGAGGCATCACGGCATGGAGCCCCGGTTTGTGGTCAATGACCTGCTGATGGCTGTCAAGCCGCTGCGGAGAGTGTTTGTGCCCATCAACAAGCACGGAGGCCAGACGCATGCCGCCACGTCGGAACTGCAGCGCGCCTTTGAGGCCGACGCACCGGTGATAGTGTTTCCTGCCGGACTGGTGTCGAGAAAGCGCAAAGGGGGCGAGATTCATGACCTGGAATGGCGGAAGATGGTGGTGAATAAGGCCGTGGAACATGGCCGCGACATTATTCCGCTCTATTTCGGAGGGTGCAATTCGCCATTTTTTTATAA
This sequence comes from Bacteroides sp., assembly GCA_014802445.1. Taxonomy (GTDB): domain Bacteria; phylum Bacteroidota; class Bacteroidia; order Bacteroidales; family Muribaculaceae; genus CAG-1031. The sequence goes on along the minus strand of JAAVCF010000012.1, from coordinate 2,307 downwards.
TTTTGCAAAATTAAGAACTCTCACGGGTTTGAAGTTCAATGTTGAGATGGCCCTGCTGCCGGGCGAGATTTTCAAGTGTCGCGGCGCCTGCTTCCCGATAGTGGCAGGCCGCAGAGTCAAGGCATCGACTCTTGCCGGCGGCCGCGAGGCACGGCGCGAGGTGCAGGCCTTGTGTGACGCTGTCTACTCACTGCGGGCTTCGCTTCCCGATGACAAATAGATATGGACCAACAGATTATTGACGAAATATCACCCGATCTCGTTGCGGCCGAGCTGACGCCCGAGCGCCTGCTGCGCCGCACCAACAAGGGTAACCACGAAATTTATGTGGTGGATGGCCGCGAAGCTCCCGCCGTGATGCGCGAAATTGGGCGCCTGCGCGAGATTGCTTTCCGCGCTGCCGGCGGCGGCACGGGCAAGGATTGCGACATTGACCGCTACGACCTCATGGACCCACCCTGCCGACAGCTCATTGTGTGGGACCCGGAATCGCGCATGATTCTCGGGGGCTACCGCTTTATCATCGGCGAGGACATCCGCTTTGAGGAGGACGGCACGCCGAGAATAGCCACGAGCCACATGTTTGATTTCTCGCCCCGGTTTGTCAAGGAGTTCCTGCCGTCGACCATAGAGTTGGGCCGCTCGTTTGTCAGAGTGGGCTATCAGTCGTCGCGCGAGGCGGCCAAGTCCATCTATGCGCTTGACAATCTGTGGGATGGTCTGGGCGCGCTGACGGTGGTTTATCCCCAGATTCGCTATCTGTTTGGAAAGGTGACCATGTATCCCTCCTATAATCAGGAGTGTCGCAACATGATTCTCTATTTCCTCAATAAGCATTTTCCCGATCCTGACAGGCTGGTGACGCCCCGCACGCCGCTCGACACCCATACGGACACCGAGGCGCTGGATGCAATGTTCACTTTCGACAGCTTTAAGGAGGACTATAAGATTCTCAACAAGGCCATCCGTGACCACGGCTATAATATCCCGCCGCTGGTTAATGCCTACATGAGCCTGTCGCCTACCATGCGCATGTTTGGCACGGCCATCAATGATGAGTTTGGCGACGTTGAGGAGTCGGGCATATTCTTTGCCATCTCGGAGATTTTTGAAGAGAAGAAGCAGCGCCACATCGGCACCTACACTGACCCACACGTGGTGTAACATTAGCTACTATATATAATAAGGTATAATCATGCAGCTCTTTGTCAATCCCCCGGCTGAATTGTGGCACCGATGCCTCGCTCCCGTTTCGTGCGGAGTGGCCGAGGAGTGCGGGCCTCTGCGTGAGGCTGCGCTCGGACGGCTCGGTGCGGCGCTGGATGCGCTTTATCAGGTGCAGGCGCGCCTGTGGGCCATTCCTGACAAGGCGGAGACCATTCCCGGAGTGTCGTTTGCCGTCACTCGCCGTCCGCTGGCCGAGGTGGCCGTGGAGCTCCCTGAGGATGTGGCCGACGTGGAGCTGCTCTCGCTCCGCGCTGCGGCGAAGGCTGTTGGGGTGGAGCTGACTCTCCTCTCTGACGGTGCTCACCGTCATGGCGCACTGAGGCTCGGCGATGTGCCGCTGCCTCGGGCCAAGGCTGTGTTTGTGGTGGCCGACCACACTTCGCGGCTCGATGCCGTGGCTCAGGATGTGGCGCGACTGGTGGAGCTGGGCGAGTGTCCGGTAGTGCTCACCTCGTCGGCATATACCGCTTCGGCGCTTGCCGCTGCGGTGGATGATGCTCGCGGGGTTGTCAAGATTGCCGTGCTTGCTGATGCCGCACAGGTGGTGGAGGCTTTGACGGCGCTCCGTCCCGGCTTGGTGATTGATGAGACGGAGGGAGGCCGCGCGCTTGGCGATTCGCTGAGCTTCGAGGTGAATCTGCTCTATGGTCCGCTGGCGGGTGCGGCCGCGCTTGACTCGCTCCTGGTGATGCGCGCACCCATCTATCCTGTGCATGTGTTCATGAACACTCTGCTCGCCATAGACCCCGTCACGGCAAAATAATCGCTGAACCATTCCATAATTTTGGTGTTATAACAGATGGCCCTTATGCGGGGCCATTTTTGTTTTGAGGGGTGTGGTGGGGGAGTGGTGAAAAGTGAAACACTTTTTAACTATCGGCTAAAGTGGACATAATGAGCAGTTTGCGGACATTTTGCGATTTTTCTTGAAATTTTCTTGCTGAAAAATTTGGAGGGAATGTAGAAAAGCTCTACCTTTGCACTCGCTTTTGAGAACGAAGCCTAAGAGAAGGCACGACGGACGGAGGCTGACAAATAAAAAATGTTAAAATTCAAACAAAATTTTGTCAATTCAAAAAT
>JAAVCF010000011.1 GCA_014802445.1 Bacteroides sp. | reverse complement strand
TTACCGTGGTCAACGTGACCGATGGTACCGATGTTAACATGCGGTTTGGTTCTTTCGAATTTCTCTTTAGCCATAACTTTGCTATTTTATCAGGTATAAATGATTTAACTCGTTAATTCAAGACGCCACGATAGCGACAAGACACTATCGGGGCTGTCCGACTTTCTGGAGCCGATGGCGGGATTTGAACCCGCGACCTCTTCCTTACCAAGGAAGTGCTCTACCCCTGAGCTACATTGGCATTATATTTTGAGCGGAAGACGAGGCTCAAACTCGCGACCCTCAGCTTGGAAGGCTGATGCTCTATCAACTGAGCTACTTCCGCGTCTTTCACTGTGGGCGAAGATGGATTCGAACCACCGAAGGTAAAAACCAGCAGATTTACAGTCTGCCCCATTTGGCCACTCTGGTATTCGCCCTATTTGTACACATCCGGGATAACCCCGGGACGCTGTCTCTTTATCAATTGAGCCTCTTGTCGGATTCGAACCAACGACCCCGAGATTACAAATCACGTGCTCTGGCCAACTGAGCTAAAGAGGCATCTGTTAATGTTCTCTTGCTTGAGGGAGCGTTCGTTCCCGAAAGCGTTTGCAAAGTTATATGATATTTTTGAATCCACCAAACATTTCAGAAAAAAATTTGCGAGAAAACTTTCACCAACCACTCCACTACCCTATGTGACAAGCGATTAAAAACGTCAAAAAAAAAATTCGGCACGATGAAGACTTTCCGAGTGCCGAGGCATAAAAGAGGCGAAATGCGTTATAATTGAAATTTTTCACTATTTTTGCCGTACGGCGCCGCAGAGCGCGGCAGCCGGCTCATAACCGACAAAACAAAGCCTAACCGCATATATATTTATATGGACACTTCAGTCGCACCCCACTTGGCAGCACTGCGCCAGCGCATGGCCGCCTTCGGAATCGCCGCAACGGTGATTCCCCACACCGATCCCCACCACAGCGAATATCCCGCCGACCACTGGCAGCTCCGCCGCCATCTGTCAGGCTTCACCGGTTCAGCCGGCACCTTAGTGGTGACGGCCGACAGCGCTCTGCTCTGGACAGACTCCCGCTACTTCCTGCAGGCTGACCGCCAGCTTGCGGGCACCGGCATCACCATGATGAAGGACGGTCTGCTGACCACCCCCTCCATCGAGCAGTGGCTCTGCGAGCATCTGCCGGAAGGCTCCACCGTGGGCATCGACGGCATGCTCTTCTCCATCACCGAGACCCGCACCATGCGCGCCGCGCTGGACAAGGCCGGCATTAAGCTCAACACGGCTTTCGAGCCTGCCGACGAGAGTGTGTGGCCCGCACGCCCGGCGCTGCCTGAGTGTCACATCTACATTCACAACCTTGAATATGCAGGCCAGAGCGCGGCCGACAAGATTGCCGCCGTGCTTGCCAACGCCGCCGAGGCGGGCGCCAATGCGGTGTTCATCTCAGCGCTCGACGAGATAGCATGGACGCTCAACATCCGCTCAAACGACGTGGAGTATAACCCCGTGGCTACTGGCCATCTCTACCTGTCGGCCGACACGAAGGTGCTCTTCACCGACCCGCGCAAGCTCACCGATGAGGTGCGCGCCCATCTGAAGGAAGCCGCAGTGGAATGCCGCGACTACACGGACATCCTGACCTTCCTCGGCTCCCTTCCCCAAAATGTCAAGGTTCTCCTGAGCGCCGGCCAAAGCGCCACCAACGTAGAGGCCACACTCGGCGACCGCGCCATTGTGGGCAGCTCAGCTGCGGCCATGCTCAAAGCGGTGAAGAACGAGGCCCAGATTCGCGGCACCCGCGCGGCGATGCTCCGCGACGGTGTGGCGATGGTGAAAGCCCTGTGCGAAATCGACACCCTTGTGCGCAAGGGCGAGACCCTCACAGAGATGGATATCCCCGCCATCCTCACCCGCCACCGCTCACAGGGCGAGCTCTATGTGGAGGAAAGCTTCGAGACCATTTCCGGCTTCGGCCCCCACGGCGCCATCGTGCACTATGCCGCGCGCCCCGACACCAACGAGCCCATCAACGCCTCTAACCTCCTGCTCATTGACTCCGGCGCAAGCTATCTTGACGGCACCACCGACATCACCCGCACCATCTCCTTCGGTCAGGCCACCGCAGAGCAGCGTCACGACTTCACGCTGGTGATGAAGGGCCACATAGCACTGGCGCGCGCAGTGTTCCCCGAAGGCACCCGCGGCCATCAGCTTGACGCCATTGCCCGCATGCCGCTCTGGAAAGAGGGCAAGCTCTATCTCCACGGCACAGGCCACGGTGTGGGCCACTTCCTCTGCGTGCATGAAGGCCCCCAGTCAATACGCCTGAACGACACCGGCGCGCCCCTGCTGCCCGGCATGATCACCAGCAATGAGCCCGGCCTTTATCTTGACGGACGCTACGGCATCCGCTGCGAAAACCTCGTGCTCACCGTTCCCGCCATGACCACAGAGTTTGGCCGCTTCTTCAAGTTCGAGACCCTCACGCTCTGTCCCTTTGACCGCGCACTGTTCGACGTGAGCATCATGACCCCCGACGAGGTGAATTGGGTGAACGATTATCACGCGCGCGTGTACAATGATATATCACCCTTGGTGGAAGGCGCCACACTCGACTGGCTCCGCGAGGCCACCAAGCCCCTTTAACCCCACACGAAACATCAGCAAAACATGGCACTCATAATTCCCGTGCGCGGCTTCACTCCTAAGGTGGGCCACGACACATTCCTTGCTCCCAATGCCACCCTGGTGGGAGATGTGACCGTAGGGTCAGAATGTTCCATCTGGTTCAACACCGTTCTTCGCGGCGATGTGAACACCATCACCGTTGGCGACCGCGTGAACATCCAGGACGGCTCGGTGCTCCACACCCTCTATCAGAAGTCGACCATAGAGATCGGCAACGATGTGTCAATAGGTCATAACGTGACCCTCCACGGATGCAAAATCCATGACTTTGCGCTCATAGGGATGGGCGCCACGGTGATGGACGATGCCGAAGTGGGCGAAGGAGCGCTTGTGGCCGCCGGCTCGGTGGTGCTCTCGCGCACCAAAATCGGACCTCACGAAATGTGGGCCGGAGCCCCCGCCAAATTCGTCAAGAAGGTGCATCCCGAGCAGGCCCGCGAGCTCAACCAGAAGATAGCCCGCAACTATCTGATGTATTCCCGCTGGTACACCGAAGGTGAAGCTCAGGAAGGCGCCGAGTGAACCATTTGGCGGCCGCAGGCGTTTATATGCTAAAGAACATAATTATTGGACTATCACGTTCAACTAAACTTTAGCATTATGAAACATCTGCTTTCAAGGGCACTTGAATGGTATTGCCGAACAAGTGCCGAGGCTTACAGCCACGAAATCAACGCCGCCTACACTCACGCCAAATACAGAATTTGACGCCCTCGCGGCTTTACAAAGACATTCCATCCACTCAACTCAAGGCGCAACCGCTCAGGCGGGAGCGCCTTTTTCATTGCCGCTGGCTGGGGTTTTGTCGCAGAGGGCGGGATAACCCCGATTACGACATCGTCGCTCCGCGACTCCTTGTGTGTGGAGGTGGGGCCGTCCCGGCACTCCCTTCGGTCGTGACCGGGTTAAACACAATGTCGCCACTCCGTGGCTCGGTTTTGCGACACGGTGGTTACGATTGATTCTCAATCGTTTTCGTTTTCGCGGAGGGCGGGCGCCCCGAACGGGCGCCCCTACATTCTTTAGCGGCGCATTTGGCGGATGAGGGGCACTTTTTTACCACAATCCGCGAAATGAATTTGCCACAATCCGCGGAATGAATTTGCCACAATCCGCGGAATGAATTTGCCACAATCCGCGGAACAGATTTGCCACAATCCGCGGAATAAAATTTGCAACTTGCATATATAGAAATAATTGCATACATTTGCACAATCTCAATTTTAGATCCATATGGAGGTTAAAAATTACCGGCCGAGAATAGCCGACGAACTACTCAAAGAACGCCTTGAATATCGCGGCGCCGTGTTAATAGAAGGCCCCAAATGGTGCGGCAAAACATCCACGGCCCTGATGCAGGCCGAGAGCGTCCTCAACCTTGCCGAGAGCGGGCGCCTGAATCAGGCACGCGAGCTGATAGACATTGCTCCGCAAGCACTGCTTGACGGTGCGGTGCCGCGACTTATAGACGAATGGCAGACACTGTCGCGCCTGTGGGATTGCATTCGTCATGAGGTGGACCATCGCCAAGAACCCGGACAATTCATCCTCACCGGCTCAGCCCTTCCGGCCAACAGAGAGGAGATAATACATTCCGGCACGGGACGATTCAGCCGACTGACAATGCGCACAATGTCACTCCTGGAATCAGGCGACAGCAACGGTGCAATCAGCCTCCGCAAACTGTTTGAGGGTGACACCCGGATGACAGGTCAAGCCACCGCCAAGCTTGACGACATAGCCACGCTGATTTGCCGCGGAGGCTGGCCGCTATCCACAATGCTCAACGGAAAAGCCGCGCTGCGTCAGGCAATAGACTATTTTGACGGCGTGGTGAATTTCGACATCTCTCGCGTGGACGATGTGAAACGCTCACCGCAACTCACCCGTAGCCTCATGAAAGCCTACGCCCGCCACACAGGGCTTCAGTCAACGCTCACCACCATTGCCGATGATGTGGCCAACTATGGAGAGGGTGCCTCAATTGACACAGTGAGAGCCTATCTGAGCAGTCTGAGAAGCATCTTCGTGATAGAAGAGATGGAAGCTTGGAATCCCAACCTGCGCTCACGCACTGCAATCCGCACCACTCCCACTCGCTATTTCACCGACCCCTCGATAGGATGTGCCGCACTCGGCGCCGGGCCAACCGATCTTGTGAACGACCTCAAAGCAATGGGAATGATGTTTGAGAATCTCGGCGTGCGAGACCTCCGTGTGTATGCCGAAGCACTTGACGGAGAGGTGTACCATTACAGAGATGCCAACGGACTGGAATGCGACAGCGTGGTTCATCTGCGCAACGGCCAATATGGACTTGTGGAGATGAAACTGGGAGGTGAGAAGCAAATAAGCGATGCAACAACCTCACTCACCACTCTGGCGTCGAAGCTTGACACCACACGCATGCTTGCACCGGCCTTTCTGATGGTTCTGACGGCTGTGGGAGAATTTGCCTACCGACGTCAGGATGGAATATGGATTGTGCCTGTTACCACTCTCGGAGTATAGGCAGGGGCCGCGGGGGGAGCGGAGGGTGGTGACGAGGGGGTGAGGGGCCCGCGGGGCGGGTGGCTGGAGGTGAGGGGCCTGAGGGGCGGGAGGCAGGGGGTGTGCCGTGTTGATGACAGGGGGGCGGCGGGCTCGGACAGCGGGGGCGGCCTCAGGGACGGTGAAGAGCGGGAGGCCGGCGAATTCGGCGAGGAGGGTGAGCTGGCTGAAGAAGGTTTCAAGCTCGGCCACACGGTAGCCGGGCAGTCGGGGACGGGCGGGGGCCTCGGTGTTGCGCAGGGGTGTGAGGTGGAGACTCATGGCGCGTTGGATGGCGAGATGCTCGATGAAGCGGATGTCGTCGCCAAAAAGGCTGTGATAGGCCGAGATGAAGATGTAGGCCGTGTGCCAGAAGGATTTCTTCATGTGGTGGCGCAGGCGGACAGGAATGTTAGTGGTTTGTCCGATGTAGGCCTCGCCGTGGCCCATAAGAACATACACGGCGGGATAGCGGGCAATGTCGTCGATGGTGCGGGCCATCGAGATGTTTGTGCGCGGAAGGATATAGAGATGGCATGCGGAGTCAATGCCGCCGAAGATATGGCGGGGACCATTGAATGTGTCGTTAAGGAACGATGTGTGGATGGTAATCATAGCTCTGCGTTTTTGATGCAAAATTAGCAGGGCCGTGATGGGGAAATAGGGACATCGTGCGGATTTAGTTAGGAGCTTTTTTTAGTTAGGAGTTAGAAGTTAGGAGTTAGGAGTTTTTTTGCGGGAGGGGTTAGGGGTGCTTGAAGTCGGCGGAGGAGGGGGATTGGTAGACGGCGAGGTGGAATTTGGGGATGACGGCGTAGAGGTGGTCAATTATGTCGGACTGGAGATGCTCGAAGGGTTTCCAGCGTGTACGTGAGGTGAAGAAGTAGAGCTCCAGGGGTATTCCCTGGGGTGTGGGCTGGAGCTGGCGGACCATGAGAATCAGTGCGGGGTTCTCTTCGTCCTCGCCGAGCACTTCGGGATGCGCTTCAAGATAATGCTCCATGTAGCGTCGCAACAGGCCGAGGTTGACAATCTTTTCCGGGAAGGCCTCTTCAGTCTCCGAGAGCAATCCTTCATCGCGAAGGGCTTCAACCTCGTCGGGGGTGAGGAAGCGGATTGTGGACTGGTCAATAAACACCGATCTTGCCACCCGGCGGGCGCCAACATCACGCATGGCCTCAAAATTCTGAAAAGAGTCAGTGAAAAGGGTGTAAGGGGGAATGGTGACGATGGAATTGTCCCAATTCCGCACTTTAATGGTGGTAAGCTTCACCTCCTCCACTTCGCCATTGGCGCCGGCTTTTGACGACACAATCCAATCGCCGCGACTCACCATTTTGTTGACGGTGAGCTGAATGCCGGCCACAAAATTGAGGATGGTGTCGCGAAACACGAGCATCAGAATGGCGGCCGACGCACCCAGGCCGGTGAGAATGGCCAAGGGGTCGCGGTTAATCAGTATGCCAATTCCCACGATGACCCCTATGAGGACCACGAAGAGCACCACCGTCTGCCTTATTATTTCAAGATTATGCTCGCGGAGAATCTCCCTTGAGTCAATGGCATCCTGAAGCACGTGGAGGAAAATGACTATCAACCGGATAGCGGCCCAGAGGATGTAGAGCTTGGTGAGCTTCACGGCCCAGAGATAGGCCGCGGTGCCCATGTTGAGGGAGTCAGGCAACAGGGTGGCCACAATAATGGCGGGCACGAGCTGCGACACGGCTTTCAGCACCCGCTTGTTCAGCAAATCCTCATCCCATTTGTTGGCGGTTTTGAAAGTGATGAAGTGGACTATAGGGGTCAGGATTCTCACGCAGCAAACGTAAGCGAGCCATGCAGCCACGGCGATAGCCGCAACGGTGACCCATACGGACCAGTTCTGCGCCATTTCCGTGCCACAATACATTTCGAGCCATGAATAAATGTTACGTTCCATTGATGCAATTACCGGTTGGTTTTGAGAATCGAGCCTGTAAGCCCACACAAAGATAGCGTTTTTTTGATGTTATTCATCACAAACGGGGAATAAGCGGGGCGGTGCAGGGGTTCCTGTTCACAACATCGTCGCTCCGCGACTCTTTGTGTGCGAGAGGGACCGTCCCGGCACTCCCTTCGGTCGTGTCCGGGTTATGCACAATGTCGCCGCTCCGCGGCTCGGTTATTGCGGGATTTTACGATTGGTTCCCAATCGTTTTCGTGGGCGCGGAGGGCGGGCGCCCCGAACGGGCGCCCCTACATTTTGCGGGGGAGGGTTTGCGGGGAGAGGGGACAAAAAAAGCACCGCTCACGCGGTGCTTAGTGGAATTATAAGAGGTGTGTTTTTCATCAAAAGTTAATGCCGAGGCGCGCACCGAAGATGCCGAAGTTGGCATTGTCGTAGTGCTTCACATAGGCAACGTCCCCTTCCCATACGAGGCCGACACTGATTGTGCGCGAGAGAGCCACACCGGCGCCGATTTCATAAGCGAAACCGTGCCAGGAGTCAAAATCAGAGATGTTCATCTGATAACCAACGGCAAAGTTGCCATAGAGAGGCTTACCGGCGAGAATGGGCATTGAGAGATAACGCACACCGGTGAGGAAGCTCATTGTGTTGGCATCATCAAAGTAGTAGGTTGTCTGAGGGTTAGAATAAGTCACTTTAGCCACATCCCAGCTCAGGCCGTTGCCGAAGTGGTAACGATAGCCGAGGCCTACGCTGAAACCGAAGTCGGAATCAAGATCGCCGCATCCCACACCGATGGTTGCATTGACAAAAAGGCCTGATTTGCTCCAGTTTTCAGCTGAGGAGGAGGAGAGGTTATACTCGCCGGCGCGCTGCGCGAAGGCATGGTTCATTGTTACGGAAGCTGCAAAGAGCAGCAGGATTGACAGAATCTTTTTCATAACGTGATAAATAAATAGTGATTAGAGAATTAGAGATTAAAGGGCATTTTCCAGACATTGTAGGCGCCCTCCACATTGCCGCGCTGCGAGAGGAAATAGATGCTTTTGCCGTCAGGGGCCCAAATGCCTGAGAGATCGTTGCCGGGATGATAGGTGAGCTGAGTGAACTGCGAGCCGTCAACGCGCACGGCAAAGAGGTCAGTGTTAATGTTCTGGCCCTTTTCGTCGAGTGATGTGCCGGTCACGAGAATCCACTTCTTGTCAGGCGAAAGCACGGGAGTGGTGAAGCTTCGGCCGGGCTGCGAGAGGATAATCTCCTCTACACCCGTCTTGAGGTTCACGCGCCAGATTTCGCTCTCGCGCTTGTCGGTGTAGCGGGCGCAATAAATCACGTCGGGATTGCCGGGGATGAGGCACGGAGTCATGCCGCGTGAATAGTTGGAGAAGAGATTTGTCTTGCGGTCGTAGCTCCATATGCTGTAAGAGCCCATGCCCTCGCCGCGATGGAAGAGGATGGTGTTGCCGTCGGCCGACATCTGACCGGCAAAGTCATTGTCATTGCCGCTTGAAATCTGACGCACAACGTTGCCCTGGCCGGCCTCTACGAGAAAGACGCCGAAATGGCCCGAGCGATACTCGGTGAAGCAGAGGGTCTTGCCGTCAGGGCTCCAGGTGAAGTCAGTGACATTGGTGCGAAACGTACGCTGGGTGCTTGCACCGCCGCGCTGGGCGTCCTTGACCATCACATTTGAGGTGCGGTTTTTCCAGTTGAGATAAGCCAGCTTCTTGCCGTCGGGAGAGATGGCAATGCGGGGATTGACCCACCAGTCAATTTTCGAGAGATTCTTGACACCGAAAAGACCCTTGGATGTGGAGACAAGATTTTCAGAGTTAACACAATCGGAATTTTCGGTGATGCGCTCAAAGCTGACACCACCTTCCTCGGGAACATCAATGATAGAATAGTCGATTTTCACACGCTTGGCATCGACGGTTGCCGTTCCCAGCAATGCAAGAGCAAAGGTTGCTGCAAGGAATTTCTTCATAGCAAAAAGGGGTAATGATGATTAATTGTGCAAAGGTAATGAGCGGAGATAAAGGCTGAGGCGTGACCGTGTGCAGGAAATTGGACGGAAATGTCTAAGAATTGGACTCTCCGAGAGCTGAGCGTAGCATGGCGAGCAATGGCTCGGGGAGGGCCGAGAGGTCAATGCGGCCATTGCGCATGGGGAGCGTGAGGGCAGGATGAGCCGAGGGGAGACCGTCATCATCGGCCCCGACAGGAGGGGGCGCCAGATGGCGGAGAAAGTCATAATTGAGCACCTCGCAGATTTTGAGGAAGCGCAGCAGGCTGATGTCGCGCGAGTTGAAGATATTGTAGAGCGACGAGCGTGAGCAGTTGATGGCGCGGGCAAAATCGACGTATGACCAACGCTGCCGGTCCACCTCATTCTTGATGAGGGAGCCAATGTCAATGCGTGCGGAGGGGCCGGGCTTAACCATGGGTGAGAGGGAGTGAAGGAGCGCCCGCCGGCTCGGCTCAGGGGGCAAGATTGATGGTGGGGAAACACAAAAGCGTGCGAGCCATTTGCCATTGCTCATTCCACCAATTGAGGCTCTAGCAAAGCCTTACGTCGTTGAGAATGAGCAACGCAGACTTCACACGCCGGTATGGAACGCCGCAAGGCAGACGCCACGATGGAGGCGACCACCCGGAGGGCAGGTACATAACCAGTGTGTATCTACGCAGACTTCATTCTTGACGACGTTAGGGAAACTGTCAGATTTCAATTGGTCAAGAACAGAGCGCCATGTAAATACGCTTCAATTTATCTCAGCGCCGGGGCCACTCCTGACCTTGGGCGCATGAGGGTGCAAAGTTAGACAAAATTTTCAAGTTTTCGGTTGCGAGTGATTTTTAGTGTGGGGGATTTTTTGCGGGGCGGGGATTGCGGGTTCAGGGTTTGCGGGCCCGGGATTGCGGGTTTTTACGATTGGTTCCCAATCGTTTTCGTGGTCGCGGAGTGCGGGCGCCCCGAACGGGCGCCCCTACATTTTGCGGGACGACTTGCGGGGAGGGGGAGGCGTGGCATTACACATTCGCGCAAACGGATGTAGGGGCGGCCGTTCGGGCCGCCCGCCCCTCCGCGACATAACCCCGGTTTGCGGGGAGGGGGTATCCCCGATTCACGACATCGTCGCTCCGCGACTCTTTGTGTGGGGGATGGGGCTGCCCCGGCACTCCCTTCGGTCGTGTCCGGGTTATGCACAATGTCGCCGCTCCGCGGCTCGGTTTTGCGGCGGGGAGGTTACGATTGATTCTCAATCGTTTTCGTGGTCGCGGAGTGCGGGCGCCCCGAACGGGCGCCCCTACATTTTGCGGGGCCGGGGTTGGCGGGGAGGGGGACAAAAAAAGCACCGCGGGGCGGTGCTTTGGAGGGGGGATGGGAGGCGGGGTTATTTGTCGGCGGGGGTGTTGCCGGATTGCTGGACGGAGGCGTCGACCACGGCCATGGTGACAAGATTGAAGATGTCGCGCACGGGTGAGTCCACGCTTATGAAGTGGACGGGCTTGTTGAGGCCCACCTGGATGGGGCCTATGGCTTCGCCCACACCCATCTCCAGGAGGAGGCGGAAGGCTGTGTTGGCCGCCGAGAGGTTGGGGAACACCAGGGTGTTGACCTTCTTGCCGCGGAGACGGTTGAAGGGATAGGCTTCGTCGCGAAGGGCGTCGTTGAGGGCATAGTGCACCTGCATCTCACCGTCGATGGGCAGTTCGGGATAGAGCTCGTGCATGCGGTCAACCACGTTGTGGACTTTCACGCATTCAGGCTCGCTGTTTGAGCCGAAGTTGCTGTAGCTCACCATTGCAATGGCGGGCTCGTGGGCGTAATATTCCACGGCGTAGCGGGCCAGTCGGGCCATGTCAAAGAGGGTTTCTTCGTCCATCTTACCGTTAATCATGGTGTCGGCCATGAAGTAGGTGCCGCGCTGGGTGTCGATGATGTGCATGGCGCCGAAATGGTTGTAGCTGGGGCGGATTCCCACCACCTCGCGAGCAATGTCGGCCGTGGCATGGTTGGCAGAGCGGGTGCCGGCCACGAAAGCGTCGGCGTCGCCGGTTTCCACCATCATCATGCCGAAGTAATTGCGGTCATACATCTTCTCCAGCGCCTCGGCGGGTGTCACACCCTGGCGGGCGCGTTTCTGAGCCAGGATTTCGGCATAGCGCTCGCGGCGGGGAGCCTCGCGGTCATGGCGGAGGTTGATGATTTCGCAGCCTTCAAGGTCGAGGCCCAGGCGCTTGGCGCGCTTTTCAATCATCTCCTCGTTGCCGAGCAGCACGGGCTTGGCCACTCCTTCGCGATAAGCCAGCACGGCGGCCTGAAGCATATTGTCAGTGTTAGCCTCGGGGAACACTACGCGCTTGGGCGATTGGCGGGCGTGGTTGATGAAATTGCGCATGAGCTTCTTGTCGTAGCCCATGAGCTGACGGAGCTTGTCATTGTAAGCCTCCCAGTCAGTGATGGGGCGGGTGGCCACGCCGCTGTCCATTGCGCCTCGCGCCACGGCGGGAGCCACGGTGGTGAGCAGGCGGGGGTCAAGGGCTGTGGGGAGGATGTAGTCACGTCCGAAGCTGAGCGAGGTGTTGCCGTAGGCTGCGTTAACCACCGGGGGCACCGGCTCTTTGGCCAGGGCCGCGATGGCGCGCACGGCATAAATCTTCATGGTTTCATTGATGACGGTGGCACCGGAGTCAAGCGCGCCGCGGAAAATGTAAGGGAATCCGAGCACGTTGTTAATCTGGTTAGGATAGTCGCTTCGGCCGGTGGCATAGATGAGGTCAGGGCGCGAAGCCTTGGCCTTGTCAAACGAGATTTCGGGGTCAGGGTTGGCCAGGGCGAACACAATGGGCTTGGGAGCCATTGACTGGACCATCTCGGTGGTCACTACATCCTTGACCGAGAGGCCGAGGAACACATCGGCGTCAACCATAGCTTCGGCCAAAGTGGTGATGGGGCGAGAGGTGGCAAATTCGGCCTTCTGGGGGTTGAGATTCTTGCGAGAGGTGTTGATTACACCCTTGGAGTCACACATCACCACATTGTCGGGATTGACACCGAGCGCCACATAGAGGCGGGTGCATGACACGGCGGCGGCGCCGGCACCGTTGACCACGAGGCGGATGTCGCCAATCTTCTTGCCCTGAATCTCAAGCGCGTTGAGCAGTCCGGCAGCCGAGATGATTGCCGTACCGTGCTGGTCATCGTGCATCACGGGGATGTCACACTCCTTTTTAAGACGGTCCTCGATTTCAAAACATTCAGGGGCCTTGATGTCCTCAAGGTTGATGCCTCCGAAGGTGGGAGAGATTGCCTTTACAATCTGGATGAATTTTTCGGGGTCCTTCTCGTTGATTTCAATGTCGTAGCAGTCAAGCCCGGCAAAAATCTTGAACAGCAGGGCCTTGCCCTCCATCACGGGCTTTCCGGCCAGAGGGCCGATGTCGCCCAGGCCGAGCACGGCGGTGCCGTTGGAAATCACAGCCACAAGATTGCCCTTGTCAGTGTAACGATACACATCGGCGGGGTTCTTTTCAATTTCGAGGCAGGGATAAGCCACACCGGGCGAATAGGCAAGCGCAAGATCGCGCTGTGTGGAATAGGGTTTAGTTGGAATCACCTCGATTTTACCGGGGCGCGGCGACTCATGATAATGCAGAGCCGCTTCTTTAGTGACTGTAGCCATTTTGCAAAGTAATGTATTTATTTGACACAAAGCGGGGCCCGCGGGGCGGGCTGAGCGCTTTAATGTCGCAGATTTACGTTTTTCTCCACAAAATTAACAAAAACCAACGGAACATAGTTGCATTTCGTTGCAATTTTTATTCACTCGCTTTCGCGGCGGCAAGGCGGTGGGAGCGGTTACGCCATCCCTGGATGAAGCAGGCAAAGATGAAGTAGGCGCCGGCAAGAATCCACAGGGCATGATAGGGACGGGCCTCTTCGGCCAGAGTGGCATTGTCAGAATTGATGTGGACAAAGCCCTCCACGCCCCATGTGGCGGGAACGAGATCGCCCACGGCGGTCCAGAGCGGGTTCATGGCATAGCGCGGCCATGTGAGGCCCGAGAGGAACAGGAAGACGATGGAGGTGAACACCACCACCAGCATCGAAGCCTCGCGCTCGGTGACAAACACGCTCACCATCTGGGCAAACATGGACGAGGCCAGCAGCATGGGCACCATGAAAAGCATGGCCTGCCACATGCTTCCCACGTGGGGGAGCTTGAACATCCAGGGGACAATGTGGAGTGTGTAAATGAGAATGGGGAGGTAAATGACCATGTAGCAGAGCGTCTTGCCCAGGGCGATGGCCGAGGGGGACGCGTCGACCCACAGAGGGTCAAACCCGTGGTTGCGGCGACGGCGCTCCTGATGGCCGCCGGCAAGCATGGTCACTCCCAGCACCATACTCTGCTGGATGATGAGCACCAGCAGGCCGGGCATGATGAACGACGCGAAGCCCTGGGTGGGGTCGCCGATAAACACACTGTCAGTCTTGATGGGAGAAGCCAGCGAGCCCACCATCTGGCCCGGCAGGCCGGCATTGTCAATGCTCTGCTGAGCAATCTCGGCACCGGTGGCGAGCTGCACATCGGTGAGCGCTACAGAGAACTGGCGATAACGGAGCAGGAGGCTCATGTCGCTGTAAAACGTGGCCACGGCCTGCTCGCTACGGCCCAGGCGGCGCGAGAAGTCGGCCGGCACCTCGATGATGCCGAAACATTCATGCTCGTTCATGGCGCGGCGGGCTTCGGCCAGATCGGCGGCATGGCCTATGATGTGGATGCTCTCGGTGGAGTCAAGCTTGCGCAGGAATGCACGGCTCTCAGAGGTGGCGCTCTTGTCAACGGCCACCACGGCCATCTCCTTGACCACCTCGGGATTATAAATCAGAGTGTAGACAATGGGGTAAAGCACCGGGAGGCCGAAGAAGAAGAGCAGCACTCCGGGGTCCTTGAACACCAGCGAGAACTCGCGGCGCCACACCTTTGACATTCCCGTTATCCAGCGGGCTATGGCAGCAAAAATCTTTTTCATGATTCAGCGGAGATTAGGGAACATAAACGGGGTTCAACAAATGACGGCGCAGGCGGCGCAGGCCAATGAACGGCACAAAGAGGAAGATAATCAGCGCAATGTAATAGATGCGTGAATAATAGATGGGGATGCCGTTGAGAGCCTGATCAATATAGATCAGGAAGTAGTAACGCAGGGGAAGGATGTAGCTGAAAATTCCTATGCCGCCATACATCTGCTGGACCGGGAAGGAGAATCCGGCCACGGAGAAGCTCAAGATGCCCACCAGCGAGCAGACGCTCAGCGCCAGGCGGAGGTTGGGGAGCAGCTCCACCACGGCCAACGCAAAGGCCTGGCATGCCATGACCATGAGCACCACGGCCATAATCATGTGGAACGGATGATTATTGAGCGGGAAGTGATAGAATCCGAAGCAGAGCGCCTGCATGGCTATGCCCACGATGGAGAAAATGACCGTTTGCGGCGCCAGCTTGCCGAAGAGGGCTATGACGATGGAGCCTCGCGCCGTGGCGAGCCACTGAGGGGAGGTGGAGTGCTTGATTTCGGTGCAGATGGAGAACACGGTGACCATCAGCACCATCAGCGCCAGCGCTCCCGGGCCGAAGGAGTTGACCAGATAGATGGAATAGTTTAGCCAGGGGTTGGAGATGGCCTGGGAGTTGATAACCACCGGCTGGAGCATTTCGGCGGCCTCGGAGGCCCCCACACCTGCGGCCGTCATGGTGGTCAGCACCAGACCGCCTTTGGTGGTCACGGCCACGGTTTTGAAGCCTTTGTAGCTCATGGTGCCGGGCACGAAGATTGACATGTTGGAATAAAACGACAGCGTGGGCTCCTGACCGCTGAGAGCCTTCTGCTGAAAGCGGTCAGGGATATAGAAGAAGCCGAAAATCTCGCCGTTGCGCACTTTGGCAAGCGCCTGATGGTAGGTGAGACTCTCATCGGCCACCTCCACAAACTGGTTGGCTCGCAGATTGCGGGTCACCTGACGCGAGAGCGAGGAGCGGTCCATATCCACCACGGCAGCGGGCACCGGCAGCGGAAGCCCCTCGTTCATAAGGTCAAGGAGGAACCATGTGCAGCCCAGCGGCACAAGAATCATCATGACGATGTAGACCTTGCGCAGCGACAGGCGGCGTATGCCTCGGGCTAAAGATGCTGTGAGGGCGTTCATAACAGGTTATTCTACATAAAGCACGGTCATGCCGGGACGCAGGTCAGGGAGCTGTTCGGCGGGACGGGCCTTGACCTCGAAGGTGCGGCTGTCCCACTCGCCGGTGGCTTTGGTGGCGCGCCAAGTGGCGTAAGAGCCGAGGTCACGGATATAGTAGATGCGTGCTTTGATTTTCTTCTTGTCAAGGGCGGGTACCATCACTTCGATTTCCTGGCCGAGTTTGAGCTTGGAGAGCTCGCCCTCGCGGACATTGAAGGTCACCCATTTGTCATCAACCTTGAGGAGGCTCATCAGCGGTGCGCCGAGCGACACGAGCTCGCCCACCTGGGGATACACCTGGTCAATCTGGCCGTCGCAGGGGGCGGTGAGATACTGGTCCTCAAGCAGGGCTTCCACCTCGTCGACACCGCCTCGGGCCACGGTCACCATTGCCTCAGAGGCTGTTTTATCCTCGCTCTGGGCGCCTGACTCGGCCAGACTGAGCTGGCTCTGGGCGGCCTTCTCGCCGGCCACGGCAGCATCATAGGCGGCCTTGGCTTCGTCGCGCTTCTGCTCGGAGATGACGCCCTGATTGTAGAGGTTGTTCATGCGGGTATAGGTCTTCTCGGCAATGCCGCGGGCGGCAGCGGCCTGATTGACGAGCTGGCGAGCGCTCTCGATGATCTGTCGGCGGGTGCCGGCGTCGACCTTCTTGTTCATAGCCTTGGAGGCTGTCTCCATGCCTTCGGCCTGAAGGAGCTTGGCCTCGGCCAGCGAGGAGTGGATGCGGATAAGGGTGTCGCCCTTGTGGACCATATCGCCTTCATGGACAAACACTTCGGCCACACGGCCGGGGAGCTTGCCGGAGATGCGCACGGCAGTGGCATCGGCCTGACCTTCAAGGAAATTGTCAGGCTCGCGGAGGCAGCAGAAGCCTATGATGGAGAGAACGGCAACAGCCAGAGTGAGGGCGAGGAGCGAGATGAGCAGCAAGCGGTTTTCGCGCTTTTCTTCGTTATTGGTTTCCATGATGAGATAGTGAGCTTGGGAATGAGTGGATGAGGGATGAGGTTGATTAATAAGGAAGAGTGCCGAGCACTTTTGAGAGGTAGACATCGCAGAGGTGGACGTCGATGCCGGCGTCGATATTCTCGGAGCGTGCTTTGAGCCAGGCGGTCTGGGCCTCCATGACGTTCTGGACGGTCATCACGCCCTCGCGGAATCCGAGGTTGGCCTGACGCAGATTCTCGTCGGCCTTGGCAATGTTGAGCTCGGTCATGCGGAAGGTCTTGACTGATTCCGAGGCCTTGAAAGCGGCCTGATTCACCTGGAGCTCCACCATCTCCTTGGCGTCCTCAAGGCGGAGGCGGGAGATTTCGGTGTCGGCCTTGGCGGCGCGGTATTTATTGTAGTTGCCACCCCAGTGCCAGATGGGGATGGTGAGCATGGCGCCCACGGAGAAGGCACCCTTGAAGTTCTTTTTATAGCCGTCAAACATGTTGGGGTTCGAGAACGAGTAGGCGCCCACCACGGCGAGGTTGGGGAGCATTGATGACAGGGCCACCTTGCTCTGCTGCTCATTGACCTTGACGCCCATTTCAAGCGCGTGGAGGTCATGACGGCGGGCATAGACGTCGGCCATGTCGTAGCTCATGGCAGGGAGAGCGGCAGCATCGGCGGGGGCCAGGCTGCACCCTTCGTCGGCAAGCGTCAGGGGTTCATTGACAGGGAGACCGCATAGCTGTGCAAGAGCCATCTTGGAGAGCGACAGGCCGTCCTGCACCTTCACGAGGTCCACCTGGGCGGAGTTGAGCTTGACATCGACGGTGAGGAGGTCACTGCGTGTGGCCACACCCTGGTCAATCATAGCCTTGACGTTGTAGCTGAGGGTGTCAAGCAGAGCAATGTAGCTCTTGGCCAGCTCCTCTTTGGCGCGGAGCGACACCACTTGCCAGTAAGCGCCATCAACGGCATAGATGATATTCTCGGCCTCGGCGTCATGGAGGTCACGCGCGGCTTCCTCGGCGAATTTTGTGATTTTGTTCATGGCCACGATCTTGCCGCCCATGTAGACGGGCTGGGTGAGGGTCACGGCGCCGAAAAACACGTTGTGGATGTCAAACGTCATTGCCTCCTTGGGAATGAGGGCCACTGTTTCAGGCACATACTGTCCGTTGGGGCCTTTCACAGGCTCGCCGGTGAGGGGATTTTTCACCAGGTTATACTGATAGCTCTGAGTGGCGAGGTCAAAGGTCTTGGTGGGGAGCAGCTGGTCAGAATCAAAGATTGAGAGGTTGCGCTGATTGTAGGTGTAGCCACCGGCAAAGTCAATGCCTGGCAGATAAGCCGCAAAGGCTTCCTTTTTCTGATATTCAGCCTTGGTGATGCTCTCTTTCATCATGCGCAACTGCTTGTTGTTGTGCATGGCCATCTGCCGGCAGGAGTCGAGACTCACCGTCTGAGCCGAAACCTGAGGCACGGTCAGCGCCGCACCGGCCAAAACGGCTGAAAAAATAGTTTTGCAGAATGACATCGGGTATGTTTAACAGTTAATGAACGTGGATTTTTCGCAATAAACGTAAATGCGACTACAAAGATAACCTATCACAACGACAAAAAGTTTTGCGAGGCGGCAGGAATTATCATGTGAAACAGTAGAATATTTGGTCAGTTTTTCCTTTTGTCGGTAAATATATATTATATAAGGTGTGCGATGGCTGATGACAGCAAAGGGTCAGGATGTCCGCAAATACCCCTCTGCCCCGCCCTACTTTTGCAAAGCAATCTTGCCGGCAACCATTCCGGCGGCATCCTCACCCCAAAAAAACACAACACACCATGAGAAAAATCAGCAAAATCATCATTCACTGCACCGCCACGCCGGCCCGGCGCCGGGTGACGGCGGCCGAGGTTGACCGCTGGCACCGCGCCCGCGGATGGAACGGCATCGGCTATCACTATCTTATAGGCATTGACGGCACGGTGGAGCGCGGGCGCCCCGAAGCCATTGCGGGCGCCCACTGCAAGGGTCAGAACGCATCATCAATCGGGATAGCCTATGCCGGAGGGCTCGATGACGCCGGCGCTCCGGCCGACACGCGCACCCCCGCCCAGCGCAGCGCGCTCAAAATATTGGTGACGGACCTGCTGGGGCGTTATCCGGGCGCTACTATCCACGGTCACAATGAGTTTGCCGCAAAAGCGTGTCCGTGTTTCAACGTGTCCAAGGAATTCAAATGTTAAAAATTACTTGGATACGTGAACAAATTAATGCACATAAACGTAATCAATAGTGCAAAGGCTCCAATCCCACTCCCGAAGCCTGAGCACCCCCGCCTCATCAACGCTTCGGCAACGTAGGGCAGGAACCGATTTTTACATAAGTTTTGTTAATCCAGATATTATTTCTAACTTTGTGGCGAATTTCCACGTTAATCACCATTATTTATGAAGAAAATTTTACTTTTTGCCGCAGCTGCAGCATGTGTTGCATCGGCAAGTGCACAGCAGCCCGTTGAGCACACTAACTTCGGAAGCAACTGGTCACTCGGTGTAAACGGCGGTGTAACCACCCCCCTCACCCACCACGCATTCTTCGGTAGCATGCGCGGAACCTTCGGTCTCGACCTCCACAAGCAGGTAAGCTACGTGTTTGGTGTAGGCGTAGAAGGCCAGGCAGCCATCAACACCTCATCTTGGGGCATCAACCAGGCCGCTTTCCGCAGCAACACCGCAATCGATCAGAGCTACGTAGGCGCTTATGCTGACGTTAACCTCTCTAACCTCTTCCTCGGTTACTCTTGCGACTTCCGTCACTTCGCCCTCAAGGCAGTGGCCGGCGCAGGCTGGGGCCACGAATACTGGGCCAAGTCACAGGCTGAGGATTTCAACTACTTCGTAACCAAGGCCGGTCTGTCAATCGACTGGAACGTTAACCCCGCCCTCACCCTCTCACTCAAGCCCAGCGTAGCTTGGAACATGACCGGCGGCAACATCGCTCAGACCACCGTGGGCTACAACGCCAACAACGCTACTTTCAACTGCGCCGTTCAGGTGACTTACAACTTTGGCAAGGGCTTCCCCTGCGTAACTTGTCCTCCCGACCTCTCAGCTGAAGTCAACGCCCTCAACGCTCGCGTGAACGAACTCCGCGGCCAGCTTGACCAGGCCACCGCTCTCGCAGCTTCTAACGCCAACCGTGCCGACCAACTCGCTGCCGAACTCGCAGCTTGCCGCAGCCGTCAGCCCGAAATCGTGAAGGAAGTTAACAACAACCTCAACTCTGTTCGCTACGTATTCTACAAGATTGGTAGCTCAGTAATCACCGCTGACCAGCAGCCCAACGTTGAGATGATTGCCGCTTACATGAAGAATCACCCCAACTCAAAGGTAGTCATCAAGGGTTATGCTTCACCCGACGGTAACCTCGAGAACAACATCAAGCTTGCCAACAAGCGTGCTGAAAGCGTTAAGACCGCTCTCGTAAACCGCTACAAGATCAAGGCCGACCGCATCACCGCCGAAGGCGAAGGCATCGGTAACATGTTCAGCGAAGAAAGCTGGAACCGCGTTTCAATCTGCACCATCGAGGACTAATATCCTCCCGCAAAGATACCTGAGAGGGTGGCCCGAAAGGCCACCCTCTATTTTTTTGCCCTCACAGGATTTTCTGCCAAGCAACATCAATTTTAGAAGCCACACATCGGGAGATTTTTGCTAATTTTGCCCTGATTCTGATTATCCTTATATCATGACCGAACAATTGACTATCGAAGAGGTGTATAACGCCTCGCGCGTGCTGCAGGATGTGGTGCGCCATTCGCGTCTGATAGGGCCCACAAAGCTCAATCCCGACTCTGAAATCTATCTCAAGCCTGAAAACCTTCAGCACACCGGCGCCTTCAAGCTCCGCGGCGCCTACTATAAAATCTCACAGCTCACCCCTGAGGAGAAGAAGCGCGGCGTGATTGCCTGCTCGGCCGGCAACCATGCCCAGGGTGTGGCCTTCGGCGCCACCAGCAACGGCATCTACTCCCTGATTTGCCTCCCCGCCGGAGCCCCCATCTCAAAGGTGGAGGCCACGCGCCGCCTCGGGGCCGAGGTGTGTATGGTGCCCGGTGTCTATGACGATGCCTATGAGCGCGCCGTGCAGCTCCAGAAGGAGAAGGGCTATGTGATGATTCACCCCTTTGATGACATCAAGGTCATTGCCGGACAGGGCACCATAGGCCTTGAGATTCTCGAAGAGCTGCCTGATGTGGAGGCCATCGTGGTGCCCATAGGCGGCGGCGGTCTTATTGCCGGCCTGGCATTCGCCGTCAAGACCCTGAAGCCTGACGTGAAGATTTACGGTGTGCAGGCAGCCGGAGCTCCCTCCATGGAGCAGAGCCTCAAGCAGGGCAAGCGTGTGCACCTCGACAGCGTGGCCACCGTGGCCGACGGCATCTGCGTCAAAGAGCCGGGTGTCAACACCTTCGAGCTCTGTCAGAAATATGTGGATGAGGTGGTGACCGTCACCGAAGATGAAATTGCAGCAGCCATCCTGGCCCTCATTGAGCGTCAGAAGCTCGTGGCCGAAGGCGCCGGAGCCGTGTCAGTGGCCGCAGCGATGTTCAATAAGGTGCCCATCAAGGGCAAGAAGACCGTCTGCCTGGTGTCAGGAGGCAACATCGACGTGACCCGCCTCAACCGCGTGATTACCCGCGGCCTGGTGAAAACCGGGCGCAACACCACCCTCCTCATTGACCTCAGCGACTCACCCGGCGAGCTCTCGGGCGCCTGCGCCGTCATTGGCGAGCAGGGGGGCAACATCCTCTCGGTGGTCCACGAGCGAAACGTGGCTGGCACCCCCATTGCCAGCGCACTCATCCGCATAGAGCTGGAGACCCGCAATGCCGACCACATTCAGCAGGTGCGTCAGGCACTGACCGATGCCGGTTACCACGTGGTGTGATATCCGCTTTTCAAGCAGCATCTCCCTTACATAAAGCCATAACCATTAATGCGACGACGGGCGCCCTCTCAATGAGGAGCGCCCGTCGGTTTCTATCGTTCAGACGGCTGTGAATCAGAGCGCGCCGACAATGGCGGCTGTGTCACGAGCAATCATAAGCTCTTCGTCAGTGGGGATAACCACCACCTTCACGCGCGAAGCGGCTGTGGAGATAACCTTCTCTTCGCCGCGCACCTTATTGGCCTCGGCATCGAGCTCCACACCCATGAAGCCCAGAGGCTCACACACATTGTAGCGCAGGCCGGTCTGGTTCTCGCCAACACCGCCGGTGAACACAATGACGTCCACACCACCCATCTCGGCAGCATAAGCGCCGATATATTTGGTGATGCGCAGCTCATACATCTGCAGAGCCAGGTGAGCACGCTCGTTGCCGGCAGCGTCAGCAGCCTCGATTTCGCGCATGTCGTTGCTCATTTCGGTGACGCCGAGCACACCGCTCTCCTTGTTGATGAGCTTCATCATCTGGTCCACGTTCATATTGTGGCGGGCCATCAGGAATGTGAGCGCGCCCGGATCGATATCGCCGGTTCGGGTGCCCATCATGAGGCCTTCGGTGGGGGTGAGGCCCATGGAGGTGTCGATGCTCTTGCCATCCTTCACGGCGGTGATTGAGCCGCCGTTGCCAATGTGGCAGGTAATCATCTTTGTGCCCTCGAGGTTGATGCCGAGGAACTCGGCAGCGCGCTGCGACACATAGCGGTGGCTGGTGCCGTGGAAGCCGTAGCGACGCACACCATCCTCCTTATAGTACTTGTAAGGCAGGGGATACATGAACGCCTTGGCAGGCATGGTCTGATGGAAAGCGGTGTCAAACACACTCACCTGAGGCACACCGGGCATAAGCTCGGTTATGGCGTCGATGCCGGTCATGTTGGCGGGGTTATGGAGGGGAGCGATGTCATAACACTCCTTAATCATCTCCTTAACCTCGTCGGTGATGAGCACGCTTGAATTGAACTTCTCGCCGCCGTGAACCACACGGTGACCCACAGCCTCAATCTCATCGAAGCTCTTGATGCAACCCTCGGTGGGGTCAGTCAGGAGGTCGAGGATGGCGCGGATGGCCTTCTTATGGTCAGCATGGCCCAGCTCAATGATAGCCTTTGAGCCGTCAGCCTTTTTATATTTGAGAAATGAGTCGTCAAGACCGAGCTTTTCAGCGCCGCCCTCGGCGAGCACGGCAGAGGTTGCCGAGTCAATGAGCTTATACTTCACTGACGAGCTGCCAGAATTGAGAACCAGAATCTTCATTGGATGTAAGGGATTGGTTTTGTGGTGGGGGGTTATGGTCACTTTTTCAGACCAATGGCCTGATTACAGGTGATAATGATTGTTTTGAAGATATCCTCGGGGTAGCAGCCGCGTGACAGGTCGTTGACGGGAGCTGCGAGGCCCTGGAGGATAGGACCTACGGCCTCCACGTTGCCCAGACGCTGCACGAGCTTGTAGGCAATGTTGCCCACCTCGAGCGAGGGGAACACCAGCACGTTGGCGCGGCCATTGAGGGGCGATGAGGGAGCCTTGTGGTTAGCTACAGAAGGCACGATGGCGGCGTCGGCCTGAAGCTCACCGTCGAGAATCAGCGAGGGGTCAAGCTCGTGAGCCAGTTCTGTGGCGCGGATCACCTTGTCCACGCGCTCGCTCTTGGCGCTGCCCTTGGTTGAATAGCTCAGGATGGCCACACGGGGCTCAATGCCGGCAATGTCGCGGGCAGTCTTGGCTGAGGCCACGGCAATCTGAGCCAGCTCCTCGGCGCTGGGGTCGGGCACCACGGCGCAGTCGGCAAACACCAGCAGGCCGTCAGTGCCGTAAGGCATACCCTCGGGGAGGAGCATCAGGAACGCGCCGCTCACCACACTGATGCCGGGCATAGTCTTGATAACCTGGAAGGCTGCACGGAGCACGTTGCCGGTGGTGTTCATAGCGCCGGCCACCATGCCGTCGGCGTCGCCGGCTTTAATCATCAGACAGCCCAGATAGAGCGAATTAGCAGCCGTGAGGCGGCTCTGCTCTTCGGTCATGCCCTTGCTCTTACGGAGCTCAAGGAGGATGGGAGCGTAGCGGTCAATAACGCTCTCATCGCTGGGGTTCACAATCTTGGCCTGAGCGATATGGCTCAGCTTGAGGTCCTTGGCCATATCGAGGATGGCCTTGGGATCACCGATGAGGATAATCTCTGCAATCTGTTCGGCGATAATTCTGTCGGCCGCGGTGAGTGTGCGCGGCTCCATGCCTTCGGGAAGCACAATGCGCTGAGTGTTGGCCTTAGCATTGGCCGTCAGCTTTTCAAAAAGTCCCATATGCGTTTTGCTTGAAAAAATTTTTTTGTAAGTAACCCTTAACAGCGACAAGCGTCATCGGGCGGGTTGCCGCACTGCAAAATTACGATTTTTTTGCGCGGCAAAGCGGTCATGATGCGTAAAAAACGTCACTCTTCAAACATGCGGGCCATCTCGTCGAAACGCGCCAGTCCGTTGCCGCCGTGGCGAGCCACTGAGGCGCGGGCCGTGCGGAAGTCCTTGCGCTCCATCGTGCCTGACTTGGAATAGAACTTGTCGGCGTAACACACCAGCTTCTCCAGCAGCGTCCGTGGCACATAGTCAGCCACGGGGATGGGCAGATTGAGCATCTCCACATCCTCGGCCGTGATTCCGGCGCCTGTGTGGCGTTCGGCCACTCGGGCAATCTCCTCCGGCATCCCCTCGCGGCGAAGCAGGTCGGCTCCCAGCACTCCGTGAGTGATATAGCGGTGTGACCCCTCGCATCCTATGGCGGGGGCGTGGGTCATGAACACCCCTATGTCATGGAGCATGGCCGCGGCCTCCACCATGGCGGGGTCCAGCGGCAGATTCTTGCGGCGCATGATGTCGAGGGCCAGGAGAGCCACCTGGCGGGAGTGTTTCATAAATATATCCCGCCGGAGCGTGCCGGCGGGATAATATTTGTCGATGATGGCCTGAAAATCCATCTCGGGATTATTCAACGATGGTGTTCCAGCCGTGCACATCCTCCTCTTCGCCATACTGGATGGCGCGGAGCTTGTTGTAGAGAGCTGTGGTGACGGGGCCAGCCTCGCCGTTCTTTGACACGATGTACTTCTTGCCGGTGTCGAGGTCGTCAATCTCGCCTACGGGCGATGCCACGGCGGCGGTGCCGCAGGCAGCTGCCTCGGTGATGTCGGCCAGCTCGTCCACGGTGATGTGGCGGCGTTCCACTTCAATGCCCATGTCCTCAGCCAGCTGCATGAGGCTCTTATTGGTCACCGAGGGAAGAATGGATTCAGAGGCGGGAGTGATGTATTTGCCGTCCTTGATGGCGAAGAAGTTGGCGGGGCCACACTCGTCGAGATACTTCTTTTCCTTGGGGTCAAGATAGAGCACGGCGCTGTAGCCCAGCGAGTGGGCGCGTTCGCCGGCGAGGATGCTGGCAGCATAGTTGCCGCCCACCTTCCACTGTCCGGTGCCCTTGGGAGCCACGCGGTCAAATTCGCGCATGATGCAGATGTTGGTGGGCTTGAAGCCTTCCTTGAAGTAGGGGCCCACGGGGGTCACGAGAATCATAAACATGAACTCTGTGGAGGGTTTCACACCCACCTGGGCGCTCATACCGATTTCCAGAGGGCGGATGTAGAGTGAAGCGCCGCTGCCGTAGGGAGGGATAAAGCGCTCGTTGAGCTTCACGACCTTGAGCACCATCTCGCGGAACAGCTCTTCAGGCACGGGGGCCATCATAATGCCCTCGGCGCTTCGGCGCAGGCGGGCACCGTTCTCTTCGAGACGGAACACACGGATTTTTCCATCCTTGCCGCGGAAAGCCTTGAGCCCTTCAAAAATTTCCTGTCCATAGTGAAGGGCGGTGGCCGCCATGTGGATATTGACGGTGTCGGATGATGATACTTCTATTTCTCCCCATTTGCCGTTGCGATACCAGCAGCGCACATTGTAGTCGGTGGGCATATAACCGAATGAAAGGTGAGCCCAGTCCAGTTCGTTGTTCATGATATACGTGAAAAAAATTGATTTCTATCTGTCGCAAAGATAGCAAAAAATTGACACCTGCCACCCTCTTTACAAAATTTCACAAAAATTTTTATTCCTCGCACTCCTCCGGCCGGGTGTGAACACTCGCCGCTCCGGCGGCGTTATAATTGAAAACTCACGTTCATCATTCCTTATGACTATGGAAAAGAAAACTCCCTCAAAAAAAGTGTGGCTTGCCGTTATAGCCATTGTCCTGATTGTGCTTCTCTTCATCTGGCTCACTGTGGCCGATATGCTCGGCGACACTGACGTGGCCGCTCTCATCAGCCCCGTCACCGCCGCTGCTGCCCCCCTGCTTCCGTAGGCCNGGGGGCGCACATCTCCCCTCACCGTCCGGCTCTTTGACCCCGTTCCCCAACATTTGTTAACGCCGGGGGCTTAGTTTATGGCATCTACATTGCTATATTGAAGAAAAATCACTACTTTAGCAGTGATTTTTCATACTTAGAATCTCATGAAGAGCCTCCACATTATTATTTCAGGAGTAGCCGGGGGATTACTCCTCGGTGCGTGTGGTCACAAACAGGCCGCACCTGACTACATTTANTCCTGCGAGGAGTTCACAGTGTTCACTGACTCTGTGGTTCAGGGNAACTTTNTGGCCCGCGCCGTGTCGCCCCTCGAAATCACCACCAACTATCGCAGCGCCGACAATGCCGGCGCGTCGCCAGTGGCCCACTTCCGCTTCTCCATCAACAGCCGTGACAACGAGATGGACGCCGCTCTGAGCCACACGGNCGTGATTGGGCGCGGCGATGACGNCACAGTGTACCAGTTTGGCTCCACAGCCGCCGATCCGGCAGTNACGGAGAGCAACGACACNCTGGCCCACAATACCCCCTGGACCGTGCGCGTGGACATGCGCCCCATGCTCCGCGCCTTTGCCCGTGACGGCCGCTATGTGACCCCCACAGGTGATGTGATTGATGCCGANGACTTCAAAGGGGTNTGGCTGGCAGGCTCCGTGGAGCCCCTGAGCTGGGACTTCGAGAACCTCTACGGCAAGCATGACCGCCAGCTCAAGGACCGCGGCGACAGCATCTTTGAGGTGACCCTGCCCATGAATCCCCCCTCGGAGCGTACCGCCGACCCCACCGGCTGGCGCATCGAGGCCCTCAATCCCCACTTCCCCCACTATGAGAGCGGCCAGACCCTCGTTGACGCCTGCTATAACATGGCCATCGACGACATAGCCCTCAACCAGCGCCCTGACTCCACCTACAACACCGGCAAGTCATGGGAAGGGGTGTGGACCCGCGACATCTCCTACTCCATCTATCTCTCGCTGGCTTACCTTGACCCCGAGCGCTCCATGCGCTCGCTCAAAGCCAAGGTGAAGAACGGCCGCATTGTGCAGGACACCGGCACGGGCGGCGCGTGGCCCGTGTCGACTGACCGCGTGGTGTGGNCCATCGCAGCCTGGGAGATTTATAAGGTGACCGGCAACGACGAATGGCTCGCCGAGGCCTACGACATTATCTCCGCCTCGCTGGCCGATGACCTTGAAGTGGCCTGGGACCCCGCCTTCAGCCTCATGCACGGCGAGCAGAGCTATCTCGACTGGCGCGAGCAGACCTATCCCCGCTGGATGCAGCCCGCAGACATTTACGGCTCTATGTGTCTGGGCACCAACGCTGTGTTTGCCCACACCTTCCGCATTGCCTCACTCATGGCCAAGCAGCTGGGACGCCCCGAGGCCGAGCAGTTCAGCCGCCGCCACACCGAGATGGTGCGCGCCATCAATGANAACCTCTGGATTCCCAATCTGGGCTATTACAGCGAATACCTCTACTGCCAGCCNTATCCCATCCAGAGNCATGCCACTGACAATCTGGGCCAGTCNCTGGCCGTGATTTTCGACATAGCCACCCCNGAGATGGCCGCCTCGGTCATGAAGTCGACCCCCGTCACCGTGTGGGGCACCCCCTCAGTGTTCCCCCAGATTCCTGACATCAAGCCTTACCACAACGACGCCATCTGGCCCTTNGTGCAGGCCTACTGGAACCTTGCGGCCGCCAAAACCCGCAATTCCGAGGCTCTNCTGGCCGGCATGGGAGCCATCTACCGCGCCGCCGCGCTGTTCGGNACCAACAAGGAGCTCTTCGTGGCCCATAACGGNGANTATCGCGGCACGGCNGTCAACTCCGACGCCCAGCTGTGGAGCGCCGCGGGCAACGCCGCCATGGTGTTCCGNGTGCTCGCCGGCATGGAGTTCACTCAGGACGGCATAGTGTTCCACCCCGTGGTGCCCGCCATCTTCACCGGCGAGAAGAAAATCAGCAACTTCCGTTACCGTGACGCCCTTCTGGAAGTGAAAATCTCCGGCACCGGCGACAAGATTGCCTCCTTCACCATCGACGGCAAGGCAGCCGAGGGCTTCAGCTTCCCCGCCAAGCTCACCGGCTCCCACACTGTGGAAATCGTGATGGCCAACAACACCATCCAGGGCACCCCTCTCAACGTCACCGAGCAGACATGGATGCCCGCCACTCCCGCCGTCACCTGGAGCAGTCCCCGCAACGCCGAAATCACCAACGCACAGCCCAACATCGCCTATCAGGTGATGCTCAACGGCGCCTTCGAGCAGCAGATCACCACCGCTGATTATTCACTCTACAACGCTCCGGCGTTCACGGCCATCAACCTTGTGCCNGTGCGCGACGAGCGCATAGAGGGCTTCTCACCCCGCCCCCACTTCTTCATNCCCGCCGACAGCGAGCGCCGCCTTCAGGCCGAGGACTTCGCCAAGGGGGGCACCAAGCTCATAGCCAACCCNGACAAGGCCGCCCGCATGGTGGANACCACCACCACGGTCAACACCGANATTGCCTTCCGCATCAGTGTGCCCACGGCCGGCGACTGGTGGGTTGACCTTAGCTACGCCAACGGCTCCGGCCCCATCAACACCGAAAACAAATGTGCCATCCGCACCCTCAGCGTCAACGGCGAGCGCATAGGCGCCCTTGTGATGCCCCAGCGCGGCATAGGCGAATGGCTCTCCACGGGATATTCAAACATGCTTCCTGTGAAGCTCAAAGCAGGCGAGAACGTGCTCACAGTGAGCTATCTCACCCCCTCCAACATCAATATGAACGGCACCGTCAACACCGCTCTCATTGACTATATGCGCCTGATTAAAAANTAACNCCATGAAAAAGCTCTTAGCCACCCTCACAGTCATCATAATGACCGCAATAAGCCTCAGCGCCGCATCAAAGGCGCCTCAAATCAACCGCATAGACCCTCCCTACTGGTGGACCGGCATGCAGGCCGACACCCTCCAGCTAATGGTCTACGGTCCTGACATTGCCAAGGCCGAGGCCACCCTCGCGNCTTACCCCGGAGTGAGCATTGTCGAGACAGTGCGCCTCGACTCGCCCAACTATCTCCTTCTCTACCTTGACGTTACCGACGCAGCTCAGCCCGGCAAGCTCCGCCTCACCTTTGCCGACGGACGCCGCCACACCACCGTTGACTATGAGCTCCGCGCCCGCACCGGCAAGCCCGAGGAGCGAGTGGGCTTCGACACCTCCGACGTGCTCTATCTCATCATGCCTGACCGCTTTGCCCGCGCCGGCGAAGTCACTGACCGCCAGGCCTCCAAATCCCTCGAACACCCTGTGCCCACTGACCGCGCCAACCCTAACGCGCGCCACGGCGGCAACATTGCCGGCATGAAAGAGCATCTGGGCTACATCGACTCCCTGGGCGTGACCACAGTGTGGGTCAATCCCGTGCTCACCAACGACATGCCCGGCGGCTCCTACCACGGCTACGCCACCACCGATTATTATGCCATTGACCCCCGATTCGGCACCAACACCGAATGGGCCGACTTTGTGGCCGATGCCCACAGCCGCGGCATCAAAGTGGTTATGGACATGATTTTCAACCACTCAGGCAGCAACCACCCCTGGCTGGCCGACAAGCCCTCGGCCGACTGGTTTAACTTCCCCGACGAGTTTGTGCAGACAAACTATCGCCTCTCCACGGTCCATGACCCCTATGTGAGCGACTATGACAAGGCGCGCACAGTCGACGGCTGGTTTGTGGCCTCAATGCCTGACCTCAACCAGCGCAACCCCCACCTGATGCGCTATCTCATCCAGAACTCCATCTTCTGGATCGAGGACTCCAAAATCGACGGCATCCGCATGGACACCCACCCCTATGCCGACGAGCGCGCCATGGCCNGNTGGATTCGCGACGTGCTGCGCGAGTATCCCCGCTTCAACATCGTTGGCGAGTGCTGGTATGGTAACGAAGGAGCCGAAGCTTACTGGCAGAAAGGGTCCAAGGTGAACCCCAACGGTGACCCNGANCTNCCNACNGTGATGGACTTCGTGCTCTCCATCAAGGCCCGCGACGCCTTCAGCGGCCAGACNGACCGCCTNAGCGGCCTCAACGAAATCTATGACCACCTGGCGCTTGACTACCTCTTNCCCAACCCCTCGGGCATCCTCACCTTCCTTGACAATCATGACACTGACCGCTTCCTGCTCAGCGAGCCTGACAACCTNGGNTGGTGGAAACAGGCCATGACCTTCCTGCTCACCTCACGCGGCATCCCCCANCTTTACTACGGCACAGAGATTCTCATGAACGGCTCCAAGGAAGGGAGCGACGGCTTTGTGCGCCGTGACTTCCCCGGCGGCTTCCCCGGCGACACCACCGACGCCTTCACCCCCGCCGGCCGCNCCGAGAAGCAGAACGAGGCCCACGACTTCCTTCAGCGCCTCCTNCAGTGGCGCAAAGGCAACGACGTGATAGCCAAGGGCTCGCTCAAGCACTTCATGCCCGAGAACGGCATTTACACCTATCAGCGCCGNCTGGGNGANCGCGAAGTGACAGTGATGCTCAACGGCAACGACACCCCNGTGACCACCACCATGGAGCGCACCCTNGAGATTCTCCCCTACGGCAGCGTGCGCCGCGACATGCTCACCGGCCGCGACATAACCATCACCGAGGAGATGACCTTCCCTCCCCGTGCNATTTACATCCTTGAGAATTGAAACGAATAGGCATCCTCAGTGACACCCACTCCTGCTGGGACGACCGCTTTGCGCGCCACTTCAGGGACTGCGACGAGGTGTGGCACGCCGGCGACGTGGGCTGCATCGACGTAATCCGCCGCCTGGAAGAGGTGGTGCCGGTGGTCCGCGCCGTGCGCGGCAACATTGACCATGGCGACGTGGCCCGCGCCTTCCCCGAGGTGCTCACATGGGAGTGTGAGGGGCTGAGGTGCCTGATGACCCACATAGGCGGCTACCCGGGGCGTTATGCCCCGGGCATCCCGCAACTTCTGCGCCAAAGCGGCGCGCGGCTGTTCATAGCCGGCCACAGCCACATCCTCAAGGTTATGAACGACCCCCTCACGGGGTGTCTGCACATCAACCCCGGCGCCGCCGGCCACCACGGCTGGCAGAAAGAGCGCACCCTTGTGCGCCTNACCATAGACCACGCCACCCCTCAGGAGCTCGAAGTCATCGAGCTCGGTAAATTCAAGGTTTAACTCCACCCTATGCATCAATGAAAAAGCTTCACATCACACTCATCCTNACCGCGCTCTGCGCCATCACCCTCGGCGGTTGCAANGCCAACCGCAGCGCCTATAAGGCNGCCTATGAAAGCGCCGTGGCCAAGCGTGACTCCACCGGNGGCGTGGAGGGCACCATCTATAACCGTTACCGCGAGATGGGNCGCTCACAGCAGATAGTGCTGGGCACCGANACCCTGCCGGTGGTCACCGAATATATNGGCTACACNGAGGGCGGCGGCTCCTCNCGCGAGAACGTTGAGCGCTACAACGTGGTTGTGGGGCGCTTCAAGCAGAAATTCAACGCCCGCAAGATGCGTGAGCGCCTGATGGACCACGGCTATCCGGGAGCAATGGTGGTCCACACCCGCGAACCCCTCTACTATGTGATTTCCNACACCTGCTCCACNGCCCAGGAAGCCCTTGAAGAGCTGCGCCGGGTGGAATCCGACACCCTGTTCACCCTCAAAGCGCCGCTCCCCTTCGTGCTCCAGCCCGCCCACAAAGCCCGATAATCCCCACCACCCCATACACCCACAGAGATGACAATGAAAACCGCTTCAGCCATCCTCTCTCTCACCGCCCTGCTTCTCACCCCCTCCCCGCTGCNCGCCGATGACCGCCCCATGTTTGTGGTGGCCGGGCCTGTGAGCNGCATCACCATNGTGAATGACGATGGCGAGATGAGCTGGGAACAGACCTTTGAATTTGACNCCGACGGGCTCCTCACCGCCATCGACGGGCAGGAGCCCCGAATAGAGCGCGACACTCTTGGGCGCCCCGTGAAAATCAGCCTCGACGAAGAGGATGAGGACGGCGAGACCGTCACCGTGNATTATCTNCTCACCTACGTNGGCACCACCTTTGCCGTCAGCGAGGCCCGCACCGTGGGTGCCGACCCTGAAGGCAACTGGACCTACACCTACCGCTACGACCCGAATACCGGACGCGCCCTGAGCCGCACCTATGCCGACCCTCAGGAGCCTGAAACCTTCGTTTTCGCCTACACCGCCGCCGATGCCGACGGCAACTGGACCGAGCGCACCGAGACCCCTGACGGGGCCGAGTTTCCGGTGACGCAGCGGCGCATCCTCAGCCGCTGACACCCTGCNTCGCCCCCTTGTCGCTGAAAAATATAGCGGTTTTTACCGCTGAAAAAACGTTGAACACCAACCTTACAACCAAAACACTTAAAGGCTCTGTTTCAGGGCCTTTGCTTTTTCACACACCTCACTTTCTGCTATAATCGCGCTTTATTGCGCTGTGACGGTTGATGNGGCGGATAATTTTGCCATCGGAAATTAATTAAGAACGCGCGGGCGCCGCCTCAAGGGCAGCTCCGGCGCTCAACTCTTCTTAACCGCCAATCTAATTTAACCTAACAATTATATCATGAAAGGATTTCTAAAGAGAGCCGCCGTGGCAGCCGGATTCCTCCCCATGTGGGTGGGCCTGAGCGCATCGGTGGCGGATTCCTGGCCCATCCCGGGGGTGCAGCCCGCACCTTACTCGGCGCTGGGTGCTTCCATGCCTTACACCCGGCTTGACTTCAATGACACCAACGCCGGCAGTCTCAACAATGGAGCCACGCTCAAAACATCGCCCGACTGGGATGCCTTCAACAAGGCCACTCAGGCCAGCAACCAGGCTTATGTGGCCCTCCCCGTGGGCNGCTCTATGACCTGGCGNCTGGGCAAGAATGACCGCGGCGACGGTGTGACCGTGCGTTACACTATCAAGGACAGCTTTGAAGGCGAGAAAGGCCAGGCCGGCGGCTATGCCGAGGCTGAAGGTCACCTTGTGTTCAAGGTNGGCAACGAAGTGGTAGGCGAAGTTGACCTGTCGTCTTACTACATGTATCAGTACTTCACCTACGGCAGCGGCTCGCCCTCACAGAGCTCAGGCAAGGATGCCGCACCCAGCTTCTGCTTCGACGAACGCCACGTGCGCCTGAGCCGCATCCTCAAGGAGGGCGACGAACTCACCGTGGAATGTACCCGCGGCGAGGAAGTGGGCGTTGACTTCGTGGAGCTTGAGGTGGTGCCTGACCCCATCGACCCCTCAGAGGACGCCGGCGGTCGNGCCATCTTCAACGTTGCTGACTATGGAGCGAAGAAGGACACCCCTTCATTCGACAACCGCAGCGCGTTTGAAAAGGCCTTCAAGGCAGCATCGGCCGTGGGCGGCATCATGTATGTGCCCGAAGGCACCTGGTATATGGGCCACAACGGTCAGGGCGGCCACGGCATTCTGAGCCTCACGGGCAAGAATGTGAAGGTGACCGGCGCNGGCATCTGGCACACCAACATCCAGTTTACCGGCTGGGAGCAGTTTGGTGGCGGCATTTCCGGCGGTAACCCCGCCAACTGCGGCGGCAACGTGATGGACAACATTGAATGGTGTCACATGTATATCAACTCAAACCTCTCTGACCGTCATGGTGAGAACGCTGTCTACAAGTGTTTCATGGACATCTGGTGTGCAGGTTCGGTGATCCACGACGTGTGGGAGCAGCACTTTGAGTGCGGCCTCTGGTTCGGCGACTACAANTCATCGCCCCTCCGCACAAGCGAGGTGAAGGTTATCAACTGCCGTATCCGCGACAACTATGCCGACGGTGTGAANTTCTGCCGCGGCACCTCACACTCAACAGTTTACAACTGTTCGGTNCGCAACAACGGTGACGACGGCCTGGCATGCTGGGACGACCCCGCCACCAACACTCAGGACGGNAACACCTTCTGCTACAACACNATCGACTTCATCTGGCGTGCGGGCGCTATTGCCATCTACGGTGGCGTGAACCAGCACGTGTATGACAACTACCTCTCTGACACCTTCATGGCATCAGGCATCCACTGTAACGACATCTTCTCGCGCAAGTCAATGGACAATGTGCTGATTGAAGAGAACGTGNTGGTGCGCTGCGGCACCCTCTGGGAAAGCTGGGGCCGTGACTATGCCGCCATTGACTGTGAGGGTAACAACACCGCCGAGTTCCGCAACAACTACCTCTATGACTGTCCCGCCGAGGCTCTCCGCATCAAGGGCAGCAACGATGGTGTGGTTATCGACGGTCTCTACGTGAACGGTGCCGGCGTCAGCAAGGGCGAACAGCACTATAGCTCAAGCCCCCACCAGGCAGCNCTGGCCAACATTGACAAGGGCAGCGGNGCAACCGTCAAGAACTTCCACGTGGTGGAAGGCTCTGTTCCCGAACCTGACCCCTCGCTCAACCCTGACCAGCTCAAGAACGCCTGGCCTTTCTGGGACTACCGTCCCGAAACCGGCTGGGGCTTCAANGACGAGGACGAGGTGGACTGGGCTCAGGCTCCCCCCTATCCCGATGCAGTGCCCATCGAACCCCCGGTTGACTACTTTGCNAACCTCACTGACTATGACGTGGTTCTGACCGGTATTGACTGGATTACCAACCAGCAGAAGCACTCAATGTANGACGGCGACAAGGTGACCCTGAGCGTCCGCATTGACAACAAGGGCAAGAACTCCATCCCCGCTGAAGCCAAATTCACCGTTCGCCTGATGATTGACGGCACCGGTTATGACCTCACCGTTAAGGATGGTCTGGCAGCAGGCAGCTACCGTATCCTTGAATTCCCCACNGAATGGCTCGCCACCAAGGGCATGCACACNTTCGCAGCCGTTGTGGACCCCGCAGGCAAGTTNACCCACGAAACTGACCGNAGCAACAACAGCCGCGAGAAGGACGTGAACGTCAACGANNTCGCTGAAGGCGAAGAGCCCGAGATTGAAATCCCCNAAACCGNCGTGACCAATGACCTCGCCGTGCTCAAGGTGTGGTTTGAGAACGAAACCACCGGCGACAACGACGAATTCGCCATCGGCGACCGCCTGNCGCTCCACGCCCTGATTGCCAACGTGGGCAAGACTCCTCTGTCACTCGGCTCAGGCAAGGGTGTGCTCTGGTCACTTTCTCCCACCATTGAATATATGTCAGGCATGGTTTGGGATGATCAGGACCATTATCTGGCTCCCGGTGATGCTGTAGAGGTTACCCCCAACGGCGGTGGCAACCAGAGCCTCGCAGGCCTCAACGCTGACAACACTTACACCGTTAAGGCTGAGGACGTGACCCTCTACTGCCGTCTCGACAACCCCAAGAACCACAACGACGGCAACTCTGATAACGACGCTAACTCAAGCCGCGTCTACTCATTCCCCACCACNCACCCCGTCTATAACGACAATCCTGACCGCGCTGACCGTCTGGATCGCCCCGGTGAATATTGGGACTATGAGGACAATGAGAACACCGGCGAGCCTGAAACTCCCGTCACCGGCTTCGACCTCGTCCCCGANGCCATCAACTGGACTCCCGCCTACTCTGAAATCAGNGCCGGCAGCGTNATCAATGACTTCACCGTGCGTGTGGCCAACCGCAGCAACGTTGACCTGCCCGAAGGCAAGACCGTTCGCCTGACCTTCACCGTAGGCTCTGAGTCAAAGACTGTGACCTACACCGGCGGCATCGAGGCCAATGATTATGTTGACATCGAAGTGCCCATGAGCATCACCGTNAAGGGTGGCGGNTACACCGTCCGCGCTGTGGTGTCACCTATCTCAGGCGAAGCTGACCGCAACAACAACGAGCGCGAGCGCACCTTCAACGTTCTCGGCGANGACACCCCCGCCGTNAACAGCTTCACCACCGGCTACAGCACTGACCGCGTTCAGGGCATGTCAGTGGTCATCACCAAGGTGGAATGGGCNCCTGAAGAATACTTCGAGGGCGCCTCAGCTCCCGCTTANGCTCCCAACGCCGCNTCGCTGGCCGGCCAGCTCCTGCAGTTTGCCGTGACCGTTTACAACAACGGCNCCGTGGCNACCCCCGCCAACACTGTCAACGGTATCCTNATCCAGACCGACAATGCCCAGCTCATCCCGAGCTACTGGGGCGACGNCGACAACACCTCAATCCAGCCCGGCGAAACCCGCGTGATCTTCACCAACGGTGGNTCAAAGGCTGCTGACTGGGGCAACCCCAACGACAATAACTACGGTCTGATGCCCGCAGTGGAAGGCACCNCTTACTTCAACGTGACCTTCGATGACCAGAACCGCTTTAACGGTCTNAACCGCACCTACACCACCATCAGCCACATGCCCGTGGTGATNGGCGAACCTGAAGAAACGCTCTATCCTGACCCCACCGGTCCTGACAACCTCCTTGACAACACCACTGCCATCGAGACCATCACCGGCGTCAGCGAAAGCGAAGCCACNGAAGANGTGTGGTACACCCTCCAGGGTATCCGCGTGAACGCTCCCACTATCCCCGGCATCTACATCCACAATGGCCGCAAGGAGCTCGTTCGCTGAGTAATCCACTGAACTCTGACTCTTTTCATCAAGGAGGCCGCGCCCTTAGGAGCGCGGCCTCTTCTGTTTATGAGCTGAGCGATTGGAGTTTATAAGCGGNGAGATAAATAAAATTACATTTTTATTAAAATAATTTGTGATTTTGTTGCATATTTCAACTCTATACCCTACCTTTGCCACATAATCATTAACAAACGTCAAAACAAAATAACTCAACGTCAGATGGACCCCATAATCNCNCATCCCCTCCTGCTNANAAGGCATCATCACCGACGATGACGCCGCCCCTACTGCAACTTTTTGAGTGATAATAAGAACACATAGTGACACGTCAGGAAAAGTCCTTAGAATAGTTAAAGTTTTCTCTACACATATATAAATACCGAAAAATCTACGTGATATATCTTGACGTCAGCGAGTGGCGGTCGGGGATCCCATCCTCCGGCCGCCACTTTGCGTAAAGAGTTAGGAGTTAGGAGTTAGAAGTTAGAAGTTAGGAGTTGGGAGTTGGGAGTTAGGAGTTAGGAGGTGGGAGGTGGGAGTGGCAACCGGTGCGTCCGCCCTCNGCNATGCTATATTTAATTGACNTTCAATCACANCNTTNACCCGAAAGCCACACANAGCGTCCNTGCGGGGTAATAAAATTAGGAGTTTTTGAGGCTGACAAACAATGCGTTGCAGCCGCAAAAACTCCTAACTTCTAACTGTTGANGGGGTTTAGCANAGCATCCCCTGGGCCACTTCGCGNGCTTTGTCGGCGCCTACGGTNGCCTCGGCNATGGCCAGGGCGAAGGGNAGCGCCGATGAGGGGCCGTTGGCGGTGATGAGTCCGGGAAGCGCCACCACACGCTGNTTCTTCATGATGGCGTCGGGACACATCTGTTCGAAGCCGGGNTAGCAGGTGGCTTCGCGTCCGTCGAGGATGCCGAGNGGNGCCAGCACCACAGCCGGGGCGGCGCAGATGGCGGCGATATTGCCTCCGGCCTCAAACTGGCGGCGGAGCATTGAGGTGAGCTTGTCGCACGCGGCAAGGTTCGTTGCGCCGGGCATACCGCCGGGACAGATGAGCCATTGCGCGGGAGCATCAGCGGGAAGGTCGGCAATGAGAGTGTCGGCCATGAAAGGCACGGAGTGGGCTCCGGTCACCCGNAGGCTGTCGCTCACTGACACTGTGATAACTTCGAGNCCCGCGCGGCGCAGAACATCGATGGGTGTGACGGCTTCAATCTCTTCAAAGCCGTCGGCAAGGAAAATGTAGCAGGGATTCATGTTGATTCGAGGGGGTGTTAGATTATGCAATACGCAAATATAACAATTTCTTCGTATCTTTGACTGATTTATAGCTACCCTTGACAATGAAAAGCCTACTTGCCGCGGTGCTCACGNCCGCGATAATAGCCCTGACGGGACTCACCGGCTGCCGCCGCTCGCCCGCTTACCGCACCATGGACGGCGGGGTGTGGAACACCACTTACCACATTATATATAAGGCCTCTGACAATCTTGACCACGAAGTGCTCGAGGCCATGAACGAGATTGACCAATCCGTCTCCGCCTTCAATCCCTNCGGGCTCCTTTGGGCCATCAACAGCGGCGACACCACGGTGAGGGCCGACAGTCTGCTCAGGCGCGTNTGGGCCGGCGCCGAGCGGGTGTGGGAGGCCTCCGAAGGGAGGTTTGACCCCACTCTGGGACCCGCCATCAAGCTGTGGGGCTTCGGACCGGGCCATGACACCGTGAGCGTGACCGNCGCCATGATTGACAGCGTGAGGGCTCTGACCGGATTCGGACGCTGCGCCATTATGCCTGACGGCCGCATCGTGAAGCCGCAGGCTGCCACGGAATTTAACTTCTCGGCCATTGCCAAGGGGCTGGGATGCGACCTCGTGGCCGAGCGGCTGGAGCGCTGCGGCGTGACCGATTATATGGTGGAGATAGGGGGNGAGATTGTGGCCTCGGGGCTCAATGACCGCGGCNAGCCCTGGCGCATCATGATTGATTCGCCCCGCAGCGGCCAGAGCGGCCATNAGGGGATGGCCTACGTGGCCCCCGGAGGGAGGTTTGCACTGGCCACGTCAGGCAACTACCGCAACTACCGCNCCATAGAGGGGCGCGGACGCATAGGCCACACCATCGACGCCCGCACATGCCTCCCNGCCGAGCAGAAGATTGCCGCCGTGACCGTGAGCGCCCNTGACTGCATGACCGCCGACGCGCTGGCCACNGCATGCATGACCGCCGGAGAAGACGAGGCCCGCCGCCTGATTGCCCGCTTTCCCGGCACGGGCTGCCTGCTGGTCACCACCCTGAGTGACAGTGTTAAAATTTATGGTGATTTTCCNCNATTGCGTTAAACCAATCGCCCCTCCTGCTGGTTTTCTTAACATAGGTTAATCGCATTATCGCTTATGCACAAATCATTGGGAAATAGAGTGGTCAGATGGCTGCTTTGGACTGTGGCGGGAATCGCGGCACTNGTGGTGCTCATTCCGGCNCTNCTTTATGTTCCTTTCATTCAGGACTTTGCCAAGGANATCGCCATCAANGAGGTAAAGAAATCCACGGGCATGGATGTGGCCGTGGATAAGCTGCGCCTGCGCTGGCCGCTCCGCCTGAGCGTGAGCGGTGTGAGAGTGGTGGAAGCCACCGGCGACACCATGCTCACGGCCGGACGCCTTGATGTGGGCGTGAAGCTTCTCCCGCTCTTCAAGGGCGACATCGACGTCAACTACGCCCGCCTTGACTCCACTTTCTATCAGATGGGCAACGCTGACTCGCTGATGTGGCTCCGTGCGCGCATTGACCACGCCGTCATCAACCCCTCGCGCCTGAAAATGAACATGGAGGATATTGACCTGAGCAGCGCCGAGGTGGATGGTGCTAATATCCGGCTCATAATGCGTCCCGACACCGTGCCCGCTCCCGTTGACACTGCCGCCTCCAACCCCATGGTGATCCACGCNGCCAACATCACCCTGCGCCGNGTAAGCTACACCATGCAGATGCTTCCCACCATTGACTCTCTTCACTGCGAGGTGCCCCTGGCCAGCCTGGCCCAAGGCACCGTTGACCTCACCAACCGCCGAATCCACGCCCGCTCGCTCCGCATTGACAGTGTGAGCGCCACCTATCTCACCCCCTCCGCGCAATGGCTGAAAGAGAACGCTGACTATCCCATGGCGCCCGTTGACTCCACCGTCACGCCACCTGACCAGATGTGGACCATCACCGCCGACTCCCTGCGGCTCACCGGCCGCCAAGCCCTCTACGCCCAGCGCGGCGTGAAGCCCCTGCCNGGCCTNGACATGAGCTATCTGAGCGCAAGCAACATTGAGATTGCNGTGGACTCATTCTACAATCGCGGCACCTCCATCACCGTGCCCCTGCGCACCCTGCNCGCCACCGAGCGCTGCGGCCTCACCCTCGACGCCTCAGGCACCTTCGCCATGAACGATTCACTGATGCAGGCCCGCGCCTTCCGCNTCANCACCAACAACTCACAGGCCACCCTCTCAGCCACCATGGGCACCGAGGGCTTCACCTCACCNACCACCCCGCTTAGCCTCGACGCCGACGCCTCCATAGGCCTGGCCGANGCCGTGCTGGCCTTCCCCG
The DNA here is from genome assembly GCA_014802445.1 of Bacteroides sp. Lineage (GTDB taxonomy): Bacteria > Bacteroidota > Bacteroidia > Bacteroidales > Muribaculaceae > CAG-1031. The sequence continues at coordinate 53,518 of JAAVCF010000011.1, read as the reverse complement.
CCCTGCGCTCCACCATCAGCGCCCTCCCCGTGCCGGCCATGCTCACCCTNAGCGCCAACGCCGCCGGCACCCCCCGCAGCATCACCCTCCGCAGCTTTACAGCCAACTATCCCGGCATGCTGCGCCTCAACGCCTCCGGCACCATTGACAATCCCACCGACGCCACCCGNATGGCGGCCGACATAACCCTCGACGGCAAGCTCACCGCCACCCCCGCCGTGCGCCGCTCCATCACCCGCGCCAAGCTCCTCCCCGGCATCGGACTGCCGCAGGTGATGACCGTCAAAGGCAACGTGGCCTACTCGCCCATGGCTGTCAACGCTGACCTCAAGGTCACCGCCGACAACGGACGGGTGGCCCTCAAAGGCAACTGGAACGGCAACCGCGAGAGCTACGATGCACGCCTTCAGGCGCGTGACTTCCCCGTAGGAAGCTTCATGCCCACGCTCGGCGTGGGCTCCCTGAGCGCCGACCTCACCGCACGCGGCCACGGCTACAACCCTCTGGCCCGCACCACCGACATGCACATCGACGCCGACGTCATCTCCGTGACCTACAACCATCAGCCCCTGCATGACATCCGCCTCAACGCCCACCTCAGCGGCGGACGCGCCGAAGGCAGCCTCTCGTCAGGCAGTGTCCCCGCCAACCTGGCTATGGGCTTCACGGCCACCACGTCGACCGACTCAGGCTACACCTGGAACCTCAACGGCCGCGTGAACCATCTTGACCTCCTGGCCCTCAAGCTGATGACCGACACCTGCCAAGGCAGCCTCGCGCTCCACNCGGCCGGCACCTTCAATCCCCGCACAGGCTTCCTTGACGCATCCCTGAGCGTGGACAGNGTGGACTGGCTCTACGGCTCCATGCCCATCCGCACCGGGCGCACCGACCTGAGCGCCCTGCTCTCTGACTCGCTGGTGCGCGCCGACATCTCCAACGGCGACCTCATTGCCTCATTCACAAGCCCCACGCAGCTCGACAGTCTGCTCACCCGCTTCACCGCCACNGGCAAGCTCGTTGACCGCCAGATTGCCGCCCGCAGCGTTGACATCGACTCGCTGCAGCGTGCCCTCCCTCCCTTCAACCTCATGCTCGACATGGGCGCCAACAACGTAGCCGCCGAATTCCTCCGTTCATCAGGCACCTCATGGAACCACGCCGCTCTGACAGCCTCAAACGACTCTCTGATAGGCTTCTCCGGCGCCGTCACCGGATTCCTCACCGGCACCACNCGCCTCGACACCATCACCATCAACGGGCGCCAGCACGGCCACTATCTNGTTTACAGNGCTATGATCAACAACCGCCCCGGCACGATGGANGAGTTTGCCCACGTGACCCTCAACGGCTTCCTGGGCAGCAACCGCTTCCACGCCCTGCTCAACCAGAAGAACATCCNCAACGAAGCCGGCTATCGCCTGGGCCTCTCGGCCTTCGCCTCTGACTCCACCGTCAGCCTCCGCTTTGTGCCTTANAACCCCACCATAGCCTACCGCCGCTGGACCATCAACCGCGACAACCACATTGACTATAACCTCTTCACCCACAGCATCAANGCNGACCTCACNCTCACTGACTCCATAAGCTCNCTGCGACTCTTCACCACCGCCCACAACCATGCCGNACACGGCGACTCCACCGCCGCCCTGGCCGGCCTGAGCGACGAAGACCTCGTGCTCCAGCTGCGTGACATCCACATCCAGGACTGGCTCGCCATTTCTCCCTGGGCGCCCCCCATGAAGGGTAATGTGAGCGCCGACATGACGGTCCACCTCGGCGGNGCCACTCTCACCGGCGACGGCAACGTNAGCCTCTCCGACTTCTTCTACAACAATGAGCGCGTTGGCAACTTCGACGTCGATGTCAACGTAGAAACCGANCCNCGCAGCGGTCAGCTCCGCGCCGACATGGCCCTGATGGTTGACAGCATAAAGACCATCACCGTCAGCGGCACCCTCAACGACACCCTCAGCAGCAGCCCCTTCCTGCTTGATTTTGACATGATTCACTTCCCTCTGGCCGTGGCNAACCCCTTCCTCCCCCANGGCATGGCCAAGCTCAGCGGCATGCTCAACGGCAANATGGACATTTCAGGCTCGATGGCCCATCCCGTGTTNAACGGTTGGCTCAACTTNGACTCCACNGCCGTGCGCGTCACCATGCTCGGCACCGACTTCCGNTTCTCCGACGAGAAAATCCCCGTTGACTCCGGCATAGTNACCTTCAACAACTTCTCCATCCTCGGATGCAACAAGAACCCCCTGAGCATCAACGGCACAGCAAATCTGCGCGACCTTGCCAACGTGGGCCTCGACCTCGCCCTCAAAGCCTCTGACATGCAGATTCTCAACTCCTCAAGGGCCCGCAACGGCGCCGACGCCTTCGGCAAAGCTTCAATCAACCTCGACGCCACCGTCAAAGGCAACATGAACGTGCTCCTTGTCAACGCCGACATGACCCTCCTGGCAGGCTCCAACTTCACCTACGTCATGCCCCCCACGGCGTCAACAATCTCGTCGGCGTCGGCCGGTGTGGATGAAATGGTGCGCTTTGTGAGCTTCAACGACACCACTCAGGTGGCTCAGGCCGACTCCGTGGCCCGCTCCATGGCGCTGGTGCTCAACGCCGGCCTGACCATCCAGGAAGGCACCACCATCACCGTCGACATCACCCCGGACGGTGCCAGCAAAGCCCAGATTCAAGGCTCAGGCACGCTTGACTTCTCCATGAGCCCCGTCAACGACGGTCGCCTCATAGGCCGCTACACCATCAACAAAGGCATGGCCCGCTACAATGTGCCCATGCTCGGCGAAAAGAGCTTCGACATCAACGAGGGCAGCTACGTGGCCTTCACCGGCAACATGCTTGACCCGCAGCTTAACCTCAGCGCCGTTGACCGCCTTAAAGCCAACGTCACCCAGAGCGGACAGAACTCGCGCGTAATCACCTTTGACATCGGGCTCAATGTCACCGGAACACTCGAGAACATGAACGTCAACTTTGACCTCTCCACCAACGATGACATCACCGTCCAGAATGAGCTCCAGAGCATGAGCCCCGAGCAGCGCGCCAACCAGGCAATGAACCTCCTGCTCTACAACACCTACACCGGACCCGGCACCTCAGCCTCGTCAAACCTCTCGGGCAATCCCCTCTACTCATTCCTTGAGTCGAAGCTCAACTCCTGGATGGCCAACAACGTCAAGGGCGTGGACATATCCTTCGGCATCGACCAGTATGACCGCACCCGCAACGGCAACACCGCCTCCACCACCAGCTACAGCTATCAGGTGTCGAAATCCCTATTTGATGACCGCTTCAAGATTGTGGTGGGCGGCAACTACTCCACCGACGCCAACGCCGATGAGAACTTCTCGCAGAACCTCATCAGCGACATATCCTTCGAATACATGCTCAACCGCACCGGCTCGATGTATGTGAGAATCTTCCGCCACACCGGCTTTGAGAGCATCCTTGAAGGCGAAATCACCCAGACGGGCGCCGGCTTCGTCCTCAAGCGCAAGCTCAACTCGCTGGCCGACCTGTTCCGCTTTGGCCGTCGCCGCCGCTCAACCCCCACTGTCCAACTCCCCGCCAACACCCCTGCTACCGATGACAACACTGAAAAATAATCACCTGCTGCGCGCCCTGCTCATCCCCGTGGCCCTGCTTCTCCTTCAGGCCTGCTCCACCACGAGCCGCCTTGACAAGGACGAGATTCTCTACACGGGTGTAAAGAAAATTGCCATCGAAGCCCCCAAGGGCCAGAAGGTGCCCGGCGGCATGGCCTCGGAAATCAAGCAGGCGGTCAACGTCAAGCCTAACAACTGCCTCTACTCTCCTTACTATCGCTACCCCTTCCCCATCGGCCTCTGGGTGTGGAACCACTGGACCGAGCCCAAGAAAGGCCTCGGCAAGTGGGTCTACAACAAGCTCGTGCAGGAGCCCGTGCTCATAAGCTCCGTGCGCCCCGAACTGCGCACCCGCATGATCGATGAGGTGCTTGACAACAACGGCTTCTTCCAGGGCCACGCCTCTTACTCACTGGTGCAGCGCAAAAACAAGCGCAAGGCAAGCATCCTCTACACCATCTCCACCGGACCCGCCTACACCCTCGACTCCATCATCCTCCTGCCTGACACATGCGCCCTTAACCACTACATCGACTCCGTGGCCCGAAAGAGCTCCTACTTCCAGCCCGGCATGCGCTACTCCACCGACTCTCTCTCAGCCCTCCGCACCGACATTGCCAACGCCGTGCGTAACCGCGGCTACTACTTCTTCCGCCCTGACTACATCGAGTATCTGGCTGACTCCACCATCACCCCCGGACGCATAGCCATGAAGCTCGACGTGGCCTCCAACATTCCCCTCTGGGCCCGGCAGCGCTACGTCACCGGACGCATCACCACCATCGTCCACCGCGCTGACGGAGCCGGCACCCCCGATACGTTCCAGACCTCACGCGGCACGGTCATCCAGATGACCCCCTCGCGCCTGCGCCGCAAGCTCATCCCCGAGTGCATCGCCTTCCGCCCGGGTCGCACATTCACCGTGCGGCAGATGAACAACACTCAGACCTACCTCTCCCGCCTGAGCATTTTCAGCGGCATAGAAATCAACGCCATCCCTGACACCACCGCCTCCCGCCCCACTCTCGACGTGGTGATAGATTGCACCTTTGACCGTCCCCTCGAGGCCACCCTTGAAGCCAACGTCACCTCCAAGAGCAACAGTTATCTGGGCCCGGGCCTTGTGTTTGGCGTGACTAACAAGAACCTCTTCGGCGGCGGCGAGCAATTCTCCGTCCAGGTCAACGGCTCTTATGAATGGCAGACGGGCCGAAACAGAGGCAAAAACGGCGTGTTTAACTCCTATGAGGCAGGCATCACCGCCTCACTCGCCTTTCCGCGCCTGCTTGCACCCTCATGGATCACCCGCCGGCGCCGTGTGCTCAACTGGACCCGCATCAGCCTCAACGCTGACCTGCTCAACCGACCCCACTACTTCCGCATGGCGCAGTTCAACGCCGGAATCACCTACGACTGGCAACACTCGCGCCACGTGTCAAACTCGTTCACACCCTTCAAGCTCACCTACACCAAACTCATGCACACCACCACCGAGTTTGACTCCATCATGAACGAGAACCCTGCCGTGGCCCTCAGCTTCCGCAGCCAGTATATCCCCCAGATGAGCTACACCTGGACCTACAATCGCGAGTGGCACCACGATAACACCCTCGACGCTCAAGTGACCCTCCAGGAGGCCGGCAACCTCTTCTGGAGCGTCTATGAACTCTGCGGCAAGCACGGTGAAAAGAACCTCTTCGGCACCCCCTTCTCTCAGTTTGTAAAGGGTCAGGCACAGGTGGTCTACGGCCGTCGCATAACCCATCGCGACATCTGGCTGGTGAGCCGCGTCCTGGTGGGTGCCGCCCACGCCTACGGCAACTCCTCGCAGGTGCCTTACAGCGAACAGTTCTACATTGGCGGTGCCAACTCCATCCGCGCCTTCACCGTGCGCTCCATCGGCCCCGGCTCATATCGCGCACCCGCCTCAATGGTCAACGGCTACTTTGACCAGACCGGTACCTTCAAGCTCGAGCTCAACACCGAGCTGCGCTTCCCCATCCTCGGACCCCTCCACGGTGCCGCATTCATTGACGCCGGCAATATCTGGCTCCTCAAGGACGACCCCCAGCGCCCCGGCGGCACCCTCCGCGCCAAGACGTTCTGGAACGACATAGCTCTGGGCACCGGTGTGGGACTCCGCTTCGACATCAGCATGCTCGTGATCCGCGCTGACCTCGGCATCGGCATCCATGCCCCTTACGAAACCTCGCGCCACGGCTATTACAACATGGAATCCTTCGGCAAATCCCTCGCCTTCCACCTCGCCATCGGCTACCCCTTCTGACCCCTGCTCCCTGACATTTATCAGGCAGTTAGCTCGCCTGAATTTTACGGAGACACAGAAAATCGCCGTTTTGAATTTTACGGGAACCCGATTTTTTGCTATCTTTGCGCTATAAATCAATAGCTTATGCAATCACCCGTCTTCAAGCGAAAAATCAGCCGCCTTTTTTCGGCTGAAAAATGACGGGATTGTGAACCTTTCCGGGCGGCAGGGTGTTAGATTCAGAAGAGTATATTTATTGCTATGAAACGAATCTTTCTCATTGCGGCAGTGGCCGCCACCATGCTCGCCTCATGCGAGTCAACAGCCAACAAGGCCGAGGACCAGGCTCAGGACTTCCGTTCACGCATTGAATCGTGCAACGACACTGACAGTATCAAATTCTATGTGGAGGAGGCTGTGTCCTACGCCAAAACTTTGGCCGACAAGGGCAAGGTGGACGAAGCCGTGATGTATCTCAACGACATTCAGAGCACCGTCTCAACCAAGGCTCCCGAGATGCTTGACTTCTTCAACGCCACCAAGAGCAAAATCGATGCCCTCCCCGTGGCTAAGGCCGACTCTATCGCTGACCGCGCTCATTCAGGCGTTGATTCGCTCAAAAGCGCTGCCGTAGAAGCCGGTGAGGCTGTCAAGGACAAGACTGTGGAGACCGCCAAGGCCGCCAAGGATGCCGCCGTCAGCAAGGCTGAGAATGTGGCCGATGCCGCCAAGGAAAAGGCCGGCCAGGTGAAGGACGCCGCCAAGGAAAAGGCCGACGAAGCCAAAGCCGCTGCCTCAAAGCTCCTCAACAATTGATTACACGCTGAACACACACCCCCTTCTTAACCACACATCTATTCTATCCTCCCCACCCCGGAGGATAGTTTTTTTATGCCACGCCGTCAGCCACCTTTTTAATGACCGTTTACGGCATTATCGCCTCATTTGAGCCGAATGGCGCAGTAACTTTGCGCGTGCTTCTCAGATGGTCAGTTTTTTCCTCACCTGCGGGGTTAACCGTGCTGCACCCCGGAGGATAGGATTTTTTTTGTAACTTTGCACACGGATTAAACATTATCATTTCATGGAACGCAAGGTAAGAGTCAGATTCGCTCCGTCGCCCACAGGTCCGCTCCACATTGGCGGTGTGCGCACAGCTCTCTATAACTATCTTTTTGCCCGTCAGCATGGCGGGGACATGATTCTCCGCATCGAGGACACCGATTCCCGCCGTTTTGTGCCGGGAGCCGAGGAGTATATCAACGAGGCTCTGGCCTGGCTCGGCATCAAGATTGATGAAGGTGTGAAGGAAGGCGGCGCTTACGGTCCTTACAAGCAGAGCGAGCGTCGCGACATCTATCGCGAGCACGTGAAGATGCTCCTCGATGCCGGCAAGGCTTACATTGCTTTTGACACTCCCGAGGAGCTTGACAAGGCTCGCGCCGAGGTGGCCAACTTCCAGTATGACGCCTCCACCCGCGGCTCCATGCGCAATTCCCTCTCCATGCCTGCCGAGGAGGTCAAAGCGCTCATTGATGCCGGCACCCCCTACGTGGTCCGCTTCAAGATTGAGCCGGGCCGTGACGTGACCGTCAACGACCTTCTCCGCGGCAACGTGACCATCAACTCATCGATTCTCGATGACAAGGTGCTCTACAAAAGCTCCGACGACCTCCCCACCTATCACCTGGCCAACATCGTGGATGACCACCTGATGGAGGTGACCCACGTGATTCGCGGCGAGGAGTGGCTCCCCTCGGCTCCCCTCCACGTGCTTCTCTACGAGGCTTTCGGCTGGGCCGACACCGCCCCCGCGTTTGTCCACCTCCCCCTGCTGCTCAAGCCTGACGGAAAGGGCAAGCTCAGCAAGCGCGACGGAGACCGCCTGGGCTTCCCCGTGTTCCCCCTGGAGTGGCATGACCCCAAAAGCGGCGAAACCTCCAGCGGTTATCGTGAGAGCGGCTATCTGCCTCAGGCCGTGGTCAACTTTCTGGCTCTCCTGGGCTGGAATCCCGGCGACGACACCGAGATGATGAGCATGGATGAGCTCATTGCCAAATTCTCCATTGACCACTGCTCACGCGCCGGCGCCAAGTTTGCCTATGAAAAGGGCCGCTGGTTTAACCATGAATATCTCCAGCTCCTCCCTGACGCCGAGCTGGCCGAGCTGTTCAAGCCGGTGATGCGCGCCCACGGCGTTGACCCCGAAGCTTTCAGCGACGAATATATCACCCGCGCCGTAGGTATGGTCAAGAGCCGCATCAACTTTGTGGCTGACCTCTGGGACCACGCCCGCTTCTTCTTCGTTGCTCCTGACACCTATGAGGAGAAATCAGTCAAGAAGCGCTGGAACGAGGACACTCCCCGCATCATGGGCGAGCTCCAGGAGCAGCTCCGCGCACTCCCCTCGCTGGAGAGCAAGGCCGCCGAGGAAACCATCCTCAAATGGATTACTGACAATGGCTATCACATGGGCAACGTCATGAACGCCTTCCGCCTCGCCGTGGTGGGTGAATGCAAGGGTCCGCACATGTTCGACATCACCGAACTTCTGGGCCTCGACGAAACCGTTGCGCGCCTCGCGGCCGCTGTGGAACGCCTCGGGTAATCCCCCCTCCTTCACTAACATTCCCCCGGAGTGCTTTACAACACTGGAATACATCTTTATAAAGCCGCTGTCCGTGCCGCCGCCTTGCGCAATCCCAAGGCGCGGCTCATGGTCAGCGGCCATCGCGACGTGGAGCGCACACTGCGCGCCAAAATCGCCGAAGCACCCGGCGCACGCTGGGTGTGGGTCCATGCCGCCTCGCTCGGCGAGTTTGAGCAGGGGCGCCCCCTCATTGAACGCCTGCGCCGCGAGCGCCCTGACCTCAAGGTGCTCCTGACATTCTTCTCACCCTCGGGCTTCGAGGTGCGCCGCAACTATCCGGGCGCCGATGCCGTGTGTTATCTCCCCTTTGACACTCCGGCCAATGCCCGCATACTGGTGGACATTGTCAAGCCTGTGGCGGCGGTGTTTGTCAAGTATGAGTTCTGGCGCAACTATCTCTCGGCGCTCCGCCGTGCCGGGGTGCCCACCTATCTCATCTCGGCCATCTTCCGCCCCTCGCAGATTTTCTTCAAGCCCTGGGGCACCATATTCCGCAAGATGCTGCGCTGCTACACGCGCCTCTATGTGCAGGACGAGCGCTCTCGCAGCCTCCTCGCCTCAATCGGCGTGACCAATGTGACCGTGGCCGGCGACACCCGCTTTGACCGCGTCACTGACATTCAGCGCACTGTCATTGACATGCCTGTCATCGACGCTCTGGCCCAAAGCACCCGCCATCTGCTCATTGCCGGCTCCTCATGGGAGCCTGACGAGGACATCATCATCCCCTGGCTCAAGGCCCACCCCGAGGTGAAGAGCGTGTTTGCCCCCCATGAGTTCAACCCCGAGCGCCTCCTCAAGCTGCGCCGCAAGCTGGGCGAGGACAGCTGCCGATTGCTCTCCGAGCTGGAGGCCAACCCGCTCATTGACCCCGCCGGTCTGTCGGCCATCATCGTTGACAGCTTCGGCAAGCTCGCCTCCATCTATCGCAAGGGCACTCTGGCCTACGTGGGCGGTGGCTTCGGCGTGGGCATCCACAATCTCAATGAGGCTGCCGTGTATGATCTCCCGGTTATCTTCGGCCCGAACCATGCCAAGTTTAAGGAGGCCTCTGACCTCATTGCCTGCGGCGGCGGCTTCTCGGTGAGCTCCGAGGCCGATTTTGACCGCACGGCCACTCGCCTCATCTCTGACCCCGACGCTTTAAGAAGTGCATCGCGCGCCGCCGGCGATTATATCCGCCGCTCCGTCGGTGCCACTGACATAATCTATAACGACATATTCAAAAACTCTCCTACACTATGATTTCCGTAGCCATCACCGCCGGTGCCGAGTACACCGCCGGCGAACTCCTCCGCCTTCTCGTGAACCACCCCGACGTGGAAATAGCCTGGGTGTGCAGCCCCGAGCATGCCGGCCGCCAGGTCACTGACATCCATCAGGGCCTCCTCGGCGAAACCTTCCTGCGCTTCACTGACAAGCCCGCCTGGGAAGGTGTGGACCTTGTGTTCCTCTGCCACCCCCACGGCGAGGCCGCCCGCTTCCTGGCCGAGAACCCGGTGCCCGCTTCGGTGAAAATCATCGACCTCTCGGCTGACCACCGCCTGGCCTCTGACTCTCACGATTTTGTCTACGGTCTCCCCGAGCTTAACCGCAAGGCCATGGTGCGCGGCGCCCGCCACGTGGCCAACCCCGGCGGCTTTGCCACAGCCATGACCCTCTCGCTCCTCCCCCTTGCCAAAGAGGGCTGGCTTGGAAGCGAAATCCACACCGCCGCCATCACCGGCAGCACCGGCGAGGGCTCCACACCGTCGGCCGACAGCCATTTCTCATGGCGCTCTGACAATGTGTCGGTTGACACTCCGCTCACCCATCGCCATATCCCCGAGGTGGCGCAGGCTCTCTGCGAACTTCAGGAAAACTTCTCGGCTCCCGTGAGCTTCATCCCCATGCGCGGTCCCTTTGCCCGCGGCATCCTCGCCGTGAGCTATATGGATATGCCCGCCGGCAGAACTCTGGCCGACGTGCGCCGCACTTTCGAGGACTATTATTCTGACCACAGCTTCACTTACGTGTCGCCCCGCCCCGTGGACCTCAAGGATGTGGTCAACACCAACAAGGCCCTCATCCACCNTCAGGAAGCCGACGGTCGCCTTGTGATCACCACAGTGATTGACAATCTCCTCAAGGGCGCCTCAGGCACCGCGCTTCATAACATGAACCTCATGTTCGGACTCCATGAGCGCGTGGGGCTCACCCTGAAGCCCTCTGCATTCTGACCTCAGCGGTCAAAGGTGACATGGCGCCTCATGCCGGGGCGCACATTTATGGTGAAAGCCGCAGCCACCTCGTCGTCGATTTTATAGATGATGTGGTAATGCTCGCGCCCCAGAAAATCAAGCGTGAACAGCGCNNAATCCACCGGCTCCGCCATGGTGGAGCTTGAGCGTGACAGCGCCTTGCGCTCTATGATTTCCACATCGAAGCCGCGCACATTGACGGCCAGACTCACGGCATCGTCAGTGGTCAGACCCTCCAGACCGTTGCGCCAGAGCGCCACACTGCCGTCAGGACCGCACTCCACGTCGACCGACGGCCTTTCCGGCCCCTCGGCGCTGAGTTTTCCCGCAAGAAGATGCTGACTCACAGGCCCCCGCGAGGCTGGCCTGACAGCGTAGGCTATTACCGCAGCGGCGGCAAAAAGCCCCATTACACACAATTCTGTGGTCAAAGAGTGGAACATACGCTGCAAATTTGCGCATTTTTCGTCAGTCTGAGCAAGATTTTTGATTATTTTTGCACAAACCAAACCATCAGAATGAACGCAAAGCTAATGATTGCCGGACTTGTGGCCTCCATGCTCCTCGGCGCCTGCGGCTCCGGAAATGCCGGAGGGCAGGACTCCAAGGCCGCGGCCGACACCCTTGCCGCCGCCCCCTTCAGCGCCGACAGCGCCTATGCCTATGTGGCCCGGCAGGTGGCCTTCGGGCCCCGTGTGCCTGGCAGTGACAGCCACCGCGCATGCGGCGAATGGATAGCCGCCGAGCTCCGCCGTCACGGAGCCGACACGGTGACCGTTCAGAAAGGCTCGGCCACGCGCCACGACGGCGTGACCATCCCCGTCACCAACATCATGGGCCGCTTCAATCCCGACGCATCCAAGAGGGTGCTCCTCGCAGCCCATTGGGACACTCGCCCCTGGGCTGACGCCGAGCCTGACCCCGCTCACCATTCCACCCCCATCCCCGGCGCCAACGATGGCGGCAGCGGTGTGGGAGTGCTCCTGGAGCTGGCCCGCCAATTCGGTCTGAAGCGCCCTGACATCGGGGTGGACATCCTGATGGTGGATGCCGAGGACTCCGGTGTGTCAGGCAACGAGAGCGACGACGAGAGCGGCTCATCATGGTGCCTTGGCACACAATACTGGACATCCCGCATGCCCTACACAGCCGACACCGCGCCCCTCTATGCCGTGGTGCTCGATATGGTGGGCGGCACCGGCGCACGCTTCCTCCGCGAGGCCATCTCGCAGCAGGCTGTCCCCAGCGTGGTTGACCGCGTGTGGGGCCTCGCAGCGCGCCTTGGCCATGGCGACGTGTTTGTCAACCGCACCGGCAGCCCCGTTGTGGACGACCATCTCTTTCTCCTCCGAGGCGGCATCCCCGCCATTGACATCATCGAGAACGAGAACCCCGCCACTGGGAGCTTCCCTCCCACATGGCACACCCTTAACGACGACATGACCTCTATTGACGCCCGCACTCTCCGCGCCGTCGGTGAAACAATGTCAACCCTCATTTACTCCGAACAGAAATGACTATCAACGAATCACAGGCCGAAATCATAGAGGAATTCTCTGAAGTGGACGACTGGATGGACCGCTACTCCATGATTATCGACATGGGCAATCAGCTCCCCGACCTTGACGAATCACTCAAGACCCCTGACCGCCTCATCGAGGGCTGTCAGAGCCGTGTGTGGGTAGATGCCACCCTTGATGCCGAGGGCCGCGTGCACTATGCCGCTACCTCCGACGCCATTATAGTCAAGGGCATTATAGCCCTGCTCATTCAGGTGCTCAACAACCACACCCCGCAGGAGATTCTTGATGCCGACCTCCATTTTATAAACGACATTGGCCTGGCCGAACATCTGTCGCCCACACGCTCCAACGGCCTCCTGGCCATGCTCAAGCAGATGAAGCTCTACGCTCTGGCCTTCTCGCAGAAAAAATAAATGACGCCCCGACTCATAGCCGGCCCCCTGCAGGGCTACACCGAAGCGCCCTGGCGCCGTGCCCACGCCGAGATTTTCGGCGGGGTGGATGAGTATTACCTCCCCTTTGCGCGCATTGACCACGGTGCCGTGCGCCCCAAGGATGTCAGGGAGCTCACCTCGCCCTTCAACGAGGGCCTCACCGTCGTCCCCCAGGTGATAGCCCGCGATGCCGATGAGCTGGCCCTGCTGGCCGACACCATTGCCGCCCAAGGGTTAACCCGCGTGGATCTCAACATGGGCTGCCCCTTCGTGCCCCAGATGAAGAAGGGGCGCGGAGCCGCACTCCTTGACAACCCCGCGCGCCTCCAGGAGATGGCGGCCGTGATGGCGGCACGCCCCTCCATAGCCTTCTCGGCCAAGATGCGCCTGGGCACCACTGACCCCTACGGCTGGCGCGCCGTCCTGCCGCAGCTCAACGCCATGCCCCTCACCGAGGTGACAATCCACCCGCGCACAGCCACGCAGAAGTATGACGGCGAGCTCCATGAGCAAGCCTTCAGCGAGCTCAAGAGCGCTCTTGACCATCCGGTGGTCTACAACGGCGGCGTCAACTCGGCGGCCGACGTGGAGCGCATCCTCACGTCTCACCCTGACCTGGCAGGCGTGATGACCGGCCGCGGCCTCCTGGCGCGCCCCTCGCTCCTTGCCGACTTCCGCTCAGGCTCCCCCATGAGCCCGGAGGAACTGCTGGAGCGCACCCTCCGCCTCCACGATGACATTTTCAACCACTATCGCGACACCCTCTGCGGCGACGCGCAGATACTCATGAAGATAAAGCCCTTCTGGGACTATCTTGAACCCCTCATTGGCCATCGCCCCTTCAAAGCCATCGGCAAGGCGGGGAGCCTGGCAAAGTATCAGCGCGCCGTGGCCGACATATCGTTCAACCCCTAATCCCCTTGAATACAAACTGATTCTTTAACCCTAATACCCACAAAAGCAATGTTCAAAAACCAACCTGCGGGTCTGTATGTGCTTTCGCTGGCCAACACCGGCGAGCGTTTCGGCTACTACACCATGCTCGCAATCTTCCTGTTCTATCTGCAGGCCAAGTTTGGCTTTGACGCCACATGGACCGGCCAGATTTTCTCGATTTTCCTGGCTCTGGTCTACTTCATGCCGCTGGTTGGCGGCTGGCTCGCTGACAAATGGAGCTTCTCAAAGTGTGTGATGAGCGGTATCGCCATCATGTTTATCGGCTACGCTCTTATGTCGGCACCCACCCCCGTGCGCTCTGACACTTCAATGATGATTCTTTTCGCGGCCCTGCTGCTTATTTCGGTGGGCACCGGCCTGTTCAAGGGCAACCTCCAGGTGATGGTGGGCGACCTCTACAACGAGGCCCGCTACGCTGACCGCCGCGACTCGGCATTCTCCATCTTCTACATGGCCATCAACCTCGGCTCGATGTTCGCCCCCACGGCTGCCATCGCGCTTAAGAACCTCGCCCTGAAGAACGCCGGATTCCTCACTAACAACCCCATGGCCGCCACGGTGAGCAACTGGTGTATTGACACCCAGAACTTCACCGTCATGCCCACTGACCCGGAGAAGCTCCGCACCATGACCGATTTCGCCATCCAGAACGGTATGGAGCAGGGTGGCAACGTGGCTGAATTCCTCACCGGCTATCTCTCAAACTTCGCCGCTGACTGTGGCATGGCCGGCCAGAACCTCACGGAATTCGCCACCAATTATATCACGGCGTTCTCCGACGGTTGCGGCTACGCTTTCGCGCTTGCCTGCGGCTCGCTGATTGTAAGCTTCCTGATTTATCTCCTTGGCCGCAAGACCTACGCCCACATCCTCACCGATAAGAAGCCCGCAGCTGCCGGCCCTGCCGCCGCCAAGGCTTCCGCACCCAAGGCTCCCGAACTCACCCCCGAGCAGACCAAGGCCCGCGTGGTGGCCCTGCTGCTTGTGTTTGCCGTGGTTATCTTCTTCTGGATGGTGTTCCATCAGAACGGCCAGACCCTCACGGAATTTGCCAAGAGCTGCACCTCGCCCGACGCCACCGGCTGGACCCGCATCGGCTTCAACCTCTGGGCCCTCGTGGCCGCCGCTGCCGGCGTATATGCCCTGTTCAGCCTCATCCAGAGCCGCAAGGCCATGACCCGCATAATCAGCGGCGTGGTTCTCGCCGCCGTGGCAGGCATTATCTGGTGGATATATTCCACTACTCCCGACACCGTAACCGGCATCGACCCCGCTCTCTACCAGCAGTTCAACCCCTTCTACGTTGTAGCTCTCACCCCCTTCTCCATGGCCTTCTTCGGCATGCTCGCCGCCAAGGGCAAGGAACCCTCGGCACCCCGCAAAATCGGCTACGGCATGCTCATGGCCGGCCTGGCCTACGTGGTGATGGTGCTCGGCTCTGTAAGCCTCGTGGGCACCAACGGCAGCGTGTCGCCTGATTGGCTCATCTCCACTTATCTGCTCCTCACCCTCGCCGAGCTCCTGCTGTCGCCCATGGGCATCTCGTTTGTGAGCAAGGTGGCTCCTCCCAAGCTCAAGGGTGCCATGATGGGCGGATGGTTTGCCGCCACTGCCGTGGGCAACTATCTGGTGTCAATCCCCATGCTCCTGTGGGGCAAGATTCCCGTGTGGGCCGTGTGGGCCATCCTCATCGGCCTGTGTCTGCTCAGCGCCGCCTTCATCTTCTCCATCATGAAGAAGCTTGAGGCCGCCACTGCCGACACCCCTGCTCCCGCCAGCCTCGAGAACGTGGAGGACGACGCCATCTAAGGCGCCCTCCCCCCTCTGTCATCACAAGGGAAGCCTCGCGCACACCGCGCAGGCTTCCCTCTCTTTTTTGCAGCATTATGTCCGCAAAAAAAGCAGGCTCCCGGATGAGGGGGCCTGCTTTCGTATGGGGGGAGGCGTGAGCCGGAGATTAGAACTCGGCGTTGCCGGGAGTGCGGGGGAAGGGGATGACGTCGCGGATATTGGTCATGCCGGTCACGAACAGCACCAGGCGCTCGAAGCCGAGGCCGAAGCCTGAGTGAGGCACGGTGCCGAAGCGGCGCGTGTCGAGGTACCACCACATGTCCTTCATGGGGATGCCCAGCTCATTGATGCGGGTCATGAGCTTGTCGTAGTTCTCCTCACGCTCCGAGCCGCCGATGATCTCGCCGATGTGGGGGAAGAGCACATCCATGGCGCGGACAGTGCGGCCATCCTCGTTCTGCTTCATATAGAAGGCCTTGATTTCGCGGGGATAGTCGGTGAGGATAACGGGCTTCTTGAAGTGTTCCTCCACCAGATAACGTTCATGCTCGCTCTGAAGGTCGGTGCCCCAGTGAACGGGGAATTCAAACTTCTTGCCTGACTTCTCGAGGATTTCCACACCCTCGGTGTAGGTGAGGCGCACAAAATCGTTGTGGAGCACGAATTCCAGACGCTCAATGAGCTCGGGGTCATACATCTTGGCCAGGAATTCAATGTCATCACGGCAGTGGTCAAGAGCATAGCGGATGCAATACTTCACGAACTCCTCTGCCAGGTCCATATTGTCAGTGATGTCATAGAAAGCCATCTCCGGTTCAATCATCCAGAACTCCGAGAGGTGGCGGGGAGTGTTGGAGTTCTCGGCGCGGAAGGTGGGACCGAAGGTGTAGATGGCACCGAGCGCGGTGGCGCCGAGCTCGCCCTCGAGCTGACCGCTGACGGTGAGCGCGGTGGGCTTGCCGAAGAAGTCGGCAGAGTAGTCCACCTGGCCATCCTCGGTTTTGGGGAGGTCATTGAGCGGGAGGGTGGTCACCTGGAACATGGCGCCGGCTCCCTCACAGTCACTGGCGGTGATGAGCGGGGTGTTGAGATAGAAGAAGCCCTTCTCCTGGAAGAACTTGTGGATGGCGAAAGCCAGNGCNCTGCGCACACGGAGCACGGCGCCGAANGTGTTGGTGCGNGGACGCAGGTGGGCCTTCTCGCGNAGGAATTCCAGAGTGTGNCCCTTCTTCTGGAGGGGNTAAGCCTCAGGGTCGGCAGTGCCGTAAACCTCCAGGGTGTCGGCCTGAATCTCNCATGTCTGACCTTTGCCCATTGACTCCACGAGCTTGCCGGTCACATGGATGCTTGAGCCGGTGGTGACGGGCTTGAGCTGTTCGTCAGTGAAGCGGCTCATGTCAAACACNATCTGGATGTTATTGATGGTTGAGCCGTCGTTGAGAGCCACAAACTGCACGTGTTTGTTGCCACGGCGGGTGCGCACCCATCCTTTNACGTCAACTTCCTGCCCGATGAGTTCGGGGCGGAAAATGTCGGCTATTTTGGTTCTTTTCATCGTTTTAGGTTAGGAAAATCATTGATTATTCAAATGAACCCATTTTGAGGAAGTTAACCTCTTCCTGAGTGAGGTAGCGCCAGCGGCCGCGGGGCAGNTTCTTCTTGGTGAGGCCCGCAAAGTACACACGGTCAAGCTTTGTCACGTGATANCCNAGGCTCTCGAAGATGCGGCGCACAATGCGGTTGCGTCCTGAGTGGATTTCAATACCTGCCTGATTGCGGTCAGTGTCAGTGGCATAGGAGATGGCGTCGGCGTGGATGGGACCATCCTCAAGCTCGATGCCGTCGGCAATGCGCTGCATGTCGTCCTCGGCGATATCCTTGTCGGTCCACACGTGATAGATCTTCTTCTTGACGTATTTGGGGTGAGTGAGCTTTGAGGCGAGGTCACCGTCGTTAGTCAGGAGGAGCACACCGGTGGTGTTGCGGTCAAGACGACCCACGGGATAGATGCGTTCGTTGCAAGCGCCCTTCACGATGTCCATCACAGTGAGGCGNCCNTTGGGGTCATCGCTGGTGGTCACGCAGTCCTTGGGTTTGTTGAGGAGGATGTAGCACTTGCGCTCCAGGGTCACCACCTTGTCATCGTATTCCACGGTGTCATTGTGGGTAATCTTGGTGCCGAGTTCGGTCACCACCTCGCCGTTGACCTTCACGAGGCCCTGCTGAATGAAGTCGTCAGCCTCACGACGCGAGCAGATGCCNGCGTTGGCCATGTACTTGTTGAGACGAATCTGCTCATCGGGATCGGGGATGGGCATTTCGTATTCCACGGGCTTGGGACGGGGCACGAAGCTCTTTCCGCCGTGGGGCATGCCAAACTGGTTGTGGCGCTGGCGGTTCTGCTGCTGGCCGGGGCGATTGTTATNGTAGCCGCCCTGACGGTTCTGCTGNCCGTAGCCGCCGCCTTGACGGTTGTTATTGTTATATCCTCCGGGGCGATTGTTGTTGTAGCCGCCCTGACGGTTCTGCTGGCCATANCCGCCCTGACGGTTGTTATTGTTATANCCNCCNNGNCGATTGTTGTTGTAGCCACCCTGNCGGTTGTTGTTATAGCCGCCTTGACGATTGTTGTTGTAACCACCCTGACGGTTGTTGTTGTAGCCGCCCTGACGGTTATAGTTGGGGTTGTAAGAGCGGGGACGGTCATATCCGCCGGGGGTGTAGCCGCCTTCAGCCTGGGGAGTGGCCTGAGCTGCGGTGTTNTCCACGCCCTCCTGCTGGGGAGCCTCGGGCTTGGGAGCNCCGGGATTATAGGGGCGATTGTTATATCCGCCCTGACGGTTATAGTTATTATTATAATTATTGTAAGGNCGCTGGCCGTAGGGGCGCTGCTGGCGGTCATAGCCACCNCCATTGTTGTTGTAGGGGCGCTGGCCATAGGGGCGCTGCGGACGGTCATAGCCGCCCTGACGGTTGTAGTTATTCTGTCGGTAGGGACGGTCCTGCTGGGNGTAGCCTTCGGAGCCGCCGGCCTGCGAGTGAGCATCGGGNGCGCCTTCGGGGCGAGAGTAGCCTGCCTGTTCTGACTGCTCGGGATTCATGGGGCGGGAGGCGCCGATGCGGGGGCGCTTGGGCTTCTTGTCGTTGTTGTTGGGATTGTTGGTTTCCATGTCTGGTTTTAATAAATGGCCCTCAACTGCGGTGTTGGCAACAGTGTATTGTGCTTGATTTTTAGATTGATAAAATTAGAAATGCAATGCCTCGCGGCTTGCTGCGTAGAAAAAATTAATTTGAATGTTTTGGTCTGAAAAAAATTAGCAAATCATGTTGGTTTCTTGAAACGACGACGGAAGCCACGCGCTCCGTGGCACAGGCTCACGTCAGAGATTGACAAAATTAATCCTTTTCATCCACTATAACAACTTTTTGNCCCGAAAAAAGTTCAACAAAATTTCGGGGCGGATTGTCACATACAGAAAATAATAGTAATTTTGCGCATAATGTTACCACGATTAGCCCGCATAATCCTCATTGCCGCCGCCCTGACCGTTACGGGAAGNGCAATCACATGCGCCGACGCTGCCACGCGCTGGGAGCAGACCTCACANCTGAGCCAGCGTGATGCCGAGCGCCTTGATGATGCGGGAATGGAGCTGNGCGTGCGTGACGGAGTGGTGACGCTGACGCTGCTCCACCCCACCCAGGTGAGGGTGCTGACCATCCTTGGGCAGCCCGTNAGCCAGCAGTCACTTCCCGCCGGNGTTCACCGGCTGAAGATTTCAGCGCGCGGCATTTACATTATCCGCATAGGGTCAGTGACGCGCCGCATCACTATTTAAGCGAAAATTTTTCATTGATTTTTTGGTCAATTGAAAAATCTGCCTTACCTTTGCAGTGCAAAAGCTCGAAAGGGCGCCCACCTCTCCGGGAGCGGAAACAACACACGGTGTGGTAGTTCAGCTGGTTAGAATACCTGCCTGTCACGCAGGGGGTCGCGGGTTCGAGTCCCGTCCATACCGCTGAGGAGAGAGGAGAATGAGTAATTGTCAATCTTAGGATTGCGTTACTCATTCTTTTTTTGTGCCCNTCCGNGAATGAGTTGGGGNTTGACAGTTAGGAGTTAGGAGTTTGTGTGCGAGGNATTTCGTTCNTAANGATTTACAACATCGTCGCTCCGCGACTCCTTATGTCAGTTGGGGNTGNCCCGGCACTCCCTNCGGTCGTGTCCGGGTTAAACACAACGTCGCCACTCCGTGGCTCTTTTGCGGGACCGGTGCCGGCTTGGCGGTTTGCGGGCGGTTTTGTCGCAGAGGGCGGGCGGCCCGAACGGCCGCCCCTACATTCTTTTGCGGGGTCTGTGTCATCCCGACGGTTTGCGGACGGTTTTGCCGCGGAGGGCGGGCGGCCCGAACGNCCGCCCCTACNNTCTTTTGCGGGGNNNGGGCCGTCACGGCGGTTTGCGGGCGGCTTTGTCGCGGAGGGCGGGCGGCCCGAACGGCCGCCCCTACACTCTTTTGCGGGGTCTGTGTCGTCACGGCGNTTTGCGGGCCGCTTTGTCGCGGAGGACGGGCGGCCCGAACGGCCGCCCCTACATTCCTTAGCGGGCAATCTGCACATTTCGAAACAGGGATTGCCTCTCCCCACCCTCATCNNCCTTACCTCTTNGGCCGCCGCAACAACGTAAACAATCTCCCACAGCATACGGCCCNGCAAAATGTAGGGGCNCCCGTTCGGGGCGCCCGCACTCCGCGACAACGAAAACGATTGAGAATCAATCGTCTCCCCCTGCCGCCAATCGCCCCGCAAAAACCTCCAAATAACGCTATTACACCGGGCAGAATGCTTTGCGATTCTGCCCGGTGCAACGTAAATCATCAGAAATCTCTGATTCTTAGAATGCGTAGCCTAAACGCAACTGGAAATTATTGGAGAAAAAGTTTCCTTGCTCACGCTTTTGACCTTTCTTGCCACCGATGGTTATCTCCTTGTCGCCACCTTCGTAGATGGGAATGAATCCGCGCTGCCACGTGAAATCAATGTTGAAATGGCCAAACCAATAGCCAATGCCCAAATTAATTCCCACGTCGTATTTGCGCATCCCTTCCATGTCCCCGAGTTTAATCTTTGACTCATCCTCGGTGAAATCATTGCGGTTGCCATATTTTGAGAAGGAAACGATATGGTCGGTTGTGTAGACCTTGTAATCCCCTGCGAAATCATAGCTTGCAAATGCGCCCAGATGAATGTCGGCAGCCATGCGTTCAAGGAAAGTGTACTTGTATCCTATCGTGATAGGAGAAACCTGGACATTGAAAGTTGAGAGGGTCTCATCCTTCGTTTTCTTGTGATAGTCCGTGCCGCCTGTCACCTGGCTTGTTCCGCGAGCAATCCATTCGGCATTAGTCTTGTAGCCTCTCATTCCCAGGTCCAGAGCCATACCCCAATAAAGAGGGTGAGCGCCGAATGATTTGTTGAACCCGATAGAAACCACATAGCCGGGGATGGTGGTGAAACTTCCGTCCCAACTCCCATTTTCCCAGATGGCCTTTTGGGTTTCCTTGGCACCACCGGCCACGCCGTTAAATCCGACGCCTGCACGGATCATCCACACTGCTTTCCCGGAATTGAAGTCGGGAAGCTCAAGCGCTTCCCCGAAGCCGTTTCCGTGCATTGCTGTCGCGGTCATTATGAGCGAGAGCAATAAGAAGAATTTCTTCATGATTGATTTATAGGGTCTTCCAGCTCCTTAAAGACCTTTTTAAGATACAGAAGCGTGGAACTGTATGCCACGTCCTAAAGTGAAGGTGCTAGGAAAACCTTTGAAAACAGATGTGGGTTAACAGTCCCACGCTATGCGCGGGAACCGTTTGCCATCTCTTGTTTTCGTGGGTTAAGTTTCCTAGGCTTTTCACTTACAAGAAGAAGACATAACGCTTCTTGGATTACTAAAATGTCCTGACAAGGTTTCCCTTGTCAGCTGCAAAAATAATCAATCTCATCATAATGACCAACACCCGCCTCAAAAACATTTTCGTCCGCATGGGATTTACAACATCGTCGCTCCGCGACTCCTTATGCCGGTTAGGACTCTCCCGGCACTCCCTNCGGTCGTGTCCGGGTTAAACACAACGTCGCCACTCCGTGGCTCTTTTGCGGGGCCGGTGCCGTCACGGCGATTTGCGGGCCGGACTTGTCGCGGAGGGGCCGTCTTGGCGGTTTGCGGGTCGCTTTGCCGCGGAGGGCGGGCGGCCCGAACGGCCGCCCCTACACTCTTTTGCGGGGCCNGTGCCGTCACGGCGATTTGCGNGCCGCTTTGCCGCGGAGGGCGGGCGGCCCGAACGGCCGCCCCTACATTCCTTAGCGGGCAATCTGNACATTTCGAAANAGGGATTGCCTCTCCCCNCCCCNCATCCGNCTTACCTCTTTNTTTGCCCGCCCCGCAACAACGTAAACAATCTCCCACAGCATACGGCCCCGCAAAATGTAGGGGCGCCCGTTCGGGGCGCCCGCACTCCGNGACAACGAAAACGATTGAGAATCAATCGTCCCCCCGCCGCAAATCGCCACTGCAAAATATAGGGGCAGAGGCGGGCGTGTCGCGGAGGGCCAACTTCTAACTCTTAACCTTCCGCCAGACAAGCGTCGAGGTCGGAGGTCAGTTTCTCGCGGTCAAGGTCGCGACCGATAAACACGAGCTTTATCATCCTGTCGCCGTATTCATCGTCCCAGTCCCTGCGCAGCGCCGGATCGTGNGCCNTCATAATCTCAAGCTCTTCGGCCGGAGCGGTGGCATACCACAATCCCGCCTCTTTCAGATTCATCTGCGCCCCGGCGGATTCAAACAGCAGTGACATGTCCCTGTTGTGGCTGAAATATATCACCCCTTTGCTGCGGATGATATTCTTGGGCCAATGGAGATTGACATAGCGGTCAAACTTGTGNAAATCAAACGGACAGCGGCGATAGTACACAAACGTCCCTATGCCATACTCCTCAGCCTCGCCCTCACCATGATGATGGTGGTGATGATGGCAATGACCGTGGTCTTGGTCATGATCATGATGGTGTTCGCAATGCTCGTCGCAGTGATGGCCGGGCTCGCCATGCTCCGGAGCCGGACCCTCTATCTTCTGAACCCATGTGGCGGAAGTGGCCACGGCTTCAAAGTCAAACATGTGGGTGTCAATAATCTCATCCAGCGCCACATTGCAATAGTTACACTCTATAATCCTTGCCTTGGGCTGAAGCGCACGAATCACACTCTTAATCTGAGCGGCCTCATCCGCAGTCACCTCCGACACCTTGTTAAGAAGAATAATGTTGCAGAATTCAATCTGTTCGATAATAAGATTCTCTATGTCCTCCTCATCAATGCCGTCCTTCTGCAGACTGTCGCCACACCCGAATTCACTCTTGAGGCGGAGCGCATCAACCACCGTGACAATAGCATCGAGGNGCGGACGCTCTGCCGGCGCACCGGCCGGACTCTTCATCTGCTCCATCTGGCAGATTGTCTGCGCTATAGGCGCCGGCTCACACACTCCCGAGGCTTCAATCACTATGTAGTCAAACAGCCCCGTGGCCAGCAAATCGTCTATTTGCTTTATGAGGTCCATCTTGAGCGTACAGCAGATGCAACCGTTTTGCAGCGCCACGAGGTCGCCCGCATCCTGCTGCCCCACAATCCCGCCTTTCTGGATGAGTTCGGCGTCGATGTTCACCTCGCCTATATCGTTAACAATCACCGCAAAGCGGATGCCCTTCTTGTTAGTCAGAATGTGATTCAGAAGAGTTGTCTTGCCGCTGCCGAGATAGCCTGTGAGCAGCAGCACTGGAATATCCTTTGAGTTAACCATAATGTATCGAGTCTTTTAGATAGCGAAAGTGTCCGTTTTCCGCGGGCTCTCGGCGCACCAAAGCGCCGACGGAGCATGAAACTGAACACCCTGATTCGTCATAATGTTCTGACAAGGGTGCCCCCTGTCAGCCACAAAAATAGTCAATCTCTCCCTCCCCGGCAAGCCTCACCCTCAATAATCCCACGCCGCACCCCTCCCGCAAGTCGTCGGGACGGTACGGGCCCCGCAAAAGAGCCACGGAGNGGCGACATTGTGTTTAACCCNGACACGACNGCAGGGAGTGCCGGGTCGCGGCATGGAGGGGNATTTGGGGGNGATTTTGGGATTTTTTGNGAATAAATGTTTGTGGAGTAGAAAATTATGTGTAACTTTGCGGCTCATTGNACCTTTAGGGGTCCACGAGATTTTAATTAACCATATTTATTAACCCATTTCTTTAATGACTGAAGAAGTAAAAAACACCCCTATCGCAGACTTCGATTGGGATGCATTTGAACGCGGCGAGAGCCACGGCGAGAAATCGCGCGAGGANCTCACCAAAACCTATGACGAATCGCTCAACACCGTCAAGGACAAGGAAGTAATCGAAGGTACCATCATCGCGCTCAACAAGCGTGAGGCAGTGGTTAACATCGGCTACAAGAGCGATGGCATCATTCCTATCAACGAGTTCCGTTACAACCCTGAAATCAAGGTTGGCGACACCGTTGAGGTTTTCATTGAAAATCAGGAGGACAAGAAGGGCCAGCTGATTCTTTCTCACCGCAAGGCTCGCGCAGCCCGCTCATGGGAACGCATCAACGCCGCCCTCGAAAACGACGAAATCATCAAGGGCTTCATCAAGTGTCGCACCAAGGGCGGCATGATTGTAGACGTGTTTGGCATCGAGGCATTCCTCCCCGGCTCTCAGATCGATGTTAAGCCCATCCGCGATTACGATATCTTCGTAGGCAAGACCATGGAATTCAAGGTTGTGAAGATCAACCAGGAGTTCCGCAACGTTGTTGTGAGCCACAAGGCCCTCATCGAGGCCGANCTCGAGCAGCAGAAGCGCGAAATCATCGCCAAGCTCGAGAAGGGTCAGGTGCTGGAAGGCTCTGTCAAGAACATCACCTCTTACGGTGTGTTNATCGACCTTGGCGGTGTGGACGGTCTTATCCACATCACCGACCTGTCATGGGGCCGCGTAAGCCACCCCGAAGAGGTTGTGCAGCTTGACCAGAAGCTCAATGTTGTTATTCTCGACTTCGACGACGAGAAGAAGCGCATTGCCCTCGGTCTCAAGCAGCTCCAGCCCCATCCCTGGGATGCCCTCAACCCCGACCTCAAGGTTGGTGACCACGTTAAGGGCCGCGTAGTGGTTATGGCCGACTACGGTGCATTCGTAGAAATCGCCCCCGGCGTTGAAGGTCTGATCCACGTTAGCGAAATGTCATGGAGCCAGCACCTGCGCTCAGCTCAGGACTTCATGAAGGTTGGCGACGAGGTTGAGGCCGTAATCCTCACCCTTGACCGCAACGACCGCAAGATGTCACTCGGCATCAAGCAGCTCAAGAAGGATCCCTGGGAAGACATCGAGGTTCGCTACCCCGTTGGCAGCCGCCACAGCGCCCGCGTGCGCAACTTCACCAACTTCGGCGTGTTCGTTGAAATTGAGGAAGGTGTTGACGGCCTGATNCACATCAGCGACCTTTCATGGACCAAGAAGGTTAAGCACCCCAGCGAATTCACCCAGATCGGTGCCAACATCGACGTTCAGGTTCTTGAAATNGACAAGGACAACCGTCGTCTGTCACTGGGCCACAAGCAGCTGGAAGAGAANCCCTGGGACACTTTTGAAAACATGTTTACCGTTGGTTCAATCCACGAAGGCACTATCGTAGAGCTCGTAGAGAAGGGTGCTGTTGTNGCNCTCCCCTACGGTGTTGAAGGCTTCGCCACTCCCAAGCACCTCGTGAAAGAGGACGGCAGCCAGGCCAAGCTCGATGAGAAGCTCAACTTCAAGGTTATTGAATTCAACAAGGACAGCAAGCGCATCATCCTCAGCCACAGCCGCATCTTTGAAGATGAAGCTAAGGCTGCCCGCGGTGAGGCTCCCCGTCGCGCCAAGCGTCAGGGCGGTGCCCGCAAGGAAGAGGCTGCTCCCATGCTCTCAACTCCCGTTGAGAAGACCACTCTGGGCGACCTNGATGCTCTCGTAGCTCTCAAGGAGAAGCTCTCTGGCAAGTAATNACGCCGTGNCCTCCCCGCTGAGGGAGGCCGACTGACAACCTATTTTTCCCNGACACCCTGCCATTGCGGCGGGGTGTCGCTTTTTTATNTCCGTTNCCAAGGCAGGATGACCATGTCATCGTGGCTCCGCCCGACGGNTTTTTAATCAATTTTCATTATCAGGGAGCTCAGACGAGGGGGATTTTTCATCATTTTAGGGTATTTCGGCGGCATGGACTGGGCAGTAATTTTGCATCGTAAAAATTATAACAATCATTATCACAATGCGAAAACTGCTTGCCCTCTCATTACTNCTCTGCAGCACCGCCGGCGCCACGGCAGCCTCCACCAACGACGCCGAAGGGCGCGTCGTTGCCGCTCAACTGGCTGACACAGCGGGTTATAACCGNTTCCGCTTTGGCGGCTACGGCGAAATCCTGGCCCAATTCAAGGACTATGGNATCAACCGCCTCAACGGCACCCCGACGGGTAACGAACGGCTTCACCGCAACACGGTGTCGATTCCCCGGTTTGTGATGGCCTTCGACTATAAGTTCACTCCCCGGTGGGTGCTCGGAGCCGANATAGAATTCGAGGCCGGAGGCGTGGGCTCNGCTGTGGAGCTTGAAAACTCGGAGAACGGCGAGTATGAAACCGAGATTGAAAAGGGTGGCGAAGTGGCCCTTGAGCAATTTCACATCACCTATCTGGGCCTGCCCCAGATNAATGTGCGCGTGGGCCACATGATTGTGCCCTTCGGCGGCATCAACGCTCACCATGAGCCCATCAATTTCTTCGGCNCGCAGCGTCCGCANAGNGAAACCTCCTTCCTGCCCTCCACCTGGCATGAGACNGGCCTGCAGCTGTTCGGCACCTTCGGCCGCGGGAAGGCAACCTTTGACTATCAGGCCATGGTGATGGCCGGACTCAACGCCAACGGCTTTGAGCGCGACACATGGATTGCCGCAGGAAAGCAGGGATTTTTTGAGGCTGACAATTTCACCTCGCCGGGCTATGCCGCGCGCCTTGACTGGCGCGGCATCAAGGGGCTGCGCACGGGAGTGTCATTCTACTACTGCGCCGACGCCAGNTCNAACAGCGACAAGCCCCACACCTACAGCGACATCAAGGTGCCCGTGGCCATGGGCTCATGGGANGCGCAGTACACCTGCCGCTGGGTCACAGCGCGCGCCAACCTCGTGTATGGCTATCTGGGCAACTCCAAAGCCCTCTCAGCCGCNAANAAGCTNCTGAGCAACAACAGCCCCTATTCACGCCTGACCCCCATAGCCAAGAACGCNCTGAGCTACGGCGCCGAAGNCGGCCTGAGAGTGAAGAGCCTCGTGACGGTGAAATTTCCTGACATAGTGCCCTTTGCGCGCTATGACTACTATAACCCCCAGCGCCGCGGNCAGCGCGGCCAGACCATGGACAGCCGCTTCGAGGTGTCGCAATGGCAGGTNGGCGTCAACTGGTTTGCGCTTCCCAACCTCGTTGTGAAAGCTGACTANATCACCCGCCAGATNGGCACNGCAAAAGTNTTTGGCCGAGGCAGTTACAACAGCGAAAACGAATTTGAGATAGGAGTGGCCTACATTGGCTGGTTTATCCGCAAATAATCCCTCTTTACTGACAAAAACCAAAGTTAATTGCATATATGAAAAAACTGTTTCTTTACTCATTCGCCGCGCTTGCACTGACGGCTTGCAGCGACACTGACCAACCCNTGCCCGAAANCCCCGGAAACACCGGCAACGAGCAGACCTCGGCCGACCTTGACTACTCAAGCAGCAACGCCCCTGCATGGCACAACTACATGCGCCAGGTGGCAAACCTGCTGGTTAANGACGCCAANGCCCTNTATGAAGCATGGACAGTGAGCTANGAAGGAGGCGAATCCTTCGCCGCCCAGTTCCGCACCCACAACAACGCCTCCTATTCAAGCGCCGCCTCCTGCATCCAGCAGATTATTGAAGGCTGCGTGGACATAGCCACGGAGGTGGGTGAAGCCAAAATCGGCGAGCCTTACAACCTCCACAAGAGCGGCAGCACCACGGCCGCGCTCTATGCCGTGGAGTCATGGTACAGCTGGCACTCTATTGACGACTANAGCAACAACATCCTCTCCATCCGCAACGCCTACTGCGGCAGCCGCGACGGNTCAGTGGCCCCGGCGTCAATCAAGAGCCTTGTGGCAGCCTCCAATCCCGCGCTGGACACCGAAGTGCAGGCAGCTATCGACGCCGCCTTCAAGGCCATCAAGAACGACATGCCCGCCCCCTTCCGCAACAANATCAACTCAGCCGAAGCNCTCGCAGCCATGGAAGCCTGCGCTGACCTGGGCGACATCCTTGACCGCAAGCTGCTGCCCGCAGCGATGGCCTTTGACGAAGCAAGCCTNCAGAGCGTGGTGGACCGCTACATCGACGCCGTGGTGCTNCCCACCTATGCCGACCTGAANGCNGGCAACGCCGCCCTGCGCGACGCCGTAATCACCTTCACCGCCAACCCNACCAATGCCAACATGGCCGCCTGCGCTCAGGCATGGCTTGACGCCCGCGAACCCTGGGAGACGAGCGAGGCCTTCCTGTTTGGTCCGGTTGACGCCCTCAACCTTGACCCCAACATGGACAGCTGGCCCCTTGACCAGGACCAGATTGTGCAGATTCTGACCTCAGGCAACTTCGATGACCTGAACTGGAACGACAACGACGGCGACGACGCCATCGAAGCCGCCCAGAGCGTGCGCGGATTCCACACCCTCGAATACCTCATCTTCAAGGACGGCAAAGCCCGCACCGTAGAATGAAACGCAAACATTTTTTCGTCGTGACCGTTGTCGCACTCTCACACCTGTTGTGGGCGTGCGACAACAATGGCGTCGANATNCTTGACATAGAAGTACCTCAGGGCTACGCCCTTTCGGCAGGCACCGCCACCAATTTCCTGAACTCATCCGTGGCCTACGACACCGAAGCCCCGTGGGTGAGCGGCGAGCTGGCCACCCGTTTCAACCACGGCGACCGCCTCTATGACGACGTGCGCACGGCCTCCGGCGGCCTTGGCGGCGGCCTNGGCCCGGTCTATGCCGGCTACTCCTGCGGCAGCTGCCACCGCAACGCCGGGCGCACCCGCCCCTCACTGTGGAGCGACGGCGGCTCGGGCCCCTACGGCTTCTCGGCCATGCTGGTTTATATCACCCGCAAGAACGGCGCTTACTTCAAGGAGTATGGCCGCGTGCTGCATGACCAGGCCATCTACGGCGTGGAACCGGAAGGGAAGCTCAAGGTTGACTGGCACTATGAGTCATTCACCTTCCCNGACGGCGAGCCCTACGAGCTGGCCTATCCCACCTACACGATTACCGACTGGAGCGACACGGCGATACCGGCCGACGAGCTGTTCTGCACCGTGCGCATCCCGCTGCGCCATGTGGGCATGGGGCAAATGATGGCCCTTGACCCCACTGAAATAGAAGCCCTTGCCGCNCGGAGCAACTATCCCGAATGGGGCATCTCGGGGCGCTGCAACTANATCAGNGAGCGCGGAGTGACGATGCTCGGAGTGTCAGGCAACAAGGCCCAGCACGCTGACCTGACCGTGGAGCTCGGCTTCTCATCGGACATGGGCGTCACCAACTCCCGCTATCCCGAAGAAATCTGCGAGGGACAGCTGCAGATGGCCCAAGGATCCATGATGGGGCTCACGTATGACCGTCTNGACGTGTCGACGGAGGACATGGAGGATGTGGACCTCTACATGCAGAGCCTGGGAGTGCCGGCGCGGCGCAACGTCAATGACCCGGCNGTGAAGCGCGGCGAGCAGGTNTTCTACGAAGCGGGNTGNCACCTCTGCCACGTCACCACGCTCCACACCCGCGCCCGCGGCTCGCAGCTCCTCAACGGCACCGAGCTCCCCTGGCTCGGAAACCAGACAATTCANCCTTATAGTGACTTCCTGCTTCACGACATGGGTTCGGAAATCATGGGCGTGGGGCTCAATGACAATTACTGNTCCGGGCTGGCCACCGGAGTGGAATGGCGCACCACCCCCCTGTGGGGCATCGGCCTCCAGGAGAAAGTGAACGGCCACAGCTACTATCTCCACGACGGGCGCGCCCGCAATTTCACAGAGGCCATCATGTGGCACGGTGGCGAGGGTTATGCCTCGCGACAGAAATTCGCCGCNATGCCCAAGACTGACCGCGAAGCCCTTATCAGCTTCCTCTATTCACTCTAACACAACATCATGACCAATCATTCACGACGATGAAAAAGCTTCTACTCATCCTTAGCATGCTCCTTTGCGGCGCCACGGCGGCAATGGCCCAATATGACGAGGACACACAGAACGGTGTGGTGTCACTGGCCGGCCGCAAAGGNTTCACCTTCCAGAGCCGCGACAGCTCATTCGTGTTCAAGCCCTACCTGCTGGTGCAGGGCGCAGCCACAGTCAACTACTATGACGACCGCGGNCTTGACCCCGCTTATAATCAGGACAATATAGCCAACACAGGCTTCTCAATCCCTTACGCCGTGCTGGGCTTCACNGGCAAGGCCTTCCGCATTGTGACCTATAATCTCTCAATCAATGCCGCCGCCTCNGGCGGTCAGATTCTGCAGCAGGCATGGGTTGACGTGCAGCCCCGNCAGGCCTTCGGCGTGCGCTTCGGTAAGTTCAAGACCCCCTTCAGCCACGCTTATCTCACCACCCTTGGCGAGACCCTCTTCCCTGTGCTTCCCACCTCGCTGACCACGAGCGTCATCATGCCCTACTCGCTCAACGCCGTCACCCCCCGNATNGGCACCGGCTTTGACCTGGGTGTGGAGGTTCACGGCTTCGCATGGAACCGCCTGGGCTATCAGGTGGGCATATTCAACGGCACCGGCGCCTCAGTCAACGTGGCCAACAAGACATGGAGCGACGACTGGCACATACCCTCGCTGCTCTATGCCGCCCGNGTGACCTACAACCCCTTCGGCGTGATGCCCGCCTCACAAGGCGGCGTGGCCACCACCTCCATCCGCAACAAGATGGAGATAGGCCTGTCAACATCGCTCAATGTGGAGAGCGAAAATGAGTCGACCAACGACTTCCGCCTTGCCGCCGACTTCTCATGGATTCACGGCCGCCTCTATGTGGGCGCCGAAGCCTATTGGATGCACNTGGGCTTCACCAAGCGCCAGAAGATTGACCGCTCGTTTAACTACTGGGGCGCCTATGCCCAGGCCGGCTATTTCATCACCCCCCGCCTGCAGGGCGCGCTNCGCTACGACTTCATGGACCGCAACGCCACTGACCGCGGCGGCCTGCTCAACATGCCCTCCGTGGGGGTTAACTACTACTTCCCGAAGCTCAACATCAAGCTTCAGGCCATGTATCAGTACACAGGNCGCACCGGCCACGCCACNCAGAACGACCGCGACCAGGACAACCTGGGCCTTGCCACACACTCAGGCACCCTGCAGGTGCAATACACTTTCTGAGCCATGACACTGCGCTATCTATCCACAACCCTGCTNCTTGCCGCGGCGCTGACCGCCTGCGACGAAGGAGACATCTATCCCGACACCNCCACCGCTGACCGCGAAGGGTTCAGCGTGCGCCTCACCGCCACGGTGGAGGGGGCCGACAGCTGGAGCGGCAGCTACCGCGTGGCGCTGGCAGCCTTTGCNGAGGCCGACGAGTATGCCGTGATGGTCAAGAACATCGACACCGACACCTCTGCCNCCACTGACCTGACNCTGAGCGGGCTCGGCCCAGAGGTGAAGAGCGTGGAGCTCTGTGTGCTCGACGGGCTGCGCCGCCGNGTCACCACCATCGCCTCCNTTGACACTGACGGAGCGGCNCCNGGCACCACCCTNCTGCTTGAGGCCGATGAGGCCGACGCGGGAATGCTTGCCGCCATCCAGCGCGAAGTGTTCTCCACCACCTGCGCCAACTGTCACGGCGCGTCNAACCATGCCGCCGCCGACCTCTATCTCACCGAAGGCCGGAGCCGCGAGAGCCTTGTGGGCGTGGCGAGCACNCTGATTGACGGCGCTGTGAGAGTGGTGCCCGGCGATGCCGCGCAAAGCGTGCTCTATCAAGCCGTTGCCACTGATGTCAGCACCTCGTGGCGCTATGACCACACTGTGGAGATAACCTCCACCGCCACCCTCGATATGATTAAAACATGGATTGACGGAGGCGCCCGCTGAGGCCCTCCTCCNCCACCCATNCACCCTCCAATCACGACNNAAAAAATGAACCACACCGTAACCAACCATCCCGCTCTCCACACNCAGGCCCGACTGNCCTCATTCACCCCCGCCGGCGGCGGAATCGCCGAGCATCATCTCANAATCAGCGTCACTGACCCCTGCCTCCCCTTNGCGGAGCAGCTGAGAGGCGTCACTGACACCCTCCNCCTGACCGGGGAGGCTCTGACGGGGTGCNGCCCGGTGTTTATGCGNTGGTTTCTGAGCGATGCCGCCAACCAGGCCGCCATGCTGCCCGACACNTCTGACCGCGCCGTGTCAGTGGTGGAGCAGGCGCCGCTTAACGGCACAAAAGTGGCATTATGGGTCATTTTCCAGCAGGATGTCACGGTGAGCCCGGTGGGGAGCACCGGCATCTATGAGGTGGCTCACGGAGCTTACCGCCACTACTGGTGGGGAAGCGCCGCCGTGGCCGACCTCCACTCCGAAATAGCCACCATGGCCCTGCTGGAGCAGCTCATGATTTTTCTGGAGGAGAAAGGGGGCTCGCTGGCCGACAACTGCGTGCGCACATGGTTCTTTGTGCGCGACGTTGACATCAACTATGGCGGAGTGGTGAGCGGGCGCAACAAAGTGTTCGGCATGGCCGGCCTCACGTCAGACACACACTTCATAGCCTCCACAGGCATAGGTGGCCGGCATGCCGACAGCCGCGTGACCGTGGAGATGGACTCCTACAGCGTGGCGGGCCTCGCCCCCGGGCAGATGAGCTATCTCTATGCCAAGGAGTTTCTGAACCCTACGTATGAATACGGAGTGGCCTTTGAGCGCGCCACCCGAGTGGACTATGCCGACCGCCGCCACATCTACGTGTCGGGCACGGCGAGCATTGACAACCGCGGGGAGATTGTGCATCCGGGTGACATCCGCCGCCAGACGGAGCGCATGTGGACCAACGTGGAGGCCCTGCTCGGCGAGGGGGGATGCACGTTTGACGATGTGGCCCACATGATTGTGTATCTCCGTGACCCGGCCGACTATTGCATTGTGAGCGAGATGTTTGCCGAGCGGTTTCCCGCCATGCCCGTCATCATTGTGCTGGCCCCCGTGTGCCGCCCGGGNTGGCTGATTGAGATGGAGTGTGTGGCCATCGGCGCCGAGGGCGATTCACGCTTCGCGGCGCTATGAAAAGGCTCGGCATGAGGCTTCCGGGAGTGCTGCTCCACCTGTCACTGCTGCTTGTGGCGGCAGGCGGCGTGGCCACATGGCTCACCGCCGAACGCCGCACGGTGACCCTCACGCCCGGCGTGGCCGCCGATGCCGGGCTGCCCGCGCAGATAGTCCTTGACAGCCTTGTCACCGTTACCTATCCCGGCACGGACATGCCCCGTGATTTCCGCTCTTATATCCGCATAGGTGACAATCGCGCCACCGTGAGCGTCAATGCGCCCGCCGAGGCCTTCGGCTACGTCCTGCGGCAGGAGAGCTGCGACAACCGCGGGCGCTCCACCATCGAAGTGGCCCGTGACCCCATAGGGATTCCGCTGGTTTACACCGGCTTCCTCCTCTTCCTCATAGGGGGCGTGGGGCTGCTCATTGACCCGCGCGGGCGCTTCCGTCGCCTGGTCGGAGCGGCGATGGTGACGCTCCTGACTGCGGCAGCCGCTCAAGGCGCACCCGTGGCCGGCATCAGTGCCGAGCAGGCACGGCAGATGCGCGCTCGCCAAGTGCTCTGGAACGGACGCGTGGCCCCGATGAACACCGCCGCCACCGAGATATGCCGCAAACTCTGCGGCAGCGTGCGTCCCGGGGGCGCCGCGCCGGAGCAGGTGGTGGCCTCTATGATACTCTACCCCGAAGAGTGGCGCTCGCAGCATATTATTAAGGTGGAAAGCCGCCGCCTGGCCGACAGCCTCGGCATCACGGGAGGCTATGCCGCGCTCAACGACCTTTTTGACACTCTCGGCAACTATCGCCTGCGCCCGCTCTACGGCATCGACCCCGAGCTCGACAAAGCGGTTCTTGACCTCGACGAGAAGATGGAAATCATCACCCTGCTGCAGCAGGGACGGCTCATCCGCCCCGTGCCGGAAGGGATGGCGGAGCTGTCAAGGGCGCGCGTGGAGCTTGAGCTGATTTACAACGCGGTGCCGTTTGCTCAGGTGTTTTTTCCGGCGGCTATCCTGCTCGGTCTGGCAGCCTTCTTCATCAGAAAGCGAGGCGCGGTGGCCGCGGCGGGATGGGTTCTCACCGCCTGGCAAGCAGCAGGATGGACGCTTCGCTGGATAATATCCGGGAGCATCCCGCTGGGCAACGGCGGCGAGACCCTGCTGTTTCTCTCCATAGCCCTGATGGCCGTGAGCCTGCTCACCCTGCGGCGCCCCGCAGCGGGCATCCTCGCGGCAGGATTTGCCGGGCTCACGGCATGGCTGAGTATGCGCAACCCCGCCATCACACCCCTGATGCCGGTGCTCCACTCACCCTGGCTCGCCATCCATGTGACCCTGGTGATGCTATCCTACGCCCTGCTGGCGCTCACCTTCGTCATTGCCCTGACAGCACTTGCCCGCCCCGCTGAGGCCGCCGCACTGCGCCGCAAGTCAATGACGCTGCTCTATCCGGCCACGGTGCTCCTCGGCGCCGGCATCATCACCGGGGCCATGTGGGCTCAGACATCGTGGGGCCGTTACTGGTCATGGGACCCCAAGGAGACGTGGGCGCTCATCACCCTGCTGATCTATGCTCTCCCCTTCCACCGGGCCGGCGGGCTGCTCTCCACTCCCCGCCGCTTTCACATTTACATGGCCCTGGCGCTGCTGAGTGTGGCCATGACCTATTGGGGAGTCAACTTCACGGCATCGCTCCACGCCTATCAGTGAGAACCACCTCTGCTTCCGGATTGTTACTAATTGCGGGCGCCANTCTGCGCCGCTACGCATTGCAACAAATTGTCGGCATTATATTTTGTCGGCTAAACATTTATGCGTAAATTGCGCCCAAATGTAACATTCAATCCAATAGTGTATGAAAAAAACTTTACTTCTTTGCTCAGTTATGGCTGCCGGTATGGCGGCTCAGGCCGGCGTGCTCAAAAATCCGTTGATGGTTGACTACACACCTGTGGAATACACCTCGCCCGACGGACGTTATGCAGCTTGCAGCATGTATGGCTCGGTGGTGGTTTATGACCTCACCACCGGCGACTTCAAGGAGTTTGATCCCGAAGACGATGTGACCTACTATGACCTCGGCTCCAAAGGCTANGCTATTTCACGCGATAATATCCTTGTGGGACAGACCACTATGGACAATGCAGCACTGCTCTTCACCGACACCTGGGAATGGAAAGAGCTTATGACCAACGGCTCAGGCGGCGCCTTCGCCATCTCTGACGACAGCTCTATNGTGGCCGGNTACGTCCCCAANNCCGCCCANCAGACCAGCGACGACTACACCCGCTCCGTGCCCGCAATCTGGGAACGCAACTCNCGCGGCAACTACGGCAACCCCGAGATTCTCCCCTATCCCGAAACCGACGTCACCGGCCGCGCCCCACAGTATGTGCTGGCCACATGCATCTCCGAGGACGGCAACATGATTGGCGGCCAGATGAAGGACTGCCGCGGATATATCATCGAACCTATCTATTGGGTGAAAGACGCTGACGGCAAGTGGAACTATGTGCGCTTCGCGTCGGACTTCATCAACCCCTACGGNGTGGAATTCCCCAAATGGGACCCCTCGGCCAACGACATCGTATTCCCCGACCCCGCCGACTACATGAACGCCGACCAGCGCGCCGCTTATCTTGAAGCAATGGCCAAGTATGAAGCCGGTGAAGGCGATCAGCCCTATGCTGACCTCTATATGACCGACGCACAGTTTGAGGCCTTCTCCATTGCCCAGCAGAAGGCATTTGACGAACTGGCCGAAAAGACTGCCGACTGGTATGCCGCTTATGACCGCCTCCTTGGCGAAGCCCCCATCGTGGAGCAGAACCAGGTCTGGCTCAACGGCCACAACTATGTGACCGACGTCACCGAGCCCTCAGCGGGCGGTGTGGCCGTCAACGTCATCGCCAACTATGACATCGCCAAGAAATCCTGGACCGAAATCTCCAACGTGGAAGGCCTCTCGGCCACCCTGCTTGCCAACGACGGCACCATCCTTGCCTTCGCCCTCGATGAATACGGCAACAATCAGGGCTATGCCGTGGAGCCCGGCAAGTCAATGGCCATCAGCCTCTCGGAATGGCTCGGCAAAATCAAGCCCGAATATGTTGATTGGGTGCTTGAGAATATGACCGTCGACGTGGTGAGCTACGATGAAGTCTACAACCCTGACACTGACGAATATGAATCAGTGGTGAGCACCATCGAGGACTATCTGGTGACCGGCAAGCCCGACGGACACCCCAACCTCAACCTCCTTGCCTGCTACGCCGACGTGACCTGGGACGACCCTGACCAGTCAAAAGCCTTTGTGAGCTATCTCCTCCCCCTTGACCTCAACTACGCAGGCATTGAAGGCGTGGCCACCGACACCGCCGCCACCCTCGGCATGCAGGCCTACAAAGGCGGCCGCGTGACCCTCGCCGCCCCCGCCACAATGATTCAGGTGGTTGACCTCCAGGGNCGTGTGATGTTTGAGCAGGCCAACCCCGCCTCAGAAATCAACACAGGCCTNACNGACGGNATCTTCATCATCAAAGCCACCGGCGCCAACGGCACCGAAAGCGTCATGAAAGCCGTGTTCTAACCCTCCCCGACATCCCCCCTACACACACGCATCCCCCGTCAGGCCCGGCCCGGCGGGGGATGCCGCATAATCACCCCAAAAAACCGAAAATTTCGCTTATATTTGCACCATCACACACGCATAGCCACATGAACACCGGATATATTGAAAAACTGCGCAGCGAATATATCGAAAGCCACCTCTTTGAGCAGGAGCGCGAGAGGCTGATTGAAGAAAACAATATTGAAAAGGACTCCGTGAAAGGCTATCATGGTCGAGAAATTTTTGAACTGCTTCAAAATGCGGACGATGCATATCAGAAAAGCAAAGAATCAGGCAGCGTGCCTGACGAACCGCTCCATGTGACTATCCGCCTCAGAAACAACACATTGACCATAGCCAACACCGGCACCTTCTTTGACAAGGACGGCATCAAAGCGATTGTTCAGGGCAACAACAGCCCCAAGTCAGGTAAATATCTGGGCAACAAGGGCACAGGATTCCGTTCGGTGCTCAACTGGGCGTCATGTGTGAAGATTTTCTCGGGTGAATTTGCTGTGGAATTTTCCGAGGAGATAGCCAATAGTGAGCTGGACAAGATACGCCATGAGCCTCAGATTTCACGCCAATTGGAAAAGCGGCCTGACCTGCATATCCCNATGCTGGCCGTGCCCCGCAACACCGCATTTAACCGCTCTCCAAACCTCACAACGATTGAGATAGAGATTAACCCTGAGAAGTCAACCGACGATTTCAGCGCACTCCGACAGTTAAGCGAAATTGACAGTAACATCCTCCTTTTTCTGCCAAACACCGAAGCCATAACCATCGAAACAGAAGAGGGTGTCACCAAAATAGAGCGTGAGAAGCGTCCGGATGATACGGTGATGCTCAGGGAATTCAAGAACGGAGTGCAAGAGTTTGAAAACAGCTGGCACCTCTTCACCAAAACCATCCCCGGGAAGGAGGATGGCAACAACTCCACCAAAGAGATAAGGCTTGCCATAGCCCTTCCCGAATCCCAATCCTCACTTCCGCAGCCACTCTATCTCTACACCTACTTCCCGCTGCTCCACGCTCACTCCGACTTCAACTGCCTGCTTAACGCCACTTACGACCTCGGTGCCGACCGCAACACAATCCCGCGCACCGCAATCAACAAACAGGTTATCCGTGAGCAGCTTGAATTCATAATCGAAGTGGCGAAGAAACTCGCCTCAAACAACTGTGAGGCAGAGGCATGTCGGCTGCTTCTGCCACGGCGTTTCTCCGCATCGGAGGGTAGCCTGCTGACCACATTCGGCTATGCTGACCTTGAAGATGACTTTCTGCGGAAAGTGGCCGAGCTGAAAATTTTCCGCACTGTTACCGGGCGCAAGGTTGCACTGTGTGACAATGTGAGACGAATCAAAGGGGATTTTCCTGAAGTGTTCAGCGGCAACAACTTCGGGAACCTGCTGGAACGCTCATCTGACCCTCAACGCGACAGACTTTTAGACCTGCTTTCCGCCAAACTTAGAATCAACATTGACTATTCTGCAGAGGAGCTGTCAGAGGCCATAAGCCGAGCTTGCGGGGGATGGGAGATTGATGATGAGGCCGAGGTGTTTGTGTGGTGGAACGATTATTTCCGGGATTCCGCCATCCTCCCCCCGCTTCTGGCTGACTCAAGCAATAATCCTCTTGAAGCCGGGCGGTCCTACTATTTTCTTGAAGGTGACACAGCCACACTCTCTTTGCCACAATGGGTCAAAATCCCCTCTCTTTCAGATGCAAGCCAGCGAGCAGTGCTCAGCGTCGTCAAAATGTCCATCCGCGACATCTGTCAGAATAGAAGATTCCCGTGTGTGGATTTTCAGTATCGTGACCGTAACAACATTATCCCAACGGTTAACAGCTCCATTGACAATGACTATCAACGGGCAAAGGAGTTCGTAAAATGGCTATGGCAAAATTACAGCTCCCGAGAGCTCAACTCGGAAAGCGTGAAGGAGTCACTGAAATTTCCGGCCAAGGGTGGAACGGTGGTGAACACTCACACACTCTATTTCGGCACCGATTATGGCAACGCTCTGGNCTGCAAGATATTCGGCAACGGATACCATGAATTTCCATCGCCTGACGAATTGCGGATAGCGGATAATGAAACTGCGAAATTCCATTCGTTCATAAGCTTTTTCGGCGTTCATGATTATCCCGAGATAAAGGTGAAGAAAGCAGCACGGATTGCCGAGGATTACCACAAGCTGATTACTGATAAAATCCTTAAGGACGAAACCATCACATCAATCCGCGACATTGATTACACAATGGAGCTGATTGACAATCTCGACCAGCTGCTGACCTCGCTGCCTATGCTCGATATAATCCGCTGGATTTCTGAGAGTCAGGAACTACGCGCCTGCCTGAACGCACCCTATTCAAAGGACAGCAAAATCCATTATAAAGGTGACTATCAAAAAAATCATCGTCCATTTAATGGTGATATCGACAACTACATTCTCTATCTCTTCAACCACCGCAAATGGATTGAGATTAATGGCCGCCGGCATAAGCCGGTGGAAGTGTTGGACGGATTATCCAACGCCAAAAACAATGATTTCAGCAGCCTTCATCCGGTGCTGACTGAGGAACTGGCGGCTTCGTTAAGCAGCCAATCAAACGTAAATGTCCACGATATATTCAGGATGTTTCGCTTGGCCAAGGACGTGACACAGCTCAATTCATCGGATTTCTACAACATCCTCCTAAGCATTTCCGGAGCCGACACGGCCGAGAACCACAAGCTTTTCAAAAGAATCTACACCATCATCGAGCGCTCCGACTGCAAGCGTGACCAATTTGAATCTTCCGTCAGCAAGACCCAATATTTCCAACAAGGGAAAATGCTCGTCACCATGGGCGGGAAAACCATGCTAAGAGCTGTGAGCCAATCCTATCTTCCTTCAACCAGAATTGTCGACAAACGCAGTGTGGCAATTGTTGACAAAGGATCGCGAACCAATAACGAACGATTCAAGAATATATTCGGATGCAAAGAGTGGAACAATGACTACACTGTTGATGCCGGAAGTGCGGTTGATTCGCCGGCCAATGCACAATTTCAGCAGTATCTCACCACCTTTCTGAAATATGCCAAATACTACGGTCATCGCAACGACAACATCTCGCAAACTATCGGCAGGCTCGAAGTGAAACTTGCCCAATCGGTGGAAATCATTGAAAATAACAACTTCAGGAAGCGGATAGACACCCCTGACTCACTGATTCGCTGCAATGAATCGAAATGGATTATAATCTACCCTGACGGACAATGTGACAATTTCCGGTTATCACTGCGAATAGAGGACATTTTCGCCAACATAGCCAACACCCCCGGCTTTGATGCCGGCAAACTCGGCGAGCTATTCCGCGCGCCCGACGACAGGAGCCGCAGCTTCTTGATAGAGAAAGAGTTTGGCACGCTTGACGGCCTTGACTATCCTGACGACGGCAGCGAACTCCGAGAGCAGTTCATTACCGCAATNGCGGCTCACGGGGTGACGGAGCAGGATATTGACGAAGCAGGATTAAACTTCTGCAACCTCGGGGAGGAAAGGAGTCTGCGTGGACTTATAGGCTTGCTGCGGAAGGCCGGGGCGGATATTGTCGACCTCACGGGCTTTCCCGCGCCTAATCTGACTAATTATTGGCGCGGACGCATGCAGGAAGCTATTGCCCGGGAGGAGAGAGCGTTTGTTAATCAATTGTTCACCCTCGCAATAGCCGACGAAACGCTCCAGCAAACTTTCATTGACACCCGTAACCGCTTCCACAATTACGCCAACGAAGCCTCTATTCCCAACTCCGTTAATTTTAACCCTCAGGCGGAGTTGCTGAAAGTATTCGCCCTCGGGGACGAGCCGGAAAAGGTGANAGATGCCACTGCCGCTTATAACTGCAATTTTGATAGGATGATTCCTCCGGAGGCGCTTTATGATGACATTTCAAACTCCGAGGAGGCNCAGCGAATGATTTATTTCGGCAAGGATGAGGAGTTTAGNNAGTGGGTAAGCAGTCACATGGAAAGTGTCNANTCNTCATCGGAAACTCAGCCTGACCCGTATGCCCATCNGCGCAATGNGGTTCCCTCCATCGGTGAGCTCACCATGAGCGAGCCCCGCGACCCNTCTGACAATTCGGGAACGCGGCGCCCCACCGGAGGGGGCNCTTNCAGCAGAAAAAAGCAGGACAAGGCCGATGAAAACCGTAAGCGCATAGGNAACATCGGCGANTTGCTGATTTATAACTATCTGNGTGACNAGTACGGAGCAGAAAATNTTGAGCCGCGCTCGGAGGCTTTCCGCGCTCTTAANATCATNANGGCCGGNCAGGACAAGTCAGGTGACTATGACCTGTCATTTNTTGACNAAGANGNCACGAAAGTNATGGTGGAGGTCAAGACAAGCAGCGGCGGCAACAAGTTTTATATGTCGGCTGCNGAGCTGGACTTTGCTCAGAAGCAGGCCAGACAGGGCAACCGCTATCTGCTTGCCTATGTGTGGGATTACGACACCGACCCNAAATTCTGCTTCCTGCCGGAGCGTTTTTGGGAGCGCGNTGAGTTCCGCAAGCGGGAGATTATCGAGCGGGTGGAGTTTTCATTTTGAGGGAGGGATGGGGCCGGTGATNGTCATGACGTCGAGGGTGGTGGAGCTGAGGGAGTAGGCGGCGAGGATGCCTGTNCCGCCGTGAATGTTGGAGAAGTATTTTACGGGTTCGGCTATGCCGAGGTCAATCAGNCCGCCGTGGAGGCCGTCGGAGTCGGCGTCGTTGTAGAGCACCGAGAGCAGATAGCTGTAATAGTCCTCTGAGATGGAAAATAGCTTGATTGTGCGCGGCATGGTTGTGTAGCGGCTGAGGTCAATGCCGGCGTTGCCCTGCACAATCTCGCGCACAATGAGGGTGTGGGTCTGCCCTTCGATGCCGCGGTCAGTGAAGGGGAGGCCGTAAGGCGAATAGGGTTCCCATCCGGGCACTTTGGCGTTGACGGTGTTGGCAAGCTGCTGAAACACATACTCATAGGTGAAATCGCGCTCACCCATCCTCAGGCCGCTGAACCAGTCGCCGTCATACTGAAGGAAATAGTAATTGGCTTCGTCGGCGGGGTCGGTGAAGGTTATCTCATAGGTGAAAACATAGTCACTGTCAGGGCGATAGATGGAGAGGGGGCCCTGACGGGTCACCTTGACCCCCTCAATGGGCACGGCGCGGGGCACGCGGTCAGAACAGCTCACNGCGGCGCCGGAATAGACNGTGCGAAGCTCCACCACATCNTCCTCGGCGGGGCGCACGCTGCTGCGGTAGAGGCCCGTGGCCTTGTCGAAGGTGAGGCTGCNGCAGTCGTNGCCGTTGATGAGCAGAGTGATGTCAAGGCCCTCCACATAGTCGCGCTTATCATGNACGTCAGAGAAGAAATAGGGGCGCGTGGCGGCCACGGCNACAGTTGAGTCAGGGTTGACTATGGAGTTGATAACCAGAAGGTGCTCGCCGTTCTGATNCTTATATTTGTCGAGGTTAATATCCTGATAGCATCCTGCAAGCATGAGCGGGAGCAAGNTGACGGCTGCGAGNCGCATGAGGCGTGAAGTCATAGTTGTGTCAGAATTCATAAGTGTAAGAAACTGAGGGCACAATGGGGATGAGGCTGAATTTCTGGAAACCGCGTGAGCCGCGTTCCCACACCACATCGTCCTTCTTTATTGTCATGGCGTTCATGCGGCAATAGGCATTGTAGAGGCTGAAGTTCCAGATGGTGCGGCGTCCGNTTTTGAGCCGTTTGTAGAGGCTCATGCCCAGGTCGAGGCGATGATAGGCGGGGAGGCGCACATTGTTGCGGTCAGAAAAATAGTCGAGCCCGGTGGTCTGGCTCCAAGAGCCTGACTCGGTGCCCACACCGGTGGCGGGNGCGTCGGGAAAATTGTCGCCCGGCTCGTCATAGTTGTAGAGCGCCAGGGTTAGTCGNTTGCCGGTCATGAATGTCCAGCCGGCGTTAAACTCTATGCGGTCGTTGAGCTTATAGGTGGCGTTAATGTTGATTTTATGGCGGTTATCAAACTTTGCGGGGAAGCGTTCGCCGCCGTTGAGCAGCGGAAATTTGCGCCAGTTCCACATCAGGCCGTAGCTGACNGTGCCTGTCAGGCGTCCCATCTCGCGGGTCAGGCTCAGGTCAACGCCGTAGGCCCACCCCTTGCCGGTGGTGGTCTTCTCGTCCCAGCTCAGGCCGGGGTCAAGGGTCGACACCCCCTCGCGATACTCCACGAGATTGCGCATCGTTTTGTACCATCCTTCCACGGAAAAGTACATGCCGCGCGGAAGGTTGCCATAAAAGCCGAGCGAAAACTGGTCGCTCCCCAGCGGNTCGGCGCCGCTCCCCACGGGCTGCCAGAGGTCAGTGGGAAGATTGATATAATTGCTTGACACCTGCTGCACAAACTGATTGATGCGCGCATAGGCGGCCTTGACGCTGTAAGCGCGGGTGACGTTCACTCTCACCGAGGCGCGCGGCTCCACTCGCGGAAATGAGCGCCCCTGAATGAAATGGCTCACAAAGCGGAGGCCGGCGTCGAGCGACACGTGCTCGCCAAACTCAAAAAGATTGTCCACATAGGCAAACACCTCATCGCTCTTCACCGACGGATTGCCGTTATTGTCAAAGCGGCGGCTGTCGCCATCAATATATTCATTGACAAGGCCCTCGGGATGATAGTCATGGCGCACATATCCGGCGCCGGCCTTGAGCAGATACAGGCGCTCAAACTGCTGCATATACTGAGCCGTGAGTCCCACGTCGGCAATGGAATTGCGGGTGGAATTGTCCGTGAGGCCATAGGTTGAGGGGTCTGTAAGGTCGACCTGATGCTCGCCGATCTGGCGATAGTGAGAGAAATACTTTGTGAAATAGGCCGTNGANCTAAGGAAGCCGTTGCCCAGACGATAATTGGCGTTGAGCGACACCCCCCAGTTGCCCCACGAAAGGCTGTTGGTGTTCTCGTCAAAGAAACGCATCGAGGAGTCGCCGGGCTTGATTTCCACAACCGAGCCATCGGGTTTGACCAGATANTCCTNTGTGGAGGTTTCAAACTCTCGCGAGCCCATCTTGAGATAATCATTNCCGTAATAGCCTATGGCATAGATGGTGCCGCTNCCCAGCTGCCAGTCCACACGNGCATTGAAATCGGTGAAATAATAGTCAGCGATGGTTTTCTTGCCGTTCTTTTTCTGCACCGCATTG
This sequence comes from Bacteroides sp., assembly GCA_014802445.1. Taxonomy (GTDB): domain Bacteria; phylum Bacteroidota; class Bacteroidia; order Bacteroidales; family Muribaculaceae; genus CAG-1031. The sequence continues at coordinate 9,739 of JAAVCF010000011.1, read as the reverse complement.
ACNACNGCNAGCGCCGGCAGGCCCACCACATCCACCCATGAGCGGCGCACGGCGGCGCTGAATGCCAGGCGGTCCTTGATGATGGGGCCNGAGATGTAGCCGTTCACGGCCAGCAGCCCCACGGTGAAACGCCCGGTGAATTTTTCAAAGTCAGGCGTGGTCATATTGATGTTGGTGATGCTGGAGATGCGGCCGCCGAAGCGGGCCGGNAATGCGGCCTTGAAGAAGTCGACATTGCGGATTGTGGCCACATTGAACGATGAGAAAATGCCCCCGAGATGGCTCACATGGTAGAGCGGCAGGTCATTGTAAAGAAACAGGTTCTGGTCATTATCGCCTCCGTGGACATACAGCCCGGTGAAGCCCTCCACTCCCTGCGACACGCCGGGAAGAGTCTGGAGCGCCTTCACCACATCAGGCTCNCCGAAAAGCACCGGGAGCTTCACAATGGCCTCCTTGCCAAGCACATGGCGCCCCATCTCGGCAGCCTTGAGATTGCGGCGCGCGCCCGTGGCACTCACAATCACCTCGTCGAGGTTGCGATTGGTGAGCGTGTCAGCGGCGGCNGGCGCCGCCTCCTGAGCCGAGACTCCGAGAGCGGCCATCATGGCCGCCGCAGCGATTGCGCGCAGCATCATTTGCGTGAGGTGAGATTGACCACAATCACCGTGTTTTCAGGCAGATCNCTGAAGGGGTNGCCAATCCAGTAACCTGTCACGTCATANTCCACGCCGCTGAGCGTCACCTCGCCTTCAAACCGGTCCACATCAGCGTCGACATAGATGTTTGTCACCTTGTTTTTCTTCTCCAGACCCTTCACTTTGAGCGTCATGGCATACCANGGGAAATAAGGGTCCTCAGGCACGGGATCATAGACAATCTGGCGGGAGTCGCAGGTGATTTCACTCACAGAAGTGATTTTCACACCGTCAATCTGAAAGTCCACATTAGTGTAGGTCCAGTCGCGCGGGCTGCCATGCTGCCCGCCANCAATAGGTTCGTCCTTGCCGCATGCCACCAGCACGAGCATCATCATGCACAGAAAAAACAGAGCTTTTGATTTCATTTCTNCGTTTTTGGAGTGTTACTTCTTATTAATGACGGAGAGAGGGGGGAAACGTTTCACCCGCGGGGGTGTTTGGGATTGCAAAATTAATGCCGTCNGGCGGGGATGGCAATACCCAAAAGGGTACTTTTGGGGTCAATTCTTGACATAATCACATCAGGCGGTTGTTAGTGGCCGCCATGATGGCCTCGGAAATNTTGCGCACATTGAGCTTGGTGAAGATGTTGCGGCGATACTTCTTGACAGTGTCGGCTGAGAGACACATTATCTCGGCAATCTCCGTCATGGTGCGNCCTTGGATGGAGAGGGTGAGCATCTTCTTCTCGGAAGGGGTGAGGTTGGGAAGACTGCGGGGNATCCAGCGGCGCGTGANGATGTTGTAGGCAAAGTATTCGAGACTGTCGGCGCGGTGCATCTCCACATTTCCGGCTTCATTGTGGGTGGAGGGTTCCACAACGCAGAGGGCCAGCCATATNCGCCCGTCGGAGGTGAGAGTGAGCGGGGTGAGNTTGTGGTTGACAAGGGTTGTCACTCCGTTGTTAGTCACGTGGAAATCATACTGAATGTACCATTTCAGGCGCTCCTCAAGGGGGAGGGTTTCATAAAACTCAAATCCGGCCTTGTTGAGCGTAAGCAGCAGGGCGTGCTCATCCTCGGGCACGTAGCGGGTGTAAAATGCGTAGCCCGTGGCCATCATGTCGGCAGCGGTGAGGCCGCAGAGCAGCAGCGGNTTAGGCGACACATAGAGGAAATCCTTGCGGAAATANTCAATGATATAGACGCTCTGATAAGTGGAGCGGGCAAAGGCATCGGCACANCGAATGAAATCCTCGGCCCGGGAATAGTNCANCTCAGCGGGGAGTTTCACCTCATTTTCAGGAATAAAAAATAGCTCTTCATCTTGCACCATGTCTGCAAAATTACGAATTAAGTGCTTGTAGGGGGGGGGTTAACATATTTTAACATTAACACAATCATCCCCCNGCTCTCTGAGCGGAGAGCAGGGGGATGANTTGGGGATATCAGAGGGAAGCCGAAGCTTACTTGACAAGAATCTTGGCNGCCTCNGCACCGTTTACGCGGATGTAAAGGCCGGGGATGATGGTCGAGGCGTTGACGCGGCGGCCNTTGAGGTCATAAATCACGGCGTCAGCGCTGATGGCATCGATGGCAATGGTTTCGATGCCTGACTCTTCCACATTGACAGTGGCTGCGGCGGAAGCGGGGGCAGAACCTTCCACATAGACGGCCACCACGGTGTAGCGGTGCTCGCCTTCGGGCACACCGTTGTCAGTAATCTCATTGTCAGCGGTGAGGGTGCTGTTAACGGCGCGGTCATCGCGGAACACACGGTAGCCTTCCAGACGGTGGTAGGGGCTCTCGGCGCTGAACGATGCTCCGTCAGGAGTGGCCCAGGTGATGGTCACGGCATTGCCGTTGGCCACAGCCTTCACACTCTGGGCGGGATAGAACTCGGGGGTCTCCACGCTCACGTTAGCGCGGCCGGTCTTGTTGTTTGACTGGTCACTGTCAGCAGCGTAGGTCACCTGCGCATAGTAAGTGAGGGGCGATTCGGTGTTCTTGTCGGCATAGATGCCAAACTCATATTCCTGGAATGCACCTGAGGCCAGGGCACCCTTTGATTCCAGCACGGCCACCTGCTCATTNTTGGCATAGTTGAGGCTGACGCTGTAAGAGGGAGCGCTCTGTGTGCCGAGGTTCTTCACGCGGACCACAACGGGCACTGTCACGCAGCGCTCAATCATTGTGGGCACCGACACGAATTCCACAGCCAGGTCATTTGCAACGGCCTCGGCAATTGAGATGTTGTCAATCACCACATAGAAGCCCTGACGGCACTCGGCGTTCCAGCGCAGCTGGATGGTCTTGCCGGNATATTCGCCAAGGTCAATCATCGAGGTCTGGAAGTCGGAGGTGGTTACGTCGAGAGTTTCAAGCTCCACAAACTGNCCGCCGTCAACGCTCACCGAGAGGGTGAGGAAGTTGGGGGTGACATTGTTTGACACGGCGGTGTAGTAGTAACGCAGGTTCATTCTCTTGCCGGCGGGGATGGAGATTTTGCCGGTGTAGAGGTTGGCCGAAGCGCCGATGCCGTTGGCCGAGAAGATGGCCGAGCCGCCGTCGTTGTCCTGGGTGGCACGGTCAGAGAATGCCCAGTTGGCGCCATACTTCACTGACTCACACATCATTGCATGAGAGGGCTTGCCACCGGCAAATGANTCGAAATAGGGAGCCGCGTCAGGCGTGCCCACAATCACGGGGTTGCTGTTGGTCACTTCGGAATTNCCGCCTGATGTCATGGCCATAACGCCGAAGGTGAGGAACTGCTGGCCGGCGCCGAGATTGTCGAGGGTGACGGTGGCTTCAGTGCCTGAGAAGGGACCGAACTCCTTGCTCACCTGGCCGTTGAGGTCATAGGCAAGCACCTTGCANCTCACCAGCGAGGGGTCAAGCATGGTGTTGGTGACGTCGGAATAAGGGAGCACCCAGGTGAGCTTCACCTTACCGTTGCTGATTTCGTGAGCTTCCACATCGGTCACGGCTTTGGGAGCGTTGACGCCCACAAACACGCGTGATTCAACGACGTTGCCACGACCCTCGGAGTTTGAGGCCACGGCACCATACGTGCGATAGCCGTTCTGAGGCGCATTGTCAGTGTAGGTGTAAGTGGCGCCGGGAGTGGGGTTATTGACAGTGTTGATAANCTCGCCGTCGCGCAGGAATTCAAGCTTGGTGAGGCTTGTCAGCTTTGCGCCGCCAAGGGTGGCGGTGGGAGCGGTGGCGGTGAGCACGGTCTTGAGGGCACCGGTGCGGTCAGGGACAGCGCTGAAATCGGTCACGTCGGCGGGACAGTCGCCCATAGCCTTCTCGTTGACAGTGATGTCATAAACGAAGAAGTACATGCTCTGGCCAATCTCCTGATGGCAGCGCAGGCCAATGTAGTAGTCGCCGTCGGCAGGAGCCACAAAAGAGCCTTCCACGGGGAATGCGTTCTCCTTGGAGAGGTTGCCGTAGCCGAAGGTGCGATAGTCAGTGAGAGCGTCAATGGTCAGGGCGCTGATTTCAGGCTTGGTGCCTACGGCAATGTCAATGAACTCAATTGAGCCGTTATCGCCGGTGCAGGTGTATTTCACCTTATATTCCTTGCCGTTCTCCAGCTTGATGGCGGGAGTGACAATCCATGAGTCCTTGGGGCTGCTGAATGAGTAGCGCGAGCGGAATGCGGGCTGGTAGCCACCGGAGGTCACAAATGAGAATTTGGTGATTGAGCCTGCGGTGTTGTCAAGAATAGTGAAATCAGCCACATTCTCTTCCGAGTTAAATGTGCGCTCAAACGGCAGTGTCTCAGCGGCGCTGACCCCCGCAAGGGTCATCACGGCGAGCAGGGCTGTGGTAAAGAACTTTTTCATTAGCAATTATTTATGTTGTGTTTTCTGTTGATTGATTACTTAGCAATTTTGGCAGCNCCGGCTTCTGTGGCCACTATATACACTCCGGCGGGAANCGACGATGCCTCCACTCCGTTGCCATAGGCTCCGGCATACACGCAGCGGCCCTGTGCGTCAACAAGGGTCACGATGGCCTCGGGCGCCAGNCCTTCCACCACCACCCTGCCGCCGCTNANGCGNGCGCTGAGGCCGGTGGCCGCGGTGGTGACCTGAGCAATGCCGTTGGGGTCAGAGCCTGAGCCTGACTCGGNGGAGTACTCATAGTCAAACACATCATCGAGCTCGCAGAGNCCNGAGTATTCATTNAAGCCGCGCAGCTCGTAGCCCACGGGGGGAACAGCGGTAAGNACCCAGGGCGACACCTGCACTCCGTGGACCTCATCCTCGAATGTCAGGGGGAAAACCACATCGGAAATCGGGGTGTCAAAAGCTTCGTCATANAGGTAAACCTTCTGCTGCAGGAGCATCAGGCGGGTGTTGTTGTACTGGTCCACTGACTTCAGNGAGCCGTCCTCATTATAAAGGTAATCCACATAGGANTCAATGCCCAGGCGATTCTCCGAGAAGACGTAGCTATACATTATCTGCTGATCGAGGCGGCCGCTCTGCGAGTAGGAGTAGGTGGTGCGGGTCAGGAGCATCATGGAGCCGCCCGNGTCGGAAAATGTCTCGGTTTGGCTCAAAAGTCCTTTTGTATCGTAGGTGTACTCTGTGCGCTGGCTGGGGGTTTCGAGATTGTGAGGGGGATACACGAGCACCAGATTCAGAGTGCCGTTGTCGTTATACTGATATGCGTATTTCGAGCCNAGCATAAGCTCCTGTCCCTCACCGGCATATATATANACCATGCGCTCAGCCACGCGTGACTCNGAATCATAGCCGAAGGTGTAGCGCGACACATTCACATAGTCCGCCGGATCATCCGTCAGAAGCAGATTCTGATAGAGAAGCTGCTCNGTCAGATGCCCTTGGGCGTCATACTGATAGGTGGTGCGGGTGTTCACATCCGGGGTCTCCTGATAGGTGTGGATGGCCTCGATAACCCGTCGGTCATTGTCGTAGGTGTAGGAGAACGTCTCGGTTTGTTTCACTGGAACAATCTCTCTGAGAAACTGCACCTGGGCTGCGGCGGCCGGGAGTGCGGGGAGAGCCATTGCCAGCATCAGCGAGTAGAGCTGCTTCATCTGCCAATATTATTATAATGTGATACGAATGGATATAACTCCGATTAACAAAAAATGACATCATATTGCCATCTTCGCAGGCAAATTTACTGGTTCACCATCATATTTACAAACATTTTAACAAAATAATCTGCCATTTTCTCAATTTTTTTTATTCCGTTAGGGGTCGCGGCGGCCTTTGTGAGCCTTTTTGGCGATTTTGGCGGCAGATTGAGGTTTATTTCGTATTTTTGTAAGTGAAACATTGATTTATGGAAAACTATATAGTCTCGGCCAGAAAATATCGCCCTTCAACGTTTGACAGCGTCGTGGGGCAAAAGGCGCTCACGGCTACCCTGAAAAATGCCGTGGCCACCGACCGTCTGGCCCACAGTTATCTCTTCTGCGGAACCCGCGGCGTGGGCAAAACATCCTGCGCGCGCATNTTCGCCAAGACAATCAACTGCAGCAACCGCCGCCCCGATGGCGAGGCTTGCAACGAGTGTGAGAGCTGCCGCGCGTTCAACAACGGCACCTCGCTCAACATCATCGAGCTCGATGCCGCCTCAAACAATGGTGTCGATGATATGCGCGCCCTCACCGAGCAGGTGATGGTGCCCCCGCTCAACGGGCGTTACCGCGTGTTTATCGTCGATGAGGTCCACATGCTCACCACCCAGGCCTTCAACGCATTCCTCAAGACTCTCGANGAGCCGCCGGCCCATGCCATCTTCATCCTCGCCACCACTGAGAAACACAAGATTATCCCCACCATCCTGTCGCGCTGCCAGGTGTTTGACTTCAGCCCCATCACCATTGCCGACATCGTGGCCCATNTGGGATATGTGGCGGCTCAGGAGGGCTTCACGGCCGAGCAGAGCGCTCTGGGACTCATTGCCCGCAAGGCCGACGGCGCCATGCGCGACGCCCTCTCGATTTTCGACCAGATTGCCGCATGCACCCGTGGCAACATCACCTATGCCGAGACTCTGGCGAGCCTCAACATGCTTGACCACACGGTGTTCAATCGCCTCACGGAGACCTTCCTGGCCGGAGATGTGATGCAGGCATGGCTCATCTATAAGGAGATTCGCGACCGCGGCTTTGACTCCCACTTCTTCATCAACGGCCTGGCCGACTACATGAGGAGCCTCATGGTGGCGCGCGACCCCTCCACGGCCGCCCTGCTTGACACTGACGACGACACCCGCCGCGCGCTGGCTGAGGTGGCCGTGAAGTGTCCTCCGGAGTTCATTTACAGGGCCATGTATCTGCTCAATGATGCCGACCTGAATTATCGCACCTCGGCCAACAAGCAGCTGCTCACCGAGCTCACGCTCGCCAAGATATGCCAACTATCCGGCCCCTCCCCCAGCTCAGTGACGGTGGCGGAGAGGGGCAGCTGAAANCAATCACCGTCAAGAATCAGCCTGCNGCAGCCGCGCAGCCGCAGCCTCAGGCGACTCCTCAGCCCGCGCCGGCTCCNGCNGCAGCGCNGAAGCCCGCTCCCGCGCCGCAATCGCAGGCTGCACCGCGCCCTGCAGCGGCGGCTCCCGCCGGNCAGCGCCCCGCAGCGCCNCCGCCCNGACANCTCACTCCCAAGCTGGGNCAAGGACCGTCGCTGCGNCGCCGCACTCAGGAACAGCCGCAGGNCTCCGCNGCTTCGGCGCCGCAACGCACTGCCGCTTACACCGACGAGGATGTGCGCCNCCTGTGGGACACGTTTATCCGNGAGCACCCCTCNGAGGTGATTCTCATCAACACCATGCGNGCCTCGCGCCCGGTTAGGGAGAGCGCCNAGNNNAACACGTTTGTCGTCACCGTGGAGAATGCCGCCCAGCAGGACAAGGTGGNCGAGTTCACTCCCGTGATTCTCAAGGCTCTGCGTGACGGTGTGGGNAATGACCTCCTCACCCTGCGCATTGACATCAATCAGGGNCAGAGCGGCGCCCACACATGGAGCGAGCGCGAAGTCCTGGCCAATATGCTTGAAACCACTCCTGACCTCAAGCAGTTTATCGACGAGTTTAAGCTCAATCTGGGCTGACCNTCAGCCCCATACGACGCAGCGAGGGCGCCTGTTTCAGCACAGGCGCCNTCGGTGTATCTTAGGGTNNGGNATGTCAGGGTTATTTCACCACCACCTTCTCAACCTTGCTGCCTGCACGGCGGATGAAGATGCCGGCAGNGGGCTGAGCCACACGGCGGCCCTGAAGGTCAAAGAATTCAGCNGCTGCGCCNGCTTCNGTGGCTTCGATGGTGTCGATGGCGTCATTGGCNCCGTTGTTGATTTCGTTGACAGTGAAGAAGATGCGTGCACCATAGTTGCGCAGAGAGGCGTTCTGCTTCCAGAGCGTTCCNTCGGCGTCATACATCTTCACCGAGCCGCCCTCGATNCCNTCGCCCCACAGGTCAGACACTTCAAGGCAGTAAACNCCGGTTTCGGTGATGGCAAGCTCCTCGGTGTACTCGGCGNCCACGCCGTTCTCATAGGGGCCGAACTCCTTCACGAGCTCGCCTGAGGCGTTGAGCAGGCGGTAGCGGTTGTCAGAGGCGTGAGCGTCGGTCTTGATTTTCAGCTGGAGATTGCTGGGGAGCACGTCGGGGGCNTAGAANCCGAANGACACCACTGAGGTGGAGTAGTCAATGCCGTTGATGGCGGTGAGCTGCGCGCCGAGGGTGGTGCGGTCAGNGGCGGTCACGGGNTAGCTCACGGGGAGCTTCACAGCCTCGGTTTCGCCCGGTGCGATGAGGCAGTCAACGGTCACACTCTCCTTCACNCCGTTNACCACAGTGTTGAAGGTCAGCGAAGTAATGTCAGAGTTCATGCGTGAGCTGACGTTCATTTCCAGATAGTCNTAGCCGTAGAAGCTGTTGTTGTCAAGGCGGCTGCCGGTGACGCTTGCGGCCACGTTGGTATCGGCNNNNAAGTCAGGCGATTTCACACGTGCCTCAGCACCGGTAATCACCTCGGCATCACCGCGATTCACNGTCACCACCACGCTCAGACGCTCGGGGCGGCAGGTGATTCCCTTGTAATCNGTGGGGAGGGTGTAGGTGTAAGAGTCNGTGAATGAGGTTCCGGCCTCACCGGGGGTGAGNGCCTCGCCCCAGATGGGGGTGAGATTNTGGCGGAACATGTGGTTATGCACATAGCTGTCAGGGTCAACCACACCNTTCTGATAGCCGACGATGCCGCTTTCAAGAATCCACACATTGAGGTTGAGCTTGTCGTCAGCGGTCATGGTGGAGGTGAAATAGCCTTCAATGTCCACNTTGAGCTTGTTGGTGGCAGCGTCGTAAGTGGCGGCGGTCCAGAGGTTCACAGGNGAAATCTGGTCNGCAATGGCGCGGNCGGCAGCTCGCCACTCTTCGCGATACATGGCGCGCGCACCGTTCACGGGCACACGGTTAACCGCACCTGAGGGGTAACCGGCCGGATCAAAAAAGCGGTTCATGGCATCGCCATGGTCAGTGCGGTAGTCGGGCTGGGTGCGTGAGGGCACGGCATAGCCGCCGGCATGGTAGGCNATGGGGATAAACAGCTCGGGNACAGCGGCTTTCAGCTCGGCTGCGAGGGCGTGNCCTTCGGGGCAAGCCGTACAGCCTATGCCGGTGAGCTCTTCGAGCACCGCCACGCGGGGCTGCGGNTCGGTCGACACATTGAGGGCGGCAGCCGTGAGCGGGGCAGCCGCTAAAATGAGTGAGTAAAACAGTTTCATAAGCAAGATTTTTCGCAAAGATAACAAAAATGCTTCCATCCTGCTGTTATTTTCACATGATTTATCTATTTTTTTGGTTGTTACGGACCTGATGGTCAATGAATGTCACAGGGNGCTGAAAATCAATCAGCCGGGCGGCCTGCGGGCCGTCCGGCTGTGATGGGGCTGAATGTGAGCTTGCGGGGTCAACCTCTCTTTCTCTCTCTCGATCCCCGCCGCTCAGGGATGCCGCCGAGCTTTAGCGATAGTCGGCAAAGCGTGCCTGGAGCTTCTTGCGGGCGAAGAAGATGCGGCTCTTGATGGTGCCGAGGGGGAGGT
>JAAVCF010000010.1 GCA_014802445.1 Bacteroides sp. | reverse complement strand
GCTTTCAATCGTGCTTTTTCCCTCGCTGCCTCACGTTTTGCCAATGCTCTCCTTTCAGCTTCGGCAGCTTCCTCTTTTGCCTTGCGCTCTGCCTCCACCTTTTCAGGCTCGGATATGTAACGAATATCCATGTCAAGAGCCTCGCGGTCAAAGTTGACTTTCGCAAGATGCGTCTTGACTATGCCTTCAATCTGGGTCAGTTTGGAGTGAAGTTGGTAATTCTTTTTCTGATGTGCAAGCCATGCACGTGGCGATGCCGTAGCTTTCAGCCATTCGGACACCTCCACTTGCAGAAGCGTTGAAATGAGCACATCCACCTTGCGGGTATGGATACGGATAAAGAGGGTTGCACTATCTTTCTTCAAGTCCTTGTTGCGAACATGAAACGGAGTCAATTTCTTTGGAGAGGGTGTTGTTGCCATATTTTGATGTTGCTAAAAATTTGAACAGTGACGTTCACAGTTATTCACAATCAGTCACTTTGGTTCTGCAAATATAACAACTCAAACCGCTATTTTGCAAATTGGGTCACCACGCAGGTCACCACGTTTTGCGAACAAATATGAAAACTTAAAAATTCAACAAAATTCATATTGCATTATTTTTCAGCATTTTGCGTTCACTTCATTTTTATCATCATTCGCCCTTATTCACAAACTCAGGTTCTGGTGGCACCACCAAAGCAAAAGTTAAATCGCTAATTCACACTGAATTGGCGATTTTTCTTTTAGTTACTATCGCCCATAATCACTATAATAGTCACTATCTAACCCCCTCTAAATCACATTAAATCGGCTTGATTAAATGCTCATAAAAAGTTCCATTTAATCTTCACGCCAATTAAACGCTCCATTAAATCCAACATACAAAAATAGTGACTATCCGCGTGGTACGCAGGAATAGTCACTATTAAGTGATATTCCTATTCCCTACAGAATATTCTACACTGCATATCTGCGTCTTTGCAAGACGATATAAAAGAGCTAATAAGCCATATCATTTGAGATACGGCATGCTTCTGTCGTAAAGGTCTACCATCCCTTAAAGCTTCAAAAGCTGCCCTTAATTCAGACTTAGAAACAAAGTCAACAGCAAGACACACCTCCTTGATACCATTTGGAGCTATGAGAGTTCTCCTATATGACTCCTCAAAAGTATCTAAATTTCCAACTCTGCAAACGTCAATACTGGAATTAGGAAAATGCCGACCCCTCCAAGAATTAACTTTATACGCGACATCCATATAACGCATATTACCAATATTCTTCAAAGCCTGTCCCACAACTTCCTGAAATGCGGAGGCGGACAAAGATGTTTCACCTTTACCCTTTGAATGAACAAAACTAATTTTATTATCAGAAAGCACGATGTGATCCGCACATTCGTAACCCATATCATCACATATTATATGAGAGGACACTTCATTTCGGAAAGTGTTTTCCACAACATGAAAAACAGTATCATTAGCAAATTCAACATCAGCTATTGTCGGCGTCCCCTTTTCACTTGTCACAATATCCATTTCGGGTACACCCACGAAAATAGACAGTATAGACTCAATGCTATTAAGAATGTCACCGTCCATGTGCAGCTGATTCCCTTGATAAATAAACTGAACATCCTCAAATCCCACGAAGAAACACTTGTGGTTAGTGATATATGTGAATAACTTTGTATTACCACCTTCATCATTTACAAGATAGAGATTATCAAGACGACCATATCCTCTAAGTCTGATTCCATTCTGCTGCAATACAACATCCAACAGATCCAAAGATCCCTCACAAGAATATTCTTGATGGGCGGTTTTCTCTGTCAGAGTCTTGCATCCGCTTAATCTCTTGTAAAGATGACTGAAGAATCTCTCTGACTCAATCGGTAACATTTCGTCACCCGACTTATACTGTAAAATCAGATTCTCCCTCTCTATATGGTTCATAAGTTCATGAAAATCTATCAAAAGATAGGAAGGGATGAGTGTGTCTTTATAATCTTTCCATCTTACAGGCGTTGAAAAGTGGCCCATGAGGGAGGTTGTTACATCGTAAGGGGCCTCGATTCCTCTTATAATAGAATCTGCCCATTCGCAAAGAGAAGCGATCGTCTTTCTCTCACTTCCAATCTTAGATACACGAGATGTGCTTAAACCCAAAGTTACAGTTTCGTCATCATTTTGAATACGCGTGGTCTTAAGAATATGCCTTCCTGCACCATGTGTAGGCATGGATTGACTAAGGTCATCGCTCTCATACGACTTATTTCTAAGGGAGAATTGATTCAGGTTCATGTTTCCCATTCTCATTTGAATGAAAATCGTATTAGCTGTGACTAATGCGCCGGCCAACACATTTCCCATAATGGGAGTATGCTTATTCTTGAATTCAGACAATCCATTTGCATGACGCGTAAACAATACGATATAATTGTCTATCTCCAACATAAGGAAATAACAGATGAGAACTTCGGTCTTCTGAAAAATTTCGGGGATATCCTTTAGAAAAGGAGGGATTATCTTGTCCTGAAATACCTTTAACGTACATAATGCGTATCTCCCATCAGCGAGAACTACGGGTTCCTTTATTATTTCGACAATATTTATATGCGAATGGGCTTTCTCTTTGATTATAGTAAATATCTTCTTGACCTCCCTTTCGTCGATGTCAAAATTACGATGGTAAAAGTAAGCTCCCTCATTTATGGCGAAGTTGTCAAAATATGCTCTTTCCTTTTCTGTCATATTAATTATAATAATCACGTGTATTTATATGAGTAGGTAGGGTTCCTCTATATCCCTTATTCTCGATTACTAAATCATACCAAATAGAGTAACTATTAACTTGTTTAACATTCAAAAGTTCAACATTAGGTAAATTAATAATTGCTTGTATTGTTGCGCTTTCAATGGTCCATACAAAATGTTTGATATTATCCACTATGGTAGGAGTATGATCGATTCGACCAAATCGAATCTATTTTTGGGCTATAGTATTTAGCCAGGAAGACCATTTATCAAGATGTTGATTGCAGCGTATCTCAAATGTATTTGTTGTCTCGCCAACATAGATATACTTTTCATGGAAGAATCCATTACGGATATATCTTCTAGAAATAATATACAAACCAATTTCTTCGTTAAAATTTTGAGAATTCCAACGATTATCAAAAAGAATCGGTTTACTCCAATGTATCTTTACTGTTTGTATTCTATTTAACATAGTACAAAAATAATACATACGACTCACACTTACAAGCCTATAACGATATTATAACTTGTTTATTTTACATTGATAGACGTGTGCCGGACTGTTTTGTGTCAAGAGCATCATATCTGGAGCGGTTGCCGACTTCCCATTCTCGGTTTTCTCCGCGCTCGGTATTGACGTTGAAGTATGAGAGGACTTTCGCAAAATTGAGCGCAAAGACGTTGGCGGTCTGTTGTGTGAAATCCTGTGGATGCGATAGGACACTCACTCCTGTCTGGTCTTTGGTCGTCTGACGTATGCGCTGTATGATCGCTCTTGCGTCTTCTCTTGTCAGGTAATGGACGGCAAGATTCAGCAGGTAGTCATGTCTGTAGTCCGGGGATAGTCTACGGTAATCGCTCTCATCCTGACTGTCCATTGGTATCATCGGTATCGGCAAAACGTCAATCATTGTAATCCTCAGTGCATATCTTCCATCCCTACTCTTGACGGCATTGACAGATTATATTCTGTTCCTGAAGTCATGGATTGGCTGTCGGGCGAGGTATGCCATAAGGATCTTTTCCGTGAACATTGTGGATGCTATCGTCAAAGCAACATCTTCCCTATCGTCCGGTTTCACGCCATTGTACCATGCTACCTGACGCAAAGTAATCGGCTTCTTATATGTGCAGCCGCTCCTGTCTCCTTCATTACGCGGACGGCAGAATCAACAGCCTTGTCAATACTTCCCTGATAGTAGCCGAATGGAAGATCGACTACGACAAGAGCTCTTTTTACGCCTCTGACCGTTCCTTTAGAAAAGGTTATCATGTCATCAAGCGTAATAGGAAGTGTTGTATCATAGCCCATCATGACATTGGCTGCGGAATCACCTACCAAAACAACATCGACCCCTGCTGCATCTACAAGGCGGCCCATGGTGTAATCATAAGCTGTTATACATGCTATTTTTTCGCCGGCATCTTTCATCGCCTGAAGTTGTGCCGTAGTGACTTTTGAAGTAGTATGGTTGTTACTATAGGATGACATTTGTCCAGTCTGTTTTATCTGTTATTGTATTAAAATTTGTGCATCTATTTAGATGGCTTGCACCATTTATCGATGTAAAGTTGCAAAAATATATCCTAATTATCAATAGGTTACACTCTTAAACCTAAATAACCTTTTTATCGCTTTTGATGATTTTCAGTCCGTTGTATAACTAAATCATAGGGAATAAAACATCTACACCAAATACAACAATTTTCCTGATAAGGTTATATAAATACGATCCTGTGCAGTATTTAATAGAAATCGCCCCGGTTGCAACTATATCATTGTCCGGGGCGATAAAAAACGTCAGTATTATAATATCATTCTGACAGAAACGGAACGACGCAATCCCAAACAGCCTGGAAGTTATCAATGAAAGCACCATGGCCTGCATTAGGGATAATGGCCAACTGACTATGCGGCAGCATGTAGTATGCTGCGATAACGGTTGCAAGAGGTGCATTGGGATCCAGTTCTCCAGCCATAACCAGAACAGGGCATTTGATACTATTGAGAATTTCCTTGCTCACGGTGACAGTGTTATAGAAATCGTAGAAATTGTCCCAATAAGCCTGCTTTTTGTCCGGCTGAGGGCAAATCTTCATCTGGAGCTCCATGAAATCAGGATCAAGAGCCGCCATGTCTTCAATCTTGCTTTTAATGAACTTTCGCGTATGCGGAAGTGCTTCTCCTGCTCCTATGGTAACGATACGGTCAACAACTTCCGGATGCAGATACGCGAGAAAGTAAGCCGAATAGCCACCATCGCTAAACCCAATAGCCTTTACCTTCTGGCCCGGCACACAGTCCTGTATGACTGAATAGACGTCGTTGGCACGCTGCTCGACGCTAACCGGTTTTGTACCTATCTCCGATTTGCCGTGACCTCTTGTCGAGATGGCGATAACCTTATTAGTTTTCGATAGGCTATCAATGAATTGCCCCATCTCGTATGTACAGCCTACACCTCCACCATGAAGAATGACGATAGGGTTTCCTTCGCCATAGACTTCATAATATATCTTAGCGTCGTCGGCCAGCGCATAGTGGCCTGCTTCGGGGTTATTGCCGTATTGAGTTTTACTGCCGATGTAGGAATCGGGTTGCATGAATACTTTCACCCGTCCGGATGATTGAGCTGAGACTGTCGTAAATGACAATACCATCGCAACGGTAAATGCGAACGTAAGAGCCTGTTGGAAAATCTTGTTCATTCTATCAATTTATTTGTTAGACTTATTTTCGATTGGGAAAGACAGAGGAGTGGTTCCATCTCCTGCATAAAACATGATTACTTCCACATCGATGTCTCCACGATTCTCTCCATGATGAACAGTACCAATAGTTTCTACAATCGACTCACCGGCATGGAAGTCGTGGAAACTTCCATCCTGACATACAATAGTGAGAGTTCCGCTAAGCACAACCCCACAGTTGATTATCTTATGATAATGCGGATTGGTCACCGTATGTGGTGGAAAAGTATATTTATATATGGAGATTACAGGAGTTGCCTGCGGATAATCAGGCAGTGCCGAACCATCCCATGCTGCTGATGTTTCGATTAATTTTTCCGACTTAATGCCGGTGTTTTCAAGTTCTGATTTCTGTGCCATAATTTTAATAGTTTATCTTGTGAGGTAGAAGTGTGGCAAGTTATGTCATAGCTGGTTATTGGCATTGATGATGTCCTGAAGCGTGACATGGCTGTTTCGGTATCGAGCATGGGGATTGGCCTCGCCCGCTGTTAAGTATATAGCATTATGCGGACAGTTCTGGACGCAGGCGAAGCAGTGCTCACAGCCGCCCGATGTCTGCGCACGTCCATTGACCACAGTATAATTGCCGCAAGGACAGACACGTGTGCATATTCCGCATCCAACACAGTCATCTGTGATGGTGAATTGGTAACGGGCTTCGACAGGGAATGTGGGACCATGCTCGAAATTGGGTACTGAGCGGCGTATGAAACTGATATGACGCGCCACATCGTCGACCTGTCCGGCTATCTGCTCCTCGATGTGTTTTGAAGGGTCAAGTGCCTTCTGACGATTCATGTCGAAACCGGGCAACCAATTGTCGACCATTATGATGGCATTGACATAATCGGGCGTGATTCCGGACTCGCTACAGAGTTTTGTAAAAATCAATGGAGCGTTGTCGCAGTTGCAGCCGTAGGTAAGGATGCCGAAGAAGTAATCGCACGTGAAAGTTGACTTCCGTATGAACTCCTGCACCATCACGGGAGGCTTCTGCCAATAGATGGGATAGACAATTCCTATCTCGTCAGCCTCCCAATGCATCGGTTCATGGCCGTAGCGCTTCATCACTTGCGGGATACTAAGAGGCTCACTGCTGAATTGACGTGCCACATAGAGGTCATTGCCCGTGGCGGTGAAATAAAATACAAGTCGTTTGTGGTTCATATCGTCTGCGTCCTTTTGTTTATAGCCCGGTTACCCGGTCACGATAGCTTCTGAGGGTATCTTCGCCCAGATCTATCAGGCTCTGGAGTTCCTGAATCATACGGTCACGGTCTTCAGGCAGACGACCTCTGATCGGCGACGGCATAGTGACATGTTCAGCTTTGAATACAGTGGGAATTGTCAGGCAGCGCAGGAATTCCTGCATCTCCTCAAAGCGCTCCACTTCGGTTGCCTCCTCATACTTGCCGTCTTTCACATCCTGCATAAGAGGTGTGTCGGGGAAGAGTGTCAACTCGGAGGCATATATCATATCCGGGCGGATGATGTTGCTGACGCGGGCTGTCTCACGTGCATGGCTCAGCCCATAGTTATGGCCTCCAAGACCACCGAGGAAGTTTCCCACAAAGGGCATTCCTGCCTCACTGAGTTTCGACATCTGTTTCACGATATCTTCAGAGGTATAACCCTTATGCATACGGCGGAGCAGATTGTCATCGCCTGATTCTATGCCAAAATAGAAACCACCGTAGCCCGCCTTCGTCAGATCTCGCAACTGTTCAACAGTCTTGTTCTTAAGATTGTCGATTCGCGCATAGCCGCCGATGGAAGTCACCCAAGGAAGATGCTCGTGAATAAGATCGGCAACCTCCATGAGCCGTTTGTAAGGCAGTATGAACGGGTCGGCACCCTGTAGGAAAATCCTGTCGTATTTTGGACCGTATTCTTTCAGTTCGAGAATATCTTCCTCCACCTCCTTTAATGGAGAGGCATGGAAACGAGCATCCTTATAAAATGTGCAGAAATCGCACTTATCATGACTGCATCCGCTGGTTACCTGCAGATAGGCGTCATTAGCCTCGTAAGGAGGTCGGTTAATACCACTTGAAAAATGCATAAATATCTCCTTTCTTTAAGTTTATTTCTAAATTAATTGAAATGCAAATCCCGTACCGTAGCGTAGGTTGGCAAACGTATTGCATCCCAATTTTTCATTCGTATCTATAACATCTGGAATTATCGAAAGTTCTTAAAGTAGTTTCCTAAATATCAACAAATTATGGTTTTAATTTTAGGGTAAGACCCGAAAGCCCGTAATCGGTATTCCACAAGCCTTTGAAAATCATCATTTGCGATAAATAGGTTACTGACTAATGAAAAATTACGACTTGTTTAGAAAAAAATCATAAAGAACACATGCATAATCCATATGCTGTTTTGGGCGTCATATGCTTATCACGTAAACAACACAGGATAGATCTATACGGCAACTACTATCTTTCCCATCCGGCCTATACGTTCAGCAAGCAAATGGGCGTCCGCAATCTGTTCAAGTGTAAATATCCGGGCAATTATCGGATGAATATTGCCTCGCTCTATAAGGTTCATCATGTCGGTAATCTGTGCCTGAGTGGGATAATTACTATAGAAGCCTGTAAGATAGACTCCGGAAGGTATCTCTTTTATGGGATCGAAGTTTTTAAGGCCATACACTCCGCCCAATAATCCCGTATGGCAAACGATGCCGTGCAACGCAGTCAATTTCAAGGATTCCCTCAGTGTCGATGCTCCAATAAGTTCAAGAACCTTGCTGGCACCATCAGGATGCTTCTCAAGAAACATCTCACGGAAACCATCACCTTCCAACACCACATCATCCGCTCCATATTCTTTCAAAATGTCAGCCTTATTCAGGCTTCTTGTGGTTGCAACAACCCTTGCGCCTATGGCTTTACCAAGTTGAATGGCAGCGAGGCCCACCGTAGAACTACCGCCTCTCACAAGTAACAGATCATCTTTTGAAAGTTGCAGCGATGTTACCAGTGAACCGTATGCTGTGTAAAATGTCTCAGGAATAGCAGCAAGTTCCTCCCAGTCAAGGTTGCTATCCACTGCAAAGACAATTCTTGANGGGAGAAGTNCATATTCGGCATAGCTGCCGTTGAAGCTCCTTCCCATTCCACCCATCAGTGCCATCACACGCTGTCCTTTCCTGAAACCGCNGTCTGACGGATCGATAACCTCTCCGACACATTCTATACCGGGCACTATAGGTTTGTTNATATATGNNTGNGCCACTTCAAACTCACGCAGNAGAACTTCCGAATGATTGATACCGAAGGCCTTTACTTTAATAAGTACCCAGCCCGGCCTGACTTCCGGCATGGGAATCTCCGTAAGTTTCATTTCCTCAGCCTTGCATGGTTCCGTAAGGACTATTGCTTTCATACTTGTTTCCAACATTGAGGGTCGGGTGAATAAAACGATTGATGATAGCCATATGCCACAGCAGGACAGCCACGACAGAATCTCAGAAGTTCACACTTGGCGCATTTCTCAAACTTGTCGTATTGCCTGTAAGCATCCATTTCAGAGCCGGCCCATAACTCGTGGATCGGGGTCCGGAACAGGTTACCAACCACACTTTCAAACCTTCGGCAAGCCATCACATTGCCATTAGGCTGAATTGTGAAATGGCAGTCGCCGCAATGACAGCCGTCATANATNGCATCGGGATCGCTATCCTCCGGTANTTTGAAGAGACCTTTCTCNTAAAGNAAAAGAGTCCATAGGTGGTCTTTCAGNTTGAAGATGGTGCCTGNATCCTTGTGTTGCTCGAATTTCTTCCAGATNCGNTCAAGAAAATCCCTGTATTCGGTCGGGGAAATATGTGTGGATTTCTCTTCGGAGGTCGGACAATACCTACCGAATGCAAACACCTCCACACCTTTTTCCACCACAAGGTCNATGATNTCGGGAATNTCATTGATGTTGGTTCCGGAAACAGTTGTCATCACGGCTACACGTANGCCGNTGCGTCTNAGCACATCNATCTTNTCAACAGTNGTGTCGAATGANCCGGGCTTNCTTATGGCGTCGTGTGTCTCCCTCATNCCNTCGATTGAGAGCTGGTATTTCTGACATCCCAANGCTTTTAGCCGCCTGCAAACATCATCTGTGATGTGGAATGGATTGCCAAGGATTGTGAATGGAATATCCCGTTCCTTCAGCAGACCTATGATTTCCCAGAAATTCCGGTGAAGAATAGGATCACCACCGGTGATATAGAAATATGGCAACCGGTCAATGCGGCGACACATCTCGACGCATTGCTCTATTACTTTATGCGCTTTCTCAAAAGGCATTTCCACAATATGGGGATGTCCTTCAGAGAAAATATAGCAGTGTTCACAACGCTGGTCACAGCTGTCGGTGATATGCCATTGAAAAGCGAAATACTCCATAACGGCCTGACTATTATTCGGTAGTTGACAGAGTCCTATCGTCAACTTTTGTGTAAACCTAAATATTGGAACGACTCCGATTCAGGCATTTATGAGCCTTTCATCGGAGTCGTTATAACGGATAAGATTCTTACTTCTCACCAGCTCCGCAAGCCGAGCCACACGCTGCGGGCTTGGGTTCAGGTTTTTCGTCACCTGCACCACATGCTGATCCACATGCGCCGGAGGGATTACCGTTTTCTGCTTCTGCACAGAGATAAGCCTGTGCGGTGTGCTTTACAGCACTGTTGATGATACGTGTCATAGCTGTTCTTGTTTTTAATGGGTTTAACAATGTTTGTCAAAGCAAAATTAATAAATTACACCCTACCTGTCAATAAGTTACATTTAATAGCGTTAGTAACCTTTTTATCTCTTTTAGTGGTTTTCAATCAGTTGTATATTTACATTTACCGAAAAAAAATCACTTACCTACAAACACCTGTATATCTGATAATAATATACTACCTTTGCATATTAAAGTAACACTGAAAATGAGAAAGAAAGAACAGCTGAACTCAATCATAGAGATTTGTCCCGTAAGGAATGTCGTTGCCCGTTTCGGAAACAAGTGGGCGCTATTGGTAATACTTGTTCTCGGTGAGAACGGGCCGATACGCTACAACGAGCTTGGACGAAAAATACCTGACATTTCCTCCCGTGTATTATCCAACACCCTTCGGACTCTGGAGGCAGACGGACTGGTACTCCGAACCTTCTATCAGGAAGTTCCGCCCAGAGTAGAATACTCTCTTACCGACACAGGCCGTTCACTTGTGCCGATAATCATCAAACTAACAGAGTGGGCGCAAAAGAATATGAAAACCATAATAGAACATCGTAAAAAGACTCAACAGGCAGTGCAAGAATAAGATATATGAGAAAATTCAGGATAGAGTTTACTGATTCCGATTTCACATTGCTGAAACAGCGTATTGCTGAGACTCGGTTCCCCAATTTCCAACAAGCCGAAGGTTGGGAAATGGGGACACCTGTAAATGTATTGAAGAATGTATTGAGCGCATGGGCTGACTCTTATGAGATGTGGAAAGTGCAGGAGAGTTATCTCAACCGCTTTCCTCAGTTCATCTGTACTATCGATGGTGTCGACATACATTTTTTTCACATCAAGTCATCAAACCCCGAAGCAACCCCAATTCTGATGGCTCATGGATGGCCTGACAGTTTCCTGCGGTACTCCAAAACCTTTCCATTGCTTAATGAATATGATCTGATTGTTCCATCCATCCCCGGCTTCGGATTTGGCTCCTTGCCTGCGAAAGGTTTTGTCAGCAATGCTGATTCGGCCGAAATATGGCATAAACTGATGACTGAGGTTCTGGGGTACAGGAGCTATGTAGCCACAGGTGGAGATATGGGACGCGGCATCCTGTCTTATATCGCAGCCAATTATCCTGATGAGATTGAAGGTTTGCTGCTTACAGATGTAGGTTTTGCCGGCGACATAGTAGCAACGCCCGATGAAAAGCTTTCTCCCGAATGGTTGCATTATAAAAAGGCCGCAACAGAATGGATGAAGCATCAGGGGGCTTATATCTCGATTCAGGGTACCAAGCCTTATTCATTAGGCTTCGGACTGTGTGACTCACCTTCAGGAATGGCCGGATGGCTCATCGAAAAATTTCATGATTGGAGTGATTGGGAAAGGTTCTCTCTTGATGACATCCTGCATAATCTGACACTATACTGGATGACCGGTTGCACACCCTCCTCTATCACAGCCTATTATGGCAACGCCAACACGCTGCCACCCCTGGGTGAAATTCAGGTTCCTACCGGTATCGCTCGCTTCCCCCATGACATCCTCCCGGTTCCGAAAGATTGGATTGAACAGCATTTTAATTTGATTCAATTCTCAGAAATGCCTTATGGCGGTCATTTCACAGCCATGGAGGCTCCCGTCCCTTTCGCGAACGCCCTCAAAAGTTTTATAAAACAGCTTAAGTCGAAATAACCAACGGCATCTGAAAAAGCCGAGGTTTATTTGCAGTATGCAGAAGATAGTAAAATGCAATAGTGATGATTACGCCGCGCTCTCCGCAATATGGGAGCGCTCGGTCAGGGCCACGCATGATTTTTTAGATGACGATGCCATCGCCGAAATAAAAGCGGCGTTGGCGCCGCATTATTTCCCCAATGTTGAACTGTATGCGGTGTCACACAATGATTCTCTGACCGGCTTCATTGGCTTGCACAACGATATGATTGAAATGCTTTTCATTGACAGCCATTGTCGTCGTCAAGGCTACGGGTCATCACTGATTGAATTTGCCCTACAGCGTTGCGCAACAAAAGTAGATGTAAATGAACAGAATCCCTCCGCTCTCGCCTTTTATCAAGCCAAAGGATTCAAAATAATTGGACGAGACGCAACTGACTCCTCCGGGCGCCCCTACCCTATTCTCCATCTGTCGCTATAACACCTTCCGAAATTCAAAATTTCTCCATGCATGAACACTCAGAATAGGTTTGGCGTTTTTTTTGTAATTTTGTCGTATGGAAATGAAGATTAAACGTTTTGATGAACTGACAGCGCGTGAGCTCTACGAGATTCTGCGTTGCCGGTCGGAGGTGTTTGTTGTGGGGCAGGAATGCGTATATCAGGATATTGATGGACTTGACTTCCGTTCAACCCACCTATATTTTGAGGACAAGGGCAAAATTGCCGCATACCTGCGTATTATTGACCCGGGCGTAAAATTTCCATCAACGGCTATCGGCAGAGTATTAACCATGCCGACATACCGCGGCCATGGTCTCTCACGGAAAATAATGACAGAAGCTATCAGAATCTGTAAAACAATGTCCGACACAATCGAAATCGAAGCCCAGGCATATCTTGTTAAATTTTACGAATCTTTGGGCTTCGTTCAGACTTCCGGGATTTTTATGTATGAAAATCGCCCCCACGTCAGCATGACGCTGAAATAGAAGCTATTGAACTCATCAGAAAACGCAACGAATCCCACTAACCTCAGCCTGCATCATAAAGATGCACTAATCCAACTATAATCTGCGTCAATGTAAAAAAGTGGTTGTTAAGACATACTGTTGACGTTGCGGGTCGGGAACGCCGATGCCCCGCTAAAGAATGTAGGGGCGGCCGTTCTGGCCGCCCGCACTCCGCGACAAAACCGCTCACCAATCATCCGCAAAATGTAGAGTCGCCCCGAGGCTACAGCCCTGTCCGAAGAAAAATTATAAACTGCTTGTAATTAACAACATATCATTGCTTTTACATGGCAATTACTCTCGTAGGATTTGGGCTTTTGCCATAGTTGGCTAAAGCATCCAAATACATGCAAACGCCGATGGTGGCCCCCTCACATTTTTAACACTTTAACCGGGTTTTACATCTGACCCTATAATCTTCTTGTTTCCCTTTCCTTATATCAACTTTAATTCCCGCTCCAAGTCACCGCTTTCATTTACAAGATTTTTGGCAAAATCCTTGCAGAATCCCTGGACTCTTGCGAACTTTGCCATGAAGTTCCACATAACCAATGCGATAACCACAGATCTGGTTAACATCGCATCGCAACCCCGGAAACAGAAAAGTATAACTGTCTCGGTGAAATATGAGCCAACATCAAAAAGGAACGATAAAAAGCGCTATGAAAGTAATCGGAATTAACGGAAGCTCACGCAAGGATGGCAACACGGCCATCATTATCGGTAAAGTTTTCGATAAGCTCACTAATGAGGGAATCGAAACTGAATTAATCCAGCTGGCTGATTATGACATTCAGCCCTGCCGAGGATGCTTCGCCTGCAAGGGACGTGGCAACTGCGTGTTTCCAAACGATGGCTTTTCCGAGATTTTCAGCCGTATTGTCAATACTGACGGCTTATTACTCGGCTCTCCGGTATATTCAGCTGACGTCTCAGCTAAGATGAAAGCTTTCTTGGAGCGAGGAGGGGTTGTAGTAGCAACCAATCCCGGACTTCTTCGCCACAAAGTTGGTGCTTCAGTGGCTGCTGTGCGTCGTGGCGGTGGAATGACCGCCATAGACACAATGAACCATTTTATGCTCAACAAGGAAATGATTATCGTTGGCTCAACCTATTGGAATATGGTCTATGGCAAGAACATCGGTGATGTGCTTAACGATGACGAAGGCATGGCCAATATTATGAATCTTGGACACAACATGGCTTGGTTACTACATAAATTGAACGATATCCTGCCGGAGTAATTAAACGCGCTGACAGCAGACACTCAGATTCAATCCGGAAATCTTAACGCGCCTTACCATCCCCTCATCCTTAAAGCGGCGCACCGCTCAGCCATCCGGCGAAATTTTGCTATCTTCGCTTCCTCAAGTCATCCCGCCCATGCCTCGCACCACTCTGCAGAATCTCACTCTTGAAGAGCTCTGGGAGCTGTTCCCCATCA
The DNA here is from genome assembly GCA_014802445.1 of Bacteroides sp. Taxonomy (GTDB): domain Bacteria; phylum Bacteroidota; class Bacteroidia; order Bacteroidales; family Muribaculaceae; genus CAG-1031. The sequence continues at coordinate 181,845 of JAAVCF010000010.1, read as the reverse complement.
GCCTGAGCCCTCACAATCCTCTGTGGCCTCGCTGGGCAGAGGAAGAAATCAGCCTCCTCGCCCTCATTCTCGCCCCGGTCAGTCCCGTCATGCACCACATTGGCAGCACCGCCATCCCCACCATTCAGGCCAAGCCCATTGTTGACATCCTCGTCGAAGTGGCCAACGGCGTGGAATGGTCATCCGTGGTTTCTCCCATGGAGACCGCCGGCTACATCTGTATGGCCCGCTCTCCCCTCAGAATCAGGTTCAACAAAGGTTACACCCCCGCCGGTTACGCCGAAAAAGTGTTTCACATCCATTTTCATAGAACCGGCGACACCCCCGAAATCCTTTTCCGCGACTATCTCCTCACCCACCCCGAGGCTGCCCGCCATTACGAGCAGCTGAAGCTCTCCCTCCTCCCCAAATATAAGAATGACCGCGACGCTTACACCGCCGCCAAAGCCCCCTTCGTGGCCCGCATCCTCGCCCTCGCCTCTAAGAGCCGATAAAAAATTGCGCCCGTGCTGCATTTTTTCAGCAGGATGTCCGTTTTTCCAAATTTCGCCATCATAACTTTGCATTGTCAATCATCAACAAAGCCGGATGACTGACACCCTCGTATCCCCCCGGGCTCGTCGCTGTCGCGACCGGCGCGCCCGGACAAGCCCGGAGGCCTTTCTCCACCCCTTAACCCCAAACCCCACCCCCCAAATCCGCCAGGAGAAAGGCCCGCAAGGCCCTCCCTTAAAGCAGCAAAGGACAGGGGCATCCACCAATCGGAGGGTGCTCCCTGTCCCGGTTAAAAATCCGCGAAAATGTTATGAGCAATTTAGAATGTCACCTGAAGCATGGTCTGAATCCTGTTGTCGTGGCGCGACACGCCGTCCATATCCACTCGTCGGCCGTAGATATATTCCAATCCCGTGGAAAGTTGAGGAGTGATCTGCCACATCACATTGGCCAGCGCATACTGCGCGTATTTATACTGCCCCTCCCACGGCGTGGTGCCGTCCGTATAGCGCGGCGCATAGTTGCGCACATGGCTGTAAGTGGTGGTGGCATACACCGTCGGCGAGATGTTATACTGCAGCCCCACATAGCCGCCCCACGCCTTCACGGCCTCAAGCCGCCCGTTGCCGTCAGGCACCATGTCGAGGCCTCCCTCGTAGAGGTCCTGGAAATAGCTCGTTATTCCCTTGCCGTAGGCGGCCTGATAATAAGCCGTCACAAAAGGCGTCAGCGAGGCCGAACCGCTCATCTTGATGCCCCATCCCACTTTGTCGCGGTTCTTGTCGGCCACCTGGTCACGATAGAGCATATTGCGCATGATGCCCGACACTCTCACCCAGCTCTTGCCGCCTCCCCAGGCATACTGCACATAGGCCGGGATGTCAGGCACACGCTGGCTCACCATGTAGGTGTTGCGGCCCGTGGTGGCCGACGCCATAGGCATCTCGGCGCCCACGCCCAGGCTCCAGTGGGAGTTGAAGCTGTGGCGATAGTCAATCACCGTGTTGGGGATGGCCGTGAAGCCGCAGGGGCCTTCATTGTCGATGCTCGGCGGCGCAGCGGCCATGTCGGAAAACAGGCTGAAATCATAGCCCACCGTCAGTCCGCGATATTTCACATAGGCGTAGAAAAGGTTAAACCCGTAGTTATTGCCGTTCCCCGTCAGATTGAAGTTGAAGTAAAAGCCCAGCTGATTCTTGGACCCCGGCATGGCCACAAAGTTGACAAACAGGCCGCTCGTGGCCGCCGATGCCTGCACAAGGCCGCCATCGCCCTTGCGCTGCTGCATAGGGATGGCCGACGTGGTGAAGTCATAGCCATTGTGAATCGGATTTCCCCAGTCATACGACAGTGTTACCTTGCCCGTGCCGCCGATACCGAGATAAAACTTCTTGTTCTTCCCTTCGATGGCAAAGCGCGGCGCCCCGGGCACGCGAAACGTTTTCGGAGCGTTGTCCACAAAGATTTTGTAGACATCCACCACCGTGGTGTCCCCCTCGGCCTGAGGATGAGGATTCAGGATTGTCACCGGCTGACTCTCGGGAGTGAGCGGATGGTTCTGCGCCATCAGGCAGGGCAGGCAGCCCGGCGCAAGCAGCAGAGCGATGAAACGTGTAGAGATGTTCATAGATAATCTTTTTTATTTTTTTATGTCCTTTGGATTGAATGAAGTGCGGCGCCGGAGCCCCATCAGGGCCGGCCCCGCGGATGAGAGAGTCAATAGTATGACTTGTCGATGCTGAACACNAATGAGCGCCGGAAGATGATGACCACCACGGTGAAAATCACCATCAGCACCGCATTGAGCATGAACGGAAACGCATTGTTGAGATGATGCGGGTCAAAGATGCCTCTGAAAGCCTCCACTATAAAAGGAGTGGCGCTCACCGAGATATAGTTGGCCGCAAGCACAAATGCAAGCGCCAGGGTTGACTTGGCCGGATCGATGACCACCTGAGTGGCCTTGTCATAAATCAGCGGCTGAAACACTCCGTANCCGAAGCCCACAAGAGCCGCCGCCACGCATATCATNGCAAANCTGTGGCCCACCACCATCAGCACCAGGCCTCCGGCAATGACGATGGAACACACAATCAGTGTTGACTGGCGCAGCGTCCTGACCACTCCCGGCAGGATGAATCCCGGCAGGAACACAGCCAGAAAGAAAATGGCCGTCACCGTGCCCACATCGGCGTCGTTCATCCCCTCGCCTTGCAGCAGGAAGGGAGTGTAGTAACTGATTATCACCGTGGCATAACACACAAAGAAGTACACCGCAATGAGCGACCACACACGCGACAGCACGAAGCCGTGGCTTATCCGCCCGAGGCTTCCCGCAGTGCCCGCAGCAGCAGGCGCAGTGGCCTTCACAGCCGCCGCCGGCTCCCCGGCAATGGCAGCCTTTGAAGCAACCTTGGCAGTGGCTTTGACCGACGCAGGAGGCGTCACCGTGGCCGGACAAAGGTCAGCCTTGGGAATNCCGCGCAGAAACACCGACAGCACAAGCGGCACAGCCGGAATCAGATACACCAGAAACGGCATGCGCCAGTTGCCACTGTGGCTCAGCCATCCCACGGCAAACGTGGCCACCACGAGGGCCAGATTCGAGATGCCTGACTTTATGCCGAGCTGCCGCATCCTGTACTTGCCCACAAACGTGTCGGCAAGCAATCCCGCGGCAAGCGGAATGAGCAGGCCGCAGCCTATGCCCAGCAAGCAACTGATGACTATTAGGTCAACCATGCTCTTGGCCAGGAAATAGAGCACACCGCTCACAAGGTAGATAATCANCGCCACCACCACTATCCTTATCTTGTCCTTTGACAGTGACAGCTTGCCTGACAGCAACACAAACGGGATTATAAACAGATTGGGNAACACCGTCAGCAGCTGAATCTCCAGCTCTGACGAGTGGTGGAATATCCTGTCAAGATTACCNAGCATTGGCGTAATAGCCAGTCCGGGAAGATTGACAGTTAGCGAGATTGACCATATGGCAATCAGCGTCAAAAGGGAGATNGTCCCTTTTCCTGTGTTGACTTTCATCACTTTTGCTCGTTTAGGGGGTGAGTAATCTTGCATGACGTCCTCTGAAAAAGAGGCGTCCCCACCNTGACATNTCTGACCGAACCCGTCAGTCGGGCTCTCATCATCATGGCANGGTGGGGACNCAGGTTATCTCTTGAGGAATCGTTTACTTTTTCACATTATCACTCTCTTTGGCGGCCAGGTACTTGTCAACCACCTCATAGGCCACATCCTGAGGATCAGCCCCTCCGGCATAAGCCTTCTGAGCCTCCTCGCCGAGCTTCGTGGCGTCGGCANCATCGATATGGTTCTGTTCGGCTATGACGCGNGCATCGGCAGCGGCAATGTCNGCAGGGGTGGGAGTAAAGTCGGCAGCCCAGCTGGACTTCTGCGAGGGCTTGCGGTTCTCAATCTGCCAGTCAAAGGGATAGAAGTNGGCATTTCTGTNGCGCCATGACGGCTTGCGGAAGGCAAACACAATCAGCGGCACAAGGAAGAACACCACGGCTCCGCAAAGAATGATGAGCACATAAACCACGGGCGAACCGGTGTTAATCTGCGACGGCGGGAAGAAGCTCAGAATCATTGCCACAAGGGCGCCGAGGATACCCACACCGGCCACTACAACCTCGCCGGCTTTGCCGAAAGGCACCTTATAGCCGCGGGGCTTCTGAGGCTGCGTGTGGCGCAGACGGATGAAGGCGAAATAGATCATCAACACAAGGATAAGGTAAATCACCGTGGCCATCTGTGACATCACCTGATAGGCCGACTCCACCGAAGGCAGAACCACGAGCACCAGTGAGAGCANGCTCACAAAGATTGCCTGAATGTAAAGGATAGGGGTGTTCACGCCTTTCTTGTTGGTCTTNTGAAGGCCTGAGGGCAGATAACCGCTCTCACCCACNGCCACAAGGCCNGTGGACGGGCCGGCGATAATCACACTCACCTGACCAATCACACCGAAGGTGATAAGAAGAGCCATCACATTGCCCAGCCAGGGCACACCGATGGAAGCCCAGAGGTCATTGTAAGCCACAAGNAGCGAGGCCAGAAGATTGATGTCCTTGGCGGGAACCACAAAGCCGATGGCCAGGGTGGCAAACACAAANAGGAGCACAATCACCGCCACTGCAAGGAAGATGGCGCGGGGAAACTGGCGCGCAGGGTTGCGCATGTTCTGCACGTGNACGGCGTTCATCTCCATGCCGCCGTAGAACAGGAAGATTGAAGCGGCAAGCACCACAGTGCCAATCTTCGTAAAGTCAGGGAAGAATGACTCATGGGTGAGCATAATAGGCTTGCCCATGCACAGATAGGCCACACCCAGGATAATAAGCACCGCGCCCGGAACAATCGTTCCGAAAAGGCCGCCGAGCGTGCTCAGTGTCTTGGACGATTTCATGCCGCGGAAGGAGATGAAATTCGTTATCCAATACACCGCCAGCACCACAATCAGGGTGTAGATTTTNTTGGACGATAGCTTGGCGTCAAACGCCTCCGGCCAGAAGATGTAGGCCAGTGACACGGCCGCAAACATCAGCACNGCCGGAAACCATATAACCAGCGTCTGCCATTCAAGATACATGGCCGTCCAGCCCCAGCGGGGACCGAAAGCCTCTGAAACCCAGCGNTAGAGACCTCCCGAATGGGTGTAGGTTGATGCCAGCTCGGCACAGACAAGCGAAAAAGGCAGAAGAAAAACTAATGCGGCAAAAAGATAGTAGAATATCGACTGAATGCCGAATTCGGCCTGCGACGGCAGTCCGCGGAGACTCACCACTGTGGTGATGATCATCACCGTCATCGCACCGGTGGAAATCAAAGCCTTGGTGGGCTTGNCCGGCTTAGGCTGAGCGGTTGGCTTGGATGAGGTAGAAGTAGCCATAATGCCTAAAGATTTGTGTGTGTGTTAGATGAAAACGGAGAAATATAAAGCAATGGGGGGCCGGCGGTGTCGCCGGCCCCCCAGCTTGGTAATGGACCTCAGGCGAGCTCCATGTTAGTGTGTAACCACTTGATGGTTGAAGGTTTGAGCCGGNTTGGTTAGAGCTCCACTACGGGATACACCTCGCCAATCTTNGTTCCAACCTTGTAGTGGGTGCCCTTGTGGGCGGTCATTGACACATTCATGTTGGCTGAGAAGAGGTAGACGATGTCTGAACCGCCAAACTGGAAGTAGGAGATTTCGTCNCCCTTNTTGAGNGCCACGCCTTCCTCGGCAGTGATGACCACTGATGAAACCTGAGGCATGGCGATAGGCAGGATGGCCACATAACCGTATTTTGTCTCAAGCACAATCAGACCGCGGGTCTGCATGAACTCATAGCCGGCCTGGTCAGGNGCGGTGGCACGCCATGCTTCAACCTGATTTGTGGCGGGGTCAACCTTGTCAGGCACAGCCACGAGGTCAACATAGCAGGCACCCTGGATCACACGTGCCTCACGCACAATGCCNGACAGAGGGGCGTGCTGACGGTGATAGTCGGTCCAGCTCAGGAATGAGTGGCACCACATGCCGCCTTTGAATTTGTCCTTATAGGGGCTGCCCTCAAGGAGCTCATCGATGCTCCAGTCAAGACCCTTGATGCGCACATGGGTGTCAGGGCGGATTTCCCACTGGCCGCCGAAGCAAGCATCGGCAGGATGCACAATCACCTTGTCGTCGTCAATTGCGGCGATAGGACGATAACCGGGTTTGGTGTGACGGGCAAACATCTGGTTGAAGGTTTTCCAGCCTCCGCGGGGNTCCAGATATTCATCCATGTTGTAAACGGCGCAGTCATAGAATGACTTCACACTGTCGGCGGTNATGGATTCGGGGCTGTCAAGCCAGTCGCCGATAGCGTAACAGTANTCNACCATCCACTTTGAGAGCGGAGTGAGCTCAGGCTGCTGGTCGGCAGGAGCGCAAGGTGTCTGGAGTGACTTCACAGGCTCCTGGTCAAGAAGGAAGAAGGAACGGAAAAGGTGCTGATACACGTGTGTGCCNTCCTTGTTTTCTGCAGGCACCCAATGCATGTAAGCTTCGAGGTAGTCAAGATAGTCCTCGATAGAGGCCATGTCGGACAAACCGGGAATCTTGTAGGCCACTACTTTTGCGATTGCCTGATTAAACTTGTCTTCCCAGTTGTTCTCTTTGATGAGATCCGCAAGTTCCTGTACGGCGGGAGAATACTTAGCATCTGCCATAGCTGTAAAAATTTAATAAGTTAATTATGTATTTATGATTCGACCGGGCCGACGGCGGAACTTGTTTATGACCTCTGTCTTTTTAATGTTCGTATGTGGGTCCGTTCGGTTTTCTTTCGTGTGTGTCTCTGAGTTTGTTATGACCGCCGGGCGGCCGTATGCATCCGAAAGGGGCAGATGACGTAAAAGTGTTGCGCTTACACATTCAGGAGCGCTGTCCCTGACTTCTCTTTCATAACATCGCTCCAACCCCAATAGTTTCTTAATTGCGCTCAATCTTCGGAATTTAACTTTTGTTTTGGTTTGTATGTCAAGAATTTAACTTTTCCAATCAGACATTGAGCCCTGCTGCNGCCTCCCCTCACATTATAAATTTTAAGATAAATTTTAAGCTATAATAATATGGCTATTGACATCGCCTGGTTTTTGAGCTATCTTTGCACTCTTAATTCTTCCGCATGAATATTGACAGTCTGAAAGGCTACACGCTGGCCGCCGTCGCTGCGGCCGCCTACGGCACCAACCCCGCCTTTGCCGTCCCNCTCTATGCTGAAGGCATGAACCCCGTCAGCGTGCTCCTGTTTCGCTACGTGATGGGCCTCCCCCTGCTCGCTCTGATTATGAAGGTGCGCCGTGTGGGCTTCNGGCTTAACCGCGGAGAAGCGGGGCTCACCGCCGTGCTCGGCATCCTCATGGCTCTCTCATCGCTGGCCCTCTTTGAGAGCTATAACCACATGAACTCAGGCATCGCCTCCACCCTGCTGTTTGTCTATCCCGTGATGGTGGCGGTGATGATGATGTTCTTTTTCCATGAACCATTCAAGCCCGTCATCGGACTGTGCCTGGTGATAATGGGCGGAGGGCTCGCGCTGCTGATGAAGCCGCAACAGGGGGCGGAAGTGAGCAGCTTCGGATGCCTGCTGGTGATGATGTCGGCTCTCACATATGCGCTCTATATCGTGATGGTCAACGTGTCGAAAACCGTCAGCCGTATCCCCACCACCAAGCTCCTCTTCTACGTCCTGGCCTGGGGTAGCCTAACCTACGCCGCCATCATTCCCCTCGGGCCCGGGCTCACCATCCCGGCCAAAGGCGCCGAATGGGCAGCCCTGACCGCCCTCGCCCTCATCCCCACGGTCATCTCCCTGGCCTGCACCTCCGNCGCCATCCGCCTCATCGGCTCCACACCCACAGCCATCTTCGGCGCCCTTGAACCCGTCACAGCCGTGGTGCTCAGCGTCATCTTCCTCGGCCAGACCATCACCGGNCGCGACATCCTCGGCGCCACNCTCATCGTCGTGGCCGCNACCCTCGTCGTGGCCGCNACCCACATNGAGCGNGCCCTCCTCCACGTGCGCAAATTCTTCCCCCGCCCGCGCAAACCCTCNTCCTGACCCCGGNCGCACCACACCGCCTCAAAAAGCGCCAAAAGTGTCACATTCTGCTAAAAAAATTGTATTTTTGCAAACCAATCCATTAACTTGCAAGAGAAAATCCACCTTTCGGCCCATTGATGATGACTTACGCTGTAATTNTTCTATTGTTGCTGCTGCTGGAGGTAATCTATTTCCGCATCGCTGATAAGTGCAACATCATTGACAAGCCGAATTTGCGCAGCTCNCACTCGTCGATTGTGCTGCGCGGTGGGGGCATTATCTTCCTGCTCGGAATGTGGCTCTACGCNGCGTTCTTCGGCTTTCAGTATCCGTGGTTCATNGCCGGNCTCACGCTGGTGGGAATAGTCAGCTTCATTGACGATATCCGCTCGCTGCCTGACAGTTGGCGCCTTGAGGTGCAGTTTCTGGCCATGGGCATGATGATGTGTCAATGGGGCATCCTTAATGCCAATGACTGGTGGATGATAATTATAGCACTGATTGCCTGCGTGGGCATTATCAATGCCTATAACTTCATGGACGGAATCAACGGTATCACCGGGGGCTACTCCCTNGCNGTGATTCTCCCTCTGATTTATCTCAACCGTCAGCTGCATTTCATCTCTCCCTCTTATCTCTACGTTGCGGGGCTAAGCCTGCTGGTGTTCTGCATTTTCAACTTCCGCAAGAAGGCCAAATGCTTTGCTGGCGATGTGGGGTCAATCNGCATCGCNTTCATCCTGCTGTTTGCATTGGGGCAACTGATTCTGCGCACGGGCGACCTGGCTTACCTGACACTGCTGGCCGTGTATGGCGCCGACGCAGTGCTGACCATCTGCCACCGCATCAAACTCGGCGAGAACCTCGGCGAGGCTCATCGCAAACACGCCTATCAACTAATGGCCAATGAGTTAAAGATTCCCCACGTGAAGGTGTCGCTCCTCTACATGACCCTGCAGACGGCCATCTCGTTCGGCCTGATACTGCTCCCCGTGAACCACTACGTGTATATGCTTGGCACACTGCTGTGCCTCACAGCGGCCTACGTCATCTTCATGAAGCGCCACTATCACCTCCACGAAGCTTACCTGAAATCAAAACTATAATCCTCTCAGCCAAGAGGAGTGTGTGTCACGGGTCGGCTCTGCCGGCCCGTGGTGGTTTAGGGGAGGGGGCGGATCATTTCGTGCTGGCGGCAGGTGGGGCGGAAGGCGGCGGCGCGGAGGAAGGGGGGCATGGTGGTGCATCCGGCGTCGACGTTGAGGGCCTTGGCGCGCTCACAGGTCATGCGGCTGAGCAGTTCCAGGAGCAGGCGCGAGCCTATGCCGCGGCGGCGGTGGGCGCGGTCGACGGCCAGCAGTGACACGTCGCCGTAGGCTGTCTCGGAGGCTGCGAAGCCCGCAGGATGTCCGTGGACATAAGCCACCAAACAGGTCATCGCACTTGCGTTGCGGTTAAGCGAGGCGAGGGTGTTCTGCCACGACGGCTCGAAGTCCATCATCGCCGAGAGGCTGCTGAGGCTCTCCACCGTTGTCTGCTCGATGGTGACCTCGGGGAGCGGCTTGCGGCGCAGGGTCTCCACGGCCTCCTTCACCTCGGCGCCGAAACATTCAAAGTCCCGGACGCAGCTGAACCCCTGGCGAGAATAAATCTTCACGGCCGGATGATTATCAGTCAGCACCTCCAGAAGATACTGCTTTACGCCGGCCCGTGCAAGCGGCCCCACCGAGGCGACGAAAATCCTGTCGGTCAGCCCCATGCCGCGATATGCCTTGACGGTGCCCGTGCCGGTGTCGTAAGCGGTCAAGCGTCCGCCATATTCGCCGATGCCGTTGAGGATGAACGACACTATGCGGCTGCCGTCCATGGCTGCAAACGACAGGTCCATGCGAGCTCCGCGGCGCTTGAGCATGTCGGCCAGCGAAGCAGCGTCGAGCGTGATGGCATAGTCGGCAAACGCATCTAAAAACGCTTCCGTTATCGCCTCCGGAGCCACCCCCGCAAGGCTTCTGATTTCGATGTCCTTATCCGTCATTGTTCTGATTTTGAATGGCTTCGGAGTTCCCGCGGGCTGCATCCGTAGCGCGCGCGGAACACACGGTTGAAATACGTAACGTTTGCAAACCCAACTGAGTAGGCAATGTGGGCAATGCTGTCGTCAGTCATCCTCAGGCACTCCACGGCGCGGTTCAGGCGCTGCTCGTTGAGATAGGCCGAGAAGGTCATGCCGCTCTGCCGCTTCACGAATGTGCAGAAGGCCGACTTGTTCATCCCCACATAGGCCGCCACTTCGTCAAGCCTCACCTCCCGCCCGTAGTTGCAGGCGCAGAATGTTCTGACGCGCTCCATCCTCCGCGCCGCGCGGGTGAGCATCCTCCCTGCGCCCACGGAGTGACCGGCCTGAGTGTCGGCCAGCTCCACAAGGAGGCGCATCATCAGCGGAGCCCGCTCATCGGCCCGCTTGCCTCGCATGGCATAGAGGAGTCCGGTGATTGTGCGGCGCCGGGCGCCCGTGTAGGCCAGCGCCTGATCCAGCACGGTGAGGCGGCTCAGGCGCTCAGTAAGCTCCGGCATCAGCCTGGCAAGGCCGTCAAGGAGGCTCTGCTCAAAAAACACCGTGATATTGGCCACGCAACCGTCACTGTCAGTCACCGCAGGGTCGAAATTCCACACATGGGCCACCCCCGGCGGAATCAGAATCACCTCGCCGGCCGTGGACGGCTCCGTGCGGTCACCGACCGTGCGCCATCCGCTGCCGCACACCACCAGCGACAGCTCCCACTGCGGGTGGGAGTTGAGCCCGATTTGCCTGTCGGGCGTCACTCTGACGTCATCGAATCTGAAAGCCGGTTCATTCATCACAGTGTAGGGAGGGGCGTGAGGAGCATAATAGTGCAAATATAGTTCAATTATAAACAACTATTGGTAAACATCATTCAAGAAATTGCCACTATTTTTGCCTGTCACAATTTTCCTATCACATTTCATGTCATCTCAACCTATCCCTCTGTCGGCCAAACCGAGGTTTGAAATCCTCGACGGCCTCCGCGGCGTAGCAGCCATGATAGTGGTGGCCTTCCACCTCTTCGAGACCTATTCCGCCGGTCCCTCCCACCAGATTCTCAACCACGGCTATCTGGCTGTTGACTTCTTCTTTGTCCTCTCAGGCTTCGTAATCGGCTATGCCTACGATGACCGCTGGAAATCAGGCGCCATGACCACATGGAACTTCTTCAAGCGGCGCCTCATCCGCCTGCAGCCCATGGTCATTCTGGGCACGCTCATAGGCGCNTTCTGGTTCTATTTCAGCGCCGCCCCGGGCTTTGAGCTGGTGATGCAGACACCGTGGTGGAAACTGCTCATAATCATGATTCTNGGGTGCNTAATGTTTCCCACACCCCCCTCGATGGACATTCGCGGCTGGCAGGAAATCAATTCCCTCAACGGTGCTCAGTGGTCACTGATGTGGGAGTATGTGGCCAACATCCTCTACGCCCTCTTTGTGCGCCGCTTCAGCCGCCTGATGCTGGCGGTGTTCGTCACCCTCTCCGCCTTCCTGACCATCGACCTGGCGCTTAACCTCGACGTGACGGGGCTGCTCGCCGTGCGACAGTATGCCAAATACACCGTTATAGGCGGCTTCGGCCTCACCCCTGACCAGATTTACATTGGCATCTGCCGACTGCTCTACCCCTTCTTCGGCGGCCTGCTNCTCTACCGCATGAGCCGCTGGCGCATCTGCCTCAAGCGGGGCGGCATGACATGGTGCTCGCTGGCCGTGGCCGCCACCCTGGTCATCCCCCACATAGGCGGCGAGGACCANGCNTGGCTNAACGGGCTCTACTGTGCCGCAGTGATTCTGGTNNTCTACCCGCTGGTGGTGGCCGCCGGCGCCGGCAGNCCCCTCAAAGGNGCGCGCACCACGGCATTATGTCGCTTTTTGGGCATGATATCCTATCCGCTCTACATCACCCACTATCCCATGATCTACGTGCAGATGAACTGGGCGGCCCGCCACCCCGATGCCCCGCTGGGCACCCACATCTGGGTGGCCGTGAGCATCTTCATAGCCTCCGTGGCCATAGCCTATGCAAGCGTGAAGGTCTACGACATNCCCATCCGCAACTGGCTCTCCGAGCGCTTCCTCCACCCCGCCAAGAAGCGCTCATAAGCCCCCTCGGTTACACCCGCTTCCGCTCATCCGCCCCTTGCGCCGAACAGCCCCGCCCGCTAACTTTGCCCTAAACANNCCCCCATCACCCACAATGACCACCATTGCCAATCCCCCCTAAGCAACCTCTAAAATACAGGTGGCCATATCCATAATCTCACTTGTGGTATTTGTCGGAGTCAAGAATGAATGTGACGCACTGCTGTCATACTGAATCAGATTTTCCCTGAAATGATTGAACTGGATATTACATACTTAGGACGCAAAAGACGTTGATCTTGCTGTGTTATGTACAGTATCTTCTGCTAAGACTATATTTTGAGCCTGTCAACAAAGTTATTTGAGGAATTTTGTATTAATTTTACAGTGTAANTCTTCAGATATGGAAAAACTTGATGTCTTCGACTGCTCAAATGTTTTTATCGCGAGCTTTTTCACGGATGACCGCGGTTGCGCTCACTGTAACCGTGAGCATACTCTGATTTATATTCTCTCCGGTGAACTGGAGATCACTGACGGTGGAAGAAAGACAATCTTGCACCCGGGAGACTGTGCTTTCATGCGCCGCGACAACCGGATGTGGCTACAGAAACGAGCCTCGGAAAACAAGCCTTACCGTTCCGTGGTCATGAAATTCTCACGCGATTTCTTAAAGGAATATTACCGAAATATAAATCAGCGTGAAATGCCATCTGACTCAAAAAGAGAAAAGGTAAGTCTAATGAAATTTCCCGCCAATCGTCTTGATGTCAAAAGTCTATTTGAATCATTGGTACCTTATTTCGATGCCGGTGTACAACCTGACGAGGACATTCTGAAGATGAAGATGAATGAGGGGATGCGCACTATCCTGAAGACTGATGTAAACCTATATGCTTCGCTTTTTGACTTCGTGGAACCTTGGAAGATAGATATTGTAGACTTCATGGAAAGGAACTATATGAACGAATTATCTATGGAGGAGATGGCATACTATACGGGNCGGAGCCTTGCAACTTTCAAAAGGGATTTCAAGAAAGTAAGTGATCTTACACCGCAGAAATGGCTGATACACCGCAGGCTGGAAGCCGCCCGCTATCTAATACTCAAAGGAGGAAAGAAAGTATCGGAGATTTGTTTTGATGTCGGATTCAAGAACCTTTCGCATTTCTCAAAACTATATAAAGAGATGTACGGTATCGCACCTACACTTTCTGCAATTTGAACTTCCTGACAAAACAATATGAGCCTCACAACAAAGTGGGGCTATTTTATTTTAATGTAATTTTGCATCAGAAAAAAATATATAATCAAGATATGGAAAATATATTTGAAAGAGACCGTAATGGAGAAGTCATATCACCCAACGAGCCGGGATATGAACTCCTTATTGACGACATTTTTTCCTGCATGGAAACTGCCCGGGAACTTTCTACCGTAAATATCCGCGATCAGAAACGCGTTCACGAACTGATGGGAGAGATTCTTGGCAAGCCACTCCCGGAAAGCACCACTCTGCTTCCGCCGTTCTATATTGACTATGGCAAGCCCGTGACAATAGGGGAAGACTGTTTCATCCAGCAGTGCTGCACGTTCTTCGGTCGCGGTCAGATTACAATTGGCAACGGTGTCTTCATCGGCCCGAAGTGCAACCTTATCACCATCAACCACGACGTGAATCCCGACAACCGTAGCGCAACCTACGGGCGCCCTATCGTGATAGAAGATAAGGTATGGATTGGCATCAACTCTACGATTCTACCCGGCGTCAGAATCGGTTACGGTGCGATTGTCGGAGCGCAGAGTGTAGTCACACACGATGTTCCNCCTATGACAATAGTTGCCGGAAATCCGGCCCGTGTAATCAAGAAAATCGAGCTGTAATGAGCGGAAATAAATTTAGCCGGAGAGGTTTCCTTAAGACACTCGGATTGACTATGGGTGCTATGGCTTTGGAAACCACTTATAATAAAGTTCAAGCGGCCAATAATAATAATAATAATAATAATATAGTAGAGCGAAATAATAAACCGTCTGCAGGAGGCTTGCCCGTCCGTACTCTTGGGTCGGGGNATACGGCTTTTGATGTGTCGGCTCTTGGGTTCGGTGTTATGGGTATGACCTACAACCGCTCGCAGCATCCCGATAAGAAACAGTGCATCCGTCTTCTGCATGAGGCTGTTGACAGAGGAATAACCCTCTTTGACACCGCNATCATCTATGGTCCACTGACGAATGAGTTACTTGCAGGAGAGGCTCTATCGGAGTTTCATGGAAAGATNAACGTCACAACAAAATTCGGACATGAGGTTGTAAATGGAAAAGGGACAGGGCGTCAGGACAGCAGTCCTGCCACTGTCCGCCGATACTGTGAGGAGTCCCTGCGTCGATTGAAGACGGATTGCATACCGATGTTCTATCAGCATAGGTTTGATCCCAATACACCGATTGAGGATGTAGCCGGAACAATCAATGATTTGATGAAGGAGGGAAAGNTACTTCATTGGGGAATGTGTGAGGTCAGTCCGGAAACAATCCGTAAGGCTCATGCGGTATGTCCACTTACCGCTATCCAAAGCGAATACCATCTGATGCACAGACTTGTCGAGGATAACGGTGTACTTGACACCTGCAAAGAACTCGGTATCGGATTCGTGCCTTACAGTCCACTTAATCGAGGTTTTCTCGGCGGATGTATAAACGAATACACCGTGTTCGACCGCAATAACGACAACCGACATACGCTTCCACGTTTTCAGCCAGAGGCGATGAGGGCTAATACAAGAATAGTAAACGTATTACAGAATTTCGGGCGTGAGCGTGGGATGACTTCCTCACAGGTTGCACTTGGGTGGTTACTGCAAAAGGAACCGTTTATTGTTCCTATTCCCGGAACTACAAAGCTGTCGCATCTGGAAGAAAATCTCAGGACATTAGTCTTCGATGTGTCACCAGAGGAATGGAAGGAACTTGAACTCTCAGTTGCGCAAATTCCTGTTGTCGGCGACCGTTACAATGCAGAACAGCAGAAACAAGTAGGNTTTTAGAAATAAAGCAAGTGTATGAAAAGAATCATTTTTATTTTAGCCTTGATTATTGGTTGTCTAACAATCAATGCGAAAACGCTGATAGTTTATTACAGCTATACCAACAATGTCGAGAAGATAGTCAACGAACTTAGTCGGCAGATAGAAGCCGAAGTGGTTGAAATAGAACCGGCGGAGAAAGGTCTTGACTATGCTGCCAACAACTACGCAATAGGAAGTGCCCAGATTGGAGCCATAAAGAATAATCCTGGCGACAGTTCCTCCTATCCCGCAATCGATCCGGTAAATGTAAATCTCGACGAATACGATACCATAATCATTGCGGCTCCGTTGTGGTGGAGTCAGATGGCGGCTCCTCTCCAGACCTATCTTTTTCACCATGGCAAGGAAATGGCGGGAAAGAATATCGGGCTTATTGTTTCGAGCGCAAGCAGTGGCATAAGCGGAGTCGAGGCGGATGCGAAACGTCTTATTCCCGGAGGTCATTTCCTTAGTCCCAGCCTATGGATTCGCAGTTCCCAGACTTCAAACGCTTCATCCATGCTTGAAAGCTGGTTAAAGGCTATTGACTATGAGAGGATAACATCCGGGATTGAAGCTATTGGTAAAGATGTTGCAGCATGCTTCACTGTTTATTCTTTATCTGGCAGACAGCATATGTACAAATCCAAATCCATTGATTCCCTGCAAGCCGGAATCTACATTATCAATGGAAATAAAACCTACATATCACGATGAAACGGGTAATAATAATCCCTGTTAAGATTTTGCCCGGCACAGTTATCCACATTCCTGCCAATGTAAAGCACTGACACGGTGCCGCTAAAGATTCATNGTTCGCGCACTTGGCATTCTCCGTTCCGGGTGAAGAGTCTGAAAACGTATGGCTCGAACCTGTTACTGAAGAACAGTATCTTTCAATTGAGTGAATTGGTGGAGATTTTAGAGCGATGGGAGATCATCGCTTTTCTTTTGTCTGNGGTGGAGATAGTGGATAAAGCACACACTCCATAATCAAGGCCGCTCCCGCTCATCCGCTCAGCGGCGTGCATCCTCCGGGGTGCGCGCCGCTCGGCTTTCCGGNNCCCTCCCTCAGAAGGGGCGGCGCGTNAGCTTCCTGACCCCGAGCGGNTCCAGAGCCTCCATGCTGAGAGCCACCGACACACTATAGTGCGGAAAGATAAGCCTCGGTGAGCGGCTGCGCCGAGAGTGAACCACATACACCTCATCCACATTCTCCCACTCCTCCTCAAGGATGGCCGCCAGCGCGTCAACCTCCTCCACCCCCGTGCGCCTCAGCTTGCGNCCTCCGGGCAGGAGATAGAGCGGCGCCCGCTCCGTCACCTCAAGCTCAAACAGCGCCCCCACGGGAGCCTCCTCGGCCACATACTCAAACACCCCGTCGCTCCCCCGCTCGCGCATCACGAAGCGCCCCGGCTCGCGGTCAAACACATAGAGGTAATGCCTGTCGCGCCCCACGAGCCTGTTCTTCACATCGCTCANCTCAGGGCCCACATTTCTGAACACCACGCTCTGCGGGCTTCCCGGATCATAGATTTCACGCAGCGCCGTCCTGAACTCCCTGAAGCGCTCATCGTCAGGCCTCAGGCGGCTCCAGCTGCGCCAGTCCATCCACTCCGGCAGCCGTCCGGGCACCTCACGGAGCCTCACCTCCACCAGTCCGCCCCCATCAGCGTCCATCACCCCCTCGATGCCCCCCTTGGCCAGATTGTCAGGGTCCACCACATTGTCAGTGGACAAAGCATAGCCCACGCTCCCCTCGGCGTTAATGAGCAAAAAGCGGTCTTCCCACTCCTCCCCGGGCGCAAACATCACCCTGAACTCATAAGGCTCCAACACCCACGCCGCNCCGCTCCTCACATAGCAGAAAGCCATCAGCATATTGTCAGGAAACACCCAGAAGCGCGAGCGCCCGCANTCGGCATTGTCCACCCAGATGCCGCGCATAAACAGGCCCCCCATCTCCTCCGACGCGCGCCGGCGCCACCCCAGGTCAACCACCGAGCGACACGTGCTGACAATCATCCCCATGGCCGCCGCCATCCACAGCGGCGTCACATCCTCCCGGTCAGCATCAGGCTCCAGATTGCAATCAATCACTTCAATCCACTCGCTGAACACCAGCGGCTTATCCATTGACCCCAGGCGCACCATGTCGTCACGGAGCACCTCAATCATCCCCCGCATGCGCTCAAGCGCCACCATGGTCTCCCGGTCAGTCACATCGCGCCCCCGCGCCCCTTGGCCGCCCCACGGCTTCAGCACCCCGAAGGCAAACATCACCATCATCCCCACATTCACCGCCGGCTCCGCAGCGGTTCCCCCCGGAAAAAACGCTTCCATCAGCCGCTCATCATCATTCTTGATCTTAAACTTCAGAATCTCCTCGCCCGACAAGCTCCGGCCCCCCGAAGCGTAAATCCTGAACAGCATCCGGCAAAACCGCCGCCGCGAAGCCATCTGCGTCCTGTCGCCCCAATCCAGCTCACGCCACACCCGCGACGCCTCCACATAATCCCTCACCGCATCCTCAAGCTCCAGCCCCCCGGGGAGTGCCCCCGCCCGGAGGCACATCAGCGCCCAGTAAGCATCCATGTCGCGCTCCGAACGGCGATTATTCACCACCGTTTCAAACGACACACCCAGCGCCGAGCGATACTCAGCCTCCGAGCGATACAGAAACCG
Organism: Bacteroides sp.; assembly: GCA_014802445.1. Lineage (GTDB taxonomy): Bacteria > Bacteroidota > Bacteroidia > Bacteroidales > Muribaculaceae > CAG-1031. The sequence goes on along the minus strand of JAAVCF010000010.1, from coordinate 163,852 downwards.
CGACCTATACACCACCGAAATCTCCTCAAACCATTTGCTGCTCTCACTCATAACATTATTCGCATTACTTCCGCCAGCAGGGGGATAAACATTCAAAAAAAGCGCACACGGAGTGCCCGATGCGCGGTACAAATTTAGCAATTCATCGCCACACAATCTCTCCATCCTATAAAAACACACCTTTACCCCCGAAAATTCCCCCTTATCCTCAACTTTTGAATAAAACGCCCCGACCCCGCTCCCCCACCCCTTGCGCCGAACAGCCCCGCCCGCTAACTTTGCCCTAAACAAACCCCATCACCCACAATGACCACCATTGCCAATCCACCCTAAGACAGCACGAAGTTTTAACAACTGTTAAAATGCCCCATAGAGCGTCTAATCAAAAAAATTAGACTATCTTTGCAAAACTCATACGGAGGAGAAATTCCGTAGAGCAAGAAAAGTGTCAAGCTTTCTTTCTCAGTAAGACGAATCGCCAGTTCAAATAACACGCTGAGATTGAGTGAGATTAGACGCTCTTTCTGTTTTTGTCGCATCTATCTGCGGCCATCGTTGCCGTAATTTAGCATAGACAAAACCAGAGGGGCAGTTTATTCTACCCTCATATATCATTCAGCGTGTAGGCTTTGGCGAGCCTGTCTTACTATGATAGAGGTGCGATGAATTCCCCTCTTTTCTTTTACCCCTACCCGCCACCCCAGGGAATCAGGAGGCACACATCACTTTAACGCCACCCATGCCTCAACAACCCACATTAATCTCTATCTTTGAGAAAACCAAGGATGAACTGGCAGCATCTCTCTCTGGATTAAAGTTACCCACCGACCTCGAAAAAGTCCAGAATATAATCGCATCTTATCTAAATGACGTGTGCGATGAAAATAGCGATTTCCGTCAGAACCTCACCCAAAGCGAAGATTACATTCTTCAAGCTGCCATGTCAATGCTTAACGCTCAGAGAGCTCTGGTGACTGCATTTGAATGCAACCCTCAGCCTGCTCTCTCTGTAAAAGCCGCTCAACCTCAGAATTCCCCTCGCTTAGAGTCAAAAGCATCTGTTTCCGCATCCACTTCTTTCCTTAGTGCCGGCGGAGGTGCATTAGTCGGGAAGCTGCTTCTCGGCGGCTGGGGAGCGGTGTTTGGAGCTGTGGCGGGGACTGCCATAGCGCTTTATCTCTCTCAGAATACTCGCACGGCTTCTGTCCCAACGGAAAGATGCGAATTGGAGACGGAAAGCTACGACATGGATACGGAAAACAATCACCCTGAATCCGAGACGCCAATCAACACACAAGCACTTCTGTCAGTTATCGCTCAGATTTGCGACAGCTTAGATAATCTGATTGCCACCTTCCGTGCACAGATTCAGCGTGTGGTCTCCAAATACGAATCGCAAGACAAGCCTACCATAGAGAGAGATTTCCGCACCCTTCTTGAAGGCATCCAATCACTCGTGGGTTATAAACGCGGCCACTCTCCTCAGGAAGAAAAATATCTCTCAAAACTCCAAACCAGAGTGGAAGATTTGGCTGAACTTCTTGACACCTACGACCTTGAAGCTGTGGACTACACCCCCGAACACTCGGAGTGGTTTGAAGTTGTGGAAAGCAAGAATGCAACTGAAATCAAGATGGTCACCCCGGCCGTTGTTAAAAATGGAGCCCTTGTCCTTAAAGGTAAAATATTTACTCCTAAACCTTGAAAGACAAAATCATGAACCAAGAATTCCTAATGCGTATTGATAAAATCGCATTAGCAAACGGCACGTATGTCGTGGCCACTGGACGAAAAGAGTCAGGTGAAATTCATGCCGGAGACGAGGTATGCATTTCCGAGAAAGGGAATTCACCAACTGCAATAGTTTACGAATTTGAATTGTTTGGAAAACCACTTGACACCGCCCAAGAAGGAGATGCCTGTGTGATTCTCCTCAGAGGATTAGCTGAAGGAGAATTATCTCCCGGAATGGCTATATCATCTATAGCTCACATTCCAAACCATTTATCTTCAGGTCAGTCTTCATTTACCGCAACCGATAACGAGCCACATACTGACGGTGTATCTAAATTAATCCCCTCACCGGAATCATTATCAACATCAACACATACTACAATGGCAATCGACAAAAAGAAAATAGAATACGTTGTCGGCATTGATTTGGGCCATGGCGAGACATCTGCTGCCATTGCTCCCATGCAGTGGGACAAACTGGACAATCAACTTGACGCCGCAAAAGACCTTGAAATGGAGCCCAACAGAAAGGTCATCCCCTCTGCAATCACCATCACGGCTGACGGTACGGCAAAAATCGGAACGGCAGCTTTTTCTCCTGACATCTTAAAACAGGCACATGTCAACGTGTGCTTCAAAAAAAAGCCGCAGGACATCAACGGAGATGCTGAAAAATTAATGATGCGATTCATGACGGAGGTTTACCGCAAAATTCGTGAAAATAATAGCGGTATGCTGACTGACGGGAACCATCTTATATACATTGCCACTCCTTCAGGATGGGACAAAAAGGCTCAGGACCTCTACCTGGAAATGGCCAGAAAAGCAGGCCTCCCGATGGGGGGCATAACCAAAGAATCACGTGCGGCATTTGTGCGCGCACAGCACGACCCCACCGCTAATCTCGGTCGCAACATCGAAAAGGGAGCGATTGTTTTTGACATGGGTTCTTCAACTCTTGACTTCACCTATCATAACTCTACGCTAACCAACATGATTGACAATGGCTATGACTGTGGAGCATCATTTGTTGAGAAGTCAATGTTCGCAGAGTTGGAAAAGTCAAACGATGCTATCCAAACGTTCCGCGCAAAGTATCCTGACTTGATGGATTATCTTCTTTTTGAGGTTCGCCGCGCAAAAGAAGAAATCTATTTCGACACAAACCGTAAATACAAGAAGACCATCAATTTTGAGGACTTCATTGATGACGAGGACCTTGAAGATGAGCGCTTCCGTCTGAAGTTTGAGACCGGAGAATTAAATCAATTCCTGGAGCGGAACGGTTATATCGGTTCTATCCGAGAGGCAATGCGCGACTACGCTGAAAAGCATATCCCCGGTCAGAACATCTACGGTGTTTTCCTGACTGGCGGAGCCTCAAGAATGGACTTTATCAAACCTCTGGTGTCAGAATGCTGGAAGATTTCAGAGGATAAAATCTTCCGTGATCAGGATCCTTCCCTTACAATCTCCGAGGGCGTTGCGGAAGTGGCTCGCGTGGACCTCAGAACCAGCGACATGGACACGGAGTTAGAACCACTTTTCAATAAAGTAAGTGGCAAGGCCGTTTATGACCAATTTGTTGAACTCTTTGGTAATTACCTTTTCCAGAAGGTTGCCGAAACGGTGGAAGAGAAGTGTTGTGAATGGAGGGATTCATCTTCAAATCTCAGCCTTAACTATCTGAATAATCGAATAAAGGACGGAGTGCGACGGACAGTAGCAGAGAGTTCCGGTCTGGTGAACGATGCCGTAAAAGCCGCCATTGAGGAAGAGACAAAAACACTTCGCGAAAAGGTGGACTCTATCGTAGCTGCTTACACATCACAAGGCACTAACATCCAACTTCCCTCTCTCGCAGACCTCGAAGTAATGAAAGGGGGAGTGGGCGTAGACATGAACGACGTTATAAAGGATATATCTTCTTCAATCGAAACAGAGAGTACCAACTGGGGAGGTCTTATTGCCGGAGCCGGTATCGGGGCAGCAGTGGCCATGATTCTCGGTGGTCCTCTTGCATGGATTATCGGTGGCGGTGCCATCTTGGGCAAATGGCTTTTCGGTGAAAATGAAACCGAAGAGCAAAAGCGCAACAAGGCGATGGCAAAAGATTTGTCATCTGACGAACGTGCTGCCGTCTGCAATACCCTTGCCGAAAAGTGGGATGATATCACTGAATCTATCCACAGCTCTGTGTTCAACTCCCTTAAAAACAACAATAGGGCTCGCCGAGATATTGCATCTGCAGTTGGCAATCTAATGGCAGCTTACAAAGACGCTCTTAAGAAATCACGAATAATGGTTGAGTGACATGACTGACCGGCAGCTCCAACATTTTGAGCCTCTGGCAAAGACTCTTGCCGCCACAAACATGGCTCAATCCCTCTCATTCTGCATGGAACGAAAGTACCTGCAAGGTATTGACAATGCCGTGTCTGCTGACTTATTTCATCTGGAAGCCTCTGCTCCCGTTGCAGATTCCAACGTAAAATGGATTAATGTCACACAGATAGGCCGACCACTTGAAAATTCTGCTGAGAATTGCTTCACGGCAATTCAGAAGATTCTCTACTCCTGCTTTCTGCCCAAGAAAGTGCAGTTAATCTTTCTGGTGATAGGCCACAATGGGAAAAGTAGCATGTACTTGGGGCTGCGTTGTCCCGGTCAGGCCACCCCTCCGCGCAGTTTGATAAAGAACCTCTGCAATTACATCAAAGGCATCTGGCCCGGTATAAAAGCAGAGGTTCTTAAAAGCAACGATGTGACACTCAATTACTTTGCTGAGAACATCGACACTGAAAAATTTGAGAACGTGGTTGCTCTCACCGGCATTCCTTCAATGGAGACTCAATATAAGAGTGTCTATCCTGCTACAGTTGACAAGCTGATGGCCGGCCTCTCGGGTAGCAAAGATTATGCTTATATGGTTATTGCTGACCCGGTTAACAACGAGGAGGCTGAGGGAATGCTCTATAACTGCAGGGAGATGAACGGGCAGGCTGAATCGCTAAAATCCATGAACGTCACAGAGGGTATTAACATTAGTGATTCCACCACTGAGACGGTGGGGAGAAGTATCGCTGATGCCGTGACGTTTTCGGAAAATGTAAGCGAGAACCGAACACGTGTGGATTTAGGCAAAAAAGCCAAAATTGCATTAGGCATTGCAGGTTTCGGACTTGCGGGAGCCATATTCCCCGCATCCTCGGCCATGCTTGAGGCCGGGGCATCGGCCGGAGCCGCCGCTTTATCCACTTTAGCCGGAGGCTTGGGATTGTCAAGCGTTGTCTCTGCCCTTATTCCTAAGAAAACTGTGAGCCATGGTACATCTCACGGAACGAGTCACACAGAATCCACGTCAGAATCACGCTCTGAGGGTCACACCGAAGGACGTTCACAAAGCATGAGCCGAAATCTTGTCAATAAACATATTGAGGCCATCAGTGAGCATCTGTTCTACCATGGACGCAGGTTTGAGTCAGGAAAAGCAATCGGACTCTGGAAGGTGGGAGTGTACCTTGCAGGTGAAAAAGAGAATGACATTCAGGCCGGAGCCTTGCAATTACGCTCCACCATTAGCGGACAGGAAACAATCTATGAACCTGTGCGCATCCATAACGTCACCAATAAACTTGAGGATGAGTCAAACCACAAGACCATCCGTGCTCTGAGCTTGGGAGAGTTCCTCCCCCCGATGATTACTGTCCATAATTCAAACGGCATCCCTTTCAAGCATCCTCTTGGGGAGAACTTCAACGAACTGCGCACGGTGCTGACCACGAAGGAACTATCGTATCTGGTTAATTTCCCGCTGCGCTCCGTTCCGGGAATCAGCGTAATTGACAGCTCGCCTGAGTTCAGCATGACTCCGCAGACAGAATCGTCAGAGCAAACTATTGATTTCGGTAAACTGCTCTATGGCGGCACACCTGTTGACATCCCCTATCATCTGACGCTGTCTGACCTCAGCAAGCACACTCTTCTTTCAGGCATCAATGGTTCAGGCAAAACCAACACTGTAATGGCAATTCTCAACGCCATTTCATCCAAACTGCCCTTTCTTATCATTGAACCTGCTAAGACCGAATATGTGGACTGGGCTATCGAACACAATAAGCTTCACCCTAACAATCCCGTCACGATATATATGCCGGGATGCAAGACGTATCGCGACAAGGCAACCCGTCAGCCGGTGAAACTCACAGATTTGAAGCTCAATCCCTTTGAGCCGGTGTGGCTCGACAAGGACCAGGAACCCAATGTTCTGTCACATATTGACAGGCTTAAGTCAACCTTTGCAGCCGCATTCCCGATGTATGACATCCTGCCGGTGCTTATGGAGGACCTAATCTACTCAATCTATCAGAACAAGTCAACCGACTGGCTGTCGGCCGAGCCCGTATATGGAGAGACGATGCCCCCGACGCTTAATTCAATGAGCGTGGGCGTTGACAAGGTCATATCCAACCGTCAGTATGAGCAGCGGATTGAGCAGAACATGAAAGCATGTCTCAACACCCGCATCGACAGTTTGAAACGCGGATGGAAAGGCAAGATGCTCAACACAGTTCGCTCCACATCCTGGCAGGAGTTGTTTGAACGCCCTGTCATCATTAATCTCTCCTACGTGGGCGATGATGTGGACAAAGGCTTCTTTATGTCAGTTATCCTCCAATTCCTCTATGAATATCGGACAGCATTGGCTGAAATCGGCAAAGTGGACTTCAATACCAACACATGCCGCCACCTGACAATCATAGAGGAAGCACACCGTGTGATGATGAAGTGTGACAAGCCTGATATGCCGCAGTATAAAACCTCTATGATGTTCTCAAACATGCTCTCGGAAATCCGCGCCTATGGTGAAGGAATGTTTCTTGTGGACCAAGTGCCCACACGCCTGATTCCCGATGCGATAAAAAACACCAACACTAAAATCACCCACCGCCTTGTGGCCGAGGATGATGTGAAAGCTGTTGCAGAGGCAATGGGCCTTTCAAAAGAGCAGCGTCATATAATCCCGAAATTAATGGTGGGAGAATGTGTGGTTTCCACGTCCTTAACCCCTGACAAATACTGGGTTAAAGTCAATAAATCAAAATAGTCACATGGTTGAAGATATTGAAGGAGTAGAATCCCTTTCCGGAACTACGCAAGAAGGGTTCTGTTCGTCTCAGTTGGACTATTTGTCGGAACTGAATGTCTCCGATATGGACTGGGGTGAGCTAAGCGAAACACAGCAAACATTCACTCTAAGTGCAATTGACGGTCGTATGGATGAACTTGATATACCTCTAAAAAATAGATCTGAAATAGCTCGTGAAGTCCTCTCTGATGATATGGCGGATGCCTTTGACAGTTATTTTTTGGAGACCTATAATATTGAGGCACCGCAAGACCATATCCAGATTGAGCAAATCAGCGAGATTCTCTCTGATTGCGAGGAAATCAAATATGAGAACTGGGTAACTCTTGAACTATCTGAAAAAGAGAGTGTGCTAAACTCACTTGAAGAGCGCATTGCAGAGATTGAATGTCGTCCCGCTTGTCCTATACGTCTTTTACCTCTTGAGGAAAGACAATGGGGCGGATATAACCCTGTTACCAAAGATATAACAATAAACAGTGATTACGCTGAATTATCAGACCATCACACATACAAAGAGGTTGTAGACACCCTCATACATGAAGGACGGCACGCATATCAGGATTATAATGTAAATGTTGCCGAAATTCATCCGCGCCATAGTGAGGTTGTGAGTTGGGCTGAGACAATGGAAGGCGGCAAGTGGGGGTACTGGGGCGATTGTAGCACTCTATTAGGCCAACGCCTTTATGACCAACAGAGTATTGAGATTGATGCCCGTAATTTTGCCCGTGATGTTCTTGATAAGTTAAACCTTAATGCATAAGAATATGGCACATATAGATTATATGGATTTTATCGCAAAGAAGCTTATCTCACAGGACTATAACAGCAAAATCGCCCCGATGGTGGCAGCTGAGATAGTCAATGTTGACAACCAGCTTAATCCTCTCGTTGAAAAATGGCTCAATGGAGAATCTGAGGATTATGTAAGTCAGGGATATAGCATATTAGGACTTATGAAATCTCGCGGCATGACCTATCCCGCAGCCCTCCTGACAATAGACTGGCTCATAAAGGAGCCGGAAAAAGCTAAACAATCATTAGAAAAAGGAATAAAATGAGCCTATGAAAACAACTCATATTTTAATCCTGGAAGCAGCGAGCACATTCTTTTGCCAAAAGGAGGACGGGTCTTTTTATTCCCCTTCGATAACAATAAAAAAAGGTAAAACAGTATCTATTACTGTCCCTTTGGTTATTACCGCAACAACAATCTTTACACAACCAAATAACTCCCAATATATTGACGATATAATTTCCCAATTTCACGAAAAAGGACTAATGATTTCCAAAAATCAATTAGGTACAGGATACTGGAATGTAATAGATGATTTTAGCGATGCCAACTTTTGAGATAACTGCTCGCCATCAGATTGACCGTACAGGTGGGCTACACATTGACCGCGGACAATCTTTTACCATCAATATCAATATGATGGGGATAACTCCTACTAACCTGTTTGGTAATAACCGTTGCGTTGACCAGTTGGTCAAACAATTTCAGCTTAATGGAATTGACGTGCCAAAAACGGATTCGGGAGTTTACAATCGCGGCGCGTGGGACATTAAAATGACGTGATGATGCTGAGAGGAATTAAGTGTTTTTACTGCAGCGAGTGTGGCAAGAGGTTTTTCGGACCTGATTTGGAGCTGGGCGCGACAGCGCTGTCGCAGCCGCTCAGATGTCCCCACTGCGGCAAATGGCGCACGCGGCCTTGGACCGTGCTGCCGGCAAAGATTGCCAACCGGGCTTACAAGGCTGTGTGGGACCGCATGGATCCAACCCCACCAAAATAAACGGCGCCGCCGCGCCGCCTGACAAGCGAGAAAGCACACACTCCATAATCAAGGCCGCTCCGAGCATCTCGGGGCGGCCTTTTGCATAGGAAGGGGCATAGAAAAGCCGCGATGCGGGGGGCATCGCGGCTTTGTGTGAGAGGGTATGAATGTGGGGAGGGATTACTTCACTTCCTCGAATTCTACGTCGTCAATGTGGCCTTCGCCGCCGTTGCCGCCGGGGTTGGCTGCGCCGGCACCGGCACCGGGGTTAGCTCCGGCGTTGGCTCCTGCCTGCTGGGCATTGAGGATGTCCTGCTGGGCTGCGCCAAATGCGGCTTCGATTTCCTTGATGGCGGGCTCCACGGCGTCAACGTTCTGAGCCTTGTGGGCTTCCTTGAGCTTGGCAAGAGCGGTGTCAATGGCTGCCTTCTTGTCGGCGGGAATCTTGTCGCCGAGCTCCTGGAGCTGCTTCTCGGTCTGGAAGATTACGGCGTCGGCCTTGTTGAGGGTGTCGATGCGCTCTTTCTCCTTGGCGTCGGCAGCGGCGTTGGCAGCTGCTTCGTCCTTCATGCGCTTGATTTCCTCGTCGGTGAGGCCGCTTGAGGCTTCGATGCGGATTGACTGCTCCTTGCCGGTGGCCTTGTCCTTGGCCGACACGTTGAGGATGCCGTTGGCGTCAATCTCGAAGGTCACCTCAATCTGGGGCACACCACGGGGTGCGGGAGCGATGCCGTCGAGGTGGAACTTGCCGAGGGTCTTGTCATCCTTAGCCATAGGACGCTCGCCCTGGAGCACGTGGATTTCCACTGAGGGCTGATTGTCAACAGCGGTTGAGAAGGTTTCGCTCTTGCGCACAGGGATGGTGGTGTTGGCTTCGATGAGCTTGGTCATGACGCCGCCGAGGGTTTCGATGCCCACTGACAGAGGCACAACGTCAAGCAGAAGCACGTCCTTGACATCGCCTGAGAGCACACCGCCCTGTATTGCGGCGCCCACGGCAACGACTTCGTCGGGGTTTACGCCCTTTGAGGGAGCCTTGCCGAAGAACTTCTCCACGATGGCCTGGATGGCGGGGATACGGGTGGAACCGCCCACGAGGATAACCTCGTCAATGTCCTTTGCTGAGAGGCCGGCGTCCTTGAGGGCCTGCTCACAGGGCTTGATGGTGGCCTGAATGAGCTTGTCGGCAAGCTGCTCAAACTTGGCGCGGGTGAGGGTCTTCACCAGGTGCTTGGGCACACCGTTGACGGGCATGATGTAAGGGAGGTTGATTTCAGTGGAGGTGGTTGACGAGAGCTCAATCTTGGCTTTCTCGGCAGCCTCCTTCAGGCGCTGGAGGGCCATGGGGTCCTGACGGAGGTCAACGCCTTCGTCCTTGAGGAACTCATCGGCGAGCCAGTCGATAATAACGTGGTCAAAGTCGTCGCCGCCAAGGTGGGTGTCACCGTTGGTTGACTTCACTTCAAACACGCCGTCGCCGAGCTCGAGGATTGAGATATCAAACGTGCCGCCACCGAGGTCAAACACGGCAATCTTCTGGTCCTTGTTTGACTTGTCGAGGCCGTAAGCCAGGGCGGCTGCGGTGGGCTCGTTGACAATACGGCGCACCTTGAGTCCGGCAATTTCGCCGGCTTCCTTGGTGGCCTGACGCTGGGCGTCGTTGAAGTAGGCAGGAACAGTAATCACAGCCTCGTCAACGTTCTGACCCAGATAATCCTCGGCGGTTTTCTTCATCTTCTGAAGAATCATAGCCGAAATTTCCTGAGGAGTGTATTCGCGTCCGTCAATGTCGACACGGGGAGTGTCGTTGGCAGCACGGACAACCTTGTAAGGAACGCGCTCGATTTCGCGCTCCACCTGTTCAAAGTTTTCACCCATGAAGCGCTTGATAGAATAGATGGTGCGCTTGGGGTTGGTGATGGCCTGACGCTTGGCGGGGTCACCCACCTTGCGCTCGCCGCCATCCACAAATGCTACGATTGAAGGAGTGGTGTTGCGGCCTTCGCTGTTAGGAATAACGACCGGATCGTTACCTTCAAGCACTGAGACACACGAATTGGTGGTTCCCAGGTCAATACCTATAATTTTTCCCATAGTTGTTTATGTTTTTTTGTTTGTTAGTTATTTCGATAAATCTTGAATTTTGGAATTCATTCAGTAATGTAACAAAGAATGTGCCAAAAAAGTTGCAGACCCCGCGCTGACATTTTGTCGCACGGGGTCTGCCAATATTGTCGTGTTTTTGGATTTACACTATAATAAATAATATAGGTGGGATGACGGTCAGATGCCGATGGCGCTTCTAAGGCGGTCCATGGGAGAGAGTGACGGCATCTGCACATGGATGTTGACACGATTATCCTCCTTCTTGAGGAAGATTATCGACGAATGGAGCACGATGGCAATGTCATCGGCAAACTCCACAATCTCGTGGATATTCTTCAGGGGGATGGTGTGGAACGGCGATGCCGGGTCAATGGAGTTAATAACCAGATTATCCTCGTCGAGAGTGATTCCGTGATTGTCAAACACAGGGCCGAAGAGTAAACCGATGTTGAGCTCATCAGGGCTGTCGGGGCGCTTGCGATATTGCTTGTAGAGGTTTTCAATGACCTTCTTGGTAATCATTGCTGTAGTCGGTGGGGTAAACTGAATTAAACCTAATGTTATCTAAAAGCGCAGGGAGGTGACGAAATTTGAGTTAGATAATGAGTGATGAATTACACTCTCTCTGCCACAACTAAAACATACCGCCCGAGCGGAAAGTTCGGCCCGGTGCGCTTTTCCTCTCACATTTAACATTTCACCGCCTTGACTGAAACGGCGCCTGAATCCGTGACGAATCCAGACGCCGTGAGTTCAAAGTCAGTAAAAACCTGTGTGTCAGGCAAGGAAGCCGAGGAGCACACCTGCAGCGACAGCGCTGCCAATCACGCCGGCAACATTGGGACCCATGGCATGCATCAGCAGATAATTGCTGGGGTCATACTCAAGGCCGAGGTTGTTGGAGATACGGGCCGACATGGGCACGGCCGACACACCTGCGTTGCCGATAAGGGGATTGATTTTCTTGTTCTGGGGGAGGAACAGGTTGAAGAACTTGACAAACAGCACGCCGCTTGACGAGGCAATGACAAAGGCCATGAAGCCAAGGGCAAAGATGCCCACGGTCTGAGCGGTGAGGAACTGCGAAGCCTGAGTGGACGCACCCACGGTCATGCCCAGCAGGATGGTCACAATGTCAGTGAGAGCATTGCTGGCCGTCTTGGCAAGGCGGGTGGTCACGCCGCTCTCGCGCAGGAGGTTGCCGAAGAAGAGCATGCCAAGCAGAGGCAGGCCCGAGGGCACCACGAAGCATGTGAGGAGCATGCCGACGATGGGGAAGATGATTTTCTCATTCTGGCTGACGGCGCGGGCAGGCTTCATCTTAATCAGACGCTCCTTCTTGGTGGTGAACAGGCGCATCAGCGGGGGCTGAATCACCGGCACGAGAGCCATGTAGGAGTAAGCCGACACGGCAATGGCGCCCATGAGGTTAGGAGCGAGCTTTGACGAGATGAAGATTGCCGTGGGGCCGTCGGCACCGCCGATGATGGCGATGGCGCCCGCCTGGTCAGGCGAGAAGCCCAGCAGCAGCGCAACCATGTAGGCACCGAAGATGCCGAACTGTGCGGCCGCACCGATAAGCATGAGCTTGGGGTTGGCAATCAGAGCCGAGAAATCGGTCATCGCACCGATGCCGAGGAAAATCAGCGGGGGATACCATCCTGCGCTGACACCATTGTAGAGAATGTTCAGAACCGAACCTTCTTCATAAATGCCGATTTCAAGACCGGCAGTGGTGTTGAAAGGAACGTTGCCTATGAGGATACCGAATCCGATGGGCACCAGAAGCATCGGCTCAAAGTTCTTCTTGATGGCGAGCCAGATGAAGAACAAGCCGATGGCGAGCATTATGAAGTTCTCCCACGTGCTGTTATAGAAGCCTGTGAGATGCCAGAATTCCTGAAGGTTCTGCGAAAGAAAGTCGCCGAAATTCATTGTGTAAGTTTGTAGAATTGAAGATTAATGAATCAGGGTGACGCGGGTTCAGCCGATGGTGATCAGCGGAGCGCCTTCAAGAACAGAGTCGCCGTTGGAAACATTGATAGCAGTCACGGTGCCGTCCACGCCTGCGTGGATGGCGTTTTCCATCTTCATGGCCTCAAGCACAACGACGGTGTCGGCTGCCTTCACGGCATCGCCAACCTTGACATTGATTGAGAGCACCACACCGGGCAGAGGAGCCTTCACGCTGTTGCCGCCGGCAGCAGCGGGAGCGGGCTTGGCGATAACTTTTTCGCCCTCGGCATTGCGGGGAGCGGCGGCGGGACGGGGAGCGGCGGCCACCTTTACGGCCTTCTGCTCATCGAGTTCCACACGATAGGGGGTGCCGTTCACTTCCACCTGAGCCACATTGTTGTCAATGTCACCGATGGAAACGGTGTATTTTGTTCCGTTGATTTTATACTTGTATTCTTTCATGGAAGCGTGGTTTAACGGTTAGAGCGCTTGGGGAGTTCGCGCATGTTGTAAATTTTAGAGTTCCAAGGAGAGTAAGCCTTGCGAATCTTGTTGAGGGTCAGTCGGTTTGACTCGCGGTCATGAACATTGAGGTGTTCGTGGAGAGCCATCACGATGGCAGCGATTTCCTCGCCTGAATCATGATCGGGACGCTCGCCGCGGGCGGCAGCCTCAACGGCGGCGGGATTCTGCGACAGCACCTTGTTGCGACGCTGAACAGAGGCGCCGATGCGGTTGATGATGTAGAAGCAGATGCTCAGCAGCAGCAGGGCGCCGAACACAATGCACATTGCCATCACCGTCAGGCCGAGGCCGCGCTCGTCGCGCTCGCGGAAGAAGTCAACCTTTGAGTTGCCCTCCTTGATGATGTTGTTTGACGAAGGGGTGATGTAGTCATTATCCTCCTTGGCGGCGCGCACTTCCCACTGGCCGTCGCCGTCGGTGCGGCGGGCATAGGATGTGTTGGGAGCCAGGTCAGCGGGGATGGTCACCTCGTCAATGAGGGTCTTGCCGTCGGCATCGTAGATGGCGATGTAGTTCTCCACACCGGGAGTGAGCTCGAAGTTGGTGTGGAACGTGCCGCGGGTGGGGTCACCGTCGGCCCAGAAAATCACGTGCTGGCGCTTGGGGATGCGGGTGTTGACATCACCCAGGGGCACGGGATATTTTGTGGGATTCGAGGCATCATTGGTCAGATAGACCTTTGATATTTCCAGAGGGGCGAAACCACTGTTGAACAGCTCGATCCACGCAGTGCGTCGGCCATAGTCGTCCACAACGTTGTCCTCGTTGACGACCATCACCTCATTGATGCGCAGGGCCCCGCGGCTCTGGGCCTGACCGATGCCGAAGGCAAAGGTCAGGACCATGAGGGCTATAATGCTCTTGAATTTCATTATTGCAAGGGAATTGTATTTACAGGGGAATGTTGCCGTGCTTCTTGGCGGGATTGACAACCTTCTTGGTGGCAAGCTGCTGGAGAGCGCGGATCACGCGGAAGCGGGTGTTGCGGGGCTCGATCACGTCGTCGATGTAGCCGTAACGGGCTGCATTGTAGGGGTTGCAGAACAGGTCGTTGTACTCCTTCTCCTTTTCTGCGAGCACCTTCTTGGGATCCTCGGCAGCCTTGGCTTCCTTGGCATAGAGCACCTCAACGGCGCCTGCACCGCCCATAACGGCGATTTCAGCCGAAGGCCAGGCATAGTTCATGTCGCCGCGGAGCTGCTTGCAGCTCATCACGATGTGACTGCCGCCGTAGCTCTTGCGGAGGGTAACGGTTACCTTGGGCACGGTAGCTTCGCCGTAAGCATAGAGGAGCTTGGCACCGTGGAGAATCACACCGTTATATTCCTGACCGGTGCCGGGGAGGAATCCGGGCACGTCAACGAGGGTTACCAGAGGAATGTTGAACGCGTCGCAGAAGCGCACAAAACGTGCACCCTTGCGCGAAGCGTTGCTGTCAAGCACACCGGCAAGGAACTTGGGCTGGTTGGCCACCACGCCCACAGCCTGACCGTTCATGCGGGCAAAGCCCACGATGATGTTCTTGGCAAAGTCACGCTGCACTTCAAGGAACTCACCATTGTCAACGATGGCGCCGATCACCTCATACATGTCGTAAGGCTTGTTGGGGCTTTCGGGGATGATTTCGTTCAGAGAGTCCTCCATACGGTCAATGGGGTCATTGCATTCCACCACCGGGGGCTCCTCGAGGTTGTTCTGAGGAATGTAGCTGAAGAGCTTGCGGATAATCTTGAGGGTCTCTTCGCCGTCGTTGGCAGCAAAGTGAGCCACACCGCTCTTAGTGGAGTGAACGTCGGCACCGCCGAGGGCTTCCTGAGTCACGTTTTCGCCGGTGACGGTCTTCACCACCTTGGGACCGGTGAGGAACATGTAGCTGATGCCGCGGGTCATGATGGTGAAGTCAGTGAGCGCGGGAGAGTAAACGGCACCGCCGGCGCAGGGGCCGAGGATGGCGCTGATCTGGGGAATCACGCCTGAAGCCATGATGTTGCGCTGGAAAATCTCAGCGTAGCCGGCCAGAGCGTTGATGCCCTCCTGAATGCGGGCACCGCCCGAGTCATTGAGGCCGATGACGGGCGCACCCATCTTCATGGCCATATCCATGATTTTGCAGATCTTCAGGGCCATGGTCTCGCTCAGAGAGCCGCCGAACACGGTGAAGTCCTGTGCAAAAACATAAACAAGGCGACCTTCGATTGTGCCGTAGCCGGTCACAACGCCGTCGCCGAGAAAGCTTTTCTTTTCCTGACCGAAGTTGTGGCAACGGTGGCGCACAAACATGTCGATTTCTTCAAACGATCCTTCGTCAAGAAGCTGGGCAATACGCTCGCGGGCAGTGTATTTGCCCTTTTCGTGCTGCTTCTGGATGGCTTTTTCGCCGCCGCCGAGGCGTGCCTCGGTGCGCAGGTTGATAAGTTCCTGAATTTTTTCGAGCTGTGTACTCATTATATAAGATTGGTTTTCTCCGCGCCCCGAGGAGCCGGAAGCGGCGGATTAGTGAGTGATCTTAGGATAAAGAATTGAGGGGAGAGGAGAATGAGTGAGATTGTGGAGTTACCTGACTTTCAGAGATAACAAGAGGGTCAGATTACTTTTCCTTGGGATCCTCGCAGAGTTCCACGAGGGTGCCCACGGTTGACTTCGGGTGGAGGAAAGCGATGTTAAGGCCTTCAGCACCGCGACGGGGAGCCTTGTCAATGAGCTTGCAGCCCTTGGCCTCTACCTCGGCGAGAGCGTTGGCAACACCGTCGGCAACGGCAAACGCCACGTGCTGGATGCCGCCGCGGCCGCCGTTCTTCTCGATAAACTTGCAGATGGCGCTCTCGGGAGCTGTGCCTTCAAGAAGCTCGATCTTGGTCTGACCTACACGGAAGAAAGCGGTGCGGACCTTCTGATCCTCCACTTCTTCAATGGCGAAACACTTGAGGCCAAGCATGTTTTCGTAAAAGGGGATAGCCTCATCAAGGCTGGGCACGGCGATGCCGATGTGCTCAATGTGAGAAATGTCCATAGTGTGGTTTGTTTTATGGTATTTTTGGGGTTATCGTTAATGTTGGTTTCACGATTTGAGAAACGCCGGGGCGCTTTTCGCTGCAAATTTAGCAAAATTAAATTAAAACCAATCATTTGGACAAGTTTCTTTACGGCATCAGGAAGCACGCGCGGAATTATCCCGGCTATGAGGGTGATAGCCGGGGCTGACATTGCGGCTTGAGCGCCGCCGTTTACTGAGCGAGGGAGGGCCTCGGGGGTCAGGGAATGGAGATAAGCTTGTGGGTCTGGAGGCTCAGGCGCCACACGGGATGGGCTTTCACATAGTCCACGGCCTGGGCTGTGAGCTGCGCTGAGAGCAGGGGGTCACCCGTGTCACACGGCTGGAGCGAGCGGCGCTTGGCCTCGATGGAGTCATAGCGCTCGGGGCGGCAGTCAGGCCCGGTCCACACCACCTTGAGCTCATCAACGCGCCGGTGGACCACTTCCCCACCCTCCTTGGGCGAGCATGTCACCCAGTCGATGCCTTCGGGCAGAGGGCTGGTGCCGTTGGTTTCCACCTGGATGAACCATCCCTTGAAGGCCTCGGTGAGCTCTGCATCAAGCTGCAGCGAGGGCTCGCCACCGGTAATCACCAGATGGCGCACCGGGCCGGCCTCCCGCTCGGCGCGGGCCACAATCTCGGCGGCGGTCATGAGCGTGGAGGGGGTATGGTCAGTGTCGCAGAACGGGCAGCGCAGATTGCAGCCCGCCAGCCTCACAAAGAGGGCGGCGGCGCCGGTGAAAGCCCCCTCACCCTGAAGGGAGCAGAAGATTTCGTTGACTGAATAGCGCTTCATCGCTGAGGGTCAAAGGGGTCGGCAAGGGCTTCGTCAACATAGACGGCGGTGTTGCCGTCGCTCTCGCGCACATCGGCGCGATAGCAGCTCGGAATCCGGTCAACAATCCAGCGGGCAATGTTTTCCGCCGTGGGATTGAAGGGGAGGAGCTCGTTGAAATTGCCATGGTCAAGATAGTCATGGATGGCCGCCTTGATTTGCGAGAAGTCGGCCACCATGCCGTCGGCATTGAGCTCGCGGGCTTTGCAGTGGACGGTCACGGTCCAGTTGTGGCCGTGGAGGCGCGAACATTTTGACTCATATGAGAGGTTCAGACTGTGAGAGCCTGCTATTTCCATCGTTTTGCTGACGTAATACATCTCCGGTTAAACTACTTTGAGAAAGTGAGGGGCGGTTTAATCCTGAATCTGGCGGCCGATGAGGGTGGCCTGGGTGGCATCAAGCACTTCAACGGTGACTGTAGAGCCCACGCGGGCGTCGCCGCGGTCAAACACCACGGTTTTGTTCTGCGACGTGCGGCCCACCATCTGCTCCTTGGAGCGCTTTGACACACCCTCCACAAGCACTTCGAAGCGCTTGCCAATGTCGCGACGGTTGGCTTCCAGCGACAGTTCTCCCTGAAGGGCTATCATCCTGTTGAGGCGTTCAATCTTCACATCCTCAGGCACATTGTCAGGCATGGTGCGCGATGCCAGAGTGCCGGGGCGCTCGCTGTATTTGAACATGAACGAAGCGTCAAACGCTGCCTGACGCATCAGGTCGAGGGTCTGGAGGAAATCATCCTCGGTTTCACCGTGGAATCCGGTAAAGAGGTCGGAGGTGATGGCGCAGTCAGGGATGGCGCGGCGGATGGCCTCCACGCGCTCCAGATAATGCTCGCGGGTGTACTTTCGGTTCATGGCCTTGAGCACGCTGTTGCTGCCTGATTGCACGGGGAGGTGGATGTGGCGACACACATTGGGATTGGCGGCGATCACGGCGATGATTTCATCGCTCATGTCCTTGGGGTGGGAGGTGGTGAAGCGCACTCTCATGTCAGGAGCGGCCTTTGCCACCATCTCCAGCAGGCGGGGGAAGGTGACGGCGGGAGCTGTCGCATCATCGGGGTTGCTCCAAGAGTAGCTGTTGACATTCTGCCCCAGCAGGGTCACCTCTTTATATCCGCGATTCCTGAGGTCGGCAATCTCGGCCAGGATGCTGCGGGGTTCGCGCGAGCGTTCGCGGCCACGGGTGTAAGGCACGATGCAGTAGGAGCAGAAGTTGTTACACCCTCGCATGATGCTCACAAAGCCGCTCACGGGGTTGCCGGTGATGCGCTTGGGGATGATGTCGCGATAGGTTTCGGTGGTGCTCAACTCCACATTGATTGCCTTCTCGCCGGCTTCGGCGGCGGCAAACAGCGCGGGGAGGTCAAGATAGGCGTCAGGGCCGGCCACCAGGTCCACGCCGTGGTTGGCTATCAGGTCCTCGCGGACGCGCTCGGCCATGCAGCCTATCACCCCCACAATCAGGCGCCTGGAGGGGCGCTTGCGGCGCAGGGCGTTGAGGGCCTGAAGGCGCCCTATGATTTTCTGTTCGGCATTGTCACGGATGGAGCAAGTGTTGAGCAGCACGGCATCGGCCTCCTCCACCGAGGGGGCGGCAGCATAGCCCGCCGTTTCCATCACGGCGCTCACCACTTCGCTGTCGGCCACATTCATCTGGCAGCCGTAGGTTTCAATATATAAAAGGCGGTCACACTGACCGGCGTCAATTTCAACCGATTTTTCTTTTGTCATTAAGAACGGAATGTATTATATTTGCCACAAAATTACAAAAAATCCCGTGACAGTGTAGTGCCATCGTGCATTTTACACCCCGGGGCCGACCTAAATCAACACCGTGAATACATTCACATTTATCACTTTTCAATATCGACAGCGATGAATTTCCCCATTCTGACACCCCGCGAGGCCGCGTCCATGATCAATCATGACGACAATGTGGCATTTTCGGGTTTCACAGCTTCAGGTTCACCCAAAGTAGTCACCGAGGCGCTCGCAGAGCGCGCCGAGGAGGAGCATGCCGCAGGCCGTCCGTTCAAGGTCAACCTCTTCACCGGCGCTTCCACCAGTGACCGCGCCGACGGCATCCTTGCCCGTGCCAACGCCATCAACCTCCGCACCCCTTACCAGAACATGCCCGACCTCCGCAAGAGAATCAACGCGCATGACTGTCACTACTTTGACCTCCACCTCTCTGAGCTGTCTCAGAAATTCCGCTACGGTTTCTACGGCGACCTCGACGTGGCCATCATCGAAGTGGCCGACGTGGACGACAACGGCAATGTGGTGCTCGGCACCGGTGTGGGCAACGTTCCCACCTATGTCAACGCAGCCAAGAAGGTTATCCTTGAGCTCAACGCCAAGCTCCCCGCAGCTTTCCGCGGCATGCACGACATCTACCTGCCCCTTGATCCCCCCAACCGCCGCGAAATCCCCATCTACAAGTCAAGTGACCGCATTGGCGAAGCGCTGGTTCACATTGATCCCAAGAAGATTGTCGGCATTGTCCACAGCGACGACTATGACGGCGTGAAATCCTTCTCGGCCCTCGACGACACCACCCTCCGCATCGGCCACAACGTGTGCTCATTCCTTGAGAGCGAAATCCTTGCCGGCCGCATCCCCAAGTCATTCCTCCCCATCCAGAGCGGTGTGGGCAACGTGGCCAACGCCGTGCTCTACGGCCTGGGCGAAAGCACCGTTATCCCCGCCTTCGAAATGTATACCGAGGTGATTCAGGACGCCGTGCTTGACCTCATGAAGAAGGGCAAATGTAAGTTCGGCTCCACCTGCGCCCTGACCATCTCCAACGAGGCCGAGGCCGAGCTGTTCAGCAATATCGACTTCTTCCGCGACAAGATTGCCCTGCGCCCCGCCGAAATCTCAAACAATCCCGAGGTTATCCGCCGTCTGGGCGTCATTGCCATGAACACCGCCATCGAGGCCGACATCTTCGGCAACGTCAACTCAACCCACGTGACCGGCATCCGCATGATGAACGGCATCGGCGGCTCAGGCGACTTCACCCGCAACGGCTACCTCTCAATCTTCTCTTGCCCCTCAATCACCAAGGGCGGCCAGATCAGCAACATCGTCCCCATGGTGTCACACGTGGACCACACCGAACACTCCGTCGACATCATCATCACCGACCAGGGTGTGGCCGACCTCCGCGGCAAGGACCCCGTGCAGCGCGCCAACGAAATCATCGACAAGGCCGCTCACCCCATGTTCCGCGAACTCCTCCGCGACTATCTCAAGCTGGGTCGCCCCGGCCAGACTCCTCACCGTCTGGAGTGCGCCCTCGAATTCCACAACGAATTTAACCGCTCAGGCGACATGCGCAACGTTGACTGGGCCCGATTCAAATAACCCGTTCCCAAATGATTTATACTTTCCGACTTGTCTCCGACGAATCTGACGACTTCATGCGTGAGATTCAGATTGACGCCGATGCCAAATTCATCGACCTGCGCAACGCCGTGCTTGACTCGGTAAACTATTCCAAGTCCAACATGTCATCCTTCTTCATCTGCGAGGACGGATGGGAAAAGGACAAGGAGATTACCCTTGAGGACATGGGCAACGATTCCTCTCAGGAAATCTACCTCATGGACGAAACGCCGCTCAGCGACTTTATCGAGGACGAAGGTCAGCGCCTGATTTTCACTTTCGACTACATGACCGACCGCTCGTTTTTCATGGAGCTGCGCAAAACCGAGCCCGGAAAGTATCTCTCTGAACCCAAGTGCACCAAGAGCGAAGGCATGGCCCCGCCTGAAACCGTTGACCTTGACGACTTTGACGCTCAGATTGACGCCAAAGCCGCCCAGGCAGCCAAAAGCGCCCCCGGCCTTGACCTTGACGACGATTTCTACGGCTCGTCGGACTACAACGACGATGAATTCGACGCCGGCTCATTCGACGAAATGGACCTCTCTGACGGCACTCTCTAATCC
This sequence comes from Bacteroides sp., assembly GCA_014802445.1. Taxonomy (GTDB): domain Bacteria; phylum Bacteroidota; class Bacteroidia; order Bacteroidales; family Muribaculaceae; genus CAG-1031. The sequence goes on along the minus strand of JAAVCF010000010.1, from coordinate 142,767 downwards.
GCCAACCATCCTCAACAACGAAGCGCCCCGCCCGGGGCGCTTTTTTTTGCTACAAAGACGCAGGATGTCCACTTTTGGGGTGGCATGGCCCGTAACTTTGCGGAAAATCATAATTTTTTATCCGCAATGAATTATCCCTTTGAGAAATGGTATGAGGCACTGAGCGTGCTCCCCGCAGCTGACCGCGCCGCCGTGATTGGCGCCGTCATGGACTATATTCACATGCCCGAGGCCCCCGCGCCCAAGCTGCAGCCCGCACTGGCAGCGCTGGTGACACTGCTGAAAATGGAGGTTGACGCCATCAATCTGCGCCGCGAGAAGGCTCGCCGCCGCCGGCAAGAGATGAAGGCGGCCGGCGCCCCCAAGCCTGAGCCCGCGCCTCAGGAGGCAACCCGGCCTGACACTGACAAGCCGATGGCCACCATTGACTCGGGGCCTTACACCATCATGCTCCACGACATTGACTCGCCCCACTCGCAGCGTCAGAGCCTGCAGGCCGAGCGCAGCCGCGCTGCAAGGCATGAGCGGGTGCCCCTGCTTTGAGGGTTGGCGTTTTTTGACTAATTTTGCAACTGATGACCGGAAAAATTTGTCATATAATCGTGGCCGCCGGCAGCGGAAGCCGCTTCGGCGCCGCCATGCCCAAGCAGTTTTGCCTCATGGCCGGACGCCCGGTACTGATGGAGACCATTGAGCGCATGCGCCGCTTCGGCGGTGAAAGTGCGGGAATTCTGCTGGTGGTGAGCGCCGACATGGAGGCCGAGTGGCTGCGGATGTGTGCCGCCCACGGCTTTGAATCGCCCGCAACGGTCCACGGCGGCGCCTCCCGCTGGGAGAGCGTGAGCCATGCCCTGAGCCATCCGCTGGCGCAGGAGGCTGAGGTGATTACCGTTCATGACGGTGCGCGCCCACTCCTGACCCGTGAGCTGCTGCAGCGCGTCACGGCGGTGAGCGCCCACGGCAACATCCCCGTAATCGAGGTCACCGACTCGCTCCGTCGCATAGGCGAAGACGGCGGTTCAGAGGCCGTTGACCGCAGCCGCTACCGCGCCGTGCAGACCCCGCAGGCTTTCCGCGGCGAGCTGCTCAGGCAGGCCTATGCCCTCCCCTTCTCGCCGGAGTTTACTGACGATGCTTCGGTGATGGAAGCCGCCGGGTTCACTGACCTGCAGCTCACCGAGGGCGACCCTCGCAACATCAAGATTACCCGCCCGGGCGACATTGACATCGCCGAGCTTTATCTCAGCTCGATGCAATGAACCGCCTGCGCGATGCCGAAATAAAATTCCTCAAAGGGATAGGCCCGCAGCGCGCCACCCTGCTCCAGAAAGAGCTGGGCATCAGCTCGCTGCGCGACATGCTCTATCATTTTCCCACCCACTATGTGGACCGCTCCACGGTTTACCGCATCCGCGATTTCAGCGGTCAGGAGATGCCGATGGTGCAGGTGAAAGGGCGCTTTGTGAGCTTCACCGAGCAGGGCGAGGGGGCCAAGCGCCGCCTCGTAGGCCTGTTCAGCGACGGCACGGGGCTGATGGAGGTGGTGTGGTTTAACCGCACGGCGCGCATCCGCGAGGCTTACCACACACAGACGGAGTATGTGCTCTTCGGCAAGCCGGCATGGTTTAACGGCCGCTGGTCAATGAACCACCCCGAGATTGACAGCGAGCAATCCGCCACAGCCTCGCAGGGCATGCGGGGGGTCTACCCCCTCACGGCCGGACTGCGCCAGCGGGCCATCACCTCGCGCTCGTTTGCCGGATGGGCGCGCGACATCCTCGGCAGCCCTATGGCTGCGCGGATGACCGACACGCTCCCCCCGTCGCTCACGGCTCGCCTGGGCCTGATGCCGCTGCGCGAAGCGCTCAGAGCCATCCACTTCCCTGAGTCGGCCGCCCAGCTTGACCGAGCGCGGCTGCGCCTGAAATTCGAGGAGCTGTTCTTCCTTCAGCTCAACATCAACCGCTTTGCGCGGACGCGCAAGCAGGCTCTCAAAGGCATCCCCATGCCGAGGATTGCCGACTGGTTCAACGCCTTCTATTTCCGATGCCTCCCCTTTGAACTGACGGGGGCGCAGAAGCGGGTGGTGCGCGAAATCCACGCCGACATGAAGTCAGGGCGGCAGATGAACCGCCTGCTGCAGGGCGATGTGGGTAGCGGCAAGACCCTCGTGGCGCTCCTGACAATGCTCATAGCGCTTGACAATGGCTGCCAGGCCGCTCTGATGGCCCCCACGGAAATCCTCGCCACGCAGCATTTCGAGACCATCTCAGGCATGGTGGCCGAGCTTGGCATCAATGTGAAGCTCCTCACCGGCTCCACGCCCAAGGCGCAGCGAGAGGTAATACACAGTCAGCTTGCCGACGGCTCGCTCCATATCATCGTTGGCACCCATGCGCTGCTCGAGGACCCGGTGAAATTCCGCAATCTGGGCGTTGCCGTCATTGATGAGCAACACCGCTTCGGAGTGGCACAGCGGGCGCGCCTGTGGGGCAAGAACGCCGCCACGCCGCCACATGTGCTTGTGATGACAGCCACCCCCATTCCGCGCACACTGGCCATGACCGTCTACGGCGACCTCGATGTGTCAGTCATCGACGAGCTGCCGCCGGGCCGCAAGCCCATCGTCACCCAGCTGCGATATGACGAGCAGCGGTTCAGCGTGTATCAGGGCATCGGGCGCCAGCTCCGTCAGGGGCGCCAGGTCTACATTGTCTATCCACTCATTGCTGAGAATGAGAAGCTTGACCTGCGCAGCCTCGAAGAGGGCTATGAGCAGATTCGCGAGACATTTCGCGACTATAAGGTGGCATTTGTGCACGGCAGGATGAAGCCGGCCGAGAAGGATTGGCAGATGCAGCTCTTCGCCTCAGGCCAGGCGCGCATCCTTGTGGCCACGACGGTGATTGAGGTGGGGGTCAACGTGCCCAACGCCACCACGATGGTTATTGAGAACGCCGAGCGCTTCGGGCTGTCGCAGCTCCACCAGCTCAGAGGGCGTGTGGGCCGCGGGGGCGACCAGAGCTATTGCATCCTCATGACCAAGCAGAAAATAGCCAAGGACACACGCAAACGCCTTGAGCTGATGACTCAAACCACTGACGGCTTCCTCATTGCCGAGGCCGACATGAAGATGCGCGGCCCGGGCGACATTGAGGGCACCATGCAGAGCGGCATGCCTCTTGACCTGAAGCTGGCCAACCTGGCCACTGACGGACAGATTGTGCAGATGGCGCGTGACGCCGCCGTGGCGGTGCTTGACGCTGACCCGCAGCTCACCTCGGCCGACGGCCGCATGCTCCTTGCCGAGCTGGCCCGCCTGGCTCCCCGCGCCGCCGACTGGAGCCGAATTTCCTGACCCCCTGAACGCAACGAGAGCCACACCCCGGAGGGATGCAGCTCTCTTGAAAGTTATGACCTGACAGGGGAGGAGATTAGTCCTCGTTGAGATTCACGCGCTTGAAAGCAACGGCAACGAGACCCTTCTTCTGGCTGTCGAGATACTGTGCGATGGTCATCTTTGAATCCTTCACGAATTCCTGCTCCATGAGAGTTGACTCCTTGAAGAACTTGTTGAGACGGCCATTGGCAATGTTCTGAATCATAGCCTCGGGGAGGTTGGCAGCCTTGGCTTCACCGGTCTCCTTGATGATCTGGCGTGCACGGTCAGCATCTTCGGCGGTGATCCAGCCCTTTGAGATGTTTGACTCGATGTGGTCCTCGCTGTCAACGTGGGCGGGGTTGATGCCGGCCTTGCGCAGAGCTGCGTCAATGGCCTTCTGCACCTGCTCAGCCTTGGTCTTTTCAACGGCAACGGCGATTTCGCTGTCGATAACGCTCTGAGGAACGGCGTTGCGGTCAACGGCAACGGGGTTCATCGAAGCAACCTGCATGGCTACGTCGCGGCCCACCTGAGCGTCAACGTCAGCCTCGTTGAAGCCGACGATGGTGGCGAGCTTATTGCCGAAGTGAACGTAAGCAGCCACTGAGGGTGCTTCAATCCACTCAAACGAGCCGATTTCCATCTTCTCGCCGGTCTTGCCCACTTCTTCAACGATTTTCTCTGAAACGGTGAGGCCTTCGAGGGGGAGAGCCTTGAGCTCGTCGAGGGTCTTCACACAGTTGTCAGCGGCAACCTTGAGAATCTTGCTGGTGAGGTCAACGAAGCCCTGGTTCTTGGCCACGAAGTCAGTTTCGCAGTTCAGAGCCACGATGCAGGCATAGTTGCCGTTGGTGGTGGCGAGCACGCAACCTTCAGCAGCCTGACGGTCCTCGCGCTTGGCGGCTACAGCCTGACCCTTCTTGCGAAGGATTTCAACAGCGGCTTCGATGTCGCCGTTAGTCTCGGCGAGAGCTTTTTTGCAGTCCATCAGGCCGGCGCTTGTGAGGTGGCGCAGCTTGGTGATTTCTGCCATTGTTACTGCCATATCTGTAATCTTGGGGATATGTGTTCAGGAACGAATTCCTGACGCGGGTTTCAAATTAAGGTAAAAAGGGCGCGGACACGAAATGTAAAGAAGTTCAGGGCCGGGACAATGTCCCTGAGCCCTAAACTTATGGATTGCCATGCCCGGTGCGCCGGTCCGTGTCCGCGGATTCCGGAATGCGCCGGGGTGTCATTGCTGACTGATTATTCGGCAGCGGGAGCTTCGGCAGCTGCTTCAGCCTCAGCGGCGGGAGCTTCGGCCTCAGCCTCTGCGTTCTTGCGGCTCACGCGGCGACGTTCGCGGCGGGGAGCGGCATCACCTTCTGCTTCAGCGGGAGCGTCGGCCTTCTCAACCTTGCGCTCTTCGAGGCCTTCGGCCATAGCAGAGCAAACGGTGTCGAGGATGAGCTCGATTGACTTTGAAGCGTCGTCGTTGCAGGGGATTACGAAGTCAACCAGGTCAGGGTTTGAGTTGGTATCAACCATGGCGAACACGGGGATACCGAGACGGTTGGCCTCAGCAACGGCGATGTGCTCCTTCATCACGTCAACAACGAACAGAGCTGAGGGCAGACGGTTGAGGTCAGCGATAGAACCGAGGTTCTTCTCGAGCTTTGCGCGCTGGCGGCTGATCTGAAGCTTTTCACGCTTTGAGAGGTTGTCGAAAGTGCCGTCCTTTGACATTTTGTCGATGGCCGACATTTTCTTAACAGCCTTGCGGATGGTGGGGAAGTTGGTCAGCATGCCGCCGGGCCAGCGTTCGATGACGTAGGGCATGTTGACTGAAGCAGCCTTTTCAGCTACTACTTGTTTGGCCTGTTTTTTGGTGGCTACGAAGAGCACCTTCTTGCCCGATTTGGCAATGCTCTTGAGAGCATTTGCGGCCTCTTCAACCTTTGCGGCGGTCTTGTAGAGGTCGATGATGTGGATGCCGTTACGCTCCATGAAGATGTAGGGAGCCATAGCGGGGTTCCATTTACGCTTGAGGTGGCCGAAGTGACAGCCGGCCTCGAGAAGTTGGTCAAAAGTGGGAGTTGCCATTTTTGTTTTGGGGTTGTTTACGTTCTGAGGTTTTAACCGTCGGGTAGGGAACGTGTCCATCGCGACGGTTTAGATACTAAACACTTTTATCCTTATGCCGCCACAAGTGTCAGGCAGCAGAATGATAATCGATTAACGCTTGGAGAACTGGAAGCGCTTGCGTGCTTTGGGACGACCGGGCTTCTTACGCTCGACGGCACGGGGGTCGCGGGTCATGAAGCCTTCGGCGCGGAGCGCTGACTTGTCCTCGGGGTTGATCTTGACAAGTGCGCGGGCGATAGCCAGACGAAGAGCTTCGGCCTGACCTTTGTAACCGCCGCCGTCAAGGTTAACCTTGATGTCATACTTCTCGGTGGCATCGAGAGTGCTCAGGGGCTGCTTCACGATGTACTGGAGAATTGACGAGGGGAAGTACACGTCGAGAGGACGCTTGTTGATGATAATGGTGCCGTTGCCTTCCTTTACGATGACACGGGCGATGGCGGCCTTACGGCGGCCTACTGCATTAACTGTTTCCATCTTGACGTGTTAATTATTTGAATTTGTTGATGTCAATTACACGGGGGTTCTGGGCTTCGTGGGGATGGTTGGGGCCGTTGTAAACGTGCATATTCTCGATGATTGCGCGTCCCAGACGGTTCTTGGGGAGCATACCCTTCACAACCTTGGTAAACAGGGGGTGGAAGCCGGGCTTAACGTGCTTGTTGAATGACTTCTTCATCAGCACCTCGGGGGTTGACACGCGCTGGCCGCCGGGATAACCGGTGTAACGCAGATATTCGCGGTCAGTCCATTTCTTGCCGGTCAGGCGGACTTTGTCGGCGTTGATGATGATAACGTTGTCGCCACATTCCACGAAGGGAGTGTAGCAGGGCTTGTTCTTGCCGCGGAGCAGCAGAGCAACCTTTGAGCAGAGACGGCCCAGTGACTGGTCGGTGGCGTCGACCACCAGCCATTCCTTTTCTACGCTCTGTGCGTTGGGCGTCAGTGTCTTGTAGCTTAATGTATCCACAATTAAATGCTTTTTTTTGATTAGAGTTTAACTTGCCTGGCGGGGTGCAGCTTGCCGGCTCGGCCAAAAGCCTTGGGCCCGGCCCCGCCTCGGGGTTGGACATAATCGGTCCGCAAAGGTAGTCATTTTCCGTCAATTGGCAAGTGCATCCTGCCCATGCCCCACTCGCCGCACCCCGCACTATGCCAAACTTTAACAAAATTTAACCTCCGGCCGCCCAACTTTCTCCTCCCGCCGGCTCTCTGGCGCGCTTTTCCGCCGACAACTGTTGGAGGGCCGAAGGATTTTCGCTAACTTTGCCACACCTGTTTAATACCTTATTATTAATACTCAGAAACGATGACCGTAGTTGACCGCTTCCTGCAATATGTGAAGTTTGACACTCAGAGCGACGAGCAGACCAATCTCACCCCCTCCACCCCGGGCCAGATGGTGTTTGCCCAGCATCTCGAAAAGGAGCTCCAGTCAATGGGACTCAAAGATATAACCCTCGATGACAACGGTTACCTCATGGCAACGCTGCCCGGCAACGTCAGCCACAAGGTGCCCACCGTGGGCTTCATTGCCCATCTCGACACGTCGCCCGACATGAGCGGCAAGCATGTGTCGCCCCGCATTGTGGAAAACTACGACGGCGGCGACATCACCCTCAATGCCGAGAAAGGCATCGTGCTCTCTCCGAGCGAGTTTCCCGAGCTTCTCAACTATGTGGGCCAGGCGCTGATTGTCACCGACGGCAACACACTGCTGGGTGCTGACGACAAGGCCGGTGTGGCCGAAATCATCTCTGCCGTGAGCTATCTTCAGGCACACCCCGAAATCAAGCACGGCGACATCCGCATTGCCTTCAACCCCGACGAGGAGATTGGTCAGGGTGCCCACAAGTTTGATGTGGAGCGCTTCGGCGCCGAATGGGCCTACACCATGGACGGCGGCGAAATCGGCGAGCTGGAGTATGAGAACTTCAACGCCGCCGTGGCCCGCATCACCTTCACCGGCCGCAATGTCCACCCCGGCTATGCCAAGCACAAGATGATCAATTCACTCCGCATTGCCAACCAGTTTGTCATCATGCTCCCCCGCTGGGAGACCCCCGAACACACCGAGGGCTACGAGGGCTTCTATCACCTTGTGGGCATGGAAGGCACTGTGGAGCAGACCGTCCTCACCTACATCATCCGCGACCACAACCGCGACCGCTTTGAGCGCCGCAAGAAAGAGATGGAGCATCTCACCCGCAAGATTAACAATGAGTTTCCCGGCTGCGCCCAGCTCGACATCAAGGACCAGTATTACAACATGCGCGAGAAAGTGGAGCCGCTGCCCCACATCATCGAGATTGCCGAGCAGGCCATGCGTGATGCCGACGTGGTGCCCAAGGTGGTGCCCATCCGCGGCGGCACTGACGGCGCCCAGCTCTCGTTCAAAGGCCTCCCCTGCCCCAACCTCTTTGCGGGCGGCCTCAACTTCCACGGACGCTATGAGTTTGTGCCCATCCCCTCGATGGAGAAGGCCACTGACGTCATTGTCCAGATTGCCCGCATAGTGGCCGAGCGCGCTGAAAAGGCGTGAGCTCAGGCCGTCCCCTGCTGATTGTGGTCACCGGTCCCACAGGGAGCGGAAAAACTGACCTCGCTATAGACCTGGCGCGACATTTCGGCACTGAAATCATCAGTGCCGATTCGCGCCAGGTGTTTCGCCATATCCCCATAGGCACCGCCGCGCCCACCGCCGCGCAGCTTGCCGCCGTGCCCCATCATCTGGTGGGGTTTCTGGAGCTCGACCAATACTACAGCGCCGCCCGCTTCGCCGAGGATGCCGAGCGCATCCTCAGCAACCTCTGGCAGCGGACCGACAAGGCGATAGTGTGTGGCGGCTCGATGCTCTATATCGACGCGCTGACAAAGGGCCTCGATGAGCTCCCCACGGTGAGCGACGCCGTGCGCTCCCGGGTGCTCGCCCTCTATGCCGAGGGGGGCGCCGAGGCCGTCAGCGCGCTGCTGGCGGAGCTTGACCCCCTCTATTTGGAGCGGGCCGACCCGGCCAACCATAAGCGCCTGATTCATGCCGCGGAGGTGTCAATAGAGGCCGGTGTGCCTTACTCGTCGCTGTTAGGCCGTGCGCGCAGCAGCCGCCCCTTCGATGTGGTGACCCTCATGATTGACCGTCCCCGACAGGAGCTGTTCAGCCGCATCAACGCCCGCGTGGATGCCATGATGGCCGCCGGATGGGAGGAGGAGGCCCGCAGGGTCTACCCTCTGCGCCACCTCAATTCGCTCAACACCGTGGGCTATAAGGAGCTGTTTGCCATGTTTGACGGCTCCATGCCGCGCCACATTGCCATTCCGCGCATTGCCAAGAACACCCGCGTCTACGCCAAGAAACAGCTCACATGGCTCAAGCGCGATCCGGAGGTGATTCGCCTGGACCCCGCCGACGGGTGCCTCCTTGACCGCGCCGTAAAAATCATTGAACACAGATGACACCTGAACGTCACTACACCCTCATTGGACTCTCCGAGGCCATCGACATCACTGCCGAGGCTTGCGAGCGCCTGAAGCGCTTCGCCGCCGCCAAGGATGCCGCAATGGCTTATGCCGACCGCTTCGGCCACACCGTTATCGACCCCTCCGAAGGGGGTCTGCTCCGCGATGATTTCGACACCGGCCCGCTGCTGGCCGTCAGGACCGACCTCCTGGCCGAGGCTGAGACCGAGATTGAGAGCGGACTGAGCGCTCCGGCGCGGCTCTATGCGCTGAAGCTGGCCCTGAGCCGCCGCGGCGCGGTGGTGAGGATGCCCGAGGAACTTTACGGTGTCAACGCTGACGCTGCGAGCCAGTTTGACTATGTTGACCCGCGCAACCGCTCGGTGCAGATTGAGATGGAGCGCGTGTGTACCGACCATCTGCGGCGCATCGGCGCTCTGCTCCCTCCTGGACGCCCGGAATGTGCTTTCAACGAGGGTGCCTTTCCCGTCGAGGCTTCGGTGATTATCCCGGTGAAGAACCGTGCCGCCACGGTGATGGACGCCGTGGAGAGCGCTCTGTCACAGCAGGCGCCGTTCAGCTTCAACGTCATAGTGGTGGACAATCACTCCACCGATGCCACCACCCGCCTCCTGGCAGAGCGCGCCCTCTCCGAGCCGCGCCTTATCCACATTGTCCCTGAGGCTCTTGACCTCGGCATCGGCGGCTGCTGGAATGTAGCGCTTGACTCCCCTCTGTGCGGCCGCTTCGCAGTGCAGCTTGACAGTGACGACCTCTATTCAGCCCCTGACGTGCTCAGCCGCATCGTTGACCGCTTCCGCGCCACAGGAGCGGCGATGGTCATAGGCTCCTACACCCTCACTGACTTCAACCTCAACCCAATACCTCCCGGAGTGATTGACCACCGGGAGTGGACCGACACCAACGGTCCCAACAATGCCCTGCGAATCAACGGACTGGGCGCGCCGCGCGCCTTCTTCACCCCCGTGGCGCGCCGCCTGCGCTTCCCCAACGTGAGCTACGGCGAGGACTATGCTATGGCCTTGGCTATCAGTCGCCAATACAGGATTGCCCGCATTTTCGACAGCCTCTACCTGTGCCGCCGCTGGGAGGGTAACTCCGACGCCGCCCTGCCTCAGAGCAAAATCAACGCCAACAATGCCTATAAGGACTCGCTGCGCACCGCCGAACTGGCCGCACGCCGCTCCACAGCTCTGCGCACGCGCCTGTTGCTGCTCAGCGAGCCGATGGAGCCGCAGGCCGAGCAGCGCCGCTCGGTGATGGTTGACGGCGTGGAGATGACGCTCATCTACAACCCCTCACGCAGCCGCTCCACAGGTGCGAAGACCGATGCCGCCTCCATTGCGGCGCGGCCGTGCTTCCTCTGCCCCGCCAACCGCCCCGAGGGGCAGCAGGCGGTGGAATGGCGTGACTATGAGATTCTTGTCAACCCCTTCCCCATTGTCAAGGGCCATCTCACCATTGTCAGCAAGCGCCATGAGCCTCAGAGCATTGCCGGGCGTATGGACCACATGGAGGCCCTGGCTCGCGAGTTGCCGAGCTACACCGTGTTCTTCAACGGTGCCCGCTGCGGTGCCTCGGCCCCTGACCATCTCCACTTCCAGGCCGTGCCCTCGGAGGCGGTGCCCTTGTGGCGCGACGCCGCACGATGGCCCGGTCATCCCGCTGACACCCCCGTAGGGGAGGATGTCAACATACTTTGCCGCATCGACCCCGAGGGGAGGCTGCAGCGGGTGGTGTTCCACCGCCGCCGCCACCGCCCGGAGTGCTACGACCGCGGTGTGATGGTAAGCCCCGCCTCGCTTGACCTTGCAGGACTTGTGGTGACGCCGCAGCGGGCCGACTTCGATAGCCTCACCGCAGCGGACATTTCCCGGATTATCAGCGAAGTGACATGCCCCAAACCCTCCTACCCCACCCTCTGATGCAACCTCTCACCCAACCGATTGTCAAAGCGGGCATACTGACGGCGCCCGCCATCTCCGTGGTGTTTCACGGTGACTTCACCGACTCGGCCACAGACTTGACTGTCAGCGGCCCCATGACCATCAACAGTCTCGGCGACGCACCTGACCGCACATTCACGCCCCTCTCTCCCGGCTCATGCTCCTTTGAGCTTCAGGGGGTGACCATCGGGGTCAACTTTCATTGGGAGCGTCGTGAAAACCAGCGGTTTTCAGGTGCTCTGCGCATAATCCCCGGCCTGACGGCCATCAACGAGGTGGCCGTCGAGGAGTATCTCAAAAGCGTGATTTCCTCTGAGATGAACAGCTCCGCCAAGCCCGAGCTGCTGAAGGCCCACGCCGTCATATCGCGCTCATGGCTCATGGCCATGCTGCGCCGCAACCGCCCCGGCACGCCGCAAAGCGCCGACCCTGATGACCGCATCGACACTTCCGAGGAGCGCATCCGCTGGTGGGACCGCGAGGACCACACGCTCTTCGATGTCTGCGCCGACGACCACTGCCAGCGCTATCAGGGCACCACCCGCCTCTCTGCCCGAGCCGTGGAGGCTGTGGAGGCCACCCGCGGTCAGGTTCTCACCTCAGGCGGAGAGATTTGCGACGCCCGCTTCTCAAAATGCTGCGGAGGCGCCTTTGAGGAGTTTGAAAACTGCTGGGCGCCCGTGCATCACCCCTACCTTGAGGCTGCGCGCGATGCCGCTGTCGGTGCCGCTCCCCTGCCTGACCTCACTGTGGAGGAGAATGCCCGGCAATGGATTCTCTCATCGCCTGAAGCGTTCTGCAACACGGCCGACAGTCAGGTGCTTGACCAGGTGCTCAACAGCTACGACCGCGAGACCCCCGACTTCTATCGCTGGAGCGTCAGCTATGACGCCGACACTCTGGCCGAGCTCATCCGCCGCCGCACCGGCATTGACTTCGGCCGCATAATTGACCTTAAGCCCGCTGCCCGCGGCACCTCGGGGCGTATAACCCGCCTGATTATCCGCGGCACCCAGCGCACTCTTGCCCTCGGCAAAGAGCTTGCCATCCGCCAAGCCCTGTCAGAGAGCCATCTCTATAGCTCCGCCTTCGTTGTGGAGCGCCTTGAGCCTGATGCCGAGGGGATTCCAGCGGGCTTCGTACTCCACGGGGCAGGATGGGGTCACGGTGTGGGCCTGTGCCAGATTGGCGCGGCCATGATGGCCGAAAAGGGGTATGATTACCGTGACATCCTGCTCCACTACTATCGCGGCGCATCAATAGAAACCCTCTATCAATGACACGCCGCGCCGCCTCTCCCTGGGCCTGGATTCCCACGCTCTACTTTGCTCAGGGCCTCCCCTATGTGGCCGTGATGACGGTGTCGGTCATCATGTATAAGCGCCTGGGGGTGAGCAACACTGACATTGCCCTCTACACCGGCTGGCTCTATCTGCCGTGGGTCATCAAGCCCTTCTGGAGCCCCTTCATCGACATTTTCGGACAAAAACGCCGCTGGACGGTCATAATGCAATGGGTTCTCGCGGCGAGCCTCGCCGCCGTGGCCCTGGCGCTCCCCGGCCCCGGATTTTTCCGTCTCAGCCTCGCCGCGTTCTGGATTACGGCCTTTGCCTCAGCCACTCACGACATTGCCGCCGACGGCTTCTATATGCTCGCACTCTCGGAGCATCAGCAGTCGCTCTTTGTGGGCATCCGCACCACGTTTTATCGCCTGGCCATCCTGGCCGGACAGGGAGGCATCGTGGTGATGGCCGGTCGCATGGAAGAGGCCACAGGCAATATCCCCCTGGCCTGGAGCCGTGCCATGATGGCCGCTGCCGCACTGCTGGCTCTGCTGGCTGTGTGGCACTCCTTCATCCTCCCTCATCCGCCGCTTGACACTCCCCGTGGCCGCGGCATCACCCCACACAAGGTTCTGAGCGAATTTGCCGAAACCTTCCGCAGCTTCTTCGCCAAGCCACAGACAGTTGCAGCCGTGGCCTTTATGCTCCTCTACCGCCTCCCCGAGGCGCAGCTCGTGAAGCTCATCAATCCCTTCCTGCTTGACCCTCCCGAAGTGGGCGGACTCGGGCTGAGCACGGCCCAGGTTGGAGTGGTTTACGGCACCGTAGGCGTCATAGCGCTCATGGCCGGGGGAGTGGCCGGAGGCATCGTGGCGGCGCGCGGAGGCCTCCGCAAATGGCTTATGCCTATGGCCTGGGCCATGTCGCTCACCTGTGCCACATTCCTCTATCTCAGCCTCGTGCCGGAGCCGGGACTGCTGACGGTCAACCTCTGTGTGGCCATCGAGCAATTCGGCTACGGATTCGGCGGCACAGCCTACACGCTCTACCTTATCTACTATGCCCTTGGCCCCAACCGCACCTCGCACTATGCCATAGCCACCGGCTTCATGGCGCTGGGCATGATGCTTCCCGGCATGGCCGCAGGATGGATTCAGGAGATGCTGGGGAGCTACACCGCCTTCTTCATCTGGACCATGGCATGCTGCGCCGTCACCATTGCCGCGGCAGCGCGCCTGAAAGTGCCCGCAGAGTTCGGCCGCAAGTGAACCACCGCCCCCCACACGGCGTTATAAGAGGAAGAACACCAATGTCTCACCCTCTAATCCCCTCACTATCATGCTCGACGAACTCAAAGACAAAGCGGCCTCCATCATGGCCAACGATAAGGTTCAGGACGCCGTAAACAAAGCCAAGGAGTTTCTTGACTCCGACAAAGGCAAAGAAGTAATCGAAACCGCCAAGGAAAAGATTGAAGGCTTCGTAAACGACAAACTTAAAAAGTAAAATCTTCTTTCATACCCTTCTCCATCCGGGCCCCACATCAGGCCCGGATTTTTTTGCGCCTCCCCTCCATCCCCACAAATCGCAGGAGGGCGCCCGCTCTCCGCCTCAACTCAAACGATTGAGAATCAATCGTACCACCCCGGCGGCAGGATATTGTCGCGGAGGGCGGGCGGCCCGAACGGCCGCCCCTACATTTCCTTGCGAGTAATCCGCACATTTGGGGAGAGAAAAAATGGACTTTCGAGATTAGCAAAACATTAGCCTCTCGTTGCATTACAATAGATAGATTTCCCTTGAGGGACAGCACTCCACCTCAATCCAAACAATTGAGAATTAATCGTACCACCCCGGCGGCAGGATATTGTCGCGGAGGGCGGGCGGCCCGAACGGCCGCCCCTACATTCCCTTGCGAGTAATCCGCAAGCGAAGAGATAGTAACGGACACAGATTAGAGGCCGTCGAACATGTCGTAATCATCCTGCTCTTCGTGGAATTGGTCGAGCGACTGGCTTCGGCGCGGGCGGGGATTGCCGGCGTAGGATCGGCGTGGTTTGGGGCGCATTGGTTTCGGAGCCTTGTCATTGTGAGCCGGGCGCTTACCCGTGAGGTAATCCCAGATGTTTTTCAAGAAGTTCATATAGGTTGGATTTTTGTTATAGCCGTTTCTCTCCCTACAGGCAGACAAGGCATAATGCAAATTACGCAAATAAAATCGGAGCCTCCAAGCCATCCCGCAAAAATGGCTGTTGGGAGGTAAGTATCAACAGTTTTATGAGCCTTTAGCTGCCATCTACTTGCGTAATTTGTTATAATATAGTAACTTTGTAATCCGTTAATATAGAAAACATCTGCTTATGGCACGACCGATTAAAGAAACCCCGGAACTTCGGGGCAATGATGCCGTGAGATTTGAAACCCTTATCTCCAACCCGAAACCTGTGTCGCAACAGGAGAAGGAGCGCGCCCGCAAGGCTTATGAAATAATGAAGTCTATCAGCAATTTCCAGTGGTGAAAATTGATTTCAGCAAACTGCGCCAGTTTCAACTCTCAGAGGACTCGGACATAAAACCGTTCAAATGCGCTGATGATGATTTGAACGAGTTTCTCTTTGATGACGCAAAGCATTTTCAAAGAGAGCTTATGGCTGTGACTTATTTACTCGAATATATGGAGCAAAATAAAACTGTGGCCTATTTCAGTTTACTTGCAGACAAAATCTCCTTCAATCCTGATGAAAAAGGTGTTTGGAATAAACTGAACCGTAACATTCCCAACTCCAAACGTCGCAGAAGTTATCCTGCGGTTAAAGTGGGGCGCCTTGCTGTAAACGAAGATTATTCAGGCCAAGGCCTCGGAACCTTCATTCTTGACAACATAAAGTACGCATTCACTAATGTAAAGCGTCTTGGATGTCGCTTTATCACAGTAGATGCATTGAAAACTGCCGTGCCGTTTTATGAACGCAACGGCTTTCAATGTATCACGGAATCTGACAAAGACGATGAAACACGATTGATGTTCTTCGATCTCAAAAACTTTATAACAGACTGAAACTTACGAAATAAACCTTTCACTTTTATATAGCGTCAGCTATAATCTTATCCCTTAATAATCAACGTATATCACGACGTATATATAGCTGAATACTGTTATTTGCGGGTGGCTTTGCTTTCAAAAGGAGCATTTTGAAAAAATACCTGACAGCCGATTACCCTTGATATTTTTTGGAGGTTTTTGGAGGATGTCACGGCGGAGTTGTAAAATTTTGTTATATTTGCGGCCAATTAGACGTGTCCGCCTTGTGGCGGAGATTAGATTATCATACTTACATATTTAACCTTAAATTTTTACAACCTCTTGAAAATGAACAAGATTTCAAGATTCTTGCTCGCTTCATGCCTTATGGCTGCGAGTGGGATTACCGCTGCCGGTGCTACGTTTACCGGTGCGCGCGATGATTTTCGCGACGAGACCATCTATTTTGCGATGACCACGCGATTCTACGATGGCGACCATTCAAACAACACTTACTGCTGGGACGGCGTCAGAAATGTGAACGACCCCGAATGGCGAGGCGATTTCAAGGGCCTCATCGAAAAGCTTGACTACATTAAAGCACTGGGATTCACCGCCGTGTGGATCACTCCGGTGGTGGAAAACGCTTCAGGTCTCGACTATCACGGCTATCATGCCTTTAACTTCGACAAGGTTGACCCCCGCTATGAGTCGACTGACTGCAAGTTTCAGGACCTCATTGACGCTGCCCACAAGCGCGGCATGAAGGTGATTCTTGACATTGTGCTGCAACACACGGGCAACTTCGGCGAGAATTATCTCTGCCCCATGTTTGTGAAGGACTACTCCAAGAACCTGTCAAACATCCTGACCTCCATGAAGCTTCACCCTCAGACGAAGCTTCCCGCCAACTATGACCTCTCTGACCCGAAGGCCCACGATCCCCGCATTGCCGCGCTCAAGAACGAGGGCGGCGGAAACGGCGACAACCGCAACCACTATCACCACGTGGCCAACGAATGGAACTGGGACGACCCCTCACGCTGGTGGGGCCAGATTGCAGGCGACTGTGTGGACCTCAACACGGAGAATCCCGAGGTGACGGAGTATCTGGTGCGCTGCTACGGCAAGTTTATTGCCATGGGCGTGGACGGTTTCCGCATCGACACGGCAGGCCACATCTCACGCCTGACCTTCAACAAAGCCTTCATCCCTCAGTTTCAGGCACTGGCCGAAACCCACAAGGCCAAGCGCGGCGGCGGCCCGTTCTTCATGTTTGGCGAGGTGTGTGCCCGTGACCGCAATGTGACCTACCGCAACCACGTGGGCTGCTCTCCCTACTGGTACACCTGGAAAGAGGAGAAGGACTACCCCTGGGATTACAGCACCGACTCATGGGCCGAGATTGTGGTGCCCACGGGCCAGCGCGGCAACCATGTCAACGCCACCAGCGTCACTCAGCAAGGCAACGACTATCTGGCCGACCGCTCCTCAAGCACCCCCACCTCCAAAAATGCCATCCTCGAAGGCAATAAGTATCACACCCCTGACCACTCAAAATATAGCGGACTGTCAGTGATTGACTTCCCGATGCACTGGAACTTCCGCTCCACAAACGAGGCCTGGGGAGTGCGCTACGGCGACGAATGGTATAACGATGCCAGCTACAATGTCACCTATGTGGACTCACACGACTATGCCCCCGACGGCGCCCCCGAGAGCCAGCGCTTTGCCGGCTCTCAGACCACATGGGCCTCTAACCTTGACCTGATGTTTACCTTCCGCGGCATCCCCTGCATCTACTATGGCTCAGAAATAGAGTTCAAGAAAGGCTGCCCCATTGATCAGGGAGCGCAGATAGCACTCCGCGAGAGCGGTCGCGCCTACTTCGGCGGTTTCATCGAGGGAACGGTCAATGTTAACGACTTTGCCGACTACACCGGCGCCACGGGCAACATGGCCGTGAGCCTCAAGCACCCCCTGTCGCTCCACATCCAGCGCCTCAACAAGCTCCGCGCCGCCATCCCGGCCCTGCGCAAGGGACAATATTCCACCGAGGGCTGCTCTGGCAAGATTGCCTTCAAGCGCCGCTACACCGACTCTTCCACCGACAGCTATGTGCTGGTGACCATTGGCGGCAACGCCACCTTCACAGGTGTGGAGAACGGCACCTACACCGACGCCATCACCGGCGCCAGCGTCAATGTGACCGACGGCAAGCTCTCAGCCACCTGCTCCGGCGAAGCCAACATGCGTATCTATGTGCTCTCCACCGCCCTCACCCCCGCTCCCGGCAAGGTGGGCGAAGATGGTGCTTACCTCTACGACTCCGCGCCCGTGAAGGTTAACCAAGGTTCATATCCCTCCGAAACCGAACCGCTTGACACTGAGACTGTGCGCGATGACGGCTCGGGCAACTCAGGCAACGAACCCGAAAATCCCATCACCCCCACCCTCTACGACAACGAGTATGCCGCATTCTTTGAGAACACCGACAACTGGGGCGGCACAATCAAGGCATGGGTGTGGAGCGCCAACGCCAACTACACCGGCGGCACATGGCCCGGCGAAAGCTGCCTCTATCTGGGCAACAACATCTGGAAATGGCATTACACCGGCGACGAACCTCTCCCTGAGGACACTCAGATTATTTTCAGCTCAACGAGCCAGACGGCCGACATGAAATTCGTCAACGGCGGCTACTACACCAACGGCGTGACCAGCCCCGTGAAAACCATTCCCTCCAACGGCAAGCCCTATCCCGAAGGGGGCGAAACCTCCGACAATAACGGCGGCGGCGACGACAACAACGGCGGCGACGACAACAACGGCGATGACAACAAGGACGCCATGAGCTACACCGTCTACTTCGACAACACCGAGAGCGGCTGGAGCGACGTGTACTGCTACGCCTGGGATGTGCCCACCGGCACCGCCTTCACTCCCGCATGGCCCGGCCTGAAGCTCACCGACACTACTGTGAAGGACGGCAAGACAGTGTTCACCGTCACTCTTGACAATGTGAAAGCAAGCTGGGCCGCCGTGATATTCAGCGACGGCGACAAGGTCTACACCTCTGACTATGCGCTCGTGGACGGCACCGTCTACTCAATGGCCAGCAACGCCATTGACCACCTGGTGATTCGCCCGGCGCTGCGCGTGAGTGTGGAAGGCGGCGCGCTCATCATTGAGAGCCCCATCCCCACCGTGGTGACCATTGCACGCGCCGACGGCGCCATGCAGCGCCGCATCATCGGCGCCGGCCGCAACGTCATCACCGACCTGGCCCGTGGATTCTACATCGTTGACCGCACCAAGGTGGTGCTCTGACCCCAATCCTGACACTGACACAATGCAGCCGAGCCAAGCGCCCGGCTGCATTTTTAATGCCCCGCATGCAATCATTCGGGCCGTTCTGACGTTTATACTACGGACTATTTTACACATTAATCACTCATCTTTATGACTGACCTATCAAAGATAAAATCACCCGCCGACATCAAGAAAATGACGGTGGATGAACTCGGCGAGCTCTGTGGCGACCTGCGCAAGGCGCTGTTGACAAAGCTCGCGGCCCATGGCGGCCATGTGGGCCCCAACCTGGGCTTTCTCGAGGCCACAGTGGCGCTTCACTATGTGTTTGACGCACCGAAGGATAAACTGGTGTTTGACGTGTCACACCAGACCTATGTTCACAAAATGCTTACCGGACGCATGGAAGCATTTACTGACCCGGCACACTACGATGACGTGACGGGCTTCACCTGTCCCCGCGAGAGCGAGTATGACCTCTTTGAGATAGGCCACACCTCCACCGGCGTGTCATTGGCCACCGGCCTTGCCAAGGCGCGTGACCTTGCCGGCGGCACTGAGAACGTGGTTGCCGTGGTGGGCGACGGCTCGCTCAGCGGCGGCGAGGCCTTCGAGGGCCTTGACTTCGGCTCGACCCTGGGCAGCAACTTCATTGTGGTGGTCAATGACAACGACATGAGCATTGCCGAGAACCACGGCGGCCTCTATGCCGACCTGCGCCTGCTGCGCAACACCAACGGCGAGGGCCAGCCCAACTATTTCCGCTCACTGGGCTATGCCTACCGCTTTGTGAAATACGGCAACGACATCCGCTCGCTCGTCAAAGCCTTTGAGGAGGTGAAGGACAGCAAGGTGCCCGTGGTGGTCCACGTGGTGACCCAGAAAGGTATGGGCTATCGTGCCGCCGAAGCTGACCGAGAGCACTTCCATTACACCGGACCCTTTGACCTGTCCAGCGGCGACCCCCTGCACATCAGCACCAAGCCCACATGGACCGAGCTGTTCTATTCCACCATGGCCCCGATGATGGAGGCCGACAAGCGCGTGACGGTCATCACCGCCGGCACCCCTGCCGCCATAGGCTTTGACCGCGAGCGCCGCCTCAAGGCCGGCAAGCAGTTTGTTGACGTGGGCATCGCCGAGCAGCAGGCCGTGGCGCTTGCCTCAGGCATGGCCAAGGGGGGCGCAAGGCCCGTGTTTGGCGTTATCAGCTCGTTCCTGCAGAGAGCGTATGATCAGATGTCGCAGGATGTGGCTATCAACAACACCCCTGTGGTTATCGACATTGCCGCCACAGGCATCAACTCAATGACCGACACCACTCACCTGGGATGGTTTGACATTGTACTGGTGAGCAACATTCCCGGCTGGGTTTTCCTGGCACCCACATGCAAGGAGGAGTATCAGGCCATGCTGCGCTGGGCTGTGAAGCAGACGTCGCACCCTGTGGCCGTGCGCCAGCCGAGCGGCCCCGTGTGGGAGAGCGGCCGCGAGTTCAGGAGCGACTATTCGAAGCTGAACCACGCCGAGACCGTGCGCCACGGAAGCGAGGTGGCCATCATTGCCGCCGGCTCGATGATGCAGAATGCCCTGCAGGCAGCCGAAATCCTGCGCTCCAACGGACGCCAGGTGACAGTGATCAATCCCGTGTTCCTGAGCGGCATCGACACCGAGAAGCTCAACAATCTCAAGGCCAACCACCGTGCGGTGATAACGCTTGAGGACGGAGTGCTTGACGGCGGCTACGGTGAGAAAGTGGCCCGCTACTATGGCGACAGCAACATGAAGGTGGTGTGTCGCGGCGTGCGCAAGGAGTTCCTTGACAAATATGACCCCGCCGAACTCCTCAAGGAGTGCCGCATGACCCCCGAGCTCATTGCCGAGGATGCCGAAGCGCTCATGAAGTGAGCTGACGGAGATAACTAAAGCAGAGCGGGTGTGCCTCACATGGAGGCACACCCGCTCTTGTTATATCAGGGGGTTGAAACGTCAGGGAATGATGACGGTGAGGAGCGAAGCCACAATGTCGTTTGAGATGGAAGTGTTGACGGCATTGTAGATGTAGGTGTAGACAGGGCTTGCGATGCCGAGGGCAACGATGCCGCAGAGGCAAACAGCCATGCCCAGACGCTCAGAGGCCGTGGAGGTGAACGCAGCCACCTGAGGCTCCTCTTCAGAGATGTACATTGCCTTCACCACCAGCAGATAGTAATAGAGTGAGATGATGGTGTTGACCAGAGCCACGAAGACCAGGACATACATTGCCACCGTGCCCACTTCGAGAGCACCTGTGAAGATGAAGAACTTGCTGAAGAAACCTGCGAAGGGAGGGATACCGGCCAGAGAGAACATTGCCAGCATCATGGTGAAGGCCAGGCGGGGGTTGGTTTTGCTGAGGCCATTGTAAGCGCTCATGTCAACCTTGCCGGTGGCACGCTCCACAGCGCCGATAACGCCGAAGGCTCCGAGGTTAGAGAAGATGTAGACGAGGATGTAGAACATCAGGGCGGTCATTGACAGCTCGTTGACGCCAATCACGCCGAGCATGATGTAGCCGGCCTGTGACACTGACGAGAAAGCCAGGAAGCGCTTGAGGTTGCGCTGACGCATGGCGAAGAGGTTACCGACAGTGATGGTGAGGATAATCAGGGCATAAAGCATCCACTCCCACACCTGGGGATAAGCGGGGCCGAAAGCCTGCCAGAGCACCACGAGGAATGCGAAAGCAGCGGAACCCTTTGAGATTACGGACAGGTAAGAGGTGACGGGGGTGGGAGCACCCTGATACACATCGGCGGTCCAGAGGTGGAAGGGCACGAGCGACAGCTTGAAGCCGAAGCCTGAAATCACGAAGGCGAGAGCCACGATAAGCATGGTGCCGGAAGCGCCGCCGGCAATGAGCTGCGCGGCGATACCGTCGTAATAGAGAGTGCCGGCGATGCCATAAACGAAGCTCAGACCGAAGAGGAACACAGCCGATGAGAACACGGCGGTGAGCACATACTTGACAGCGGCCTCATGGCTTTCATAACGGTGCTTGTCAAAGGCCACCAGGGCAGCCAGAGGAAGCGAAGCCGTTTCCAGACCGATGACGAAGAGCAGGAAGTGGCCTGCGGAAATCATCAGGTACATGCCGAAGAGGGTGAGCAGAATCAGCTCGTAGAACTCGCCGCGACGCACGCGAACGAAATCGCTGTCGGCCCACTTGATTGACTGGATGAGGACAATGAGGGTGCCGATGTTGAGAATGTTCTTGATGGTGGTGATGGCCATTGAGCCCTGATACATGCCTTCAAAGGCGTCAGAGCCGTTCATGAACCAGCCCGTGAAGCCGAAGCCTGTGAAGATTGCGAAGAGCACACAGGTGAGGCCGCCGATGGCGCCGAGCGCCTTCCGGGGGGCGAAAGTGTCATAGAAGAAGGTCAACAGGAATACGATCAGCAATCCTATTTCCTGCCACATGGATAAAAACTGAGAATAGTCCATTGCGCTGTGGTGATACGTTGATTAGTTGAGACCGATAGCAGCAAAGATGCGGCTGCTGAACGTAAACTTGATGAGGTCGACAAAGAAGTTGGGGAAACAGCCGATGGCAGCCACACAGATGATGAGGGTGACGGTTGAGAGGCGTTCCCACCAAGTGGCGTCGGTGAGAGAGAGATGATGCTCGTCATAGACGGGACCGAAGAGCAGCTTGCCCACCACGCGGAGGATATAAACCGCGGTTATAACGATTGAAGAGCAAGCGGCAATGGTGAACGCACGGTGGAAGAAGTCAGTGTGTTCAAACGAGCCGACAAAGATGGTCATTTCCGAAACGAAGCCGCTGAGGCCGGGGAGACCGAGCGAAGCCAGACCTGCGATAACGTAGCACACGGCGAGGAAGGGCATAATCTTCATCAGGCCGCCCATCAGTCGGATGTCGCGGGTGTGGGTGCGGCCGTAAATCATACCGATGAGGGCGAAGAAGAGGGCCGTCATCAAACCGTGGCTGAGCATCTGCATGATAGCACCGGTCATTGCGGTGGTGTTGAGCATGAGGATGGCGAAGAGCACCAGGCCGCAGTGGCTCACTGAAGAGTAAGCGTTGATGTACTTGAGGTCAGTCTGGACGCAAGCGCTGAACGCACCGTAGACAACCGAGATACCGGTGAGGATAAGGAAAATCCAGGCGAGTTCGTTGGCAGCCTGAGGCATGAGGTAGATGGCCACACGGAAGCAGCCGTAACCACCCAGCTTCATGAGCACGCCGGCGTGGAGCATAGACACTGCCGTGGGGGCGCAGGCGTGACCGTCAGGGCTCCAGGTGTGGAAGGGGAACATGGCGCCGAGCACGCCGAAGCCCACAAAGGTCAGAGGGAAGAAGAGATATTGCCAGCCGGTGTTGTCAAGGCAATGTGACTGGGCAATCTTAACGATGTTCCAGGTGTGTTCGCCGTCCACCACCGAGTTGTAGTAGATGCCGATGAGGCCGAGCATGAGGAATGCCGAGCCGCCCATAAGCATCAGGGTGAGCTTCATGGCTGAATAGTTCTTGTTGCCGCTGCCCCACACACCGATGAGAAGATACATGGGGATAAGAGCGACCTCATAGAACATGAACATCGTGAAGAGGTCAATAGAGATAAAGAAGCCGAACACACCAGTGGAGAGGAGGATAAGCCAAAGGAAGAAGGCCTTGGGCTGGGGAATCTCCCACGAGGCGAAGCTGCCGGCGAAGACGATGATTGACGAGAGCATGAGCATGGCCACTGACACACCGTCGACACCCACGGCGAGGTTGATGTTGAGCGGGGCGAACCAGCACCATGTGTCGGTGAAGAGCATGGGAGCGTCAAAACCGGCGGCACGGAGGCGGAGGTACTCGCAGACGAGCCATGTGGAGATGCCGAGCAGCACCAGCGAACCGGTGACAGCCACCGCCCTGATTTGAGCGCGGTTGCGGCTCAGGTAGATTCCCAGCATCATGAGGATGGGAACCACCACGAAGTATATCAATATATTTCCTAACATCTGATTACTGTTTTTTCAAGGTTGCACTGTGTTGTGGAGAGGATTACATCCAGCAGATTGCTGTGACGGCACCCAGGAGAAGAGCTCCGATAAGGTACCACCATACATACATCTGCACTCGGCCGCTCTGGAATCCCTTGATAGACTCTGAAGCCTTGTTGGTGACGAAGGCGAAAGAGTCCATGGTGCCGTCGATGATGTGACGGTCAAACCATGCGATGGGACGGCAGATGCCGTTGAAGATAATCTTGTGAGTGATGAACATGTAGAGCTCATCAAAGTAGAAGCGGTGGAGCGCAGCGGTCCAGAGGCCGCGGCAGCTGTCGGCCATGCGGGCGGGGAGGTCGTTCTTGCGTGCATAGAGCTTCCATGCGAAGAGGATTGACACCAGCGCGAGGCCCACCGAGAGGCTTGCCACAACGGGATTAAGGTGGATAATATATTCATGGCCCTGCCAGGTGACGAACTTGCCGAAGGGGATGAAACCGGCAACAACGCTCACCAATGCGAGGAACACCAGAGGAATGGTCATGGTGACGGGGGCTTCGTGGGGCTTGTGGTGACCGTAGTCAGGATTGTCCCACCAGAAGATGAGGAAGTAGATGCGGAACATGTAGAAGGCGGTCATGCCGGCCACGAGGAGCATCCAAATGAACCAAACGGGGTTGGGGTTGAGATAGCAGGCGGTGAGAATCTCGTCCTTTGAGAAGAAGCCCGAGAAGGGGGGGATACCTGCGATGGCGAGACATGCCACAAGGAATGTGATGTGGGTGATGGGCATGTACTTGCGGAGGCCGCCCATGGCAGTGTAGTCATTGGAGTGGACAGCGTGGATCACACAGCCGGCGCCCATGAAGAGGAGGGCCTTGAACATGGCGTGAGTGAAGAGGTGGAACATGGAGGCCATATAGCCGAGGCCTTCATGGAACTCATGGCTGTCAGCCACGCAGCCGCCGGCAAAGTAGCCCAGACCGGCCACGCCGAGACCCACCATCATGTAAGCAATCTGAGAGATGGTGGAGAATGCGAGCACTCGCTTGATGTCAATCTGCACGCAGGCCACGATTGCGGCATACATTGCAGTGAGGGCGCCCACGCAGGTGATAATCATCAGAGCCGACTCGCTGGTCAGATAGACGGGGAAGAGACGGGCCACGAGGTAGACACCGGCCACAACCATTGTTGCGGCATGGATGAGGGCCGACACGGGGGTGGGACCTTCCATTGCGTCAGGGAGCCAGATGTGGAGGGGCATCATGGCCGACTTACCCATACCGCCGGTGAAGATGAGCACCAGCGCCCAGGTGAGGGCCGAGGCACCCATGAAGGTGGCGCCGCCGAAGCTGCTCACCACAGCCTGGGGGTCAGAGGTGAGGGTAAGGAAGTCGAAGGTCTGAGTGTAGAACGACAGCACGAGGATGCCGATGAGGAAGCCAAGGTCAGCGAAGCGGGTGACGATAAACGCCTTTTTGGAAGCTGACACGGCAGCGGGGCGGGTGTAATAGAAACCGATAAGGAGGTAAGATGACACGCCCACGAGCTCCCAGAAGATATACATCTGGAAGATGTTGGTTGCCACCACGAGGCCGAGCATCGAGAAGCTGAAGAGCGACAGGAACGCATAGTAGCGCTGGAAACCGCGCTCACCGTGCATATAACCCAGCGAATAGAGGTGGACGAGGAACGACACCGTGGGGATGACGATAAGCATCATCGCCGAGATGGGGTCGAGATAGAAACCGAGCTTGATTACAAGGTTCTGAGTGAATTCAAGCCATGTTACATTGAACACGGTGAAGGGGAGGCGGTCAGTGCCGTTGACAAAGTCAGGATTGCCGCTGAAATAGTAGGTGAAGGCGGTGATATAGCTCAACACCAGCACGGAGCCCATACCGAGGGTTCCGAGCGTGCCCGCCAGACGAGGACTCATTTTAGAGCCGCAGAGGCCCAGAATGAGGAACATCGCCAAGGGGATGACCAGAATAAGCAGAGGTAATGTAATAGCCATGGCGTGGATTAATGTTTCATTTGGGTGATGTCCTCAGCGTCGATATTGGTGGCGGCGCGGTAGATGTTGATGATAATCGCGATGGCGAGGGCTGTTTCAGCCGCAGCGATGCCGATTGCGAAGAGGGTGAACATCATGCCTTCCATAGAGCCGGGGAAGAGGAATCGATTGAACACTACAAAGTTGATATCGACCGCATTAAGCATCAGCTCAAGCGAGATGAGCATAGCGATCATGTTTTTACGGGTTATGAATCCGTAAATTCCGCAGCAGAACATAATCAGGCTGGGAACGATGTACCATATCATTGTATTTCCCATAATGGCGTTTTATCGTTTGCGGGCGACAACGACGCCGCCGATTATACATGCGAGCAGAAGAACACTGATGGCCTCGAAGGGGAGGAGATACTGACCGTGGCCGGTTCCCATGAGTGTTTCGCCGATTTTGTGCATTGTGGGATTCTCAGCTTCGGGGAGCGCGGCGCAGAGGTTGGAGCAGCGGCTCACGAAGGCGTAACCGGTGACAATCAGGGTCAGGATGGCGGCAAGCAGACCGAGGCCGCGCTTGCGTGCGGCGAGGTTCTTGGAGTTGTCGCCCGGATGGGTTGTCAGCAGGATTGAGAACACAAAGAGCACGACGATGCCACCGGCATAAACCGCAATCTGAACCGTGCCGAGAAACTCATAGTCGAGCTTGAAATAAACGGCAGCGGTGGCGAAGAGGGTGAACAACAGGAAGGTGGCCGCGCGCAGAATCTTACGGGTGGTGACAGTAAGCACCGAGAATATGACTATCGACAGGACGATAATCCAGTAAGCTATAGAACTTCCTAAAGATTCCATTTACAAAAAATGTGATGCGTGGTTGATGGAGTGTGGATTGATTATTCTTTTTCGGGAGCCTTGGGGGCCTGGGCAGCTTTTTCAGCGGCAGCCTTCTTGGCGGCTGCGGCCTTCTTGGCGGCCTCTATCTTGGCGGCTTTCTCGGCCTCGTATTTTGCTCGCTCTTCAGGAGTGGGCTCGGGCTCGGGCTTTTCGGGAAGATAGTTGAGCTTCTTGACGAGCTTGTCGCGGGTGAACACAGCCTGCTCGAAGTCGTTGTTGAAGTTGATGGCCGCGGTGGGACAGCTGGTGACGCAGAGCTGGCAGAAAGTGCAGCTGCCGAGGTCATAGTTATAGTCCACGAGGCGTTTTTTCTTAGTACCCTTCCAGGTGTCGACCATTTCAGTTGTGAGGCTGATTGTGCCGTTGGGGCACGCACGCTCGCAGCTGCCGCAGGCAATGCACTTGTGGTTGCCCTCGGCATCGTAGATCATCTCGAGGGTGGCACGGAAGCGGGGAGCCACCGGCGGGTTTTCGCGGTTTTCGGGATATTTTTCAGTGATTTTGGGGGTAACGAATTCCTTACCCGTGACTTCCATACCCTGAATCAGGCTATAGATGCCACGGCCCAATGATGAAAAATAATCTTTGACACTACCCATAGTTCTTTGAATATTGTGATTCTGTCGTTTGATTTATTATCTTGTCTGGCCGCCGACAATGTCGAGGAGCTCTGTGGTGATGCTCTGCTGGCGCAGTTTGTTGAATTCGAGTTGAAGTGATTCGAGGAGTTTCTTTGCGTTATCGTTGGCGCTCTGCATAGCCATTACGCGGGCGGCCTGTTCGGAGGCGCGGTTTTCGGTGAACACTTCCTGCATCACTGCGAGGAGGAACATCGGAATCACCGACACGAAGATGGCTGCGGGAGAGGGCTCGAAGAGGAAGGGACGCGATGAGCGCTCCACACCTTCAGAGGCGAAGGTGGAGGCCACCACGGGGATAAGCTGCTCCTGAACGGGGCGCTGGCGGCTGACGCTGTGGAAGTGCATGTAAAGCACGTCGATGCGGTCAGTGTCGCCGCTTATGTAAGCGTTGTGGAGCGTTTCAAGGAAGGCGCGGACATCGTCGCCGGCGGTCTTTGAGTTGACTCCTGATGGCTTGATCTCCACCTCATTGCCTGCGAGGCGCTTCACTGCCTTGGCAATCTTTGCGCCCACGGGCATGAGGGTGAAGCGGAGATCGGCTCCGTAAAGCTTGCGGAGCTCGGCCATGCGGACTATCAGTTCCTTATAAACGTTGACATTATAGGCACCGCAGAGGCCGTCGTCACTGCCGAACACCACGATGGTGATGCGGCGTACTTCACGCTCCTGAGTCAGAGGCGAGGTGAACTCGGCGTCCGAGTCGATCAGGTTGCCTATGATTCCTTCGATGAGATTGCGGTAAGGGAGGAGCTTTTTGAGGCTCATCTCGGCCTTGTGCATCTTAGCCGACGAAATCATCTTCATGGCGCCGGTGATTTTCTCGGATGAGGCCACCGAGCCGATACGGCCTTTAAGTTCGCGGAGTGTTGCCATTTATAGGATTATGATAGCTGGGAATACGGGAATGATTGTGAAGATCAATTGTAGCGTGAGGCGATTTCGGCGGCTGCCTTGCTGAGCTTGTCGGCAGCGTCGTCGGTAATCTGACCGGCTTTGATTACGTCAAGCACATCTTTCTGATGCTTGGCGTGGAGGAGCTGGAGGAAGAGGCGCTCAAATTCGGCCACCTTGTCCTGAGGCACCTTTTCGAGCAGGCCCTTGGTGCCGCAGAAAATCACGGCCACCTCGTCCTCTACAGCCACGGGGTGATACTGGGGCTGGATGAGGAGGGCCTCATTCTTGCGACCCTTGTCGATAACGCGGGCGGTCACGGGGTCGATGTCGCCACCGAATTTGGTGAACGATTCGAGCTCGCGGAACTGAGCCTGGTCAATTTTCAGGGTACCTGCCACCTTCTTCATTGACTTAATCTGGGCGTTACCACCTACACGCGACACTGAGATACCCACATTGATAGCGGGGCGGATGCCGCGGTTAAACAGGGCGGTTTCGAGGAAGATCTGACCGTCGGTGATTGAGATGACGTTGGTGGGGATGTAGGCTGACACGTCGCCGGCCTGGGTTTCGATGATGGGGAGGGCTGTGAGCGAGCCGCCGCCTTTGACGCGGTCCTTGAGCACGTCGGGGAGGTCGTTCATCTTGGAAGCCACTTCCTGATTGTCGATAATCTTTGCTGCACGTTCAAGCAGACGAGAGTGGAGATAGAAGATATCACCGGGATAAGCCTCGCGGCCTGAGGGGCGCTTGAGGATGAGTGAGATTTCGCGGTAAGCCACGGCCTGCTTGGAGAGGTCATCATAAACGATGAGGGCGTCGCGGCCGGTGTCGCGGAGGTATTCGCCGATGGCCACACCGGCAAAGGGAGCGTAGTAACGCATCGAGGCAGAGTCAGAAGCGGTGGCGGCCACAACGACGGTGTAGTCAAGGGCGCCGTGCTGACGGAGGGTTTCGACGATGGCAGCTACTGACGATGCTTTCTGGCCGATGGCCACATAGATACAGTAGACGGGCTTGCCTTCCTCGAAGTTCTTGCGCTGGTTGATGATGGTGTCAATGGCGATAGCGGTCTTGCCAATCTGACGGTCGCCGATGATGAGCTCGCGCTGACCGCGGCCAATGGGCACCATTGAGTCGACAGCCTTGATACCGGTCTGGAGGGGCTGGTTAACGGGCTGGCGATAGATAACGCCGGGGGCCTTGCGCTCCAGGGGCATGTTGAGGAGCTCACCCTCGATGGGGCCGCGGCCGTCGATGGGGTTACCGAGGACGTTGATAACGCGCCCCATGAGGCCTTCGCCCACGGGGATTGAGGCAATCTTGCCGGTGCGCTTGACGGTCATGTTCTCGGTGACTTTGTCGACATTGTCAAAGAGGATCACACCTACATTGCTTTCCTCAAGGTTGAGGGCCACGCCGGTCACGCCGTTTGCGAACTCGACGAGTTCGTTGGCGCGAACGTTATCGAGACCATAGACATGGGCTACACCGTCGCCAACTTCGAGCACCACGCCGGTTTCTTCGAAAGAAACCTTTGAATTGACGTTCTCGAGTTGCTGTTTTAAGACTTCAGATATCTCGCTGGGATTAATCATTGCTTGAATGTGGTCCCCCGGTTAAGGAGGAAATGAAAGGTGAGATTAGTTAGTGATGAGCTTAAGGCGAAGTTGTTTGAGTTCGTTGGCCACTGAGGCGTCGAGCTTCTCATTGTTGATCTCGATGGTGAATCCGCCAATGAGGTCGGGGTTAGTGCGGGCCTCGTATTCCATGGAGGCACCGTCGAGATGCTTTTCAATGAGCGATTTCAGACGCTCCTCCTCCGGGGCGGCGAGAGGCTCGGCAGAGGTCACGGTGACACGGCGGATATTGTTGGCCTGGCGATAGATGTCGCGATAGGCCAGTGCGATGTCACGGATAAACTCAATGCGGCCGTTCTGAGCCAGGAGGGTGAGGAAGTCGGTGAAGACGGAGTCAGACTTTTCGTCGGCACCGGCGGCGGCCATGAGCAGCTTCGTCTTGTCGGCCACTGACACGAATGGGTTTGCGACGGCAGTGAGCAGTCCGTGCTGCGAAGCGAAAGCGTCGACAAGATTAGCGGTCAGCATGTAGATGCGCTTGTCGACCTTTTTTTCAAGGGCGTACTTATACAGCGCTTTGGCATAACGGCGGGGAATCAGGCCATCGTTCATATCAGTGGTGGGAAGGGTTGTCAGTTTTGTTTTTCCATTTCGTCGAGCAGAGAGTCGACAAGTTTAGCCTGCGCTTTACGGTCCTGCATCTGGCCGCGCACCACCTTGCCGGCGATGTCGAGGGCAAATGCGGAGACCTCATTGCGGAACTGGAGTTCGGCCTGCTTGCGCTCCTGCTCAATTGACACCTTTGCGGCGTCCATGACTTTGCGAGCCTCGTTATGGGCGGCGTCGCGAGCCTCGTCAATAATCTGGTTCTTCATCTTGTCGGCTTCGCGGAGGGAGTCGGCCTGCTGGCGGCGGGCCTCTTCGAGAATCTTTGCAGCCTCATCGCGGGCATTGTCAAGCTGGAGCTTGGCGCTCTGAGCATATTCAATGCCCTTGTCGATGAGGTCAGCACGTTCACTTACTCCCTTCATGATTGCCGGCCATCCCCATTTCCAAAGGATAATGAAGAGGATGGCGAATGCGACAAACATCCAGAAAACCAGGCCAAAGTCAGGAGTGAACAGTTCCATGAACTAAGGGATTTGGGAAGTCAGATTTAACTGAAGATCATGGTGAGGAATGCCACAATTACGGCGAAGAGTGCAACACCTTCGATAAGAGCGGCGATAACGATCATGTTTGAACGGATGTCGCCGGCAGCTTCGGGCTGGCGTGCGATGGCCTCCATAGCTGAAGAACCGATTTTACCGATACCGATACCGGCGCCGATAGCGGCGATACTTGCACCAAACGCTGCACCGATGGCCACGAGGCCTTCAACGGCTGCCAAAATCATTGCTAACATAAGAAGTAAGGTTTTAAGGGGTATTTGTTATGAATTATTTATTTTCTGTTACGGGGTGAGGAGCGTCGGCTTTGTGGGCGTCATGGCCTTCGCCATGGCCGCTTTCCTGAGCCAGACCGATAAAGATTGTGGAGAGCATGGTGAACACGTAGGCTTGAATGAAGCTCACAAGCACGTCAATCAGAAGCATGAACACCGAGAAGAGCATTGACACCACTGCCGCACCGCTTGCCACGGCCTGACCGGCCACTGCGGCGAAGATGAAGATGAGCATGGTGAGCACCAGGACAATCATGTGGCCGCCCATCATGTTGGCAAACAGACGGACTGTGAGGGCCGCAGGCTTGGTGAACACACCGAAAAGCTCAATCACCTGCATGATGGGCAGAGGGAACTTGAGGAACAGGGGCACCTCAGGCCAGAAAATCTCTTTCCAATAATGCTTGGTGGCGAAGAGGTTGGTGTAGAGGAAGGTGATGATGGCGAGCACCAGAGTAATGGCGATGTTGCCGGTGAGGTTGGCGCCGCCGGGGAATATCACGCAGAGACCAAGGAGGTTGGCGATGAAGATAAACATGAACACCGTGAGCAGATAAGGAGCAAAGCGGCGCGATTTATCACCAAGGATGGGCTTGATGACACCATCATAGATGAAGAGCACCAGTGACTCCACAGCGCCGAGGAAACCTCGGGGCGCTTTGCCGGAACGGTTGTTGCGATGGAAGGCTGCCAGGCCAAGGACCATCCAGATAACCAGCAGAGCGGTGATGATGATGGCGGCAACATTCTTGGTAATCGAGAAGTCAAGGGGGCGCACCTCCGATTCATCGGGCATCACTTCCACCACCTTGCCTTTATGCTCGCTATCCTCGCCGGCAATGCGGAAACGAGAACCGTCGGGGTGAGTGTAAGTGTCGCCGTGAGTGACCTGAGACGATGAGAACACATGCCAGCCCTTGGAGCCTTTGACAATCACAGGCAGAGGGATGCGCACATGGTGATTGAAGGGCACTTCCCAGCCGTAACCGTCGCCAAGGTGCTCGAAGATGATTTCCTTGACGGGCACACCATCTTCCTCACCATCAGCGTTGTCAGCGGCATGCTCGGCAGCTTTGGCGGGCATGACAGCAAACACCATCGCCAGCAGGCAGACCATCAGAGGGCGCAGAAGCGCGGGGGTTGATTTCATTGTCAGTAGACGCATACGGCAACGGTGTCATTATCCACATCGGCGATTCCACCGGTAATGTCCACAGTGTGTGACTGACCATCGGCTGCTTCATAGCGCAGCTTTCCGGCCACGAGAGTGGACACCAGCGAGGCATGATGGGGCAGGACGGTGAAAGCGCCCATGGCTCCCGGAAGGTGAACGGCCTTGACCTCACCTTCAAAAAGGATATCCTCAGCTGAGATTATTTTAAGTGTCATCGGGATTATGCGGGGATGTTATCTATTACGTTAATTAATGTCAGGCCTCCACTTCGGCAAGGAGTTTCTTACCCTTGGCGATGGCCTCGTCGATGGTGCCGACGTTGAGGAACGCCTGCTCGGGATACTGGTCCATCTCGCCTGAGAGAATCATCTTGAAGCCGCGGATGGTTTCCTTCAGGGGCACCATCACACCGGGCAGACCAGTGAACTGCTCAGCCACGTGGAAGGGCTGAGAGAGGAAGCGCTGAGCACGACGGGCGCGGGCCACGACGAGCTTATCGTCGTCAGAGAGCTCGTCAACACCGAGGATGGCGATGATATCCTGAAGCTCGTTATACTTCTGGAGGAGCTGCTTGACAGCCTGAGCCGTGTTATAGTGGTCCTCGCCGATGATGTTGGGGTCAAGGATTCGGGAGGTTGACTCCAGGGGGTCAACGGCGGGATAAATACCGAGCTCGGCAATCTTACGCGAGAGCACGGTGGTGGCATCGAGGAATGAGAAGGTAGTTGCGGGAGCGGGGTCAGTCAAGTCGTCCGCAGGCACGTAGATGGCCTGCACCGAGGTGATAGAACCGTTCTTGGTGGAGGTGATTCGTTCCTGCAGGGCACCCATCTCAGATGCGAGGGTGGGCTGATAACCCACGGCCGAGGGCATACGGCCCAGCAGAGCCGACACCTCAGAACCTGCCTGAGTGAAACGGAAGATATTGTCAATGAAGAGCAGAATCTCCTTGCCGCCGCCATCCTGGTCACGGAACTGTTCGGCAACGGTGAGACCTGACAGGGCCACACGCAGACGTGCACCCGGGGGCTCGTTCATCTGACCGAACACGAGGGTGGCCTGTGACTGCGCCACTTCCTTCATGTCAACGTCAGCAAGATTCCATTCACCCTTGTCCATGCCTTCGCGGAACTTGTCGCCATACTTCATGACGCCGCTCTCAATCATCTCACGGAGAAGGTCGTTACCCTCACGGGTACGTTCACCCACACCGGTAAACACAGAGAAACCGTTGTGGCCCTTGGCGATGTTGTTGATGAGCTCCATGATAAGCACGGTCTTGCCTACACCGGCACCGCCGAACAGACCGATTTTACCACCCTTGCTGTAAGGCTCGAGGAGGTCAATCACCTTGATACCGGTGTAGAGAATCTCGGTGCCGATAGTAAGGTCGTCAAACTTGGGAGCGGGCTGATGGATTGAGCGGAGGTTGTCGCGGTCAAGAGCGGGGAGGCGGTCAATAGCCTCGCCGATAACGTTGAGCAGGCGACCTTTCACCTGGTCACCGGTGGGCACGGCGATGGGACGTCCGAGGTTTTCCACGGGCATGCCGCGCTGAAGGCCGTCGGTACTTTCCATTGCCACACAGCGCACGGTGTCCTCACCGATGTGCTGCTCCACTTCGAGAATCAGCTCGGCGCCGTCGGCATCGCCGGGACGGGCCACTTTGAGAGCGGAGTAGATGGGCGGAATGGTGTTGTTTTCGCCTTCAAAGATGACGTCCACCACGGGACCGATCACCTGGGTAATTTTACCGTTATTGTCACTCATTGTGTCGTTATGGGGGGAAGGGTGATGATGTGGATTTCAGTTATTAAAGATACCAGCCGAAGGTGACGGTGAGCACCATCAGCACGAGGTTAACCAGTGAGATGGGCATGAGATATTTCCATTCGAGGGTAAGCATCTGGTCAATACGCAGACGGGGGAAGGTCCATTTGAACCAGATGATGATGAACGACAGGAAGATAGCCTTGCCTAAGAACCATACAATGCCGGGAATCCAGTCCATGATGGCATTGAAGCCTTCCCATCCGGGAATGTGGAAGGGCATCCAGCCGCCGAGGAAAAGCAGCGAAGCAACGCCGCCCACGATAAAGAGGTTGAGATACTCGGCAAGATAGAAGAAGCCGAAGTGGATACCGGAATATTCGGTGTGGTAACCGGCGGTGAGCTCACTCTCGGCCTCGGGAAGGTCAAACGGGCCGCGGTTAGTCTCGGCTGTGCCGGCGATGAGATAAATCACGAAAGCGATGATGGCGGGGATGTGGCCTGAGAAGATGAACCACAGGCGCTCCTGCTCCTGGCAGATTTCAGCCACGTTCATGGTGCCTGCGAGGGCCACCATGGTGATGATGGTCAGACCGATAGAGATTTCATAGCTGACCATCTGCGCGCCTGAACGGAGAGCACCGATGAGGGTGAACTTATTGTTTGATGACCATCCGGCGAGCAGGATACCGAGCACACCGATTGATGACACAGCCACCAGGAAGAAGATGCCCACATTGAAGTTGATAATCTGCATGCCGTTGCCCCAGGGAAGCACCGCAAAGGCGAGCATCGAGGCCAGGATGACCAGATAAGGAGCGAGGGCGAAGAGGAATTTGTCAATATTCTTCAGCTCGATGAGCTCCTTGATGAGAATCTTGAACATATCGGCGAAGCTCTGGAGCAAACCGAAGGGACCCACACGGTTGGGGCCGAGGCGACACTGGAACGCGGCGCAAATCTTGCGTTCGTACCAGATATAGAACAGAGCCAGCAGAGCGTAGGCCAGCAGCAGGGCGATGCCTATGCCGAGACACTCGAATACGATGGCAAGCCACTCAGGCACGTAATTTGTCAGTGTGCCGTGAATCCATTGGGTGACTATCGAAAAATCTTGCATAACGTGATGTGATGTCAGAGAGAATTGACAGTGGATTGGTTTTTATCTTGGTTTGGG
This sequence comes from Bacteroides sp., assembly GCA_014802445.1. Classification (GTDB taxonomy): domain Bacteria; phylum Bacteroidota; class Bacteroidia; order Bacteroidales; family Muribaculaceae; genus CAG-1031. Next base: position 107,630 of record JAAVCF010000010.1, on the reverse strand, counting down.
AGAGCTTATCGGTCCATGTCGGGGACAATGTAGTCCATTGAGCCGCCGATGGTGATGAGGTCGGCAATCTTCTGCCCGCGGGTGATGTGGTCAACCACAGCAGCCAGAGGCAGACAGGGAGGCGCCAGCTTGAGACGATAGGGATTGACAGTGCCGTCGCTTTCCAGATAGACTCCGAAAGTGCCTCGGCAGCCTTCCACGCGGCGGAACCAGTGTCCCTCGGGGAGCTTGATGACCTTGGGCACCTTCACGCAATATTCGCCTTCGGGAATATTGTCGATGAGCTGCTCGATGATGCGGGCGCTCTGCTCCATCTCCTCCATGCGCACCTGGAAGCGTGCAAAAGAGTCGCCTTCATGCTTGACGATTTCGTCAAACTCAAGCTCTGAGTAGATGCTGTAAGGATTGGTTTTGCGGACGTCGCAAGCCCAGCCCGAACCGCGGCCGGAAGGACCGGTGACAGCCCAAGAGATGGCATCTTCACGCGAGAGCACGCCCACATTCTTGAGGCGGTTCTGAGCGATGACGTTGCCGGTGAAAATCTTGTTGTATTCGCGAATGTTCTTGGGGAGCACTGCAAGCAGTTCCTTCACATCCTTAACGAAGTTGGAATCGAGGTCCTGCATCACACCGCCGATACATTCATAGTTGAATGTCATGCGGGCGCCGCAGGTGCGCTCCATGATGTCGAGAATCTGTTCGCGGACGCGCAGGGTGTAGAAGAGCATCGTGGTGGCACCGAGGTCCATACAGTAGGTGCCCACGAAGAGACAGTGGCTGGCAATGCGCGAAAGCTCGTCCATGAGCACGCGGATCACCTGAGCGCGGCGCGAAATCTGGAGTCCCATAGCCTCCTCGATGGTGAGGCAGAGGCCGTGGTGATAAGGATGGGCCGAGAAATAGTCCATTCGGTCCATGAAATGGAGAGTCTGGGGATAGGTCAGTCCCTCGCAGATTTTCTCGATACCGCGGTGGATGTAACCCATGTAGACGTCAATCTTCTTGATTTCCTCACCGTTAACGGCGGTGCGGAAGCGAAGCACACCGTGAGTGGCGGGGTGCTGCGGGCCGATGTTGACCACAAAGTCGTCGGCCTCGAACACGCGCGGCTCGCGCTTCTCGATTTTGCCGTCGGGGAGTTCCACCCATGACTGGGTGAAGTCAGTCTGACGCTCGCTCTCCGTGGTCATGGGGTTGATTTCGGGCGAGGGGTCATAGTCCTTGCGCAGGGGGAATCCCTTCCAGTCAATATTGAGGAAGAGACGGCGCATATCAGGATTGTTGATGAAGATGATTCCGAAGAAGTCATACACCTCACGCTCGAAGATTCCGGCGATAGCCCAGAGGTCGCTGACACTGTGGAGCATGGGATTCTCGCGATTGTCAGTGGCCACCTTAACGGCCACGGTCACATTGCGGCGGGTGGAGGTGAGATAGTAGATACAGCCGAGCGACGTTTTCCAGTCCATACCGACGATGGTGACAAGGAAGTCGAAGTCAAGAGCCGAATCATCACGGAGTGTGCGGGCCACTTCATGCCAGCGTGCATCAGGCACGGTGATGGTGAGTATGTTGTCCGCGCCGGTTTCAAAGGTGGCGTCGGGAGCAATCTTGGATATAATTTCCTGGATTTCTGCAGCCATGATGGTCAAGGTGATGGAAATTAAGGATTTTGTGATATGATTGGTGATAAAACGGAGCTAATCAGTCATTCACTCCCTCTACGGGATGGTTCTTGAGAAACTCCTGCTGCTTTTCCTGGCGGTTGACGCCGCCGAAGAAGCGCTCCACCTTGATTTTTCTTGACAGCTGCATGATGCCGTAAATCATAGCTTCGGGACGGGGAGGACAGCCGGGGACAAACACGTCGACAGGCACAATGTCCTCAATGCCTTTGGCCACATGGTAGCTCTTGCGGAAGGGGCCGCCGGAGATGGCGCAGCTGCCGCAGGCAATCACATACTTGGGCTCGGCCAGCTGATCATAAAGGCGACGGAACACGGGCACCATGCGGTGAACGATGGTTCCGGCCACCATCATGAAGTCGGCCTGACGGGGCGACGAACGGGCCACTTCCCATCCGAAGCGAGCCATATCATAACGGGCGGCGCCGAGCGATACGAATTCAATGCCGCAACAGCTTGTGGCAAAGGTGAGAGGCCACAGCGAGTTGGAACGGCCCCAGTTAATAAGCTTGTCAAGCGAGCCAACGATGACGTTGGTGCCTGAGGCGCGAAGCTCATCAACGAGCTTCTCGATATATTCATTGTCCTTCCACGCCTCGTAGGGCATGCTTTTGGTGGTCACTTCCATTCAAGAGCTCCTTTCCGCCAGGCGTAAACAAGACCCAGCACAATAATAGCAAAAAACACGCCGATACTGAGCAGACCCTGCACACCGAGCTCGCGCATACGCACCGCCCAGGGATAGAGGAACACAGTTTCGACATCAAACATGAGAAAGAGGATAGCGAACAGGTAGTAACCTACCTTAAACTGCACCATACTGTTGCCGCGGGTGGGCACACCGCACTCATAAGGCTCACCCTTCTGGGCGTTGAATGAGCGGGGCGAAATCAGCCCGGCAAGCCACAGAGCAAGCGCAACAAGGCACACACCCGTAAGGGCGGCCGTCACCGCAAGAGTGACATTCTGGATAGATAATGACAACATATATCTCTCGTTCTAATTATTTACTTTCGTCTATGGTAACGAATCGTTTGACGCGTCACCGTATCTTCCTGCAAAGGTTACTGTTCACGGTATCACGGCATTAGTGTTAAAGTTGGAGGCGATATTCTCCCCTAAGTGCCGAAAATCTCTGCAAATATAGACAAAATTACTTAATTACCGAAATTTTAACAATTCCAATTCACCATGTTACAGAACATACACCCGCACCATAAGCTAAAAAATCCCCGCTTCAACCGGAGCGGGGATTGATTTCCTAAATGGATTATCGCACTATGATTTTGGTCACTTTTCCACCCTGACTGCGCAGGTAGATGCCCGGCGCCGTGGGACGGTCCACTCTAATGCCGCGCAGGTCAAAGAACACCTCCGGAGCATCGTCAGGACGGCTTGAGGCGATGGTTTCGATGCCCGCAAGGGCTTCGGGATGGAGGTCCTGCGCGCCGCACACCTCAGTGGAGGTCTCGCCAATCCAGCCGCAATTCTGAGCCAGAGCGGTGTAGACCTTGATGAAATGAACCTGCTCAAGTTCCACTGGGTTGCCCTGGGCATCAACGGCCCAGTCGAGCTTCAGGCCGGGGTCCTCGTCGTTGGGCAGATTGTCGGCATAGCCCCAGTCGTAGGCGTGGAGCACCCAGTTTTCCCCCTCCTCTGCGGTGTTCTGCGCGTTGGGGGCCAAGCGGGTTCCACGGAAGGTGAGGGTCTCGCCGGCATACCATCCGGGCCAGAAGTTCTGGGTGTGGAACTGTGTGCGCTCCACACTCCCCTCCCCTGCCGCGGGATCATTTGAGGTCCAGCTCACGCCGGTGGTGTTGTCGGCAGGACGTTTGTAAGTAATCTCAAAGTTGTGGAATGTCCCTTCTGAGTGATATTCGCTACCGGCCAATTCAAACCATTCGTCGTCAGGGATGCCGTTGCCGTTGGTGTCAACCGACACCATCACGATGCCGGGTTCGCTTGACCCGTAGGCCTCGTCGTCAATCATGCCGCGGAATGAGTTGCCGAAGATACGCAAGTCATACTCCCCTTTGACGTTCACCAGCGGATGGTCAAAGCCGAATACCACATAGCCGCCGAAGGCGCCGAGCGATACCATGCCTGGAGCGGCGCCGTCATCGTCGTTGCCGCAAAGCTGGCTTTCCACCTCGGCAATGACCTCCTCGGGGGTCATATCATCCGTCAGAATAGGCACATCGTGGATAAACTGGCCCGGCGCAGGGCAAAACTCATACACTTTAGCCACGTAGGGGTTGACAGCCATAGCCGCACTCGCAGCAATCATCATGGCCGCAACTGAAAAAAGATGCTTTTTCATAAATCACTATACCCGTCCTCGCGGGCCGTTATATATTATATAAGGTGGAAGCGGCCAGGTTTTCTGACTTGTCTCGGCATTTGCGCGCCTTCCCGGGGGCTTTCCCAGTGACATAAAGCGCAGTGCCTCACAGAGACTCACAGCAGCGGGACTGTCGGGGCTTCTCACCCCGTTCCCTCGCAGCTTCACGGGGGCAAAGATAGCAAAACTTATTCACTCGCCAAAAAAGCGAAGCCTCAACGGGTGCGGAAGGCGAAATGGGCGGGGATGTCGCCGGTTCTCACGGTCCACTGCAGCTTGCCGTCGGGAGTGTAGCAGTGGAGGTTGCCGGGGTTCACATAGTTAAGAGCATCGGTCACATAGATGTCCTTTGTCACCGGATTGACGGCCACGCCGTAAGGGATGCGGATTTTCGCCTCGGAGCCGTCGGTGATGAAATTGCGGGTGAGGATGGTCTGTGTGTCAGTGTCAATGACGGCATAGGAGGCCTCGCGGTCCATGCTGACGTAGCTCCACTGTGTGGCCACTACATAGAGCCGCGAGCCATCGAGCCACATAGACCCCACCGACAACTCCATCTCGGCGAGCACCCTGCCGGCCGCAGGGTCGTAGCAAAATAGGCGGGCTTCGGTGTCGTAATAGTCACCACGCGAGCTTATCCAGAGCCGGCCTGACCTGTCGGCCACAACATGATGGAGGTTGATGGCAATCTCGATGGCGTCAACAACGCGCATTGAGGCGAGGTCAATCACACTCACCGTGTTCTCATAGTTGGGCACCATATAGCCGCCGGAGTTGGCCACATAGGCCTTCCCTTTGACAATGGCTATGCCGTCAGGCTGATAGCCCACATGGACGGTGTCAACAACCGCCATCGTGGCGGTGTCCACCTTCGCCACGTAGCCAATCTGCTTATAGTCGGGATCTATTCTCACCGGACCGGCATAGGAGGTCACATACATGTAGGGGCCGTCAAAGGCCATGCAGCGGCAGTTGGGTATGTCCACCTGGCCGAGCTTGCGGGTGGTGGCGGCGTCCATAATCTCCACCTTGTTGGAGCAGTTGATGACGGCGTAGAGGCGCGAACCGTAGATGGCCAGGTCATTGCCCACATCGCCCAGTTCCTTGGGCACGGTGGGGTTTGCGGCGGCAAAGATGTTGCGGCGATACTCGCCCGTGGTGCCGTCCCAGTAGTCGAGGGTCGATTTGTTGGAGCCCATGTTGCCCTCGTTGAGCAGATAAAAGCCGTCCACTCCGCTGATGGTCGGAGTGGGGGTGATTTCGGTTTCAGGCAGCGGAATCAGCTCCTCCTGGCGGCATGCGGCCAGCGTAAGGAGCGCAAGGAGCACGGCGGTGAGTCGGGAGAGTGTCATATGTCGTAGGTGAGGATAATCTTGAAGTTGCGTCCTGGCATGGGATAGTTTTGAATCACCTCATACTGCTGGTTGAAGAGGTTGTTGACCTCCAGGCCGAGCTTGAGGGTCGAGGGTCGGCGCCCGGGCATGGGGAGGCGATAGGAGGCGGAGAGGTCATGGGTGTACCATGAAGGCTCGTAGTTTTCGCGGATGTTTGAGGAGTTGTGATAGCGCTCGCCAACGTAGATGAAGCTATAGTTGAGCTCGGCGCGGCGCCATTGGAGGGTGCCTGCCACTGATCCGCTGTGGCGGGGTATGTAGGCAATCTGGCCCTTGTAGGTGCCGGCGCCGCCGGGGCGGGTGTCGGTGGGATCACTAAAGTCCATGGCACGCTGGAAAGTGTAGGTGAGGCGTCCCAGCAGATACACTTGTCCGGCAATGGTGAAGCGGAGGTTGGCGGTGAGATCGGTGCCGAGAATCTTCACCTTTCCTATGTTCATCATCATCCAGCGATACTGCCCCGTGCCTTTGGGCACGGCGATGATTTTGTCGGTCACCTTATTATAATAGGCGTCGAGGGTGAGGTTGAGGGAGTTGAACCACACCGAGGGGAAGTCGCGCTGGAGCACGGCGCCGACGTTCCACTGCGTGGCATATTCGGGCTTGAGGTCGGCGTTACCAATGTCGGTGTAGTAAAGGTCGTTAAACGTGGGCATGCGGAAAATGCGCTTGTAGAACGCGCGCAGAGTCAAGGGGCGTGAGGGCTGCCATGACACAAACACGGCGGGTGTGAGGCGGCTGAAGCGCGAGGTGCGGCCGGGGTGTTCGGCCGAGGCCAGGGTGATGCGGTCAGTCACATGGGTCCAGAGCATGCTTGCCTGGCCGCGGAAGGGACCTTGGTTCACCGCCGCGGCGAGGGCGCCGAGGATGGTGTGGCGCACGGGGCGGGAGAAGTTGGCCAGCGTGGCGTCGAGCTTGTTCCACTGCCAGTCGGCCGAGGCGTTGATGTCAAGCCATTTCAGCGGCGAGAGGCGGTTGGCCACGGAGATGTAGGTTTCATGCTGCCAAAACTCGTTGTCGATATACATCAGTGTGGTGTCGGGGTTGAGGTAGCGCATGTAGTCGCGGGCATACTTGGCATTGACCTGCAGGGCATAGAGGTTGCTAAGCGTCTTCCTGAATCGGCCTTGCACAAAAAAGTTCCTATCCCACTGCTTTTGGGAGTTTTTCCACACATTGTTGACAATAGCGCCGGGGATGCCGCGCGATGAGTCGTAATAGTAGAACTTGCCCTGCCAGTAGCCGCGCGGCAGGGTGCCATACACTCCCGCCTCGGCGCGGAGGGCGTTGATACCGCCGTTTTTCCTCACGGCGGTGGTGTCCCACGCCACGGTGTGGTCAGTGTAGAGGCGGCGGTAACGAAACTTGTAGCGCCCGGTGGCATAGGTGTATTCGGCGCTGACGGTGGCGGTTACGCGCTCCGAGAGCTTGTAGTCAAACCTCAGCGAGGGGTTCACCAGGCCGAAGGAGCCGGTGCGGAAGGTGGCGTTGCCTTTCCAGCGTTCGCCATCGTCAAACTCGGGGCGGCGCGACTGGAGGTAGAGCGTACCGGCCGACCCGAAGTCCTTTGCGCTCTGGAAGATGTCGCTTTTCTGTCCGTTATACATGTCGATGGCCTCCAGATTGTCAAGCGAGAACTTGCCCAGGTCAATCTGCCCGTTCTGGGCGTTGCCGAGCTGGATGCCGTCGTAGAACACTCCCATGTGATTGGTGCCCATAGAGCGCATGTCGACGGTCTTGACGCCCCCCACCCCGCCGTAGTCCTTGATCTGCACTCCCGAGAAGTAGCGCAGGGCGTCGGCCACACTCTGTGAGCGCAGCGCTTCGAGCCTGTCGCCGGCAAGGGTCTGCGCCGGAATCACCTGCTCGAAGGGACGGCGCGCCCTGACCGTCACCTCGCCCAGACTCACCGAGTCAGGCACGGCGGCAGCCGGGGTGTCGGCGCGGCCGGCAATAGCCGTCGCCGCAAGGGCCATAGCTGTGAGCAGCCTGCAGAGTTTCATCGTCACAAAAAGAGCCGACCGGACTGCGATGTCACGCAGAGTCCGGTCGGCTTTACGGTTTCATTATTCAGTGATGAGAATGAAGCGAATGGATTAATAAGCGCTGAGGTCAATAGCTTCCACGCCCTCGATGTTGGAGAGAGAGAAGCCGGTGGAGTTCCAGGTTTCCACCACCACTTCCTGGCTTGATGCTGACGAGAGGTCAAGCGAGCCACCGATGGTGTAGTTGGCCGCTGAGCCGTCGGCAGCCTTGATGTTGCCGAACACGTTGTCGCCGGCGAAGGCGGGGAACACGAACTTGCCACCCTTGAAGGTGAACGAAATCACACCGTGGCCGGTGAGAGTGCCGATTTCATCGTCGGCCTTGTTGAGGGCATACTCCTCGGTTGCGTCAGGCACAAACACGAGGCCGTTGCCTGAGAGCACAGCGTGGAAAATATACTGCCAGCCGGTTTTCATGCTCACTTCGGGGAGGGCCACAGTGTAGTCCTTCCCGTCGATGGTGAGGGTCATCATCAGCTCGGGCTGGTCCTTCGAGGAGAAGGGAGCCACCCACAGTGCGGGCAGAGCGCCCTGGATGCCGCTGGCACCGATGGCAGCGTTCACGTCGCCGGCAAGATCGCCGGTCTCGGTAACTTCAATTTTGCCGGTGGCGGCGTTGAGCGTACCCTTGGTGGCCACCAGAGGGCTCTTGCTCACCTTCATCTTTGAGATCACGCCGTTGCCGCTGTAGCTGTCCTCTTTCTTGATGTTGACAGAGAGCATTGACAGGGCGTGCTTCATGTTGAGGGTCACCACGTTTGAGGTGTAGGAAGCATAGGAGGCGCTGCCGCTGTAAAGCACATCAACCTGCTTGGTGATGTCGACGGGCACAGCCTTATAGCTTGTGGCACCCTCGGTGTAGGGATACACGGCATAGATTTCGGCCGTCTGACCCTTGTCGAGCTTCACACTCTTGTCAAACTGCCATGTGCCGGCATTGTTGGTTGCGTGCACCTGGGTGGAGAGCACGGTAGCTCCCAGCTCGGAGGTGACGTCAATCCACACGTTCATCTCGTGTCCGTCCTTAAGCTCCTCAATCAGGGCGCTGCGGGTGTTGAGGGTCACGTTGGTCTTGATACCGATTTCCACTCCTTCGCCCGAGCCTCCGTTGGGAGCGGGATCATCCTTTTCGCCGCAGGCGGCGAGCGAGAGTGAGGTCAGAGCCACAAGGCTCCATATATATGATTTGTTGAGTTTCATAACTTTATGATGTTCTGATGGATGCGGAGATGGAATTTTTTGTTACTTTTTGATGCGCAGGGTCTTGGTTTCGCCGCCGGCGCTGAGAGTCAGGATGTTCTCGCCTTCGTCAAGCTTGTTCATGTTGACAGTGAGGTGAGGCACGGGCGAGAGGGTTCCGCTCATGAGCTGCACACCGTTCTTGCCGGTGATGGTGTAGTTCACACCGTTGCGGGTCTTGATGAGGAGGTCGCCGCTGTTGCGGTCAAACTCCACTGAGGTGGCCTGGGCGATGGTGCGGAGCTCAACCACGCTGATGGCGAAGCTTGAGGTCAGGCGGGTGTTGGTGGCGCTGTCCTCCACACGGATGTTCACTTCATAGGGTTCGGTGCGCTTGGCGAGCACTTCGGTGGTCACCAGCAGGTCACCCTGGAGCTTGAAGGGCACTTCATCATATTTGTTGGTCATCTGGTTGAAGGGACCGAACAGTTCGAGCTTGTAGGTGCTTTCAGGTTCCTTACCGTTCACTGACACCTGAGCCACCACGGTTCCGGCGGGGAGCTTCTCGTCAATCACAATGTCAGAGAGCTCGATGGAGCGGAGCACCTGGTTGGGCGAGCCGATACCGATAACCACCACGTGGCTTGAGTCGTAGTTCATGCCCATAGAGGCGTCAGAGAGGTTGTCGAGGGTGAAGAAACCGTCGCCGTAGCCGCCCCAGCCCCAGTTCACGTGATACATATGGTTGCCGTCATAGCCGTCCACGTTGAATGAGTGGCCATAGTTGCCCTTTGAGTCAACGGCGTTGTAAATCACGGCGCGACCGGCGTTGAGCTCGTTGAGCACCAGGCTTTCCCAGTCGCCGGCATAGTTGGCGCGCCAGATGTAGCGCAGTTCGTCGCGGTTGTAGCCGAAGTTGTTGGCCAGCGCGGTGGTCACGCGATCAATTCGGTTACTGGGGATGCCCGAGGCTTCGGTGCCATAGTCCATCTCCACACTCACACCGGCGTGATAGAGCAGACGGGCGGTCTCGTTGTAGCGGTTGGTGCCTTTGAGGATAGCCTCCCAGTCATAAGCCTTCTCGGCGTCGTAGTTGATGGTGATCTGACCGTAGTTGGCCGAGCCGTAGGTCTGAGTACCCTGAGGCTGCGCGGGATAGCGCTGCACACTCATGGCCTGGCTCATCGCCACAGCCACACAGCCCACAATGGCCTTTGAGTTGCCCGAGCCGGGGCAATATTCATTGAAGGGAGCCGTCTGGTTCCAGTTAACCTGAATCAGAGGGTCCACGCTGGCTCCGGCGCGCGACATCATTCGCGAGCCCACAGAGCGCCATGCGCTGTTCTGAGTCTTGATGCCGGCGGCTTTGATGGCACGCATCTCACGAGTGTAGTCACTGAGGATGTGGCGCATATTGTCAGGCACGGTGTGCCATGACATCGAGCCGCGGGTGTTATAGCCGAGCACGGGAGTGGCGGTGTCGTCGGCCGACACAATCACCCAGCCGCCCTGGGCAAGGTTGAGGATATAGTAGCTGTCATTCTGGGTCACCACCTCCTTGACGGTGACGTCGCGCCCGGTCTGGCCCTTGATGAATGCCACGGCAGTGGCTTTGGCCCTGTCGGCGCTTACGGGAGCTGCCCAAGCGCCGCCCACGCATAATGCCGCTATTGCGGTTAATAAGATTTTTTTCATACTTGAAGATATGATAATGATAAAAACCTGTGCTAATTTTGATTCTCTATATAATCTATATAATAAGGTGGCGCACATTTTGACCACACTTCTTTTGAAGCAATCACAAAGTTACTAAAAATCCTGCACATTCCCAATCGGTTAATATGTTTTTTAACCATAAAATTGCACTTCATTGGATTTTTTAAGAACTTTGCCCGGAGCGTGCCGGCAGGAGCTCCCGTCGGGCCATTTCCGGGCCCTGCCGGAGGTCCTTCACAGCGCGGGCTGCCGGATGCCATTCCGGCCGACACTTTCACCGCCGGGCCCGTCGGGCAGCTTCCGCAGCGATGCGATTTTTCAGCAAAAACAGCGCAAAAAGCTACAAAATTCTTCTTTTTGGATTCAACTTGTTTCAACCTCCTTTTTATGTTCTAAAACATACGCCTGAGTATTACATTTTAACAGAAAAATAACGTCATTTGCATAAAGATGTTTTTAAGTTAAACAATATTTATTAACTTTGCATCGATTATCCAATCCCAAATCCCGACATTGACAGGCAAAAGTTAAATAATTTTTAGGAATTCCTTCAAGGAAATGTTTTACTAATCATATATGTTTTTTAATTCTATTGTATGAAAAAGCTGTTTCTATTGCTCGCAGCAATCATGACACTCTCGCTCTGCGGCTATGCCCAGAACATGACTGTGCATGGTGTTGTGGTTGATTCAGAGAATGATGAGCCCCTGGTCGGGGCAACAGTCATGCCCCTGGGCGGCGGAACCGGTACAGCCACCGACCTCGACGGTGAGTTTTCCCTTTCGCTCCCCGCTAATGTCAAGGACCTCCAGGTTTCTTATGTGGGCTATGCCACCCAGAAAGTCAAGGTCACTCCTAACATGACCATCCGCCTTGTCAACGACAACAAACTCGGGGAAGTGATTGTGACCGGTTACGGTTCTGCCAAGAAGCTCGGCTCTATCGTAGGCGCCGTGTCAGTTGTGGGCGAGGACGCTCTTGAAAACATCCCCACCGCCACTTTCGTGGACGCTCTTCAGGGCCAGGTGTCGGGTCTTTCAATCTACTCTTCATCGGGCGACCCCTCAAGCACTGACAATCAGATCCGTCTGCGCGGTGTGAACTCTATCAACGCCGGCACCACCCCTCTGTTCATCCTCGACGGTGCTCCCGTGAGCGAATCAGTGTTCACCACCCTTAACCCCTCTGACATCGAGAGCATCACCGTGCTCAAGGACGCTGCCTCAGTGGCCATCTACGGTTCTCGTGCTGCCAACGGCGTTATCGTCATCTCCTCTAAGAAGGGTAAGTTTGGCGAGAAGGCCAAGGTGACCGTGCGCGCAAACATGGGCTGGTCACAGCTGGCTCGTGACGGTGTGGAAATGATGAACTCCGAGCAGTATATCCAGTTCCGCGACAAAGTTGGTCTGCCCGTATCTGACGACATGCGCAACGCATGGGAAGTTTACGGCATCAACACTGACTGGCTCAAGGAAACTTACAGCAGCAGCTCTCCCACCTACTCTATCGACGGCACCGTGCAGGGTGGTGGCGAAAATCTCAGCTACTACGTTTCGCTCAACCACTACGCCAACGAGGGTATCGTGGCTCAGTCATCAATGCGCCGCGAATCACTCCGCTTCAACCTTAACGCTCGCGTTAACGACTGGTTCCGCGTTGGCCTCCAGACTAACCTCGGTTACACCAAGTATGAAACCAACAACGAATCTAACGCCGTTTACTCAGGCAGCGGCATCTATGTGACCAACCCCATGGTGTTTGCCCGCAAGGCTCTCCCTATGGACTCTCCCTACTACTGGACTGTTAAGGACGGACAGGCTCACTTCGGTGACCGTGCCGAGTGGCTCCACTTCTCAGGCATCCCCACTCCCGAGTCAAATGAAGCCGGACGTTCGGTTTGGCGCAACAAGCTGACCATCAACGCCACTCTCTCAGAGCAGCTCAACCCCGTGAAGGGCCTCACCATCCGCGCCCAGCAGAACGTTGACGCCTATGACCAGCGCATCAGCAACTACGGCTTCGTGCGTGAGCCTTACTACACTCCCATGGGTGACTACGTTGACTATCAGGGCAACACCGAGGGCTACAACCAGCAGTCATTCGGCCGCTACTACGCCTTCACCTACACCAACACCGCTGAATACAACATCTCATTCGGCAACAACTCAGAGCACACCATCACCGCCCTCCTCGGCGAGGAATCAATCATAGCCAAGAGCGAAAGCTTCGGCCTCTTCGCAAGCGGTATTCAGGACAACCGTACCCTGCTGCTCCCGAATGCCACCAGCATCACCCCCAGCGACCTCTCACAGTCAATCTCAAGCCAGACGTTCAACTCTATCTTCCTGAACGCCTCTTATAACTACGACAGCCGCTACTTCGTTGAAGCCACCTACCGTCGCGACGGTTCTTCTAAGTTCGCTCCCGGTCACCGCTGGGCCAACTTCTGGAGTGTGGGCGCCATGTGGAACCTCAAGAACGAGAAGTTCCTCGTCCCCTACACCTGGCTTGACAACCTCCAGGCCCACCTGAGCTACGGCACCACCGGTAACTCTTCAATCAGCAACTACATGTACTTCGGTTATGTCGCTCCCTTCGGAACCCCCTATCAGGGCAACTCAGGCATCGGCATCTCCAACCCCCAGAACCCCACCCTCTCTTGGGAAACCGTCAACTCACTTGACTTCGGTGTGAACTTCGGCTTCCTCAACATCTTCACCGGTGAGGTTGACTACTACTGGAAGAAGACCACCGACATGCTCCTCGCAGTGCCCTGGAGCTACACCACCGGCTTCGGCTCTGCTTGGGGTAACATCGGCGACATGGTCAACACCGGTATCGACTTCGACATCCGCGCTGACATTATCAAGACCAAGGACTGGTATTGGGCTGTTCGCGGCAACTTCAACTACAACCACAACGAAATCACCCACCTCTATAACGACCAGGACGAGCTGACCATGGCCGGCGCCAACATGCAGTACAAGGTTGGCCATGACGCCGGTGCTCTCTACTCTGTTCGCTATGCAGGCGTTGACCCCCGTGACGGTCAGCAGCAGTGGATTGACTGCGACGGTAACCTCACCAAGGAGTACAACCAGGAACGTGACGCCGTGCTTCTGGGCAAATCACTCTACGCTCCCTGGGGCGGTGGCTTCGGCACCGACCTCCGCTGGAAGGGCATCAGCCTGAAGGCCGACTTCACCTGGGCCGCCAAGAAGTATATGCTCAACAATGACCTCTACTTCTGCCAGAACTCTAACTTCGCCACTGACTTCAACCAGACCACCAAGATGCTCGACGTCTGGACCGAACCCGGCCAGGTTACTGACATCCCCGCTTACGGTCAGGCTCTCCAGTTTGACGACCGCTGGGTTGAGAACGCTTCATTCGTTCGTCTGAAGAACCTCACCATCCAGTACTCTTTCCCCGCAGCTCTGCTCAGCAAGCTCTATCTCCAGAGTCTTAATGTTCACTTCACCGGCCGCAACCTCCTGACCTTCACCAACTACACCGGTTACGACCCCGAACCCGAAACCAACATCGTGGCGTTCTACTATCCCAACACCCGCCAGTATGAAATCGGTCTTGATGTAACATTCTAAAGATTCATCTCTCTTCATTCAACTCACATTACAGAAATTTTGAAAATGAAAAAATTCGCATATAGCCTTCTCGGTCTCGGAGCTATGCTCGCCACTTCGTGCAGCATGGACCTCGAGCCCACAGGCGTGATTCTTGATGATGTGGCTGTGGAAAGCGCTCAGGACTGCTTCATGTTCCGCAACGGCATCTACGGCAACTTGCGTGCCCTCTCAACCGGCGGCTACATCTCATACCCCGAAATGCAGATGGACGGATTCCTCGGCCTTATCACCAACGGTAACCGCCTTGGCCCCATCAACACCGGCAACATCACCTCAGCCGACTCTGACATGGAAGGATGCTGGGGTGGCCTTTACAGCGCCATCGCCGACGTTAACTTCTTCCTTAACCACGCTCAGGAGCTCGTTGAGAGCGGCAAGCTCGAAGCTGAGGACGTAGCTGACGTTAACCACTACATCGCTGAAGCCCGCTTCGGCCGCGCGTTCTTCTACTACTGGCTCGTTGACCACTATTGCCCCAACTACACTGACGACAACAAGGGCAAGAACCTCGGTCTGCCTCTGGTGGATCACTATGCCCCCAGCGCCGACAAGACCACTTACAAAGGCCGCGCAACCCTCGAGGAAACCTACAATTTCATCAAGGCTGACCTCAACGCCGCCTACGAAGGCCTCCAGAAGGTTGAGGAAACTGACAAGAGCGCCATCCGCCCCATGTCAAACTACCTCTGCACCTGGACCGTTAAGTCTCTTCAGGCACGCATCGCACTGCTCCAGCGCGACTTCCGCACCGCCTATAACCTCGCTAACGAAGTTATCAACAGCGGCGTCTACACCCTGTCAACCCGCAGCGACTATGCCGCAATGTGGACCACTGACACCAACAATGAGCTGATTTTCCGTCCCGCTTCAAGCAAGTCGGAGCTCGGCATCTCGTCAACCGGTAGCGCTTGGATCGGTGCTTCTGACTTCCAGGCTGACTACATGCCCGTGCCCGAACTGGTGCAGATTGGCCCGAGCGACCTCTTCGACAGCGAGCGCGACATCCGCTACACCACCTTCTTCAGCGAGCGCAAGCTCCTCAGCGATGGTCAGCTCATCCTCGTGCCCATCTTCGTGAAGTATCCCGGCAACCCCACTCTGATGCAGACCTCTACCCCCAACCTCATGAACATGGCCAAGCCCTTCCGTCTGAGCGAGCAGTATCTCATTGCCGCTGAGGCAGCTCAGGAGCTGGGTATGGAGTCAGAAGCCTTCACCCTTCTGATGACCCTTCGCAAGAACCGCATCAGCCGCTTCACCGAACCCTCGCCCTACACCGGCACCACCCTGCGCGACGAAATCCGCAAGGAACGCCGTCGCGAGCTCCTCGGCGAAGGCTTCCGTCTGAGCGACCTCCGTCGCTGGGGCCTCGGCTTCAATCGTAGCGATGTGAACTACCTCTCTTACCCCATGGCTGCAACCGTTGTTGTGGCAGCAAGCCGCGAGGTTGTTTACCAGCCCAACGATTATCGTTACACCTGGCCCATCCCCTCTGCAGAGCTTCAGGTCAATCCTCAGATTGCCGGCCAGCAGAACCCCGGTTATTAATCTAACGAATCAACAATCCTGACAATATGAAATCAATCAAAATGCTTGCCCTGGCAGCCGTGGCACTCTTTGCCACTGCTTGCTCAGATGATGACGACAAGTTCGAATACAACACCGCGGAAGCCACTGTAGAAATGGCAGACGCCTCCGTTGAGGTGGTGGAGAACGTTGGTCTCTTCAAGGTGCCCGTCACCATCACCGGCAACCGCAACGGTTATGTCACCATCACCGTTGAATGCACCGAAACCGGCAACGATCCCGCTATCGCTAACCGTCACTTCTTCCTGACCACTGACCGCATCAACATCCCCGCCGGCGCTACAACCGCCGATGTGGAATTCCGTGCGGCCGACTTCCGTGGCCTTGACCCCGACCGTACCTTCAACGTGACCATCGTCAGCGCTCAAGGTGCAACCGTAGGTGCCAACAAGACCACCACTGTAACCATCCTCGACAAGGGTTCTTCACCCCTGTTCAACGAGCTCCCCGGCGTTTACATCCTCGCCGGCAAAACCATTGACCAGAACACCGGTGAGGACACCGACCTCATTGAGCAGGTCAACATGTCAATCGTCAGCTCTGACGGCCACGGCGGTGGCACTGTTATGCTCACCGGCGTGCTCGGAAGCTTCCAGATGGAGATGGTTTACGATTACGACGAAGAAGAGAAGTATGGCGAACTCGTGTTCCACTACGGCACCATCGCCATGCCCAACGCCGGCTATGACCGCATCACCTGGATCAACGGTCAGGGCAGCGAAAACGGCCAGCCCGTCCGCGGTAAGTGGAACGCCACTTACACTGCCGCCACCTTCGGCGACTCAAGCACCTCGTTCGGTATCGGCGTGTTTGACCCCTCTTACCTCGGTATGATTGACATCATGTACTCGTTCACTCTGATGCGTGTGCCTGAAGCTGAATAATCCCATTCCACTGAATTAATTTCACCCCCACGGCGGGCGGCCCCTTCATTCGGGCCGCCCGCTTGCTTTTGCGTCCTGCACGGCAAGCAGATTGTTGTGCAATTGTTTGTTTTTCACACCCATTTGCCATAACTTTGCGCTCCGCAAACGCCTTATGCAGGCTCTTGCGTCGCATTCATTACAGTCTATACTTCGCATCTATAATTACAATATGAGTTTCCCCCTGCGCAGTGATGCCACCACTTCAGGCCGACGTATGGCCGCAGCCCGTGCCCTCTGGCGAGCCAACGGCATGAAAGAAAACCAGATAGGCCGTCCGGTGATTGCCGTGGTCAATTCATTCACCCAGTTTGTGCCCGGCCACACCCATCTCCACGAGATTGGCCAGCAGGTGAAGGCCGAAATTGAAAAGGCCGGATGCTTCGCTGCCGAGTTCAACACCATCGCCATTGACGACGGCATTGCCATGGGACACGACGGCATGCTCTACTCCCTCCCCTCGCGCGACCTCATAGCTGACTCCGTGGAGTATATGGTCAACGCCCACAAGGCCGACGCCATGGTGTGCATATCCAACTGCGACAAGGTGACCCCCGGCATGCTTCTTGCCGCTATGCGCCTCAACATCCCCGCCATCTTCGTCAGCGGCGGCCCGATGGAGGCCGGCGTGGCCGGTGACCGCCAAGTGGACCTCATCGACATCATGGTGGAGGCGGCCGACGAAACCGTGGACGATGCCACTGTGAGCCTCCTGGAGCAAAAGGGATGCCCCACGTGCGGCTCCTGCTCGGGCATGTTCACCGCCAACTCCATGAACTCCCTCAACGAGGCTATCGGCCTCGCCCTGCCAGGCAACGGCACGGTGGTGGCCACGCATATTAACCGCCGCGAGATGTTCCGCAAGGCTGCCCGCCGCATCGTGGAGATGACCGAAGCTTACTATTTCCGTGGCGACACCTCGGTGCTTCCCCGCTCCATCTTCACCCGCGCCGCGGCCCTCAACGCCATGACGCTTGACATTGCCATGGGCGGCTCCACCAACACCGTGCTCCATCTCCTGGCTGTGGCCAACGAGGCCGGTGTGGACTTCACCATGGCCGACATTGACCGCCTGAGCCGCGTCACCCCCGTGCTCTGCAAGGTGGCCCCCAACTCTCACTATCATATCCAGGACGTGAACCGCGCCGGAGGCATCCTCTCCATCATGAAGATTCTGGCCGACGCAAACCTCATTGACACCACTGCACGGCGCGCCGACGGCCTCACACTGGCACAGGCCATTGACCGCTGGGCCATCGGCGGCAAGGACTTTTCCGACGAAGCCGACGAGCTTTGGCGAAGCGCCCCCGGCGAGAAGCGAACCACAAAACTCGGCGAATCCATGGCCTACTACGGCGAGCTTGACACTGACCGCGCCAACGGCTGCATCCGCGATGTGGCCCACGCCTACTCCACCGACGGCGGCCTGGCCGTGCTCACCGGCAACATCGCCCCTGACGGCTGCGTGGTGAAAACCGCCGGCGTGGATGAGTCAATCCTCCGCTTCAGCGGCCCCGCCCGCGTGTTCACCTCGCAGGAAGCCACCGTCGACGCTATTCTCCGCGACGAAATCAAGCCCGGCGACGTGGTGGTCATCACCCACGAGGGCCCCAAGGGAGGTCCCGGCATGCAGGAGATGCTCTACCCCACCTCATACCTCAAGAGCAAACATCTTGGCAAGGCTTGCGCCCTCATCACTGACGGCCGCTTCTCAGGAGGCACCTCGGGCCTCTCCATCGGCCACGTGTCGCCCGAAGCCGCTTCCGGAGGCCCCATCGGGCTGGTGCGCGACGGCGACATAATCACCATCGACATCCCCGCCCGCTCCATCACCCTTGAGGTGACGCCTCAGGAGCTGGCAGCACGCCGCGCCGCCGAAGAGGCCCGCGGAGCGCTCGCTTTCACACCCGCTGACCGTGACCGCCACGTGTCGGCCGCTCTCCGCGCCTACGCATCGCTCGTCACCTCGGCCGATAAAGGCGCCGTCAGATCAATCAAGTAATCCCTCACCACTTCACCCATCCTCCCCCACGATGAAGATAAAAGGTTCAGAAGCCCTCATGCACGGACTCATCGCCGAAGGCGTTGACCGCGTGTTCGGCTATCCCGGCGGCACCATCATGCCCGTCTATGACACTCTCTATGACTTCTCTGACCGTATAACCCACGTGCTCGTCCGTCATGAGCAGGGGGCCATCCACGCCGCTCAGGGCTATGCCCGCGTGTCAGGCCGCACGGGTGTGGTGATTGTCACCTCAGGCCCCGGAGCCACCAACGTGCTCACCGGCCTGGGCGATTCGCTCATGGACTCCACCCCCATCGTGGTCATCACCGGCCAGGTGGGTGCCAACTGGCTCGGCTCTGACGCCTTTCAGGAGACTGACATTGTCTGCGTGGCCAAGCCTCTGACAAAGTGGGCCTATCAGGTGCGCACCGCCGACGAGATTCCCTCGGCTCTGGCACGCGCCTTCTACATCGCTTCCACAGGGCGCCCGGGCCCGGTGGTTATCGACATCACCAAGGATGCCCAGCAGGGGCTCACCGACGTGCCTTACACCCCCTGCCGCTACATCCGCAGCTATAACCCAGACCCCGAGGTGAGCGAGGCCGACCTCATCAACGTGGCCAACCTCATCAACGCCTCGAAGGCCCCGATGATTCTCGCCGGACAGGGCATCACCATCTCCGGCGCCGAGGATGAGCTGCGACGCCTGGCCGATAAGGCCGACATCCCCGTAGCATGCACCCTTCTTGGGCGCGCCGCCATCTCCACTGACCATCCGCTCAACAAGGGCATGCTCGGCATGCACGGACATCTCGGCCCTAATGTCAACACTAACAAGGCCGACCTCCTGATTGCTCTGGGCATGCGCTTCGATGACCGCGTGACCGGCGACCTCGACACCTACGCCCGTCAGGCCAAGGTGATTCACGTGGACATCGACCCCTCGGAGCTCAACAAGAACGTAGCTGCCACAGCAGCCATCCACGGCGATGCCCGCAAGGTGCTCTCCGCCCTCCTCCCCTTGGTCCGCGAAACGCGCCGCCCCGAATGGCTCGCCACGTTTGACGCTCATGCCCGTGTGGAGGCCGAGCAGGTGATGGAGCGTGAGCTCCACCCCACTGACCCCGCCGGGCCCATGCTCATGGGCGAGGTGGCCGTGAAGCTCGCCGAAGCCTTCGACGACAACACCGTGCTGGTCACCGACGTGGGCCAGAACCAGATGATGGGCGCACGCTACTTCTCTTTCACCCGTCCCCGCTCCATCATCACCTCAGGCGGCCTCGGCACCATGGGATTCGGATTTCCCGCTGCCATCGGCGCCAAGATGGGCGCGCCGGAGCGCACAGTGTTCTATTTCGGCGGCGACGGCGGATTCCAGATGACCATGCAGGAACTCGGCACCATCATGCAGTATGGCACCGATGTGAAAATCATTATCCTCAACAATAATTTCCTCGGCAACGTGCGCCAGTGGCAGGCCCTGTTCTTCGGCGGCCGCTTCAGCCAGACTCCGATGGTCAACCCTGACTTCGTGGCCATTGCCGGCGCTTACGGCATCAAGGCCGAGAATGTGGAGCGCCGCGACCAGCTGGATGGCGCAATTTCACGCATGAAAGCCCACAAAGGCGCTTATCTCCTCAACATCAACATCGACGAGACCGACATGGTGTTTCCCATGACCCCTGCCGGCGGCTCGGTTGACGACATCCTCCTTAACCCCACAGAAAAATATCGCCCATGACCTCGCCCACAAGCCCCCACCAGCTGTTCACCATAGCCGTTTTCACCGAAAACCATGTGGGCATGATCAGCCAGATATCAGCCATCTTCACCCGCCGGTGTATCAACGTCGACACCCTCCTGGGCAGCCCCAGCTCAATCCCCGGCATCCACAAGTTCACCATCACCTGCCATAGTGACCGCCGCTCAATGGAGAAGGTGGTCAAGCAGATTGAGAAGGGAGTGGACGTGATTCGAGCCTTCCTCTTCACTGACGCTGACATTCTCTATCAGGAAGTGGCGCTCTACAAGGTTCCCACCCAGCCCCTGCTGTCGCAGAACCGCATGGAAACAATCATCCGCCGCCACAACGCCCGCATCCTCAGCATCAACCCCGAGTACACCGTGCTCGAAAAAACCGGCCACGAATATGAAACCGAAGCCCTCTTTGACGAGCTCAAGGAGTACGACATCCGCCAGTTTGTGCGCTCGGGCCGCATCGCCGTCACCCGCTCGCCAATAGAGTTTGTTGACCGCTTCCTGGCTGAGGAGCAGCTGCGCCGAAGCAATCTTTGAAACCTTCAGTCACCTTATATAATAATATAATGTGCATTCCTGACACTCCGGTATCTGACTATTTCACCCGCCCCGAGCGGCTGTCGGCCGCTGAAACAGGCGCACGCGGCGAACTCACCATGGCCGCCCTTGAGCGCCGCATAATAGTGGCCGCCACCGAGCATGCCGACAATCTCGGCGTGGGCTACGACGAACTCCTCACCGACGGCAACGCATGGGTGCTCTCGCGCATGTCAATCGAGATGGAGCGCATGCCCCGCATCCACGACACCTTCCGCATCGTCACCTGGATTGAGACCATCAACCGCCATCTGAGCGAGCGCAACGCCTCCATCATCGACGCCGAAGGCCGCCCCATGGGCCACGCCCGCTCCCTCTGGGCCTGCATCAACATAGCCTCGCGTCGCCCGGCCTCCATCAACATGGCCGACGCCATGGTCAGCTCGCGCCCCTGCCCCATTGCGCCGCAACCGCGCCTCCGCCCCGTGGAGGCCCCCTCCATTGTGGCCCCCTGCCGCTTCACTTACAGCGACATCGACTTCAACCGCCACGTCAACTCGGCGCGCTACGTCGAACACATTGACAATTGCTTCCCACTGAGCTTCCACGACGGCCACCGCCTCCAGCGCATCGACATTGCCTACCTCCGCGAGGCCCCATATGACTCGGAAGCCCTCGTAAAGATAGCGCCCCTCCCTGACAGCCCCCTGACTTTCAGCGTTGACATTGACAGCGCCGGAGCCCCTGCCGTCACCCACTGCCGGGCCCTGCTTCGCTTTGTGCCGTGCCCTTCATCGGGATTCATGGCCAAAATCTGAGCCTTCACCCCTCTTTTTCAGCGTTTAGAATCTACATCAAAAGATTTTTTTTAATTTTTGTTGCAATTTGTTATTGAACTTCAAAAACAAGTTGTATATTTGCAAACATAAGATTTAACCTCTATGGCACAACTTAATTTCGGCGGAGTAGAAGAAACCGTCATCACCCGCGAGGAATTTCCTCTGGAAAAAGCTCGCGAAATCCTCAAGGACGAAACCATCGCCGTGCTCGGCTATGGTGTTCAGGGTCCCGGCCAGAGCCTTAACCTGCGCGACAACGGTTTCAACGTAATCGTTGGTCAGCGTCAGGGCAAGACGTATGACAAGGCCGTGGCCGACGGATGGGTGCCCGGTCAGACCCTCTTCTCCGTGGAAGAAGCCGCCTCGCGCGCCACAATCGTGATGTGCCTCCTCAGCGACGCCGCCGTTCTCGACGTGTGGCCCCGCATCAAGGACTCTCTCACCGAAGGCAAAGCCCTCTATTTCAGCCACGGCTTCGCCATCAACTGGAAGGACCGCACAGGCGTGAACCCGCCTGCTGACATCGACGTGATTATGGTGGCCCCCAAAGGCTCCGGCTCATCGCTCCGCTCGCTCTTCCTTGAAGGACGCGGCCTCAACTCATCCTATGCCATCGAGCAGGACTACACCGGCCGCGCCTTTGACCGCACCATAGCCCTCGGCATCGGCATCGGTTCCGGCTATCTCTTTGAAACCACCTTCCGCCGCGAGGCCGTCAGTGACCTCACCGGCGAGCGCGGTGCCCTCATGGGTGCCATCCAAGGCCTCTTCCTGGCTCAGTATGAAGTGCTTCGCTCTCACGGACACACTCCCTCCGAGGCCTTCAACGAAACCGTCGAAGAGCTCACCCAGTCACTCATGCCCCTGATTGCCCAGAAAGGCATGGACTGGATGTATGCCAACTGCTCAACCACCGCACAGCGCGGCGCTCTTGACTGGATGACCCCCTTCCACGACGCCATCAAGCCCGTCATGGAGAAGCTCTACGCCAGCGTGGAGTGTGGCAACGAAGCCCAGCACTCCATTGACTCCAACTCGCAGCCTGACTATCGCGAAAAGCTCGAGAAGGAACTCGCCGCCCTCCGCGAAAGCGAAATGTGGCGCGCCGGCGAGACCGTACGCAAGCTCCGGCCCGAAAATGCCTGAGCACCCTCTCGTTAACATTCTGACACATAGGTTTATTATAGATAATAAGGTAATAGTGAAACGATTTCATTAGCATTGGTGAAAAAAATCAAGTTTTTGTGTAATAACAACTGAGTCAAGCTCATTTGCTTCGCTTGTCAAATCAAGCATCGTAAATGTTATTTGACATCCGCTGATTATTTATTTGACATCTATTTCTATCCTGTCAATATTTTTCGGAGTCGGGGAAGCAGTGATGCTTCTCCGACTCACCTTTTCCCCCTCCTCTGAGTTCATTTGCTCACTTCGCCGCTATTCACTATCTTTGCAGAGTGATTCACAGGCTCCGGCAGCCCACGGCGCCCAAATCCTGCGCCTACCCCTCCAGTTGCCGGACTAAAATGGTGAACCACTTGTTGACCCTTTGAGAGCTTCTCAACTCTATATACTTGCGGCCCTGTGCCTTATGGTACTGTCGGCCATGGCTTCGACTTTCACCTCCGTCACCCCGCAGCTTTCCCTCCCGGAGGCAGCAGGGCCTGAATCGGTGGTGGACACTCCCGCCGTTGACTCTGCTCTCTCCCTCCCCGCCGCCACCCCCGCAGCGCTCGCAGCCCCGGCTGACTCTGCGAGCGCCGACTCCGTGGCCTCAGACACTCTCCCCGCCCGCTCGCGCCGCCTAAGCCGCGTCCGCATCTCCCCCGACGAGGATGCCGCAGCTTCCGGGCGACGAATCATGAGAGTAAAGAGTGACCTTGACACCCGCGTGGAGTTCAAATCAGCCGACTCGATGGTGCTCGACGGCACCAACGAAGCCCGCATGTATGGCCCCAGCCAGGTAACCTACGGCTCCATCGGCCTCACAGCCAATGAAATCCAGCTCAACACCAACACCAGTGAGGTCTACGCCGTGGGCGTCCCTGACTCGGCCGGTGAGGTGCAGGGTGCCCCCGTGTTCACCGACAACGGCACCGATTACGAGTCAGAAACCATGCGCTACAACTTCCGCACCGGCAAGGGCTTCATCACCAATGTTGTCACCCAGCAGGGCGAGGGCTATCTCACCGGAGGCGAGACAAAGAAGGTGGACGACAACACTTTCTACGTCCAGAACGGCCGCTACACCACCTGCGACGAGCATGACCATCCCCACTTCTGGCTCCAGCTCACCAAGGCCAAGGTGCGCCCCGGCAAGGATGTGGTGTCAGGCCCCGCCTACATGGTCCTCGAAGGCCTCCCGCTCCCCCTCGCAGTGCCCTTCGGCTACTTCCCCTTCAGCGACAAATACGCCTCAGGCATAATCTTCCCCACCTTCGGCGACGACTATCGCAAAGGCTTCTACATCCGCGACGGCGGCTACTATTTCGCCATCAACAACAACATTGACCTGGCCCTCACCGGCGAGGTCTACACCAAGGGCTCATGGGGCCTCGCCGCCCGCAGCAACTATGTGAAGCGCTATCGCTTCAGCGGCGCATTCAATCTCTCCTACATCACCTCAATCTACGGCGACAAAGGAATGCCCGACTATTCCAAGCAAACGAACTTCCAGGTCACCTGGAGCCACACTCAGGACCAGAAGGCCAACCCCAATCTCTCATTCTCGGCAAGCGTAAACTATGCCACCAGCGGCTACACCCGCAACGACATCAACTCCTACTATAGCAACGCCTTCACCGAAAACACCAAGAGCTCATCGGTCAACATGACCTGGCGTCCGCAGGGCTCAAAATGGTCAGTGTCAACCACCGCCAACATCACCCAGCGCACCCAGGACTCCACCCTCGCCGTCTCCTTCCCCAACATCACCGTCACTCTGAGCCAGATTGCCCCCTTCAAGCGCAAGCGCGCCGTGGGAGCCGAGCGATGGTATGAAAAGATAAAACTCAGCTATTCAGGTCAGTTCAACAACTCCCTGACCTCCAAGCAAAGCGAGTTTTTCAAGAAAAGCCTCATCAAGGACTGGCGCAACGGCTTTAAGCACTATGTCCCGGTGTCGGCCACATTCAGCGTGTTCAATTATCTCAACCTCACCCCCTCGGTGCAATTCACTGACCGCATGTACACCTCCAAAGTGCGCCGCCAGTGGGACCCCAACGCATCCGTCGAGGTGTGCGACACAAGCTACAGCTTCTACAACGTCTGGGACTTCAACGCCTCCGTGTCGCTCGACACCAAGCTCTACGGCTTCTATCAGCCCCTCCCCTTCCTCGGCAACAAGGTCAAGATGATCCGCCACGTCCTCACCCCCACCATCTCATTCAGCGCCGCCCCTGACTTCGGCTCGTCATTCTTCGGCTACTACGGTCACTATCAGTATGCCGACGCCAACGGACAGATGCAGTCACGCTCTTACTCCTACTTCCCCAACGCCCTCTTCGGCGTCCCCTCGCAGGGCAAAACCGGAACCGTCAGCGTCCAGCTGGCCAACAACGTTGAGATGAAGGTGCGCTCTGACAATGACTCCATCGGCGAAAAGAAAATCTCTCTGATTGAGAACTTTACCATCGGCCAAAGCTACAACTTCGCCGCCGACTCCCTCAACTGGAGCAACATCAACACCTCAATCCTCCTCCGCCTCACCAAGAACTTCAACCTCAACCTCTCGGCCACCTGGGACGTCTACACATATCAGCTCAACTCTGCCGGTAACCCCGTGAGAGTCAACGTTCCCCGCTGGACCGTCGGAAAGGGATGGGGTCGACTCTCAAGCACCGGCACATCGTTCAGCTACACGTTTAACAACGACACCTTCCGCCGCAAGAAAAAAGACGGGTCATCCTCCAAAAAGAAGCCCACCGAGGCCGACCTCTTTGCCGACGACACTTCCGACTACCCCGGGCGCCACAATGGTGACGACTTCGGCAGTGCCGACTCCGATGCCGAGTTTGACTCTGACGGCTACATGAAATGGGAGGTCCCCTGGAGCCTCTCTGTCAACTACTCAATCGGTTACGGCTACGGCGAGTTTGACACCCGCAAGATGGAATACAAGGGCCGAATCACCCAGAACCTCTCATTCTCAGGCTCTATCCGCCCCACCAAAAACTGGAATTTCTCCTTCTCCGCAAGCTACAACTTCGACACCCGCCGACTGGCCTACATGAACTGCAACATCACCCGCGATATGCACTGCTGGGCCATGCAGGCAAGCTTCATCCCCGTGGGACCCTACAAGAGCTACTCATTCAACGTGGCCGTCAAATCATCACTCCTCAGCGACCTCAAATACGACAAACGCTCCTCCACCGCCAACGGCATCACATGGTATTGACCCTCCCCGAAACTTATTTGCCATTTCGGGGATATCTTGCTATCTTTGCAGTTAATTTACTCTCCGGGAAATGAGCAACAATCTCAACAACCTTTGGCGATGGTGTCGCCGCTACATATCCTTCACCCTCCTGGCTGTGGCCGCGCTGGTGGTGTTCGTTGTGTTTCTCAACGACAACTCCGTCATGCGCACCTATGAGCTCGAAAGCGAAATCGAGCGCCTCCAGGCTGAGATTCAGGACTATCGTGACACCCTCGTCTACTATCAGCAGCTCAACACGCGCCTCGAAACCGATGCCCGCACAATGGAGAAAATTGTCCGCGAGCAGTACCACATGCAGCGCCCCGGCGAAGATGTCTACCTCTTTGAATAATCTCTCTGACCCATGAGCCTCTCAACCCTTAAATATGGAGCGCGCCTCGCCGTTGCCGGCCTCATTCTGGTGATGGTGGCCACGGCCATGCCCCTGTTCTCACCCTCGGTGTTCACCACCGCGCGCATCATCTTCTCCATCGGCGCCGTCCTGGCTCTGGCGGGCCGCATCATGGAGCGCGTGGCCGCCCCGGCCGATGAGCCTGTGCGCCTCAAGCGCATGCGCCGCATCGACGTGTGGGCCGCAATAATGTTTGTGGCCGCAGCCGTGTTCATGTTTCTCCGCAATGTGGGTGGCACTGACTGGATTGCCTTCACCCTTGCCGGTGGAGCGCTGACGGTCTACACCTCTCTGATGGTTCCACGCATCTCGTCCAAATCATGAACTCCGTCAGGCTCACAATCGACGCCGGCAACTCGGCCATCAAAGCCGGCCTCTGGCAGCAAGGCTCCCTGCTGGCCTTCGAGGTCATGCCCGCCACTGACATTGTGCGCCTCAAGGCCTTCACGGCTCCTTACTCCGTGGCTTCGGCCATCTTCTGCTCCGTGAGGGCTGTCAACACTGACTTTCTGGAGGCTGTCAACTCCGGAATTGCGCCTCTCACCGTCCTCTCGGCATCCACCCCCGTGCCTCTTGCCAACGCTTACGCCACCCCCGCCACTCTCGGCATGGACCGCCTGGCGGCCGCCGTGGGAGCCGCGGCCATAGCCCCGGGGCGCCCCCTGCTGGTGGCTGACCTCGGCACCGCAGCCACTTATGACCATGTGAGCGCCGACGGCACCTTCCTGGGCGGCAACATCGCCCCCGGCATCCGAATGCGCCTCGACGCCCTCGCCTCCGGCACCGCCCAGCTCCCGCAGCTCGACACTCCCCCGGCGCCTTTCCGCCCCGCCAACATGTTTGGCAGCTCCACCCGTGAGGCCATGCTCAACGGAGCCGTCCTCGGCGTGGTGGCCGAGCTCGCTTACTATCGTGCCCTATCAGGCCCCGAAACAATGACGGTCATCACCGGCGGCGATGCACGCCTGGTGGCCCCGCTGATTGACTTCCCCTGCGTCACTGACGATCATCTCGTTGGCCGCGGACTAAACTGCATATCACTCTATAATGAAAAATAATCTCCATTCTCTCATTGCTCTGCTGATGCTCGCCGTCTCTTCCCTCGCAGCATCCGCTCAGGACACCACAAGCCCTTACTCGCGTTTCGGCTACGGCCTCCTCAACGACAATGCCACCTCGGCCCAGAGCCAGATGGGCGGCGTGGGCTATGCCATGCGCTCAGGCCGTCAGATTAACGCCATGAACCCCGCAAGCTATGCGCTGGCTGACTCTCTGACTTTCCTCTTTGACATGGGCGTGGACCTCACCTTTGTCCACTCCACGGAAGGCTCCGTTAGCCGCAATTCCACCGGTGGCGGCGTTGACTATATCACCATGCAGTTCCCTCTGGGCTCGCGCATGGGCATGAGCATAGGCCTGCTCCCTTACTCCTCCGTGGGCTACTCCTTCGGCTCGGCCATTGAAAACGGCTCAAGCTCTCATGAGGGCACCGGCGGCCTCAACAAGCTCTATCTCGGCATCGGTGGCCGCATCATCAGCAACCTCGCCATCGGCGCCAACATCAGCTATCTCTTCGGCACCACTTATCATGATGTCTATGCCACTCAGTCAGTGGGCAATCCCGCTCTGTTTGAGCAGATTACTCAGGTGCGCGACTTCCATCTTGATTTCGGCGTGCAGTATTCCGTCAACATTGGCCGCAAAAACCGTCTCACCGCCGGCCTCACCTACTCTCCCGCCAAAACCCTCCTGGGCCACACATGGATTCAGAAATATATTGTCAACACTGACGAGGCCCCTGACACTCTCAACTACACCCGCCTGCGCGGCAACTACTCCCTCCCCGAAACCTGGGGCGCCGGCCTGGCCTATGAGTGGAACTCGGCCCTCACCGCTGAGGTTGACTTCACTTATCAGCCCTGGTCAAAGGCTAAGCTCATGGCTCAGGAAACCTTTGTGCAGAACCGCTTTGCTGACCGCTATAAGTTTGCCGCCGGCCTGAGCTGGCAGCCCAAGGCGCGAGGCAGCTATTTCCAGCGTGTCACCTATCGCATCGGCGGCCATTTCACGCGCGACTATATGGTGGTGAACCACGCCGGAGCTGACTATAATGTCAATGACTATGGCATTTCATGCGGCTTCGGACTCCCCGCGCCTATGTCAAAAACCGTTGTCAATCTGGGCTTTGAATGGCTCCGCCGCGCCACTTCGTCGTCGGCTGTCGTGGCTGAGAATTACTTCAACATCCGTCTGGGCATCAACTTTAACCAGACGTGGTTCATGAAGAGCCAGCTCAAATAATCCCTCCCGCGGCGTTCCCTCCCATGTCACTCCGCCACGCTTTCGGTCCGGCCTTAATGATTCTCCTGCTCGCTCAAGGATGCAGGGATGACTCGGCGCGCCCCGGAATCACCGGCAACATTGATCCGGAGGTAACCCCCACAATGATGACGCGCGATGTTGAAACCCTGATAAGCGATTCAGGCATAACGCGTTATCGCATCACGGCGCCGCTCTGGCTCATCTTTGACGAGGCCAGCGAGCCGCGATGGCGATTCCCCAAGACGCTCCACCTTGAAAAGTATGACGACTTTCTCCACAAAATTGCCACCGTTGACTGTGATTCGGCCACTTACTGGAAGAATCGTCAGCTCTGGCAGCTTGACGGCAATGTGCGCATTGAAAACGCCGCAAAGGAGAAGTTTCTCACCACTCAGCTTTTCTGGGACCAGCGAAACCACACAGTTTACAGTGACTCGTTCATCCACATCGAGAAGCCTGACCGCACCCTCGAGGGCTACGGCTTCACGGCCAACGAGCGAATGACCTCTTACAGCGTGCGTCGCGTGTCGGGCATCTTCCCCGCCGACATGGGCTCCATGCACCCCGCCGCGCCCGCTTCACCCTCTGCTTCATCCAATAATCCATGACTCCCTTATCCTGGCTTGTAGTCGCAGCCGTGTCGCTGCTCTTTTCGGCCCTGTTCTCGGGCGTCGAGATTGCGTTCATCACCTCTGAGCGCGTGATGCTCGGCCTTGACATCAAGAAGGGTGGCCTGGTGGGCCGGGCCATCTCGCGGTTCTATTCTGACCGTGACCTCTTTATCTCCACCATCCTGGTGGGCAACAATGTCATGCTCGTAATCTACGGCATGGCCGCCGCAAGGCTCATCGAGCCGTGGCTCAACAATGTGCTCCACGGCAATGAGGGTCTGGTGCTCCTCTGCTCCACCCTGATTTCCACTCTGGTAATCCTCTTTGTGGGCGAGTTCTTCCCCAAAACCACCTTCCGCATCAACCCCAACAGCTCGCTGAAATTCGTTGCCCTCCCCATGTTCCTGTTCTACGTGGTGCTTTACCCCGTGGCCTGGTTCACCTCATGGCTTTCGCGGATGCTGATGCGCCTCGTCGGTGTGCGTGAGTCGCAGTCGGGCCTCGGAGTGCTCTCCGTGGGCGAGCTCAACTCTTATCTGGAGGAGCGCATTGACAATGTCAGCAATCCCGAGGCCACTGAGGTGGAAACGGAGGTGAAGATGTTTCACAATGCTCTTGACTTCTCCAAAACGCAGCTGCGTGACTGCATGCTGCCGCGAAATGAGATTGTGGCCGTGGACATTGACAACACGTCGCGGGCGCAGCTCAGCAACCTCTTCACCACCTCCGGACGCAGCAAAATCATCGTCTATCGTGAGGACATTGACAATGTGCTGGGCTATATCCACGTGTCGGAGCTCTTTGTGCCTGACACTGACTGGACGGCTCTGATTAAGCCTGTGCTCTTCGCTCCTGAGACGTTGCTGGCCAACAAGATGATGCGCCGCCTCCTGAGCGAGAAGCGCTCAATGGCCGTGGTGGTCGATGAGTTCGGCGGCACTGCCGGCCTGGTAACTCTTGAGGACCTCGTGGAGGAGATTTTCGGTGACATCCGCGATGAGCATGACACTCAGGGCCTTACAGCCAACGAGATTGCGCCGGGCGTCTATGAGTTCTCGGGGCGCATTGAGGTACGTGACCTGCGCGACAATTATCGCCTTGACATCCCCGAAGATGATGATTATCAAACCCTTGCGGGTTATCTGCTTTATAACATCGGCTCGCTCCCTGAAAAGGGGCAGACTCTCGTCATAGGCCGCTATTCATTCACCATCCTGGAGCGCACGGCCACCCGCATTGAGCTTATCCGTGTGGAGCCGGCGCCTGAAGAGGTTAACGCTGATGACTGACCCCACACCCTCACCCGCTGGCCTGCCGCGCGGCTTTGTGGAGCGCCTGCAGGCTGAAAATCCCGCTCTGTTCGGCAACATTGAGAGCGCTCTGCTCTCCGCGCCCTCAGTGGCTGTGCGTCTCAACGCAGCCAAGGGGCTTCAAATGGAGGGGCGCCCGGTGCCTTGGTGCGCCGCAGGACGTTATCTTGAGCAGCGCCCAGTGTTCACGCTTGACCCCGCGCTCCATCAGGGGCGCTATTATGTGCAGGACGCTTCGTCAATGTTCATCGGCATGGTGGCGCGTCAGGCTGCCGCCGCGCTCGGTGGCGGTGCCTTACGCTGGCTCGATGCCTGCGCCGCTCCCGGGGGCAAAACCACGTGTGTCATTGACTCGCTGCCGCCTGACTCTCTGGTGGTTGCCAACGAGCTTGTGCCGCAGCGCGCGGCTGCGCTCCGCGAGAATGTCATAAAGTGGGGCAATCCCGGAGTCATCGTCACCCGGGGCGACTCATCGGCGTTCAGCCGCATGAAGGGAGCCTTTGACGTGGTGGCGGCCGACGTGCCCTGCTCGGGCGAGGGGATGATGCGCAAGGATGCCGACGCTGTGGCTCAGTGGAGCCCGGGGCTCATAGAGAGCTGCGCCGAGCGTCAGCGCGCCATCGTCACTTCGCTCTGGGAGGCGCTGAAACCGGGAGGATTCATGGTCTACAGCACCTGCACCTTCAATCGTGCCGAAAATGAGGATATGCTCGCCTTCATAGCCTCGGAGCTTGGCGGCGAGGTGGTTCCCGTGGAGGGTATTGACCATGCCTGGGGCATCGCTGAATCGCAGGGGGGCTACCGCTTTGTGCCGGGCCGCGTGGAGGGAGAGGGACTTTTCATGGCCCTCATCCGCAAGCCGGGGATTCACCGTCCGTTCCAGCGTCCGCGCCCTGCCAAACCTGACCGCTGCCCGCAGCGCGCATGGCTCAGCAACGACGGCTCAGGCCTCGCCATCACTGCCGCGGCCGACCGTCTCAACGCCTTTCCTGCCATCCACATCCCTATGCTTGAAGCCGTTACAGCTCTCAAGGGCATGAGCGTTATTCACCATGGCATAGTGCTGGGGCGCACAAAGGGGCGCGATGTCATCCCTGACCATTCGCTGGCCCTCTCCACCGCACTCCGCCCTGAAGCATTTCCCTGTGTGGAGCTTGACCATGACGCGGCCCTCAGCTATCTGCGATGCGATGCCGTCAGCCTCCCCGCCGACACTCCCCGGGGCCACGTGCTGCTCACCCACCGCGGCGCCCCCCTGGGATTCGTGAAGCATCTGGGCAACCGCTCCAACACCCTCTATCCCCGCGACTGGCGCATCCTCATGCGCTAACCCCCTCTAACTCTTATCCTTGGATATCTCCTCGATAGTCCAGCGGGAGATAGCGCGCGTGCGGGTGGAAAATTCCACTCCTATGGCAAACATTGTGCGGCCGTCGGCCAGATAAGGGAGATAATACGCCTTGTCATATATCTGCTCCAAGGCCGTTTTGGGCGCTTTATCCACCTTATATTCAAAGAGATAGATATATGAGGGCGTAAAAATGGTCATATCACACCGTCCGGCGGAACTGTGAACCTCGGTCCTGACCGTAAAGCCGAGCATGCGGGCAATCACTGCCATCATGTTCTGAAAATGAACCTCTTTCACCGCCTCATATTCTGAGCTCACTGACCCGAACAGGCTCTTGACTTTCAGCAGGAAGGCATCGGCATCGCCTTTCATCAGGTCCTCGGTCATACCCTTAAGTCCGTAGCCGTTCACGTTCTCCGTGGAGGCAAACAAATGCTTGGCCAGCGATGACCAGAAAGCTTTGTAAACCTCCTGATTGGGAAAGCCCAGAGTGTATTCGCCGCTTTCCGCATCATAGTCTCTCAGTGTCAGATAGCCGCTCTGATAAAGCAGGGGTACAATGTCGCCTGAAAGCTCCGTGATGTCGCTCAGTTCCGCACCGGTACGCTGCGCTCTATCAAGCTCGTTAAGGCGATAGGGATGCCTCATCAGCAGCTTCACCAGAAAGGTAGATGACCCTGAGGCAAACCAGTATTGATCCAGACTGTTGAACCTGAACGCATAAAACACGCTGAACGGATTGTAAATCTCCGCTCCCGGGATGGCGAAATGATAGCCGTCATAGTAGTCCTTGAACTTCGCTTTAGCTTCATCCACAGTCAGATTGTTATGCCCGGCAAAGTGCTCAACGGAGTGGGTGAAATAGCGGTCAAACTCCGCCTGAGTGATGCCGCAGATGCTGTCATACTCCCTCACCATGGAAATATCCGTCAGATTATTCAACCCGCTGAATATCGACACCTTGCCAAACTTCGTAACGCCCGTAAGCATCACGAATCTCACGTGCTCATAGCTTGATTTAAGCACGGAATAAAATGCGCGCAGCTCATTCTTCACCTCCTCTTGCATCTCATCGTTATGCAGGGTGTCAAGCATCGGCTTGTCATATTCATCGATAAGCACCACCACCTTTCTCCCCGTCTGCTCATGCACATGTTCAATAACATCGCTGAGGCGCTGGGAGATGGTGCCGCTTCCCGTCATGCCATATCGGCGCTCTATGCGTGAAAGAAGCCACTCTAAATGCGATATGACCCTTGACAGGTCCTTGAAATTCTCCGCGCTGAGGTCAAAGCGAAGCACCGGATAGCTAATCCAGTCTTTTTCAAGATGTTCCATAGCCAGTCCCGCAAAGAGTTCTTTCTCTCCCTTGAAATAAGCCTCAAGGGTCGACATAAGCAGCGTTTTGCCAAACCGGCGCGGACGGCTCAGGAACACATAGTAATGGTTATTGGCCAGATGATAAATCAGTTCCGTCTTATCAACATAGAGATACCCCTCATTTCTCATCACAGAGAATGATTGAATGTCCACCGGATATTTGGGAATGTTTGTCATCTTGCTCTATTTTTCCACAAATATAATCAAACTCCTCCGTATTCCCACCAATTACCCAAAAGATACTGCTGGAGGGTGGGCGGCGATGGGTGGGGCGTAAACTGCGACTGCCTGACAGGAGGGTGTCAGGCAGTCGGTTAGCTTTGCGAAGTGATGTGGGGGATTACTTGGCGCCGTTGAAGATTTCTTTGATGGAGCCGAGGGAGCTGAGCACGCCGGTGGCTTCGTAGGGCATGTAGACGGTTTTGTTGCCGGGACTGCCTGCCATGCTCTGGAGGGTTTCTATATATTTGGTGGCGAGCAGATAAGCCGCGGGGTCGGTCTTGGAGGCTTCGATGGCCTCGGTGATGCGGCGGATGGCTTCTGCTTCGGCCTGAGCCTGAAGCACTTTGGCCTGGCTCTCACCTTCGGCACGCAGAATCTCGGCTTGTTTCACAGCCTCGGCCTGATTGATTTTGGACTCCTTCTCACCTTCAGAGCGGAGTATCAGCGATTTCTTCTCGCCTTCGGCGTTAAGAATCTCGGCGCGGCGGTTACGTTCGGCCTGCATCTGCTTCTCCATAGCCACACGCACGGTTTCAGGAGGCGTGATGTCCTGAAGCTCAACGCGGTTCACCTTCACGCCCCATTTATTGGTGGCGTCGTCAAGGATGGTCTGCAGGCGCGAGTTGATGGTGTCGCGGGATGTCAGGGTTTCGTCAAGCTCCAGTTCGCCGATAACGTTACGGAGCGAGGTCTGGGTGAGCTTCTCGATTGCATTGGGCAGATTGTCAATCTCATACACAGCTTTCTTGGGGTCAACAATCTGAAAATAAAGGAGTGCGTTGATTTCTGTGGTCACATTGTCACGGGTAATCACCTGCTGTGAGGGGAAATCATACACCTGCTCGCGGAGGTCAATGGCGGAGGTGTTGGTCATCTTCACCACGGTGCGGCCGCCGATGGAGGTCTCCACGCGGCGTGAATAAATCTCTTTGGGCTTGTCAATAAAGGGGAGAATGATGTTAAGGCCCGGGCTGAGTACACTGTGGAAACGCCCCAGGCGCTCCACAACACGGGTTTCTGACTGCGGCACAACCTTGATGCTCTTGCTCAGCACCACCACGGCCAGCAGCAGGATAACGCCCGCAACGATAAGAGTTCCTTCCATAATATCAGTGATTTAATTGGTTAATGTCAGTTTATCTTCTTCACTATCAGCACTATGCTGTCGTAGCCCTTGACGCTGACATATTCGCCGGG
The DNA here is from genome assembly GCA_014802445.1 of Bacteroides sp. Taxonomy (GTDB): domain Bacteria; phylum Bacteroidota; class Bacteroidia; order Bacteroidales; family Muribaculaceae; genus CAG-1031. The sequence goes on along the minus strand of JAAVCF010000010.1, from coordinate 72,749 downwards.
CTTCACTGCCACATCCTCGGGGGTGCCGTCGGCCAGACGCGCCTGCCAGTTGTCGCCGTCAATCTTCACTCGCCCCGGCTTGAGCGTCTCCACGGTGTGGGTCACCACGGCGCGGCGCCCTATCAGGGCATCCATATTGCTCCGCGAGGCGGGATCATGGCGCATGCGCTTCTCATTATGCCGGCGAATCACCGGGCGCATAAGCAGGAACGCCACCATCGCCGCAACGGCCATCCATATAATCTGCCATGCCACGGGGGCTCCGAGCAGAGCCGTCACCATAGCCACGAGCGCACCGGCGGCGAAGCAAAGCGTGCTCACACTTTGCGTGATAAGCTCCAGAAGCACGAGCACTCCCGCACACACTAACCAGAAAAGCCACATTTCCATATCGCTTGATTTTGAAGTAACTGTTACAAATATAGCTTTTTTGCTTCAAAAATGCAAGGGAAATCGCTTAAAGTGGAGTGTGGGGACGGTGGAGCCATGTGTGGATGGTGCCCACAAGCAGCGCTCCTCCGGCAATGTTGCCGAGCGTGGCGGGAATAAAATTGGCGGTCAGAGCCTGAGCCACACCCACGTCAGCCCCCTCCATCATCCCCAGAGGGATAAAGAACATGTTGGCCACGCAGTGCTCATATCCGAGCGCCACAAACATCATCACCGGCACCCAGCAGCCCGCCATCTTCTCCACCAGATTGTGGCCCGACAGGGCGAGCCACACCGCCAGACAGACGCACCAGTTGGCGCCCACACCGCGCAGAAACACTGTGAGCCAACTCATTGACACCTTCGCTTCAGCTATGGAGATGATGGCCGAATGCCACGGCTCAACGGCTGTCAGCCCGCAGGCATACACCATGAGCCACGTGAAGAGCACGGCCCCTATGAAGTTGCCCAGATACACCACGGTCCAGTTGAGCACCACATCCTTCAATGTGTGGCGGCGACTCATGTAGCCGGGTATGAGCAGGGCATTGTTGCCCGTGAAAAGCTCCACACCGAGCACCACCACGAGAATCAGCCCCACGGGAAACACGGCTCCGGAGAGCAGTCGGGGCAGCGCCGGATTGGCCTCGGCGAGCCCGGGAAAGCCACGCCCGATGATGAGCGACAACACTCCTCCGAAAGCAATGAAAGCCCCGGCCAGGGCTGACGACACTAAGAGCCGCGCGGCTGACGCGCGCAGCATGCCGGCCTTGCGCGAACCGGCGGCTGTGGCGGCGGCGGAAATTTCCGCCGGCGATTTTAATTGCATGATAATGAATGATCTAAGCAGTTAAAGAAAATCAAACAAGGAGGCGGGGAGTCAGCATGACTCCTCGCCCCTGTTATGATGGTAATGTGTCAGAATGATGACTCACCCCGTTATCTGTTTTTCACCTTTTCGAGCTGACGGTCAAGCGCTTCGAGAGCCAGGTCGATAGCCTCCTCGAAGGTGTCGGCAGTCTTGTCGGCCACGAAGGCGGGATGCTGCGGCACGGTCACCTCCACGATGGCCTGCTTATTGAGCGAGGTTTCAGGCTTCACCACCTTGAGGGTGACGTCAATGGTGGCAATCGAAGGATTGCGGTGTTCAAGCTTGTCGGTTTTCTTGTTGATGAAAGCCACGAGTTTTTCTGATGCATCAAAATGGATGGCGTTGATTCTGAGATCCATAGTGGGGTCCTCCTTTCATTTTGCGGCACGGGGGTGTGCCAGTTGGTAATTATGTTGCAGTTCCCGGTAGGTCAAATGGGTGTAAATCTGAGTGGTGGCGAGGCTTTTATGGCCTAACAGCTCTCTCACCGAATCCAGGCCGGCACCCGAGTTGAGCAAATCGGTGGCGCATGAATGACGCAAAACGTGAGGGCTGAGCCGTGAGGCGTGAACCCCTGCGCTCTCCATCATTCTGTGCACAATATTATAAACATCTTTGCGGGCCAACGGTTCGCCGTCAGGGCGCACCAAAAGCGGAGAATCGGCGGCGCTGCGCGTCAGGGGGTCGGCATCGCGCAGGGCGCGGTAGTCCTCAATTCTTTCGCAAAGCGCTCTGCCCACGGGCACTATGCGCTCCTTACGTCGCTTGCCGAGCACCCGGAGGGTGCCTGCGGCGGTATCGGCCCATGAGTCGCGCAGGTCAATAAGTTCCTGACAGCGGAGTCCGGCCGAGTAGAGAATGTCAACGATGAGGCTGTTACGCGCCGAGAGGAACGGGGTGGTCGCCGCGGGGTCATCGGTAGTGAGCAGGGCTTCCATCTCGCCGGGATTCACAAACACGGGCAGCGGCTTGGGCTGCTTGGGGGTGACGAGCCTCTCGGCGATGTTGACCTTCACCTCGCCGCGCTCCAGCAGATAGCGGTAGAAGCTGCGCAGGGCCGATGCCTTTCGCTTGATGGTGGCACCCGTGAGGCCCCGGCGCGTCTCATGGCCGAGCCATGCGCGGAGGTCGCCCGCGGTCATGTCCACGGGGTCAAGAGGGCGCGCGCCGCCGTCAGTGGCCCAGTGCTCCCAGTCACGCAGGTCACGGCGGTAAGCCGCAACGGTGTTGGCCGACATATTGAGCTCAGCCTCAAGGTAACGGAGAAAATTACTGACGGTTATGTTCATCGCGGGTGATGACAATGGTTAGTTGGAAAGCGAAAATAGCTATTTTCTTTCAAACGACAAAACATTGCGTCCCGTTTCTTGTCATTTTATAGTCAAAGAGGGGGGGTCAGAGCACCACATCAAACTTGCGGAGGAGCTCAAGGGGGTGGTATGACTCCTTGGCGCGGCGCAGTCCGGGGTCGCCCGCATCATCCTGGCGGTTGATGAAGCGGAGCTCGGGATGGCGCTCGGTCATCATGGCGGCGAAGAGCTTGTTGACGGTCTCGCCGGCGCCGGCCACCTCGTGGTCCATCTTCTCGATGTGGACGTGGAGAGTGTCGCCCTTCACCTCGCCGAAGGTGAATGCCACCGGGCCGCGCCCTTCTACACTGAGCACCGCGCCCGTGAAAGGCCACGCCGATGGGTCGGCGAGCACCCGCGTCACCTGGCAGCGCTCATAGGCGGCCATCTCAGCCTTGCCCGGAGCCAGCTCCAGGGCATTGTAGAAGTCACGCACAGCATCGATATTGGCCGCCGTGACGGGGCTGAAGGTGAAGCCGGGATTGTCGGCCGTGAAGCGGTTCACGTGGTTGCGCTTCTTGTTGAGTTTCTTGCCGCTGAGCGAGGCCAGAGCCTGCGCGTCGTAGAGATAGTCGGCCCAGTCAGGGAGCTCGGTGATGCTGCGCGGCGACAGAGCCTTGAACGCCTCCAGAGCCTCCTCAGGGACGGCGGTGAAGCGCGCCTCCATGCCACGGCGGCGGCAGTAGTCACGCACCATGGCGATGGCCCTCTCGGGAGCCATGTCGCCCACCGGCATCAGGAAAGCCATCCTCGAAGGGTCAGCCTCATCGGTGCCCATCACGAAGAGCGTGTTCTCTCGGATGCAGAATGTGTAGTGGAAATAGTCGGCCCACAGGAGCAGGCCGCCGGCTGTGAAATCACACGTGCGCCACGGTGCGCGGCGCAGCAGCGGAAGCAACGCAGGAAGCATCTCCACCGTGGCCTGACTGAACTCGAGAGTGTCAGGTGCCTGACGGCGGGGCGACGTGTGGCGGCGGGATGCCGCCGCGGGTGTATTATAGCTTAGGAAGGGTCTCATCGGAATGAACGTGTTATGATTATACATTCACAACACGTTCCTCCCTCTGAGGGTTCATTATCGGTCAGCGGCCGCGTTGACTGAAGTAGAGGTCAAGCGCGCTCTGAGCGGCGGCAAATGAGGTCATGGTGTTGGTCATCACGGCACGCTCGTTGACATCAAGGAGAGCGGCCACCTCGGGATTGTCATAGAAATCGCTGCGCAGACGCTCGTTGATGGTTTCATACATCCAGTAGCGCGACTGGCGGTTGCGCTTGAGCTCAAAGTAGCCGTTTGACTTCACGAAGTGGAAATAGCGGTCAATCATCTCCCACACCTCGGGGATGCCCAGCTCGTAATAGCCCGAATAGGTGAGCACCTCCGGCATCCAGCCGCTCTCGGTGGGCGGGAAGAGATGGAGAGCGCTGCGGAACTGCGCCTGCGCCAGCTGAGCGGGCCCCACATTGTCACCGTCGGCCTTGTTGATGACAATGCCGTCGGCCATCTCCATGATGCCGCGCTTGATGCCCTGCAGCTCGTCGCCGGTGCCAGCCAGCTGGATGAGCAGGAAGAAGTCGACCATGGAGTGGACAGCTGTCTCGCTCTGCCCCACCCCGACGGTCTCCACGAAGATGTTGTTGAAGCCCGCGGCTTCACAGAGGATGATGGTTTCACGCGTTTTGCGCGCCACACCGCCGAGGCTGCCCGCCGAAGGGCTGGGGCGGATGAACGCGTCGGGGTGCATGGAGAGCTTCTCCATGCGCGTCTTGTCGCCGAGGATACTGCCGCGTGTGCGCTCGCTGGAGGGGTCAATGGCCAGCACGGCCAGCTTGCCGCCATCTTTGAGCACATGGAGGCCAAACACATCAATTGAGGTGCTCTTGCCCGCTCCGGGCACACCCGTGATGCCTATGCGGCGCGAATTGCCGCTGTAAGGCAGACACTTTTCAATGACCTCCGAGGCCAGAGCGCGGTGGGCGGGCTGCACACTCTCCACGAGCGTCACAGCGCGCGAAAGGAGGGTGATGTCGCCCTTGAGGATGCCCTCCACCAGTTCACCCGCCGTAGGGAGCGGAGCGCGGCGGCGCGGCTTGAAATAGGGATTGACACTCGGGGGCTGGACCACACCCGAGTTGACGGTGAGTCCGAGGTATTTGTCGTCGTTTTCGATGTGTTGTTGCATGGTCAAAGGTAGATTTCAAGGTATGAGTTCGCCAACCAGGCGGATGACATTGCGCGGATTGGCGGGGTCATTTGCTATGATGATGATGCGTGAATTGAGCATCGAAGCGGAGGCGGGGATGCGCGCAGGGTCAACGGTGACGATGAGCTTCTGACGCTTGCCGGGCTTCACAGTGCTCTTCTTGAGCGTGAGGCTGACGGCGGGGTCAGTGCAATAGACACGGCGCAGCTTCATCTCCTCGCGCCCCTGATTGGCAATCTCGACGGTAAACGTCAGCGGCGCCGAGGAGCGGCTCAGGCGCCCGGCGTCGAGCACCTCGGGGGTGAGGCGAATCACGGGCGCGCGGTCATGCTGCGCGGGGGTGAGACGCGAAAAGTCCTCGGTGATGATGCCGACGGTGGAGATGGGCACACTGCGCCCTGCGGCCTCCACCACGAGAGTGTCAGTCACGAGGTCCCACGTTTGGCTGCACATGGGGTCAAACACCGTGGATATCACGAAATTCTCGCCCGGGGGGACAGCCGCCGGGCTGATGGTGGCCGACACATAGGGAGGCGAGCTGACCACGCGCGGGCGAAGCGTGTCGGCCGACGCATTGTAAGCCTCGATATACTGGCCTCCGGTGGAGCTGCGGCTAACCTCGCCATAGGCCAGCACTTCGGTGCGCAGCTTCATGGCCCCGGCATCCACCGGATAGCGGCTTCGCAGTGTGTTGGAGGTGCCTATGACGGTTCCTGAGACGGTGAGGGTTGACTTTGCGGGGTCAGTGTTGGTGGTGACCACCACCTTCTTGGAGAACCTTCCCGGGCGTCCCTTGGCATCATAGCCCACGGTGATGAAGGCCGTGTCGCCCGGAGCCACAGGACGGTCAGAGAAATGCGGCGTGGTGCACCCGCAATTGGCGCGGGCGGCAATTACCACCAGCGGCTCATTGCCGGTGTTGACTCCGGCAAAGGTGCATGTCACCACACCCAGCGCCTCGTCAAAAGCTCCGAAGTCATGCTCCATGGCGGTCCACACCACCTGCGGGGCAGCATGGGCGGCAACGGCCACAGCGGCCGCGGCTAACAGCGAGGCGGCTCTCATCGCTTTTCAGGGATAACCACTCCGGAGAAACGCAGCTTGACCGTCTTGGGCTTGCCGTTGGTGCGTACCGTCACCTCGCGGTTAAGCTCGCCGGCGCGCCCCTCGGGGTTGAAAGTGATTGACACCTTGCCCGATTTGCCCGGCGCGATGGGCTCCTTGGGAAACGAAGGCTTGGTGCAACCGCAACCGCCGTTGGTGACCGACACCACTATCAGCGGCTCGGTTCCTACGTTAACAAACGTGTAAGTGAACGTCACCTTACCTTTGGCGGCATCGATGCGGCCCAGGTCAATCTTGGTTTCGTTAAACTTAATGGAGGCAGCATCCTTGGCCACCACGGCAAAGGCCATAGCGACCACGGCAGTGATCAGAAGCAGGAGGCGTTTCATGATTCAATGATTTGTGGATATGCAAAAATACGAAAACTTTCGGGGAAACGGAGCTCCCCTGTTAAAAAACGTCCGGGCCGGCGAAAAAGTGCGCCGGCCCGGAAATTCTTATCGGAATCCTTAAGGATTATGCTTTAGCCTTGGCTGCTTTGGCGTTGCGGCGGGCGTCGGTGAGGTAAGCCACGGGGGCAGCCACGTAGATGGTGGCGAGAGTACCGATAACCACACCGAAGATCATCGCGAAAGTGAACGAGCGGATAGCGTCGCCACCGAGGATGAAGATGCAGAGGAGCACGAGCAGAGTCGAGCAAGAGGTCATGATGGTACGGCCCAGAGTGGAGTTGATGGAGTTATTGATTGTCACACCGAAGTCCTGCTTGGGATAGAGACCAACGTTTTCACGCACACGGTCAAACACCACCACGGTGTCATTGATCTGATAACCGATAACGGTCAGGATGGCGGCGATGAATGACTGGTCAACCTCCATAGCGAAGGGGAACACGCCCCAGAAGAGGCTGTAGAAGCCGATGATGGTGAAGGCGGTGAACGCCACAGCGGCGAGCGCGCCAACAGAGAAGGCAATGTTGCGGAAACGCACCAGGATGTAGACAAACATGGCCAGAAGGGCGAGAATCACGGCGATGTAAGCGTCCTTCTTCATGTCGTTAGCCACGGTGGGGCCCACCTTCTGGCTTGACATCATGCCCACATTCTCATTGGTGGTTGAGAAGTCGTCGTAGCTCATGCCTTCGAGCTCGTTTTCGAGACCCTTGTAGAGAATCTGCGAAATCTCGTCGTCCACGTCGGCAGCGTCAGAGTCAATCTTATAGTTGGTGGAGATACGCACCTTGGTGTTGTCGTCAATGGTGATTACGCTCAGCTGAGCACCGTCAAACATGGGAGCCAGCTTAGCCTGGAGCTCATGAGTCTGAACGGGGTGGCTGAACTGAACCACATAGTTGCGACCACCCGAGAAGTCGATGCCCTGGTTGAGGCCGCGCACAAAGAAAGAACCGAGAATCACCAGCACAGCGGCTGCGCAGATCATGAAGCTGACCTTGCGGGCACCGAGGAAGTTGATGTGAGTGTCGGTGAACATCTTGCGCGACAGCGGAGTGTCGAAGGTGAGACGTTCAAAGGGTTTGCTCTTTGCACCGAGGATAAATACCAGACGGGTGAGATAAACGGCGGTGAAGAATGAGCAGATAATACCGATGATAAGGGTGGTGGCGAAGCCCTTGATGGGGCCGGTGCCGAACATAAGCAGAATCACACCGGTGATAACCGAAGTGAGGTTAGAGTCAAAGATTGCCGAGAAGGCGTTAGAGTAACCGTCGGCAATGGCCTGACGGGCGTTCTTGCCTGCGCGGAGCTCCTCCTTGGCGCGCTCGAAGATGAGCACGTTGGCGTCAACCGCCATACCCAGCGCGAGGACGATACCAGCGATACCCGACAGAGTGAGCACGGCCTGGAACGAAGCGAGGATACCGAAGGTGAAGAAGATGTTGAAAATCAGACCGAGGTTGGCGATGAGGCCGGGGATGATACCATAGAAGGCACACATGAAAATCATCAGGAGCACGAGGGCGATGATGAATGACACGAAGCCGTCATGGATGGCCTGGGCACCGAGCGACGGACCGATAACGGTGTCGGAGATAATGTCCACCTTAGCGGCCATCTTACCTGACTTGAGCACGTTGGCAAGGTCCTTTGCCTCGTCGGTGGTGAAGTTACCGGTAATCTGCGAGCGGCCGCCGTCGATTGCCGAGTTAACGTTGGGAGCAGAGTAAACCTGGTCATCGAGCACGATAGCCACGGGCTTGCCGATGTTGGCGCCGGTGATGCGGGCCCACTGGCGGGCAGCATCGGGCTTCATGTTCATTGACACATAGTTGCCCTGACCGCCCTGAGCGTCATAGTCACTGGTGGCGCTGGTCACCACGTCGCCAGCAAGCGCGGGCTTGCCGTTGGTGGTGCGGAGAGCCATCAGAGTGTAAATCTGGACATTCTTGGCATTGCCGAGCGAGTCCTTCACCTGAGCGGTTTCAGGCTTAACCTGCCAAGCGAGCTTGAGGTTAGAGGGGAGGATGCGCTTGGCGGCGGGCGAAGCGAGGATGGTGTTGATGGTGTCGCGGGCTGTTTCAGTTGCCATACCTACAACGATGTAGCGGGGGTCGCCCAGCTGCACGAAGTAGCCCATGAGGCCGCGGCCATTGCCGGTGGAGTCATTGCGAAGAGTGTTGTCAAGCTCAGCCAGAGCGCCCTGGAATTCCGACAGAGGCATAGTCTCATAGAACTCAAGGTTAGCTGATGACTTCAGAAGCTCGCGCACACGCTCATGTTCCTTCACACCGGGGAGTTCAAGGAGAATCTGACCATCCTTTTCGAGCTCCTGAATGTTAGGAGCAACAACGCCGAACTGGTCGATACGGGCGCGGAGCACATTGGTTGACGAGCTCACGCGGTCCTTCACCTCCTGATGGAGAGCTGATTTCACTTTGTCAAAGCTGTCGCCACGGTTCACCTGGTCCTTGAAGAGCACGGTGAGGTCACCGTTGGGGTCAAGCGCCTTGTACTGCTCCAGGAAGAGGTCAACATAGTCGGCCGAGCGGTTAGCACGAGCCACAGAGTCAGTGTTGGCCAGAGCCTTCTCGAAATAGGGGTTACCCTCGGCGTTAGCCATCGAGCGGAGAATGTCAGGCACTGACACCTGCAGGGTGACGTTCATACCACCCTTGAGGTCGAGGCCGAGACCCACTCCAAGTTTCTGTACTTCATTAAAGGTGTAACCGAGCCAAACTTTTTCATTAGCGATATTCTTCAGATATTCGCTTTTGGCAAGACGGTAGGTGTCGGGATTCGCACCGGGTTTGGCAGCCTGCTCCTGTGCATACGCTTCGGCCTTATCCTCATACTTGTTACCCACGAAGGTAAACGAGAGGTAGAAAAGGCAGATGAGCACGAGGAACACGGCAATAACGCCGGCTACAACGCTTCCCAAGGTTCCTTTGCTTTGCATTGTGTTTTTTATGTTTAATGATTGTTAAATTAATTTCGTGGTATTTTTTCAGCTTGCAAATATAAGAAATATTATCCGAAACAAACTAAGCAAACATTCAAAATTAAACGATTTCAGCCACTTTTGAAGTTTAAGATGCCGCCCGGCGCGGTCACGAAGGCCCTTCCGCCCGGGCATGTCACTACATTTATTATATAAAGACTGTAGCCCGGAATCAATAATTTTCACTAATTTTGCCACACATCTCCACCCCCTTAGCATGGATTCATCAGTCATCACCCACACAGGCACCATCAGGCGCATTGACGGTCACGATGTGACCCTTCGGCTCAGCGACACCACGCCGAAACGGTGTGACACATGCACCATGACCGGGCTATGCTCCAAGGCGGGGGCCGACTCGGAGCTGACCGTGAGCGTTGACAGTGTGCGCGGGCTCCGCGAGGGCGCAAACGTCACCGCCACAGCGCAAGAGCGCAATCAGGCAGGAGCCACAGCCCTGGCGATACTGATGTCATTCGGCATCTTCCTGGGCATCATCCTGCCACTTGCCGGCTCATCGCTTCCGCGGTGGGTGGTGGTGATGGCCGCCATAGCCATCATCGGAGTGTATAACCTGCTGCTGTGGCGCTTCGGCCCGAGCCGTTCACGCAGCATCCGCTGGACCATCCGGCAAACAGACTGACCTATGATTCTCAACATCCTTTTTCTCATTGGCGGACTGGCACTGATTCTTTTCGGCGCCAACTGGCTCACCGACGGCGCCTCGGCCGTGGCACGACGCCTGGGAGTGAGCGACCTCATAATCGGCCTCACTATTGTGGCCCTGGGCACCTCGGCGCCCGAGCTGGCCATCAGCATCATCTCAGCAGTGGACGGCAACGCCCCGTTGGCCATAGGCAACGTGGTGGGCAGCAACATCTTCAACATTCTGGTAATCATAGGTATAGTGGCTATGCTGAAACCAATTGTCATCACCCGCAGCGTCATGACCACCGAGATTCCGCTGGTGACGGTGAGCGCCCTTGTGCTTCTGACAATGGGGTGCGGCACCATCCTTGACGGAGCTCCGGAGCGACTCGTGACCCGCGTGGACGGCATACTGCTCCTGATTATGTTCGGACTCTTCCTGCGCTACATGTTTGCCACCGCCCGGACACCGCAACCCACCGCCGCTGAAGCTGACCCCGCAGCCCTCCAGGCAGCCGAGAAGAGCCGCGGCGGCACACTGAAAGCAACGGCCGGAATTGTTGGCGGACTGGCGGCACTGGTGTTTGGCGGCGACAAATTTGTGGACGGCGCCTCCGGCCTTGCCAGCGCCATGGGCGTGAGTGACGCCGTGATAGGCCTCACCATTGTGGCCGCAGGCACCTCGCTCCCCGAGCTCGCTACCAGCATAGTGGCCGCCCGCAAAGGCGAAAACGGCATGGCAATAGGCAATGTGATAGGCTCATGCATCTTCAACATACTGCTCATACTCGGCACCGCCGCCACCATCACCCCGCTGCCCTTCGGCGGCATAAGCACCATTGACCTCCTGGTGATGACCGGCGCCTCGGTGATGTTCTGGGTGTTCGGATGGTTCTTCCGCGAGCGCACCATCACCCGCGTGGAAGGGGCCCTGATGGTTCTCAGCTACGTGGGCTATACGGCCTGGCTGATTGCCTCGCTCTGACCATCTTCTTTCTGATGCGAGGCTTTCCGGCAGCTTGCCGCGTCGCCGGCGCCCGCCCGGGCGGCTCCACCGCTACGGCCCCCTCCTCCACCTCATCAATCACCACGGCCTCCTCAGGCACCTCAGGCACCGCCGCCGGAGGCGCGGGCATCACCTGCGCCTCACACTGACGCTCCAAGCGCTTCCTCAGCGCCGCCTTGCGCTTGAGGCAGATGGCATCCACCTCTTCACGGATAAGATTAAACGACGCCATCAGCGCCGGAGGCAACTCAGGGCAATCATAGCCAAGATAGATATAGTCACACACAGCGCCGATGATCAGCGCACGGTCAGCAGCGGAGAGCACCTCAAGAGCGCTCATCCATTTTGCGAAAGGGAAATTCATATGCACACGTGGTTTTTACGGGTTATGCAGCAAAAGTAATGCCCCATAAAGGGCAAAAAGCGGACATCCTGCGGCTTTTGTGACAAAAAAGGCTCCCGAAGCACAGAGCGCAACCCAGATTTGCACACGTGGCATTTTTTTTGTAATTTTGAGGCGGTAAATGCCCGCGCGCCCGCGCGCATGAGGATTTGCCGCCATCCAACAGACTATTTTACCCCAAATATGGCAGAAAACGAAGAATACGGCGCGAGTTCGATTCAGGTGCTCGAAGGCCTTGAAGCCGTGCGCAAGCGCCCGGCAATGTATATCGGCGACATCAGTGAGAAAGGTCTCCACCACCTGGTGTATGAGGTTGTGGACAACTCCATTGACGAAGCCCTTGCAGGTTACTGCGACACAATCAATGTGACCATCAACGAAGACAACTCCATCACGGTTGTGGACAACGGCCGCGGCATCCCCGTGGACATGCACGAGAAAGAACACAAGAGCGCCCTTGAGGTGGTTCTGACGGTGCTCCACGCCGGCGGCAAGTTTAACAAGGACAGCTACAAGGTGTCAGGCGGTCTGCACGGTGTGGGCGTGAGCTGCGTCAACGCCCTGTCGACCTATCTGCGCGCCGAGGTGAACCGCGACGGCAAGACCTACGTTCAGGAATACTCCTGCGGCAAGCCCACCACGGAGCTGCGAGTGGAAGGCACCAGCACCCACACCGGCACCTCCATCACCTTCAAGCCCGACGGGTCAATCTTCACCGTCACCGAATATGACTACCACACGCTGGCTTCACGCCTGCGCGACCTTGCATTCCTCAACGCCGGCATCCGCCTGACGCTCACCGACAAGCGTCAGCTCGACGAAAACGGCCAGCCCCTGACCGAGACCTTCTACTCCAAGGACGGCCTGCGCGAGTTTGTGGAATACATTGACTCCAACAAGGAATCACTCATCAACGATGTGATTCACCTCAACACCGAGCGCAACGGCATCCCCGTGGAAGTGGCCCTGACCTACAACACCTCCTACAACGCCGAAAACATCCGCTCCTACGTCAACAACATCCACACCATCGAAGGCGGCACACACCAGACCGGCTTCCGCCGCGGCCTGACGATGACGATGAAGAAATACGGCGAAGAGCACAAGATGTTTGAGAAGGAGAAGGTGGAAGTTAACGCCAACGACTTCACCGAAGGCCTCACCGCCGTTATCTCCGTGAAAATCATGGAGCCCCAGTTTGAGGGCCAGACCAAGACCAAACTCGGCAACAACGAAGCCATCGGCGCCGTGCAGACCGCAGTGAGCGAGGCCCTGGGCAACTATCTTGAAGAGCATCCCCGCGAAGCCAAGGTGATTGTGGAGAAGGTGATTGTGGCCGCCAAGGCCCGCAAAGCCGCCTACGACGCCCGCACCAAGGTTCAGCGCAAGACCCCGCTTTACGGCGGCGGCCTCCCCGGCAAGCTCAGCGACTGCTCCAGCCGCACTGCCGAGGACTGCGAACTCTTCATTGTCGAGGGTGACTCGGCAGGCGGAACGGCCAAGCAGGGCCGTGACCGCCGCATCCAGGCCGTACTCCCCATCCGAGGCAAAATCCTCAATGTGGAGAAAGCCATGGAACACAAGATTTTCGACAACCAGGAAATCCGCAACCTCTTCCAGGCCATGCGCGTGACCATCGGCACCCCCGAGGACCCTCAGGAGGTCAACATCTCCAAGCTCGCCTATCACAAGATCATCATCATGACCGATGCCGACGTCGATGGTTCACACATCGACACCCTGCTGATGACCTTCTTCTTCCGCCGCATGCGCCCCATCATCGAGAAAGGCTACCTCTATCTGGCCACACCCCCGCTCTACAAGTGCACCGCCAACCGCGGCAAGGCCGAGGAGTATTGCTGGACCGAGCAGCAAGTGCAGCAGTTTATAAGCCGCTACGGCAACAACACCAAGGTTCAGCGCTATAAAGGTCTTGGCGAGATGAGCGCCGAGGAACTCCGTGACACCACCATGGATCCCAACCAGCGCCTTCTCAAGCAAGTGACCATCAGCGACGGCATTGAAGCCGAGCGCATCTTCTCGATGCTCATGGGCGAGGAAGTGGCCCCCCGCCGCGACTTCATTGAAGCCAACGCCAGCTACGCCAACATCGACGCCTGATTCCGGGCCCGCGATTCCACAGCCCATCAGCGCTCCCCAACCTCATTAACACGCCGCCGGCGAGCCTCATCCCCAAACAAAAGGCCCCGGCGGCGTGTTACAATATAAAGTAACCGAATTCAAGAAACTACGATGCCATCACGTTCATTTCAACCCAAGAAGAAACCCACCCGCACCACCGCCGTCAATCTTGACGAAGCCGTGCGCGAATATATAAACGGTCAGGGAGCCGCCACCTTTAATTATAAGCAGGCATCGGCTGCCATTGGCGCCGCCACCCCCAAGATGCAGAAAGCCGTGGCTATGCTGCTGGCCGAAATGGCCTTCGACGGCGACATCACCGAAGTGTCGCCCGGAAAATACAAGAATCCACAGCGCTCAACGGTTGACACCGGCATCTTTGTGCGCCGCTCAAACGGCAAGAACTCAGTGATTTGCGACACCGACGGCGAAAACGTGTTCGTGGCCGAGCGCAACTCCATGCACGCCCTCAACGGCGACAAGGTGAGAGTGACCATCGCCGCCCGCCGCCGCGGCGCCGAGCCTGAGGCCGAGGTGGTGGAAATCATCGAGAAGAAGGACCAGGTGTTTATCGGCACCCTCAAGGTGGAAAAATACTTTGCCTATCTGCGCACCGACTCAAAATTCCTTGCCACTGACATCTTCATTCCCCGCAACCGCCTGCGCGGCGGCAAGACGGGCGACAAAGCCGTGGTGAGAATCACCCAGTGGGGCGACGATGACAAGAATCCCCGCGGCGAGGTGGTTGACATCCTGGGCGAGAGCGGTAACAACCATGCCGAGATGCACGCCATCCTGGCTGAATTCGGCCTGCCTTACCGCTACCCGAAGAATGTGGAGGCCGCTGCCGAGAAGATAGGCGCCGGCATCACCGAAGAGGAGATTGGCCGCCGAGTGGATATGCGCAACACGGTGACCTTCACCATTGACCCCAAGGACGCCAAGGACTTTGACGATGCCCTGTCACTGCGCAAGCTCCCCAACGGCCACTATGAAGTGGGCGTGCACATTGCCGACGTGACCCACTACGTGCGTCCCGACACCCTGCTTGACCGCGAGGCCCAGAGCCGCGCCACGAGCGTGTATCTGGTGGACCGCGTGGTTCCGATGCTGCCCGAACACCTGTCAAACGGCATCTGCTCGCTGCGTCCCGACGAGGAGAAGCTCACCTTTTCCTGCATCTTCGAGATGGACGACAAGGCACGAGTGGTCAACTCACGCATAGCCCGCACGGTCATCAAGTCGAACCGCCGCTTCACCTATGAAGAGGCCCAGCAGGTTATCGAGACCGGCGAAGGCGACTATCGCGACGAGATTCTGACCCTTGACCGCCTGGCCAAGATTCTGCGCCAGCAGCGCTACGAGGCCGGCGCTGTGGAGTTTGACCGCGCCGAGGTGAAGTTTGACATCGACGCCGACGGCCGTCCCGTGGGCGTGTTCTTCAAAGAATCCAAGGACGCCAACAAGCTCATCGAAGAGTTCATGCTCCTTGCCAACCGCACCGTGGCCGAGACCATCGGCAACCCTGCGGGACATAAGAAGCCGAAGGCATTCGTGTATCGCGTGCATGACATGCCTGACCCCGGCAAGCTTGCCGACCTGGCCCAGCTGTCGCGCACGTTCGGCTTCAAGGTGCGCGCCTCAGGCACCGCGCGCGACGTGAACCGCTCCATCAACAAGATGCTCAGCGAAGTGAAAGGGCGCGGCGAGGAAAACTTCCTCTCCACCCTTGCAATCCGCTCGATGGCCAAGGCCATTTATTCAACCGTCAACATAGGCCACTACGGTCTGGCGTTTGACTACTACACCCACTTCACCTCGCCCATACGCCGCTACCCCGACATGATGGTTCACCGCCTGCTGGAGAAATACCTCAACGGCGGACGCTCGGTTAATGCCGCCAAGCTTGAGGACCAGTGTAAGCACTGCTCCGACATGGAACAGCTGGCATCGAACGCCGAGCGCGCCTCGATAAAATATAAGCAGGTGGAATACATGACCGAACACCTCGGCGACGAGTACACCGGCGTGATTTCAGGCGTAACGGAGTGGGGCCTCTACGTGGAGCTCGACGAGAACCTCTGCGAAGGCCTTGTGCCGGTGCGTGACCTCGCCGATGACTATTATGACTTTGACGAGAAGAACTACACCCTCACCGGGCGCCGCCACGGAGTGAAGTATCGTCTGGGCGACGAGGTGAAGGTGAGAGTGGCCCGCGCCGACCTTGCCAAGAAGCAGCTTGACTTTGTGCTTGCCGGCGACAAGATTCCCGAGCGCCCCGATGAGGACGCCATGGGCCGAAAAGTGAGCGTGCGCGAAGCCCTGTCGAAGTCGCCCAAGAAACAGTATCAGAACAAGAAAAACGGCCGCCGGAGCCGCCGCTGAACCGAATGATAAGAGACACAAAGATATTCATTGACCGCCTGCGCGTCCATGCCCCTGTGGGTGTTGACGCGCAGGAGCGTCAGATAGGCAACGATTTTGAAGTGAGCGTGACCCTGACCTATCCCATGGCGGAACAGGCCGGCATCACCGACATGATTTACATGACGGTCAACTATGCCGATGTGGTTGACGAGATTCGCGCCGTGATGAGCGAAGAGGTACAGCTTGTGGAAACGGCCGCCACTTCCATCATCATAGCCCTGATAAACCGCTGGGAAGAGATTGAGGAAGTGATTGTTACCGTGGCCAAGCTGGCGCCCCCGGTTAAGGGAGCACAGTGTGCCTCGATGGGAGTCACTTTTCGGTGGTCCAAGTGAAATTGGTGTAGCGCGCGCGGCGTCCGCGGATGCGGTAGGCCAGTGTTGAGAAGGGGTGGACCGTCAGAAACCATCCCACGGTGAGACACAGCTTGCGTGAGACCAGAGCGCCCATTGTGCGGCGCCAGAAAATGTCGACTGTCAGCCCGGTAATCAGCGCCAGCACACTCGCGGCGATGAGAGGCACCAACGACGGCAGCCCCACTACGATAACAGCCGCAGTGACAAGCAGATAACACCACCACACGATGGAAATCAGGCCCCACCAGCGGCGCGGGCCGGAGGGGAGGCGTCGGGCCGTGAAATCGCGGTGGATACGGTCAAGACGATGCGCGCGGGGCAGGTCCTGCTCCAGCTCCTCCACGAACGATTCGGGCGAGAGCTCCACGGCCGAATTTTCAGGTGTGGCAATCTCGCGGATGAAGATGTCGTCGTCGCCATACTTGAGATTGAGCGAGCTCTGGAAACCCCGGTTGGCATAGAAGAGCGAACGTGTGTAGCCCAGATTGTTACCGTCGGCGCGCCAAACATTGCCCTTGATGGCCGAGCCGAGCCACTGAAGCGCACCGCGCACACGGCTGAAAGCGGCGCCACGGCTCTCGCGAGGGTCGTCGGCATCGGCAGGAGCAGGATAGCTGTATCCCACCACCACATCCTTGCCATCGGCGAAATGGCGACACATTGCCCTGAGCCACAGAGGCGAAGCGATGCGGCAGTTGCCGTTGGTGAGAATCAGGTGTTCATATCCGGCGGCCTTGACACCGAGAGTCACGGCGAGCTTTTTGCGCGACAGATTGCGCGAACGCGAAGGGGCGAAAGTGAGATAGAGATTGGGGTGCTCAGGCTGAAGCTGCGCCACCACCGTCTGCGACGGGCCGCCCTCACCATTGTCAACCACAATCACCTCCATCGGCGCAGGATAATCCTGAGCCAGCAGGTCAGGGAGGAGAGTTGAGAGGTTCCAAGCATCATCGTCGGCCGTGACTATCACTGACACAGGAGGATAAGGAGTGGCATCATCAGCCGTCTCAGCCACGGAAGCCATCACCGCCCCGTCGGCCATAACCTGACGGCGCACACGCAACAGCCTCGGCAGCAACAGCGAAAGCAGCACCACTGACAAACACAGCGCTCCCCCTGCCAGACAATATTCGAGAAAGGAAAATTCTATTGAAAACATCACAATTGGGTGAAATCAGACTGCAAAAATAGCAAAAATCCGCCGATTGGCGCCCATCCCACCCCGCAAAAGCGATTGTGAGGCGAAGGAGTCAGCGGTTTTTCGGAGTGTCGGTGGCTTTCTCCAGGCGATAGGTCACGATGGCATCTCTTTCTTCTGATTTCAGCGTCATAATAATTTCAACCTTGGTAAATTAACACAGAATCACGCTCCACATTCTTATAGAAAGGCAAGAAGCTGCGCTTTAACCATCCCGAGAAAGAATACAATCGCGGAGTAATCACCTCATTCAGCTCAAAACCAAGGCTTTCAAAAGGCCATGCGTATAAATCCCACAGAGACCACGGCACGCGCTCCTCGCCCGGAATGAGGATGTGGATATCCCAGTCAGAATCAGGGCGGGCATCTCCGCGAGCACGAGAGCCGTAGAGAGCCACCCTTGAACCGCTCGGGAGAATCTCGGCAGCCTTGGCCTTAATGGCCTCTATGACGCTCTGATATTTATCGTTGTCTGACATGGCGTTTCACATTAATTATTAACTGTCAGATGCAAAATTACGTAAAAAACCATCGCGACACAAGGGCTTGGTGGAGGCAGGATGCAAATAACGGCGGGGGTGCTTTCGGGATTGGGGAATAATGACTAACTTTGCACCGCTAAAAAACTATCCTTGCCACCGATATAATAATATAGGTGGGGGATGCGTTGTGTTATCAGTCAGTCCCGGCGCGCGTCGTCGGGTCAGGCCATTATTAATGTGAACCAATCAAAGAGCAACCGCTTATCAAAATGAGAAAGACCGCATGGCTTGGCATGATGCTTACGGCGTTAGTGATGATGCTTGCATCATGCAGCTCCCAAAAGACCTCAATGTCATATTTCGACGACATCCGGGCCACCGCCTCGGGCACCCTTGGCGACACCGCCTATGAACTCCGCATTGTTCCGGATGACGAGCTGGCAATTTCGGTGACCTCTGTTAACCCCTCGGCCACAATGGTCTACAACCTCACCACGGCCTACACCCCTGTCACCGACCCGACCTCGGGCCTGACAGTTTATCACCCCTCGGGCACTCCCCGCACCTATCTTGTTTCACCCCAGGGCGACATCACCTTCCCGATTCTGGGCAAGCTCCATGTGGCCGGCATGACCACCGGCGAGCTGGCCGACATGCTCTATGAGCGCATCAGCCAGGATGTTGACGACCCGATTGTGACCGTTAACCTGGCCAACTTTCACATCAATGTGCTGGGCGAAGTGAACCGTCCCGGCGTGGTTGCCGCCAGCGGCGAGCGCTTCTCGGTGCTCGACGCCATTTCGCGTGCCGGCGACCTTAGCCAGTATGCCGTGCGCGACAACATTCTCCTGATTCGTGAAAATAACGGCGTCAAGGAGTATCACCACCTCAATCTCAATGACTCGGAGCTGTTCAAGAGCCCCTACTTCTATCTTCAGCAGAACGACCTTCTGATTGTGGAGCCCAACAATGTGCGCCGCTCCAACGCCACCTATAACATCAACAACGCCTATAAAATTCAGGTGACCTCAGCCATCATCAGCGCCTGCTCAGTGATTGCATCGCTCGTGATTGCGCTGGCTGTCAAGTAACCCGATTCATTCACACCAACACACTCGCAATGAGCACCGAACGCGAAACCCAGAGCGAAATCATAGACATTCCCGGACTGCTGCACGACTACGCCAAGAAGTGGTATCTTTTTGTTATCTGCATAGTTGTGTGTGTGGGTCTGGCTTATCTTTACACGAAAATCCACCAGCCCGTCTACTCCGTCCATGCCAACATCCTCATCTCGCAGGACGATGAGAAGAGCGGTTCAAGCGGCCTGATGGCCAACTTCGGCAACCTTGCCGGAGTGTTCGGCAGCAAAGGCCAGGTTGACGATGAGGTGTTTGTGGTGTCGTCGCACTCCGTGCTGCGCCAGACCGCCAAGGACCTCAATCTCAACAAGACCCACGTGGTCAAGCCCAACCTGCTCACCAAGCAGTTCAAATATCAGGACTTCCCCGTCGACGTCTACACCGCTCCCGGTGTGGCCGACACCATGATGTCGGTGCTCAAATTCCGCATCAAGGTCAATAAAGAGGGCGATATCAAGGTCATAGTGCGTCAGAAAGGCAATAAGCTTGCCACCGTTGAGAGCAAGACATGGCCTGTGAGCGTTGACACCCCCTTCGGCAAGTTCTATGTCAACAAGACCAAATATTTCCATCCCGGCGAGCCGCTGACCACCGATGTGACCTACACCGGCTACGATGTTACCGCCGAGGAGCTTGACCAGGATGTGGCCATCAACGTGGCCAACAAGAAAGCCAACGTGATCCACCTCAACGTCAACTCACCCTCAACGGACTATGCCAAGGACCTCCTTAACTGCATCATAGCCAACTATAACGCTCGAGGCATCGAGGAGCGTAACCTCAAATCGCAGAAGACAGCCGAGTTCATTGACTCGCGCCTGGAGCTGCTGTCAGGCGACCTCAACGACGTGGAGCGTGACATCGAGAAGTTCAAGAAGGAGCAGGGCATGACGGACATGTATGCCGACGTGACCTACACCCTCAACCAGAAGAGCGCCCTTGAGCAGGAGCTCATCAAGACTCAGGCCGAGGCCGAGGTGCTCAAGATGCTCCAGGACTTTGTGGCTGACCCCGCCAACAAATTCTCGCTGATGCCCTCCACCACCATCACCTCAGATGCCCAGGAAGCCATCACCGCCTATAACAATGTGATTCTCCAGCGCATGGACCTGGCCCGCAACGCCAAGGGCAACAGTGTGCCGCTGAAGAAAGTTGACGAACAGCTGGCCGCCATGCGCGCCAACCTCAACACCTCGCTTGAAAAGGCTCGCCAGAGCTCTGTGACCGCCGCGCGCCATATCGAGAGCCAGGTGAACCAGTCAACCTCGCGCATCGGCAACCTCCCCTATCAGGAGCGCGTGTACCACTCCATCCTGCGCCAGCAGACCCTCAAGGAGGAGCTCTACATCTTCCTGCTGCAGCGCCGCGAGGAAACCTCGATGACCCTGGCCAACTCCATCCCCAAGGGAGTAGTGGTTGACGAAGCTTACTCCATGTCAGAGCCTCTGGGCATGAGCAAGGGCATGACCCTTGTGCTGGCCTTCATCATCGGCCTGTTCATGGCTCCCATCATCATCTATCTGAGAAAAATCACCCGGAATAAGTTTGAGAGCAAGGACGAGCTTGCCAAGATTTCAAAAGTGCCCGTGCTGGGCGAAATCTGCACCTCGCGCTCCAAGGAGACTCTGGTGGTTCGCCCCGGCAGCACGTCGTCGCTCAACGAGCTCTTCAATCTGCTGCGCACCACTCTGAAACTGTCGCTCAAAGAGGGCGAGAAGGTCATCCTGATGACCTCAACAGTGTCGGGCGAGGGCAAGTCATTTGTGTCAATCAACCTCGCCGCCACCCTCGCCAAGCAGGGCAGCAAGGTGCTTCTGATCGGCATGGACATCCGCAAGCCCACCCTGGCCAAGTATCTTCCCATCGCACCCAAGTATGGCCTGACGGAGTACCTGTCATCGCCCGACGTGAAGCTCGACGACATCATCGTGCCCAACGCCGTGGCCGAGAACATGGACATCATCACCGCCGGCCCCGTGCCTCCCAACCCTGCCGAGATGCTGCTGCGTCCTGACATCGACGAGCTCTTCACCGAGCTGCGCAAGCGCTATGACTATATCCTTATTGACTCGGCGCCTGTGGGCATGGTCAGCGACTCCTTCTCACTGGTACGCGTGAGCGATGCCACGGTCTACGTGTGTCGCGCCAACTACACCACCCTCCGCGATGTGGCGTTCTTCAACGAACTCTACGCCGACAACCGCCTGCGCAAGATGGCCCTGGTGATCAACGGCACCACAGCCACCAAGGGCTACGGCTACGGCTACGGAGAGAATGTGGACCGCAACGGCAAGCACCGCCGCAAGAAGAAAAAGTAATCCTCCCCGGCGGCCGCCGGCGGACAGACACACTCATTCCCCCCTCAACACACCTTTCGTTGAATCAACGAAATGAAAAGTCAAGCCAATGTCTATAAATGGAGTACCATTGACCGTGTTTTTAACACGGTCATAACCTTTGGTGCCAATATAGCACTGGCCCGAATGCTTGACCCCGATGACTTCGGCCTGCTGGCAATGGTGGCCATTTTCATCGCCATTGCCTACAATCTGTCGAGTTGCGGCATGAGCGACGGCCTGATTAAGAAAATCAAGCCCACGGCGGCCGATTATTCCACCGTGTTTACGTTTAACGTCTGTGCCGGACTGATTTTCTGCGCCCTCTTCATTGGCTTCGCCGGCCTGGTGGCCGACTGCTTCCATCAGCCGGCACTGGTGAACATAATGCGCTGCATAGGAGTGTGCTTCGTGTTTCAGGTGATGTGGTTTGTGCAGGAAACGAAGCTTCGCAAGGAGCTTGAGATGAAGAAGATTGCCATTGTCAGAGTGTCTGCTTCAGCCTCTGCCGCCGGCCTTGGCATTATCCTGGCCTATAAGGGCTACACCTACTGGGGCCTGGTGTCATGCCGGATTTTCCTGTCGGTGTTTCAGTTTATCTACTATGTCATTGCCACCCGGTGGATTCCGCGCCTGGGATTTTACCGCGAGTCGTTCCGCGAGATGTTCGGCTTCGGCATCAACCTTATGATGGCCTATATCATCAACCAGGTGAGCCGCAATATCAACACCTCCGTGCTGGGCCGCTTCAGCCCCTCGGAGTCAGGTATCTTCTCGCAGGCCCAGAAGATGGAGGAGGTGCCTTACTCAATGATTGACACCATCATCAACTCATCTTTCTTCGCCATCATCTCCAACGAGAGCAGCCGCGACAAGCGCCACACGCTCTCCACCCAGATGCTCGGCTGGATGACCACCATCACCGTCACCGCCGGCCTGCTGCTGACGCTCCTTGCCGGCCCGGGGTTCAACCTCCTGTTCGGTGCCAAGTGGGACGGCGCGGTGCCCGTGTTTCGCATCCTGCTCTTCTTCGGCATCGGGTCGGCGCTGAAGTATTACTTCCAGGCCGTGATGAAATCCTTCGGCATGGCACGCCGCATCCTCTGGCTGACAGTGCTTGAGATTGTGATTCAGCTCTCGCTGCTGGCCCTGTTCTATCGCAACGGCATGCTGTGGATTGCCTGGACGCAGGTGGCCGGTGTGGCAGCCGTGCTCACCCTCTATGCCGCCACTTACTGCCGCATAGAGCAGATACGCTTCATTGACATGCTGCGCATATCGCTCAAAGGGCTCATCGTGCCGGTGATTGCCTTCGCCATCACCGCCGGCGGCTATATCCTCTGGGACGAGGTCATCCCGGCCTTTGCCAACTGTGTGCTCACCCTGAGCTGCTTCACCGTGGCGGCCCTGGTGCTCTGGGAGCTCTTCCCCACCCCCCTGTATCTCCGCTGCCGCAAGGCCGTGATAAGCCGCTTTACCGGTAAATGACTCACCCACCACTAACTATCCGAATGACCGACAACGCCACATCATCAGCCACCGCCGCCCTGCCCGCCTCATCCACGGGAGCCTCCTCAGGCACCCCCAAGGAAGCCAAGGTGAGGCTCACTGCGCCGCGGTCAACATGGATGTGGGCCATCGGCTTCCTGCTGTCGCTCTCCCTCACAGGCCTGTCGCTCTATCCGGCACTGCTGTTCACGGTGTTCATCCTGCTTAACCGCTTTGTGAATGACCGCACTGACTTTCTGGTCATGCTCACCATCCTGGTGACCAGCCCCGGCTTCATATCGCGCGATGTGCTCCCCCTGAACTTCATTGACCCCCTGCTGGCACTGTCGTGTATAGGCATGCTTGTTTATCGCAAAAACGTGATGGTCAAGAAGGTGACCATAGCCACTTTCGGCTATGTGATTTTCCTGCTGGTCATGTCGACGTTCAGTGACGAGACATTCTCCATCCAGATTCTGACCATGCGCCGCTATATGTCGATTCTGGTGTTCATCCTGCCCCTGTGGGTGTATGCCAACCGCCGCTTCGACATCAACGAGCTCTATCGCAAAGTACTGGTCTACACGCTCATCATCAGCGCCTTCTATGTGCTTGACGGCTTCATCTTCAAAGGATGGATTCTGCTCCCCGGCACCTTCTCGCAATATGAAACCCCCTCCACCTTCTGGGACCTCCACTGGGCTCCGACGGTGATGAAATTCCCCCGCAAATATCCAAGCGGCATCTACATTATTATCCTCGCCGCCTATCCGCTGGCGCGACACTACAAGCTCCGCTGGTGGCAGTGGGCCCTGATTGTGGGTGCCTTTGCGGCCATGCGCACCATGACCGTCATTGCCGCTTTCGTTCTCACCTACGTCACCTTCCAGGGCCGCTTCAAGCAGTTTGCCAAATACTTTGCCCTAGCCACCGTGGGCATCACCATCCTCTACTTTGTCGACAGCTCCACCGGCGGCTACATGCGAATAGAATCCACCGTGCAGCAGTTTGCGGCCCTCAACGAGAGTCAGGACTCCGAGGAACTGTCTGAATTCGGCTCCACACGAATGGCGCAGATTATCCCGAAATTCGAGGCGCTGGCCGAGCAGAACTGTCTGCTTCAAGGCTTCGGCTTCATCCACCCCACCAAGACCACCCTGCCCCGCTATCAGATTCATAACGACCTCTATAGCGACATCTCTCTTGCCGACGAGAACGCCGCCTATGTGGAAGTGACGCAATTCAACACCATCCTCCACACCGGCATCATCGGCCTGATTGTGCAGACATTCTTCTACGTTTATCTCTACTTCATCATCAGGCGCCGCACCGGTCATGCCGGGTTCTATCTGTCGACCATCATGATGGCCTCAATCATGGGTATTGGCGGTTTCGGCGGATTGACGCAGGACGACAGTCTGCCCTACGTTGCCCTGGCCCTGGGCGCCTGCCTGCTCGACGCCCGCCCCGGCATGGGTCCCCGCAAGGCAAACGCATCGGCCCAAGCTGAAAATCCGAAATAAATGGGGCGCGATTGCCGAGGTTTCGGAAATAATGCTTACTTTTGTGAAAATTTGGTAATCAGCTATGGCTTCCGACCTGCAGCAGCGTGTAGATTCGCTAAAAGCAAAAACAGCAATGCTTGTGCAAAAATATGCCGCACTGGAAGCCGAGCGCTCGCGGCTGGCCTTGCAGCTTGCCGAAAGCGAAAAAGCCATAGCGCAGCGTGACCGGCATATTGCCGAGCTCGAAGGCCGCATTGCCAACCTCCGCTCTTCGGCGGTCATTAACCCTGACCGTGACGATGTGGAGATGACGCGGAGCGTGATTGCCGGATTAGTGCGGGAAATCGACAGGTGCATCCTCGACCTGACTGACTGACAACCAAGAAGGAACAAGGAAACGCAATGAAAGATAAACTGAATACAATCAATGTGCGTCTGGCAGGCCTCCCCCCGATTGCGATGACCGATGTCACCGTGGCTGAGGAGGAGATTATCCGGCAGGCCGAATATAATATTAACCGGCTGTGGCGCAGTTGGCGCCCGCAGTTCAAGGACAAGTCAGCGGCCGAAGTGCTCGCCATGATAACCTTGCGATTTGCGGAGCTTTACTATGACCACCTTCGGCAAATGGAGACCCTCGAAGGGACCCTTGACGATTTTGAAGCCTCACTTGACAAGGCTCTGATTGACACCGGCACCTCTGACCGTCTCACCCCCGAGAGCTGAACCTCTCCACTCCCGCCGGGACACCCCGGCTCAGTTTACCCTCCCACATTCCCGCACGATGCCCAGCCAGGGAAGCCGCCCACGACGGACGGTTTCCGGAAGCCACGGCAGCGTGTTTTTTTTGTTAGTAACCAATCTAAAATTATAGCCTTTTAACCTTATAGACAGACCATTATTCACTTAAACCCAATTTTCATCAATTCCATATGACAACATTTTTCATAATACTATTCGCTGTCATAGTAGCTGCCGCAATTGGCTGTGGGGCCACCATGATTGTTCTGCGCAAGATGGCAAACTCACGCGCCGCCCAGATCATTGCCGAAGCCGAGCGTGAAGGCGAAGTGCTCAAAGAGAAGAAGCTTCTTGATGCCCGCCAGGAGGAACTCCACATCAAGGCCGAAGCTGAAAAGCAGGCCCATCAGCGCCTCCAGAAGGTGCAGGCCGAAGAGGGTCGCCTCAAGCAGCGCCAGCAGCAGCTCAACCAGCAGCAGAGCGAAAACCAGCGCACCCGTAACGAGCTTGAGCAGCAGCGCGCCAACCTCGAAGCGCAGAACGCCGTGCTCGACAGCCGTCAGGCCGAGCTTGACCGCCTCCACCGCAAGGCTCAGGAGGAGCTTGAACACATCTCAGGCCTGTCAAGCGAAGAGGCCAAGGAGAAGCTCGTGGAGTCACTCAAAGACGAAGCCAAGACTGCCGCCGCAAGCTATATCAACGATATCATGGACGAAGCCAAGATGACCGCTAACAAGGAGGCCAAGAAAATCGTGGTGCAGTCCATCCAGCGCGTAGCCACTGAAACGGCCATCGAAAACTCGGTGACCGTGTTCCACATTGACTCCGACGAAATCAAGGGCCGTATCATCGGTCGCGAAGGCCGCAACATCCGAGCCCTCGAAGCCGCCACCGGCATTGAAATCATTGTTGACGACACCCCTGAGGCCATCGTCCTGTCAGGCTTTGACCCCGTGCGCCGCGAGATTGCGCGCCTGGCGCTCCATCAGCTCGTGGCCGACGGTCGCATCCATCCCGCCCGCATCGAGGAGGTGGTCAATAAAGTGCGCCGCCAAATTGAGGAGGAAATCATCGAAACCGGCAAGCGCACCGCCATTGACCTCGGCATCCACGGTCTGCACCCCGACCTCATCCGCCTGGTGGGCAAGATGAAGTATCGCTCAAGCTACGGCCAGAACCTGCTCCAGCACTCACGCGAGACGGCCAACCTCTGCGCCGTCATGGCATCCGAGCTCGGCCTCAACCCCAAGAAGGCCCGCCGCGCCGGCCTGCTCCACGACATAGGCAAGGTGCCCGACGAAGAGCCCGAACTGCCCCACGCACTCCTTGGCATGAAGCTTGCCGAGAAGTATAAGGAGAAGCCCGAAATCTGCAACGCCATCGGCGCTCACCATGATGAAATGGAGCAGACCTCGCTGCTTGCCCCCATCGTTCAGGTGTGTGACGCCATCTCAGGCGCCCGTCCCGGCGCCCGCCGCGAAATCGTGGAGGCATATATCAAGCGTCTGAACGACCTTGAACAGCTTGCCCTGAGCTACCCCGGCGTGGTTAAGACCTACGCCATCCAGGCCGGCCGCGAGCTGCGCGTGATTGTAGGCGCCGACAAGATTGACGACGTTGAAACCGAAAAGCTGTCGGCTGAAATAGCCAAGCGCATTCAGGATGAGATGACCTATCCCGGACAGGTGAAAATCACCGTCATCCGCGAAACCCGCTCCGTGGCCTTCGCCAAGTAAGCATCCGCAACAGCTATGGCAAAGGAATTTAACACGGACGACACTGTCCGCGACCCGTCAGCTACCCCTGCCGGGCAGGAAGCCGCCCCCACAGGAGGATGCGGCAACTGCCAGGGAGGATGCTGCGGCAAGTGTGGCGACACTCTGCGCGAGCCCCGCGGCAAGATGGAGTGTTACGACTGGCTTGCCGACATCCCCGGCGACATGGCGGCTTACGACATCGTGGAAGTGGTGTTCAAGAACACCCGCAAGGGCTATTACCGCAACTCCACCGGCCTTGACCTGGCACAAGGCGACATCGTGGCCGTGGAGAGCTCGCCCGGTCATGACATAGGCCGCATCACCCTCACCGGGCGCCTCGTGGCCCTGCAGATGAAGAAGATGCGCGTCAAGGCCGCCGACGTAAAGAGAGTGTTTCGCAAGGCCAAGCCCTCCGACATGGAGAAATACCAGGAGGCCAAGGCACGCGAGAACGAGACCATGATTCGCGCCCGCAAGATTGCCGAGGACCTCAAGCTCAACATGAAAATAGGCGATGTGGAGTTTCAGGGGGACGGCAACAAGGCCATATTCTACTATATTGCCGATGAGCGCGTTGACTTCCGTCAGCTCATCAAAGTGCTGGCCGACACCTTCAAGGTGCGCATTGAGATGAAGCAGATTGGCGCCCGCCAGGAGGCAGGGCGCATTGGCGGCATCGGCCCCTGCGGCCGCCCGCTGTGCTGCTCCAGCTGGATGAGCAATTTCGTGTCAGTGGGCACCGCCGCGGCCCGTTTTCAGGACATCTCGCTCAATCCGCAGAAGCTTGCCGGACAGTGTGCCAAGCTCAAATGCTGCCTCAACTTCGAGGTTGACACTTATGTGGAGAGCGCCAAGTATCTTCCCCCGCGCGATGCCCGCCTGGAGACTGCCGACAACACCTACTATCACTTCAAGACCGACATATTCAAGAAGGAAATCACCTACTCCACCGACAAGTCAATGGCCGCCAACCTCGTGACCATCGACGCCGAGCGGGCCTTTGAGGTGATAGCCATGAACAAGGCCGGCGAGAAGCCGCTGACCCTTGAACGCGAGGATGCCAAGAAGCCCGAGCCCAAGAAGGACTTTGTGGACCTCGTGGGCCAGGACAGCCTTACGCGTTTTGACCGCAGCAAGAAGAAAAAGAAGAAAAAGAAGAGCGGCGCAGGCTCAGGCGCCAATGCCGAAGCCGGCAAGGGCGGCGATGCACCCCAGCAGCAGCCCAAGCCCAAGAAGCAGCGCCCGGCAGCCGACAAGCCCAACGCCCAGCCCAAGGCCGACGCTCCGCAGAATGCCGAAGGGCAGCCCCAGAGCCAGAACCAGGAGCGCCGCAAGAAGCGCCGCAAGCCGAAAGGCAACGGCCCCGCAGCCGATAAACCCGCAGCCAATGAATAAGCTCACAGCCCTGATAATGACCGCAGGCCTCACCGCAATGGTCACCGCATGTGTGGACCGCGGAGCCTACAGCAGCTTCACCACCGTGGAGCCTCAGGGCTGGGCCTATGGCGACACGCTGCGCTTCGAGGTGGCCCGCGCCGACTCTCTCAAGCCGGGCACACTCACCGTGGCCGTACGCAACACCAACCTCTACCCCTACAGCAACCTATGGCTGGAGGTGAGCTATAACCACGACGGACGCCCCTATCGCGACACCGTCAACATGCGACTGGCCGACGCCTACGGCCGCTGGACCGGCAAAGGATTCGGCGCCGAGTATCAGACGGAGGCCACAGTGGCTCAAGGAGTGGTGCCCGCCAACGGCTCCACCATCACCGTGCGCCACATCATGCGCGCCGACACCCTGCGCGGCCTCGAGCATGTGGGCGTGACCCTGAAGCCCTGATCACCTCTCAGCCTCACACATCATCTGTAAAAAAAGCATCAGCAACCATGCACCCCGTTGATTATAACCACACCATCCTGTTGAGCCACGACGAGCTCACCCGCCGCCAGGAGCGCGTGCGCTCGCTCATGAAGGCCGACGCATCACACCCCGATGCACTCCTGATCACCGACTATGCCAACATTTTCTATCTCACCGGCCGAGTGTTTGCCGGCCAGATTTACCTGCCTCTGGAGGGCGAGATGATATGCTTTGTGCGCCGCCCGGTTGACCTTGAGGGTGACGGCACGGTGCGCATCCGCAAGCCCGAGGAGATGGCCCAGACCATCGGCCTGAACGCTCCGGCTCGCCTCGGTTTGGAGCTTGACATCACGGCCTGGAGCGCGGTGAAGCGCCTCTCGGCAGTGTTTCCCGAGGCAGAGATTATCAATGCCTCGCCGATTATGCGCATGGCCCGCGCCGTCAAGACTGACCTGGAGATAGAAATGGTGCGCCGCTCCGGAGTGGCGCACGAAGAGGTCTACAGCCGCATTCCCCGACTTTACAGCGAGGGGATGACTGACCTGCAGCTGCAAGTGGAGATTGAGCGTGAATCACGCCTGAAAGGCTGCCTGGGCATGTTCCGCATCAGCGGCACGAGCATGGAGACCTTCATGGGCAGCCTCATTGCCGGCGACAACGCCGATGCCCCCAGCCCTTACGACTTCGCTATGGGCGGCGCCGGCCTTGACCCCTCGCTCCCCGTGGGCGCCAACGATTCCACCATCCTGCCCGGCAACACTGTGATGGTGGACCTCAACGGCAACTTCACCGGTTATATGACCGACATGTCACGCGTCTACTCCCTGGGCGAAATCTCCGAGCTGGCCCGCAAGGCACATCAATGTTCCATTGACATCCACCGCATGATTGCCAAGGCCGCCGTGCCCGGCACCCCCGCCAAAGCCCTCTATGAGATGGCTATGGAGCTGGTGAAGGAGCGCGGACTGGAAAACTACTATATGGGCCATCGCCAGCAGGCCGGCTTCATAGGTCACGGTGTGGGCATTGAAATCAACGAGCTCCCCGTAATTGCCCCGCGCAGTCGCGACATCATAGAGCGCAACAACGTGATTGCCCTCGAACCCAAATTCGTGATACCCCACACCGGCCCCGTGGGCATCGAGAACACCTATCGCGTGACTGACACCGGCCTGGAATGTCTCACCAACTCACCTGAGGAAATCATTTCACTGATCTGAGAAATGGCGATGCTGCTTAAGGACAAGATTTTCAAAACCGTGGGTGAAGCGGCCGACTCGATTGGGCGCGAAGCCTACGTGGTGGGCGGCTATGTGCGTGACCTCATGCTCGGCCGCCCCTCGAAGGATATTGACTTCGTGACCGTGGGCAGCGGCATCGACCTTGCGCGCGCTGTGGCCGAACGCCTCGGACGCCACACCAAGGTGACCGTTTTCAAGACCTACGGCACGGCGCAGGTTCACCGCGGCGAGCTTGAGCTTGAGTTTGTGGGCGCCCGCCGCGAGAGCTATCATCGCGAGTCACGCAACCCCATTGTGGAGGACGGCACACTGCAGGACGACATATCGCGGCGCGACTTCACCATCAACGCCATGGCCCTGTGTGTCAACCCGTCAAGGTTTGGCGAGCTCGTTGACCTCTTTGACGGCGAAGGAGACCTTCAGCGACGCATAATCCGCACCCCTCTTGACCCTGACATCACCTTCAGCGACGACCCCCTGCGGATGATGCGCGCCATCCGGTTCGCCACCCAGCTTGACTTCACCATAGCCCCCGAGACCCTCCAGGCCATCACCCGCAATGCCCCCCGCATAGAAATCATCACCCGCGAGCGCATAGCCACCGAGCTCAACAAAATCATGGCCTCAGCCACCCCCTCCACCGGGTGGCGCCTGCTGCTCCACACCGGGCTGCTCCGGCTCATCTTCCCCGAGCTGGCGGCGCTGAGCGGCGTGGAGACCGTGAAAGGGCGCGGACATAAAGACAACTTTGAGCACACCATGACCGTGCTTGACCGCGTGGCCTCAAAGAGCGACAACCTCTGGCTCCGCTGGGCCGCCCTGCTCCATGACATTGCCAAGCCCGTGACCAAGCGCTGGGACGACGCCCTGGGCTGGACGTTCCACAACCACAACTTCATAGGCTCGCGCATGGTGGAGAAGATTTTCCGCCGCATGAAGCTCCCCATGAACGAACACCGCAAATATGTGGCCAAGCTCGTGGAGCTCCACATGCGCCCCATAGCGCTCGTGGAAGACGAAGTGACCGACTCGGCCGTGCGCAGGCTCATCAATGAGGCGGGCGACGACCTTGAGGACCTCATGACCCTCTGCGAGGCCGACATCACATCCAAAAACCAGATGAAGGTGAAGCGATTCCTTGACAACTTCACCCTCCTGCGCCAGAAGATGACCGACCTCAATGAGCGCGACCAGATACGCAACTTCCAGCCCCCGGTTGACGGTCACGAAATCATGAGCACCTTCGGGCTTAAGAACTCGCCCGTAATCGGTACCATCAAGCAGGCCATCAAGGATGCCATCCTTGACGGTGTGATTCCCAACGAGCACGATGCCGCCCGCGCCTTCATGCTCACCTTTGCCGACAGCATCGGCGTGAAGCCCGTGGAGCCTTGAGCGGCCACCTCGTCAATGATTTTTTCACCCCTTGAGGCAATAATAGCCGCAAGAGTGAGTTATAATAGGTGATGAAACGTATAGTCAAGAAACTGATTGTTGCGGTGATGGCCCTTGCGGCCGTTGCTCCCGCCTATGCCCAGAAGGACGAATTCAATCCCGTTCAGACGGGTACGAACTCACTGAATATAGCCCCCGACGCCCGCGCAGCCGCGATGGGCGACCTCGGCGCGGCCACTGACCCCGACGCAAACTCGCAATACTGGAACCCCTCGAAATATGCCTTCGCTTACAGCCAGGGCGCCTTTTCGCTGAGCTACACCCCGTGGCTCCGCAAACTCGTCAACGACATCTTCCTGGCCAATCTGGCGGGCTACTACAAGTTAGGCTCCAACGACAACCAGGCCCTCTCGGCATCGCTGCGCTACTTCTCGCTCGGCGAGGTCAACACCACCAACGTGGACGGTGGCTCAGGCCAGAGCCTCAACCCCTATGAGCTCTCGTTCGACATAGGCTACTCACGCAAGCTGTCAGAGAAGTTCTCAATGGGCGTGGTGTTCCGCTACATCTATTCTGACCTCGGATTCTCCACCTCCTACGCCGGCGATCAGTCAACCGGCGCCTCAGCCTTCTCGGCCGACATCTCGGGCTACTACACCACCTTCCCCGTCATTGGCCGCAACGAATGTCAGTGGTCATGGGGCTGGAACATCTCCAACATCGGTACGAAAATCTCCTACGACCACGGCAATCAGCCCGCGTTTCTGCCAACCAACCTGCGTCTGGGCACCAATTTCACCTTCCCGCTGGCCGACTACCACAACCTCTCGATAGGCCTTGACCTCAACAAGCTCCTCGTGCCCACCATGCCGCGCGAAGCCGATTATGACATGGACACCACCGAGGGCCAGGTGGAATATGCCGAAGCCCTTGACAAGTGGGAAAACATGTCGCCCATCACCGGTATTTTCAAATCATTCGGCGACGCTCCCGGCGGATTCAAGGAGGAGCTGCGCGAAATCACCTTCTCGCTCGGCGCCGAGTATAGCTACAATGACCAGTTCTTTGTGCGCGCCGGTTACTTCTACGAGAACCAGTATAAGGGCAACCGCCAGTACTTCGGCATGGGTGCCGGCTTCTCACTCAATGTGGTGCGCCTCGACGCGAGCTACATGCTTGCCACAGCGCAAACCTCACCCCTTGACCAGACCCTGCGCTTCACCCTCACCTTTGACCTTGACGGTCTCAAGGACATCCTTGGTCGCCGCCGCTAATCACCTCGGGCTATGTACAGAATAGGCAACGGTTTTGACGTCCACCGCCTTGTGGAAGGCCGCAAATGCATAATCTGCGGAGTGGAAATCCCCTATGAGCGCGGCCTGCTGGGCCACAGCGACGCTGATGTGGCGCTGCATGCCCTCTGCGACGCCCTGCTCGGCGCGGCAGCCCTGCGCGACATCGGCTATCACTTCCCCGACACAGATCCGGCCTACAAAGGGGCCGACTCACGTCTTCTGCTGCGCCACACCCTGCGCCTGATTGAAGAGAAAGGCTTCCGCCCCGTGAATGTTGACATCACCATCATGGCTCAGGCACCGAAAATGCTCCCCCACATCCCCGCCATGATAGCCAACATAGCCGCTGACCTGAATCTGGCCGAGGACTGCGTGTCGGTCAAAGCCACCACTACCGAGCGTCTCGGCTTCACCGGCCGCGGCGAAGGCATCGCCGCCCAAGCCTCCGCCCTGCTGGCCCACAAATCCTGAAGAATATCCATACGAAACAAGCGCATCAGGCTGTGAGATTGCTCATGGCCTGATGCGCTTTTATGGGGTAGATGTCAGAATGTTTGCGGGAGGGAATCGGGATGGGGTTACTTCACCAGGATTTTGGTGACGGCGGAGCCGCGGCGGCAGAGGTAGAGGCCGGGGGCGGGATTGGTCACCTGACGTCCCTGAAGGTCATAGAGGGTAATGGAAGCGTCAAGAGCGTCCACGGTCACCTGGCTGATGCCGTCCTTATCCTCATCCTTGTTCTCATCATCATCGCCGTCATCGCCGCCCTGCTCAGGCTCGGGGACGGTTACGGAGAATGTGCAAACGCCTGTGCGGCCCTTATAGTCGGCAGAGAAGGTAACCTGTGCCGTGCCGGGAGCTACGGCAGTGAGAGTGTAAGAGCCGTCTTCGCCTTCGGCGAGAGTGGCCACGTCGGTGTTGTCAACCTCGGGGAGGCCGTAAAGAATCAGGTGAGAGTTGCCCACGGGGAGCGTGGTGGCATCGTAGATGTTAAACTCAAAAGTCTCACCCTCGGCAAGCTCCACATCGCTGAGCGAAAACTCAGGCGCGGTGAAGTCAGGATAAACCATCATGGACGAGAACCAATAGTCAGGCTCAAGCGTCACGGTGAGGTCACTGAGCAGCGAGCCTGTGGCTGGGTCCACAGCGAGGAGATATGACTCATCGGTGTAAGAGATGTTGACATTGAGCATTAAGTTGCCGCTCAGGGGGTCGATGCTCAGGCCCTGGCCGTAGAGCATGGCCTTGTCAGAGAGTCCGGTCACCTCAGGAGTGAGGAGGAAAAATTCGCCGTTAAACTCGCCGGTGGCAAAGTTGTAGCTCGAGATTTTCTTAGGCGAGAAGCCTGCGCCTGACAGATAGTAGACCACGGGCTCGGTCTTGTCGGCGCAGATGGCAGCGGAGCGCCATGTGGCCCAGGGAGAGTCAATGGCATGCGAACCTTCAATGTTAATCACCTCGGTGTCAAGCGTCAGCGGATCAATTTTCACAAACTCGGCCTCGGCATCGCTGGTGGCCGCATATAGAGTGCCATCGGCCAGGAGGGCGAAGCCGGCAATCTTGGGGAGCTCGATTACGCGCTCCACCTCATCAGTGGCAATGTCAATGACCACCACACCGATGTTTTGCTGCGCGGCAAACACACGGCTGCCGTAGCGGATAATGTCGCCGGTTTGCTGCACGGTGCCTTTGTCGTTGGCCGGAGCGAGCTGGGTGTCGCCAAAGGTCATGTCGGCAAGATTGAGCACATAGAGGCCCTTTGAGCCGCCCACATAGGCCTTCTCCTCACTCACGGCGCAGAATCCGCGGCCGTCGCCGTTGGGGAGGGTCTCGATAGAGGCCTCCACCTCAAGCGAGGTGGCATTGAGGGCAGTGAAGCGGCCACCGGTGCGGTCCTCCTTGTTCCATGCCTGCTTGCTCATGACGTAGATGTGGTTGCCATACACCTGAGCGAAGCAGGAGGTGAGCCCCAGCGATTTCTCGGGGTTAACCTGGCGAACCGCAGTGTAGACAATGTTATCGGCGCCCCCTTCGGTGGGGATAAAGGTCATTGTGCCCGAAAGCTTGCCAAACTGACCCTCATTGAGGATAATCATACCCCGGTTAAAGTCAGCGGGGAGCTGAGCTGCGGTGGTGCCTGCGGAGATGGCCGCAGCCAAGACCAAAGAGATGAAACGCATAAATGTGAGTTGAATCTGAGGTGTGGGGAAACTAAAAGAGCCGCAGACAATGATGTCTGCGGCTCTATGATTGTGGGCGCTGAGGGATTCGAACCCCCGACCCTCTGCTTGTAAGGCAGACGCTCTGAACCAGCTGAGCTAAGCGCCCGATTCCATCGGGAAGCTTCGGCAAGAAGATGGTGTTTTTAATTTTGTGGGCGCTGAGGGATTCGAACCCCCGACCCTCTGCTTGTAAGGCAGACGCTCTGAACCAGCTGAGCTAAGCGCCCGTCTCCTTGCTAAAGCGTTGCAAAGGTACGACTAATTTTTTACTCTCCAAATTTTTTAGCAACTTTTTTTTCAAAAAAATTTTAGCCTTTTTAGTCTTACCTCTGACAATCAGACTATTGCACAATATCACGAAAAATGTCGAGAGCGGCCACAATTGTGTCGCTGTCCACCACCTGACCGGGGAGCGGCTGGCCCGGCGCCTTCATGAGAGTGAAATTAATCATCCCCGGGGCGGAATTTTTCTTGTCGTGGCTCATCAGCTCCAGAAGGGCGGGATAGTCATCGCAGGTGATCTGCGGCGCACCATAGTTCTCCTTGATGAAGGCTGCGATGATGTGGAGCATGTAAGACTGAAAACCGGCGAGCATGCGCGATAGGATAAGCTCCACCACTATGCCCCAGGCCACGGCGTAGCCATGAGGCACGGGGTTGCCGCTGCGCAGGGCCAGCGATTCAAAGGCATGGCCGGCAGTGTGGCCAAGGTTGAGCGCCCGGCGCAGCCCCTGCTCCGTGGGGTCAGCCTCCACCACCCGGCGCTTCACCTCCACACTCCGCTGCAGCAGCGGCAGGAGCGCCTCAAGGTCAGTGAGGCGATGGCCAAGCGTGTCGGCCAGCAACTCGGGCCCATCAAGAAGTCCGTGCTTAATCATCTCCGCGAAGCCCGACAGCAGCTCCCGGCTGGTCAGCGAAGCGAAGAAGGCGGTGGAAATCACCACAGCCTGCGCCTCGTTAAACACCCCTATCTCATTCTTCAGGCCGCCGAGGTTCACCCCCGTCTTGCCCCCCACGGCGGCATCGACAGCGCCAAGCAGCGTGGTGGGCACATTAATAAAGGGCACACCCCGCTTGAATGTCGACGCGGCGAAGCCTCCAAGGTCAGTGACCATACCGCCGCCAATGTTGACCACCACGGAGCTGCGCGTGGCGCCCGCCTCGACGAGCCCCAGCCACACCTGCTCGGCAGCGGCGAGGGTTTTACACGAATCGCCCGGTTCAATCACCGTGCGGGGGGCATCGGGAAGAAGTCCGGCGATAATGGGCGCCACATTGGCATCCGTCACCACATGCACCGACGCAGGCCGCATCCGGGCAATAATCTGCTCGAGACGGGCCTGCACCTGGTTAGTGTAGATAATTTCCTGGTCGGTGTTCATTGAAAAATGATTGAAGTTACCGACAAAGATACGCAATTTTTTCCTTTACTGAGCGGCGTAAGAGAGCACCGTGGGGCTCTTGACATCCACACCGTAATCAGCGGCGAACTTCAGGATGGCGCGAGCCAGCTTGGGTTTGAGCTCTTCGGGACAATAGCGGAAGTAAGCCTCGGCGGCGCGCACATGGGCCGCATCGGGCATTGGAAATTCACGGCGCTCGGGGAGGCCGTAAACCGAGTCGGGAAGCTCCCTGCGCTCGGCTGAGTCAAGAATATCGCTCATGACAGTAAATGATTAGAGGAGTGAGACATAAGGCGGAATCAGAGGCCCAGACGGAGACCCACCTGCACCAGGCCCTGAGCACCGAAGCCCAGCTCGCCAAACATTGACACCGAGCGATTTAAGCTCACCTGCGCGCCCAGCGGGCTGATCTGGAAGGCGAAATAGCCCTTATTGTAAGCGTCGCCGCCTCGGGGCTGCATGTGGGAGATGTCGGCGCCCACAGCTGCGTGAGCATAGAGGTCCACGATGGAGTTGCGATAATACGTGTAGCGGCCGTTAAGCATAATCACATGGTAAGCGATGTTGCTGTGGTGGCTACCGCCCTTGGTGGTTGTGGACGAGAAG
Organism: Bacteroides sp.; assembly: GCA_014802445.1. GTDB lineage: Bacteria > Bacteroidota > Bacteroidia > Bacteroidales > Muribaculaceae > CAG-1031. Next base: position 35,721 of record JAAVCF010000010.1, on the reverse strand, counting down.
GTGTAGGTGGGACCCACCCACAGACGAGGAGTGACGCGGAAATTGACGCCTACGGTCAGGCCGCCCCAGGCAGTGTTGACACCGTCCCAGCCGTCATGCATGTCAGTGGCATCCATCTGAGTGTAACCACCATAGCCCACGGTGATTTCCGTTTTCTGAGCCGAACCGGCAAAGGCGATGCCCACGAGGGCCACGAGAGTGAGTAAAAATTTCTTCATAGCGGGGTAAATAATGTGTGTATGTGTTAGGGGTTAGCTAATGACCCTCAGCGTTGCCGGGAGGGCATTTGCACATTATAACACACAGCCTGCCCGGGTTGTTTACCGCCGCATGAAGTAAGAGCCGGCCGGGAGCCTACATGTCATCCAGCGTAAACAATCGCGTCACAACATCATACTTTGCAAGGACACTCGTTTTGATGCAGTCCACTTTTTCCATAAAAGCTTTATGGTCATAGTTGCGCTGCTGCCGCTTCACCTCAGCCACAAGAGCCGTCTTCCCATCAACGGAGAGGGCCACAATGTCAATCTCATTAGCCTCTTTTCCGCGCTTACGCTCCCACCATGAGCCAATGTCGGAATACCCGTGAGTCTCCGCCAGTTTGAGCCGGAACCATCTTTCAAGGGCAAACCCGGAGAAGGTGGGGTAATCGGAAAGGACAATATGACGGAGGTGCTCAAAATTGTTAAGCTCCACCAATGTCTGATTCCGGTCAAAATAGTTGAACCAGAACCTCAGGAAATTGTCATTGATTTGATACTGAACATTCTGCGAGCGGGGCTTGGACAACACGGGGCGTACGCGCCTTATCAGCGAATAGTCCTCAATCAGGCGCTTCAGATGACCCGCCACCGTCACTCCCCCCAGCGAGCTTTCAATAGCTCCCTGAGTGTTGACGCCTGATGCGATGCAGCTCAGCACAGAGAAGTACAATCCGTAATCCTTGCCAAACTCCTCAATCAGGAGATTGCGCCCCTCGTTGACAAAGAGGGAGTTTTCACGGACCACGTAATCAATCATTCCGTTGATTGACAAATCAGTGTCGTCACAAAGCAGCTCAATATATTTGGGCACACCGCCCGTGAGGGTGAACAAGGCAAGCAGCTCGTCGTTGGTGTAGGATGGTCGGAAATCACGCATTATCTCCCTCAATGTTTCCGTGCCGAATCCCGTGAGGCGTATCATGGCATCGGCTCGGCCAAAGAGCGGTTCATGGTAATTCTCAAAAATTTTGTGCATCATGGAATACACCGAACCCATCAGGAGCAGATTGACATGAGTGGCATCACGATATGAATCCCACACATTCTGCATGTCACTGTAAACCGACGGATTTATATTGAAAAACTCCTGAAATTCATCGATAATAAGGTTAAACCGGCGCGATTTGCCCATCTCCATCAGCATCCGGAATAACGATGCGAAGGATTTAATCTCTGACGGCACATAGCAATCCAGCGCCGATGAGATAAGTCCGGCAAACTCCTCGCAGAGCGCCGCTTCGGTTTTCCTGCTGACAAAAAGATAGACGGTGGGCTCGGGGCCTTCCGTAGCGCGCAGGGCAAGCGATGTCTTGCCGATACGCCGCCGGCCGGTTATCACAGTCATTCTTGACCGAGAGTCAAAAGCGCGTCCTTGAATTCGCCTCAGCTCCTCAATTTCCTTTGTTCGATTATAGAATTTCATAACTTTATTACCGCCGTAATTATTACCACGGTGACAAAGTTACTGATTTTAGTCACAATTCCAAAAAAATTGGGGGCGGAAGTGAGCAATAGGGGCGGGCAAGATGTTATTTTGGCATCGGCCTGACCGGGCCGCAAGGCGCCCCGGGGCGGCTACTGCGGCCCCGTGCAGCCGGATTTCAACACCTCTAAGGGCGGTGAAATAAAAAAATAATTTGCGAGACACCAATATAATTGTTATTTTTGGGTGTCGCAATTCAAGTATTAGCACGTAAATTCATAACAACATCTTACATAACACCTTAAATGAGTTACCTAAAGTTTGATAAAAACCTGATGATTAACCTTGAGCAGTCGCTCCCCAAGGAGATGCTGCGCACCAATCAGTCAGGTGCTTATCATTGCACATCCATCGTTGACTGCAACACTCGCAAGCAACATGGCCTGCTGGTGATTCCGGTTCCTGAGCTGGGCAACACCTCTCATGTGATGCTCTCGTCACTTGACGTCACTGTTATTCAGCACGGCACACCGTTCAACCTCGGCATCCACCGCTATCAGGGCGGCGTGTATGCTCCCCAGGGTCATAAATACATCCGCGAGTTTGACTGTGAAAGCGTGCCCCGCACCACGTATCGCGTGGGCGGCGTGATTCTAACCAAAGAGAAGATTTTCATTTCCAATGAAAACCGCATTCTGATTCGCTATACGCTCGTTGACGCCCATTCACCCACAACGCTGCGCCTGCGTCCTCACCTGGCCTTCCGCGAGGCTAACGCCCTGTGCATGGCCAACGATGCGCTTGACACCTCGATGCCTGAATGTCCCAACGGAGTGTCATGCTGCCTCTATCCGGGCTATCCTCGCCTGTTCATGCAGATGAGCCGCAAGCCTGAGTGGCACTATGAGCCCAACTGGTACAAAGGCTTCGAATATGTCAAGGACATGGAGCGCGGCGTGCCTTATGTGGAGGACCTCTGGGTGCCCGGCTATTTCGATGTGCCCATCAAGAAAGGCGAGTCAATCATCTTCTCGGCCGGCATCTCGGAGATATCGCCCCGCAGCCTGTCGAAGATGTATGAGAAAGAGATTGCCACCCGCACCTGCCGCACCTCGTTCTTCAACTGCCTGAAGAACGCCGTGAAGCAGTGTTACATCAAGGAGGGCGACGACAGAATGTATCTCATCTCCGGCTTCCCCTGGGGCAAGATTCTGGCGCGCAACACCTTCATGGCCCTCCCCGGCTCAACCATAGCCATCAGCCACCGCGATGACTTCCACAAGATTTTCGACACCGCCTGGAGCGAGCTCCACACCTTCATGACCACCGGCGAGGCTGATGGCCGAATTGCCGGCATGGACCTCCCTGACATCCCTCTGTGGGCGGTGTGGGCCGTGCAGCAGTATGCCAAGAACTACGGCGTCGACGACACCCGCGAGCGCTATCTGGCCCAGGTGAAGGAGATGGTTGACTATGTGGCCGAAGGACGCCACCCCAACCTCTTTGTGAGCCCTGACGGCCTGCTGTCCACCGACGGCTCCAAGACGCCCGTGAGCTGGATGAACGCCTCGCTTGACGGCCATCCCGTGGTGGCCCGTTCAGGCTTCCTGGTGGAGTTCAACGCACTGTGGTATAACGCACTGGTGTTTGCCTCACGCTTGGCCGAAGGCACCCCCGACGGAGAGCGTTGGGCCGAGATGGCCGAGAAGATCAAGCCGGCGTTCATTGACATGTTCCTAAATGACTACGGCTATCTCTACGACTATGTGGACGGAGCTTATGCCGACCCCTCGGTGCGTCCCAACATGGCCGTGGCCATAGGCCTTGACTACTCCCCCCTTGACCGCCGCCAGCGCAAGGGAGTGCTTGACACCGTCACCCGCGAGCTTCTGACCCCCAAGGGACTCCGCACCCTCTCGCCCAAGAGCTACGGCTACCGCCCCAACTATCAGGGCAGCCCATATGACCGCGAGATGGCCCTCCACAACGGCCCGGCACGTCCCTGGCTCATGGGCTTCTATGCCGATGCCTATCTCAAAGTGTTCGGCATGAGCGGCGTGGGCTATATTGACCGTATGCTCATAGGCTTCGAGGACGAGATGAGCCGCGGCTGTGTGGGCTCGCTCAGCCAGCTCTATGACGGCAATCCCCCTTACAGCGGCCGCGGCGCCATCAGCCATGTGACCAACGTGGCCGAAGTGCTCCGCACCATCCGCACCCTCAAGCGCCTTGATGTTTAACCCGGTCAAAACCACTGACAGATTATGAAAGCTTTAATGTTTGGCTGGGAATTCCCGCCTCACATCCTCGGCGGCCTCGGCACCGCCAGCTACGGTCTCACCAAAGGAATGTGGGAGTGTGGCGATATGGACATCACCTTTGTTATCCCCAAGCCCTTCGGCGATGAGGACCGCCACTTTGCCCACATTGTCGGCGCCTCACAGGTGCCCATAGCGTGGCGCGACGTGAGCCGCGAATATGTGGAGCAGAGAATAGGCAAGGTCATGGACCCCGACCTCTACTTCCGTCTGCGCGACCATATCTATGCCGACTTCAACTACATGAACACCAATGACCTGGGATGTCTGGAATTCTCAGGCCGCTACCCCGACAATCTTATCGAGGAAATCAACAACTACTCGATTTGTGCCGGAGTGATTGCCCGCACCATTGACTGCGACGTGATTCACTCACACGACTGGCTCACCTATCCCGCCGGCATCCATGCCAAGCAGGTGACGGGCAAGCCCCTGGTGATTCATGTTCACGCCACTGACTTTGACCGCTCGCGAGGCAATGTCAACCCCACCGTGTTTGCCATCGAGAAGGACGGCATGAACAATGCCGACCATATCATCACCGTGTCAAACCTCACCCGCGACACCGTCATCAACAAATACGGCATTGACCCCGCCAAGGTGACCACGGTCCACAACGCCGTGACCCCTCTGAGCCCCGAGCTGCTCAATGTGCAGACCCCTCGCCCCAAAGAGAAGGTGGTGACCTTCCTGGGACGCATCACCATGCAGAAAGGCCCCGAATACTTTGTTGAGGCCGCAGCAAAAGTGCTGAAAAACAATCACAATGTGCGCTTTGTGATGGCCGGCAGCGGCGACATGATGAACAAGATGATCAATCTTGCCGCCGAGCGCGGCATCGCTGACCGCTTCCACTTCCCCGGCTTCATGCGCGGCAAAGAGGTGTATGAAACCCTCAAGGCGAGCGACGTCTATGTGATGCCCTCGGTGTCAGAGCCCTTCGGCATCTCGCCCCTGGAGGCCATGCAGATGGGCGTGCCCTCCATCATCTCCAAGCAGAGCGGATGTGCCGAAATCCTCACCAACGTCATCAAGACCGACTATTGGGACATTGACGCTATGGCCGACGCCATCAACGCCATCATCACCTATCCGGCCCTCTATCGCCAGCTGCGCGAGGACGGACTGGAGGAAGTGAACCAGATAACCTGGGACAAAGCCGGCCGCAAAGTGATTGACATCTACAACAAAGTAATCAACAAGTAACCCCCACCACCTTTTATAATATGAAAGCCATTTGCTTCTATTTCCAGATACATCAGCCGTTCCGCCTGAAACGCTACCGCTTTTTCGACATCGGCAATGACCACTACTACTATGACGACTTTGCCAATGACGACATTATGAGCCGCATAGCCCACCGCAGCTACATCCCCGCGGCCGAGTCGCTCCTGCGCATGATCGAGGAGACCGGCGGAAAATTCCGCTGCGCCCTGTCAGTGACCGGCACTGCTCTGGAGCAGTTTGAGCAGTACGTGCCCGAGTTCATTGACCTGCTCAAGAAGCTTGCCGACACCGGCAAGGTGGAATTCCTGGCCGAGACCTACGCCCATTCACTGGCCTCACTCACTGACCCCGAGGAGTTTGCCGCTCAGGTGAAAGCCCACGATGAGAAGATTTACCAGCTCTTCGGCGTGCGCCCCAAGGTGCTCCGCAACACCGAGCTGATTTTCTGCGACGAGATGGCCGGTCAGATCTACGACATGGGCTACAAAGGCTGCATCACCGAAGGAGCCAAGCACATCCTGGGCTGGAAATCTCCCAACTATGTCTATTCATCCGCAGGATGTCCCAAACTGAAGCTTCTGCTCAAAAACTCCAAGCTCAGCGACGACATCTCGTTCCGCTTCAGCAACACCGAGTGGGATTCCTATCCCCTGACCGCCGACAAGTATATAGGCTGGATTGCCGACACCCCCGCCGAGGAGCAGATTATCAACCTGTTCATGAACCTCGAGACCTTTGGCGAGATGCAACCCCGCGAAACCGGCATCTTCCAGTTCCTGGAAGCCCTGCCCCGCTTCGCTGCCGAGCGCGGCATTGACTTCTGGACCCCCTCGGAGGCCATCAGCAAGCTCAAACCGGTGGCTGAGCTCAGTGTGCTCCACCCCATCTCATGGGCCGACGAAGCGCGCGACACCAGCGCATGGCTGGGCAACCAGCTCCAGAACGAAGCCTTCAGCAAGCTCTACTCAGTGGCTGAGCGTGTGCGCCTCACCGAGGACCGCCGCCTCAAGCAGGACTGGAACTATCTCCAGGCCAGTGACCACTTCTACTACATGAGCACCAAGCACATGGCCGACGGAGCCGTTCACTCTCACTTCTCGCCCTATGAAACTCCCTTCCAGGCGTTTACCAATTACATGAACGTGCTGGCTGACTTCATTGTGCGTGTGGAGGAACAGTATCCCCTGTCAATCGAGAACGAAGAGCTCAACGCCCTGCTCACCACCATCCGCAACCAGGCACGCGAAATCGAAGCCCTCAACAAAGAGGCCGCCTCAATGCGCCTTGACATTGAGCACCTCAATGAAGAGCACGCCCTGCGCGAGCCCAAGCCAGCTGAAGCGCCCGCAGCCGCGAAGCCCGCTGAAGCTCCTAAAAAAGCCAAGAAAGCATCCGCCAAAAAGCCCGGACGCCCCCGCAAGGCAACCAAGGAATAAGCGGCCCACACCCCTCATTATCAGGCCCCGCCCCGGACTCTCCGAGGCGGGGCTTGCCGCCTATTATGGAAAAATTTGCTTGTTTGGCGCTTCTGCTGGTCAATAGTGTTAATTATTAGCTCCACATTCGCCGATAATGCCTAATTTTGTGGTTAATGAACCCGATATATCACATTGCTTTGGCCGCCACGATGGCATCGTCGGCGCCACAACAGGCCGACACACTCGCCACCACTCCCGTACAGGCGGTGATGTCGCTTGACAGGTGCATTGAAATAGCTCTCAGCCAGAACCCCACGGTGATAGTGGCCGATATGGAGATAGAGCGCACCGACTATTCGCGCAAAGAAACCCTTGCGCAGCTGTTCCCGGTGGTTAACTTCGGCGCGACCTACACCCGCATGCTCGCCAAGCAAACCATGTATATGAACTTCGACATGGGCGCCATGGGAGGTGGAGCTTCTGCCGGAGGCGACGGTGACACGGCAGATGAGGCGGCCTCGCGTGCTTCATCGTCAAAGAAGGACGACGGCATCAAGATGGGCCTTGACAACAGCTGGTCAGTGGGCTTCAATGCCTCCATGCCGCTGATAGCGCCCCAGCTGTGGCAGTCGCTCAAGCTCAGTGACAGCCAGATTCTTCAATCAGTGGAAACGGCCCGGTCATCCCGCTTATCGCTGGTTAACCAGGTGAAGTCGGCATGGTACACCCTGCTGCTCACCATTGACTCACGCCGCACCATCGCCGAGAATCTCGACATGGCCCGCCTCACCGCTGAAATCTATGAGAAGCAGTATGCGCTGGGCACGGCATCGCAATACGATGTGCTGCGCACCTCGGTGGCCGTCAAGAACATAGAGCCCGAGCTGGCCCAGGCCGAAGTGGCCATCCGCCAGGCGCGCCTGCAGCTTGCCGTGCTCATGGGTATCGACCCGGCCGATGTGGAGATTACGCCTGACAAGGGACTGTCAGACTATCAGGACGCAATGTATCATCAGGCCATCCTTGCCGAAGCTCACCGCGACATCTCAGGCAACAGCGAGCTGCGCCAGCTGGACATTTCAACCTCCATGCTTGAACGCAGCCTCGCCATCCAGAAAGCGGCCTTCCTGCCCACTCTGGCGCTCTCGGCCAACTACAACTGGACCTCATCAAGCGACGGCTCCCCCTTCAAGAACTTCCGCTGGAACCCTTACTCGATGATTGGCCTGACGCTGTCAATCCCCCTGATTGACGTTCACAACGTCTATGCCACCAAGCAGGCCAAGATTCAGGTTGACGAGATGAAATGGCGCCGCGCCGACCTCACCCGCGCCATCAACATGCAGGTGGACCTGGCCATTGACAACATCAACACCAATGTGCGCCAGATTGAGTCATGCTCAGAGAGCGTGCGCCAGGCCGACACCGCCTACGGCATTGCCCGACAGTCATTTGACATTGGCGCCGCAAGTTATCTCGACCTGCGCGACGCCGAGCTGGCCCTGACCCGCTCGCGCCTCTCCTACTATCAAGCAATCTATAACTATCTGGTGGCCACGGGCGACCTCGAACTCATGCTCGGCACCTTTGACTTAACCCCCTACACCCCCGCACGATGAAACTCAGACACTTTGCCATGGCGGCAGGCTCTTTCGCCACCTGCATCCTCGCCGCATGCTCGTCAGACAAATCAGCCGACGACACCAAAACGAAAGCCGACAGCGACGACCTTCCCCGTGTGGAGGTGAGCGCCGTCCACTCACAGGATGTGGAACAGACCGGCAACTACACCGCCACCGTCGAGGCCTTCAAGACCAACAACATCTCCAGCTCCACCCCTAACCGCATCAAGCAGATTCTTGTGGATGTGGGCTCACAGGTGAAAGCCGGCCAGCGCCTTGTGGTGCTTGACAATGTCAACATTGACCAGCTCAAGGTGCGTCTTGACAACTCGCGCCGCGAGTATGACCGCGCCCTCAAGCTTCTGGAAATCGGCGCCGGCACCCAGCAGCAGGTTGACAATCTCAAGGCCGAGCTTGACGCTGCCGAACGCAACTATGCCAACATGGTGGAAAACACCATTCTTACGGCCCCAATATCAGGCGTGGTCACCGCGCGCAACTATGATCCGGGCGATATGACCGGCGCACTGCCCATCCTCACCGTGGAGCAGGTTAACCCGGTGAAGGTGGTGGTTGACATCTCCGAGACTGATTTCAGCAAAGTGAACCGCAACATGCCCGTCAAAATCACCTTTGACTCCTATCCTGACCGCGAGTTCACCGGACGTGTCCACCTGGTGCACCCCGTTGTTGACTCACAGAGCCGCACTTTCACCGTTGAAATCACCATTGACAATCCCGGCGGCGAAGTGCTCCCCGGCATGTTTGCCCGCGTCCACACCGGCTATGGCACAGCCAACCATGTGGTGGTGCCTGACCGCGCCGTGGTGAAGATGTCAGGTTCGGGCAACAAATATGTCTACGTGTATCGCAACGGCACCGTAAGCTATAATAAAGTGGAGCTTGGCCGCCGTCTTGACAACGCCTATGAGATTATCTCAGGCGTGGCCGACGGTGACTCTGTGGTCATCACAGGCCAGAACCGTCTGAGCGACGGTGCGCGTGTGGAGCTCGTAACCCCCTCAAACAATAAGAAATGAGCCTTTACGCATCAGCAGTACGCCGCCCGGTGATGACCACCCTCTGCTATGTGGCAGTGGCCATCCTCGGCTTGTTCTCGCTCTCGAAGCTTCCCATCGACCTTTATCCCGACGTGGAGACCAACACCATCATGGTCATGACCACCTATGCGGGAGCGTCGGCGGCGGACATTGAGCAGAACGTGACCCGCCCCCTTGAAAACGCCCTTAACGCCGTCAATGACCTCAAGCACATAACCAGCAAGAGCCGCGAGAACATCTCGGTGATTACTCTGGAGTTTGAATATGGCAAGGACATTGACGTGCTGACCAACGATGTGCGCGATAAGCTCGACATGGTGAGCAGCATGCTCCCTGACAATGCCGAGACGCCCATCATCTTCAAATTCTCGTCCGACATGATTCCCATCGTCATGCTCTCTGTGCAGGCCGATGAATCCATGCCCGGCCTCTACAAGATTCTTGACGATGCGGTGGCCAACCCCCTTGCCCGCATCAGCGGCGTTGGTTCGGTGTCAATCTCCGGCGCGCCCAAGCGCGAGATTCACATCTATGTTGACCCCCAGCGCCTTGAGGCTTACAATCTCTCGGTGGAGACCATCTCGGCCATCGTTGCGGCTGAGAACCGCAATGTGCCCGGCGGCTCCTTTGACATCGGTAGCGACACGTATGCGCTGCGCGTGCAGGGCGAGTTTACCGAAAGCGCCGACATGGGCAACATCATCGTGGGCTCCTTTCAGGGCAAGAATGTGAAGCTCAGCGATGTGGCCCGCATTGACGACTCGCTTGAAGAGCGCGCCCAGCAAACCTACAACAACGGCCGTCAGGGCGCCATGATTATCGTGCAGAAGCAGAGCGGCGCCAACTCGGTGGAAATCTCCAACAAGGTGCTCCAGATGCTCCCCTCGCTACAGAAGCGCCTGCCGAGCGACGTGAAGCTGGGTGTGATTGTCGACACCAGCGACAACATCCGCAACACTATCGACTCACTGGTTGAGACGGTGGCCTATGCGCTGCTGTTTGTGGTCATCGTGGTGTTCGGCTTCCTGGGCCGCTGGCGCGCCACGCTGATTATTGTCATCACCATCCCTCTGTCGCTTATAGCCTCGTTCATCTACCTGGCCATCACGGGCAACACCATCAACATCATCTCGCTCTCGGCGCTGTCAATCTCCATCGGTATGGTGGTGGACGATGCGATTGTGGTGCTTGAAAACGTGACATCCCACATTGAGCGCGGCAGTGACCCGAAGCAGGCTGCGGTGCATGGCACCAATGAGGTGGCCATCTCCGTTATCGCCTCCACGCTGACCCTTATAGCCGTGTTCTTCCCGCTGACCCTCGTCACAGGCATGACCGGTGTGCTCTTCCGCCAGCTTGGCTGGATGGTGACCATCATGATGATTATCTCCACCACCTGCGCCCTGTCGCTCACCCCGATGCTCTGCTCGCTGCTGCTGCGTCGCGGAGTGAAGCACGGCAAGGTCTACACTGTTCTGTTCACCCCCATCAATAATGCTCTTGACTGGCTTGACCGCGTGTATGGCCGCCTGCTGCGCCTGGTTGTGGCCCACAAACCCACCACCATCATCACCTGTATGGTAATCTTTGCGGCATCACTGCTGCTTGTGAGCGGTGTGGGCACCGAATTCTTCCCCACGGCCGACGACGGCCGCCTGGGCGTGAACCTCGAGATGCCCATAGGCACGAGAGTGGAGATTGCTCAGGAAGCGGCTCAGCGCCTCACAGAAGAGTTCCGCGAGAAGTATCCTGAAATCCAGACTATCAACTACACCACCGGTCAGGCATCGAGCGACAACACCTATGCCTCGCTTCAGGACAACGGCCCCCACATCGTGTCAATGAACATCCGCCTCACTGACCCCGGTGAACGCTCCCGCGGCATCGTGGATATAGCAGCCATGATGCGTGAGGACATCAAGCATCATCCCGAGTTCAAGAAGGCTATGGTGATGGTGGGAGGCATGCGCGGCGGCGGTATGGGTGGCCAGCAGACCATTGACTTTGAAATCTACGGTTATAACTTCGACGAGACCGACAAAGCCGCTGCTGACCTTGTGAAGCTCCTTGAAGGAATCAAAGGCACCGCCGACGTGACCATCTCGCGCGCCGACTATCAACCTGAATACCAGGTTGATTTTGACCGCGAGAAGCTGGCCCTCTATGGTCTGAATCTCACTACGGCGGCCAATGCCCTGCGCAACCGCATCAACGGTAGCCTGTCAAGCCAGTTCCGCGAGGACGGTGAGGAGTATGACATCAAGGTGATGTATGACCCTGACAAGCGCACCTCCATCTCTGACATTGAGAACATCATGCTTTACGGCACCGGCGGCCAGGCCGTGAGAGTGCGCGACGTGGGCACTGTGGTGGAACGCTTCACCCCTCCCACCATCGAGCGCAAGGACCGCGAGCGCATCGTCACCGTGTCAACCACCGTCGACGGTGTGCCTATGAGCGAAGTTGTTGAGCATGCACTCGCCGGAATTGACAAGATGGATATTCCCGTAGGCATCAATATTGAGCTGGCCGGCTCCTATGAGGACCAGCAGGATTCGTTCCGTGACCTTCTGACGCTTGCCGTGCTGATTATCATCCTCGTTTACATTGTTATGGCCGCACAGTTTGAGAGCTACACCTATCCGGCCATCATCATGACCTCGCTGCTCTTCGCCTTCTCCGGCGTGTTTATCATCCTCTATCTCACGGGCCACACGCTCAACGTGATGAGTATGATCGGCGCCATCATGCTCATAGGCATCGTGGTGAAGAACGGCATCGTGCTTATCGACTATATCACGCTCAACCGCGAGCGCGGCCTGTCGATTCGCCAGTCAGTGGTGCTTGGCGGCATGAGCCGTCTGCGCCCCGTGTTGATGACCTCGCTGACCACCATCCTGGGCATGGTGCCTATGGCCGTGGGCTCAGGTCAGGGAGCGGAGATGTGGCGCCCGATGGGCGTGGCCGTAATCGGCGGTCTGACCTTCTCCACCATCCTGACCCTGCTCTTTGTCCCGGCACTCTACTGTATCTTCGCCTACAACGGCATCCGCCGCACTCGCCGTGACCTTCGCAAGAAGCAGGCAGCAGGCACCAAGTGACCATCATAATCCAATCATCCACTTTAACAATCCCTCATCCGTGCACAGCATACTGATAACCTTTGACCAGGCTCATTACGAGCGGATAGTAACCATGCTCGAACGCATGTCATGCCGCGGCTTCACGGCCCTTGACAATGTGAAAGGGCGCGGCAGCCGCACCGGCGAGCCCCACTACGGCTCACACGCCTGGCCGTCAATGAACTCGGCCATCATCACCGTGGTTGATGACAGCCGCCTGCGCAGCGTCATGGACGCCCTGCGGGCAATGGACGAAGAGGCCCCGCGCCTCGGCCTGCGCGCCTTTGCATGGCCCGTCACCGAAACAATCTGACCGTTCCCCACACACCTCCGGCGAGGGCGGCGGCAACAAGTCAAAGCTTACGCGTGTTATAGTCATAAAGATTATTTTTTAACACTTTGCATTGATTATGCTGACCGCCCGCGTCATATGGTTCATTATCGTCGGGGGTGCAGTGGTGTCGGTGGTGCTGGCGCTGCTGTTCAGAGGCGAGAAATCGCTCGGCACCCGCCATTGCCGGTTCATTGAAATGGATTCCGACCCTATTCCTATTGTCAAAGATGAATGTGACGACTGCGACGACTGATCCCGCCCTGGTGGAGCAACGCCTCAGGCCACTCTGCCGCTTTCTGGCCCGCTATGCGTCGGCCATGCTCGGCTGTGGCGCCACGGGCGAGCGAATTGTCAAGAACATCCGCAGGATGGCCGCTGTGGCCGACGCAACGGTCGACATCATCATCCTGCCGGCCCACATTGACGTGTCAGTGACTGACTATCAAACCGGCTGCACCTGCCAGCTGTCGCGCCCCATTGACCTCATGCCGGTGAGCTATAACCTCAACACACTGCTGAGCAAGCTCAGCTGGAAGGTTGCCGAGCGCAAGGTAAGCCTTGAGGACGCGTGTCCGATGTTTGACCGCATCATGCGCACCAAGCCGCTCAACAAGTGGAAGGTGATGGGAGTGGTGACGCTTGCCAACGCCTCATTCTGCCGTCTGTTCGGCGGTGACCCTGCGGCAATGCTGATTGTGGCCGCCGCCACCTGTCTGGGCTACACCATCAAGAAGCTGATGCTCGAAGGCCGCAACGGACTGCTGTTTACGGTGCTTGTGTGTGCCTTCATCTCGGCTGTCACCGCCTCCGGGGGCTACCTTTTCTCCCTCACCACCACACCTGACGTGGCGCTGGGCACGAGCGTGCTTTATCTCATCCCCGGCATCCCATATATCAATAGCGTCAACGACCTCATCACGGGCCACTATCTCTGCGCCGTGGGGCGCTTTCTGCATGCGGCGATGATCACGGCCTGCATTGCCCTCGGGCTCACGGCCACTCTGCTAATCATGAACCTTGGAATGGTGGGACTATGAGCATAATCTGGGACATCCTGAGCGACGGCTTTTTCTCGGCCCTGGCTGCCATAGGCTTCAGCGCCGTGAGCAATCCTCCGCGCGTGGCGCTGAAATGGTGCGGGCTGATTGCCGCGCTTGGCCACGTGACGCGTTATTGCCTGATGACGTTCACCCCTGCCGGCATCGTCCCGGCATCGCTGGCGGGTGCCCTCGTGGTGGGAGTGCTGGCTGTGGTGATAGGCCCCCGGCTCAAATGTCCGCCGGAAACGTTTTCTTACCCGGCGTTGCTGCCTATGATTCCGGGCATCTATGCCTACCGTTCGATGCAGGGCTTCGTGATGGCGCTCTCGGCCGCCTCGGAGCAGGAGTTCTCACATTACTTCTATGTGTGTCAGTCAAACTTCGTGACCTGTGTGTTTGTGATTCTCTGCATGGTCATCGGGCAGATGATTCCGGCGCTGGTGTTCAAGCGCCTCACCTACACCGCCACCAAGGGTTGACTCACTGTGAAACAACGCAGCCCGGCGGCTTCCTGATCCTCAGGGGAGCCGTCGGGCTGCATTATAGGGTTATAAGATGACGGAGTGATTACTTCTCGCGCATGAACACCTGAATTGGGGTGCCTTTGAAGTCCCAGTTTTCGCGAATCTTGTTTTCAAGATAGCGGCGGTAAGGCTCCTTGACCCACTGAGGGAGATTGCAGAAGAAGATAAACGTTGGCACGGGCGCACCTTTAAGCATGGTGACATACTTGATTTTGATGTACTTGCCCTTGTTGGCGGGAGGGGGATAAGCGGCGATGGCTTCGAGCATCACAGTGTTGAGCTGCGATGTGGGGATGGTGCGGCAGCGGTTCTGATAAACCTCCACGGAGGTTTCGAGCACCTTGTAGATTCGCTGCTTGGTGAGCGCCGAGGTGAAGATGATGGGGAAATCAGTGAACGGAGCGAAGCGTGAGCGGATGGCATCCTCGAAATGGCGGATGGCCTCCTTGCTCTTGTCCTCCACGAGGTCCCACTTGTTGACACACACCACGAGGCCCTTCTTGTTGCGCTGAATGAGCGAGAAGATGGCCTGGTCCTGAGCTTCAATGCCGCGAGTGGCGTCAATCATCAGGATGCACACATCACTGGCCTCGATGGCGCGGATGGAGCGGATAACAGAGTAGTATTCAATGTCCTCGTTAACCTTGTTCTTCTTGCGGATACCGGCCGTGTCCACGAGATAGAAGTCAAAGCCGAACTTATTATAGCGCGTGTAGATTGAATCGCGAGTGGTGCCGGCAATGTCGGTGACAATGTGGCGGTCCTCGCCGATAAAGGCGTTGATGATGGATGATTTGCCGGCGTTAGGACGTCCCACGATGGCAAATTTGGGGAGATTGTCCTCCGGAGCGTCCTCATCAGGCTTTTCGGGGAGCTTCTTGATTACTTCGTCAAGGAGGTCGCCGGTGCCGAAGCCGCTCACTGCGCTGACGGGCCAGGGGTCGCCGAGACCCAGCTTATAAAAGTCGGCAATGTTATACATCCAGTCGTTGGAGTCAACCTTGTTGGCCACGAGAATCACGGGCTTTGATGACTTGCGGAGGATTTCGGCCACATGGTCATCAAGGTCAGTGACGCCGTTCATGGCGTCAACCACAAACATGATTTCATCAGCCTGCTCAATGGCGGCTTCCACCTGCTTGTTGATTTCGCCTTCAAAGATGTCCTCGCTGTTCACCACCCATCCGCCGGTGTCGATGATGGAAAACTCCTTTCCGCCCCAGTCCACCTTGCCATACTGGCGATCGCGGGTGGTGCCGGCGGTGTCGTCAACAATCGCTGTGCGCGACTGCGTCAGACGATTAAAAAGCGTAGACTTTCCCACATTCGGGCGGCCTACTATGGCTACTAATTGTCCCATTATGAATCTTGGTTACTGAGAGTGAATGAAAAGCGCCGAAGCTCCGGCCCGGGGAGGAGAGAGCGGCTGCTGAGGCACTTAATTATGCAAATATAGCAATTTTACTCGATATATCCGAAAGCCTTGAGCTTGTTATCGCGGTTGCGCCAGTTGGGCTCCACCTTGACAAACATCTCCAGGAACACGCGCTTGCCGAAGAAGGCCTCGATGTCCTTGCGCGCTTCGATGCCCACTTTTTTGAGCTTGGAGCCGGCCTTGCCAATGAGGATACCCTTCTGAGAGTCACGCTCCACATAGATGACGGCCATGATGTGGATGGCACCGTCCTTCTCGTCAAACTTCTCCACAATCACCTCGGCCGAGTAAGGAATCTCCTTATCGTAGTTGGTGAGGATTTTCTCGCGGATGATTTCGGTGACGAAGAATCGTGAAGGCTTGTCGGTCAGCGCGTCCTTGCCGTAGTAAGGCGCGTTTTCGGGCAGGAGCTCCACAATGCGGGCCATGAGGTTGGTGACATTGAAATGCTCCTTGGCCGAGGTGGGGAACACCTCTGCGTTAGGCAGCAGCTCCTTCCATCGTGCCACGATGGCCTCCAGCTCGCTCTGGTCCTTGAGAAGGTCAATCTTGTTGATCACAAGGAGCACCGGCACAGTTTCCTTAGCCACCTTGGCAAGGAAGTCGGCATTCTTGGTGGGGTCCTCCACCACATCGGTGACATAGAGAATCTCATCGGCATCAGTAAGGGCCGACTTGCTGAACTCCAGCATTGACTCCTGAAGCTTATATTTGGGCTTGAGAACGCCGGGGGTGTCGGAGAACACAATCTGATACTCGGGAGTGTTTACAATTCCCATTATACGGTGGCGGGTGGTCTGAGCCTTTGAGGTGATAATGCTCAGACGCTCGCCTACGAGGTCATTCATCAGGGTTGACTTGCCCACATTGGGATTACCCACAATGTTGACAAATCCTGCTTTATGGTTAGCTGACATAACTTAATTGAATTTTGGTTTCCCTTATAAAACGGAAATAGCACCTAAAAAGATGCTATTTCGCGTAATATTTAATAAACGTTAAGGCTCCGGGCCGTGTCAGAGGCTCCACTTAATATAGAGCGCGCCCCAAGTGTAGCCGGCACCGAAAGCTGTCAGAACGATGTTGTCACCCTTCTTGAGCTTATCTTTGAATTCGTTGAGACAGAGAGGAATAGAGGCAGCCGATGTGTTACCGAACTTCTGGATGTTGACCAGCACCTTCTCCTGAGGCACCCCTGCGCGCTGGCTCACGGCCTCGATGATGCGGAGGTTGGCCTGATGAGGCACGAGGTAGTCAAGGGTGTCAACGGTGAGATTGTTGCGCTGCATCACGTCGAGGCTTGAGGTGAGCATGTCGGTCACGGCATTCTTGTAGACATTGCGGCCGTCCTGGATGATATAGTGGAGCTGCTTGTCGACAGTGTCGTGAGATGCGGGAAGCACAGAGCCTCCTGCGGGCATCCAGAGATGCTCCATGCCGGAGTGATCAACGTGGAACACACCGTCAATCACGCCTGTTTCTTCCTCAGTGGGCTCAAGGAGCATCGCTCCTGCGCCGTCGCCGAAGAGGGGGCATGTGGCACGGTCCTCATAGTTAACCATTGATGACATTTTCTCAGCCGCCACCACAATCACTTTTTTGCGAAGGCCAGAGCGGATATATGCCGCGCCGTCCTGAAGCGCCACGATAAATCCGGCGCAGGCGGCCTGGAGGTCATAGCCGTAAGCGTTCTTGAGCCCACACTCGCCGATAATCACCGAAGCGGTGGAGGGGAAACGGTAGTCAGGGTTAGAAGTGGCGCAGATGAGGAGGTCCACTTCAGAGGGGTCAGTGCCGGTTTGCTCCAGGAGGCTTTGCACGGCCTGAGCGCCCAGGAAAGATGAGCCGGCGCCCTCTTTTTTGAGGATGCGACGCTCTTTGATGCCTACACGTGTAGTAATCCACTCGTCGTTAGTGTCGACCATCTTTGACAGCATCTCGTTGTCAAGGATATCGTCGGGAGCGTAGGCTGCGAGGCCCGAAATTTTGGCGTACACCATATTAATATTGATATTAATGTGTTGCAGAATCTGTGATGCGTGGTTGGTGACTGGTCAGCGTTCAGCAGAGCTGAGAGGGCCGGCCATGCGCGGGCTGATAATATAGTGCAACAAACGTAGGGCGTCGCAATCCATGTGGATTGCGTCCCTACGCCAATGCTTTTTCTCCGATGTCACCGCTCGGACAGCCGTGTGCGGCGGATTGGAAACGAGGATAGCCGTCGATTAGACTGCTGCTTCCTTTTCAATCACGATGTGACCGCGATAGTAGCCACATTCGTTGCACACACAGTGATAGAGGTGCCATGCGCCGCAGTTAGGGCAGATTGCGATGGTGGGGACAACGGCTTTGTCGTGAGTGCGACGTTTTGCGGTACGGGTCTTTGACTGTTTACGTTTAGGATGTGCCATTTTGTTTTATACTGTTTTAATTATTGTCTTTCAATTTTTTCAGTTCGTCCCAGCGGGGGTCGGAAGGCTGCTCGGGAGCATCGTCGGTGTCAGCGTCAGGCTCCATACCATCCATTTCGTCAATGAGGGCTTCCTCAAGGCTCATGTCGGCGTCAGGGCCAGCCCCGGCAGGGGTGGCGCGGTGCTTTTTGAGCACGGCGCTCATGGCGCGGTTACATTTGCCCAGAGGGTGAACGTGCTTGATGGGGATGGCGAGAGCCACGGTGTCGTAGATCATATAGGCCACATTGAGATAGTTGTCGCTCTGCGGAATAATCAGCAGGTCGTCAGTCTCGTCATTGTAGTCATCGCCATATTCCACCGTCACGTGATACTCAGCCTCCATAGGCATAACGAGATTGTCGAGACAGCGGTCACATATGAGCGTGACGGTGCCGGTAATGGCGAAGGTCATGTCATATGCGTCGTTTTTGTGCACCACATCAAGATTCACGGTGAGGTCGGCGTCATGAACGTCGGCACTCTCCATGTTGACAAAAAATTCTTTCCCGAGGTGAAACTCAAAATGATGAGCCCCCACAGGCAGACTTTTAAGCGCGAGCTTGAATTCGGTGAACTTTCCCACGGCAAGAGATGATTGAAAAAACTGCGCAAAATTAGGGATAATCTTCATAATCGCCAAGTTTTCGGACTTTTTTTGTTCTTTGAAAGGGTTTTTTATCTATATTTGCGCAGTATATGAATCGTTTCAACCTTATCAGCGGGGCCGCAGCAGCGGCTTTGAGCATCATTACGGCAGGGTGTGGCAACCGCACCGGAAGCGACGATCTTGTTGACGCCGCAGCCGCTTCGTGCCCCATCCCGATTGAGAATGTGGGATTCATCAGCGGAATCGAGCTGCATGCCGACACGCTGGTCTATCTCTGCTCGGTGACCTCTGCCGGAGTTGACCTGCCCAATCTGGGAGAGGCGCGTGAGGCCATGAAGCGCACCATGCTCCCCTCCATGCGCAGCCTTTTTGCTGACAATGCCGCCCTGATGGACAGGGTGAGCCAAAAGGGATGGGTGGTGTCCGTGAGATACACCGATAAGGCCGGACATCGCCTTGACCTTGACTTTCCCGCCGCCGAAGTGAGCGCCGCCATTGACGGCTCGGCAGCCGCCGTGACTGACCCCGAACAGCGCCTGGCCGATGAAATCAAGCTGGCCAACGCCTCGCTCCCAGCGCCGATGGCACCCGCCATCATGATGACCTCGATGACCGACGACGGAAAGATAATAACCTACGTTTGCGAGGTGGACGAGACCGTGGCCGACACCGACGCCATTGCCAACATCCGCAGCGCCGCCCCCGAGATTCGCCGAGAGATGCTTGCCGCCCTCCATGCCGCAGGAGAGCCTGACGTGGAGCGGCTGGTGGAAATCACCGGGTCCGCCGGCAGGGGCATCCGCTATTTATATAGAGGTGACACTACGGGCGACACCGTGTCAATTGCCTTCTCGGCCGACGAAATCAAGCGTCACTGAAAAAAAAATTTACAGGCCGATGCAACTTTCAGCCACCGGCCGCGTCAAACATATAGAATCCACTCAAACTAACACAACTCATTCTTTAACCCAAGATGAAAAAAACGTTCAATCTGCTGACCCTCGTCATCATGGCAGTGATGATGCTTCCCGGCGCTCTCCGCGCCCAGGAAATCCCCGCGCTGCCCGCTGACCCGGGTGTGAGAATCGGCACCCTCCCCAATGGTCTGACCTATTATCTCCGCCACAATGAGTATCCCAAAGGCCAGGCTGATTTCTACATCGCCCAGAAGGTGGGCTCGATTCAGGAAGATGACAACCAGCGCGGTCTGGCCCACTTCCTTGAGCACATGTGTTTCAACGGCACCACCCACTTCCCCGGCAGCTCGATGATTGACTGGCTCAACACCAAGGGTGTGAAATTCGGCGTGAACCTCAACGCCTACACTGACATTGACGAAACCGTCTACAACATTTCAAACGTGCCCGTGACCAACGTGGCCGTTCAGGACTCCTGCCTGCTCATTCTCCATGACTGGGCCAACGACCTTCTCCTTGACGGCGAAGAGATTGACAAGGAGCGCGGTGTGATTCACGAAGAATGGCGCTCACGCAACGTAGGCCAGCAGCGCATCCTCGAGCAGCTCCTGCCCACGCTCTATCCCACCTCAAAGTATGCCTACCGCATGCCCATCGGCACCATGGAGATTGTGGACAACTTCCCCCACAAGGCTCTGCGTGACTACTATGAGAAGTGGTATCGTCCCGAGCTTCAGGGCATCATCGTGGTGGGCGACATCGACGTTGACCGCGTGGAAGGCAAAATCAAAGAGATGTTTGCCGACATCCCCGCCACCAAAAACGGCGCCACCCGCGAATACTATCCCGTGCCTGACCATGAAGGCACCATCTACGCCATCGGCGCTGACAAGGAACAGCAGTATAACATCGGCCAGATTATGTGGCTCAGCGATCCTCTGCCCAATGAATACCGCAACACCGCCGCGTTCTATCAGGTCAACTTCATCCAGGACATGATTGACGCCATGCTCTCCAATCGCTTCAACGACATCCTCTCCAAGCCCGACGCACCCTTCGGCACGGCGTTTGCCAACTTCGGCGGTTACCTGCTTTCACGCCGCACCAAGGACGCCTTCTCAGTGGGCGCTCTGGCCGGCAACGACGGCGACATCACCACTGCCCTGGCCGCTGCTTACCGTGAGGTGCTCCGCGCTGCCCGCGGCGGCTTCACCCAGTCAGAATATGACCGTGTGAAAACCGACCTGCTCAGCCGCTGGGAAAGCCGCTTCAACAACCGCGAGACCCGCGAAAACGAGACCTTTGTTAACGCTTATGTGCGCAACTTCCTCGACGGCAACCCCATCCCCGGCATTGACATTGAATACATGATTGCCCAGCAGCTTGCTGCCGCAGTGCCCCTGGAGATGATCAACGAAAGCTTCAAGCAGATGATCACTCCTGACAATCGCGTGGTTCTGGTGATGTGTGTGGACAACGCCTCCACCAAGATTCCCACCGAAGCCCAGCTTAAGGATGCCCTCGCAGCCGTTGATGGCGAAAACATCGAAGCCTATAAGGAAGAGGTTCGCACCGA
Organism: Bacteroides sp.; assembly: GCA_014802445.1. GTDB lineage: Bacteria > Bacteroidota > Bacteroidia > Bacteroidales > Muribaculaceae > CAG-1031. Next base: position 14,381 of record JAAVCF010000010.1, on the reverse strand, counting down.
TCCCCTCATCCCCGCCATGCCCGCCGCAGGCCGTATCGTAGGCGAAGAGACCCTTGACCAGTTCGGCGCTCAGAAGTGGCAGCTCAGCAACGGTGCCACCGTCATCGTGAAGCCCACCAAGTTCAAGGAGGACCAGATTATCTTCAAGGCCCAGGCTCTTGACGGCTATGCCGGCATGAACCACCGCTATGACCCTGACATCATCCTCGGCCAGTACTCATTCGACAGCTTCGGCCTCGGCGCTTACAACAACAATGACCTGCGCAAATATCTCTCAGGCAAGGTTGTGAGCCTCACCCCTGACTTTGACAGCTCAACCCGCACCGTGGTTGGTTCGTCAACTCCCAAGGACCTGCAGACCCTCATGGAGCTCATCTATATGCTCTACACCAACGCCACCTATGACGCAGAGGAATTCGCAGCCCTCCAGAGCCAGATCAACAGCCTCCTGCAGCACCAGGCCACTCAGCCTCAGTTTGTGTTCAACCAGCGCATGCTCGAATCACTCTACGATTCACCCCGTCAGCGCATGATCACCCCTGAAATCGCATCTCAGGCCACCGCTCAGAAGACTCAGGAACTCGTTCGCGGCATGCTCGCCAACCCCGCCGACTTCACCTTCACCTTCGTGGGCAACGTTGACCCCGAAGCCCTCCGTCCCCTCGTTGAGCAGTACATTGCCTCTATCCCCGGCATGCCCGGCATGGCAGTGCGCAACATCCGCGAATATGACCGCGGCAGCTACGTGAAGGCCGGTTCAGGCACTGACCGCTACACCACCAAGATGGAAACTCCCACCACCTACGTGGCCATCGTTGAAACTGCCGACCTCCCCTACGACGCCCGCGAAGCCATGGTGGCATCTATCGCCGGCCAGATTCTCTCAAAGCGTCTGCTCAAAACCGTGCGTGAGGACATGAACGCCGTTTACTCAATCAGCGCAGCCGGTTCAGAACGTCGCCTCGGCCCCGCCAACGCCATGATTCAGACCGCCTTCCCCATGAAGCCCGAACTCCGCGACCAGGTGCTTGACTTCATCTCAGGCGAAATCAAGAACATGGAGAAGAACGTCACCGCCGACGAGCTTGACCCCGTCAAGGAATACCTCATCAAGGACTACACCGAAGCCAAGGACAAGAACGAAGGCTGGATGGGCGCCATCAGCGGTTGGCTCAACAACGGCGTTGACTCATTCAACCCCGCTATTGACAACATCTCGTCAATCACCGTGGCCGACGTGATGGACTTCATGAAGAAGCTCAACGCTCAGAAAAATTACCGTGTGGTGATTCTCGAAGCTGAATAATATTCCCGAACAAACCCCATATCTCAGAGATTTTTGCAATGAAAGCAATCAAAGCAACTCTGGCAACCTTAGCCGCCCTCGCCCTCTCGGCGACGGGCGGCCTTGTTGCTCAGGAACACCTCAAGAGCCTCGAAACAAAGTATTTCGACAACAGTGTGGCTCCCGGCAATGACTTCTATCAGCACGTCAACGGCGGCTGGATGGAAGCCAATCCCCTCACCCCCGAGCGCTCGCGCTTCACACGCTTCGACGTGCTGTCAGACACCAACGAAGTGCGCATCCGCGACATCGTCCTTAACCTCGGTGCATCAAACCCCGCTCCCGGCACCGTAGCCTTCAAGGTGGCCACCGTTTATCAGCAGGCCATGGACTCCACCCGCCGCAACGCCGAAGGAGCCAAGCCCATCCTGCCCCTGCTCAAGAAAATTGAGAGCGCCACACCTGACCAGATGGAGGACATCTTCCTGTGGATGCACGCCAACTACAGCAGCCCCTTCCTCGGAGCAGGCCCCATGGAGAACCTGGCCAACTCAAATGAGTATGCCATGTATGTGTCAGCTCCCGGCACCTTCCTGGGTGACCGTGACTACTATCTGGCCAACGACAAGCACAACAAAGAGGTGCGCGAGGCCTACAAGAAGCTCATCGTGGCTCAGATGCAGAACGCCGGCTACTCAAAGAAGGACGCCAACCGCATCATGAAGAACGTGATGAAAATCGAAACCCTCATCGCTGACTCCACCTGGACACGCGAGGAGAGCCGCAACATCCCCGCAATGTACAACCCCCGCTCGTTCCAGTGGCTCAAGGAGAACTATTCCAACCTTCCCTGGGACCGTTTCTTCATCGAAACCATGGGCATCGAAAGCCCCGAGGAGGTGATTGTCACCGAGCTCAACACCGTAGCTCAGGGCAACAATCTCTACGCTCAGCTCACTGACCGCGAGAAGAAGGACCTCTATCTGTGGGAAATCGTGAGCGGAGCTCAGGGTCAGCTCAGCGACAAGTTCTCCGACACCGCCTTTGAATTCTCAAAGGTGCTCAGCGGCGTCAAGGAACAGCGCCCCCGTTGGAAGCGCGCCCTCCGCGCCACCGAGAGCGCTATGGGCGAAGCCATCGGCGAGCTCTATGTGGAGAAGTACTTCCCCCAGTCGTCAAAGGAATATATGGTGGGACTGGTTGAAAACCTCCGCACCTCACTCGGCAAGCACATCATCAACCTTGACTGGATGAGCGACGAAACCAAGCTCAACGCCATCAAGAAGCTCAATGCCTTCACCGTTAAAATCGGCTATCCCGACAAGTGGAAGGACTACACCACTATGGAAATCGACCCTGCCCTCTCTTATTATGAGAACATGCACAACGTTGGCATGTGGCATCAGAAGGAGATGCTCTCCAAGTGGGGCAAGCCCGTTGACAAGACTGAATGGGGCATGACTCCTCAAACCGTCAACGCTTACTACAACCCTATGGCCAACGAAATCGTGTTCCCCGCCGCCATCCTTCAGGCTCCCTTCTTTGATCCCGAAGCCAGCGACGCCGAGAACTACGGCGGCATCGGTGTGGTTATCGGCCACGAGATGACCCACGGCTTTGACGACCAGGGTCGCAACTTCGATGCTGATGGCAACATGGTTGACTGGTGGACTCCCGAGGATGCCGCTAAGTTTGCCGAGAAGACCTCGAAGCTCATCAGCCAGTTTGACGAAGTGGAAGTGCTTCCCGGCCTCCACGCCAACGGTCAGTACACCCTCGGCGAGAACATCGCTGACCAGGGTGGCCTCGGTGTGGCCATGACCGCCTTCCTTGACGCTCAGGCCAAGAAGGGTGTCGACGTGACCTCTGAGGCTGCCAAGATTGACGGTCTGGACCCCATCCAGGTGTTCTATCTCAACTATGCCAACCTCTGGGCCAACAACACCCGTGAGGATGAAATCCGCACCCTCACCACCGGCGACGTTCACTCACTGGGCCGCAACCGCGTAAACGTGACCCTGCGTAACATCGAGCCCTTCTTCAAGGCTTTCTCAATCACCGAAGGCCAGCCCATGTTCCGCCCCGCCGCTGAACGCGTAATCATCTGGTAATCCACCACATTTCCAGTCATAAGAAATCCCGCCGGCATCGCCGAGCGGGATTTTTTGCGTCAGGGCCGTCATTTTTATTACTTTTGCACCATGATGCAAAAGCTTCTGCGAGTAATCTCGGCCCCGGCGGCATGCGCCCCGGGACTGTTAGCAGCCATGGTGATGATGCTCACCGTGGTGCCGGGCTATTACTATCTGCTGCTCAAGCCGCAGGTGGTGGGTCCGCATATCGTCGAGGCTGCGGCGGCCATGCTGAGCGAGGCCGTTATAGTGGCGTGGCTGCTGACGGGCATCAGTCTGTTGCTTCGCCGCCTCAGCCGGATTGCCGCCACGGTGTGGACCGTGGCAGTGTTCGTCGTGCTCGGCGCCAACTGGCTGGTTGACCTTGCTTTGATGCTCATTTACCGCTGCTCGTTCACTGAGGACATTGCAGGAGTGATTGCCGCCACCAACCTCTCGGAGGGAGCCAATTTCATCGCCGCTTACGTCAACGGCCCCTTCCTGGCATGGGCGGCCGGCTCGCTGGCCTTGATTGCAGGCGTGGGCGCGGCCTTGGCGGCACTCAGGAAGCGGATCCGAGTGAGCCCGCGCACGGCCACCGTGCTGCGCATTGCAGCCGTGGCGGTTCTTGCCGGAGCTATAGGGTGTCGCGTCACGGCACGTGATTCCATCACCCTCCGCACCAATCTGCGCGGCAAGCTGCTGACCTGCTCCCGAATCAATCTTGGCGCCGACATTGTGGCGTGTGGCCTCCCCGCGCAGCAGCCCGGCCCTGACGCGCCCCGGAAAATAGTGGTGATAATCGGCGAATCGCTCACCCGTGACCACTGTTCGCTCTACGGTTACCCCCTCTCCACTCAGCCGCATCTGGAAGCCATGCGCGCCGGCGGCGAACTGATTGTCTATGCCAACCCCTCGGCGCCGGCATGCCACACCATGGCCGCTTTTCAGCACTTTATCGGCACATGGGACGGCTCTCCCTCCACAGCCTGGTTTGAGCAGCCCACATGGATTGAGCTGGCGCGCTCGGCGGGGTATCACACGTCATGGATCTCCAATCAGGCCGGCAAGGGAGTGTATGACAACCCTGTGGTGAAGATAGCGCGGTTCTGTGACCGTTCCCGCTTCACCAACGACGGCATGCGCGGCATTGCCTCGGCGCGACTCGACGAGGCCGTGATTCCCCTTGTGAGCGAATGGCTTGACTCGGCAACAAGGGAGCTTACCGTCATCCACCTCATGGGCAACCATGTGTCATACTCCCGCCGCTATCCGGCAGCGTTCAAGCGCTTCAGCGCGGCTGATTATCCTGACCTCCCCGAGAAGCAGCGGACAACGGTGGCCGAGTATGACAACTCGGTGGCCTACAATGACTCTATCGTGGCCGCGCTGATGCGGCTCTATGACGCCACCGATGCCGCACTGTTCTATTTCCCTGACCATGCACAGGACCTCTATCAGTCATCCCCCTCCCACTTCGGCCACAGCAAGCCCGGCGATGCGGCCAGCGAGGAGTTTGGCCTCAGGATTCCGATGATGGTCCATCTCACCCCTGCCTTCCGCCGCCTCCATCCCGCTGCCGAGGCTGCGCTGACTGACAGCGCCGCTGCGCCCTATTCCACATCGCAATTTATCCACACTGTTGGTTTTCTGCTGGGAGTGAAGCTTTTTCGCCCGCAATGAGCAAATTTGTCCCTCGGTTGTTGTATCTTTGTAACCTATTGAATACAACCGTATGAAAACATTTGAAGAACTGGGCATAAACGAGCCCTTGCGTAAAGCAGTAGAAGAACTCGGGTTCGAATCCCCCATGCCTGTGCAGGAAGCAGTGATTCCTCACCTGCTGGATTCCGAATCGGGTGATGTGGTGGCTCTTGCTCAGACCGGCACGGGTAAAACGGCGGCGTTCGGGCTGCCTGTGCTCCAGCGTGTGGACCCTTTGCTCCACAAGCCACAGGCGCTTATCCTGTCACCCACCCGTGAACTCTGCCTCCAGATAGGCAGTGACCTGGCCGACTTCTCTAAATATATCGATGGTGTGAAAGTGCTGCCCGTTTATGGCGGGTCAAGCATCGAGAGCCAGATTCGCTCTCTGCGCGCAGGCGTGGAGGTGATTGTGGCTACTCCCGGCCGTCTCATTGACCTCATCAAGCGCGGTGTGGTGAACCTCGAGAATGTCCACACTGTGATTCTTGACGAAGCCGACGAGATGCTCAACATGGGCTTCCTCGAATCAATCGAGGAGATTCTCAGCCATGTGCCTGACAACCGCAAGACGCTGATGTTCTCGGCCACGATGCCGCCTGACATCGCAAAGATTGCCAAGAAGTATATGCACGATGCGCGCGAGTTCGTGATCGGCAACCGCAATGAGGGAGCTGCCAACGTGCGCCATATCTACTACATGGTCAATGCGCGCGACAAGTACCTTGCACTGAAGCGCATTGCCGACGACACCCCCAATATCTATGCCATCATCTTCTGCCGCACCCGCCGCGACACTCAGGAGATTGCCGACAAGCTTATCCATGACGGGTATAATGCCGATGCTCTCCACGGCGACATGTCGCAGCAGCAGCGTGACCTGGTGATGAAGAAATTCCATGACCGCGTGATTACCATGCTCGTGGCCACCGATGTGGCTGCCCGCGGCCTTGACGTGAACGACCTCACCCACGTGATTAACTATGGCCTGCCTGACGACACGGCTGTCTACACCCACCGCTCGGGGCGCACCGGACGTGCCGGCAAGACGGGTGTGTCAGTGGCCATCATCCACTCACGCGAGAAGGGTCGCCTGCGCGAGATTGAGCGCATAATCGGCAAGAAGTTTGAGCGCAAGGAGGTGCCCACCCCCGAGCATATCATCGAGAAGCAGCTCTATAATCTGGCTGACCGCATTGAGCGTGTGAAGGTTGATGAGGAGGAGATTGCCAAGTATCTCCCCGGAGTGTCGCGCAAGCTGGAATGGCTCTGCGGCGAGGACCTGCTCAAGCGTGTGGTGTCGCTGGAGTTTAACCGTCTCCTTGACTATTACAAGGATGCCCCCACCATTGACGTCATCGACGAGAAGCCCCGCAAGGAGCGCGAGCGCAAGGCCGACTCCAAGCCGCGCACTGACCGCGAGAAGGACCGCCGAACCGCCGAGGCCGGCATGGCGCGCATCTATGTCAACCTGGGCAAGGCCGACGGATTCTTTGCCGGCAACCTCATTGACATGCTTAACCACACCGTGCCCGGCAAGCGTGTTGATGTGGGCCGCATTGACCTCATGCCCGGCTATTCGCTCTTTGATGTCAACAAGGACGATGCCAAGCGTGTGGTGGAAGGGCTCACAGGTGCCGAATTCTTCGGCAAGCGTGTGTTCTGCGAGGTGGCTGACACTGACAAGGATTATGCCTCGGCATCGCGCCGCAAGAGCGGACGCAAGCGCGCCGACGAGGCCGTCACTGACTCTGACGAAACCGTGGCCGACTTTTTCAAGAAAAAATCACGCTCTCAGGGCAAAAAGCCCGGGCGAAAATCCCGTAAATAATCACCGCTCCTTATCACGGATGAAAAAATTTCTCATTGCAGCATTAACCCTCCTTGCCGCGGGCGCTCCCGCGGCAATGGCTCAGCTCACGGCCTCAAAGGCGTTTGCCGAGGCTCCCAAAAGCGTGTTCCCTCTGCTCGAACCGAACACACGCCTTGACATGCTTGACTATTTCAACGCCGGAATGTCCACCCCCTCCAAGAACAATCTCGGGGGCGGGTCGGCCATCACGGCCCTGAAGCCTGAGTTTCTAAGCATCAACATGAGCGATGCCTCGGCCACGCAGCTCTTTCTGCTGCCTGCGGCTAACGACACCGTTATCGGTGTGATCCGCACCGTCTCCACCCCGGCGCTTGACAGCTCCATGAACCTCTACACCTCGCAGTGGCAGCCGCTGAAAAAGGGTGCCTTCACTGCGCCCGAGCTTAAGGATTGGGTGACTGACAGCAAGGAGATTGACAATGTGGAGAGTGTGGTGCCGTTCATGCTCGTGGATTATGCCTATGACCCGGCCACGGCTACCCTCACCTTGACCAACAATCTGAAAGATTTCCTCTCTGACGACATCTACTCGATGGTGTCGCCCTTCCTGGTTCCGAGCATCACCTATGTGTGGGACGGCAAACGCTTCAACCGCACTAAATAAGGCCGTCAATGGAGCGTAACACCATCACGCTGCAGCAGCTGCAGCAGCGCATTGCCTGCCTGATTTCATGCAATGACACCCGCGACGTGTGGATCACCGCCGAGCTGAGCGATGTGGCCGTGCGCGGTGGCCATTGCTATATGGAGCTGCTGCAGAAGGACGCCTCCGGAGCCACCACCGTGGCAAAGGCCCGCGGCATCATCTGGGCCTCGGCCTACAGGATGATAGCTCTGAAATTTTTCAACGCCACGGGGCGTGAGTTTGCCACCGGACTGAAGGTGATGGTGCGGGTCACGGCCACGTATCATCCCGTGTTCGGCTTCTCGCTCCAGGTCACTGACGTTGACCCCTCCTACACCATGGGCGACCTCCTGCGCCTGCGCCGCGAGATTCTGGAGCGTCTGCGCCGCGAGGGCATCCTGGAGCAGAACAAAGCCATTGACTGGCCGGCGGTGCCTCAGCGCATAGCCGTTATCTCCGCTCCCGGAGCCGCCGGCTATGGCGATTTCATCAACCAGCTGTTCAGCAATTCGTCGCGCCTGAGATTCGCCGTCAGGCTCTTCCCTGCCGTGATGCAGGGCGACCGCACCCCCTCCACCATCATCTCGGCGCTGAAGCAGATTGCCTGCGACGATGAGGAGTGGGATTGCGTGGTCATAATCCGCGGTGGCGGTGCCACGAGTGACCTCGCTGCCTTTGAGAACTATGACCTTGCGGCGGCTGTGGCCATGTTCCCCCTGCCGGTGATTATCGGCATAGGCCATGAGCGTGATGTGACGGTGCTTGACTATGTGGCCAACATGCGCGTCAAAACCCCTACGGCAGCCGCCGAATGGCTCATTGAGCGGGGCGAGCGGGCGCTTGCGTCACTGCGCGAGCTTGCCTCGGCCATAGCGCTGAGCGCCTCTGACCGTGTGAGCGGATGCCTCACACGCCTGTCATATATAGAGGGGCAGCTCCCCGTCATCCCGCTGCAGGCCGTGGAGCGCCAGCGTTCACGGCTTGTGAAGGTCACCGCAGCCCTCGGCTCGATGGCCGGACGCCTGCAGCCACTCATGGCGCGCCTCGATGCCATGAACGAACGCCTTGCCACCGCCTCGGCCACCATCATAGAGCGCCGCCGAGCGCGCCTCGATGCCGCCGAGCAGCTCCTGGGCGCACTCTCACCGGAAGCCACCCTGCGCCGCGGCTACTCCATCACCCGCGTCGACGGTCACGCCGTGACCGATGCCGCCGCCATCCCGGAGGGCGCGCGCGTCACCACCATCCTGGCCTCCGGCTCACTCGTTTCCACAGTCATTTCCTCCGATTCCGAAACCCTCTAATAACCAATCTCCCATGTCAGATACTCCCGCTTTCAAGCCCGTTGACTCTCTCACCTACTCTCAGGCCGTGGCCGAACTCGAAAACATCCTCCGCCTGATGCAGAGCGATGCCTGCGACATTGACCAGCTGGCCGCCTACACCCGCCGCGCCACCGAACTCCTTGGCGCCTGCCGCGCACGCCTCACGGCCACTGATGCCGAACTGCGCGAAATCCTTGCCTCACTGCAATAAACAATGTGCACAAACGCGGCCCGTTTGCGCAACCAAATGTTAATTATTTGCCAATAAAAATACATTATTTTACATTTTTTCACTAAGGTAAAATAGTGTATTCAAATTTGTTCACGGGTTAACATTATTTAACCTACACCACACCACCTCTGATTTTCAGCCTTTTATCAACCCGCTATTGGGCGCCGAATCTTTCATTTCACATTCTTTAAGGTCATTTTTTAGCTTTCCCCCCTGTTTTTGAGTAACTTTGAGTCATCCAAATGGATTTGTAAAAATCTATTAAACGATAACGAAAAAAGCTCTCTCAAAACCATGGAACAGACACTCGTCATCCTCAAACCCTCAGCAATCCAGCGAGCTCTCGCCGGCAAGGTGATTGACCGCTTTCAGCAGAAAGGACTCAGGATTGCAGGGCTCAAGATGATTCAGATGACCGAAGAACTCTGCCGCGAGCATTACTCACACCTCGTTGACCGTCCCTTCTTCTATCAGATTCTTGCATCAATGACAGCCTGCCCCGTGGTGGTGATGGTTCTCGAAGGCACCGACGCTATCAATGTGGTTCGCCTCATGACCGGCTCAACCAACGGCCGCGAGGCCGCTCCCGGAACAATCCGAGGCGACTTCTCAATGAGCAATCAGGAAAACATTGTCCACGCATCCTCCTCGCCCGAGGATGCCGAAGTGGAAATAAAACGCTTCTTCAAGCCCGAGGAAATATTCACCTACAAGCTCAATAACCTCTCATTTATCTACAATCCCGACATGGGCTGACCGAGCTTTCCCTCTTAACCGTTATCACGCCAATCTTTAACCTCTCTCCAACCGATAAACCAAAAGATCAAAATGAATATTTCAAAAACAGCGAAGGTCATCCTCTCCACAATCGTGCTTGCCGCAACTGCTGTGACAGCATCTGCCCAGACCTTCCACCTTCCGGCATCCCACACCAAACAGCATAAGGAACTCATTGCCAACCAGCGCCCCGTGTCATCAGTGATGAAAGCCGAGGCTGATGCAAAGCTCCTTGAGGATGTGCGGCGCCGCGAAGCCGCTGAAAACATCGACATCTTCGGCCAGTATTGGGAAAGCGACCGCGTGAATCCCTACGGCTCAATCGACATCCCCGAAACCGCCAACATCGACGTGCGCGGATTCGTGATGCCCATCAAAAGCAAAGTGACCTCACCCTACGGATGGCGCGCCCGCTTCGGCCGCATGCACCGTGGTGTGGACCTCTCGCTCCATGTTGGCGACACCATCCGCGCTGCTTTCAGCGGCAAGGTTCGCCTGACCCGCAACGAGCCCCGTGGCTACGGCAACTACGTGGTGATGCGTCATGACAACGGCATGGAGACCGTCTATGGCCACCTCTCCAAATTCCTCGTTAAGCCCAACCAGCGCGTTAAAGCCGGCGACCCCATTGCCCTGGGCGGCAACACCGGTCGTTCCACCGGCCCCCACCTCCACTTCGAGACCCGCTATCTCGGTCTGGCAATCAACCCCGCCGCAATCATTGACTTTGACAACTACACCACCCACAAGGATGTGTATGCATTCAGCAAAACCTCTTACGACAAGAGCCAGAGCTACGGCCCCGCTCGCAAGGGCTCAAAGGTGAAAGCATCGCGCAAGGGCTCAAAGTCACGCGCAGCTGCCTCCTCTAAGAAAAAGTCAAAGCGTCGTCGCCGCTGATAGCCGACACCGCCCCCCCATATACAGCGCCCCGACTCCGGACTCCATCCGGCCTCGGGGCGTCATTGTAAAAAAAGCGGCGGCCGGGGGACACTTACCGCCTATTTTCGCTAACTTTGCGTAATCATGAAGGGCAAATGGCTTAGAGCAATCCGAATCGCAGTGTCAGTGGTGGAGTTCAGTCTCATCACCGGCCTGTTTGTGTCGTTCGGGATGACCATTCCCGGCGTGGCCGCGTGGCTGGCGCGCATCCAGCTCCTTCCGGCGGCTATGGCATTCGGCATGACAGTGTTTGTGGGTTGGCTCATTGTGACGATGATTTTCGGCAGGGTCTACTGCTCATCGGTGTGCCCAATGGGGTTTTATCAGGACATCTGCGCCCGCGGAGCTCGACTCACGCGCCGCCGACGCCGACGCCGCGCCTATCACTTCACCCGCCCCTCTAACGTCCTTCGCTATTCACTGCTGGCCCTCACCGCCGGCGCGCTCATCACCGGCATAGGGATAGTGCCGGTGCTCCTTGACCCTTACAGTGCCTACGGACGCATGGCCCTCTGCCTGTTCAAACCGGTGTGGGGAGCCGTGGCCGGGCTCTTCTCGGCCGAGCCGCTCGCCGCTGCCGGAGGCTCCGCGCTTGGGATGACGGTGGCTGTGCTGACGGCCATCGCCGTGGGTTGGGCGGCTGCACGCAACGGGCGCACGGTCTGCAACACCATCTGCCCCGTCGGCACTACGCTCGGCCTGGTGAGCCGCTACTCAGTGTTTCACATCGACATCAACCCTGACAAGTGTGTGATGTGTCACCGCTGCGAGCACGCCTGCAAGGCCCGCTGCATTGACCTCCCGGCCCACACTGTCGACACATCGCGCTGCGTGGTGTGCTTCGACTGCCTCCCGGTGTGTCCCAACGATGCCATCAGCTACACCCCTTCCTCACATCGCCTGCAGCTCCCCATGCTTCAGCGCATCAACGAGCGTCGCGATGCCCCGGAGGTGACGGCAGCATCGCCCGGCGTTAACACCCCCGACGCCGCTTCATGCAGCCGCTCCCGCCTGATTGACCGCCGCAAGTTCCTGGCCACGGGAGCAATCGTGGCCGCGGCCCCGCTCATCACCCGCGCCGACCGCGCCGCGCGTGCCGTTGCCGCAGCTGCCGGCGGCGTAAAGCCGTCGCCCACAGCGGCTGTCTACCCTCCCGGAGCAGCCGACCGCACCTATTTCATAGAGCGCTGCACAGGTTGCGGGCTCTGCGTGAGCCACTGCCCCACGGGGGTGATTCGCCCCGCCACGCTCCAGTATGGCACGGTGAAGGGCATCCTCCACCCCGTGATGGACTATGACGCTGCCCGCTGCGCCTTTGACTGTACGCGCTGCAACAACCTCTGCCCCACCGGCGCCCTCCTCCCCCTCACTCTCCGCGAGAAGCAGTCAACCGTCATTGGGCGCGCTCATCCGCTCCATGCCAACTGCACCCACTGTGGCCACTGCGCCAAGGCGTGTCCGCGCGGTGCCATCGAGATGACCGGCTTCAGCGGCTCAAAGCCCGTGCCGATTGTGAACCATGCCCTCTGCATTGGCTGCGGAGCCTGCCAGAGCGTATGCCCTTCTTACCCCTACAAGGCCATCTATGTTGACGGCCTCACTGACCAGAAATAACCCCTCCCCGAAATGAAACAATATCTCCAGCTCCTTGAACGCGTGATGACCGAAGGCGTCGACAAAGCCGACCGCACCGGCACCGGCACTCGCAGCATATTCGGCCACCAGATGAGGTTTGACCTCGCCGACGGCTTCCCTCTGCTCACCACCAAGAAGCTCCATCTAAAGTCAATCATCCACGAGCTGCTGTGGTTTCTCAAAGGCGACACGAACGTTAAGTATCTTCAGGACAACGGCGTGCGCATCTGGAACGAATGGGCCGGTCCTGACGGCGACCTCGGCCACATCTACGGCTACCAGTGGCGCTCATGGCCTGACTATGACGGTGGCTTCATAGACCAGATAAGCCGCGCCGTTGACGACATCCGCAACAACCCCGACTCACGCCGCATCATTGTCAGTTCATGGAACGTGGCCGACCTTGACCGCATGAACCTCCCCCCGTGTCACGCATTTTTCCAGTTCTACGTGGCCAACGGACGCCTCAGTCTTCAGCTATATCAGCGCTCGGCCGACTGCTTCCTCGGCGTGCCCTTCAACATTGCCAGCTATGCACTGCTGCTCATGATGATGGCGCAGGTCACCGGCCTCCAGCCCGGCGAGTTTATCCACACCACCGGCGACACCCACATCTATTCCAACCACTTTGACCAGGTGAAGCTCCAGCTCTCACGCTCGCCCCGCCCTCTGCCCCGCATGGTCATCAACCCCGACGTGAAGAGCATATTCGACTTCAAATATTCCGACTTCACCCTTGAGGACTACGACCCACACCCCCACATCAAAGCCACCGTAGCAGTATGATCATAAGCATTATAGCAGCCATAGGGCGCAATCGCGAAATAGGGCGCAGCGGCGACCTGGCATTCCACATCTCGGCCGACCTGCGCCGCTTCAAAGCCCTCACCATGGGCTCACCCATCATCATGGGCCGCAAAACCTTCGAGTCATTCCCCAACGGTGCCCTCCCCGGCCGACGCAACATCGTGGTGACCCGCAACGCCTCCTACACCGCCCCCGGCATCGAAACAGCCCCGAGCCTCGAATCCGCCATTGCCATGGCAGAGGGCGCTCCCACCGTATATATAATAGGTGGCGGCGAAATCTACCGCCAGGCCCTCCCGATGGCCACACGCCTTGACCTCACGCTCGTGGATGCAGAGCTCCCCGATGCCGACACCTTCTTCCCCCACTACTCCGACACCTTCACCATCGCCGAAGTCACCGACCCCGAAACCTGCCCCAAAACCGGCCTCACCTACCGCTTTGCCACCCTCTCCCGCTGACTCCACGAAGCCATTGCCGTGAAGAAGTTTGGCAGTTACGGCTTTTTTGGCTAATTTTGCAAGAAGAAAATATCACCTGCCCCTGTAGTTCAACGGATAGAATAGAGGTTTCCTAAACCTTAGATTGGGGTTCGATTCCCCACGGGGGTACCCGGCGCTGTCGTCTCACCGCGACAGCGCCTTTTTTGCCCCCACCGCCAAAAGCCACCCCGCAAAACCACCCCGCAAATTGTAGGGGCGCCCGTTCGGGGCGCCCGCACTCCGCGACCAAACCCATCCGCAAATCATCACCTCAAACAATCCCCTCCCCGCCACCGCTCCGCAGATAATTTTGCCAACGAGGGCGGGCGGCCCGAACGGCCGCCCCTACATTCCTTTGCGACAAACCGCACCGCAAACCACCCGACAAACCGCACCGCAAACCACCCGACAAACCGCACCGCAAACCGCCCCGCGAACCGTCCCGCAAATTGTAGGGGCGCCCGTTCGGGGCGTCCGCACTCCGCGACCAAACCCGCTCGCCAATCACCACCTCAAACAATACCCTCAGCGCCACCGCTCCGCAGATAATTTTGCCAACGAGGGCGGGCGGCCCGAACGGCCG
>JAAVCF010000009.1 GCA_014802445.1 Bacteroides sp. | reverse complement strand
GTTGTCGCGGAGGGGCGGGCGCCGCGAACGGGCGCCCCTACATTTTGCGGGTATCTTGCGGAGCCGGGGTGTCGCGGAGGGCGGGCGCATCAGGGTTCGTACGCACGTTTCGCGGGGTGGTTTTGTCGCGGAGGGCGGGCGCCCCGAACGGGCGCCCCTACATTTTGCGGGTATCTTGCGGGCACACCAGGGTACGTCCGCACGTTTCGCGGACGGGGGTGTCGCGGAGGGCGGGCGCCCCGAACGGGCGCCCCTACATTTTGCGGGTATCTTGCGGGGAGGGCTTGCGGGTTAAACTTCTAACTTCTCACTGCTAACTTCTAACTGCTAACTCCTAACTTTTAACTCTTCAGAATGGGGCGCCCCGGCTCGGGGGGAGTCGGGGCGCGGTGAGAGTGGGGAGAGGATTGGGGGATTAGAAGTCGATGGTGCCGCGGTCGTCGCGATCGTTGCGGGGATTGCGGTGGATGGATGAGCCGTTGAGGTTTCGGGCGCGGTCCACGATTTTTTTATCGCGGCTGTAGGTGGGGTTGCGCTCTATGAGCTCAATCACTTCATCGTCGTCAAACTGGTCAGGGGATAGGATGATGTTGCCTTTACCTTTGTGCATGCCACCGATTTTGTCGGCGCCATATTCCTGGGCGAGGCGTTCTGACTGGTCGGCATCAGTGGGGGGTTCCTTGCGGGGTTCCACACGGGGCTTGGGGCGCGCCACGAAACCGCCGAAAGGTCCTGAGGGTTTCTTGCGGGTTTCGAGCTCTTCCTCCTCAACGTCGAGGGCTACGTCGAATCCGGCTGCAAGGATGGTGATTTTGACCTTGTTGCCGAGAGATTCGTCGAATGAGAGGCCCCAGATTACATCGACACCGGGGTCAATGTTGGTTACGAATTCGGTGAGCTCGTTGGCCTCCTCCATGAGGAATTTATCGTCAGCCTCGCGTGAGAAGTAGAGGTTGAAGAGGAGTTTTTTGGAGCCCATTATGTCGCGGTTTTTGAGCAGGGGAGAGTTGAGCGCGTCCTCAATAGCTTTGGTGACGCGGCGCTCGCCTTCGCCGTAGCCGGTGGAGATGATCGCCGAGCCGCCTTCGCGGAGAGTGGTGTCAACGTCAGCGAAGTCCACGTCGATGTGGCCCTTCTTGGTTATGAGCTCCGAGATTGAGCGTGCAGCGGTGAGGAGGGTGTCGTCGGCCTTTGCGAAGCCGTCAATCATGTTGCAGTCAGGATAGATTTCGGTGAGGCGCTCATTGTTGATGACAAGGAGTGCGTCGACATACTGCTTCATTTTGTCAGCGCCTGCCAGGGCCTTCATAATCTTCTTTTTGCCTTCAAAGAGGAAGGGGATGGTGACGATGCCGATGGTGAGGAGGCCGCGCTCCTTGGCTACTCGGGCCACCACGGGGGCGGCTCCGGTGCCTGTGCCACCGCCCATACCGGCGGTGATGAACACCATTTTTGTTTCATCGTCAAAGAGGGCGTTGATGGCTTCCACATCATCCTCAGCATACTGCTCGGCCACTTCGGGCTTATTGCCGGCACCGAGGCCCGGGCCAATCTGGAGGCGATTGGGAACGGCCGAGTGCTTGAGGGTCATCTTATCAGTGTTGATATTGACAAAGCTCACACATTCAATGCCTTCACGATACATGTGGTCAACGGCGTTGTTGCCGCCACCTCCCACACCGATGGCTTTTATGATGACGGGGTCACGGCGGTCGTCCTGATTGCCCGACACGTAGAATTTAGAGGTGTCGTCGAGTGACTGGTTGGAGTTTTCGTTATCCATTTTCGAGAGTGTATTTTATAGTGCGGGATTTTCTGTTAACGGTTAAGTTCGTCAAAGTCATCGTCGCCGTCATCGTCGGCATGCTCCATCAGGCGGGCCATTTTGACCTTGATTTTATCGAGGATGCTTGAGCGACGTCCGCGAGGCATGGGGTCGTCCTCAAGACCTTCCAGAGGGTCATCCTCCGGCTCGGGCTCGAAGCGGGGACGGCGGTCGCGGCGGTTGTCAGCCAAGCGATCACTCACCGGCTCGTGATTATGCTCGGGCTCGGGTTCGGGCTCTCGGACGGGCTCGGGCTCGGTCATGCATGAGCGGCCTTTGGCGGCCACGGCGGCGAGGATGGCAATGACATCGACGGCGTCGACGGGCTGGATGCGGCTGTCGGCCATGCGGACATTATGGCCGGGAAGGCCAATGCGCACCTTGAGGCGGGTGGCCTTTTCAAGGCGAGAGCTGAAGCCTTTGAGCTTGGCGCCTCCACCGGTGAGGATGATTCCGGCGGGGAAGTCGGCGGTGGTGCAGTCGGCATATTTTATCTGCTCGGCGATGTTGGCAATGATCTCACCCACGCGAGCGCCGATGATATTGTTGATGTCGGAATAATCAGCGCTGTCCATTGAGAGGTCAGTGGCAGCGGGCTCGGCGGTGCCGATGGTTTTCTTGAGGCGCTCGGCGTTCTCCTCCAGATGGTGGAGCGAGGTGATGTCGAGGGTGATATTGCGGGAGCCCATGGGGAGAGTTGCCAGATAACGGAGCACACCATCCTTATAACAAGACACGGTGACGGTTTCGGCGCCGAAGTCAACGAGGATGCATCCCAGGCGCTTCTCCTCAGAGGTGAGGACGAGGTCAGCCACGGCGAGCTGGCGCACCACACGGCCATAGACCTGGATGTTGCTGCGGGAGAGGACATTGTTGAGGTTGCGCTTGAGCTGGCTCTTGCACGACACGAGATTATATACGGCTTCAATGGATTCACCGAATGTGCCCACGGGGTTGCGGGTCACAAACTTGTCGACCGAGAATCGGCGTGGAGTTACGGCGATGATTTCACGCTCTGCCAGCGCAGTGGAGCGGGCCTCTTCGGCCAGCTGACGGAGGTGTTCGTCGGTGACCTCCGTCTCCACAGGGAGACGGCGCTCCACTCGACACACCGACAGCATTGTTGACTTGCCGCCGATTGCCGTGTAGACCCCGGTGATTTTGCGGCCCGGCTCACGGGCTTCGAGGCGCTGCAGGATGTTGGTGATGGCCTGCGACACCTCGCCAACATTGCGCACGCAGCCATAGCGCACACAGTCAATGAGGCGCTCCTCCTCGACGGCCTTCACCGTGAGGATGCCTGAATCATCGACACAGCCAATGGCGCCGCGTATTTTTGAACTGCCCGTTTCCAGGGCTACGATGTATTTCTGTTCCATTTCAGTTGAGGAGTGTGTATTGGGTGGGGATTATTGTTTCTTAGAATTTGCTGATGCCGTGTCAGGCTTCTCCTTTGCCACGGCCGGGATGGGCTTTTCACTGTGAGCCTTCTCGCCCACCTTGGTGCGTCCGGGGTCAACCCCCTCGCCGGCGAGCATGGTGGAGACGTCGGTTACCTCGTCGGTTACCTCGTCGGCCTCATATTTTGGCGTCGCCACTGGCTTTATTCTACGCGTTGCCACTACCTGACCGGCCCATTTGACGGTGAGAGTGTCGTAATAGTTCCATCCCTTTACGGGGAGCACGTCGGTGTAAATCTTGCCGAGGCGCTCAAACTTGCTCTCGAGGTCAACGGGCTCGCCGATGTTGACCACATGGCCGGATATTGCGGGCACAAGGATGACATCGTGAGGCGAATCAACCTTAATCATTGTGACCAGCGAATTCCATTTTTCATTCTTGCCGAGCCAATCCAGCAGAGGGATGAGCGAGGCGGGAGTGAAAACGGTGTCGGACGGAGAGAAATGACCGCTGATGACGGGCACGTCCATGTGGTAACGCGCGGAGGCGGAGATTCGTTTATTGTCCTTGTTGATATAGTAAGATTTGTTGCCGTCAAACACTCTTGCCACGGGGATGAGGGGCACCACTTCTACGAGAATCTTGCGGTCAGAGGTTTTGACCACTCTCACATCCTCGATTTTGTCGATGCGGCGGAGTGCTTCGGTGATGCGCTCGGTGTTGATGGCCGAGAGCCTCATTCCGGCTGCGCGCTCGGGGAGACTGCCCAGTTCATTGGCAATCTCGCGCGCTGTGACGAAATTGAATCCGCCCTCGTCAATCACGGCCACCTTCAGGCCGGTGCAGATGTCGGTGTGTCGGCTGCTGGCCGACACCACGAGCGCACCTACCAAATAAGCTGCCAGAAGGATGCTTCCGGCAGCAAACATGATGGTTTTCAGACGTTGGCGGTTAATTTTCATTGTGCGTCAGCAGTGATTCGAGGTAAGAGGTCACAGATGTCGCCGGCACCGGCGGTCAGCAAAACCTCAAAGTTACGATTTTTCAGTGTATCAGGCAAATCGTTTTTTGTGACCATGAGCTTTTCAGGAGCCGTGATTTGGTCAAAAATGATGCGGGATGTCACTCCGGGGATGGGCTCCTCGCGTGCAGGATAGATGTCAAGCAGGAGCACCTCATCAGCCAGCGAGAGGGCCTGAGCAAACTCAGGGGCGAAATCGCGGGTGCGTGAATAGAGGTGAGGCTGGAAGGCCACTGTGAGCTTCCGGTCGGGATAGAGCGCTCTGACCGAGGTGATTGAGGCGCGCAGCTCATCAGGATGATGGGCATAGTCATCAATGATGGCGCGGCCGGGGCGGCGCAGGTGGAACTCAAAGCGACGCTTGGGGCCGCGGAACGAGGCCATGGCGCTGCGGGCGCTGTCGGGGTCAAGGAGCCCCTCGGCGTGGAGCGCGGCCATGGCTGCGATGGCGTTCTCGATGTTGACCGCCACGGGGACGCCAAGCTCTACGTCGGTCACCAGCGTGACGCCTCCGGGGCCTATGAGGTCAAAGGTGATGGAGCCGTCGGCCATGCGGACGTTGGCGGCATGATAGTCACCCTCGGAGAGAGAATAGGTGAGGGTGCGCACCCCCTGCTGCGGACGCGGGCGGAGCTTGAGGCCGGTGTGGACAATCAGCGCTCCGTCAGGGCGGATGAGCTCGGTGAAGCGCGCAAAGCTTTCAAGATAGGCTTCCTCGGTGCCGTAGATGTCGAGGTGGTCAGGGTCAGTGGCGGTGATGACGGCCACCGTGGGGGTTAGATGATGGAATGAGCGGTCATACTCATCGGCCTCCACCACGCTCCAGGGCGAGGAGGAGCTGAGCAGGAGGTTACTGCCATAGTTGCGGAGGATGCCGCCCAGGAAGGCGTGGCTGCCTGTGCCGCTCACCTCCAGGAGGTGGGCAGCCATGCAAGAAGTGGTGGTCTTGCCGTGGGTGCCGGCAAAGCAGAGCGCCTTGGAATGGCGGGTGATCATGCCGAGCACAGCGGCGCGCTTCATAACCGTGAAGCCCGAGGCGCGGAACCATGCGAGCCCGGGGTGAGAGGCGGGCACGGCGGGGGTGTAGACCACCAGCGTGGTGGCGGGATCGCGGAAAGCCTCGGGGATGGCTTCGGCGCTGTCAGAGAGAGTGATGAACACCCCCTCGGCACGAAGAGCGCGCACGAGGTCAGTCTCCGTGCGGTCATAGCCACCCACGTTCATTCCACGCGAGAGGAAATAGCGCTCCAGGGCAGCCATGCCTATGCCACCGGCGCCAACAAACCATACATTGCTGACGGCATTGAGGTCAACTGAGGGTGATGATGCGGCGGGGGAGGTCATTTTCGGTCAAGGATTTCGTAGATTTTATTGACAATGCGGGTGTCGGCGTCGGTGAGCGCCATTGCCCGGCAGTTAGCTTCAAGAGATTCGCGGCGGGGCGCGTCGGTGAGGAGCGAGAGGACTGTGGGAGTGAGCCGGGCGCGCGCATCGGCATCGAGAATCATCACGGCGGCATCACGCGCGGCCAGAGCCTCGGCGTTTTTGCGCTGATGGTCCTCGGCCACATTGGGCGACGGGATGAGCACCACACACTTTCCGAGCAGCTGGAGCTCACTGATGGTGCCGGCTCCGGCGCGACTCACCACAATGTCAGCGGCACGATAGGCCAGGTCCATGCGCGAGATGAAGGGGGTGGCCTTCACATTGGGGCGTCCCTGGGCAAGCTTTTCACACTCGGCAGCGTAGAACTTGCCGGTTTGCCACATGACGGAGGCCCCGGCTGCAGTCCAGGCGTCAAGGCCGGCAGCCACGCTCTCATTGACAGTGCGGGCACCGAGGCTTCCGCCCACCACCAGGATGAGCGGACGCTCAGGGTCAAAGCCCAGCTCACGCTTGGCATCGGCGCGGCTCACGGAGCTTTTGAGGATGTCGGCGCGCACGGGGTTGCCGGTCATTATAATGCGGTCAGCGGGGAAGAATCGCTCCATACCGGGATAGGCCGTGCAGATGGCTGCGGCCTTGGCGCCGAGGAGCTTATTGGTCACACCGGCATAGGAGTTCTGCTCCTGGATGAGAGTGGGAACACCGTGCTTTTGTGCTTCCTTGAGCATAGGGCCCGAGGCATAGCCGCCCACGCCCACGGCGAGGTCAGGACCGAAGTCGCGGAGCACCTTGCGGGCCAGGCGCATGCTCTTCCAGAGCTTGATGAGCACACCCACATTGCGCCACAGGCGCTTGCGGTCAAATCCGGCCACGGGGAGGCCCACAATCTTATAGCCCTCACGGGGCACACGCTCCATCTCCATGCGGCCCTCGGCGCCCACGAAGAGGATTTCGGTGGACGGGTCGCGGCGACGCAGCGCATTGGCAATTGACACGGCGGGGAAGATGTGGCCCCCGGTGCCGCCTCCGCTTACAAGGATTCTCAGCGGACGTGAAGATTCATTATTGACGGATGCTGACATTGACGGTTCAGAGTTGAGTGGGATTGACGGCGCGAATATCTTCGGGGAGCGCGTCGACCTCCTGACGGATTGATTTCTGCTTGTCGCGGTGACGCACGGCGTGACGGCTCACACTGAGCATCAGCCCGAAAGCTATGGAGGTGATTATGATGGATGTGCCACCCTTGGAGATGAGCGGCAGGGGCTGGCCTGAGACGGGACCGGCGCCGGTGGTGATGCTCATGTGGACCAGTGCCTGCCACACAATCATCACTGCCAGGCCGAGCACCAGCAGGGCCGGATAAGCGCGGGAGCATTTCGAGGCCACTGCGCTGGCGCGGGCCAGCAGCCACAGATAGAGGATGAGCACCACCACTCCGCCCACAAGGCCAAACTCCTCCACGATGATGGAATAGATGTAGTCACTGAAAGCCAGCGGCAGGCGGGCAGCCTCGCGAGAGTTGCCGGGGCCAACGCCGGTCTTGCCGCCGTGGGCCTGAGCAATGTAGGAGTACATCTCCTGACGGTTTTCGGCATCGATTTCGCGTTCATACATGGGGCCTTCGTCGGAGCGCTCCCTGAAGCGGTTCCAACGGTTAATCCATGTCTGCATGCGGCCGGCCTTCTGGTCGCCCTCGGTTTTCACCTCCACCTCCTGGGTGATATAGTTGCCACCGGCGGTGCGCACCACCGTCATCTCGGTTTTCACCTTTTCACTGTCAGATTCAGGCACCACGGTGAGATACACCGCAAAGAGAGCGCCGCAGAGGGCGTAGACGCCCACCACCTTGCCCATGTTTTTGAACGACACACCGGCAATGAGCATCACCGAAAGGCTTATGACCATCACCAGCACAGTGTTTGTGAGGCCCTGCTTGGCAAGCAGGGCGCCGAAGAGGAGCACCCAGGCAGCGCTTTGCCACACACCCTTGCGGTTCACTCCCCCACCCTTTGGAATCTGGTTGCGGGAGAGGATGTAGGCCAGTGTCAACACCGCCGCGAGCTTCAGAAACTCGGCCGGCTGAATCTGAAAGCCAAGCAGATTCATGGAACGCCGGGCACCGTTGATGACTTCGCCGAAGAAAATCACATAGACCATCATCAGCACACTCAGCACGGCAAACGGATAGGTGAAGCGCTTGAAATCACGATAATGGCGGCTCTGCAGGAAGAGCATGATGCCCAGACCAATGAGCAGGAAGATGATATGGCGCACCACCGGGCCGAGCACGCCGAACTGAGCCGAGGCCGAAACCTCGCGCGACGACGCACTGTAAAGCTCCACGATGGAGAACAGACAGAGCAGGATGTAGATGCCCCAGATGTGTTTGTCAGGCTTTCCGGCCACGACAGGCTGCCCCGCCGGGGGATTCATGCGGGGCGAACCCGAATCAACAGAGTAATCGCTATCCACTTATTGTTCAGAGAGATTTAACGGCTTGCTTGAACAGCTCGCCACGGTTTTCATAATTCTTAAAGAGGTCAAAGCTTGCGCAGCACGGCGACAGGAGCACCGTGTCGCCCTCCACGGCCACGCTGCGGCATGCGGCAATGGCATCGCTGAGAGAGTGGGTGTCAAAGAGCGCCGGCACCTTGCCCTGCCAGAAGTCCATGAGCTTGGCATTGTCCTTGCCCATACACACGATGGCCTTGACCTTGCTGCGCACCAGGGGCTCAATCTCGGTGTAATCGTTGCCCTTGTCGGTGCCCCCGAGGATGAGCACCACTCCGCTGCGGGGCATGCTTTCGAGGGCATACCATGTGGAGTTGACATTGGTGGCCTTGGAGTCATTGATATAGCGCACACCGTCCACTGTTGCCACATATTCCAGGCGATGCTCCACGCCCTCAAAGTCGCCCAGAGCGCGGCGGATGTCGTCCTTGCGCACATCGAGCAGACACGCCGAGAGGCCGGCGGCCATGGAGTTATAGAGGTTATGGAGACCGTTGAGGCTCAGCTGCGCGCGAGGCATTTTCATTGACTCGACGTTGGTTTCAAACACCACATCGTCATCGCCGTCCACCCATGCATGGCAGCCGGGTTCGAAAGCCTCGGCAAAGGGGAGCATCATGGCCTCTGTGGTCACCTGCTTGAGCTGGGCTGCGATGACCGGGTCATCCTGCCAGTAGATGAAGGCATCGGTGGGTGTCTGATTGCGGAGGATGCGGAATTTGGCGGCCACATAGTTCTCCATCTTATAGTCGTAGCGGTCAAGGTGGTCAGGGGTGATGTTGAGCATCACGGCCACATTGGCTTTGAAGCTATACATGTTCTCCAGCTGGAAGCTGGAGAGCTCAATGACGTAGACCTTGTGGGGGTCACGCGCCACCTGCAGGGCCAGGCTCTTGCCGACGTTGCCGGCCAGGCCCACGTCGAGGCCCGCATCGCGCAGGATGTGATAGGTGAGCAGAGTGGTGGTTGTCTTGCCGTTTGAGCCGGTGATACACACCATCTTGGCGTCAGTGTAGCGGCCGGCGAATTCAATTTCGCTCACCACCGGGATGCCCTTCTCGGCGATGGCCTTCATCACCGGGGTTTTAGGGCTTATGCCGGGACTTTTCACCACTTCATCAGCGCTGAGGATGCGCTCCATGGTGTGGGTGCCCTGCTCCCACTCTATCCCCTCGCGGTCAAGCACTTCGGCATAGCGGGGGGCCACAGTGCCATAGTCGCTCAGAAACACATCCCAGCCCTTGTCCTTGCCGAGAACGGCCGCACCGACGCCGCTTTCACCGCCGCCGAGCACCACGAGTTTTTTCTTTGTTTCCATTATCTTGATTTATCTTATTTTCAGTGTAACGAAAGTGATTACAGCCAGGAATATACCCACAATCCAAAAGCGCACCACGATTTTTGACTCGGGGATGGCATTGTGAGGTGCCTGAATGAGCGCCTGAATAGTGCCGGCCGGTTTCTGGAAGTGATGGTGGAGAGGGGTCATCTTGAACACACGGCGCCCCTCGCCATAACGCTGCTTGGTGATTTTGAACCATATAACCTGAATCATCACCGAAAGGTCCTCCACAAAATAGATGGCGCAAAGCAGCGGCAGCAGCAGCTCCTTGCGGGTCAGCAGGGCAAACACGGCCACGATGCCGCCGATGGTCAGCGAGCCGGTGTCGCCCATAAACACCTGAGCCGGGAAGGCATTGTACCACAGGAAGCCCACCAGCGCTCCGATGAAGGCCGCCATGAACACCACCAGCTCCTCACTGCCCGGAATATACATTATATTAAGGTAAGAGGAATAGATGATGTTGCCGCCCAGATAGGCCATGATGGCCAGGGCCACGCAGATGATGGCCGAGGTGCCGGTGCACAGTCCGTCGAGGCCGTCGGTGAGGTTGGCTCCGTTGCTGGTGGCCGTCACGGCAAAGATTGCCACAAGAATAAACACTATCCATCCGGCAGTGACGGCGCCGTGGCCCATCCAGCCGGTGAGCCACGCATAGTCAAAGTTGTTTGACTTCACGAAGGGGATGGTGGTTTGCGCGGCTTTTACGTTCTCAGGGGTGTAAGTGATGACGGTTTCCTGATTCACCACATCCACCGTCTCGATGTTCTCGCGGATTACGATGTCGGGGCTCAGATACATGGTCAGGCCCACAATCAGGCCCAGACCCACCTGGCCCACAATCTTGAACTTGCCCGACATTCCATCCTTGTTGTGGCGCTTGATTTTGAGGTAATCGTCAAGGAAGCCGAGCGTGCCCAGCCACATCACCGAGATAATCATCAGCAGCATGTAGACACTGGTGAGATTGCCAAACAGCAGCAGCGGGATGAGTGTGGCTATAATGATGATGACGCCGCCCATGGTGGGGGTGCCGGTTTTCTTCATCTGTCCCTCCAGGCCAAGGTCACGCACAATCTCTCCCACCTGCATAAGCTGCAGGCGGTCAATGATGCGGCGGCCAAACACTGTGGCGATGAACAGCGACAGAATCAGCGCCGCTCCTGAACGGAAGGTTATGTAGCTCATCAGGCGCGCCGCGGGCAGCGCACCGGAATCGTCGAGGTAGTCAAACAGATGGTAAAGCACTGTTTCAGAGGGATTGGGGGTTAAATATTAGCTGTAATGTCACGTTTGCGGGATGGTCAGGCTTTTTCACCTTTGAAGATTTCGAGCACCACCTCACGGTCATCAAAATGATGCTTCACGCCCTCAATCTCCTGATAGTCCTCATGGCCCTTGCCGGCAATGAGAATCACGTCGCCGGGCTGAGCCAGCGCGGCGGCGGTGCGGATGGCCTCGCGGCGGTCAACGATGGTGAGGGTGCGCGAGCGCTGCTCGGCGTCGAGGCCGGCCTCCATGTCGCGCAGGATGGCCGCGGGCTCCTCAAAGCGGGGGTTGTCGCTGGTCAGAATCACACGGTCACTGAGCCGGGCTGCTTCGGCGGCCATGATGGGGCGCTTGCCCTTGTCGCGATTGCCTCCGGCGCCCACCACGGTGATTACCTGAGCCTTGGCTCCCTTCACCTCATGGATGGCGTTGAGCACATTCACCACTGCGTCAGGGGTGTGGGCATAGTCCACCACGGCCACATAGCCGCGGGGAGAGCGGGCGGTCTGAAAGCGGCCGGCCACAGGCACAAGCTGCGACATCTTCACCAGCACCTCCTCAACGGGCCAGCCCAGAAGCACAGACGCTCCATACACAGCCGTGAGGTTATAGGCATTGAAGCGGCCCGTAAACATGGTTTCCACCTCGTGGCCATTGAGGCTCAGCAGGGTACCGTCAATGCGGTCCTCGATGATGCGGCCGGTGAAGTCGGCCTCGGTGCGGAGCGAGTAGGTGTAGCGGCGCGCCGATGTGTTCTGGAGCATCACCTCGCCTGACTTGTCGTCAATATTTGTCAGTGCCCATGAGTCGGGGCCCAGGTTGTCAAAGAATGACTTCTTGGCCTTGAGGTAGTTATCAAAGGTTTTGTGATAGTCAAGGTGGTCACGGGTGATGTTGCTGAACACCCCGCCCTCAAATCTCAGTCCGGCAATACGGTGCTGGTCAGCGGCATGCGAGCTCACCTCCATAGCCGCATAGTCACACCCACACTCCACCATCTGATGGAGCAGCGAGTTGATGGTCAGCGGGTCAGGGGTGGTCTGCTCGGTGTGATAAGGGGTTCCGTCCACATAGTTTCTCACCGTTGAGAGCAGGCCGGCCTTGTAGCCCATCAGGCGCGCCATCTCATAGATGAGAGTGGCAGTGGTGGTTTTGCCGTTGGTGCCGGTCACGCCCACCAGTTTGAGCTTACGCGAGGGGTTGTCATACCACTCCGAGGCCAGGCAGCCCAGCGCCACGGCTGAGTTGGCCACCTTAATATATGTGATTGAGGGGTCCATGAACTGGGGCAGCTCCTCACACACTATCGCCGCCACGCCTGAGGTGGACACCACGGGGATGAAGCTGTGGCCGTCAACATTGACGCCGCGCACGGCCACGAACAGCGCGCCCGCCTCCACTCGGCGTGAGTCTGGGGTGAGCATCGTAATCTCTTTATCTATGGGGCCAATGAGTTCTTTAGGAGCTATGGCGGTGATGAGCTGTGAGAGCTTTTTCATATTGCGTGTGAGATGATTAGGTTCTGTTTGTTAGTTAAGATTGATTACCACTTTGGCACCTTTGCTCGCCTTGGTGCCGGCGGCGGGACTCTGGCTGCGCACACTGCCGATGCCGTGGAGCTCCACATTGTAGCCGGCGTTCTCGAGCCGGGCCACGGCCTCGCGCACGCTCAGCCCTCTGACGGAGGGCACCGTGCCGGGCGCCGTGGTACCTGACGGGGCGCGATAGCTGCGGTGGGAGCCGCCGATGGCAAGGGAGCTGTGGAGCTGCTTGGCGCGGTCAGGGTTGACGGCCGAGGCATGATAGGTGGGCACCTTGTCGGGCTCACCTACTGCCGCTTTCTTCCCTTCATGGAAGTCACTGCTGTTGTCAAGCAGGCCGCGTGAATAGAGCTTCATGGCTATCCCTTTCACCACCTCGCCGCTGGTGGATGGTGCGCCCATGGCGTTGCGGCGGGGGCTCGAAATGAGCACTATGGCGGAGTATTTGGGATTCTCGGCCGGGAAGAAGCCGCAGAATGCCAGGCGCTTTTTGCTTTTGTTGTAGTGGCGGTCCTCAATCATGTAGCATGTGCCGGTTTTGCCCGCTATGCGCACATTGTCGTTGCGCAGGCGGCGAGCCGTGCCGTGGTCGCCCCACACCACCCGTGTCAGCATCTTGCGCAGCAGCTCGGCATTCTGCTCGGAGCACACGCGGTCACGGATATACGTCACGGGCAACACCGAATCGCGGTCGGCACCGATGAGGCGCTGCACCAGGCGCGGACGCACATAGCGGCCGCCGTTGGCAATGGCGTTATAGATCGAGAGGGTGTAAAGAGGCGGGATTTCCGTGGCATAGCCGTAACACATGCGCGAAAGCGCTATGCGGCCGCCGCGGTCAGTGGGCACGGAGTCAAACCTCGGGGTCGACTCGCCGGCAATGCCCGTGTTCATGGGCTCGAGGAAGCCCATCTGCTTCACGCGTGAATAGAATCCGCCGGGGTGGGAGTCATATTTGCGGGTGATGATTTTGGCCATGCCGATGTTGCTTGACCGCTCAATCACCTCGGCCACGGTCAGGGAGTTGACGCCGTGGGAGTCAGTGATGCGGTTACCTCCGGCATAGGCCCAGCCGCTGCCGGTGGCAATAACCTCGTTGGGGCTTGACACAATGCCGTCCTCAAGGGCCACCATCATTGAGAGGGTCTTGACCACCGAGCCCGGTTCATAGCCGAGCACGGCGCGGTTCATGCCTTCGATATAGCCCGCCCCGCGGTCATTTTTCTCAAGGTTGGAGATGGCCTTTATGTCGCCCGTGGCCACATCCATCAGCACGGCCACACCCCAGTCAGCGTCACAGTATTCGAGCATGCTGTTGAGCTCGTTCTCCACCACATCCTGCAGGTTGATGTCAATGGTGGTCACAATGTCATAGCCGGGCACGGCGGGCACCTCGGTCCAGGGCACCATGTCGCGCGTCAGCGCCACCTTGCGGGCGGTGCCGGGAATGCCGTAGAGCAATGAGTCAAGCGCTTTCTCGAGGCCGGAAATGCCGTGCACTTCGGCACACTCGCGTGTCTCCCCCACTCCGCCGATGCTTCGGCGGGCCATGTTGCCGTAAGGGTTCACGCGCTTCAGATAGTCCTCCACCACAAGGCCGTTGCGGTTAGGATTCTTGATGTTGAAGAAGGGCAGCGTGCGCAGCCACTGGAGCTGCGCATAATTGATGTTGGTAATCACCGGGAAGGCGCGCGGGCGCTCCTCCTTGAGCTTCGTCATGGGCTGCAGCAGATAGGTTTTCCACTGCTCTTTGGTGCGCCGCGGAAAGCGGGCGGCAAGGCTGTCGCAGATGGTCTCGATGGTGTCCAGATAGAGCTTGGAGTTGAACCGCTCGCTGCGGAAGTCGATTCTGACGGTGTAGAACCGCAGGTTGGCCGCAAGGATTGATCCGTCGGCGGCAAGGATGTTGCCGCGCTCGGGCAGGATGGGATAGGAGCGTGACAGCTCGGTGTCGGCTTTATGGTTCCATGCTTCGGCGTCAATAACCGTGGTGTGGACAAGATACCTCATCACCCACCCTGACACCAGCAGAATCAGTCCCACCACCAGGCCGTAACGGAAAAATATGTTCGTGCGATTGTCAAGTGCCATTATTTCTCTACTTTGAAGGGGGGACAGTCAGCCACACTGAGCCCCAGGTGCATCGAATCGACGAGCTCTTTCATCGACGACTCGCAGGTGCGGCCCATATAGACACTTCTCACTCTCACACTCTCGGCTTTCACCACCTCGAGCTCATGCTCCAGCCGCCGGATCTGCTCCATGCGGGTCTGGCACAGATACTTGCCGGCAATGTTCACCAGTGCCAGCAGCACGAGCACCATCACAGGCAGCCAGTTGCGCGCAAAAAAGTCAAGCGAGAGCACCTGTCCGCTGAACAGGCGGCCCATCACCGACTTCTTCGGCGCCGTCTTGCGCTTTGCGCCTTTCTTCTCTGAAGATGCTGCGCTCATTTTCCGGGCTCGGTTTTTTCTGCCACACGCAGCTTGGCGCTGCGTGAGCGGGGGTTACGTTCAATCTCTTCGTCAGTGGGCACGATGGGTCGGCTGCCGAGCATGCGCATCGGGCTCAACCGGCGCCCGAAGAAGTCTTGCTCAACGGTGCCGCTGAAGTTGCCGGCCTTCATGAAGTTCTTCACCAGGCGGTCCTCAAGGGAGTGATAGGTGATGATGGCAAGGCGGCCGCCGGGGCGCAGGGCCCGCAGGCACTGCTCAAGGAAGCTGCGCAGGGCCCCGAGCTCGTCGTTCACCTCTATGCGCAGGGCCTGAAACACCTGGGCCAGCTCTTTCTTCTCGCGCTTGGGCGAAATCATGGGGCTGATGATGGCCAGAAGGCGCTCCACGGTGTCCACCGGCTCCTGAGCGCGGGCCTTGACGATGGCTGAAGCCATGCGGCGCGCATCCTTCACCTCGCCGTAGAGGCGAAGCAGCTCGGCCAGGCGCTCCTCGGTGTAAGTGTTCACAATGTCGGCGGCGGTCAGCTTACCCTGGCGGTTCATGCGCATGTCAAGGGGACCCTCCCAGCGAAAGGAGAAGCCGCGCTCGGCATCGTCAAAGTGATGGAATGACACTCCCAGGTCAGCCAGGATGCCGTCCACACCGTCCACGCCATACCATCGCAGGAAATTGCTCAGGAAGCGGAAGTTGCCCCACACTGCCGTAAATCTCGGGTCCTTAAAGGCGCGCTTGATGGCATCTTCATCCTGGTCAAAGGAGTAGAGATGACCCTCGGAGCCCAGACGCTCCACGATGGCGCGACTGTGGCCGCCGCCGCCAAGCGTGGCATCAACATAAACCCCGTCGGGGCGCAGATTAAGCGCTTCGAGCGTTTCGGGCAGCAGCGCCGGTATGTGGTAAACTTCAGGCATTTCGGACTTTTTGGAGCTTGGGCGTTTCGCGCCTATATATTAGGCCGTAAAGTTACTCAAAATCATCCAAAAATTTACACTTGAAAACACACAAAAATCCGTATTTCCGCCCAAAAGTTACTTACATTTCACCCTTCAACCTGAATTTCAGCCCTTTCCCTCAAATCTTAAAATTTTACAATTGTAAATCCGGCCGGGCAACCCCGCCGGCTAAAAGGCCCTCTGTCAGTGGTCTGCGGCCGGCTCCATGTGGATGTTGACAATGGTGTTGGCACCGAAGCGTGCCTTGATGGCATTCTCGGCTTCAGTGGCCTTGGCATGCGCTTCGTTGAGGCTCTGGGCGCCGTCCATCTTGGCGTGGAGGTCCACCACAATTCCATTACCCACTCGGCGGGTGCGCAGATTGTGGATGTTGCGGATGCCCGCCACTCCCATCACCAGCTCCCGGATGCTTTCCTCCTCATCTGCAGGCAGTGAGGCCTCCAGAAGCTCGTTGACCGAGGGCTTCACGATGTCATAGGCGCTCTTGAGAATCAGCAGGCTCACCACTATCGCAGCCACGGGGTCAAGAATCCTCCACCGCTCCCCCAAAAACATTGCACCGGCCACACCCGCAAGGGTGCCCAGCGAGGAGATGGCATCGCTACGATGGTGCCACGCATTGGCCACCACTGCCTGCGAGTCGAGCCTGCGCCCGGCCTTGACCGTGTAGTGATAAAGCCACTCCTTGGCCGCTATTGACACAATAGCCACCACCAGCGCAACCATCCCCGGACGGGGCGCCACATAGCCGTGTAAGCTCTTGATTACATCCTCCACGCCCCCAATCATCAGCCCGATGCCGGCAATGCCCAGCAGCACCCCGATGATGAGCGTGGCAAAGGTTTCAAACTTGCCGTGCCCGTAGGCATGCCCGGGGTCACGCGGCTTGCCCGCTATCCTGATGAATATCAGCACAATCACATCCGACAGAAAATCGCTCAGCGAATGAACGGCATCAGCCACCATGGCCGAACTCTTACCCACGATTCCCGCCACGAATTTCAGCACCACAAGCGCCACATTCACCGCCGTGCCCGTGAGAGTCACCCTCACAATCTCCTTCTCGCGATTCTGCATACCGTTTTTCCAATTAACGCAGCCCACCATCGAACCGCCCCGCAAAATTACCACCCTTTTCCCACCCCACCAAACCTCCCCTGCGAAATGTCCGGCCCCATCCCGCAAACCCTCCGCAAACCGCACGTACCCACCCCCGCAACGAACCCGCAAAACCCTCCGCAAAACGCACGTACCCACCCCGCAACAAAACCGCAAAAATGTAGGGGCGCCCGTTCGGGGCGCCCGCACTCCGCGACAAAACCACCCCGCTAAACCTCCGCGAAACGTACGGACACACCCCGCAACATACCCGCAAAATGTAGGGGCGCCCGTTCGGGGCGCCCGCACTCCGCGACAAAACCACCCCGCAAAACCTCCGCGAAACGTACCCTGGTGCGGCCGCTCCTCCCCGACAAAACCGCCCCGCAACGAACCCGCAAAACCCCGCCGCGACAAAACCTGCCGCGGGGGGCGGGCGGCCCGAACGGCCGCCCCTACATTCATTAGCGGGAATTTGCAATGCCGCGTTTGCGGCCCAATCAACCGCCGGAGCGAGCCACGGAGTGGCGACATTGTGTTTAACCCGGCCACGACCGGAGGGAGTGCCGGGACAGCCCAACACCCCACACAAAGAGTCGCGGAGCGACGATGTTGTCAATCCCAAACGCCCGCAAAAAACTCCTAACTCCTAACTCCTAACTAAAAAAAGCCTTCCCGATGCGGGAAGGCTTTTTTACATCACATCACATCGGCAAACTCCTGCCGGAGCTTGTCAACGTAATCCTCTTTCTCCCAGGTGAAGAGCTCCACCTCGATGGTGCGGTCGCCACCATAGGGCGAATGGAAATGCTTCACCTTCTTCTCGGGTTTACGGCCCATGTGGCCATAGGCTGCCGTCTCCTCATAGATGGGCATGCGGAGCTTCAGGCGCTCCTCAATCTGGCGGGGACGCATGGGGAAGATGCGCTTCACGCGCTCGGAAATCTCGCCATCGCTGAGGTTCACGTGGGCTGTGCCGTTGGTGTTGACATAGAGACTCACGGGGTCGGCCACGCCGATGGCATAAGCCACCTGCACAAGCGCTTCATCACAGATACCGGCCGCCACGAGGTTGCGGGCAATGTGGCGGGCAGCGTAAGCGGCTGAGCGGTCCACCTTTGAGGGGTCCTTGCCGGAGAAGGCGCCGCCGCCGTGCGCGCCGCGGCCGCCGTAGGTGTCAACGATGATCTTGCGACCTGTCAGACCGGTGTCACCGTGAGGACCACCAATCACAAACTTGCCGGTGGGGTTCACCAGCAGCTCCACATTGTCGTCAATCATCGCGGCAACGCGGGGGTCAAGCTTAGCCTTAACACGGGGAAGAAGGACATTACGCACATCTTCGGCTATTTTCTGCTGCATCAGGCGGTCAGCCTCATCCTGGGTCATACCCTCGGTGGGGGTCACAAACTCGTCATGCTGGGTGGAAATGACTATCGTGGTGATGCGCACAGGCTTTCCGTCGGGGGTGTATTCCGCTGTCACCTGGCTCTTTGAGTCGGGGCGCAGATAGGTGCGGGTGCGGCCGTGGCGGTCCACCCAAGTCATCTCTTTCTCCTCGCGGCGAATGTCGGCCAGTTCACGCAGCAGGGCGTGGCTCAGGTCGAGGGTCAGAGGCATGCGGTTTTCGGTCTCGTTGCAGGCATAGCCAAACATCATGCCCTGGTCGCCCGCGCCCTGATCGTCAGCGTTTTCGCGCTCCACACCGCGGTTAATGTCAGCACTCTGCTCATGCAGGGCCGAGAACACTCCGCAGGCTTCGCCGTCAAACTTCAGCGCCGAGCGATTGTAGCCTATGCCGGTAATCACGCGGCGGGTCACATCCATAAGGTCAATGTAGGCGTTGCTCTTGACTTCGCCGGCCACAATCACCTGGCCGGTGGTGACGAGTGTCTCGCAGGCCACTTTGCTCTGGGGATCATACGCCAGCAGACGGTCAAGGACAGCGTCGGAAATCTGGTCGGCCACTTTGTCGGGATGTCCTTCTGACACCGACTCACTCGTAAAAAGATAGTTTTTGGAAATCATTTGATTAGCATTTTTTTGGTGACGAGAGGTTGCAATCCTATGTTAGCACGGCAAATTTATCCTCTCGGAATTCAGGGTGCAAAATTAGCGATTTTTTATGACTTCATCCCCCTTTGCGGCTGAAATCCACCGGCAACGGCAATCTTTATGCAGCGCAGCGACGCAAAGCGCCACTCCTGCAGGCGTGTGGCCTGCCCGGAGTGGCGTTTATAAAGCGGGAATGAATTGTCAGGGAGGGGTTACTTGCTGTGGGCCGCACGCTCTTCTTTATAGGTCAGTCCCATGAAGAAGATTGACATCACGCAGGCACCGATGAGGAGCACGAAGGTCCAGCCCCAGCCTGCCGTCTGGGCCACATAACCCACAAGCATATTGGCCAGGATGGCGGTGCCGAAGAAGTAGCCGAAGAATCCGGTGAGACCGGCGGCGGTGCCGGCGGCGTTCTTCGGGGCAAGGTCAAGCGCCTGGACTCCGATGAGCATCACAGGACCGTAGATTAGGAAGCCGATGCCTATGAGCGAGATAATCACCATGGTGATGTTGTTCATAAACTGCCAGTAAAGCACCAGGAACACTATGATGGCGGCCATGAAAATCATGGTGGGGAGGGCGCGGCGACCCTTGAACACTTTGTCGCTCAGCCAGCCGCAGAACAGGGTACCGGGGATGGCGGCAAACTCAAAGGCAAAGTAGGCCCAGCCGGCTTCGTCGAGCGAGATGCCCTGGGCGGTGAGCAGTGTCGGAGCCCAGTTGAGCGCACCGTAGCGCACCATATAGATGAAGGCGTTGGCGCAAGCTATATACCACAGGAAGCGGTTGGGAAACACGTATTTGAGGAAGATTTCCTTGGTGGAGAGCACTTCTTCGCTCTTCTCGCTATAGTTCTTGGGATAGTCGTTGCGCCATTTTTCGATTGAGGGAAGGCCGCATGACTGGGGGGTGTCACGAAGCAGGCAGTAAGCCACAATAGCCACCAGGATAGCCACGGCGGCGGGGAAGATGAACGCGCCGGCAAGCAGATAAAGCTCTTTGTCAGCTCCGAAGAACCATGAGCCGAACCACAGGGCGCCGTAGGTGGCCATGGGGCCCACAAGCGCGCCGCCAACGTTGTGGGCGCAGTTCCATATTGACATCATGGTGCCGCGCTCATTCTGGCTGAACCAGTGGGTCATGACGCGCCCACACGGAGGCCAGCCCATGCCGTTAAACCAGCCCACCAGGAAGTTAAGCGCGCCCAGCAGGATAATGGCCCACATCTTACGCTCAGGATGGGCGGGAAGGTCAAGACCGGTCACGGGCACCACCATGAAAGCCATGGCAAGCGCAGCCAGCACAAGGCCCAGGGGGAGAAACTTGCGGGCGTCAGAGCGGTCGCTCACACTGCCCATGAGGAATTTTGACAGTGCATAGGCGATGGCGTTCATGGCCATTACAGTGCCGAGCTCGCCTTTGTGGATGCCCAGCGACTCAAGGGCCGGCATGGCCATCGCAAAGTTGTTTCTTACAAGATAAAACGCCGCGTAACCGACAAATGAGCCGGTAAACACCTGCATACGCAGGCGCTTGTAACGCGCATCGGCAGCAGGGCCGGTCTGCTCCGGCTTATGGGCCGGCGGGGCAAGGAATCGTGCCATGGTGTGGGGATGGTTTGTGTGGTGGTTGATTTAAGTTGTTATTCTCTATTTTATAAGCCGTTGGCCTTGCGGGTGGCGTCAACGTCAAGGGCCATTGCAAGCACAGTCACGGGATTCTCCACGCGGTAAGGGGTGGACATTTCAATCTGCCAGCGGCATGTTTCGCAGTCGGTGGCCACAAGGTCAGGGTTCACTTCCGCTATCTGCTCAAACAGAGGCTCGCCGATGGCCTGGGAGTAAGCATAGTTCTCTTTCTTGAAGCCGTAGGTGCCGGCAATGCCGCAGCAACGTGAGTCAAGCAGGGTAAGCTCCACTCCGGGAATCATGCGGAGAATGGAGGTGGAATAGAAGGTCCAGCCCAGTTTCTCCATGTGGCAGGGAGTGTGGTAGGCAACCTTCATCCGGAAGTCAGGCTTGAACACGAGCTTGATGTCGCCCTTCTCCAGCAGTTCATAGATGAATTTGGTGGCGAGCATGATGGAGGAGCGCACCCGCGCATTGTCAAGATGGAGCAGGTGAGGATACTCGTCGCGCATGGTGAAGGTGCAGGTGGAGCTGGTGGCTATCACCGGGGCCTTGTGGGTGTCGACGGCGGTGGTGATGGAGGCAAGGTTGATTTTGGCGTCGCGGGTGGCCTCTTTCACCAGGCGGTTGGCTATCTTGGCCACGCCGCAGCATCGCT
The DNA here is from genome assembly GCA_014802445.1 of Bacteroides sp. Lineage (GTDB taxonomy): Bacteria > Bacteroidota > Bacteroidia > Bacteroidales > Muribaculaceae > CAG-1031. Next base: position 137,324 of record JAAVCF010000009.1, on the reverse strand, counting down.
CTTTTTCAAGCAGCATGACCCCATAGCCCACGGCGTTCATAACCGTCAGGAGGTCGCGCCCAAGCTGAGGGTTGTTGTAGTTCACATAGCAGCCATGGAAATAGGTCACCTTGTGGGGCAGCGCAAGCTGGCTCTCCCGGGCGTGACGGTTATACCATGTCACGAATTTCTCGCCGGCATATTTCGGAAAGGTGCGGTGACAGTCAATCTTCAGCGTGGCGTCCATGATTTTCTTCACGGGCTTGAGGCCAAGCACTCCGTTCACAAGCGGGGCGGCAAGGGTGGCCATGCTGCCCATGAGGTCAGTGCTGGCGAGCATTGTATCGCGCAGCGAGGGGCGCCCGGCGCTGTATTTTATGCGGGCGGCCTGAATGATGTCGCCTATTTTGACGTTGGAGGGACATGCCACCTCGCAGCGCTTGCAGTTGAGGCAGTATTTCAGCGCTTCGTTATAGAAGAGCGGCTTCTTCAGGCGATAACGTTCGCCGTCAGGACCGGCCTGCTTGGGGCCGGGATAGTCGGGATTCACCGCCGTCACTGGACAGTAGACGGTGCAGACAGTGCATTTTGTGCACTTCTCGAAGTTGTTGTCGGATATGTTGGCCTGCTGATAGTTCATGGGAGCGGGGGGGGATAATCAGGAGTTGATGTTGCGGTTGAGGATTTTGTCGGCGGCATCGAGAGCCGTGAGCAGGGCTATGCCCGCTCCCGAACCCTCTCGCAGAGCGTCGGCGCCGGGGAGCGATGCGCCGACCACGTGAATATTGTCAATCACCTTGCCCCCCTTTTTGGCGTGCATGGCTCTGTCAGTTGCCAGGCCGAAGCGCATGTAGGGCTGCGGCTTGAAAATATCCTTCTGAAACCATAGGTTGCGGTCAGCCGGCGCCTCCACATCAAGCCCGAGCACGGGTTCGAACACACCGGTGGGGGTGGAGTTAAGGCCGTGGCTGAAGAAGCTGCCGGCGGCAAAAATGAAGTGGTCAGCCTCAAGGCGGTCACTGCCGAAATTGGCTGTCTCCACGTTGAGCAGCCTGGTGCCATCAGCATTATAGCCGCCTTTCACCACGGTGTCCCCGAGCATGTAGGCGCCGCCAAGCTGACGGAAGTGTTTCTGCATCATGATCTGGCTGCGCACGCCGGGCACCGAGGTGCCCATGGTGGTCATGAAGTAGAGGGGGCGCTTGACCAGGCTGCGCAGCCGGCGCGAGGCGCGGAAGTCGTCAAAGCCGGTCACGGCGGGCATCAGGATGGCCTCGGCTTCGGGGACCACGGCGTTGAGCGCGGCGGCCAGCTGGTCCACTGATTCGCCGTGGACCACCCGCGCAATGTTGGTGGCGCGCATCTCGGTGGTGCTTTCGCGCTGATGGCGGATGGCGTCGCAGGTCACGCTGGCGAAGTGGCAGGTGGTGTGGCGGCGCTCTATGCCGCGGGCAAGGAAGCGGGGGAAGAAGTCAAGGAAGCCTTCTATGTTCACCACCGCCACATGCTTCCAGGGGAGTGCGTCGGGGGTGTCGAGGGTCAGATAGTCCTCGATGGTGAGCCATGCGGGCTTCACCTCACCCACCGGAGTCAGACGCCAGTGGTTGCGCTCATGGGTGCCGCTGACCTTCACTCCCGTGGCGCTGAACAGTGGCTCCACGCGGGCAAGCAGCTGCTCCATGCGCTCTCGGCCCAGAAGCTTATAGGGATGGTTGTCAGGAAGGGCTTCAACAGCCTCCAGGGGATGCTCCACGGGTGCCCCCTGAGCGTCGTAGCCCAACAGCTCCATGGAGCCTGAGCTGAAATGGAGTGCACTCTGGCCGGCTGACACAATGGCCGTCTTGCGGCCTGCACGGGCCAGTTCGATGCCTGCGGTGAGGCCGCTGAGGCCTCCGCCTATGATTACGGTGTCGAATTTCATTGTCTGTGGTGTGGGGGCTTAGTGAAGGAGATGTTCGGTGTCACGGTCACGGAGAAACTCGTCAAGGCCGGCCACTCCGCTGTAAATCCATTGTGTAAATTGTATTTCCGAGACGGTGTCGCCCCATGCCACGGGATACATGCCCTTCCAGCGCTCGCTCACAAAGGAGCAGAGGTCACTGAGGGAGCGCTCGGCGCAGTGGTCGGCTTTGTCAAGCAGGCCGGCGGCGCGGCAGGCGCAGAGCTGGCCCTGACAGGTGCCCATGCCAAGGCGGGTGCGGCGGCGCAGGTTGATGAGATTGTGGACGTTGAGTTTGTCAATGGCAAACTCCACCTCGCCCACGCTCACCTGCTCACACTCACACACCAGTGCGTCATCGCCGGGGTTCTGCCAGCGGATTTCTTCAGTGAGGGTGCCGTGGCGCCCTTCAGCGGCGAGCTGTTCGGTGGGTAGCTCGATGATGTGTTGGCGCGAGGGGTGGGATGACTCGGGAGCATTCTCCTCCACGGGCTTTTCGGAGCCGGGAAGAGGGGTGGTGGCTGTCACACACTTGGCTTTGTCCATACCCAGCTTGGCACAGACCATGTCAGTGGCCCACTCGGCCATGAGCCTGTAGGTCATGAGCTTACCGCCGGTGATGGTGATGAAGCCTTCCAGACCGTCGCGCTTGGCGTGGTCCAGGCAGACTATGCCGCGGGATATAGAGCGGCCCGAGGGGTCATCGTCACTCGCCACCAGGGGGCGCACTCCGGCATAAGCGCGGAGAATGCGGGTGGTGGCAAGGCGGGGCGAAAGCTTTTCGCCTTCGCGGATTAGGATGTCCACCTCTTCGGGCGTAACCTCCATGTTGTCAATCTCGTCGAAGCTCACACGGTCACTGGTGGTGCCGATGAGGCTGATGGTGTCGCCCGGCACGAGGATGTCAGCATTTGCCGGCTTACGGCAGCGATTAATCACGGTGTTGTTCACTCGGTGACCAAAGATGAGCAGCGAGCCCTTGGCGGGAAACATGTTGATGTCCACTCCGGCTTTCTTGGCCACGAGGTGGCCCCAGATGCCGGCGGCGTTAACCACCACGCTGCCATAGGCTTCGGTTTCCTGTCCGGTGTGCACATCGCGCATCACGAGCCCTTCAATCCTGTTGCCGCTCTTGATGAAGCGCATCACCTCATGATAGGTTATCACATCGGCGCCGTGACGGCGGGCGTCGATGATGTTGGCCGTGGTGAGACGGAAGGGGTCAACGGCGCCGTCGGGCACCTTCACCGCTCCTATAAGCTCAGGGTTGACAGCCGGCTCAATGCGACGGGCCAGCTCGGGGTCAATGGCTTCGGCACTGATGCCGGCCTCGCGACACTTCTCGATGAAGAGCTTCTGATAAGCCAGGTCATCCTCGGGAAGGGTGATGAAGAGGCCCCCGGTGTCCTCCACGCAGTGACGGGCTATGTTGCGGAGAATCATGTTCTCCTTGATGCACTCGGTGGCACTCTCGGGATCTGTCACGGCATATCGGGCTCCGCTGTGAAGCAGTCCGTGGTTACGTCCGGTGGCGCCGGCGGTGAAGTCAAAGCGCTCAATCAGGAGCACTTTCAGCCCGCGCAGAGCACAGTCACGCGCCGTGCCGGCACCGGTGGCGCCGCCGCCTATGATTATCACATCATAGTGTTTGGGGAGTTTATTCATGGAGCGGTAGTTGTTGTATATATAAATAGGTGGGGAGTTAATCCCTCAGTTGTCAGGGTTAACGAACGTATAACAAGATTGAACCGCGGCGTGTTCAACAAAATTTCAGATTTATGTCTTGCAGGTTTCGTTTGACCCACATTGGTTTCACTGCAAAAGTATTTATATTATTTTATATTTCCAAAAGAAATTTTTATAATTTTTATTTGAAAGCCCGATTATTCGCGCCTATACGTGGGATTAGGCAGTGTTAAAAATATTTTCTACCTTTGCACACATCGCACTATCAGCTCTCCCTCATCACACCCTTTTGTAATCTACTCATTTCATGACCAAAGAAGAACGCCACGCCATAATCCTTGACAATCTCCTGCGCCACGAACGGGTTCAGGTGTCGGAACTCGCCGACATCCTCGAAGTGTCGGCAGTTACAATCCGCAAGGACCTCACCGAACTGGAGAAAGCCGGCAAGCTATATCGCAGCCATGGCCACGCCATCAAGATGGACCCTTACATCAACAACCGCTCCGTCAACGAGAAGGAGAAGCTGATGCCCAAGGAGAAGCTGCTCATAGGCGCCAAGGCCGCATCGCTCATCACCCGCGACGACTCCATAATCGTGGCCTCAGGCACCACCATCCACGCCTTTGCACGCTGCATCAAGCCCATCCACAGACTCACCGTCATGTCAGCCTCGCTGGCCGTCAGCGAGATGCTGGCCGCCATTGACGCCATTGAAATCATACAGCTGGGGGGCATCCTGCGCCACAGCAGCCAGTCAGTGGTGGGCGAATATGCCAAGGCACCATTTGCTGACTGCGCATGCTCCAAACTCTTCCTTGGTGTGGACGGCATTGACCTTGACTACGGCATCACCACCACCGACATCCGCGAGGCCGAGCTCAACAAGACCATGATACAGGCCGCTCAGAAGGTTATAGTGCTGGCTGACAGCTCAAAGTTCCATCGCCGCGGCTTCTCCAAGATTGCCGAGATTGACGAGGTGGACCTCGTGATTACCGACTCCGGCATCCCCGCCTCCACAGCGCGCCGCCTTGAAGAGAGCGGCATTGAGCTGTTGATAGCCGACTGAGCCGCGCCCGCACCCGCCCCAAACTCTTAAACTTTTTTGGCTCCTCAGCTTTGATTGATAGCGAAAAAAGCGTATCTTTGTGCGCTTTATATAGCCCGTGACGCGTTTTGACGCGTGGCGGCGCGCGCTCTGCGCACAACCATGAACAATCAAAAAACAATTACATAGCAATGGCAATCCTTGAAAAAATCAGAAGCAAGTCAGTACTCCTGTTTGTGATCATCGCGGTGGCTCTTCTTGCCTTTATCCTCGGTGACTTCTTCACCACAGGCCGCACATTCTTCGGCACAGGCACCACCATAGCCAAGGTTGACGGTCAGAAAATCGACATCATGGAATTTCAGAAGCGTCTCAACGATGCTTCAGAACAGGCTCGCAGCCAGGGCCGCAACGTTGATGCAGCTGTGCTCCAGCAGCAGGTGCTTGACGGCATGATCGCCGAAGCCCTCCTGAACAACGAGCTCGACAAGCTCGGCATCACCGTCACTGACGCCGAACTGACCGATGTGATGCTCGGTGAACACTCCGGAATGCTTGACCGCATGGTTCAGCAGCAGTATGGCGTGGAAAGCGCCGCTATGCTCCATGACATGGCTTTCAACCCCTCAAAGTACCAGATTACCGACCCCCAGCAGATTCAGCAGCTCACCAACATCTGGCTGACCCTCGAGAAGAACATCACCGAGCAGCTCCGCCAGTCGAAGTTCCAGAATCTGTTCATGGGCACCCTCGTGGCCAACGACCTTGACGCTCGCGCCATCTACGACGAGAACGCCTCTACCTCCAACATCATCTTCGCCAAGAAGGACTTCGCCACGCTTGACGACTCAAAGTATGAGGTGACCGACGCTGACATCGAGGCCCTCTACAAAGAGCAGCGTAACCGCTTCCGCCTCACCGAGCCCACCCGCCTGGTGAAATATGTGGCCGTGGAGGTTGCTCCCAGCCCCGAAGACCTCCGCGCCGGCAACAAGAAGGTGGAGGATGCCCTCAATGCCCTCCGCACTCAGGAAGGCACCACCGGCCTTGAGGATATGAACGAATTTGTGGTTACCCGCCACAACACCACCCGCGGCAACATCCGTGACAACCAGCTGAAGGCTTTCGTTGACTCGGCAGCTGTGGGCACCGCCCGCATTGTGAGCCACAACGGCACCAATTACACTCTGGCCAAGCTCATGGGCCGCTCATCGGAAATTGACTCCGTTAACATCGACGTTGTGGCCGTTCAGGGCAACCGAGCCGCTGCCGACTCCATTCTTGCCAGCCTCCGCGGCGGCAAGCGCGCTTCTGACATGCAGGGCGCTGCCAATGTGGCCGGCGTGAACGATAGTGTGTGGGTGTCACTCACCGACCCCAACTACGCTCAGCTGGGCAAGGAGATTGCCGACGTAGCCGCCGGCCAGTGGTTCACCCCGGACACCGTGGGCGAGAACTACCGTCTGTTCCGTGTGCGCACCCGTCGCCCCGCAGTGACCGTTTATGACATCGCCGAGGCCACCTTCGTGGTTGAGCCCAGCGCCGCCACCCTCAACAAGCTTGAGAGCGACCTGGCCCGCTTCCTCAATGCCAACCCCACCGCCGCCGCCTTTGCCGAGAACGCTCAGGCATCAGGCTACACCCTGCAGGACGCTGTGGTGACCCCCTCCACTCCCCGCGTAGGCACCGTTAACGACAGCCGCGAAGGTGTGGCATGGGCCATGGAGGCCAAGAAGGGTCAGGTTTCACCCCTGTTTGGCGGAGAAACCGCAGGCCGCTTCTATGCCGTAGCTCTTGAAGATGTGTATAACGGTGATTTCGTGCCCGCCAACGCGCCCGTGGTTCGCGAACGTCTGGAAGCCCGCGCCCGCAACAACAAGAAGGCTGCTGACCTCATGGCACAGTATGAAGGCAAGGCTAAGGATGTGCAGGGCTACGCCAAGCTCATGGGCACTCAGGTTGACACCACCACCGTCAGCTTCGGCCAGATTTTCGTTCCCAAAATCGGTGTGAACGAGAGCAAGCTTGCCGCCGCATCAAGCGCTGCCAAGCCCGGTGAACTCGTGGGTCCCGTGCAGGGCAACAACGGTGTGATTGTGTTCACCGTCACCTCTGTTGACAACTCAGGCCGTCCCTTCAACGTTGACGAAAGCGCCATGCAGTTCAACCAGGCCCGCGGCGCTCAGCTCCTGAGCCGCAGCCTCGTGGAGATTCTCCGTGGCAACAAGAAGGTTCAGAATAACTCTCTGAAGTTCTACAACCGCTAATCACCCCCGCGCCTTACATCACGTTAAGGCCAGCAAATAACACCGCGCCCGGCAAGGTTTATCCTTTGCCGGGCGCATTGTTTTGCGGCTTGACGGAATGGGGTCAGCGGGAGGGAGAGCCGAGCTTTGAGGTGGGCACGATGGTGATGGGCTTCATGGCCAGGCGAGCCTCGAGATAGGTGCGGAACTTGGCCGCGCGAGCCTGCGGCATGGGGCTGTTGTAGCGCACCAGAGCCACGTGGAGGGTGTCGAGCTTGCCTGTTGCCACATTGCTGACAATGGCGCGCGTCACGGCTATGTCAGCCACCTCGGGAAACACCACCCTCAGCTCGGGAGCTATCGTGGCGCCGATGGTGTCGGTGCGGGCCACGGCGGCGCTCAGCGTGCGCAGGGAGTCAATGGTTTCACGCTGAGTGTTGATGGTGTTCTGCGTCACCTGATACATGTCGCGCAGCATGGTGGAGGTGGCTGTGGTGGCATCGAAAGAGGCATTAGCATTATCGCCCTGAATGATGCGCAGGCGAGTGCCTCCCAGATGGTAGGCCGGCAGGCGGTCAGTGAGGGCAAGCACCAGCGAGTCCTGCGGCAGAATCTTGCCGACGAGGCTCACTGTGAGCGTCTTCTCGCCACCCTTCATCACGGCCGACATGTGGAGCACCTGAGTGTCCTCGAAATCAAACTGCTGGTCCACAAACTTCTGACAGTTCATTGAGAACGTGGACTGCTGATACATGCGGTAAGTGAGATAGCATGCGGGAAGCATGGTGAGGATGGCAACGGTGTAGATGGTGTTGCGCACGCGACGCGCGCGCTGGGGGTTGGAGAAGTCCTTCACGTGGTACTTCATGAGCTTGACACCCATGGTGGTGGCGCAGGCAATGAACACGGAATTGATGAAGAACAGATAGAGCGCGCCGAAGAAATAGTTCATCTGAAAGGTGGCCAGGCCGTAGCCCACGGTGCATAGCGGCGGCATGAGAGCCGTGGCGATGGCCACACCGGGGATTACATTGCCTTTCATCTTGCTGCCTATGGCCACAATGCCGGCGGCGCCGCCGAATAAGCCTATGAACACATCATAGATGGTGGGAGAGGTGCGCGCCAGCAGCTCGCTATGGCCCTCGCTGACGGGCGAAATCAGGAAGTAGACACACGATGTGGCCACACTGAACACGGTGGCCATCATGAGGTTACGAAACGAGCGCTTCATCAGTTCGAAATCCTGAATGCCCACCGCCAGGCCAATGCCGATGATGGGCCCCATGAGCGGAGAGATGAGCATGGCGCCGATGATGACGGCTGTGGAATTGGTGTTGAGTCCGAGCGAGGCTATGAAGATGGCTATAATCAGGATGATGATGTTGGTGCCCCTGAATGACACACCTTCACGGATGGCCTGCTCGGCATCGGCCTGCGGCACGAGGTCACCTGAAAGGTCAAAATACTCCTTGAGTGTATCCTTCCAGGCAATGAGGTTGGCAAGTTTCATGACAGTTGAAAAGTGAGGTTTCTGAGTGTAAAACACTCAAAAGGGCATTTTGGATGCATGGGTGCGTCCCCAAGTTGAGCGATCGAGGTTACGATAGCTCACGGCCTCGCGCATGTGGACGGCCGTGATGGTCTCCGAGCCGTCGAGGTCAGCGATGGTGCGGGCCACTTTGAGAATGCGGTCATAAGCGCGGGCACTCATATCGAACTTCTCGATTGTGGTGCGGAGCACCTCCATAGCCTTGTCGTCGGGGCGCGCGTAGGTCTGGAGCATGCGTGTGGTCATCTGGGCGTTGCAGTGCACGGCGGGCTCGGCGGCATAGCGCTCGGCCTGAATGGCTCGGGCTCGCACCACCCTATCGCGGATTGTGGCGCTTGACTCGCCCTCGGCCTGCGAGGCCAGCTCGCTGAACGGCACAGGGAGGATTTCACACTGGATGTCGATGCGGTCAAGGAGCGGGCCGGAAATGCGGCTCATATACTTTGTGACGGCTCCGGGCGGGCAGGTACACTCCTTTGTGGGGTGGTTATAGTAACCGCAGGGGCACGGATTCATGCTCGCCACGAGCATGAAGCTGGCGGGATAGTCAATGGAATAGCGCGCGCGGGCAATGGAGATGTGGCGATCCTCCAGCGGCTGGCGAAGCACCTCGAGGACCCCTCGGGAGAACTCAGGGAACTCATCGAGGAAGAGGATGCCATTGTGGGCCAGCGATATTTCGCCGGGGAGAGGGTTTGACCCGCCGCCCACCAGGGCCACGGGCGAGATGGTGTGGTGAGGCGAGCGGAAGGGGCGGCACGACATCAGGCGCGAGCCGTTTTTGAGGCGGCCGGCCACGGAGTGAATCTTGGTGGTTTCAAGCGCTTCGGCCAGTGAGAGCGGCGGCAGGATGGTGGGCAGGCGCTTGGCCATCATTGACTTGCCCGCTCCGGGAGGGCCCACGAGGAGGATGTTGTGGCCGCCGGCGCAGGCCACCTCGAAAGCGCGCTTGACCATCTCCTGACCCTTCACCTCGGAGAAATCGAGGTCAAATACCCCGCTCTGCGCGGCAAACTCCTCGCGGGTGTTGACCACCGTGGGCTCCATCACCGTGGCTCCCGAGATGAAATCAATGACCTGGCGGAGACTTTCGGCGCCGATGACCTCCAGATTGTTGACCACGGCGGCCTCGGTGGCGTTGGCCTTGGGGACAATCATGCCGCGGAAGCCCTGCTGACGCGCCTTGATGGCCATGGGGAGCACACCGCGCACAGGGAGCAGGGAGCCGTCGAGCGAGAGCTCGCCCATCATCATATAGAGCCCCGGCTCGATGGCGGGGCGCACAATCTCGGCTGCTACGAGGGTGCCGACAGCTATAGGGAGGTCATAAGCCGAGCCCTCTTTCCTGACATCGGCAGGGCTGAGGTTGACCACCACGTTGCGGCGGGGGAAGTCAAACCCGCTCTGCTGTGTGGCTGTGAGCACGCGCTGATAGGCCTCCTTGACGGCGGCATCAGGCAGACCCACCATCGTAAAGGAGATGCCGATGCTGACCGACACTTCCACCGTGACCACAATGGCATCGATGCCGCTCACGGCGGCTGCGGGAATCTTGACTAACATAGCAGAAGAGAGGGGATGGTTATTTCAATCTTGAACGTAAGGCATTGACAGCCGCGGTGACGGATGTGCCGCGATAAATCTGCGTGGCCGTGGAGTCGGCCACGATGAAAAAGGGGATTCCGGTGACGCTCATGCGCCTCACCACGGGAGCCGCTGCCCCGCCGGGCACCCATCCGCGGGTCCATCGCGCGGTGTCGTTGGCCATCTGCCGGGCCCACTGCGCGGAGTCAGTGTTAACGGTCACCTCAAGCATCTTCAGGCGGCGGTCAGAAAAGTCGGCGCGCAGGCGCTGCAAGGCCGAGGCCACGGAGTCGGAGCGGTCAGTCATCGTGAAGACGATGAGAGAGTAAGGCGAGATGGTGGCCACGAATGACATTGCGGTGTCGCCGCGGCTGTAAACGGTGAAGGGGCCGAGGCGACGGTTGAGCTCGTCCTGCGAGGCGAGGTCAAGCTGCTCGCTCCATCCGGCCACAATGCCGGGGGCGCGCGCCTCGGGGGCAATCATGGCGTAGAGACTGTCGGCGCGTGCTGTTGAGGCCGAAGCGTCAAAAAGGGTGGTGAGGAGGACCGTTGAGGCCACTGAGGCCGTGTTGGCCTCCACAAAGCGGGCCACGGCGGCGCTGAGCTTGGGCGACGGGCCTGACTCAATGAGAGAGTGATTGCGCGAATAAAAGGCGGTGAGGGAATCACAGGCGGCATTGCCGCTCACGGCAACTGAGCCGTCGGCATTGACCGTCACCTTGATTTTGTCGCCATTGCGGGCGGGAAAGCCCACAATGTCAGAGCCGTTGAAGCGGCGGAGGGTCACAAGAGTGTAGTCGGCGCTTGCCCCGACAAATTTGGCGGGGTCACCCGGTTCGGCAGGGCGACCCTCGGACTGGTTGAGCTGCCCGTCGGCATAGTAGACCATCCACAGGGCTTCCACTCCGAGGCCATCTACGCGAGCCTCCACCGTAAAACTGTCACGGAAGCCGCAGGCGGTGAGCACCAGCAGCATGCAAGTCAATAGGAATAAGCGCATTTACAAAATTAGCCATAATTTTCGGATTTGGGGAGTTTTGGGTGGGAATTTTGAGGAGGGGGGAACCGGGACAGGGAGCATCCCCCGCCCGGTGGATGCCCCTGCCTTGGATTGTGGTTTGCCTTTCGGCCTTTCTCCGGGGTTGGAGATTTTGGGTTTTTGAGTTTTGGGTGGAGAAAGACCTCCGGGTGATTGCCGGCGCGTCGGTCGCGACTGCGACGCGCCATTTGCCAACCACTGAGATGTTCCTTAACGATTATATTTTTAGTGGTTGACAGTGCAAAGTTACGGGCAGAGGTTGGGGAAAAGTGGACATCGTACGTGAAAACAATGCGCCGACAGCGCATTGTTAATAATGATTTTAGACAGGCTCAAATTATTAATATTTATTAAAAATATTAATAATTTTTCAATTTTCAAATATTTTCACTATGTTTGGCACAACCTAATTATTAAAATAATGCCCAAATCTCTCCTTTTATCACTATTTCTTGCATTTTGCTTTATCTGTAATGGTAGAGAAAACCATTACTCTCTGCAAACTGTGGATGGCATACTCCCGAATCCAGAATCAACAATATGGGATTTTTCTAACGCAAACATTGTTGGACCCGAGTTCGAGATTACAATATATGCTCAAGATTCGCTAATGAGAATTGACATGCCCTCCAAGAGCTACATGTTTGCAGTGGAGAGAGATTCTATTTGGCGTCTTTGGTCAGATTCGCGATTCCTCGTTCTTAAAGATACAATTCCGGCATTAGTAGCAGTTAGCAACCGTGGAAAAGCAATAACATCACCATTAGCTCAGCGCGGAAAGGCCTATCACCGTGACTTTATATTGACAGAGGGAACGCAACAACTTCTTCCATCCGTTTACGGCACTCTGATATTTCCGATGGGTGACACCATTATTAATGCACGACTCAATAAAAATATTACACATCATACCGTCTCGGTGTCTCCCATTAATTATCCATCTCTAAGTGATGCGCCTGATTCGGTAAAAATTCATCGACACATCCAAACTTACACATGGCTTTCTCCTGGTGTAAAATTTCCGATTGCTCAAATGGAGATTGAACGTGATAGTGTTGATAATCGTGAGATATGCATGGAGGTTTTTTCATGGATACGCACAGAGATTGGAAAAAGCAGTGATTCCACACAGCCTCAAATGGCTCCCGGAGCACCTTCCAATCTGGCTGGTCTTGACAGATTTGAATCCGACAAGTATCATCAACCTATTGAATTCACAGCCGATAAAATAGACCAATTTCTTCAAAATCTTGAAATCTCGGAAAATGAGAATGAAATTGTAATCAGATTCTCCAATACAAGTATGGAAGCCTCATCAAGAGATGATTACAAAATGATTTTTACCGACATTCTCGGCAGAGTGATGGGGTCGTCTTCCTGTAACGGAAAGGAAGAATGGCGAATATCGCGTGACAATCTGCCTCCGGGAGAATACATTATCTATCTGTCTGATTCAAAAACATCATCATCACATAAAATAATACTGCATTGAAACACATCCCCTCTCTTCAGTTTTTTCTGGCCATAGCTTTATGCGCATGCAGTTTCACCGTAATGCACGGCCAGCCATATTTTGAGGTCCCCAAATCGTTAGAGACCCGCATTACCGAGCCTAATCCAGAAGCATCGGCATTGCGACGTTATTCCGATGTGCCCGTCAGCTATTCCGCAGGTTCAGCGATTGTGGATATACCGTTGATTGATGTCACTTCTGGCGAACTTGGAGTGTCGTTTTCACTAAGCTATAACACTTCTGCACGACGAGCCACAGACCTTCCCGGTTACACAGGCATTGGATGGTCACTGCGCGGTCTGGGCCGTGTTAGCCGACAGGTTGTCGGCTTACCAGATGAAAAAATAAGAGCCAACGTTGATGTTCCTACTCCTGAGATTCCCAATGAGCCTATAGTTATAATAGATACAGACAAAGCAACTAAGTATCTCTCTCAGGAGGTAGATTGTCAGTATGATATTTTCTCTTATGATCTGCCTGGATATGGCGGTTCTTTTATTATTGATGGTGATGACAATATACATCTACTTCCTCAACAAGATATAACAATTAGCTTTCAACGAGCTCCGATAACAGGGCCTAATGCTAACGAATTTGACAAGGGAGAGATTACCGAGTTTACTATCGAGACTTTTGAAGGGCTAATTTACACCTTCTGCGATGTAGAGCGTATGGAATATCGCAATGTGCAGGACCCTGTTTCATCCGACAAAAACAGCTCTGAATATGAATGTCCTGTTACATGGAATCTCTCACTTATCCAAACCCACGACAAGAAACAGCAGGTTCGCGTGGAGTACGATACGTTAAAGAAATGGACCAGAGGCCACTCTCTCAAACTCAAAAACCGCACCATATCATGGACTGAGATAAATAAACTTCCGGAGAATGCTTCGACAGGCGCACCGCTCTCATTTATTGGTCCGCATTCGACATTCGAAAATCCGCTTGTTCCCAAAGCTGTGACACTTAATAACTCCAGAATTGAGTTTGACCACAGTCCGTTCTCTTATTCTCCAGACAAAGGAACTGGAGAACTTATTTCAGGAATCAGACTGTATAATAGCGATGGCCTATGTGTGAAGGAGGTTAGCCTGAGTTACGGAAATGATGAAATGTCATTACCCGTGATTGGGGAAATCAACGTTACTTCTGAGAACACATGTGTGGATTACAGGAAAATGCAGTATCATCCAATCCCGGCCGGCGAAATGTACGACATTTTCGGCGTGTTTAATGGAGAGGACGAACAGTATGCTTATTATAGTATCTATGACGAAAATGGTAAGTTGAGCACGTCAAGAGCTTCCAATCCAAAATATGCTGCAGCAGGTGTTTTATCCTCCATAACAGATGCTATGGGCTGCATCACGAGTTTTGAATACGAACCTAAAAACTACATCGTCACAGGGGAAACCTCTTCTCAAACCTATCAGATTGGGCGCCGAATCAAGACTATCAAAGCGGAATCACCTCAAACATCACGAATCCGCACCCGCACTTTCTTTTATTCTGATTCCATTACAACAGTTGACCTGTCAAAAATAGGACTTGAGGCTTGGTGCGCGCTGTCAGGCACCATTGCGGATGACAACTCTGCGGGCTCTCTATTATCCTACACTAAGCGTTACTCACTTACAGCGTCAATGACATCGTCATCACGAGTAGCAGGCATGGGAGTGGAAAATACTGATATTTTATATAAAAAAGTAACTGAGGAAGTGTCAGGAACCGGCATTGATAAGGCACTCCGCACATCTTTCATCTTCGATCTTTCTGATGCTGTCCACTCCATACGTCACGGAGATAACTATTGTAATCCTGAGCCAAATCAGACTCTGAAAGGTCCGGGGACCCTGCCTTACAATTGTCCCTCAAGTATTGGAGAATTCTTTGAGCCCAAGTGGATGAGTTATTTCATCAAGCAAAACTATGGAGGAGCACCCTTGCTAAAAGAAAAAATCGTTTATGAGTGGCGCAATGGCGCATACCATCCCTATGAAACCGAGCGGCACACATATCGCTCATCGCGAAAGTTAGACGTAGTTTTAGGGCTTCATTGTGAGAGTGTGACATTCCGAGAGGAAAAGAATTGGACTTCAATCCCTGAGGTCCACAATCCAAATGATGTGCTTTGTTTCCTTTTCTATGCCCAATCAGTGACCTCAATTCCTGATTCCGTTACCACCACCAGACATTACACTGATGGTAACTCCCGAACCATAACTGCAGCTCTGCGTTATGCATCAGACTATTATCAATCACGTCCTACAATTCTTAACGGGAATATACATTATTTACAGACATACTTTATCACCGAGGTCCCCGGTGACTCGGTTCAGGCCCATCTTGGATACAACGTTACACGTCCTGTGTCCACAGTATTGTCATGCGGAGGCCAAAACTTGTCAAGAACAGATGTATTTGCTTATAACGTGGCTACATCGGGCATAATATCAAGGTTTGCTCAAAATGGCTATCGAAGCTTACCTATCAAACAGGTGTGGATAGCAAATCAGACGGACACCATGATGATAAGTAATGAGTATGGCACTTTTTATAATGTGCCACGCCTCACTCGTCAATGGCTTTCTCGAGGTTCACATCTGATTCAGGAACAACGCTTCACATCCTACACATCTCACGGATTCCCCCTGTCAGGAGTTAGCTCAGATGGTGTCAATATATCATGGGTCTGGGGAGATAATGATTGTCTTACTCAAAAAACAATCTTTCCGAACCTCAATTATAAGTATGACCACATTCACCTTGTCGGTTGCACTCAGATAAAACGCCCTTCGGGACAATTTCATACTTATAAATATTCAGGAGGCCGACTTATAGCGGAGGCTGATTGCTGGAACAACACTCTCCGAACTTGGAATTACGGATTATTCAAGGATTCACATGACAACTATGTTCAAACGGGACATAGAACAGCCTCAGGCATGGTGTATAATCGTGAATACTATGATGCATTCGGGATGCCCTATTTTAACGTGACGCTCAACGGAAGCGAACCGGGGACTCATATATTTTCAGCCACGAAGTATGACGCACTTGACCGTCTGACGTCAAGCACTCTACCCGTGCCTGGCACGTCTATACCTCTTGGCTCCGAGGCTTACGATTATTCTGAAATGCAAGCGCAAAGTTATTATTCTGACAACTCCCCCGTTACAAGATTCGTCTATCCGGCTAACTTTGACTCCAATCCCTCACATATCTATAGGGCGGGGGCTGAGTTTGAATCGCACCCCACTGTTTCTTCCCGCGAATGTAATTCCAAAACATCTCCCGAACTCAGATGCTGGAAATTCGGAATGACAGCTGACGGTTATGTGGAGCGCAACGGTTACTGGGCCGATGGAAGTCTGGAGGTGGTACGCACCATCGACCCTGACGGAAATATGATTCTCACCTTTACCGACTGGCGCGGCCTAACCCTGCTTGAAAGACGTAAAATAAAAGAATCATCCTATGCCGACACTTACTATATCTATGATTCATGGGGCAATCCGCTGGTTGTGCTCACTCCTGAATATGTTCAGGAGTGGACTCAAACCTACGGTAGAGAGCCGCTAAAATACAGCACTGCGCTGAAGCAGAACGCTTATTATTATGTTTATGACTCGGCTGGAAGAATTAAAGAGAAACGTCTACCCGGTTGCGAGCCGGAGAGCTATTTCTATGACAGCAAAGGTCGCATCGCTTTTTCTCAAGATGGTGAACAGAAAGCCGCAGGCCGATGCATGATTTACCTTTATGATCAGACGGGACGTCTGGTAATCAAAGGGGAATGCCTGTCATCGGTAATTCCCGCAGAAGGTGCCGAAAACCTTGACATGACGGTGAGCTATATGGGCGCGGGAGGCAGCCTCAATGGCTACTCTCACAAGCTTGGACGACTGCCGGGTCTAGAGATTCTTGAAACTAATTATTTTGACCACTACCATTTCTTGTCGCTATCAGGAATGCCTGCTCTTCCCGGTTTTTCTTCCACAAGTTATTCTTCAGGACTCCTTACCGGTCATCTTGAGGCAATACTTCATCCTGAAATAGAAAATTCATCGCTTGGGAGCTCCACAACTGACTCCACTCCTTATAACATCCTGACGGCGTATCAGTACGACTACGAAGAACGTGTAACCAAAACCGTGTCGTCAACCGTAAGCTCTGATATATTTGAATCCACTCAGACCCTCTACAACATTGCCGGTCAGCCCACATCGATCACACGAAGCATTATGAACAAAGACGGCTCTGTGGCAAGTAGTGAAAAGTCATCTATGTTATATGATAACCTTGGACGACTTCTTTCCACTGCATCCAAGCTTGACTCGTCAACATCCGTGGAAGTGTCGCGACTCGGTTATGACGGAGTGGGTCAATTGGCCACAGAAAGGACTATGGCAGGCACCACAACTTATACATTTGACCTCAATTCACAACTCATAACTCTCGACACCCCCTGCTTCTTACAGGATTTCACCTACTCCCCCGCAGGACTTATCATTGGACGCACCACCTCCCAGAAGGATGGCAAAACGTTCAGCTCCAAGTTTACTTATGATGGAATGGCCAGACTTCTATCTGTCAACACCACCGGAGCCATAGCTGTTTACACTTCGGGACCTGCTCCGACAGGTACCCTTTACACCGGCTCGATGACCGAAGCCTCTTACACCTATGACCGCAATTCAAACATCACGGCGCTAACCCGCAGACGGTTTGGAGAGCCAGGTGGAATTTTGCTCGGTGGATTAGGCACAAAAGTGCTGCCTGTTATCACCACAGATAATCTTTCGCTGAACTACAATGGCAATCAGCTTCTTAAGGTAACTGACGATATCACATCAACCATCGGAGCCGATGGCTTCGATTTCCATGACGGAGCGGATGATGCCACCGAGTACACTTATGATCGTTGTGGCAGAATGACCTCTGACCTTAACCGTGGCATTGAATCTATTGAATGGAGCATCACCGGGCGCCCCATGAGGATGAGACTTGCCAACGGCTGCCGAATAGATTACTTTTATTCCGCATCAGGCACAAAGCTTCGCGAACAGTTGTGGGAACCCCAATATATCTCCGGGGGCGGCGTTTCATCACTGTTGTCGGATAATGGCTCTCAACGTGCGCCCATAGGAGGAGGAGGCACAATCATTATTCCGCTTGACTCCATCAAGGTGAACCGCATAATCGAGGACCATAGATGGATTAACAACTTTGAATTTGAGCGCGACTCACTCACCCGTATCAACCACTCAAAAGGTTATTGGGCCGACGGAAGCTTTCACACCTATCTCCTTGATTGGCAGGGCAACGTTAGCGCCGTGGTCAATCAAAACGGCAAAGTGGAGCAGTCCACTCTCTACTATTCCTACGGACTTCCGTTCGTTTCAACCAATCCTGAAGTGAATCCCTACAAGTTTTCAGGAAAAGAGCTTGACATGCGCTTTGGGCTCAACATGGCCCACCACGGCGCACGCCTTTACTTCCCTGACCTCGGCATATTCCTTTCGCCCGATATCATGTCCGAATCCTATAGATGGCTGTCACCTTATCTCTACTGTGCGGGCAACCCCCTAAACTTGATTGATCCATCCGGGAACAAGTGGGATAAGATGTCAGGGATTGATGATTTCATATCATATGTAAATAGAGCTCTTGACAGGCACAAAATGGAGTTGGATAATGCTGAAAAAAATGGAAATGATAAAATGAAGGAAAATGCTCAAATTGCCATTGAGCATCTTGAAGAGACTCTGAGGATTATTGATGAAATAGCTCAATCTGAACAGACTTTCTGCCTAAGAGACTTATCCGGAGATGTAGAAAGTTATGTAGAAAAAGATGGAGACCTGATTTATATTAGGGGAATCAGTGGTTCCCTTAAAGGTCATGAGATTAGACATGTTGGCCAATGGATGAAACTTACAGATGAAAAAAAAGCCAAACGTTTTGACAAAAACGGACGTATGTTAAATACTAGCAATGTTTCTTTTTATCAGGCTCTAAATGAAGTAGAAGCCTATCGAACCCAATATGCCCTCGATGATGAAGATTTTCTTGGTTCTCCGTCAGATATAAGTGATGTAACTATGGAAAGTATTCTTAGGGGCTTGATGAAGCGAAGTCTAAGAGACAATTCGGAAAATGTACAAGGTGCGATAAACGTATTTAAAATAGGATTAGAACAATATAACAATCATATAAAGTCCGATCCTGACTCAGTAGAAAAATATGGAAAATATGTAAAAAAGCAGTAAGGAGATTAAATAAATAGAACCTATATGAATTATTTACTTAAAATTATGTTTAGTGTGGCCATGCTGCTGGGCGTGGTTCACTCGGCTTCTGCCCACAAAAACAACATCCTTGACGGCATGTATATCGGAAGGCTAACACTCTCCTTTATTAATGACACATGTACGGTTCTGGAGATAAACAAACAAGAGGATGCTTCATCCATTTATTCTCCTATAGGCAAATTTTATGCTGAGAAGCTTTCGGATAATTACTACAAATTTGTCAGAATTGGCGAGCCCGAATCACTTGAAATTGAAACCCGTACAACCGGCCGGAGTCAATCTGCTGATTCCATTACTGTGAAGATGACTCTTAATGAGAACTTTCCCGTTCCGTTTTTCTGGTATCACTCTGATGGCAGGTATCAGCAGAGTGACACAACGGTGATGGAATTCAAAGTGCCGGGAAATTTGCGTTCTGTTGATGTCAATATAGTGCCGGATAGCCAAACTGATTACGGTGATGGCGGAAGTGGAACTCTGGATTATACATTTCAGAAGAATGAAGAAAATGAGTATATAAAATCAATTAGAGAAACTTTCAATTGCAAAAATCATCATAATGTTGCACACCCGAAAGTTGACGCAATCACCATATTAAGCTCAGAATGGACATTTTCACCCACATCATTTAATTTTCATTTCCCCATTTCTGAAGGAATGGACATGGAAGTTTATGCGCCTAATATTGACAAGGTGTGTCAGCATACTTGCCTTTTGGATGGAGTTATATTCGGATATTTCGTATATTCGGATGATAATTATTCAATTCAATTCAACAGTACTGGTGTGCAATGGTTTAAACCTCCTGAGGGGGTGGATTTTCCTTACGAATGGGATTATTCCGAGCCTAAGATTCCAAAATGAAGTCAATCTTTTAACCCTGTAAACTTTCAAGCTAATGACACATAAAATAATATCCCTCATTATTGGGGCCATCGCGGTTATTTCGGTCTCTGCCCAGTCATCTTCCATCCCCGAGGGATGCTACAAGGCTCTCGGCTCGCCATTCGCGCTGGTGATGAGGGGGGATTCCTGCACTGTTATTTATGATAGCAATGATGATGCGCAGCCCATCGAAGTGCAGCGTGTCAAGGTGACTAAAATCACTGACAATATCTATGAAGTAAGGGCTGATGGAGACTTAGAGCAATCTTCTCTGCCGATAATTGAAAAGAAAGGCAGAAGCAGTAATAAGTCCATTTCTGTTACCCTAAAATTTGATAATAGAATGCCTATGCCGCTCCGAGCCAAAGTGTGGGCTGATAGAAACACTGCCATGAAGAGACTGGACGGCGATTATTCTGAAACTCTTGATTCGTTTGACGTTATTACAAACGGTCCTACCCTTCAGCTTAAAGTTCCGAAAAAGACTAAAATTTTGACTTTTAGCTTCCATCCGTTGCCTCCGGTCAGTACGTCCACGTTTGGTAACAGTGAGATTGCGTGGGCCGCCGTGTATCATGGATCGAGGTGCCCTTACTCATCTGAATTCACCCTTTATTTAACTGACAAGAAAGATATTGAAGTGTCATTCCCTTATTTAGTCACCGCATTCCACAATCTATTTTTTAATGATCATATTTCCTTATGTTTGAGTTTCATTCAATTTGTGGACGGAAATATTGAGTTCAACAACATGGTATTTCGAAAAGTAGAATAGCGTTTGCGGGACGGGGGCGGGGTTTTGTCGCGGAGGGCGAGAGCCCCAAACGGGCGCCCCTACATTTTTGCGGGTATGTTGCGGAGGGGTGTTTGCGACGGGTTTTGTCGCGGAGGGCGGGCGCCCCTACATTTTTGCGGGTACATTGCGGGAGGGGTGTTTTGTCGCGGAGGGGCGAATGCAGCGGGGTACGTCCGTACGTTTCGCGGAGGGGGTTTGCGGAGGGGTTTTGTCGCGGAGGGCGGGCGCCCAGAACGGGTGGCCCTACATTTTTGCGGGTACTTTGCGGAGGGGGGAAATGAGAACGCCGCGCGGGGGGACCGTGCGGCGTTCGGGGCGCTTCAGGATGGGCTTGAACCAACGACCCCCTGATTAACAGTCAGGTGCTCTAACCAACTGAGCTACTGAAGCAATTGATCGGTTTATTAAAATTGGCGCTTCAGGATGGGCTTGAACCAACGACCCCCTGATTAACAGTCAGGTGCTCTAACCAACTGAGCTACTGAAGCAGGTGTGCAACACCTCCGAGAGGCAATTGCGCTGCAAAATTACGTCATCACATTGAATTATGCAACATCAGAGGTGATTTTTTTGCAAAAAAATTTTATTTTTCTGTTTGGTTCACCCATTTTGGTTGCGGGTATGTTATAAATAATGATTAATTTAGCGTCCGCTTTCATCCATGCAGCGAGAATGCGCGGGATGGGGGCAAGACTTACGTTTTATCCCGCCAATGAAAAAAATCCTTTATATAGCCGCTGCGGTTGCCGCTACGGCCGCTTTTACAATCAGCGCCAAGAAGAATGAGATTCAGCAGAATCTGAACATTTTCAATCAGCTCTATAAGGAGCTGAACACTTTCTACGTTGACTCCATCAATCCTGAGAAGAGCATCAACACGGCCATCGAGGCTATGCTGGATGATATTGATCCTTACACGGAATATATTCCCGAGAAGGAGCAGGAGAATCTTCACCGCAAGACGACGGGAGAATATGCGGGCATTGGCAGCTACATCATGCAGCGCGACGGCGACGTGTTCATTTCGGGTCCCAACGAGGGGAGCCCGGCGCAGCTGGCGGGGCTCAGACCGGGCGACAGGATTGTGGTGATTGACAATGACACGGTGCTGGGGATGAAGAGCGACGAGGTGAGCAAGCGCCTGAAGGGTCCGGCGGGGACCCAGGTGAGGGTGACTGTGGCGCGCCCGTATGTGGGGGCCGACTCGGTGCTGACGTTTGACATCACGCGGCGCAAGATTCAGGAGCCGTCGGTGACGTGGAGCGGCGTGGTGCGCGACCACCTGGGCTATATCTACCTGTCGAGCTACACCGACAAGAGCGCCGACGAGGTGCGCAAGGCTCTGCTTGAGTTCAAGGCCAATCCTGAGGTGAAGGGTGTGGTGCTTGACCTTCGCGGCAACGGTGGCGGCCTTGTGGACGCTGCGGTGAAGATTCTGGGCTATTTCCTTCCGGCCCACACGGAGGTGATCCGCACCCGCGGCAAGGGGCCCCTCAATGAGAAAATCTACAAGACCTCGGGGCAGCCTATCATGCCTGACATGCCGCTGTTTGTGCTCATAGACGGAGGCACGGCGTCATCGTCGGAGATTACCGCCGGGGCGCTCCAGGACCTTGACCGGGCCGTGATTATAGGCAACCGTTCGTTTGGCAAGGGGCTGGTGCAGAGCACCCGCGAGCTGCCTTACAATAATCTGCTCTATGTGACTGTGGCAAAGTATTATCTTCCCTCAGGGCGCCTGATTCAGGCCATTGACTATTCACGGAGGAATCCTGACGGGAGTGTGGCGCGGATACCCGACTCGCTGGCTAACGTGTTTAAGACCCGCCACGGGCGCGAGGTGCGCGACGGCGGCGGCATCACCCCTGACGTGAACATTACCCGCCCCGAGGGGAGTCGCCTGGTTTACAACATTGTGCGCGACAACTGGGCCTTTGACTACGCCAACCGTTACCGCGCCACGCACGACACGATAGCTCCGGCACTTGACTTTGTGATAACCGATTCAATATATGCCGACTTCAAGCGATCTATTGACCCCGAGAAGTTTGAATATGACAAGGTGTGTGAGGTGATGCTTGAACGCATGCGCCAGACAGCCGAGACTGAGGGCTATATGAACGACTCGACAAAGGCTGAGTTTGACGTGCTGGCCGGGCTGCTCAAGCATGACCTACAGCGAGACCTTGACACCCACCGCAAAGAGATAGAGCCGTTCCTGGCCGGTGAGATAGCCGAGCGTTACTACTATCAGAAAGGGCGCGTGCAGAGCCAGCTTCGCGACGATCCTGACCTTGACAAAGCGGCTGAAATCCTGGCGAGCCAGGACTACATCACCATCCTTTCACCGTCAAAAACCGATAAGAAAAAGGCGAAATGAGCGGTTCGGCGCAACTTCTTGACCTTTTCATGACCCCTGCCCGGCAGCAGGCCCTTGACAGCGCGCTGAGCGGCAAGGGGCCCGCGAGTGTCTACAATCTCGCCGGGTCATCGCCGGCCATGCTGCTTGCGGCCATGAAGCGGAGGAAGGAGCCGGTGATGGTGGTGGGCGACAATCTTGACGATGCCGGCTACATATATCACGACCTGACGCGCCTGCTGGGCGAGGAGGCGGTGATGATGTTTCCCTCAGGCTATAAGCGCCACATAAAGTACGGGCAGCCGGACGCGCCTAACCGCATCCTGCGGACAGAGACGCTCAACAGCTGGCACGACTCGGCGACGCTGCGCTTTGTGGTGAGCTATCCCGAGGCGCTGGCCGAGCGAGTGGCCTCGCGGGAAGTGCTTGCGGGCCACACCCTGCGGTTTGTGAAAGGGACGGAGACGGACCTTACCGAAGCCGTGAAATGGCTGCGTGACAATGCCTTTACGGAGGAGGACTATGTGTATGAGCCGGGGCAGTTTGCCGTGCGCGGCTCCATCCTCGACATATTCGGCTACAGCCACGAGCTGCCCGTGCGCATTGACTTTTTCGGTGATGAGATTGACTCCATACGCCTGTTTAACATAGAGACCCAGCTCTCCGAGCGCGAGCTTGACGACATAGCGGTGACCTCGGGAGTGGCGTCGGCCACCCGTGGCGAGTCGATACTCGACTTCATCCCCGCGAGCACGCTGATAGCCGTCAGGAGCTCTGTCTACACCGTTGACCGCATCCGCGCCATCGCCTCCGAAACCTACAGCGACAGCGCCAGCATAGCCGGCGAAGGGGAGAAGGATGCAATGACCCATGTGGTTGACCCCGAGGAGTTTGCCGCGAGGTGGGATAAGTTCAAGCAGCTGCAGTTTACCGCCGCTGACCTTCATGACCCCTCCACGGCCTCCATTGACTTTCACTGCTCGCCGCAGGCCATCTATCACAAGAACTTCGAACTCATCAGCGACTCCTTCAAGCGGCTGCTCACCGAGGGCTACACCCTCTACATCCTCTCAGAGAGCGAGCGACAGCAGGAACGCCTCAAAGCCATCTTTGCCGACCGCGGCGACAAGATTGACTTCACGCCTGTGATGACCACGCTGCATGAAGGCTTCACGGACCATGTGACGAAGCGCTGCTTCTTCACTGACCACCAGATATTTGACCGCTTCCATAAGTATTCGCTCAAGAGTGACCGCGCGCGGTCAGGCAAGCTCGCCCTCTCGCTCAAAGAGCTTCAGGCCATAGAGCCCGGTGACTTCATAGTGCATATTGACCACGGAGTGGGCAAATTCGCCGGACTCCTGCGCACGGAGGTTAACGGCCATCCCCAGGAGATGATCAAACTCATCTATGCCAACGACGACATCATCTTCGTATCAATCCACGCCCTCCACAAACTCTCGAAATACCGCGGCAAAGAGGGAGTGCCCCCAAAAATCAACAAGCTCGGCACCGGAGCGTGGAACCGCGTCAAAGAGAAAACCAAGAGCAAGCTCAAGGACATAGCCCGCGACCTGATACGCCTCTATGCCGCGCGCCGCGAGGAAAAAGGCCACGCCTTTGCCCCTGACAGCTACCTGCAGCATGAGCTGGAAGCCTCATTTATCTATGAGGACACCCCTGACCAGCTCAAGGCCACCCGCGAGGTGAAGGCCGACATGGAGAGCGAGCAGCCGATGGACCGCCTGATATGCGGCGATGTGGGGTTCGGCAAGACCGAGATTGCCGTGCGCGCGGCGTTCAAAGCCGCTGCCGACAATAAGCAGACGGCTGTGTTGGTGCCCACCACGGTGCTGGCCTATCAACACTTCCGCACCTTCTCCAAGCGCCTCAAGGACTTCCCGGTGAGGGTGGATTATCTGTCAAGAGCCCGCACCCCCAAGCAGACAAAAGAGATTCTGGCCGACCTTGCCGCAGGAAAAATAGACATCCTGATAGGCACCCACAAGCTGATTGGCAAACAGGTGAAATTCAAGGACCTGGGGCTGCTTGTGGTGGATGAGGAGCAGAAATTCGGAGTGGCCGTCAAGGAGAAGCTCAAGCAGCTGAAAACCAATGTTGACACCCTGACCATGAGCGCCACGCCGATTCCCCGCACCCTGCAGTTTTCACTCATGGGGGCGCGTGACCTCTCGGCCATCACAACCCCACCGGCCAATCGCCACCCTATCGTTACGTCAGTGAACGCCCTGACGGACGACCTGCTCGCCGAGGCCATCAACTTCGAGCTGTCGCGCAACGGGCAAGTGTTTATTGTCAACAACCGCATAGAGGGGCTCCACGAGCTTGAGGCGATGGTGAAAAGGCTTGTGCCTGACGCCCGGGTGGCCATAGGCCACGGGCAGATGCCCCCCGAGCAACTGGAG
Source organism: Bacteroides sp. (assembly GCA_014802445.1). GTDB lineage: Bacteria > Bacteroidota > Bacteroidia > Bacteroidales > Muribaculaceae > CAG-1031. The sequence goes on along the minus strand of JAAVCF010000009.1, from coordinate 111,955 downwards.
AAGACCATCGTGGACTTTGCCGCGCATGACTATGACGTGCTGATAGCCACCACCATCATAGAGAGCGGCATTGACATGCCCAATGTCAACACCATGATCATCAACAACGCCCAGAACTTCGGCCTGAGCGAGCTTCACCAGCTGCGCGGACGCGTGGGACGAAGCTCACGCAAAGCCTTCTGCTATCTGATGGTGCCCCCTTACGTGCCCCTGTCGCCCGTGGCCCGGCGGCGCCTCCAGGCCATAGAAAGCTTCAGCGACCTTGGCAGCGGCATCCACATAGCGATGCAGGACCTTGACATACGCGGCGCGGGCAACCTGCTCGGTGCCGAACAGAGCGGCTTCATTGCCGACCTTGGCTACGAGACCTATCAGAAGATACTGAAAGAGGCTGTTACAGAGCTGCGTACCGAAGAATTCGGCCACCTTGACAAAGCCGCCACTGACGGCGGCGCCGAGGGGGAGGGAGCAGAGTATGTGGCTGACTGCGTGATTGAGAGTGACATGGAGCTGATGCTGCCGCCCACCTACGTGCCTCGCGACAGCGAGCGAGTGGCTCTCTATCAGGAGCTTGACTCCATTGAGCGCGAGATTGACCTGCGCAATTTCAAGGCGCGCCTGATTGACCGCTTCGGCAAGATACCCGCCGTGACGGCCGAGCTGCTGCGTGTGCCCCGCCTGCGGCGCCTGGCCCGCCAGCTGGGCATTGAGAAAGTGTCGCTCAAGCGCGGCCAGATGATTGTCTACTTCGTTGACGAGTCAAACCAGGCCTACTATAACTCCTCGATTTTCGGGCGGTTTATAGGCTGGCTTCAGAACCATCCTATGGGGGGCTCCATCAGGCAGGTGCCCGGCAAGCAGTCGATGGTGTTCACCGAAGTGACGACTGTGGAGACCGCTGTGAGCATCCTGGAGCAGGTGCTCGCGCAGCCGGATTAAGACCCCGTTCCCCAATATTTGTTAAAAGCTGGGGGCGCATATCTCTGAGTGATTTTTGTCTTGTGATGATGGAACGTAGTCGTAGCTACGTGACTGAAGAACATGGCAAAAAGCGCCAGAGAGATGCGGTGTTATGGTAATTTATGCATCAGCAAACAATTAGCGCCCAAATTCAGCTTCACCACGAGTTCATCACAGTCATCTTTATTCTCAGCTATCTGTGGCAGAAATTACCTTCGCCTCGGCCAATCGTCATGCATCTGCGTCCACTTGTTTCGGTCACAATGCAACCGCATTGCTCCCTCACTGCGCGAACACATCTACACGACGCTTGACCGCCCCAGCGTTAACAAATAGTGGGGAAGGGGGTCTAATCAGGGGCGACGATGGTGATTGTGGAGGCTGACGAGTGGTGAGGCTGCGAGAGGCTGAGCTGCACGGGGATGCGCTCGCGGAGCTCCTCCACATGGCTTATTATTCCCACATGCCTGCCCGAGCGGGTGTGGAGCGAGCGCAGAGTTGCGATGGCGCTCTCCAGCGGTTCGCCGCTGAGGGTGCCGAAGCCCTCGTCGATGAAGAGAGTGTCGACGCTCAGGCGGTCGCCTATGTCGCTCAGAGCCAGAGCCAGAGAGAGCGACACAAGGAAGCTCTCGCCGCCCGAGATGGTTGACGCCGCGCGCCGTGCGAAGCCCTGATAGGAATCCTCGATGGAGATGACAAACGTGCCCGGCTCCACGCTCAGAGAGTAGCGCGGGGCCAGAGAGGCCATGTAGCTGTTGGCCGAGCGGATGAGGCCTGCAAGGACATAGCTCTGGGCTATCTTGCGGAACTTAGCTCCGTCGGCACTACCGAAGAGATTGTTGAGCCGCGCCCAGCGCTGCCGCTCGGCGTTGCAACGCTCCAGCTCGGCAATGAGGGAGCTGAGACGCAGGCGATTATCGGCATCGGCGCGCAGACGGATGCGCGCGGCGGCAATCTTCTCGCTGACGGCGGCAGCAGCGGCTTTGTTGGCGCTCAGAAGAGCCTCCAGCTCCTCCGGCGATGCATCGGCGGCTCCCTCCGGCTGCGCGGCCAGATGAGCCGTCAGGGCCTCACGCGCCGCGGAGAGAATGGCCGCGGCTGAGGTGGCGGCACTGCGGAGAGAGTCGGCCACGGCCTGCTTGGCCAGGATGTCGGCGCTCTTGAAGGCGTCAAGCGCCGTGAGCTCGGCAAACGCTTCGGGCGAGTGGAGTCCGGCGGCCTGAAGCTTGGCTATCTCCGCCGCCTCGGTGCGGGAGAGGACCGAAAGCCTGTCGGTGAGCGAGATAACCCGGCTGCGGAGATCGCTCAAGCGCGCCGAGAGGCGCGGCACCTCCTGCACCGGACCGGGCAACGAGCCACACCACTGTGGCATGGCGCGGAGGATGGCCGCCGAAGCCTCCTCGGCCTCGGCGATGGCCCGAGCCGCGTCGGCCACGTTTCGGCGGAGTTCCTCACCATGTTTTATGGCCCGGTCATAATGCTGCGCGGCGTGGGCAAGCTCACGGGCAAAGAGCTCCGTGTCAGAGCGGAAATCATGCTTCCAGAGAGAGGGATTCACGGCCTCTGAGAGCGCGTCGAGAGCCTCCGAGGCGGAGCGGTGAAGCGTGTCGAGAGCCGAGCGTGAGGCGCCTATGCGGGCCTCGCAGCGTGCAGCGTCAGCCTCGGCGTTGACAGCCGCAGTGCGCCCCTGTTCGAGAGCACGACGAGCCTCATCAAGCGCCTTGCGGCACTCTCCCACCCGCTTCTCCAGCTCGGCGCCCTGCAGGAGCAGAGCATCAAGGCGCGCCTGCTCGGTCCGGGCAGCCTCCTGACGGGCGGCAATCCGCGCGGGAGCGTCAGCGTCAGGAGTGCCGAGGTCAAGCTCGGTCAGGAGTGCCGAAGTGGCGGCGAGAGTGCGAGCCAGAGCCGTGTCGGCCTCCAGCTCACTCTTGGCGCGCACACAGGCATCGGTGCGCGCCTTAACATCGGCGCGGAGAGCGTTAACACGCTCAAGAAGCGATGAATAGGTCCGGTCAGCCTCCCGCCACGCCTGCTCGCTCTGCTGATAAAGCGAGGCCAGCAACTCCTCCGAAGGGAGCGGCGCGGCCACCGTCTGACCACACACCGGGCAGATATCGCCCACGCTCAGAGAGCTCCTCATGCGCTTGGCCCAGTCATCCACCGTTTCACGCTGGCGGTCAAGGAGTTCCTTGCAGGTTTCGGCCCTCACGGCGGCCTCCTTCAGAACCGGTTCGTCAGCCTCCAGGCGCGAGCGCAGGGAGGTCACCACCCGTTCCATCTCAGCCAAAGCCTCCAGGCGCGAACTGCGGCGCTGCTGCTCGGCATTAAGCATCGTCATGGCCTGAGTCACGCGGGTGAGTGCCGCACCGAGGGCCACCGCCTTGTCACGCTCACTGCGCAAGCGCGGCAGTGAGGCTGCTTCGAGCTCCCGCTCTGACTCAGCGAGGGCAGCCTCAGCCTTGGCGGCGAGGAGAGCGAGGGCCTCCACATTCTTGGCCGCGGCCTCGGCGGCAGGGCGCAGCTGAGAGTCGAGAGTGCGCGTGTCGGCGGCAATGCGGGCGGATTCCTCCTCCGCCCGGCGGCGAGAGTCGACCACCGCGGCGAGATGCACGGCCAGTGCCGGAGCCTGCTGCAGAGTGGCAGCACGCGGCTCCTCGGAGACCATGTAGGCATCAAGCTCCGCGAGGGCGGCCTCAAGGCGCCCTCGACTTTGGCGGAGAGCCTCTGTGGCGCCAAGCAGGATGGCATGGTCATCCTGCATCTTTCGGGCTGCCTCGGCGAGCTCCCCGCGCTCACGGCGCGCCTCGGCGATGATGCGGACACTCTGACGCGCCTCGGAGGTGGCATGCCAGCGCGCCACGAGCTGTTCATCAGCCTTGAAATCATCAGCAGCAAGAGCATTCTGTGTAGCGGCATCAGTGGCCACAGCCTTGGCCAGCGCGGCCTCCAGCTCAGCCTTGCGGGCGAGCCACACCATCCGGGCCGTCAGCGCCTCCTGCTCGCGGGCGAGCGTGGTGGCACCAGCCTCATCGGCCTTTATCTCGGCATTGATGCGCTCGGTGTCGTCGGCGCTCAGGAGCTCCACCCCCTCCACGCGCTCACGCACCCGGGTCCATTCGGCCTCCCTGGCGGCGGCCATCTCATAGATGCGGCGCCCAATGCGGGTGTAGACATCCACCCCGGTAATCTTCTCAAGGATGGCCGCCTTTTCGCTGTCGTTGCTGTTGAGGAAGCGGGTGAACTCGCCCTGCGCCAGCATGGTTGTGCGGCAAAACTGACTGAAATCCAGCCCCACGGCCTCGGATAGCTCGGCTTTAATCTCAGCGATTTTGCGCAGCTCCACGGCATCAGCGGAGCCGTAAGCCCGCGTCCAGCACCATCTCACCGCCTGCAACTTGCCGTCAGGGCGCTTGCGGGCACGCTGCACGGCCCATTCAGCCTTATAGTCCACGCCATTGCTGCCGGTGAAGGTGAGCGTCACCTCTCCCTCGCCGCAGTTGCGGCGCAGGAGCTGGCGCGGATCATCCACCGGCACGGCCTGGGCGCTGTCAGTGAGCTTGCCCTGCATGCGGGTGGTGTCGAGCCTCGGCGTCTCGCCGAACAGCGCCAGGCAGATGGCATCAAGCACGGTGGATTTTCCCGCGCCGGTTTTGCCCGTTATGAGAAACACGTCGGCATCCGCCAGCGGCTTGGCCGAGAAATCAATAGCGGCATCCTCAATCGAGGCTATATTATGGATGGTGAGCTTGCGCAGTTTCATTGCTGGCGGGAGTCTTCGTTAACAGATTCAATCACTTCGGAGAACATGGCGGCGAGGTCATCGTCAAATTCCAGGCCTGTGTCGGCAGCATACATGCGGGCTATTTCGGCCGGCGAAGCGCTGCGAAACTCGCTGACGGTCATGGCCGCGCGCGAGAGGGAAGCCTCAGCAGTGCGCCGCGCATTGATGACGCAGAAGCGGCACTCCTTGCCGGCACACAGCTCCTCGGCCTCCTCGCGCGCACCGGCGGGGAGGAAGTCGTCAACCTCCACATTGAGGCGGATATAGGCCGGGATGTCGGCCGGGAAATCGCTGAGCAGTGCCCGCGCTTCGGCCCACGGGGCGAACTCCCGGGCGGGAAGGCTCACCAGCGGACGCACCACCGGCACCTCAATCAGCGACGTCACGGGAGCCGCCCCGCGGGCCGGAAGCTCCACCAACGTCAAACTGTGGGGATAAGCCTCATCGAAGCTCACGGCCAGCGGCGAGCCACTGTAACGCGCCCGGCGGCCCCGGCCATCAACAAACTGAGGACAATGGATGTGGCCCAGCGCCAGATAGTCATAGCCGCTGCCGAAGGTGTCGAGGCTCACGGCATCAATGCCGCCCACGGTCAACTCCGTGGCGCGGTCATGGCCGCTGAAGTCACTGCCGGCCACAGCCGTGTGGGCCATCATGACCACCGGGAGTGCCCCGGCATTGCGCTCAGCCACAATGTCAGTGAGGCGTGTGAAGAAATCCTCCGGAATGTTGCGCGGCGCCGCATAGGGCACGGCGATAACAAAGCCTTTGCCCTCAATCTCAATGATGTGGCTCTCGGGATTGTCGCGGTCAACCGCCCCGACGGCATGCACGCCCAGAGCGCGCCAAGGCTCGCGAAACACCTCATGACGCGCACCGCTGTCATGATTGCCCGCCGTGACCACTATCTCCATTGACGGAGCTGTCCGGCGCAGCTCCACCATAGCCTCTGCAAACATGCGCTGCACGGTGGCCGACGGTTGAGACGTGTGATACACATCGCCGCTAATCACCAGCACATCAGGACTGTGGGCCTCCACTGCCTCACGGATGGCCGCGAGCATGGCCGCCTGCTCCACGGTGCGGTCATAGCCATAGAGAGTGTGGCCCAGATGCAAATCACTCGTGTGGATTATCTTCATTGTCAAATACTATCAGCTTTTTAGCAAATATCGTCAGAATCCGCGTAAACTGCAAGAAAACCGTCCGGAAACATCTTGCCGCCCCGTGACCGCGGGGCCAAAAAAGCCTCCTTAATATCTTTTTACAAAAAAAGAGCGGGATGCACTGATTTGCTTAAAGTTATTCGCTAACTTTGCGCCTCTAATAGGTAATTATAGGTAATTAATGGATAAACCCGTGGATACTTCCCGGCACATACCGGCCTCGCAAGGATGGCTCGCATTGTCGCCGGTGATTCTCTTTCTGATTCTGTATGTGGCCGTGTCGGTGGTAATCGGCGATTTCTACAAGATTCCGATTTCTGTGGCGCTGGTGGCTTCATCAATGTGGGCTGTGGCCATTTACCGAGGCCATCCGCTGATGAGGCGCATAGAGGTGTTCTCGTCAGAAGCGGGCCACTCCAACATTCTGTATATGGTGTGGGTGTTCATCCTTGCCGGCATGTTTGCAGCCCTGGCGCGCGAAATAGGGGCTGTGGATGCCACTGTCAACTTCACTCTGCGCTATTTTCCGGCGCAATTTGTGGTGCCGGCAATGTTCTTTGCAGCCTGCTTCATCTCCTTCTCCATAGGCACCTCGGTGGGCACTGTGGTGGCGCTGACTCCGCTGGCCGTGGACATGGCCGAAGGCTCGGGAGCGAGTGTGGCTTTCTATGTGGCTGTGGTGCTCGGCGGCGCCTTCTTCGGTGACAACCTGTCGTTTATATCCGACACTACGATTGCAGCCACGCGCTCGCAGGGGTGCGATATGAGCTCAAAGTTCAAGGCCAACCTGTGGATTGCGCTGCCGGCGGCGCTCGTCACCATTCTGATTTACCTGTTCATGAGCCGCAGCACAGTGCAGAGCTTCACCCCCACGGAGATCAATCCGTGGCTCATGACCCCTTACCTCATTGTGATTGTCACGGCAGTGGCGGGCATCAATGTCACTCTGGTACTCTCGCTGGGCACGGCGGCGGCAATCGTCACGGGGCTGCTCAACGGAGTGTCAATCATTGACCTTGCGGGGTACATGGGGGGCGGCATAGAGTCAATGGGTGAGCTTATTATCATCACCCTGCTGGCCGCGGGGATGCTTGGCGTCATCAAAGCTGCCGGGGGCATCCGCTTCATTCTGCAGGGGCTGAGCGCCAAGGTGTCCGGGCGGCGCGGAGCTCAGACGGTGATTGTGGTGCTGGTGGGACTGGTGAACCTCTGCACGGCCAACAACACTGTGGCCATCATCACCGTGGGAGGGATAGCCCGCGAAATCTCTGAGCGCTTCGGGGTTGACCCGCGCAAGTCGGCCTCGCTGCTTGATTCGGCCTCATGCGTGGTGCAGTGTCTGATTCCCTATGGCGCTCAGACGCTTATAGCCACCGGACTGGCGGGAATCTCTCCGGCTGCTCCGTTCCCCTATCTCTACTATCCTTGGGCACTGGCCGGAATGTTGGCCCTGTCAATCATCTTCCTGTTTCCGCGCAGCCTCAACCACCGCAAGGAGTCATAACAGCCCCTGCTCCACCTGGACGGCCACACGCTCGATGATGGCGTCCTTCGAGTCCTTGTCAGGGCGATAGTCAGTTTTGAGGTTCACACCGAACAGACGCCCGAAAGCCTGCCAGAATCCGGCGCGGAAAGTGCCCAGAAAGGATTTCAGGATGTTATATCCTGACTGGTCGGTCTCGCGGTTGATGAGCTTGCAAAGCATCTGAGCCTGTGATTTGGTGAACTTTTTCAGGGCCGGCTTATACTCCTCAAACACCTCATGCTCCATCTGCTTCAGATGAGCCTCGCGCTCCTTCTCGGTGGGGAGAGTTTCGATGTATTCATAGGTCTCTATCATCGTCTCGCTGATTACCTTGGCGTAAGGGAGAGCGCGCTTCACATCGCGCACGGTGCGCCAATAGAATTCCTCCTCCTTCTTGTTCTTGAACTTGAGAGGGGGATAGACGGTGACCTCGTTCATCATCATCATCATGGTCTGCTCACCGTCAATCTCGGTAAGATAATAGCCTTTGACGGCGCGCATGCGTCCGCTCCCCACCTTTGGGCCGCCATCCTGCTCACCGTAGGGAGCCTGAGCGCAAAGCGGGGTTACCGACCCTAACAGAAGGGCAAGCGTCAAAAGGATTTTACTGAAGGAGAGTGACTTCATTACACCTTTATAACGCTTCAGGGGCGATTTATATTTCGTGGGGCACCGGCGGATAATCGACAGTGTAGTGCAATCCGCGGCTTTCATGGCGCTCTTTGGCCTGACGCATAATGAGATAGCCCACATTGATGATGTTGCGCAACTCGCAAAGCTCACGCGATGCCTTTGAGCATTTGAACAGCTTCTCCGTCTCCTCATAGAGGAGGTCAAGGCGATTCCAGGCGCGGTCAAGGCGCAGATTGGAGCGCACAATGCCCACATAGGCGCCCATTATCTGGTTCACCTCGCGGATGCTCTGGGTGATAAGCACCATCTCCTCAGGGTGAGCCGTGCCCTCGTCGTTCCAGTCAGGCACGTCGGTGCGGAAGTCGTAGTGACCAATCTGTTCCGAGGCATGGCGGGCAGCCGCGTCGGCATAGACCACCGCCTCGATGAGCGAGTTGGAGGCCAGGCGGTTACCGCCGTGAAGGCCGGTGCAGCTACACTCGCCCACGGCATAGAGGCGCTTGATTGATGACTCACCGTTGCCGTCCACCTTGATACCGCCGCAGAGATAATGGGCCGCAGGCGCCACGGGGATATAATCCTTGGTGATGTCAATGCCCAGCGACAGACACTTGGCATAGATGTTGGGGAAGTGGCGCTTGGTCTCCTCGGGGTCCTTGTGGGTAACGTCGAGATACACGTGGTCATCGCCGTGAAGCTTCATCTCGCTGTCAATGGCGCGGGCCACAATGTCACGCGGCGCAAGCGACAGGCGCGGGTCATACTTGTGCATGAACTCCTCGCCGCGAAGGTTGCGGAGCACACCGCCGTAGCCGCGCATGGCCTCGGTGATGAGAAACGAGGGGCGGTCGCCGGGATGAAACAGCGCCGTGGGGTGGAACTGGATAAACTCCATGTCGGCCACGGTGCCTTTGGCGCGATACACCATTGCAATGCCGTCGCCGGTGGCAATCAGAGGGTTAGTGGTTGTCTGGTAAACAGCGCCCACGCCGCCGGTGGCCATCAGGGTCACCTTGGCAAGAAACTTGTCGACGCGGCCCGTGGCCTCGTCAAGCACGTAAGCACCATAGCAGGTGATGTCAGGGGTGCGGCGCGTCACCATCTTGCCCAGATGATGCTGGGTGATGATTTCAATGGCAAAATGATGCTCGAAGATGTCGATGTTAGGGGTGTTTCTCACCCGCTCCATCAGGCCGCGCTGAATCTCGAAGCCGGTGTTGTCGGCATGATGGAGGATACGAAACTCGCTGTGGCCGCCCTCGCGGTGAAGGTCAAACTTGCCGTCGGAATTGCGGTCAAACTCCACACCCCACTGCAGAAGCTGGCGAATCTGCTCAGGGGCACCTTTCACCACCTTCTCAACGGCCACAGGGTCAGAGAGCCAGTCGCCTGCCACCATAGTGTCATGGATGTGCTTGTCAAAATCGTCCACCTCAAGATTGGTCACCGAGGCCACGCCACCCTGGGCAAGCGCGGTGTTGGCTTCATCAAGCGAGGTCTTGCAAATCAATGCCACACGTCCTGTCTGGGCTACCTTCAGGGCGAAACTCATGCCGGCAATTCCGGAGCCGATCACGATATAGTCATATTCGTAAGTCATAACGAGCTTCAATATACGCACCGCAAAGTTACTCAAACAAAAAAGAATTCTTGAATTTTTTATGTAATTTTATCCTCTCATTTGGAGCATCCTCATCATTATGTCAAGTCAACAGCCGGAAAAACGGTTTTTCCTCTTCGCCGCCTATCTCCAGATTATCGGGATTGTGCTGGTGGTGTTCGGCCATTCGTTTCATCTCTATCCGGGAGGCACATCCCAGATGCTGTTTTACCGGATGATGTATAGCTTCAGGATGCCCGTGTTTATGTTCACCTCCGGATTTCTGATGGCGTTCACCACATCGCGCAAATCGCCCTCTTGGCAATCGTTTGCAATGGGCAAGGTGAAGCGGCTGCTGATTCCTTACATTGTGCTGACTCTGGTGACCTTCGTGCCCCGCTCACTGATGTCAGGGATGGCCGACGATGCTATTGAGCTGTCAGCAAGCGGATTGATTAACGGACTGATTGACGGGCCGAAGCTGGTGATTCCCTATTTCTGGTTCATTCATTCAAGCTTCGTGCTGCTGCTGACGGTCTACGCCCTGCTCCTTCTGAGCCGCAAGGCGGGGATTAGCCCGGCGGTGTTTTATCCGGCGGTGTCGGCGCTGATTCTGCTGCTTAACTTTTTGCCGGTGTCCTACACATCCCTGTTTTCGCTTAACCGCACGGTAACGATGGCGGTTTATTTCATTGCGGGGTGCATCTACAGCCACTGGCAGCGGCAGATTGACGCTGCGGTGAAATGGCAGAGCGCGGGTGTGATGGCCGTTTTTGCGGCAGCATGGTGCGCCCTGTTTTTCCTTCAGCAGAAGGAGCCTTATGCGGGAATGCTCTGCTCGCTGGCCGGAATCATGATGGTGGTGAGCGCTGCCAAGATTCTTGAACACCGCCACATCACCGTGCTTGACCATCTTATCGGGGCAAACTATATTATCTTCCTGCTGTCGTGGTACTTCAACGTAGCCACTCAGCAGGTGCTGAGTCATTACGTGGCGCTCCCCTGGTGGGTCCACACAGCCATGTCGCTCCTGGCGGGCATCTATGTGCCTTGGTTGTTCTACAAATGGATGCTCCGCCACCCTGCCAACCGCTTCACGCGCTTCTGCGCTTTCCTTCTGGGCCAGTCGCTGAAATCCCCGAGGAAGTAACCGCCGCGGCGCAATAATGCGCGGCAATCAGCGTTATCAGTTAATATGAACACAGTGAAAGCAATAACACCCCCAATGAGGTTCAGGAATAATTTCGGAGCTATCCGCTATATTCTTGCTTTCGCCATTTTCCTGTCGCACTATAACATTCTGACCCAAAGCAATTTTTGGTTTCCAATCACGGGCTATTATCGTGTGTGCAGCTTCTTTGTCATGAGCGGCTTCCTGATCTACGGCAGCTTTCAGCGCTCCAATGACTGGAAGGACTATCTGAAGAACCGTGCATGGCGAATCCTCCCCTCTTATCTGCTGACGGTGGTGGCTTGCGCATTTCTGCTCGTGTTTGTAAGCGAACTTCCTCCTGCCGATTATTTCCTGTCACTCCAGTGGATTAAATACCTGATAGCCAACGCACTCTCGCTTAACTTCATCGAGCCCCAGCTTCCGGGAGTGTTCCCCGACCATGTGGAGCCGGCCGTCAATGCCTCACTGTGGACCATGAAAGTGGAGTGGATGCTCTATCTGTTTATTATCCCCGTCATCTGGTTCTCCCACAAATCAAAATGGCCGTTCTGGAAGGTTTTCCTGGTTATCCTGGGATTTTCAGTGGTTTACCGCTGGTTTCTGCTTCACATGGCCGAAACTTCAGGACGCGAATCATTCCGCACGCTCGACAAGCAGATTTGGGGTCAGTTGGGATTTTTCTATTCCGGAGTGTTCCTCTATGTGTATCTCGAAAAGGTGAAAAAGGTGAAATATGCGCTCGCCATAGTGTCGTTTGCCGTTCTTTTTGTGGGGGTCACATGGTTCGGCGGCCACATGCTTTTCCGCCTGCTTTTCTTCCCCACATCGCTTGCCGGACTGGTGGTGTCGCTCGCCTTCATTGGCCAATGGGGCAAATGGGCCGAGATGTTTGAGAATTGCAGCTACGAGATTTATCTGTTTCACTTCCCGATGATTCACGTGGCCGTGCATCTGGGACTCCCCGACACTCTCGGCAAAGGGCTCACATTCTGCCTCATATTCTGCCTCACGGCCGCTTTGGCCTACGTCGCAGCCAAATACTTCTCCGCCCCCATACGTCGCGCCCACCGCAGCGCCAAGCGCATAGCCATGTCTGACGAGCCTGTGGCAGTGACAAAACCGGAAGTTTAGCCTCTAACGGCCGCCGAGGTGCTCATATTTCCACGGTTTGAAATCCACATATCGCCCGCGGACCGAATAGTGAGGAGAGGAAATGTCACACGAGGGGTCGTAGGAATAATAAGATGTGCCGGTCAGTGTGCAGAGCAGATGACACAGATTGGCCGTGTTCATCGGGTTATGGCGCACTGCTTTAAGCCTTTCCACCGTGCCTGGATAAGCCTCCGCGAAAGCATGATTGGGATAGATGATAAACGGCACCTCTACGTGCTTATCATCGCGTCCGCGGTAATCTCCCCCGTCGTCATACACATTCTCCCCATGGTCAGAGAAATAAATCAGGAGAGTGGGGCGCGAGGCATCTGAGATTCTGTTAATCATTGAGGCAAGGAGTGAATCAGTGTAGAGCAGAGAGTTGTCATATTCCGCCAACACTGCTGCGTGAGGAGCTGTGAGCTGCTTCCCTGACTGCGTGCTCAGGATGTCGGCTGCCGTGAAATGTCCGAACTTTTTGGGGTAGCGCCGGCGATATTCCAGATGAGAACCCATCAGATGCACCCCTATGAATTTTGCATCGCCGCCATTTTGAACCGCCTGGTCAAGTTCAGGGAGAAGCAGCTCGTCGTATCTCTGAAACGTGACATCATGCGAGCTTGTGGCGCCAATAAACCTCACATCGTCCGCATCAGCCACCAAGGCTGCGATGTTGCTGCCCCATATCCCGCTTTTTTCCTGATTGGAGAGCCATGCCGTGTGATAACCGGCCTGCTTCATCAGCGAGAATAGCCTGGGGTGTTTCCACCAGTTGCGTGACGGCTCATCTTCGGGAAGAAAGGTCAGAATGCGGTTCATGTTGGAATAGGTTATCACTGAGGAGCCTATCACATCCGTGAATATTATCAGTTGACTTTTGAGTTTGTCAAGCTCCGGAGTGGTTGGCAGTTCGTAGCCGTATAACGACAGGTTGCTTCTATTGGCGGATTCGCCCACCACCATTATTATATCCGTTAGGCAACTGCTGCTGACAGTGTCAGGATTGGGCAGCGGCGTGAGTTTTGACATCTCTTCCTGAATAAGTCGCATCTCTTTGTGGGCATAAACCACTGTGTTGATGATTCTGAACGTCATCAAGGAGTTTGACCGGCCAATAGACAGTAAGAAGAACAATGAGATGAAACTCACCAGCCCTACTGCTGACGCAGCCTCAAGAATAAAAAGATAAACACGCTTTGATGCAAGCTTAAGAACGCCTGCACATCCCGCTGCCGCAAAAATCCACACGTAGGTTAAGGGATTGCCTATCAGCCCTCCTATCCCGGTCATTAACGTCGGGAGAAACTCTTTTATCTCGGCGGGATTGGTCTGACCCAGCACGGTTATCATTTTTATGGTTATCCCGGTGTCGAAAAGGGTGTAGCCCAAAGCATTGATAGCACACAGGATGCAGTAGACCGCCACCAGAGCCCTCACCGTCAGGGAAAGCCACCTCACGGGGCGCGCAAGCTCAAGAGTCGCAGTGAGGAGTCCTCCTTTGAACATGGCTGTGAAGAGGATTATTACAAAAGCCGCCGTGGCCGGCATCGGAATGAGCGCTGACCCCGGTATATCAATCATTCCGCACAGTGAAAAGATGGTGAGAAGCAACCATTCAATTCTCCGCCGGAAAGCGGCAATGCCTTGAAGCCTATTTTTTAATGTCGTGATTATCTTGGATATAATCGACATATATGAATCGTATACGTTTGTCAGACTTAAAAAGCGAGTCAGCTTCCGCTGTTGAAATCCGGCTGCTGGAATAAACGGCAAACTCCGTCGGGATAAAATGCTGATAAACCATTCTGCGACTGTGGCGTTCCACTGCATTAATGCCTCCGGGAGTGAGATTATGATAGGATCTGAAGCCTCTTAATCCCCTGCTCAGGCATTCGTCATACTGCTCCGGCGTGAAACATTCCACAATTATCCTCTCCTTAATGTCAGGCAGAAACGCTTCAATGGCATTAACGTCTGTTATCTTGTCAGTTACAAGCCATAAATCCGGATTGGCTTTGAACAGGGAATCGATTAGTAGGTAGGTCAGAGGGCGATATTTTCCCATTATGCGCTTATTGCAGAACTCTGCCAGGGAGGGAACCTGAGTGTCATCTGCGCCTCCCCCGGTGAGCTCCCGGAAAGTGCCCCAGTCATGCGCAGCAACGAGCTTATTATCAGAGGTCATTTGAAGATCCAGCTCAATAAATTTTATGCCATTGGCGATGCTGTGCTCCACTGCTTCCAGGGAGTTGGTGATAGGCTGACCGTCAATGGCACCCCCTCCGTGGGCAATGTAATGCTGAGGCCCGGCGGAAACCATAGCTCCGGAAAGGAACCATGCCACCCACAGCACAATGACAGCGACGATGATTAATCCTAATACCCGCTTAACAAATTTGGATTGCATAAAATCTTGACTGCTAATTTATCACACTCACTTATCAAAGATAACAGCATTTTTTGAGTCTGACAAATTTATCAGCATTATCACCAAGATAATCCACCTTCGCCTGAAAAAAACATGTCCTGCCGCCGGCGGCCAGCTGAAGGCCTTCCGATAGGCAGGACATGTATATTGGATTGGGGTAATGCGCTATTTATCAATCAGTAACGGCGCGAAATGTTGATGACGGTTTCCACCAGGAACATAGCGCGGATGTCGGCGCGATTCACCACCATATCGTCATAGTTGGGGTTCTGGCTGTGGAGAATCACCTTGTCATCGTCCTGATGACGGCGCACAAACTTGACCATGCGGTAATCATCCATCACCACCACATAAATCTGGCCCCAGAAAATATTGTTGCGGGTGTCGTTACGGCGGATGGCAACGAGCGAATCGCGGCCAACGACGGGCTCCATCGAGTCACCGCTCACACGCACCACGGCGCATTCCGTCGACACCTGCGGGAGATTGAGATAGCCCACCATACGGTCATTGGCAAACACGCGTGAAAGCTCGGTGAAGCCTGCTGTGACGTCGATGTCATACACCGGAGTGGCTGCCTGAATCTCAGGGGGCAGAGGGGGCTCGGGATTGTCAGAGAGACCCTTGAGCCAGTCCTTTGACACATTCATTTCCACTACCATACGGTTAATCAGGGCCTCGCTGACGGCCATACGTCCGTTGAGGGTCTTGGAAAGATTCGACGCATCAAAACCTATGCGGCGGGCAAATTCAGCCTGCGTCAGGTCATTCATCTTGATGAGCTCGCGGATGCGCGTTACTACAATAGGTTCTTCAGCCATAGTGGTGATTGTGAGGGGATTGGAGTGATTAAGTACTATTTCTTTTCTTACGTGTTAAAGCGATGACAGGCCGCGGAGTTCCTCAAGCATCTCGGCGCGGGTGAAGGTACGGGCCTGCGAAAGCTTGCGCGCAAAATCGTGAGCCACATCCTGAACGCCGCGATGATTGAACACTTTGTGAAGGAAGTTATAATCCTTCTCAAAAAGGCGGTTGGCCTCGTCATCCTCCAGTGAGCAGTTGTCGGCAGCTTCGCGGAGGATAGTGGAGCGCAGAAATTCACGCATCTCGCTGTCAATCATTGACTCTTCAAGGACTATGCGCCTACACATGACGTTTGAAATCATCATGGCAGCCATGAGATTGAAGTTGCGCACCATTCGGGTCCACGCAGCCTTGGCCGAGAGCGAGGGGTTACCCGCAAAGAAAAAATCCTGAGCCATGTCCATCATGGCATGAGCCGGAGCATCGAGTGATACTCCGGCCAGCATATCCTCGCCGTCAAACACCACCAGGCCTATTGCCATGCCCGTGGCGCCATAACAGCGGTCGTTTTCATTCTTGTAACTTAACATAGTGTCATTATAACCCGACGGGCAGGCCATCAGTTCATAATAAGGATTTTTGTCACGGCGGCCGATGAGCTGCCTGACTCATTCTGTGATGCAAACACATAGTAAACGCCTGACTTCACGCGCACGCCGGCTGAGTTACAGCCGTCCCAGGTGAACATTCCGCCATCGCTGCGACCCTGATAGACCACGCTGCCTGAGGCATCGGCAATCTTCACCAGTGAGTTGTTCATCAGGCCGGTCACGGTGATCCAGCCGGTGTAGTCAGGCTTCACGGGATTAGGATAGGCATAGACATTGTCATAGCTCTCCTGTCCGGGCGCATGGAGGCCGCTGTAGCGCAGCAAACCGAGCGCCGTGCCCACATACACCTCATTGCTGTTAGGAGCGCAGTAGAGGCTCGCAATGGCGTTGGCGGGCAGCGGAGAGTTGTCCATGTTGAAGTTGGCAAGAATCTCGCTGCCGTCGGCGCTCACATAGTAGAGGCCCGAATTCTTGGTGCCGATCCACTTATTGTTGCTGCCATCCACGGCTATGGCGGTGATGTATTCACCATCAAGGAGATAGTCGGCAAAATTGGTTCCATCGTTGCGGGGCACCTTCATACGGGTCACGCGCATGCCGGGATTCATGCCCTGAGCGGCATTGTCAATGGCAAATAGGCTGTTGTCAGTGGTCACCCACAGGCTGCCTTTCTTGTCGCAAGCAAGACCGGTGATATATGAGCAGGTGAAGGTCTTGCCATCCTGGTCAATATAGTCAGTGGGGGTGAGCACTTTCACCTTGTCGTCGGCAGTGTTGGTGATGGTTCCGTTGTGGTCATACACACCCAACTGAGCGCCCACGTAGGCACACTTGAAATAGGTGATGTTTGACCCGGGAATGGTGGCAAACTCGCCGCAGCTGTTGCCTGTGAAGTTCTCAGCCGCACCTACAATGGTGGTCACCCAGTCACTCTTGGTGAGCTTGGTCACATCTCCTTTGAGCTTGTCGCCGGGAAGAATGGCGATAGGTGAGTTCTTGACAAGCGACATCACCCACAGGTTGCCGCTGGGGTCGGTGTAAAGACCATGCTGGGCAAGGCTGGGCAGGCCGCTGTTGGTGGTGTTGAATTTGGTTACGGTCTGCTTGTCCTTGAGGGCAATCACACCGCCCGTACGGGTGGAGATAAACACCATGTCGTCATCATAAGGATGAACGGCCAGCGAGGTCACACCGATGATATTTTCCGTGGGGGTCACATCCACCACCTTGTTGCCGGTGATTTTGGTCATGTAGCAACGGCTGTTGGTTTCCGTGGCGGGGTTCATCTGGTTTGATGTTCCCGAGGTGGTCAGATAGATGGAGTTACCGTCGGCCGAGCCTCTGATAAAGGCCACTTTGGTAAGCGAGATGGCATCGGCCGGGAGCAGACGGTCAACCTTCACGGTCATCGGAGAGACGGCAATGTCATAGCAGCCCAGGCCGTCGGCATTGGCAGCCCAGAGCTCTGAGGCGCCTTTCCAGGTGCCGTAGGCATTCTTGCTGAGGGTGGTGGGCACGGATGCCTCTTCTGTGCGGCCGCCGGCATCATAGGCATAGAGCTTGTTGGCACAGATGGTGCGGATTTTGTCGTTGTCGCCGCGCATGAACGCTGTGGCCGCGCCTGACAGGGCAGGCACAACGAAATCCACATCGGAGCCGCTCATCTTGTACTTGACGGCCCAAACCACATTGTTGGTGCGCATCAACACATAGTCTGATAGACCTTTGAGTTCGGCAACATTATAGGCGTTGTCAATAAACTGGAAGTTCTCGAAACGACTCAAGAGCGCATCGCGCTTAATGCCGTAGTTCTTATTGTCAGTATTGATAATGAGATAGTTGCCCATCACGCCCACGGCGTTGACTTTGCTGCCGTAGATGCCTGACTGGCTCACTACTCCCTTGTTTGAGTCAAACACCACCAGGCCGAAATCAGTGGCCACATAGATGTAATCGTCCTTGAAGTCCACCTGATTGATGCGCTTTTCATAGGCAATCTGCGCTTCCTTGATGTCAGGGAGGTTAACAATGCGGCCATTGTCATAGACGAGGTCTACATTGCCGCTCGCATAGCCCACAAAGAGGAACTTACGCCAGGGGTTATAGTCAATGACGGTCACTTCCGTGTCATTCAGCAGCTCGGAATACTCCGTTGACTCTTCATTAGCCTTGTCGTAGCTGTAAAGACGGCCCAGCGAGAGATAATAGGTGAGCTTAGGTGTGGTCACAACACTTGTGGGCACGCCGTTATAGAGCGGATACAAGTACCACGAGCCCACAGCCTGCTGCGCCATGACGCTCAGAGGCAGAAGGGCAAGGAGGAGAAAAAGTGCTTTCTTTATCATGATATTCAGTTGCTTATTGTCTTAGTAAATAGTCCATGAGTGCGGCGGTGGCGCGGCCTCGATGGCTGATGGCGTTCTTGGCGTCACCATCCATCTGGGCAAAGCTCAGTTCCGAACATTCGGGAAGAAACACCGGGTCATAGCCGAATCCGGCCTCTCCGCGGGGCTCGGCGAGGATTGAACCCTCAACCGTGCCGGTGAAAAAGCGCTCGCTATCACCTTCTATAAGGGCAATCTCGGTGACGAAGCGGGCCGTGCGACAGCTTTTCCCTTCCATGTTTTTGAGCAGGAGGGCCATGTTGGCCGCCGAGTCGTGGCCGGGGCCGGCATAACGGGCTGAATACACTCCCGGGGCACCGTCAAGCGCATCCACCATCAGGCCGGTGTCGTCGGCAAAACAGTCGTGGCCATAACGCTCCTTCACCCACCGGGCTTTCTGCAGGGCATTGCCGCGCAGGGTGTCGGCGGTTTCAGGGATGTCGTCATGGCAGCCAATGTCGGCCAGCGACAAAATCTCGAATCTATCGCCGGCAATGGCGGCTATCTCTTCGAGTTTGTGGCGGTTATTGGTGGCGAATACGAGTTGCTTTTTCATCGCTAAACTATTTTACTAACGAGGATTGACATCTTTTATTATCAGCCCACCACCACGTTCACAATCTTTTTGGGCACCACAATCACTTTGCGGATTGTCTTGCCCTCGGTCCACTTTGCCGCTGCGGGATCGGAGAGCGCTATTTTCTCCACATCGGCTGCGGCCGTTTCAGCGGGTACATTGATGGTGAAGCGAACTTTACCGTTGAACGACACGGCATAGTTCACATTTGACTCGCGCAGATACTCTTCGTTCCATTCGGGCCATGTGGCGTCGCAAACGGTGGTGTCATGACCCAGCGCGGAGTGCCAGAGCTCTTCGGCCACGTGGGGAGCGAAGGGAGCCAGCACCACCACGAGCTGCTCAAGCACTTCGCGGCTGTGGCATTTGAGCGAGGTGAGCTCGTTGACACAGATCATGAAGGCGGCCACTGAGGTGTTGTAGCTGAAGGCCTCGATGTCAGCGGTCACTTTCTTGATGAGCGTGTGGAGTGCCTTGAGCGCTTCGGCTGAGGGCTTGGAGTCATCCACCAGACACTCGTCACCTTTATAATAGAGGTTCCAGAGCTTCTTGATGAAGCGGTTCACACCGTCAATGCCGTTGGTGTCCCACGGCTTGCTCTGCTCCAGCGGGCCCAGGAACATCTCGTAAAGGCGGAGTGTGTCGGCGCCATAGCGGTCAACGATGTCGTCGGGATTGACGACATTAAACATGGATTTGGACATTTTCTCAACAGCGTAACCGGTGCGGTAAACGCCGTCCTCGGTGATAAACTCGGCGGTGGCAAAGTCAGGACGCCAGCGGCGGAAGCCTTCCATGTCAAGGGTGTCGTTGCTCACCAGGTTGATGTCCACTCGGATAGGGGTCACGTCATAGTCCTTCTTAAGCCCGTGGCTCACAAAGGTGTTGGTGCCCTGGATGCGATAGACAAAGCTCGTTCTGCCCTGAATCATGCCCTGGTTGATGAGCTTCTTGAAGGGCTCGGCCTCACACACTTCGCCAAGGTCATAGAGGAATTTGTTCCAGAAGCGGCTGTAGATAAGGTGGCCGGTGGCATGCTCGGTGCCGCCGATGTAAAGGTCCACATTGCGCCAGTATTCATCAGCGTCCTTGCCCACGAGCGCTTCGCTGTTGTGGGGGTCCATATAGCGGAGATAGTAGGCCGATGAGCCGGCAAAACCGGGCATGGTGCACAGTTCAATGGGATAACCCTCGGGGGTGGTCCAGTTCTTGGCGCGTCCCAGCGGGGGCTCGCCGGTTTCTGTAGGCAGATACTTGTCCACTTCGGGAAGGTGGAGGGGCAGCTGGTCAAGCTCCATCACGTGGGGCACTCCATCTTTATAGTACACGGGGAATGGCTCGCCCCAGTAGCGCTGGCGGCTGAAGATGGCGTCGCGGAGGCGATAATTCACCTTCACCTTGCCCAGGCCTTTCTCTTCAATAAATTTCTTAGCGGCGGCAATGGCGTCCTTAACCTCCATGCCGTTGAGATCAAGGAGCTCCGATGAGCTGTTGATCATCTTGCCGCTCTTGGCGTCGAAGCTCTCCTGACTCACGTCGCACCCTTCAATCAGGGGCACCACCGGGAGGTCAAATTTGCGAGCAAAGGCATAGTCGCGGCTATCGTGGGCCGGAACGGCCATAATGGCGCCGGTGCCGTAGCCGGCCAGCACATAGTCACTCACCCACACCGGTATCTTCTTACCGGTCAGGGGATTGACGGCATAGGAGCCGGTGAACACACCTGTCACCTTCTTGTCAATCATGCGCTCGCGCTCGGTTTTATGCTTAACGGCGTCAAGATATTCCTTCACGGCCTGACGCTGCTCAGGGGTGGTCACCATCTCCACATAGTCGCTCTCCGGAGCGAGCACCATGAAGGTGACGCCAAACACGGTGTCGGCGCGGGTGGTGAAAATCTCGAGGTCAAGGTCATCGCGACCGTCGATTTTGAAGCGCATCTCGGCGCCTTCACTGCGGCCAATCCAGTTGCGCTGGGTTTCCTTGAGGGATTCTGTCCAGTCAAGGGTGTCGAGCCCGTCAAGGAGGCGCTGGGCATAAGCCGACACTCGCAGACACCACTGATACATCACCTTCTGCTCCACGGGGTAACCGCCGCGCACCGACAGTCCCTCTGACACTTCATCGTTGGCCAGCACCGTGCCCAGCTCGGCACACCAGTTGACCATCGTGTTGCCCAGATAAGCCAGGCGATAGTTCATCAGCGTGTCGCTCTTCTGCTTCTCGGTCATGGCCTTCCATTCGTCGGCGGTGAAGCTCAGCTCCTCGCTCTGAGCGGCGTGGATGCCCTCGGTGCCGTGGTTCTCAAAGTGGCTCACAAGGTTTTCAATGGGCATGGCCTTGTCGGCCTCGGTGTCGTAGTATGACCCGAACATTTTGATAAATGCCCACTGTGTCCATTTATAGTAGTCAGGATCGCAGGTCTTGATTTCGCGGTCCCAGTCATAGCTGAAGCCAATCTTGTCGAGCTGGCTGCGGTAACGGGCCACATTCTCCATCGTGGTCTTCTCGGGATGCTGACCCGTCTGGATGGCATACTGCTCCGCAGGAAGGCCATAAGCGTCATAGCCCATGGGGTGAAGCACATTGAAGCCGCGCAGGCGCTTGTAGCGCGAATAGATGTCGCTGGCAATGTAGCCTAACGGATGGCCCACGTGGAGTCCCGCTCCCGAGGGATAGGGAAACATGTCAAGCACATAGAATTTGGGCTTGGAGCCTCCGTTTTCGGTTTTATACGTTTTGTCGTCACGCCAGCGCTGCTGCCAGCGCTGCTCTATATCTTTGTGATTATATTCCATAATTCTGTTATGATAATGAGAGGGGGGATTCAGACTGATTTTTCAAGCATCGCAACGATGGGACGGCGGGCGCGCTCCATGATTTCGGGGTCAACATGCACTTCCGGCTCCTCATAGCGCAGAGCGTTGTAGAGCTTCTCAAGGGTGTTGAGCTTCATGAATGAGCAATCGTTGCAGGCACAGGTGGAGTCCTTGGGCGGTGCGGGAATGAAGGTCTTGTCGGGGCAGCTCAGGCGCATCTGATGGAGGATGCCGCTCTCGGTGGCCACAATAAACTCCTTCACCGGGCTTTCCTGGGCATGCTTGAGCAGCACGGCGGTGGAGCCAATCACGTCGGCCACCATTCTCACCGGGCGCGGACACTCGGGGTGAACCAGCACCTCAGCTCCCGGCCACTGCTTTTTCAGCTCCAGAATCTTCTCCAGCGAAAACTGCTCGTGAACGTGGCATGCTCCGTCCCAGAGCACCATCTCCCGGCCCGTTTCGGAGTTGATGTAGTTGCCCAGATTGCGGTCAGGACCGAAGATGATTTTCTCATCCTTGGGAAATGTCTCCACAATCTTGCGGGCATTGCCTGAGGTCACCACAATATCGGTCAGGGCCTTCACAGCCGCCGAGGTGTTGACATAGCTTATCACCGTGTGGTCCGGATGAGCCTTCACGAAAGCCTCAAACTCATCTGCCGGGCAGCTGTCGGCCAGCGAGCACCCCGCGTTGAGGTCAGGCACAATCACCTTCTTGTCAGGACAGAGAATCTTCGCCGTCTCGCCCATGAAGTGAACCCCGCAAAGCACAATGATCTTCGCATCGATGCCGGCGGCAATCTGAGCCAGGGCAAGCGAGTCGCCCACATAGTCGGCCAGATCCTGAATCTCGCCCTGCTGATAGTAGTGAGCCATAATCACGGCCCCCTTCTCCTCCTTAAGCCTTTTGATTTCGGCCTTGAGGTCGATGCCTTCGGGAATTGCGGCCTCTACGTAGCCCTTTTCGACATTCATTTCTTATTATTGAAAAATTAAAATCTTAAAAAAAATTATTCTTAAGAAGAAGAACAAAGGATGTCAATAGCCGGAATAACTTTCTCCCTCTTCTCTTGGTTTTTATGGTTATTGATGGCAGTTTAACATTATTGTCAGAGTTATAAAACCGTCAATCGCTCGATTTCAGTCACTTGGCATATTTATCAACATGCTGTCAATAATGTGCAAAGTTAATAAATTTCGGGGATGTAAAGGTTTAATAAACCTCAAAATATCGGTAGAAAACCATCTCCATAACTTTAGGTTATCTTTTTTGGAGCTGTTACCAAGCCGGCTGTATAATCGATTCATCCTTAATTTGCAAATTGAGTTGTTAAAAATCACCATAGTTTTTTTGAAACGGTTATCAACACTTTTCTACACACTTTCAACACCCCCTTTCAAATCTCTTTACACACCCTTTTCTTCCATGTGCGGCGGTGACGAAGCGGCACATGCGTCACTCCCCTGCCCTACCCTTTCCGGCAGCACATTCGGAAGTCCTCCCCCGTAGGGATGCATGCGCAGTATATTATAAAGAAAGCGCTGCGTGAGGCAATTAGCCTCGCGCCTGCTCCATTGCAAAATTAGGACGAAACGCAGCATTCACCACCATTTTCCGACCGCTACTTTTCAATCACTTTTCAACCTCGCAATGTAAAAAATCCCCCGCATGTTATTAACACCTGTTGAAAACCCGCTTTCAACCCCCTGTAAAAAACCGGTTATCATCATAAATCCTCACATCTTATCAACACCCTAATCCACTCACTCACAACCATCATCATCCGTTATTAACACCATGTTGACAACTCCAATCAACACCATGTCAAAACCCCGTTCTCAACCCCATTATCATCACCTTATCAACACCCCATCCCCCGCAAATTACCCGCGACTAAATAGTTAGAAGTTAGGAGTGAGGAGTTAGAAGTTAAACCCGCAAACACCCCCCACCCGCAATGTACCCGCAAAAATGTAGGGGCGCCCGTTCTGGGCGCCCGCACTCCGTGACAAAACCACCCCGCAAACCCTCGGCGAAACGTACGGACCCACCCCGATGCGGCCGCTCCTCCGCGACAAACCGCCCCGCAAAACCCTTGGCGGAAGGGCGGGCGGCCCGAACGGCCGCCCCTACATCCCTTTGCGACCCCGCGAACGCCTAACCGAGCCACGGAGTGGCGACATCGTGTTTAACCCGGACACGACCGAAGGGAGTGCCGGGACACCCACACCTCCTCATAAAGAGTCGCGGAGCGACGATGTTGTCCCACCCACCCAAACACAAGCAAAAAAACTCCTAACTTCTA
Organism: Bacteroides sp.; assembly: GCA_014802445.1. Lineage (GTDB taxonomy): Bacteria > Bacteroidota > Bacteroidia > Bacteroidales > Muribaculaceae > CAG-1031. The sequence continues at coordinate 88,033 of JAAVCF010000009.1, read as the reverse complement.
ACTAAAATCGTACGATGTCCACTTTTCCGCAAACCGGACCCGTAACTTTGCACTGTCAACCACTCAAAAAATCGTTAAGGAACATCTCTGTGGTTGACAAGTGGCGCGTCGCAGTCGCGACCGGCGCGCCGGCAATCACCCGGAGGTCTTTCTCCACCCAAAACTCAAAATCCAAAATCTCCCCCCCGGAGAAAGGCCGAAAGGCAAACCACAATCGAAGGCAGGGGCATCCACCGTGCGGGGGGATGCTCCCTGTCCTGATTGGGCAAATGTTCAAAATCCCACATTCCGATTTTTTTTTGCGGTTAAATGTGGGTAAATGGTTAACTTTGCGGCAAAATTCGCATTATGAATCTGTTTGACACTATAAGCAACGACATCAAGAAGGCGATGCTTGCCCGAGAGAAAGTGCGCCTGGAAACCTTGCGCGGCATTAAGAAAGAGTTTATCGAAGCCAAAACCGCCAAGGGTGGCGACGGCTCTCTGAGCGATGAAGCCGCCGTGAAGATTCTGGCAAAGATGGCCAAGCAGCGCCGCGAGACGGCTGCCATCTACGACGAGCAGAACCGTCCCGAACTGCGCGACAACGAGTTGGCTGAGGCTGCCGTCATTGAGGAGTATCTCCCCAAGCAGCTCACCGACGAAGAGCTTGATGCCGAGGTGCGCCGCATCATCGCCGAAACCGGTGCCACCGGTCCCAAGGAGATGGGCAAGGTGATGGGTGTGGCCTCAAAGGCTTTTGCCGGCCGCGCCGACGGCAAGGTGGTCAGCGCCAAAGTGCGCGAGATTCTCGCTAACATGTAAATAAATCAAAAGCAAACATAAGCTATGCTTACACTCCAGCAAATCAAGGCCGATCCGGCCCGCACCGTGGCCCGTCTGGCCGTGAAGGGCTTTGACGGCAAAGAAGCTATTGACCGTGTGATAGCGCTTGACGACGACCGCCGCCGTCTGCAGCTTGACAATGATAACCGTGCCGCCGAGCTTAACCGCTTTTCGGCTCAGATTGGCGCCCTGATGAAGCAGGGCAAGAAGGATGAGGCTCAGGATGCCAAGAATCATGTGGCCGAGCTAAAGGCCGAGCAGAAGGCCGTGGCTGAGCAGCTCGACGCTGCCGAGAAGCAGATTCGCGACATCCTTCTCTCCATCCCCAACCTCCCCTGCGATGCCGTTCCTGAGGGACGCACCGCCGAGGACAATGTGGTGGAAAAAACCGGCGGACCCATGCCCGAGCTCCCCGCCGATGCCCTCCCCCACTGGGATCTGGCCAAGAAATATAACCTTATTGACTTTGACCTGGGTGTGAAAATCACCGGTGCAGGTTTTCCCGTCTATATTGGCAAGGGCGCACGCCTGCAGCGCGCTCTCATCCAGTTCTTCCTTGACAGCGCCGTGGAGGCCGGTTACACCGAGATTCAGCCCCCTTACGTGGTCAACGAGGCCTCAGGCTACGGCACCGGACAGCTCCCCGACAAGGAGGGTCAGATGTATTACATCAATGAGGACAACCTCTATCTGATTCCCACCGCCGAGGTGCCCGTCACCAATATCTATCGCGACGTGATTCTTCCCGCCGACAAACTCCCGGTGAAAAACTGCGCTTACTCGGCTTGCTTCCGCCGCGAGGCAGGCAGCTACGGCAAGGATGTGCGCGGCCTGAACCGCCTCCACCAGTTTGACAAGGTGGAGATTGTGCGCATTGAGCGTCCCGAAGATTCCTATGCCGCGCTGGAGGAGATGAAGGACCATGTGCAGAGCCTCCTTGACCGTCTGGGCCTGCCCTGGCACATTCTGCGCCTTTGCGGCGGCGACATGAGCTTCACCTCGGCCATAACTTTTGACTTCGAGGTGTTCTCGGCCGCTCAGAAGCGCTGGCTCGAGGTGTCATCTGTGTCAAACTTCGAAACCTATCAGGCCAACCGTCTGAAGTGTCGTTACCGCACCGAGGATAAGAAGACAGCTCTCTGTCACACCCTCAACGGCTCCGCCCTGGCGCTCCCCCGCATCATGGCGGCCCTGCTTGAGAACAATCAGACGCCTGAGGGCATCGTGGTGCCCGAGTGTCTGCGCAAGTACACCGGTTTCTCAATCATCAACTGATTCCTATGTCAACTTACACAGCCGAGGACCAGCGTAAAGTAACCACCCGCCGCCTTGCAGAAATGAAGCAGCGGGGCGAAAAAATTGCTTGTCTTACTGCTTATGACTTCACCATGGCTCGTCTGGTTGACGAGGCCGGAGTGGATTTCATCCTTGTGGGTGACTCAGCGTCAAATGTCATGGCGGGCAACACCACCACCCTGCCCATGACGCTTGACCAGATGATTTATCATGCGCGATGCGTGGTCAACGGTGTCAAGCGCGCCCTTGTGGTGTGTGACATGCCGTTCGGAACCTATCAGGGCAACTCAAAGGAGGCTCTGGCCAATGCCATCCGCATAATGAAGGAGAGTGGCGCAGAGGCCGTGAAGCTTGAGGGTGGTGCCGAAATCCGCGAGAGCGTGGAGCGCATCCTCTCGGCCGGCATCCCCGTGTGTGGCCATCTGGGTCTCACCCCACAGTCCATCAACAAGTTCGGCTCCTACACCGTGCGTGCCCGCGAGCAGGCCGAGGCTGAAAAGCTGCTCAATGACGCGCGCATGCTCGACGAGCTGGGCTGCTTCGCACTGGTGCTGGAGAAGATTCCCGCTGATCTGGCCGCTCAGGTGGCACGTGAGGTGAGCATCCCCGTGATTGGCATCGGTGCAGGTGGCGCTGTTGACGGTCAGATTCTCGTGGCGCAGGACATGCTCGGCATGAGCAAGGGCTTTTCGCCCCGTTTCCTCCGCCGCTACGCTGACCTCTCCACCGTCATCAACGATGCGCTGAGCCATTATGTCAGCGATGTGAAGATTTCCGATTTCCCTAACGAAAAAGAGCAGTATTGAGCACTTCTGCATTACTGTCAAAATATCCCTTTGTTGAAATCCTTAAGCTCGGGCTGCCCATCCTTGTTGGGCAGCTCGGCATGATTGTTACGGGTTTTGCTGACACCATAATGGTGGGCCACTACTCCACTGCGGCTCTGGCGTCGGCATCGTTTGTCAACAATCTTTTCAACGTGGCCAATTTTGCCTGTGTGGGCTTCACCTATGGCCTGACGCCGCTTGCGGGTGCGCTCTATGCCGGTCGCCGCAGTGTCAACATCGGTGCATTGCTCCGCACCGCCGTGTGGGCAAATCTCATCTTCTCGGTCATCATCATGGCCATCATGGCCACCATCTATCTCAATATTGACCGCCTTGGGCAGCCTGCCGAGCTGTTGCCGCTCATCCGCCCCTATTTCCTGATTTATCTGGCGGGGATTGTGCCTATCATTGTGTTCAATCTCTTTGCACAGTGGAGCTATGCTATCAACAACACCGGCATGCCCATGTGGATTATCCTGGCCTGCAATGCGTTTAACATCGTGGGCAATTGGTTTCTGATTTACGGCAACGGCGGATTTCCCGAGATGGGCCTCAACGGGGCCGGTGTGGCCACGCTCATCTCACGCATCCTCGCCCCTCTGGCCATAATCCTGATTTTCTGCCTCAAAAAGGAATATGCCGACTATAGACGGGGTTTTGCCCGCGGACGGTTCAGCCGCGAGAGTTTCGGTATGGTCAACCGCACATCGTGGCCCGTGTCGCTGCAGATGACCTTCGAGTCAGGCTCGTTTACCATGGCGGCCGTCATGACCGGATGGATAGGTGCCATAGAGCTGGCGGCGTTCCAGATTCTCGTGATTGTAGGCACTCTCGGCTTCTGTGTCTATTACAGCCTCGGGTCGGCGGTGAGTGTTCTCACCGCTAACGCTGCCGGAAGCTCTGACCGCTTGCGGATGCGGCGCGTGGCTCTTGCGGGTTATGTCATCATCCTGGCCTTTGCTGCGGCCGCCAGCATCACATTTGTGGTCGGAGGACGCTCGCTCATGGCGCTCTTCACTGACGATGTCGCAGTGCTCAGCCTCGCTTCCACGCTGATTTTCCCGCTGGTGCTCTATCAGCTCGGTGATGCCACGCAGATAACCTTTGCCAACGCTCTGCGCGGCACCTCCGACGTCATGCCCATGCTTTGGATAGCCTTCGTGAGCTATATAGTCATCGGCATCCCGGCCACCTATATCCTCGGATTCCCTCTCGGCATGGGCATCTACGGCATCATCCTTAGCTTCTCGGTGTCACTTTTCCTCGCCGCTGCCCTCTTCCTCCACCGCTTCCTCAAAGCAACGAAATCAGTTAGAAATTAGCTAACTCTTAACTCTTAACTCTTAACTCTTAACTCTTAACAAGGAGAGTCCGTCGCGGAGCGGGAGGATTACCGATTCCAGGCGCGGATGAGAGGTCACGTAGTCGTTGAAGTCACGAATGCCACGGGTCTGTGCATCGGTGGCCGACTGATCGGTCACCTTGCCGTCCCAAAGAGTGTTGTCGGCTATGATGAAGCCCCCCTTGCGCATCATGGGGAGCACCATGTCGAGATATTGACGATAGATGCGCTTGTTGGCGTCGATATACACGAGGTCCCACTCCTCGCCAAGCCCGGGCACCACCTCCAGCGCGTCGCCAATATGAAGCGTGATGCGGCTGCCAAGCTCCGAGCGGTCAAACCATCGGCGAATAAACCCCTCGGCCTCATCGTCAATCTCCACAGTGTGGAGCTGACCGTCGTCGGCCAGTCCTTCGGCCAGGCATAGGGCCGAATATCCGGTGAAGGTGCCAAGCTCCAGCACGCGGCGCGGCCGAATCATCTGTGAGAGCATGGCCAGGATGCGCCCCTGCACGTGGCCTGAACACATGCGCGGATAGAGGCGTTCAAGGTATGTGGCGCGATAGAGATCGCGCAGCAGTCGGGGCTCCTCCGATGTGTGGGTCGCTATGTAGTCGTCAAGCTCACTTGTCATAGGGCAATCAGGGCCTCCACTCCCAGACGATAGGAATCCATGCCGAAGCCGGCTATCACCCCCGCGCAGGCGGGAGCTATGAGCGATTGGCGGCGAATCTCTTCGCGTGAGTGAACGTTGGAGATGTGAACCTCCACCACAGGGGTGTCAATGGCCTTGATGGCGTCATGAAGCGCCAGCGAGGTGTGGGTGTAAGCCCCGGCATTGAGTACAATCCCTTTGGTGTCAGGCTCAAAGCCTTCCTGCTGAAGGCGGTCAATGAGCGGTCCCTCGCTGTTGCTCTGAAAGTAATCTATCTCCACTTCGGGATAGCAACCGCGGAGCACCTCAAGGTAGCCCTCCATAGTGAGCGAGCCGTAGATGTCAGGCTCTCGCCGTCCCAACAGATTGAGATTCGGCCCGTTGACAATCAATATTTTCATATCACAAAAATAGCAATTTTTTTGCTATTTTTGTCTCCGTTAACCATGCGTTACTCCACCATGCAGACAATCCTTTTTCATTCCACCATTTTCGGTCCTATCCATTCGCGCCGCCTGGGCACATCGCTCGGAGTCAACCTCTCCCCTGCCGACGGTAAGGTGTGCTCCTTTGACTGCCTCTACTGTGAGGCGGGCTTCAACGCGCAGGGTCCCGGCAAGGCCGGCATGCCACCCCGCGCGGAGGTGAAGCGTCTGCTCAACGACAAGCTTTCACAGATGAAGGAAGCCGGCGAGCCGCTGGATGTCATCACCTTCTCAGGCAACGGCGAGCCCACCATGCACCCTGACTTCGAAGGGGTGATTGCCGACACCATTGAGCTGCGCGACAAGTGGTTTCCCGGGGTGAAGATATCGGTGCTCTCCAATTCCACCCGCCTTGACCGCGAAGGTGTGGAGCGCGCTCTGCGCCGCGTTGACAACAACATCCTGAAGCTCGACAGCGCTCTGACGCCCACCCTGCGGCTCATTGACCGCCCCGTGGCCGGCTCCTTCACCGCCGAGAAAGCCATCGAGGACATTTCGCGCTTTTCCGGACAATGCACGGTGCAGACCATGCTCGTCACCGGCAGCTATGACGGTCACACCGTTGACAACACCACCGAGGACGAGATAGAGGCCCTTCTGGAGGCCTATAAACGCATCCGCCCGCGCGATGTGATGCTCTATTCCATTGACCGCAAAACGCCTGCCGAGGAGCTCCGCAAGGTGCCTCGCGAAGTGCTTGAGCAGGTGGCCGAAAGAGTGCGGGCCCTCGGTATTCCCGCCACCACCGTCTGACCCCTCACGATGTTGATGAAACAGATTCTCCCCCTGCTTATCACCCTCTGCACCGTGCTCTCAGCTGCGGCGCAGGCTCCTGACACTATGATAGAAGAGTTTTCCCACGCCTCGATGGCGCCCATGCCGCTCCGGCAGGGCGATAGGATAGCCATTGTATCGCCGGCGTCAATAATCCGCCCGCAAACCGTCTATAATGCCATCCCGGTGCTGCGTGACCAGGGGTGGGAGGTTTACACCGGCCCCAATGCCTTCAACCGCCACGGCACTTACGCCGGCACCGATGCCGAGCGTCTGGCCGACCTGAAAGCCGCGCTCACCGACCCTGCCACCGACGCCGTGATATGCGCCCGCGGAGGCTACGGGGTGGTTCATCTGCTTGACTCTCTGGCCGAGCTGCCTCTGGAGCTCAATGCCCGCTGGGTGGTGGGGTTCAGTGACATCACAGCCCTNCATGCGCTGCTCACCTCACGCGGNATCCCGTCAATCCANGCTTCCATGGCCGAGCATATAGCCAAGGGNNCAGATGACCCTGACAANCAGGCGCTCTTCAAGGCTCTGANAGGGGAGGGGGTGGAGTATCACCTGGAACCCTCGCCGCTTGACCGCTACGGCCATGCCGAGGGGATGCTGGTGGGAGGCAATCTGTCGGTGCTCGCNGGNCTCATGGCCACACCTTACGATGTTATCCGCCCCGGCACGGTGCTCTTTGTGGAGGACGTAAACGAGCCCGTCTACAAGCTTGAGCGCATTTTCTATAACCTTAAGTTGGCCGGGAGATTGCCGCGTCTGGCGGGCCTCATAGTGGGCAAATTCGCAAAGTGTTCAGGCGANGAGGACAATGCATCCGTCAANGCTATGATTNACCGCATGGTGGCTGACTACGGTTATCCTGTGGCCTTTGACGTGCCTGTGGGCCACGTGAGCCATAACATCCCGCTGATTTGCGGTGCGCCGGTGAGTCTCGACGTCGCCCCCGACGGGGTGACCATCATTCAGCAGTAAGGCGGAANGTCATCCTGTGGTGTTCNGACGGCCCGTGGGCCGCTATGGCCTCACGGTGGGCTTTCGTGGGATAGCCCTTGTTGANATCCCAGCCGTAGAAGGGTAGGAGAGTGTGGAGGCGCCGCATCTCCTCATCACGCGCTGTNTTTGCCAGGATGGAGGCCGCGGCTATGTTGGCCAGGCGNCTGTCGCCCTTGACGAGNGTTTGCCATGGCACATCCTCNCGCCATGTGCGGAACTTGTTGCCGTCAACCACAATGGCACCCGGCTTNACCTTCAGAGCGTCAAGCGCGCGGTGCATGGCCAGGATGGAGGCCTGCAGAATGTTGATGGAGTCAATTTCACGCGCCGTGACAATCCCTATTCCCCAAGCCACAGCCTGCTCCATAATCAGCGGNCGCAGCAGNTCCCTGCGCCGCTCGGTGAGCTGCTTGGAGTCATTGAGCCAAGGGTGAGAGAAGTCATCGGGGAGAATCACCGCNGCGGCATANACCGGNCCGGCAAGGCATCCGCGGCCGGCTTCATCNCAGCCCGCTTCAAGCACACCCGGTTGCAGACAGGGGGGAAGCATCAGAGNTCGAGCGACATAAGGCCGTAGCCCTGGCCCGGCTTGGAGAAAATGCAGGATGCATACACTCCAATCTTCTTGCGCAGGCGCGAGATGTTGACGTCAATGGTGCGGGCTGACACAGCCTCGCTGTCAGGCCACGCCTGAGCGTGAATCTCATCGCGGGTGAAGAGCTTNCCCTGATTCATCATGAAGAGCTTCAGAATCTGGTATTCCGTGCGGCTCAGGGCTATGGGAGCACCGTCAAGCTCGGCGCGCTGGGTGTCCACATTAAGCACTATTCCTTCATATTCCAGCTTCGCGGCGGGGCGCTGTGCGGCAGGGCGCATGCGTGAATGGCGACGAATCACACTGTTGACTCGGGCCACCATCTCGCGCAGCGAGAACGGCTTCACGATATAGTCATCAGCCCCGGCGTCAAAGCCGCGGATAATCTCATCCTCGCTGTCGCGCGAGGTGCAGAAAATGAACGGTATCGAAGCGGTGGCGTTGCTTCTGCTCAGCATCTCTGTAAACTGCATGCCGTCAATCTTCCCGCCGAGGAAGATGTCAAGAATGAGGAGGGAGTAGGACGGCAAATCGAGCTCAAGAGCTTCTTCGGCTGAGGCGCACGTGTCCACCTGATACGTTGCGGCAAGGTTCACCTGCAGCAAGTCAAGTATCATTTTGTCCCCGTCAATCACGAGAATGCGGGGTTGTGTCGATAGCGCTGTTGTTTCGTTGTCGGCCTCCGTTTTTGACATGGTCAGAATATAGTCCCTGAAATCGGAAGATTTTAGGGTTGCAAAGGGATGTGAATAGCGATTGGAGTTACAAAATTACAAAATTCAGTGGCAAATGGGCAATTGTCACTCTAATGTGGTGGGTTTGTAACCGAAATTTAATTGTGCGTTCAAATTTTTTGTTTACGCATTTGCTCCTTTACGGTGTCAACCACGTTGATAATATAGTCACCGGTCTTCTCCAGGTCAGCGATGATNTCCATATAGTAGATGCCGGCCTGATATTCGTAGTGGCGGTTGTTNATGTTCTCGATGTTGCCCGAGCGGAGCTGGTTGCGGAGGTTGTTGATTTCGCGCTCCTTGTTGTAGCTCACAATGATGTCCTGTTCACGCTCGTGCTCCATGTGCGACAGCAGNTAGAGCATGTTGTGCATGGCGGCTTCCACCTCCACGAACATGGANTCGATATTGGCATATATCTCATCGTTGAATTTCACNTGTGAGTCACGCTTGCGCACCAGGGTCTTGGTGATGCTGTAGCAGCTGTCGGCAATGCTTTCAATTTCGCTGACAATGGAGAGCATTGATGCTATGCGATGCTTGGCCTCGTTACTGAGGCGACCCTCGGACAGACGGTTGAGATAATTGGCTATTTCAATCTCCATGCGGTCAGAAATCTCCTCATACTTCTCGATGCGCGAGAACTGGTGGGTAAATTCGTTGTCGGCCGCGTGGATGATGTTCTGCGTCAGGCCAATCATGCGCTGCACACGCTCACCGTAAACCACCAGCTCCTTCTCGGCCTGAGTGAGCCCGAGCTCCGAGGCATTGAGCAGACCGCCCGANATGTACTTGAGCTGGAACTCCTCCTCGTCGCCTTTCTTGGTGGGCACGATAGCCATGACAATTTTCACGAACAGGCCTGTGAACCATATCATGATGGAGAGGTTGATGATGTTGAAGACGGTGTGGAACATCGACAGGCCGTAGCTGACGGATATCTGCATGGCAGCTATCTTGCGGATTACCTCGTGACTGGCGGGGAGAGAGTTGTCAAAGAGGTGATTATAGAGGTCAGGCTGCGTCAGCTCAATGTGGTTGACATATCCGGCCAGGGTGGTGGGGTCGCCGAATCCCAGCGCCTCNGTGAGCCACACGGTGAGGTGGATGAACGGGTAGAACAGGGCCATAGTCCAGATGGTGCCTATGAGGTTGAAGAGCAGGTGGCCCATAGCGGTGCGCTTTGCGGCCACGTTACCGCTCAGCGACGCAAGGATTGGGGTGATTGTGGTGCCGATGTTTGAGCCGAGCACGATGGCGCAGGAAAGGTCGAAATTAATCCATCCTTTGGAGCACATAATCAGTGTGATGGCGAATGTGGCGGCTGATGACTGGATAATCATTGTCAGCACCAGGCCCACCAGCAGGAAAATGCACACTGAGCCGAAGCCCATGGAGGTGTAGCGCTGCAGGAAGGCAAACATTTCGGGATTGCTCTGCAGGTCAGGGACATACTGGCTGATCATGTCCAGGCCCATGAATAGGAACGCGAAGCCCACGAAGAATTCGCCCATTGATTTTGTGCGGCTNTTCTTGGAGAACAGCAGCGGCACGGCTATACCNATCANGGGCAGGACAAAGGAGGAGATNTTGACCGAGAAGCCGAACAGNGCTATAATCCAGGCGGTGAACGTGGTGCCCACGTTTGCGCCCATGATGACAGCCATTGACTGGGCGAGCGTCATCAGGCCGGCGTTGACAAAGCTCACCACCATCACAGTGGATGCTGACGAGCTTTGAATGAGAGCGGTGATAAGAAGTCCGGTGAGGGTTCCGGTGAAGCGGTTGCGGGTCATCGCCGAGAGGATGTTCCTCAATCGGTCGCCGGCGGCTTTCTGGAGGCCTTCGCTCATTACCTTCATACCGTAAAGGAACAAGCCGACAGCGCCTAAAAGCCCTAAAAAGTCTAAAAAGCTATAGTTCATCGTGCGTAAAAAATCTCCTGCCTGAGCAGAGGGTTTCTTCGCTGCAAAGATATGAAAATTTTAGAAAGTTTCAGTAAGAAATTTATCTAACGAGAATCTTTTCAGAAGCAGCGCCTTTTTTGACTATGTAAAGCCCCGGAGATAGGCTNNCGGCGCTCACGCGNATGCCCTGAAGNGTGTAATANTCAGCGGCGGCCGGGAGNGCGTGGGCGGCATTGACGGTGTGCAGAGCCGTGTTGGAGGGGTCAAGCGGNGCAGANGCCGCGTTGACGGCCTGACCGGTCGTGGCGTCCACGAGGATAGCGGCGATGGTGACCATGCGCGGATTGTGGACCGAGGAGGGNATGGGCCATGAATAGTCAAACTCCGTGACCTCACCGGCNGCAATGTCNGCCGGCACTGACCCTTCAATGCCGAAGTAGGCATCCTCGGCCACGGCGCGGGCCACATGGTTAAACGTGAAGNCTTCCGTAATCTTGGCGGGCATGGATTCGAAGCCGCCTATGGGGCCGCAGTCCTCGGCGTAGAGATAGTTTGACTGATAATAGTTNNTGCCCCACACATTGTCCTCGGTCATCACCAGCACTATCCNCATGTNGGCCTCCGTGATGGCCTTTGCCCAGCGGGTGGAGGTGTGGATGAGGGCGGTGGAGAAGTCGTNGTCGGAGGAGGAGGCCGGGGTGACCTCTATNTTAATCTCNGCGCANGGGATAATGGCCTGACGCTCTGCGGCGATGGTGCCGAAGCCGCCGCGCTCCATGGTGTAACGCTCACCCTCGGCGGTGCGAATCTTCACCAGNGGAGTGGTGGTNTNNACCGTGCGGTCAAAGAGGCCGTAGGGAGCGCCGTCAAGCTTCATNGCCTCCTTATAGTCAGGCATNGCCATGGGATCATAGCCGTCATAATGCACGGCTATGGGTATTATGTCCGTGCCATAATNCATCACCAGGGAGTCAGTGGCCACGATGCCGAGCGGGCACCATCCGCACCAGTCGCCNGTGCCTTCCTCCACCACCGTGCGCTTCTTNGGCAAGAACGCCAGGGCCGTGGTGGNGCACGCTATNGGGTCAAANTTCTCGCCGTTGACCGTGGGGNTGAGAGTGTAAGTNACCGTTGAGCCGAATTCAATGTTGACGGGCTTGTCAATGTAGAGCTCGGTCTGNTCGCCNGNNTTGAGNTTGAGGTCCGAGGCTGAGGCTGTGTANGTGGTGCCGTCAATCTCGCNGGNCAGACTCNCGGANGTCACCGGGGTGGATGATGTGGCGGTGAACGCCGCGCCAAGGCGCGTNGCCTCGCTGCCGAGCTGGAACGGCCCGGGGAGAGGNGTCACCGCNGCGATGCCCGACGAGCCGGCCACGGCAATGTCATCAATGGCCAGCACCTCACCGTTGAGAGTGTTGTTGACAAAGGTNATNCTNACCCGNTNNCCNGCAAAGTCGCCCAGGCNNACCGANGCCTCGGCCCACTCCTTGGCCGGAGCCTTGGCCGAGCTTANCACCTCNTTGCCATNAACGACGATGGAATAGGTGCTCTCGCTNTTGCCCTGCTCGTCAATAGAGCGGCAGCGCCATGTGAGCACGGCATCAGCCGCGCGGATNAGCACCGGCGGCAGGGTCATCCTGTCGTTGGNTCTTACCGAGGGGTCAGAGTGCATAGAAGGGCTTGCGGCATAGCCGTTTGACGTNGACTTGTCACGCATCACCTTCCAGCTGTCGCCCTGGTCAAATCCGGCCTGAATCATCAGGAANTGGAGNTTGGCACCNTCGCCNTCCTCCACGGAGATGTCGGCCGGCATGCCATTGTCAAAATCACACGAGTAATAAACCGTTTCATCCGCCCTCAAGGCGAAGGCAGCGGCCAGAAAGGCCACTGCCNCTANTGAGAATCGCTTCATCGCTTGATAAACTTGCCGGAGAGGGTGGAACCATCGGTGCGGGTCACATTNTAGATATACACNCCTGCGGGGAGGCTCTCAACCGACGCTTCGGCACCGCTGACGCTGATAGCCTTAGCNCCTGCGGGANTCATCACGCTGACAGCCACGGCNTCAGGNGCGGTGAGCTTGCCGNCGGTGATGGCCACTGCGGCGTCGCACACTGTGGCNACGTCAATGCCATCCTCAGGCTTGTCGGGGTTTTCAGGGTTGCCGGTCTTGATGTCGGCNAGGGNCATGCGCCACACGCCGGGAGTGTCGCCGCCCACGTTGAACATTGCCACAAACAGNTAATTGTCAGTGTGNGCCAGCGAGATGGCATTGTCAAGCACCGCCTCNTCAATCTGAGCGTGAGCGGGAAGACCCTCGGAGATGGGAATCCATGTGTCGGTGAGGTCAGGAGAGTAGTAGATGCCGAAATTGAGGGTGGCGGCGTATATGTTTTCATCGTCAGAGTCAATGGCGCGGACATAGCCTGAGCGCATCCCTTCGGGGTAAGCGGGGAACACCCATGAGTGCATATCCTCGGTGTGAAACACGAACCACTCCGTGTTAGGCTGAGTGCGGGCGGCGTAGAGCACACCGTCCTTCTCAGTGAAGGTGGCCATGAAATTGCTTGACACGGGGTTGTTGTCAGGGTCACGTACCACCATCCACTTGTCGGCCGCGGGGTCATATTCATAGATGAAATAGATGCCAAAGAGGTAGGTCTTGTCCTTGTAATGATACATCTGATAGTAGGTGTCCATCTGAGGGGGCTCGTTTTCGCTGAACCTCAGCACCATGAGCGACTCACGGTCGGCAAGGGTCCATGTCTCGCCGTAGTCATCGGAGTAAACTACGCCTACNCCGCTCTGGATGGCCACATAGATGCGTTCAAGCTCGGGNTCATACGTGGCGCCGTAAGCCACCACATAATCAGCCTCTTTCTCACTGACATAGTCAGAGATGGTGCGACTGTAGTTGAGCACAATCCAGGTGTGGCCGTCGTCCTCGGAGCGTGCCACATGGCCGCCGTCGCCGAGAGCGAAGATGTAAGGACCGGCCTCGAAAAAGCTGTTGTAAATCCAGTTTTTCACGCCACATTCGGTCCATGAGGCGCCTTCGTCGTCCGACACCTGAATGGTCCTGTCGGAGCTGTAGCTCTGCGGGGAGCAAAGCACGGTGCCTTTGGAGGTTACAAACACAGCCATGCACTCGGGGAGCTGGAGGCATTGCTCCCATTGGGCTGAGGCGGTGATGGAGGATGCAAGAGAGAGGGCACTGACGGAAAGAGATGCAATTAAATGTGTAAATTTCCTCATAAAATAACTACCTATTGTTAATATTTTTCGCAATTTAATTGATAAAATGGAAAGAATGGCAGTTTTGAAGGTTAAAAGATGTTAATGGGGTGGGTTTGTCGCGGGTGTTTGGAGGGGTGTTTGCGGAGGGTTTTGTCGCGGAGTGCGGGCGCCCCGAACGGGCGCCCCTACATTTTGCGGACGATGGTTTGCGGGCGGGGCGTTCGCGAATTGTTCGGTTGGGAGTGGTTGACAACATCGTCGCTCCGCGACTCTTTGCGAGGGAGTGGGGGATGTCCCGGCACTCCCTACGGTCGTGTCCGGGTTAAACACGATGTCGCCACTCCGTGGTTCGTTCTGGCGGTTGGCCGGGCCGCAAACGCGGCATTGCAAATTCCCGCTAATGAATGTAGGGGCGGCCGTTCGGGCCGCCCGCCCCTCCGCGACGGATTTTGTCGCGGAGGGGTGTTTGCGTGGTTGGGTTTTGTCGCGGCGGGGTGATTTGCAGTGTGGAGTGTTTGCGGAGGGTTTTGTCGCGGAATGCGGGCGCCCCTCATTTTTGCGGAGGTTGGTTTGCGGGGAGTGTTCAGTCGGAGTTAGGTTGGAGTAAGTAATAGGTGGAAGAGCCCGTAAAGAATTACAACTTACCTATTTTCTAAATGCACCGTTAGATTTCTATAGACTCTTCTCATAAAAGAAAGAATTTAGATGTATTAATCAATTTGTTGTAAATAGTGTTGTTTTTTTATTTTCTTCCAATTATATTTGCAAATAATGTTATAATCATGTTTGTTGTCATGAAGTGTTTTATTACAATTTTCATTATCGTTATATTCTCAAATTCCGTTGTGAGTCATGCAATGGATATTAAATACATTTCCCCCGATGATGTATCAACATTTGATACTATTCCCAGTATGGTGTATGACCGTTACTTTGAAGCTTCATACAATGAATTATGTGATATGTTTGAAGGAAAAACCAGCTACAACCTCAAAAGGGCAGAGTTTTTAGTTGAGAACGCATTTTATGGTGGTACAATGAATTATTCCGTATTTTCCGGTGAGATTGATAGCATTGTTTGCATTCTGAATAAGTTTATTGATGTAAATGGATTTCGCCAATATAAGACAGCACCTAATTTTGCAATCTTTGAATATATGACAAAGCCATCAGTCATGAATGGTAATCTCAAATTTACTTATGATTTCGATGATCCGATAGGCCAAAAAGACTTTAGTGTGTTTTTTATATCAAAATTACTTAAAACCCACAGAGGACAATGTACCTCAATGCCGCTATTATATAAAATTCTTTGTGATGAACTTGGAGGACAGTCTTCTCTGGCTTTTGCCCCTATGCATATGTATATTAAGCATATCGGAGAAGATAACAAATGGGTAAATGTGGAACTTACACATGGAGGATTTGTTAGAGACGCATGGATGATTGAGCAAATGGGTATAACAACAGAGGCAATCAAGAATGGTATTTTTCTTACCGCATTGAACGAAAAAGAAACCATAGGTCTCATGATAATGATACTATCCAGGGCATATCGGTTCAAGTATTCACGTTATGATGAATTCGTGGGCAGAAGTATTAATAAAGTTTTAGAAGTTTTGCCCTCATTTAGTAATGCCTTACTTATGAAGTTGAACTATCATTACTGTAATTACGAAAGCTATATCACTACGTATTCCTCCCGACCTTCATCTTATGCAGATTTCCATTATCAAGAATATAAACGCATCCTCAATCTTCTTGACCGATTAGGTTATACTCAACCTAATTTAGATAATTATTCCCACAATATTAAGCATAATCAACGTATAGCAAATGATCTTACAAATTAATAGAGTAATCCCGTTTTTAATTCTATTTATTCTTTTGTGTATTCCTACACATGCAGAAGAAATAACACAAAGCCCATATCGCATTTTCGGTGACTCAACACCTGTACTTGATGTACCACATAGTCCAACTAAACAATGGTCAATGATTGTTACCCAAAATGACTCTATAAATGGAGTAGTAGTGTTCGTTGACAATCTAATCTATTTGAAAGACTCTCAGGGAGACACTGTTTACTCCTCAATTATAGACTCGTCATGTCACGCTATATTTTTAAGTGTGGATTCTGAGACGGAGTCATCGTCTTCATATTCCCCATACATCTATTGTTTTGGTAATCCCCAAAATCTTGTAGATGAGTCAGGAAATCAACCATCACCATTAGAATCAGCACTCATGTGTGGTGCAGTATATAGGGATAAGAAAACTTATAAAAATATAATAGAAGAACTCGAAGCAGCCAACTGGAAAATTTCCACCGAGGGTGCAAATTTGCAGTTAAACCATCCCGCAGGCACCGGCATTGGGGTACAATCCATGGTCTTTGAACGAGAAACAGATAATGGGAAGGAATATGCATACGTTTTTGCGGGTACTAATTCCTGGGAAGATGCGGTTGAAGATGTACTTCAACTGGTTGGATTGTCCGCCGAGTACGCTCAAGCAGTTAAAAATGCAAGAGACTTAGTTAAACAAATAGGAGGTAGCGAGCTGACTTTTGTTGGTCATTCAATGGGAGCAGGGAATGCAGCTGCGGCCAGTATGGCCACGGGAAGGCCGGCCATAACTTTTAATCCTGCAGCCGTGAGTTTTCATACACGTTTATATTTGGGTCTAAAATACAAGGGTGATATTGTAAATTATATAAGCTCTACGCCTAAGATACCCATATTAAACATACACATTCCCATCGATCCTATTACTTTACTTCAAAAAAGTATAAATGTCTGGGCTCCCGGAGAGTATCGTTTTGTACCAATGTCAGGAATATGCTCTCATTCAATATATGATATAATAAAGGCTTTAAGGAATAAACCATGAAGAAATCCAATAAGTATTTAATAATAAGCGTATTTGGTTTGGGCTTGTTGTGGGCTACATTTGTTTTTGTGGTCTTGAAGACGTGCCTCGGCCTGTTTTATTATAGGATGACGCATCTCTCTGACGAAGATTTGGAATGGGTAAAATGGGCTGAGAATCATCAGATGGCACTGTTTGAATCAAACGAAGGTCACCACTCAGAATTAACTGTCACGGAAGTATGGATTGAAAACTCTCGCAATCCTTTCTATATCAGTTCCAATGCCCGTGACAATTATGAGGCTTCAGCTTCATACTATTATACAATTCGCGACTCCGTTCGAACTCTTGAGGGCGAAGTCGGCGTAGAGCGAGAGGTTGATAACGACTCTCTTGTTGGGTTGTTTTGGTTAGGAGCCCTCCATCAAAAAGGTCACGACCGTCTGCCTATTAAAATTCAGGATTTTGATTTACAAGGCACTTTGATGAAGAATTGCGTGGTTATGGATTCAACGATAGCTTACAACATATCAAACTATCGATCAAAGGACGACACATTAATGATTGACAAATTTGTCATTTCAAAAGACTACGGCCCAATATATTACAAGCTCATAAACGGCGAGGAATTCTTCCGCAAGTTCCAGTAATTGTCCACACAATTAGGTCAGGAGACACAATACGGGAATTGATTGCTCAAAGACAATGTCGCCACTCCGTGGCTCGGGTAAGCGTCCGGTGTTTTTTAGCGGGGTGGGGTGTAGGGGCGGCCGTTCGGGCCGCCCGCCCCTCCGCGACGGATTTTGTCGCGGAGGGGTGTTGTAGGGGTGTTTGCGTGGTTGGGTTTTGTCGCGGAGTGCGGGCGCCCCGAACGGGCGCCCCTACATTTGCGGGGCGGGAGCGGGATGGAGTGTTTGTGGGGTTGGGTTTTGTCGCGGAGTGCGGGCGCCCCTACATTTGCGGGGCCGGGTTCGGGCGGTGGTTACGATTGATTTTCAATCGTTTATGTTGTAGCGGAGGGTTTGCGGTTTTAACTTCTAACTCCTCACTTCTCACTTCCTAACTCCTAACTCTTAACTCTTTAGTCGCGGGTGGAGAGGCGGCGGAGGGTGGCGTCGCGGAGGTCGGTCCATTTGTAGTAGGGGCCGGCGACGGGGGTGAGGAAGCTGACGGGCATCTCGCGTTCGTTGAGCATCACTTTCACGAGCACATCGTCGGGGTTAAGGGAGCCTTCGGGGCGGTAGAACACCATCTGGATGTTGCAGGCCATGGGAAAAATCTCGTAGGCTTGCCAGTGGTCGGCGAGGGTCTCGAAGTCGTTATACTCTTTGCCGTAGTCGCCCAGCTCCAGGAGCACGGCGAGGGAGAGTACCATAGTTTCATGGCCGAAGCGCATGTTGACGCTCTGGCGAGGGCTCACAGCGGCAGTGTCGGCACTCATGAGCATGTTGCGCAGGAGATGGCGCTGAACGATGGGCGAGAGGCCGCCGTTAAGGGCTGTGTTGGCTCCGAGGAGGAACCAGTGGGCGTTGTTGAGCTGCCAGCCTTCGTCAATCTCTTCAGGCGAGAACACCTCGGTGAGTATCGCGGGATATTTGCCTCCGTGGCTGGGGATGTTGAGGGCCACTTCAAAGAGCTGGTCAAAGAGCTCGGGGCGGTTGATGCTGTCGCGGGCAAAGACGGGGTCAGAGATGAGTGAGGCGAGATAAGCGCCCTTGTTGGCATGGGTTTTGCGCCAGGGATTGAGCACGTTATCGCGGACGCTGTCAGTGGCGTGATTCTTCACGGGGTCATGATGGTTCATATACCACATGTCGCGCTGGCTCGCATCAGTGGTGATGGTGAGGCCGGGCACGGCCTCGGAGAGCGCCTCAATCTCATTAAGCATTGAGAGGATGCAGCGAATCACCACCGTGGAGCGGGCATCGACGGCTGTGCCGGGCGCGAAGAGGGTGGGATAGTTAGCCACCATGCGGCGTGCAATGCCGCGATGCTGCTCGGCGCCGAGGGGCGTGAGTTCGCCGAGTCGCCCCTTTGAGTCGGCCTGGATTATGCGNAGCTCATTGAGGAGCTTCTCGCCCTTGGGGGTGAGCACCCCTGCGCGCTGCGCCTTGGAAAGCTCCATGACCGGGACATCGTAATTTTTATCCTCCATCAGCCATCGCGAGCCGTGGCGACCGTAGTGCTCCATGTGGAAAGGCACGTAGCCGTCAGGGGCGGGCGTTTGTGCGGGTATCCCTTCGGCCGGATAGGGCTTGTATTGGCTCGATGCGTCGGTGGGATTCACGAGCGCAAAGGCGCTGAAGGAGGTCAGCAGGGCGGCTAATGCGAGGGTAAACTTCATTGTAGTTAGAAGTTAGGAGTTAGGAGTTTTTTTTGCGGAAGAGGCNNTTGTCGCGGNGTGGCGGACGCACCAGAGGTACGTCCGTACTTTTGCGGCGGGAATTAGCGGCGGGGGCGGGGGGCGGCGTTGGGTTCTTTGGGCATGCGGCGGGCAAGGTCTTCGTAGAGCTTGTGGACGTCGATGCGCTCGTCTTTGCCGATTGATTTGCGCAGGGTTATCTCGTTGCCGCGCTGGTTGTCAGAACCGTAGGCTCCCCATGCCATCTCGATGATGCGAGTGGGTTCAGTGGCGGTGCATCGACCCTCCACGGCAAAGTAATCGTGATTGGCCATGCCGGTGATGTCGCCCTGACGAATCAGTTCGAAGAGCTGGCGATACTTATCGCTCTTGAGGTCAGAGAGTTTCCAATACTTTGATGAGTTGAGATAATCCACGTCGGCCTGCTCCTCGGGGGTGAGAGGGGCAACGGGCATCTTGGCCTCGGCGGGTGCTACGTCGCCGTCCATGCCGGGTGCTGCGGCCTCGGTGACGGGGGTGCCTGTCATGGGCACACCGGTTTCATCAGCGGGGTCAGAGGTGCGCAGCAGGAAGAACACGGCTCCGGCAATGAGGAGGATAACGGTGACAGCACCGATAATGACCTTTGTGCCGGCCGACATGCCTGTGGGCTCCTCAATGAAATCATCCTCAGCGTCAACGGCTGCAGGGGCGGGCGCCTCGGCGGGTTTGGCAGCGGGGCGCAGGTCAGGGGTCTCGGCCTTTTCAATGTTGACAGGCTCAGGAGCGGAGGTTTTGGCGCTCTCGGCTGCGGGGGTGCTAACGTTTTCAAAATGAGGCACCACGCGCTCGGGGCGGGGCTTGTTGCGGTCAGGCGCCACATTGTCAAACGTGGGGGCCACGGGGCGACCGGCAGCTCGCACATCGACATTATACATCTCGCCGCCATGAGGGGTCACCATCTTCTGGGCGCGGAAGCCGTGGAAGTTGCCTGAATGGAGCTGGCTATACTCGGGAGTGTTCTTTTCAAGCGAAATCTGCTGCTCGAACACCCTACCCTCGCCAAACACGAGGCGCAGCGTGATGCCCTGCTCCACAGGGACGAGAATCAGCTCAATCTCCTCGGCCTTCGACAGCTCAGCGGCCTCATAGTTCTTGACCAGCGGATGGAAATTGTTGCTGGCCACCTGAATCTCCACGCGGCGACCCGGCTGGAGGTCAGTTTCGGTGAGCTCGATGAAGGGCTCCATGGTGTTGACGGGGCGGTCATTGACGCTGACAGTGTAGCCGTTGACCAATCCACCCTTGCTGTTCTTGACGGTGAGGCGCACCTTGCGGATGAAGCCCATGGTGCGTCCGGCGGGATTTTTGATTTTGACCATGCTGCCGTCGTAGATGGCGTAGGCGGTGGGCACACCGGCCACAATCTGCTCCTTGCGGTCAGCAAAGCCCTCTTTGGTGAAGGTGAGTGTTACCGTTTTGCCCTCCTCAGCGGTGGGAGAGCTTGCCGTGATGCCCTCGGGACACACAATGGAGTAGACCTTGCGGATGGGGGTTGTGAGGCGGTCAATGGCAATGCCGGGGCGGAGCGAAGCCGTGGCGTTGATTATAATGTCGTAGTAATAACGGTCATACTCAGGCTGGTCAGGGAAGGAGAACACACCTTCGAGCTCACGGGTGGAGAGGTAGGTGCGGTAACACATCGGCTCAATGTCAGCATTGTCGTCAACCGGCTTGGTTTGCCAAGCGGCCAGCTCGATGGGCTCGGCGGGCACCGATGCCTGGGCGAGCGCGCGCGCCACAGCGTCGTCAGTGAGGATGCGGTCCTCCAGGAATGTTTTTTTGAGTCCGCTCAGAGCAGTGAACACCGCGCGGCCCGGGAGCATACAGCCATTGTCGACCATCAGAGTGACCATCACTCGGCCCGTGGCGGGGTCAAGAGGGTCAGTGGTGATGAGCGAGAAATAGTGGCCGAACTCATTGCGCCACAACACATAGCACTCTCTGGCGCTCATGAAGTTACGCACAATGGCATCGGGGTCAGGCAGTGACGCCATCCACTCGGAATCGTCAGTGTTAAATGCATATTTGACAGCCAGGCGGTTGTCAAAGTGGCCGTGCATGGCCACATGGAGGTAAGAATATTCGGTCATTGGGATGTTTCGATAAAAATCTAACTGCAAAGATAGCTAAAAACCCCGATTGTCGCAACCATCCGCGGAGCGCGTGCGTTATATATTGAGCATGAAATATGAGAGAAAGCGTGCCTGTTAATGATTTTTTATTAAAAAAGTGAAAAAACTGTGTAAAATGTGGTTAACTTTGCAGAATTGACCGCACGGGGACTCCTGCTCTCCGCCCTCATGCCAAACAAATAAGAGAAAGATACAGAACAAGTATATTAACTAACCATGGATAAGAAAGAATTTGACCGTCTGAGCTACGCGCTCGGACTCAGTATGGGCAACAACTTCCGCTCAAGCGGAATTGAAAAGATTAACTCAGAGGATTTTGCCGACGGTGTAAAGGCCGTGTTCTCAGGCGCAGAACCCCGCATGAGCTATGACGAAGCCAAGGAGGAAATCCGCAAATTTTTTGAAGCTCTTGAAGTGAAGCAGCGCGAAGCCGCCGAAGCTCAGGGCAAAATCAACGCCGAAGCCGGCCAGGCTTACCTTGAAGAGAACGGCAAGCGTCCCGAAGTGAAGACCACTGCCTCAGGCCTTCAGTATGAAGTGCTTCAGGAAGGCACCGGCGCTCAGCCCGGTCCCAACGACCAGGTGACCGTTCACTACACCGGCAAGCTCCTTGACGGCACAGTGTTTGACTCGTCAGTTGACCGCGGCGCTCCCGCCACCTTCGGCGTGACCCAGGTGATTCCCGGATGGGTTGAGGCCCTCCAGATGATGAAAGAGGGCGCAAAGTGGCGTCTGTTTATCCCCTCGGCACTTGCTTACGGCCCCAACGGCGCCGGCGGCGTGATCGGCCCCAACGCCATGCTGATTTTCGATGTGGAACTCATCAAGGTTAACTGATAAGATTCCACACTGATACGGCTCCCCAACCGATAATTATCACATAATAAAATAACAAAAAGACGATTATGAAGAAAACCATTCTCGCATGCGGCGCCGCAGCCCTTATGATGGGCTCACTCGCCTCATGCTCAGGCAGCTCTGCCGCCCCCTCATCATTTGAGGATTCACTGAGCCAGTCGCTCGGTCAGGTGAGCGGTTCGCAGCTCAACATGCAGTATAACCAGATTCCTGAAGAGATGCGCTCTCAGTTTAACAAAGAGGACCTTCTCAAGGGTGTGGAGATTGCGCTGACCACTGACACCTCATATGTTCAGGGTGTGCAGATCGGCCTCCAGCTTGCCGGTCAGATTTACCAGATGGAGAAGGCAGGCATCAAGGTTGACCGCCGCGCCGTGATCAACGCCTACAAGGCTGCTTTCATGGCCGACAGCGTTGCCGATATGGACGCAGCCATGGGCACCTATCAGCGTGTGATGGGCGAAGTGCAGAAAATCATGATGCAGAAGCAGGAAGCCGAAATGAAGGCTGAAGCCGAGCGCAAGGCCAACTCACCCGAGGCCAAGAAGAACGAGGAAGCCGGCAAGGCCTTCCTTGCTCAGAAGATGAAGGAAGACCCCTCAATCAAGACCACTGCCAGCGGCCTGGCCTACAAGGTGGTGAGCGAGGGTAAGGGCGAAACCGCCACTCCCACCTCACGAGTGACCGTGAACTACAAAGGCACACTGATTGACGGCACCGAATTTGACGCCAACGACGACGCCACTTTCCCCGTGGGCGGTGTGATTCCCGGCTTCGGCGAAGGCCTCCAGCTGATGAACGAAGGCGCTCACTACATCCTCTACATCCCCGGCAACCTTGCCTACGGTGTTGACGGCACCCCCAACGGTTCTATCGGCCCCAACGACATGCTGGTGTTTGATGTGGTGGTTAAGAGCATCCAGAACTAATCACGCTTACAGCTACATAACCACAGAGGCTGCACCCCGCGCGGGATGCAGCCTCTGCTTGTTTCTCAGGGGAGGAAAATGGGGTCAGGGGAGGATTACACGCTCCACCCTTCCGTCGGAATACGTGATGATGTTAAAGCCGCGCGAGGGGGCCGTGAGGCGCACACCGGCAAGGTTGTGGACGGCCACCACTGAAGCATCCGCATCAGCGGGAACAATGGCGGGAGCAATGCCGCCCGGCTCGGCGAAGGGGTCCTTGGAGAGGTCATAGTTCCAATAGAAGTCCTGGAGGTCAAAGCGGCGGTCAATCCAGCTGTTGATGCGGTCAATGCCGTCGCGATAGCCGTGGGTGATAATAGGGTAGCGGTTTTTGCACTGACGGGTGGCGGTGAAAATCATGTAGCCGGCGCGACACTGCTTGCCGGCGATGTAGGTTTTGCCGCCGTCCCAGTCAGGGATGTTGGAATAGTTGTCCCATGTTCCGGCCCATTCCCAGGCATCGTCCACCACCATGTCGCGGATGCAATAGCTCTGAGGCCATCGTGCGTATTCCAGGTCATAATACTCCTGACCCACGCGGTCATACCAGTCGCGCACACGCGCCTTCACGGCCTCGGGGGTGAGCACTCCGGCGTCGCGCAGCTCGGCGTAACGGCGGTCAAGCTCGTCGGCATAGTGTGAGTGGATATATTCGGCGGGGCCTGAAGGAATGATGAAGCGGCGATAGCCGGGAGTGTCATAGGTGATATATTCGGCGGGCATGGTGTAATATCCGAACCATTGGTTGCCGAACGACATATCGAGGTCATAAGGCTCGATGAACCATTTCACACCGTCGTAGGTGATAAACTGCCAGTTTTTGAACCACCCGTCGGCGTTGTTGACCACGGATGAGAAGATGGTGTAGTCAATGAGGCCCTGCACGTCGAAGCGGCGCTCAAATTCGCGTCGGAAATCGTCGGGCGACATGCCGGAGGCGCGGAGCGTGTTAAGCTCCGTGTTGCAGCGCGAGAGGGCCAGAATGGCCTCCTTCACAGAGGCTGAGTTGACATGGTCAGCGTTGGAGGGGTCATAGGCGGGCGAGTCGGCCCCCATGAGTTCCGAGGGGTTGTCACCGTCGTATTTCGAACCGTCCTGACAGTAGAGAGTCTTGGGGTTGCGCACCTCAAAGTCGGCCCAGTTGAAATTGTTATAGAAGAAGAAAATCTGGCCGTCGAGGTGGATGTGGAGAGGGTTGTTCTTGTCCTGACCCATGTTTTTGCGGTGTTTTTTGAGCTGCCAGGAGTAGACACCGTAGAACTGTCCGTTGAGATACACCGCAGCGGGGAAACCCTCGGGGTGACAGAGGGCTGCGGGGTCAGCGTCGGTCACCCCGGCACGCTGCCAGGGATGGGCCATGTCGCCGCGGTCGGCAATCACGTCGTCGAAAATTTTGTAGCACACGGCACCCATGCCTCGGAAATAGTCGGTGAAGTAAGCCTTGAGGTGGAATGCATCCTGCTTGACCCAGGATCCGAAGGTGATGTCGGTGGTTTTGTCGCCCACCCATTCATCCTCACAGATGTCAATCTTGATGTTTTTCTTGGGGTGGAGGAGTGATGAATTGCCCTGAGCGCCGGCAATGATGCGTTTCTTGAAATAGTTGCCGCGCCCGTCAAAGAACTCCAGCCAGGCGTGGAGCTCATCGGTTTTGGCCTGAGGCATGTCGGAGATGCCGGATATGTTGACGTAGGCCCTTGAAGGTTCGTCAAGAGCAATCTTTTTGGAGTCACTGAGGTCATTGGTGATTCCACCGCGGGCTTCAATGGCGGCGGTGAATTCGGCGTCCTGCGCCGCCGCCGGGAGCATCACGGCGGCGCTGAGAAGCAGCGCCGCTGCAATGAGAATGTGTTTCATGGATTATATGGGTTGATTATTTGAGCAGGGAATTGGCGTGGCGCACGAAGCTCCAGTGTTGGTTGCTGACGTTCCAGCAGAGGCGCACGCAGGGGTCGGAAGCGTAGTCGGGTAGGGGAACGGCTGATGCCGCACCCTCCACGGGATGGGTGGTGAAGCACACCTTGCAGCGGTAAGGGAGGCGGTCAAAGCGGCGAATGAGGTCATCGTCACACACGTCGCGCTGGTTGAATTTGACTATGGCATTGTTCCAGTCAATGCGCTTTACGCGGCGCGTCCACTTGGCTCGGGCCGTAGCCTCGTCGGGATAATGGAGGAAATGAATCTCGATGTCAGTGCCCGCCAAGCGCGCCACGGGGTGGGAGGTTTGATTCACGGCGGTGAGATAATCCATCCATTTAGAGTCAGTTACGGGGAAGAATTCGAGGTCGCGGGAGAGCACCGAAGTGTCCTCAAGCAATTTAACATAATCCGGACCGACGATGAAGAGGCCAATGAACGGACTCTGAAACGGCAGGTGGTAAAACTTACACATGCGGCCACCCCAGCAGTCGTTGCTGATTATTGACACACGGCGGTTGCGCAGGCGCATACGCCCCCAGAGGTTTCGGATGGCGCGGGTGGATGAAAGCCAGGCTTTTTTGCGTTTAGAGAGCATAGAATCAGTAATGGAAGGAAGAGCCGCCAAGGAATTCGCGCAGGAGGCTCGTTGGGGGAATCACATCGGGCATGATGGGTGTGAAATAGCTCAGGAACGATCGCAGGCGCCATGCCTCGCCATATTCGGGAGTGTCACGCGGGACATTGCGGAGCAGCTCGTCGGCATAGTCCTTCATCACCGCCAGCTCAAAGAGCAGCGAAGAGTTGAACATGGAGTCGGCATTCTCCTGATAGGGGAAAATCCAGCGTTCCTCTCCGCGGCGCACACTGGGCCAGCGGCGGATGGTGTCGGCAGCGCTCACACCGCGGTATTTATGGTCGCGGATGATGCGGCGCAGAAGTCGATTGTCAGTGGTGGGCACCCATGAATGGTCGTCGATGGCGAGGGTGGTGAGGGCCGACACGTAGACACGGTATTTCATCATTTCATCCACGTGTGAGGTCAGTTCGGGGTTGAGGCCGTGGATGCCCTCAATGAGGAGGATGGAATTGTCGTCGAGGCGGATTTTGTCGCCGCGATACTGGCGGCGCCCCAGCTCGAAATTGTAGTAAGGGAGCTCTATCTCCTCGCCGGCAATGAGGCGGTTGAGGTCGCTGTTGAACTGCTCGAGGTCAAGCGCGTAGAGCGATTCATAGTCATATTCGCCATCCTCGTCAAGCGGGGTGAGCTCACGGTTGATGAAATAGTTGTCAAGCGAAATCATCTTGGGCTCCAGGAGGTTACACATGAGCTGCACGGCCAGTCGCTTGGTGAAGGTGGTTTTACCTGACGAGGAGGGTCCGGCAATGAGCACCACCTTTGCACCGCCATTGCGGAAGCGCTCGGTGATGCGGTCGGCTATCATGCCTATGTACTTGACATGGAGCGCCTCGGCGATGTTGATGAGAGTGGCGCTACGGCGCTCGCTGACGGCAATGTTGAGCTCGCCCACATTGCGCACGCCGATAACGTGGTTAAACTTCAGATAGTCAGTGAATGCGGCATACATCTTATCCTGCACCACGGGGTCAGGAGCCACCGAGGGGTTCTGCGGGTCGCGGCCCAGGAGGAGGAAGCCGCTCTTGTAAGGGCGGAGGTCAAACACGCTCAGGAAGCCTGTGGAGGGGGCCAGGCAGCCGTAATAGCTGTCGCAGATGTTGCCCAGACGATAGTAGACCGTGTAGAGCTGATGAGTGGTTTTGAGCAGGCGCACCTTGTCGTTGAGTCCCTGACGGGCGAAGATGTCAATGACATCGCGCGTGAGGCGCTCATGGCGCTCAAAGGGGAGGTTGGCCTCCACAAGCTCGGCCATGCGGCGGCGCAGCGCCTCGATGACCTCGGGGGTCACCTCCTGACCGTTGAACAGGCGGCAGAAGTAGCCACGGCTCACGGAGTGCTCAATGCGCAGGCGGGTGCCGGGATAGAGGTCGGTTACGGCCTTATAGAGCAGCATGCAGAGCGAGCGCACGTAGACCCTGTGGCCGCTGGGCGACTCCACGGGGAGGAACTCCACCTGCTTGGGATGGAACACGGCATAGTCCAGCCCCTCGGTTTTATTGTTGACGCGCGCACACACCGGGGTGAACGGCAATTTCAGGCGCGAGGCTATTGACAGGAGGGTTTCGCCGCCGGCCACGTCGATATAGGCGGCAGTGTTGGAGCAGAATATTTTAAGAGTATCGCTCATGATTAAAGCTTGGTGAGAGATTATCAGAGAGGGGGATTAATGTTTGCGGAGCTTGCGCAGAAGGCGCCTGGAGGCCACCCGTAGCATCATGGCCGCGAACGCGGGGAGAGCGCGGAGCTGGCGGGAGCGGGAAATCAGGAGGTCAATGCCGAAGGGGCGGAGGGATATGGCAGAGAGAGGATAGCGGTAACGGATGCGCGAGGTGATGCGCAGGTCGTTGGATATGTTGCAGCCGTGGACCACCTCAATCCATCCCGGGTCGCCCTTGAGGTCAGTGACGGGAAACATCTTGCGCGCCCGGCGGTGTGACATTGACTCAACGGTGAGCGGCGTGGCGTCGGGGCCGAGCGGCTCGCAGAGAGTGAGAAAATGATTGTGGGGGTAGCTCATCTTTGCCGCCACACCCAGCGAGGGGAACAGCTGGAGGCCGTTGACGAGCGATATGACGCCGAGCGCCGGATTGCGCATGAAGGCCTCCGAGATGCGGCTNAGNGCATCGGACGCCAGCGCGTCGTCATTGTCAAGATTGGTGGTCAGCAGCCACTCTTCTGACCCGTCAAGGCGCTCCTTGATGGCGCTGACAATGAAGTCAACCTGACGGTCAACGGAGCGTCCGGCGAAGCCCTGCACCTGAGCGGCGGTGAAGAAACACGGCTCCAGCGCCGGGCAGAGGCGTTGCCAGCGCGCAATGCGCTCACGCAGCGAAGCGGGTGAGTCAGCGTCAAACATCACCAGCCAGCGGAAGCTTGCGCCCTTCTGGGCCATCACCGAGGGGAGGCACCACTGCTCAAAGAGGCGGCAGCGGCTATCGAGCCATTGCTCGGTGCGGGTGGGCGAGTTGGATTTGTCGGCCGGCCAAAGGGCGAGGTTAAACAGGGTTATAAGAAAGTGGCTATGCTTCATCCTTGGCATCGGCTGAGAGTTGACGTGCGCGGCTGTAGGCGCGGCTTGTGCGGCGATATTCCTCGCGGGCAATCAGGCGCCCCTCCTTGCCGTCGAGCCATCCGCCGCGGGTGATGAGAGTGGTCCACCAGGCACCTACACCTTTGAGGATGGGAGTGAGCGGGCTTATGGAGCCGTCGGCCGCGGCGAGTACACGGGCGCGCAGTTCGGCCTGGTGGGTCATCGTGCCGGAATATTCCTCGGGGGTGGAACAGCGATAGTGGAGGATGTCGCCGTCCACGGGCTGCGGGCGCACGGAGTCGCGGAAAATCACCGATTCAGCCACATCGCGGAGGTTCCAGTTGGCATAGCGCTTGTCAAAGAGGCGAATCTGCCGGTCAGGATACCAGCCGCAGTGGCGGATGGGCTTGCCGCAGAAAAAGTTGAGGCGCGTGAATGAGTAGACCCTGTGGTTAAATCCGCGCTCCTTCATCTCCATGAGGCGTCGGGCCAGCGAAGGCGACAGCTCCTCGTCGGCGTCGATTGAGAGGATGTAGGGGTGGGATGCCATCGAGGTGGCATACTGGCGCTGGGCGCCGTAGCCGTTGAGCTCGCGCTGGGTGATTTTGCATCCCCGGCTGCGGCAAATTTCCACGGTGGCATCGGTGGAGAAGGAGTCAATCACCACAATCTCATCGGCCACTCCGGCAAGCGAATCAATGCAGGCGCCAATGTGGGCCTCCTCGTTATATGTGATTATAGTGGCTGTGATTTTCGATGACATTCTTGCGCGAGTTAGAGTTGATTCTCAACTGCAAATATAGTCAATCCGAGCGAACCCTCCCACAAAAATCGCATGGATTTGACGGCTGAGTATGCGCCAAGGGGTAAAAAAGAGCTCACACCCCTGCGGCGACTGATAGCGATGCGGAGGTGTGAGGTGAAGGGGTGGGAGAGCGGTGTGTCAGAACTTATAGGAGGCGCCTACGGAGAGAATATTGTAGCTGCCGTAGCCGTCTTTCCAGGCGGCGCTGACCATACCGAACTGAGCGTTGATGCCCCAGTTGGCGTTAATCCAATAGCGCATGCCGAGGTTGAGTGCCATGGCGAATGAAGCGTCCGTGTTGCCCCACACACCAATGTTGGTGCTCGAGCGGCTGTTGAGCAGGCCGAATCCCATGCCTAAGGTGGCGTAACCGTCGATGCGGTTTGAGAAGCCGTGATGGAGAGAGGCTGTGGGCATGAAGGTCAGGTCATCCTGCGTGGAGCGCCACTTTTCAAAGGTGATATGGTCGCTCCCTGATTTTGTCCAAGCGCCGTTGTTGAGCTGGAAGCCGAGGGTGAGGGTCCAGTCGGAGTTGAGCGTTTCAAATTCGAGCATGCCCCACTCTATGGCAATGCGCTGGGTAAACGATGCCTCGCTTGAAGCACCATCCATGGCACCCACACCGATACCTAAATCCGCAATCACATCACCCTTTTCAGGAGCTTGTGCAGATGCGCCTAAAAGGGTGAGCGCTGTAAGCACTGTGCAAAGAATACGTTTCATCTTCATCTGTAATTTAAGTTAGACAATGCAAAATTACGTGAATGTCAAACCACTCACAATCGCTAAAAATAGTGAAAAAAATAAAAGGGCGNCAANGTGCCGCCCTTTTTCTTATTTGAAGAGGAGGGGGAGGAATTGGGTGAGATATGTGCGCCAGTTTTTCCAGATGTGGCCACCGTCGCTCTCCACGAACACATAGTTGAGCCCTATGTCGTCGAGCTTCTTCAGATACTCCTTGTTGGAGTCGTAGAGGAAGTCCTCGTTGCCGATGGCAATCCAGTAGAGCGCGGGCTTGGCCTGAGCCAGGCGGCGGAGCTTGCCGTCGGGGTCGGCATTGACCGGTGAGGTGGAATTCTGCCCGCGGTCAACGGCGGCAGAGAACAGGCCAATATAGCCGAAGTCGTCGGGATGGTTGCGCGAAATGTTGAGCGAGTGGTAACCTCCCATCGACAGGCCGGCGATGGCGCGGTGGGCCTTGTCGGGGATGGTGCGGTAATTGGCGTCGATGAAGCTTTGGATTTCGGGGAAGGATTCCTCATAGAGACCGTCCATGGTGTGGGGTAGGCGAGTGGTGGGCTGCTTGAGGCCGGCCGAAGTTTCGCCCGGGGCGGCCTCCATGGCGATGTTGCCGTTAGGCATCACCACAATCATGGGCTCGGCTTTGCCCTGGGCAATGAGGTTGTCAAGAATCTGCGAGGCACGGCCCAGCTCAGTCCATGCGTTCTCGTCGCCACCCATGCCGTGGTGGAGGTAGAGCACAGGGTAGCGGCGCGATGTGTCGGTTTCATAGCCCGCGGGAGTGTAGACTGTGAGTCGGCGGCCGTTGTCGGCCTGTGCGCTCGGGCACCACACCTTGGCCACCGTGCCGTGGGGGATGTTGTTGACCATATAGGGAGCGGAGGCCTCGCCCGGCACGATGAAGAAGTCGGTGATGCTGTTAATGTCGCGCAGGCGGTAGACGTTTGACGGATCATTGACCGTCACGCCGTCCACGATTATATTATAGGTGTAGAGCTCGGGGGCGAGAGTGGGGACGGTGTAGGTCCACACGCCATTCTCATCCTTCAGCATGTCGGCTTTGCCGGCAACTTTGAAAGTCATGCCTTGAGGGGTGGTAACCTCCTGCTGAGGCATCATTGTGCCGGTGATTTCAATTTTCGATGCCTGAGGCGCGTTGATGCGGAAAGTGACACTGCCGTCGGGTGTAACATCGGGAGAAACAATTTCTCCGGCGCCGGCCCAGATTGTTTCCTGAGCGGCGAGGGGCATGCCGCTGATGGCAGCCGCCAGAATAAGCAGAGAGTTCTTCATGGAGTAAACATTAATCAAGCAAAAATACAAAAATTCCGCTTTCGCCACCCACTCTCGCCGTAAAATCGCAAAAACGGGCAACCCGCTAATTTTCTGACCAAAAATCCCGACACGAAAAATTAGCCTCAATTGCTTGAAACAAAGAGTGATATTGCCTAATTTGGGCCTCTGAGATTTTCATCTGTGCGGCAATTCGATAATCTGCCCGAGAATTTACCATAATTTGGCAAATAATTGAGCCTGAGTTTTGAGGAATTTTGTAAATTTGCGTGTAATCTGAATAACTATGTCTAAATTTCAATGGCTCACCCGGGGAGATGTGGTTTTGCCGGACTTGGATTTCCCGCGCATGGAAAGATGGCTTGAGGCTGTTGCCGCATCTCACGGCAAAGTGCTCGGTCCGCTGACCTACATCTTCTGTGACGATCCCACGATAATTGAAGTGAACCGTGAGTTTCTCAACCACGACTACTTCACTGACATCATCACATTTGACGACACCCTCGGGCGCAGAATCTCCGGCGACATGTTTATCTCGCTTGACACCGTGAGGACAAATGCCGAAGGTGTGTCACACCGCCCTTATGATGAAGAACTTAACCGCGTGATTGTTCACGGGGTGCTTCATCTGTGTGGCATCAACGACAAAGGTCCCGGTGAGCGTGAGATTATGGAACACAATGAAAATGAGGCTCTTGAGCTGTTAAAAAGCATCTCCTGACAATGAAATTCGACTATGACGTAATAGTTGTGGGCGCAGGACACGCCGGATGTGAGGCTGCACACGCCGCCGCACGTCTGGGAGCGTCGACGCTGCTCATAACCCTTGACATGAACAAGATTGCGCAGATGAGCTGCAATCCGGCAATAGGTGGAATAGCCAAAGGCCAGATTGTACGCGAAATCGACGCTATGGGCGGCATGACCGGCATTGTCACTGACCGCACCTCCATTCAGTTCAGGATGCTCAACCGGTCAAAAGGTCCCGCCATGTGGAGTCCGCGCGCCCAGAGTGACCGCATGAAATTCAGCAACGAATGGCGCACCATCCTCGAAAACACCGAAAATCTGGATATGTGGCAGGACAATGTCACGGGATTAATGGTGGAGGATGGCGCAGTCAAAGGTGTGAAAACAGCCTTAGGAGTGGAATTTCGCGCAAAAGCCGTGGTGATAACCTCAGGCACATTCCTTAACGGCCTCATGCATATAGGTCGCGTTAAAATCAAAGGGGGCCGAGTGGCCGAGCCTGAATCAACAGGCCTCACCGAGCAGCTCGCCTCCCTCGGAGTGAGAGTTGACCGCATGAAAACCGGCACTCCCGTGCGCATTGACGGTCGCTCTGTGGACTGGAGCAAGACAACGCCCCAGGCCGGCGACACCGATTATCACCACTTCTCATTCCTTCCCGACGAACACTCACGCCTCAAGCAGCGTGACTGCCACATACTCTACACCAATGCAACCACCCACGCCATTTTGCGTGAGGGACTGCCCGATTCTCCCCTCTATAACGGGCAGATTCAGAGCATAGGCCCGCGCTATTGCCCAAGCATCGAAACCAAAATTGTTACCTTCGCCGACAAGGACGAGCATCAGCTATTCCTCGAACCCGAAGGCGAAACCACCACCGAATACTATCTTAACGGCTTCTCATCATCGCTGCCCGTTGACATCCAGCTACGCGCACTCGAAAGTGTGCCCGCGCTGAAAGATGTGAGAATCTACCGCCCCGGCTACGCAATAGAATACGACTTTTTCGACCCCACGCAGCTCAATCACTCACTCGAAAGCAAGGTTGTGGGCGGTCTGTTCCTCGCCGGACAGGTTAACGGCACCACAGGTTATGAAGAGGCCGCCGGACAGGGCCTCATTGCCGGAATCAATGCCGCGCGTCTCGCCCAGGATAAGCCCGCAATCACCCTCGGCCGCAACCAAGCCTACATTGGAGTGCTGATTGACGACCTTGTGACAAAAGGCGTGGACGAGCCTTACCGNATGTTTACCTCCCGCGCCGAGTATCGCATCCTCCTCCGTCAGGACAACGCCGACGAACGCCTTACCCCCTTAGGTCATGAGATTGGTCTCGCCTCAGAGCAGCGTTATGCCCTGATGAAAGAGAAATACGAGCTTATTGACCGCTTTGTGGAGTTTGCCCGCGAGCTTTCCGTGCAGCCTTCTGTGGCCGATCCCCTGCTCATTCAAGTAGGCTCCACGCCNCTCAAGCAGAGCGCTCGCCTCTATGAGCTCATCACNCGCCCGCAGCTCACCATTGCTCTCCTTGCAGAAGCGCTCCCTGAAGTGGCTCAATGGATATCTGACAATATCCCCGCCAACCGCCGCGAGGAGATTGTGGAGGCCGCTCAGATAAGAATAAAATACAAAGGCTATATTGAACGCGAGCAGCTCGTGGCCGACAAGATGATGCGCCTGGAGGATGTGAAACTCCGCGGTCGCATTGACTACGAAAACGTCAAGGCCCTCTCCACCGAGGCCCGCCAGAAGCTCACCCGCATCAATCCTGAAACCATAGGGCAGGCATCGCGCATCCCCGGCGTGTCGCCCGCCGATGTCAGCATATTGCTATTGCTTTTAGGAAGATAGCCTTCAATTGTTCCACGTGGAACAAAATCTCAAGTTCAATCTTAACTTTAATCTATTATGGAATATATCAAGTCAAAGATTCGCGACGTGCAGGACTTCCCCAGCAAGGGGGTGCTTTTCAAAGACCTCACCACCGCATTCAAAGATCCCCGCGCGCTCCACATTATCGGCTGGGACCTCTCGGAACTCTATCGCGGCAAAGGCATCACCAAAGTGGTGGGCATAGAAAGCCGCGGCTTCATCGGTGGCTCTATCCTCGCCTTTGAGTTAGGCGCAGGCTTTGTGCCCGTGCGCAAGCCCGGCAAACTCCCCGCCGACACCGTCAAGGCCANCTATCAGAAAGAGTATGGCACCGACACCATCGAGATTCACCGCGATGCAATCGGTCCTGACGACGTGGTGGTGATTCATGACGACGTGCTCGCCACCGGTGGCACTATGGCCGCAGCTTATGAGCTCGTGAAGAGCATGAACCCCAAGAAAATCTACATCAACTTCATCATCGAGCTGAGCGCACTGAACGGTCGCGCCAACCTTCCCGCCGATGCCGAAGTGACCTCCCTTATCAGCTATTGACCGCTGAAAAAGCCCTCCCCACATGGCCAAGCATCTTAAATCAGACTATCTGAAGGAGAAGATTGCCATCCTCCCCGACACCCCCGGCGTGTATACCTACTACGACGCCGAGGGGACGGTAATCTATGTGGGTAAGGCCAAGAACCTGAAGCGGCGTGTGAGCTCCTATTTCAACCGCACCCACGATTCGCTGCGCACCAACCTGCTCGTGAGGGCCATCCGCGATATGACCTATATTGTGGTGCCCACCGAGCAGGATGCGCTCAATCTGGAGGCATCGATGATCAAGGAGTATCAGCCACGCTACAATGTGCTGCTCAAGGACGACAAATCCTACCCCTGGATTGTGGTGACCAACGAACCCTTTCCGCGCGTGTTCATGACACGCCAGAAGATAAAGGACGGGTCAAAATACTTTGGTCCCTACACCTCCGTGGCCGTGGCCAGGACGGTGCTTGAACTGGTGCGCGACCTCTATCCCCTGCGCTCCTGCCGCCACGCCATCACCCCCGAATATGTGGCCCGCGGCAAGGGCCGGCTCTGCCTCGAATACCACATGAAACGCTGCGGCGGATGCTGTGTGGGAATGGTGACCCGAGAGGAATATGCCGCCCAGATTGAGCGCGTGAAGCAGATACTCCGCGGCGACACCGCCGAGCTCATGCAGTTTCTGCGCGACGAGATGATGCGCCTCAGCGAAGAGCTCCGCTTTGAGGAGGCCCAGGAGTTGAAGGTGAAATATGACCTCATAGCCCGCTATCAGGCCAAGAGTGTCATCGTCAGCCAGACGATTGACGAGATTGACGTGTTTGGAGTGGACGACGACGGAAAGGATGTGTTCGTCAACTATATGCACGTGCGCCACGGCGCGGTGGTGCGCAGTCTCACCCTGCAATATAAGCGCAGGCTCGACGAGCCCGTGAGCCAGCTCCTCACCATGGCCGTCAATGAGATTCAGGCCAAGCTCGGCGTGACCCTCCGCGAGGTGATTGTGGCGCAGCTCCCCGACATGGAATTTGACGGCGTGACCTTCACCGTGCCCCAGCGCGGCGACAAAGCCAAGCTCCTGGAGGTGTCGGAACGCAACGCCCGCCAGTTCAAAATCGACATGCTCAAACACATGGAGCGCACCAGTCCCGAACAGCGCACCGACAGGCTGCTCCAGCGCATGAAAGAGGACTTCCGCCTCACCGAACTGCCACGCCACATAGAGTGCTTTGACAACTCAAACATCCAAGGCACGAACCCCGTGGCATCCTGCGTGGTGTTCAAAAACGGCAAGCCATCCAAGAAAGATTACCGCCACTTCAACATCAAGACTGTGGTGGGCCCGGACGACTTCGCCTCGATGAAAGAGGTGCTCACCCGCCGCTACACCCGCCTGATGGAAGAGGGTCAGGAACTGCCCCAGCTCATAGTGGTGGACGGCGGTAAAGGACAGCTCAGCGCCGCCGTGGAAGCCCTTGAAGAGATAGGGCTGCGAGGCGTCATAGCCGTGGTGGGCATAGCCAAGCGACTCGAGGAAATCTACTTCCCCGGCGACAGCATACCCCTCTATATCGACAAGAACTCCGAGACCCTGCGAGTGGTCCAGCACCTGCGTGACGAAGCCCACCGCTTCGGCATCACCCACCACCGAAACCGCCGCAGCAAGGGGCAGACAGTGTCGGCCCTTGACTCCATAAAAGGCGTAGGCGAAAAGAGTCGCACGGCCCTCCTGCGCAAATTCAAGAGCGTGAAACGCATCAAAGAAGCTGACCTCGACGCCATTGCCGACGTGGTGGGTCCGGCCCGCGCCTCAGTGGTCTACACCGCGCTCCACGCCACCGACCCCGAAGAAGAATAACCCACACTCAAAACAAAGCCATGCGACTTGTGATTCAGCGCGTTACGCACGCCTCCGTGACCATCGGCGGACAGCTACATTCCTCAATCAATCAGGGACTTATGGTGCTCGTAGGGGTGGAACAGGGCGACACCCCCGACGATGTGAAATGGCTCGCCTCCAAAACCCTGGGCCTCAGGATTTTCAACGATGACGCCGGAGTGATGAACCGCTCCGTGGTGGACATCCAAGGCGAAATCCTGGCCGTGAGCCAGTTTACCCTCACCGCCTCCACCCGCAAAGGCAACCGCCCCAGCTATATCCGCGCCGCCGGCCATGACCTTGCCGTGCCCCTCTATGAAGCCTACTGCGAGGCCTGCTCCGAGCTGTCGGGACTCCCCGTGAAGCGCGGAGTGTTCGGCGCAGATATGCTCGTGGACATAGCCAACGACGGCCCCGTGACCATCATCATTGACTCACGCCTCCGCGAATAAACCTCACCCTCTCTCGCAACTTTTCAGTCCATTATACGGTTTTATACCACGGATATGCTTAACTTTGGGGAGCCTATGACTGACCAACAGAAGCAACAGCTTACCATCAGCGAAGCCCAGCAGATTGTGGACCGATGGATTACCACCATCGGGCGCCGCTACTTCTCGCCCCTGACCAACATGGCCGTGCTGGCTGAAGAGACCGGGGAAGTGGCACGCATTATGGCCAGGCGTTACGGCGACCAATCCTTCAAAGAAGGCGAAAAAGATGACCTTGCCGACGAGCTGGCCGACCTCCTGTGGGTGACGCTGGCCATAGCCAACCAAACCGGCACCGACCTCACCGAAGCCTTTGCGCGCAACCTTGACAAGAAGACCCGCCGCGACGCCACCCGTCATCTCAGCAACCCCAAGCTGGCCCCCACCGACAACGAAACAAACTCAAAATAACTCCCTCATCCCAATATGGAAAGCAAATATCTCGACACCATCAAAGCAAGCCGCGTCACCACCGACGACGCCGCAGTGAAAGCCGCCGTTGAGGAAATCCTCGAAAAACACCTTGAGGAAAACCGCAATGTCGACGTCTATAAGAAGATTTTCAACTGCATTGACCTCACCACGCTCAAAACCACTGACTCAGAGCGCTCAGTGGCTGAATTCACCGGCCGCGTGAACGATTTTGAGCACGAACACGCCGACCTGCCCAACGTGGCCGCCATCTGCGTGTATCCCAACTTTGTGCCCGTGGTGCGCACCGCTCTCGACGTTACTGACGTTGACATCGCAGCCGTGGCNGGAGGATTCCCCACCTCACAGACATTCACCGAGGTGAAAGTGGCCGAAGTGGCCCTTGCCGTTGAAGCCGGNGCCGATGAAATCGACGTGGTGCTCAACGTGGGTGACTTCTTCGACAAAGACTACGAAGACCTCTGCGACGACCTCCAGGAGATGAAGCACTCATGCCGCGACTCACTCATGAAAGTGATTCTCGAAACCGGAGCCCTCAAGACCGCCGAGAACATCCGCAACGCATCAGTGCTGGCCCTTTACAGCGGCGCCGACTTCCTGAAGACATCCACCGGCAAGGAATATCCCGGAGCATCCCTCGAGGCCTGCTACGTGATGTGTCAGTGCATCAAGGAATACTATGAGGCCCACGGCCGCATGGTGGGCTTCAAGGCCGCCGGAGGCGTGGCCACCACCGAGGAAGCCGTGAAATATTACACCATCGTCAAGGAAGTGCTCGGTGAGAAATGGGTGGCCGACAACGAATATTTCCGCATCGGAGCCAGCCGTCTCGCCAACAACCTCCTGAGCGACATCCTCGGCGAAGAAACTAAATTCTTCTAATCCCCCGGAGCTTACACATCCCTCCAATCGATTCATATTTCCAACACAATGAAATACTACGTAATCCTTAACGACGTGCGCCTTGGTCCGCTGGACCTTGCCGAAGCCCGACGCCTGCCGCTTACTCCCGACACCCCTGTGTGGGCTGAAGGAATGGCCGACTGGGCTCCCGCTTCACAGGTGGGCGACTTTGCCGACATGTTTGCCGGTCGCCCATTCGGCGGAAACACCCCTCCCTCCTTCGGTTCTCAGACCCAAGGATCACCGTTTGCCAACCCTCAGACGGCCTTCAGTCCCGGCTATGCCCCCGGAATGAGCAATTCCGGAGCGATGCCTCCGCGCCCTGACAACTATCTGGCATGGAGCATCATCGTGACGCTGCTCTGCTGTCTGCCCTTAGGCATTGTGGCCATCATCAAGAGTGCGGCAGTGAATCCCGCTTATGACCGCGGCGCCTATGAAGAGGCCTATCGCGCTTCAACGTCAGCCAAAAACTGGATAATCACCTCTGCGGTGATAGGAGTGGTTGTCAGCGCAGCCTACACCATTCTGGTTATGTGTTCCAGCATCTTCAACGGTGCACTGTCTTGAACCGTCGCACCATTTTAATCCTCATCTGCGTGGCCGCCTGCATTCTGCCGGTGGTCTACGCTGTTTTTGACCCCTCCTCATCGGCATTTTTTCCCCGCTGCCCGTTGAAGGTGCTCACCGGCTATGACTGCCCCGGCTGCGGGAGTCAGCGCGCATTTCACGCCCTGCTTCACGGCGACATTGCAGCCGTGGTGCGCTATAATGCCCTTTTCCTGCCCGCTGTGGCGCTTGCGGCGTTGCTGCTGATGCCTGACAGGTTTGCGCCCGCGCGGCGCCTCAGAAGCTCTGTATGGCTGCCGTGGGCCGTAGGCGGAGTTACCGTGGCATGGTGGA
Source organism: Bacteroides sp. (assembly GCA_014802445.1). GTDB lineage: Bacteria > Bacteroidota > Bacteroidia > Bacteroidales > Muribaculaceae > CAG-1031. The sequence goes on along the minus strand of JAAVCF010000009.1, from coordinate 49,416 downwards.
TAGGCCGGAATCTAATCTAAGATGCAGCGCTCGGGCCGCGGAGGATTGCGCAGCGGCGAGTGGAGCCACAGCAGCGTGTCGCCTGACACGGTTACGAAACGCTGAATCAGCAGCGGCACATGTTGCGCCGTGCCGAAGTCGGCCTGCCCCAGGGCCGCTGCCTGCTGATAGCATTCGCCGCCCCATGACCGGGCCATAATCACCGAGTCACGCCCCACAATCTCATTCTCGAAAAGCCAGAAGCGCCCCGTGGAATCCAGCGGCCGGAACTCGGCTCCCGGAGCTGAGCCGGCATTGATGTGCGCCGCCTGCTCCGCTGTGATTCGCGACAGACATTGCGGCACATAAGCCTCGATGCGCCCGTCGGTACGGCGATAATTGACCGAATTGAGGTGAAGCTCATTGTACCAAAGATTCCTGATGGGCTGCAAAAGCACCGTTTTGGGGAGAAATGGGTCATAATGCCCAAAGGCCGTTCCGGTGGGCGAGGCTTCAATCTCCGCCGTCACCCGGCTGTTCATCTGCGAGGATATGAGCTGCCAGTAAAGCACATTGCCGCCGAAAACGGCCAGCAACGCCCCTGTGGCCACCACCACGCCCCGCCACACCCGCTGCAGCCACGTAGCCGCAAGCCAGAGCGTGAGCAGCGACGCCCACAGGTCGGCAATCCACCAGGCGCGGGGATTGAAAGTGCCGCTTTTGCCGGCCACGACGGTCGATACCACCGTCATCACCGCCAGTAGCAGCGCAATGCCGCGAGGCCTGCGGCGGAACACCGCGAAAGCTGCAGCCAGCAGCCACATTGGCATGGTGAGAGTGATGAAGCCGAAGAGCTGGAAGCCCGAGTGGCCCGGATCATTTAAGGCACGCGAGAGAATTCCCGGCGCCGACACCACCCAGGCAAAGCCGAGCGTAAAGGCCAAAATAAGGGCCGTGAAGCGCTTGTTGCGACACGAAGGGGTGATTATCCACCACACCGCCGCTGCGGCGATTACAGGCGCTGAAAAGCCCTCGTGCATCATTCCGGCAATCAAGGCAAACAGCAATGCGAACGGCCAGACCCAACGCTTCAGAGGCTTTTCAGAGAGCAGAAGGAGCAGAAAAGCGAGCGACGAAGCCGCCGGCAGGAGCATGTTGAGAGAGTTGACCGTGGCTATCCCCTCGCCTCGCCACGGCATGAACACCATGAGCCACACCGCTGCCCACAGAAGATTTCGCGCAGTGAAGTGGGCCGAGAGAGCGGTGCCGAATCCCACCGTGGCAGCCGCGAGTAGTCCCACGACAACCGAAGTGAGCCACACAGGCGTGTAGTTGAGCAGCACGAAGGCAATGATATTGTCAAGCCGCGCATTGTCAAAATTGCGCATGTAATCGGCGAATGCCGCCACGGAGGGGAAGAATCCCAGCTCGCCGTTGAGGCTATACAGCCGCCAGTCAAACATGAAGCGGACATCATCGCCCGAAGCGGGCGATAACAGCGCAAACAGAGCATAATAGACAGCTACAGCGAGGAGAACGGCCCACGCCCGGCGATTGCAAATCTTCATGGTGCGAATATACGAAAAAACGCCGACGGAGGTCACTTTCCGTCGGCGCTTAATGCGTAATGTCAGGGATTTTTTACTTCAGAGTGAAGGGCACGGATCCGCGCACATCGGCTGAAGAGGCACCGATAACGGCCTCGAACTTGCCGGGCTCGGCCACCCATTCGTGACGGTCAGCATCGAAGAAGCTCAGAGCGTCCTTGCCGATTTCAAAGTGAACCACCTTGGTCTGGCCGGGAGCGAGGTCAACCTTCTCGAAGCCCTTGAGCTCCTTGACGGGGCGGTCAACTGACGACTTGAGGTCACGGATGTAGAGCTGAACCACCTCCTGGCCGCTGCGGCTGCCGGTGTTGGTTACGGGCACGCTCACGGTGACAGTTTCGTCAGGAGTCATCACTGACTTGCTGACAGTGGGCTTGCCATACTCGAAAGTGGTGTAGCTGAGGCCATGGCCGAAGGGGAAGGTGGGTTTGAGCTTGTTCTTGTCGATGAAGCGGTAGCCCACGTAGATGCCCTCATTGTAAGGCATGTCCATCACCTCGTTGCCCAGAACGTCCACACCGGGAGTGCCGGGATAGGCGCCGAGCTTGTGAGCGCCACACTGGTCGAGGGTGGCATAGTAGGTGTAAGGGAGCTTGCCCGAGGGGTTCACATCGCCTGAGATAACATCGGCAATGGCGTTGCCGGTTTCGTTGCCGAGATACCATGCCTGCATGATGGCAGGGACTTTTGAGGCCCAGGGCATGGCCACACCGGTGCCGCTGATGTTGATAAAGGCAGTGTTGGGGTTGGCGGCCACGATGCGCTCAATGAGTGCATCCTGACCATAGGGGAGCTCCAGACCTAAGCGGTCAGTGTCCTCGCAATCCTGATGGCCGCTCTTGTTGAGACCGCCGAAGAAGAGCACGATGTCAGCCTCGCGGGCCACCTTTTCAGCCTCGGCTGCGAGCTCCTCGGGTGAGCGGGGATCTTCGAGATTCTGGCCGGTTACCACACCGTTATATTCGCCGGTGGGGTCGCCCACATATCCGCGGGCATACACAATCTCGGCCTTGTCGCCCAGGCGAGCCTTGAGACCGTCGAGGGGAGTGATTTCATACTTTGCCTTGAGCGAAGAGGAGCCGCCGCCCACGGTCATCATCTTGATGGCGTTCTCGCCGATAACGGCAATCTTCTTGACCTTGTCAGTGTTGACGGGGAGGAGATTGTTCTTGTTCTGCAGGAGCACGATGCCCTCACCGCCAATCTGACGGCATGCGGCCTTGTGTTCGTCAGAGACCATCGAGCCCCAGGGGCGGTTGCGGTCCATGGCGGTGCGCATGGTCAGGCGGAGCACACGGCGCACCTTGTCGTTGAGCTGCTCCTCAGAGTAGGTGCCGTCCTGGATGCCCTTGAGATAGGGCTTGGCCAACCAATAGTTGTCGTAGGCATTGGAAGCGCCGCCGGCCAGACCGTCGGTCCAGCTGCCGAACTCCATGTCCAGACCGCCTTCCACTGCTGATTTGGTGTCATGAACAGCGCCCCAGTCAGAGATAACGGCGCCGTCCCAGCCCCATTCACCCTTGAGGATGTCGTTCATCAGGATGGGGTTGTAGCTGGCATGCTGACCGCGGAAAAGGTTGTATCCACCCATGAAGCTCCATGCATTGCCTTCGGTGGCAGCGGCCTTGAAGGCGGGGAGATAGATTTCATAGAGGGTGCGGTCATCCACGATGGGGTTTGAGGTGTGGCGATTGATTTCGTTGTTGTTGAGCGCGAAATGCTTCACGCAGACTGATACGCCGTTGTCCTGCACACCGTTAACGTAGGGCACCACCATGCGCGAAGCCAGGTAGGGGTCCTCGCCCATATATTCGAAGTTACGGCCGCAGAGGGGAGTGCGGTAGATGTTGACGCCGGGGCCCAGGAGCACGCTCTTGTTGCGGAAGCGGGCCTCTTCGCCTATTGATTTGCCGTAGAGCTTTGCCATCTCGGGGTTCCATGTGGCTGCGAGGCAGGTCAGAGAGGGGAAAGCGGTGCAGGAGTCGTTGGTCCATTCAGCCTGTTCCCATTCGTCCCAGAGTACTTCGGGGCGGACGCCCATGGGGCCGTCGGTGGTCCAGAGTTCGGGGATGCCGAGGCGAGGCACGCCGGGGGCGCTGAATTTTGACTGAGCGTGAATGATGGCAACTTTCTCCTCAAGGGTCATGCGGGACAGAGCGTCCTCCACGCGATCCTCAAGCGGCTTGCTTTCATCAAGATAAACCGGAGTGGCAGCCTGCAGGGCAGGGGCGGCCATCATCATGCCGATGATAAGATTACGTAATGTCATTTGTGGAAAAATAGTGAGATTGTTCAGGATTATTTACGCTTGCCGTTCTTGGTCTTTGCCTTTGCCTTGGGCTGAGGCTCGTTGAGCAGCATGGATTCGATGTATGAGGTCTGAGGCTCGCAGTTGGCGGCCTTGATGTTTTCCAGATAGGTTTTCATGGCGGTCTTCACCGAGTCAAGGCGAGCGCCTGAGGGGCGGGCATTGCGGATTTCCTCGTATGTGCCACGGGGAGCCTCTGAGAATTCCACGATGATGTCCCAGCCTTCGGGCATCTTGACACCGTTCATGCAAGAGCCGCCGGCCTTCTTGTAGGGCCAGAAGGTGTAGCCGATGTTGTTTTCCTTCATCACGCGGGCAAAATCGGCCTGCCATTTGTCAGTGTTATGACCTATTTCGCCCATATACATGGGGAGGTTTGAGCGGTCACGGGTTTCGATGTAGTGAGAGATGGCCTCGGCAGTGGCATCGCCTCCATAGCGATGGCATGTCCACATGAGGTTGTTATCGTAGGTCCAGTTTGTGAGGGGGGTGAACACGCTGTTCCACTGCGGACCGCCCAGGAGGATGATGTGGTTGGGGTCGGCCTCACGGATTGCGCTCACGGCGCGCATGTGGAGGGGCTGGAGCAGAGCGTTGAGCGAGTCCTTGTCCTCGAAATAGTGGGCAATGGGTTCGTTGATGAGCTCATAGCCGAGGATGGCGGTCTCATCCTTGTAGCGCTTGGCAATCTCCTTCCAGATGTCGCAGAACTGCTTCTGAGAGCGCTCGCTTGTGAGGAGCCAGGGATAGCCGTAAGAGTCGTCGATGTTATCGCCGGTCTGTCCGCCGGGGGCATCGTGCATGTCGAGAATCACGTAGAGACCGTTGTTGCGGGCCCATGACACAACCTTGTCAATGTAGTCAAAGCCTTTCTGATTGGCGGTCTCGCCCATATAGTCCTCGTCGGTGAAGAGCTTATAGTGGAAGGGGAGGCGGATGGTGTTGGCGCCCTGAGCGGCAATGAAATCAATGTCGGCCTTGGTGATATAATTCTCCTTGAACTGTTCCCAGAACTCAGCGGTGGCATCGGGGCCCACGAGTTCGCAGAACATGTCGTTAATCATGCGGGGAGAGTTTGTTCTGCGGAAATTGAACATGTAGCCCTCGGGGTTGAGCCAGTTGCCGAGGTTGGTGCCCATAATGAACAGTTTGGAGCCATCGGGTTTCACAAGATCGGGACCGGACACTTTCACGAAGCCGGAATAGTCGGCTTCCGCTGCGCCTGCGGCGGAGGCTGAGAAAACCAGGGCTGAAGCAAGGAGTAATTTGAAATTCATGGTAATGAAGAGTTGAAAAATCGTGTTGTTGCAAAATTAGTAATAAAATCCGGCTCGTGAGGCATATTTGTAAGGTAAAATTACTAACGAACCGTCAAATTCAATAAGACACATAACTGTTTTGCAGTCAGTGAGCCACAACCAATGTTACCGGACCTACCACTGTGATTGGAAAAGCCATTCATTTAACGCTCACAAGCGGCCATTATTGCTTGCACGTCACTGTCAATGAAACTGCAACAGGTGGATTAACACATGAAAAGGGGCTCGGAGGCCCCTTTTGAGATTGTAGCGGCAGCCGTCAGAGGGCTGCGAGAAGTTCGGTCATGTGGTGGAAACCGGGCTTGCATCCGGGGAGCCATTCGGCGGCAATGACAGCGCCGAGGGCGAATCCGTCGCGGGATTTGGCGCGGTGTTCGAGGGTGATGGTGTCGACGGCCGAGTCCCATGTGATGATGTGGGTGCCGGGCACCTCGCCCTGACGTTCATGGTCAATGAACATGGCCCCGGGCTCAACCGGATTCTCCGTCCAGCGGCCTATACGGTCAACGCTCTCCACGATATCCTCGGCGAGCGACACGGCTGTGCCGCTGGGATGGTCGAGCTTGTGAATATGGTGAATCTCCTTCATCGAAGGAGTGTAGGCGGGGAAGCGGTTCATCATCTCGGCAAGGCGGCGGTTGATTTCAAAGAAGATGTTGACACCGAGCGAGAAGTTGGATGTCCAGAAGAATTTTGCGCCAAGCTCGTTGACAAGCGCTTCCATGCGGGGCATGGCCGAGGTCCAGCCTGTGGAGCCGCACACCACCGGAACCCCCTGACGCATGGCGGCCTCGCAATTATCGAACGCTGTGGCGGGAGTGGTGAATTCAATGGCTACATCGGCGCTGCGAAATGCCTCTGACTCGATGTCGGCGTGATTGTGGATGTCAATGCGGGCCACAATCTCGTGACCCCTCTCAAGGGCAATGCGCTCGATGGCATGACCCATTTTTCCGTATCCTATAAGAGCTATTTTCATAATTCGTGTCGGAGATTGTAGGAGTTTCTTAGATTCTCAAATTGGTCAGGGCGCCCCTTCAGGCTGCGGGTGTCGGCCATGATGTCGTAGCTTTTCAGGGCCTCTCCCGGACGGATGGTGAGGGAGGCGGGGCGCACTATCACGGAGCTCTGCGGGGGCAGTCCGAGCCATTTTTTGTAAGCCTCCAGAACCATTATGGTTGCGCGCATCTTGCCCTGCGAGGAGTAGCCCGCAATGTGAGGGGTGGCCACTTCGGCCTTTTCGAGCAGCTCCTGAGAGATGGCGGGTTCGCCCTCCCAGCAGTCAATGGCGCATCTTACGGGTGCCTCAAGCAGCGCGCGGGTGTCAGTGACAGGGCCGCGCGCCGCGTTCATGACAATGGCGCCCGGTTTCATCAGGGAGGCTATGCGGCTGTCAAACATGTGGCGAGTGGGCCATTGGCCGTCAGTGGTGAGAGGAGTGTGAAATGTCAGGATATCCGCATTATAGGCCACCTCTTCGAGGCTCAGAGGCAAACCCTTGGGCGGGTCACACTCCATGACCTTCATGCCCAGCGATTCACCGTAGCGGCTCACGATGGACCCCACATGGCCCACGCCCACCACACCGAGAGTGAGCCCTTGGAGCTGGCTGCCGGCAAGCGCTTCGGCAGCGGCAAACATCCATTGGGCCACGGCGGGAGCGTTGCAGCCCGGTGCGTTGACCACGGTGATGCCGCGGGCATTGCACCAGTCAAGGTCAATATGGTCAGTGCCGATGGTGGCTGTGGCTATGAATTTCACGGCCGAGCCTTCAAGCAGCGCCGCGTTGCAGCGGGTGCGGGTGCGCACAAACAGTGCGTCGGCATCTCTCACCGCCTCAGGGGTAATCTCATTGGCGGGGAGCACGATGACCTCCGTGGGTGTCTCATCGGTCAGCAGCCCTGAGAGAAACGGAATTTTGCTTTCTACGATGGCTTTCATCCTATAAGGCTCCAGATGCCGAGCGAGGTGTAGATTACGGCGAGCACAAGCATCGTCACATAGCCTGTGCGGCTCTTGATGTTGATATGAAAAAAGTGGCCGGCCTGGAAAGCCACACACACATTGAGCAGGGTGACATAGAAGGCCACGTTGGTCCAGTCGACCACGCAGGCCACTCCCGTAATCACGCTTACCAGCGTCAGCAGGCCGTTGAGCGCGCGTCCGCGGGCGTTGTAGCTGTAGATTTTCACCATGTTGTAGCTGCCCAGAATGAGTCCGGCAAAGAGGGTGACGCCAACGGTGGAGATGAAGCGTATGCGCTCATAGAGACCCAGGGCTTCAAAGGGATTGTCCAGCTGAGGGATGCGGGGCATGGGAAACTCGCCCGGAGTGAGACCCCACCAGAGCCACAAGGGGGTGATGATGCCCAGCAGCGCCGCCAGCAGAGTGCGGAGCCTCAGAGCATGCATCTGACTCAAACCGATGATAAACACCGGGATAAACACCGCGAAACCATACTGGAAGAGTGCCCCGGCGGAAAGAATCGCAAAGGTGAGGAAAAAGCGCTTCGAGCCACGGTTAGGTGTGTTGTAGGATGAATAAAAGAGCGAGATTCCGGTCAGCACCGCCAGAGCCAGCAATGTGCCGCCCTGAAAACCGAGTGTCACATCCGGGAGCGCCGCCATCATCAGCAGAAACAGTCCCACAAAGGTCACGGAGAAGCTTCGCAGGATGTTATAGCGTCCGTTAATCCATATCATCGCGGTGGAGATGGCCAGGATGAGCAGGATATTTGTCCACGATGCTGCCGCAGGCTCTCCGGCAAACCACAGATTGGGCGACGGGAGGGCGAATCCGCGGGCAGCCGCGGAGATGACCACATCAGAGCCGAGAGAGCCCGCCAGCCACAGCAGAAGCGCTGCCACCACGGCGAGGAGTACGGCCATGGGGCGCGATTTGATAAATACGGCTATATTTTTTTCGCGGCGGGTCAGGGTAAAGGACGGTTATAGGCCTGGGCCTGATGGGAGTTTCAGAGGCGTGACAGGAGGTCGCGGCCAATGTCGCGACGGAAGTATTTGCCTTGGAAATCAATCTTTTCCACGGTACGGAAGGCGCGCTCCAGAGCGTCGGCTTCATTGTCGCCGCGGGCGCTCACCGTGATTACACGGCCGCCTGAGGTGACAAGCTGACCCTGCGCGTCGCGCGCGGTGCCGGCGTGGAAAATGATGGTGTCATCGTCAGTGGTTTCGGGCAGAGTGATGGCACGTCCCTTGGGATAAGAGCCGGGATAGCCTTCGCTGACGGTCATCACCGTCACTGCGGCGCGGGGGGAGATGCGCATCTCCTTGGAGCCCAGATCGCCCTTGGCGGCGGCGAGCATGAGGTCAACGAGGTCAGAGTCAATGCGGAGCATCACGGCCTCTGTTTCGGGGTCGCCCATGCGCACATTATATTCAATCACCATAGGCTCACCCTTGACATTGATGAGGCCCAGGAAGATGAAGCCGCGATAGTCAATGCCGTCCTTGATGAGGCCCTCAACGGTGGGACGCACAATGCGCTCCTCAACCTTGCGCATAAACTCTTCGTCGGCAAAATTCACGGGGCTCACGGCTCCCATGCCGCCGGTGTTGAGACCGGTGTCGCCTTCGCCGATGCGCTTGTAGTCCTTCGCCACGGGCAGGATTCTGTAGCCGCCATGACCATCAGTGAGGACAAACACTGAACATTCGATTCCGCTCAGGAACTCCTCGATGACCACTGTGGCCGACGACTTGCCGAACATGCCGCCGAGCATTTCGCGGAGCGCCTGCTTGGCCTCATCGAGATTGTCAATGATGAGCACACCCTTTCCGGCTGCAAGGCCGTCAGCTTTAAGCACATAAGGTGCCTCAAGCTCCTCCAGGAAGCGGCATCCGTCGTCCACCGTCTCGGCGGTGAATGAGCGATAGCGCGCCGTGGGGATGCCGTGGTTCACCATAAACTGCTTTGCAAAGTCCTTGCTGCCCTCGAGCATGGCGCCTGCTTTGCGCGGGCCCACCACGGGCAGACCGGGACGGTGCTCGGCCATAAAGTCAGTGAGACCGGCCACCAGAGGGTCCTCGTTGCCCACCACAATCATGTCAATGCCGTTGTCGGCCACAAATTTGTCAATAGCCTCGAAATCAAGAGGTGACATTGCCACATTTCTGCCATAGGCTTCGGTGCCGCCGTTGCCGGGAGCAATGAAGAGTGCAGAGCAGAGGGGTGACTGTGACATTTTCCAGGCCAGCGCCGATTCGCGGCCGCCTGAGCCGAGCAGCAGGATGTTCATGATTGATGGAGTAAAAAAGGGGTGGAGATATTAATCGTTGTTATTTTCAGGGTTAGGAGTGGAGGAGTCGGAGTCAGGACGCTTCCAGCCGCGACGCGAGCGCATCACGGTGGTGTTGCCCAGCGTGGGGCGGCGGTTGATGATGCCCTTCAGCGCGTGGACATTGCGGCGCTTTGCCAGCGGATTTTCAGGTTCTTCCTCCTCGCGGCGCTTGTCAAAGCGGCGGAAACCGCCCTTNCGGTCGTCATTATGGAAGTCCTTGCGGAAGTCTTTGCGGGGACCGTCCTTGCGGAACTCCTTGCGCGCTCCGTCCTTGCGGAACTCTTTGCGGAATTCCTTGCGGGCGCCATCCTTGCGGAACTCTTTGCGCTCCTTCTTGAACTTCTTGCGGTCAGTAAATTCCTCGGTGTCATCCTCTTGGGCGGCTTCGTCGGCAATGTGAGCCTTGAGTGAGCCACCTTCGCTGCGGAAGGTGTTGTAATCACCGTCAAAAATGAGGTATTCGCGCAGCTCACACTCGAGCGAGCCGTTGAGCAGCGGCATTTTCAGAGAAGGCGCGAGTCCGATTTTGAAGAAGTACTCCTCGCGATATCCGAGCACCCATGCATGATAGCCCTTGAACACATTCTTGAGCTTGGAGCCCAGAGTGCGGTAAAGGCCGTCCATATCCTCGGCGGCAATGCGTTCACCGTAAGGAGGATTGGTGATCATCACACCGGGTTCACCCTCGGCGGGAGATTCATCCCACTGCGAGAGGGCTTTCTGCTCCAGGTCAATATATTTTGCCACGCCGGCGCTCTTGATGTTCTTCTCGGCAATGGCAATGGCCTTGGGCGAGATGTCGCCGCCATAGATGCGGCCGGAGAATGTGCGCTCCTGAGAGTCGTCGTGATAGATGCTTTCAAAGAGCTCGCGGTCAAAGTCGGGCCACTGCTCGAAGGCGAAGCTGCGGCGATATATGCCGGGCATGATGTTGGCGGCTATGAGGGCGGCCTCAATCAGGAATGTGCCCGAGCCACACATGGGGTCAACCAGCGGGCAGTCACCGCGCCATCCGCTTTTGAGGATGATGCCGGCTGCGAGCACCTCGTTGAGCGGTGCGTCGGTCTGCGCCACGCGGTAGCCGCGCTTGTGGAGCGACTCGCCCGATGAGTCGAGCGAGATTGTCACGCGGATGCCCGAGATGTGGACATTGAGCATCACGTCAGCGTCATGGAGGCGCACACCGGGGCGCTTGCCCTGTCCCAGACGGTCCTGGAACTGGTCGACGATGGCATCCTTGACGCGATAGGTGACATAGCGCGAATGGGTGAATTCATCGCTGTAAACCACCGAATCAATGGAGAATGTCTTGTCCACGGTGAGGAGCTCGCTCCAGTCCATCTCCTTCACGCGGTCATAGAGCTGGTCGGGGTTACGGGCCTCGAAGGAGCAGAGCGGTTTCAGGATGCGCAGAGCGGTGCGGCAGCACATGTTGGCGCGGTAGAGCATTTCGAGGTCACCCTCGAACGACACCATACGGCGTCCCGGCTCAACGTTGATGGCACCGAGGTTGCGAAGCTCTTCGGCGAGAATATCCTCAAGACCCTGGAAGGTCTTGGCCACCATTTCAAATTGTTTTCTGTCGGTAGTTGACATAACGAAGGGAAATTTTGCGCAAAGTTACGCAAAAATCGCCGTTCGGGCCCTATCAAGGGCCTAAAATCGGCGATTTGAGGGATGTTTGGGGTCAGTGGTTGATGTCAGTCGTCAAGCAGGTCGGGACGGAGCAGGCGTGTGCGCTCCAGGGCCTGCTCGTGGCGCCATGCGTCGATGCGGGCCTGATGGCCTGAGAGAAGGATGTCAGGCACGCGCCAGCCGTTATACTCGGCGGGACGGGTGTAGATGGGCGGCGCAAGGAGATTGTCCTGAAAGGAATCGGTCAGTGCGCTCTGCTCGTCGCCTATGGCGCCGGGGATGAGGCGCACAATGGCGTCGGTGATGACCAGCGCGGGGAGCTCGCCGCCGGTGAGCACATAGTCGCCNATGGAGATTTCGCGGGTGATGAGGTGGTCACGGATGCGCTGGTCAATCCCTTTGTAATGTCCGGCGAGGATGATGATGTTGTCAAGCAGCGACATGCTGTTGGCCATGGGCTGGGTGAGCACNTCGCCGTCAGGGGAGGTGAAGATAACCTCATCGTAGGTGCGCTCGGCCTTGAGGGCGGCTATGGCGCGGTCCACGGGCTCAATCTGCATCACCATGCCGGCTTCGCCGCCGAAGGGNTAGTCGTCAACCTTGCGATAACGGTTGGTGGTGTAGTCGCGCAGGTTATGGACGTGGATTTCAGCCAGTCCTTTGTCCTGGGCGCGCTTCAGGATNGAGCAGCCCAGAGGCGACTCGAGCATTTCGGGGAGAACGGTGAGGATGTCAATGCGCATGATGTGCCGGGGTGGTTGGGGATGGTTAGAGGTACTTGTCGCCGAAGGCCATCTTGGCATCGTTGACAATCTGCTTGATTTCCTGCTCGTCGGCTTTGGGGCAGATGAGAAGCACGTCGGAGGCGTCGGCCACAATGTAGTCATTGAGTCCTTTCACCACAATCAACTTCCCTTGGTCCTTGACGGCGAAGATGTTGCCTGACGATTCATAGGCCAGGACATTGCAGAGCTGAGTGACGTTGTTCTGCTTGTTNTTGGGCGAGTTGTCATAGAGTGCNCTCCAGGTGCCGAGGTCGTTCCAGCCGAAGGATGCGCGCTCCACATAGACATTCGAGGCTTTTTCCATCACCGCATAGTCNATGGANATGCCGGGGCAGCCGGGGAAGGCCTCTTCAATAAACGCTGTCTCGCCGGGGGTGCCGAAGCTGTCGGCGCCGCGGTCAAACACGGCGGCCAAATCAGGCGCATAATCGTGGAGGGCCTTGATGAGCGAGGCCGCNCTCCAGATGAAGATGCCNGAGTTCCAGAAGAATTCGCCGCTTTCAAGGAACACCTTGGCCAGCTCCAGATTAGGTTTCTCGGTGAAGGTTTTGACCTTCATGATGCCGGGCTGAACCTCGGGGCCCACCTGTATGTAGCCGTAGCCGGTTTCNGGGCGGGTGGGGGTGATGCCGAGGGTGAGCAGGGCATCGTTTGTCTCCACGAAACGGAAGCCATTTTCCACACACTCTTCAAACACGCGCTCGTTGATAATCATGTGGTCACTGGGGGTGACAATCATCGATGCCTGAGGGTCAAGGGCGGCTATGTGGTGAGCGGCCCAGGCAATGCAGGGTGCCGTGTTGCGGCGGGCGGGCTCGGCCAGGATGCAATGGTCAGGCAGGTCAGGGAGCTGCTCGCGGATCAGCGGAGCATAGTCGGCGTTGGTGACCACAAGTATGTTTTCAGGCTTCACCAGCGGCAGAATTCTGTCGTAGCTCATCTGCAGCAGGGTGCGTCCGGTGCCGAAAAAGTCAATGAACTGTTTGGGTTTGTCAGAGCGGCTGTAGGGCCAGAAGCGGCTGCCTATGCCGCCGCACATAATCACGCAATATCTGTGGGGATCAATCATATCAGTCTTTCTTTGCCTGCTAAATTAGCTCTTTTTACTCAATTATGCAAACTCATTCGGCGTCAGCGGGCTCCGGACGCGAGGCGTGGGATGCCTGGGTGCTCAGGGGTGCCACGCGGATTTCCCGGGTGTCGGATGTGGTCTGAGAGCCGGCGGCCGATGCGGGGGCGGGCTTGGCGGTTCCTGCTGCCGCAGGGGCGGGGACAGCTGCGGGCTTGGCTGACCATGTNGTGTCAGGGTTGGCCGCGGGAACGGTGTCGGGTGCGGCTGCAACACTGTCGGTCACGGCCTCAATCTCCTCGGCAACGGTCTCTTCCTCAGCTTCTTCGCCTATCTGCTCAATAGGAGAGGTGAAATAGAAGTAGAGCACCACACCGAGCAGGGNGAGGAACACGCCCAGGAACAGGAACACTTTCATACGCTCATTGCGGCGGCGATGGTCTCTGCCCCCTTCAAGCGATGCCTCATATTCGGCAACGGCTTCGGAGGTTTCAGCGGTTTCTTCCGTCTCTTGAGNCTCTTCCTTTTCGGCTGCCTCGGTGGTTTCGGCAGGNGTCGGCTGACGCTCTTCGGCGGCCTCGGCTACGGCCACAGGCTCAGGTTCTGCCACAGCTGTAGGCTCGGGGAGCTCAGGCACAACGGTGGTTTCGATGACCTCCTTGAGGACCGTAAACTGTTTGGGTTCGGTGTGGTCAGTCAGTGCCGAGTTGAGATGCGTGGGATATCCGCAGCCGGGACAAAAGAGTGAGTGAGAGGATATTTCGCGACCGCATTCGTCGCATTTGATGAGTGACATATCTGAGTGAGCGTTATTTGTAGACGTAGGTGAGTGTGCCGGTCTGTGTGGCGGGAGCGTCGGCCAGAGGTGAGAAGCGGGCTTTGCGCGCGGCTGCGAGGCATTGTGAGCGTGCATCGGCGCTGGCCGCTGCGGCTCCTGAGCCGGAGAGGTAAGATGCTGAGGTGACGTTGCCCTGACGGTCAACCTTGATGGTTATCACAATCTTTCCCATGGGGCCTTTGGGGGGCTGGGGGAGGGTGATGGCAGTGCGGTTGCCGAGTCCGGAGGCCGACACACCGCTCACGGCACCCGTGGCGCTGTTGCCGTCGGTCTGTCCGCTCTTGCCTGAGGCATTGCCGAAACTCACGCGTGAGTTGATGGCAGCAGCCTGCTGGTCACGGCGTTCCTGCTCGGCCTTGCGACGGTCAGCCTCAGCCTTCTCCTGAGCGGCTTTGCGGCGCGCTTCGGCGTCAGGCTGAGCCTTGGCCGGCGAGGGCTGCTTGGAGGTGATGACGGGCTCGGGAGTGGGCTCCGGGGCCGGTTCGGCCGGGGTGGCCGATGCCGCCGTAGAGGGTTCGGGCTGCACCTCGGGAGGGGCCGGAGCGTCGTTGTGACCCTCTTCGGGGATATCGCCGGCCATCACGTATTCACCTCCGAAGAGAATCTCGGCGGAGTCAACGGGGGGCCATTCACGCGTCTCCTCGCTCGTCCTGTCATAGCGCAGGAAGAGTGAGAGCAGAATCAGCAGCAGGGCGGCGTGAACCGCCACAGTGACCGCTGATGCGGTGAAATGTCGGTGGTCTCGGCGATTGTTCATTGTGGTTGGGCAGTGTCAGGGCGGGCCGATGCGGGGGCCGGTTTGGTGGCGAGCACCATCTTGAGATTGTTGCGCGCACCGAGGTCAAGCACCTCCACGAGGTGTCCGTAGGTGACGCTTTCGTCGGCATACACGGCAATATAGTCCTGCGGGTTCTCGCGAGCTGCCAGCTGGAGATATGTCAGCAGGCGGTCAAGGTCAGGCATCTCCTGAGGCTCTTCGTCGCCTCCGGATGCATAGATGCGCTGCTCGCTGTCGATAAACACGCGTGTCACGGGCTTGAGAGCCGTCTGTTCCGAGCTTTCGGGGAGGTTGATTTCCAGCGCCGTGGGAAACACGAAGGTGGATGTCACCATGAAGAAAATCAGNAACANGAANATCACATCGGTCATCGAGGCCATGGAGAAGGCCGCGAGCATGTTGTTCTGGCGTTTGAGGCTCATTTTCAGGCGGGTTCGTTGAGGAGATCCATGAACTCCATTGTCTTGGCCTCCATGAGGGTCATCACGCCGTTGATGCGGGCCACGAGATAGTTGTAGGCAAACAGGGCCACGATGCCCACCACAAGGCCGGCAACGGTGGTGACAAGCGCCTCATAGATGCCGCCGGCAAGCACGTCGATGTTGGCGCTGGAGCCGGCGCTGGCAAGGTTGAAGAAGGCTTCCACCATGCCGATAACAGTGCCCAGGAAGCCGAGCATGGGGGCTCCGGCGGCGGTGGTGGCCAGCCAGGGGAGTCCTTTCTCGAGGGCTGCAATCTCGATGTTGCCGGTGTTTTCAATGGCCACGAGCACGTCGCTCATAGGGCGGCCTATGCGGCTTATACCCTTGGCAATGAGGCGGCCATAGGGTGACCGGGAGGCGCGGCAAAGGTTCTGCGCGCTCTCAATTTCGCCTTCATGGATATAGTCCTTGATGCGGTTCATGAAGGTGTCGTCGGTTTTGGCGGCACGGCGGATCACTATGCAGCGCTCGATAAAGATGTAGACACACACNAGCGAGAGCAATGCAAGCGGAATCATGATGAAGCCGCCCTGCACACAGAGGTCCCACACTGAGAGTTCTTTGACGGCCGCAGTGGCTGCGCCGGCAGCCGCCGGAGCGGCCTGGAGAAGGAGTGACATTGGTTATTATTGTGAGTCAGGAGTGAATAGCGGGTGATGAAAGGGGGTCAGCGTCCCAGGCAGGCTTTGTAGGCCTTGATGGTTTCGGGGAGACCCATATAGAGGGCGTCGGAGATGATGGCGTGGCCTATTGACACTTCGTTGAGATATGGCACCTGCTCGTGGAAGTAGCGGAGGTTGGCCAGGCTGAGGTCATGGCCGGCATTGACGCCCAGGCCGCAGGTGTGGGCGGCGCGTGAGGCTTCGATGTAGGGCGCCACGGCTCCCACGGGGTCGGAGGGATAGGTGTCGGCAAAGGGCTTGGTGTAAAGCTCCACGCGGTCAGTGCCGGTGCGGGCGGCGGCGCGGATCACATCGGGGTCAGGGGCCACAAAAATCGAGGAGCGGATGCCGGCCTCGCGCAGACGGTCAACGATGCCTGTCAGGAACTCCATGTTGGCCTCCACATCCCATCCGGCGCTGGAGGTCAGCGCGTCAGGAGCGTCGGGCACCAGGGTCACCTGCTCGGGCTTCACCTTGAGCACCAGGTCCATAAACTCGGGGGTGGGATAGCCCTCGATGTTGAATTCCGTCTTCACCAGCGGACGGAGCAGAAACACGTCATCGCGGCGGATGTGGCGTTCGTCGGGACGGGGATGGATGGTGATGCCGTCGGCGCCGAGGCTTTCGCAGTCCTCGGCAAATTTCTGAACATCAGGGTTGTTCTCTCCGCGCGCATTGCGCAGAGTGGCCACTTTGTTTATGTTTACACTTAAGTTTGTCATTTTGAGGGATAATATAACATTTTATCCGTTTCACGCGTTACAAATAAAGAGGGATACATTTTTATTCGTAACTTTGTGTCCTTAAAAAATCACCTGCAAAAATACGCAGAAATCGCCAAATTCCCCCTATGTTGAGCACAAAAGATGACATCCTGACTGAAATTACGTCGGCGCCTCTGAGCAGCGACAAGGTGCTTGAGCATCTGTTTCCGCCCGTGCCTGACAGCAGTCGCCTCACTGTGAGCTGCCGTCGCGCCGATTACAGTGCGTCGGCTCTGGCACGTGCCGTGGAGGATTGTGATGCCCACCTGCTCAATCTCAATGTCACTTCGGCCACGTCAATGGACCCTTACGGCGATGAGCTGACGATAGAGCTCCGTGTCAACCACCGCAACGCAATGTCAGTGGCCCGCTCGCTGGAGCGCTACGGCTACAGGGTGGTGGGTGTGGAGAACGCCGCCGATGCCGATTGTGACACTCTGCGCGAACGCTACAATGAACTGCTCCGTATCATAGACCTCTGACATCCTCCAATGAAAATAGCCATCACCGGCAAGCGCCGGCTCTCTCCTCAGCAACTTGACGAGACGTTAGCTTTCATCAACAAGCTCTATCACCGTGTGCCTGACCCTGAATTCATCATGCAGGGGCGATATTTTCATGCGCTTCAGCGGATGGCTCCGGGAGCGCTTCCGCCGGTGGCGCTGGTCACTGACACCAATGATTTTCAGGCTTCGCTGGCCATCAGCATCGGTGGCGACGGAAGCTTCCTGCGCACTGCCCGCTGGATTGGCGAGCGCGGTGTGCCCATCCTGGGCATCAACAGCGGCCACCTCGGCTTCCTGGCCGACGTGACGCTGGAGCAGAGCGACAGCATCATTGACGATATTGCGTCGATGAATCTCTCAGTGTCAGAGCGTCAGCTCCTCCGAGTGGAGCTTGACTGCCCGCAGTGTCCCGCGGATTTCCCTGTGTTTCCTTATGCGCTCAATGAGGTGGCCGTGCTTCGCGACGAGACGGCTTCGATGATTACCGTCAATGCCTCGCTCGACGGTAACCCGTTGGCAGTTTATCAGGCCGACGGCCTGATAGTGTCGACCCCCACGGGAAGCACCGGCTATAATCTGTCGGTGGGCGGACCCATTATGTCCCCGTCATCCCACTGCTGGGCCGTGTCACCCATAGCCGCCCATGCGCTCACCATGCGTCCGCTTGTNGTGAGCTCTCAGAGNGTCATTGACCTCAGGGTCACGGCGCGTGTGCCTGTCTATCGTCTGAGCATCGACGGCCAGTCGGTGTCGCTCCCTCTTGAGTCGAGCATCCGCCTGAGCAGGGCGCCGTTTGTCATCAGGGTTGCTCACCGTCAGGGCCATAATTTTGTCGACACGTTGCGCATGAAGCTATTATGGGGCATAGATCCTCGGTGAAGTGTCACACTGACCATCCACTTCTGGGGCGCGTCAATATCAACCTCTCCCCGCGCGCCACTCGCTTCACCTTGCGCTGGAGGGATGGCTATCCGCATCTCACCGCCCCCGCCACGGCATCTCAAGAGTCAATCCTCCGCATCATCGACACCATGGCGCCCCGCGTGCTCGCAAAGCGCCCTTCCGTGCCTCTCTTTGAGCCGGGCAGCCGCCTTGAGTTTGACGGCCTGGCGGTGGAGTTTCGCCTCTCCGGGCGTGAGCCTCACTGCGTAAGCGCCATCCCTTCGCGCCCCGTCTCCAGGGTCGACATTGGGGCCGCTCTTGACCTGTCGGCGCCTGCCACTGCCAAGAGTATCAGTACCGTCCTCCGCCGACTGGCCGGTGTGTTTGCCGCCGAGATTCTGCTGCCTCGGGCGCGTTCGCTGGCCGCCTCGCTGGGAGTGGAGCCAGCCGGGTGGAAGATTTCGCGGGGACAGCGCACTCTGGGTCAATGCTCATCGGAGAGGGTCATCTCCCTGTCGTCGGTGCTGGTGTTTCTCCCTCTTCATCTGCGTGACTATGTGGTGGCTCATGAGCTGGCCCATCTCACCGAGATGAACCACAGCCCCCGCTTCCACGCCCTGTGCAATGCTTATTGCGGNGGACGCGAGCGGGAGCTNGAGCGTGATCTCAAGGCCTTCAATTGGCCTGTGATGCGTTAGATTTTCTGGAGGTAGTCCACGAGGTTTATGTCGCGGCTCAGNCCCATCTTCTTGCGCAGGCGGTAGCGGGTCATCTCCACCGAGCGGTAGGANATGTTAAACANNGGCGCTATTTCCTTGCTGCTCAGGCCCATCTTCAGGTAGCAGCATATGCGCTGGTCAGAGGAGTTGAGCTCGGGATGGAGGGCGATTAGGCGCTTGGTGTAGTTCTCGTAAACCACGTCGAAGTTCTGGGTAAACGAGCGCCAGTCGTCATCATGGCTTATGTTCTCCTGGATGAGCTTCTGGATGCGGCTGATTTGCTTGCCGGTGGCGGTGCCGGCGGTGTCGTCGGGGAGCGATTCGCTCACCTTGCTGAGCTTGTTGGATATGTCAAGGAGGATTTCGTTCTTGCGGATTACGTTCATCGTTATGTTGCTCAGCTCTTCGCTCTTGTGCTTGATGTCATGCTCCAGTTGCTGACTCTTGAGCTGTGCAATCTCATAGTCTTTGCGCAGGGCCTCTTCNGTGGCATGGCGCTTCATCTGCTCCATCTCCTGCTCTTTGCGGCGCTCCACATTCAGGGCCATCATACGGCTTTTGCGGCGAATAAGCCGGTATGCGCCGTAAATGCCGGCGCAGATAAGCAGCAGATAGATTATCGCCGCCGGGGTGGAGCGATACCATGGCGCCAGCACCCGGAAGGGGAATTCGGTCTCCACAATCTCGCCGGTGTAGGCGTCGTAGGAGCGCACGTGGAGGGTGTATTCACCTTCCCACAGGTGGGTGTATTCCTTCGCGGTGGCTTTNGACCATGAGCTCCAGGTTTTGTCGTAGCCTTCGAGCATAAAGCTGTAACGCATGGCGTTATGTGCGCGGTATTCGGGGGTCACAAACTCAAATTTGAGCGAGTTGAGGTTGTAGGGCACAATGAGGTTCTCGGCCATNGGGGCCAGNGGAGCCACATAAATCAGTGANTCCTGATTGGCATAAACCTGGCTGATAAACAGCGTCAGCGGGGCGGGCGAGGGGTTGTGATAGTTNGCATTGATTTCATAGAANCCATCCTGCGAGGCCACGATTGCTTTGTGNCCTTCAAGGAAGAGCATGTGGTCAAAGCCGGGTATGAGCTTGGCGCCCAGGGGCTGATAGGTGGTGGTGTCAACCTCGAATCCGCCTGCGGCAGTGAGCTTGGAGCGCCACACATAGTCGGGCGAGAGGCTCCAGATCTCGTTGTCGCTGGCCTGATAGAGGCGTGCCGAGCGGCGGTTGTTAAACATCTTATTGTAGCGCTCGTCAGGCTCGAAGGTCTTGCTTTTTTCGTTGAAGCGGTAGAANCCTCCTTCGGTGGAGAACACCAGCTTGCCGTCCACCTCTGACACTATGTTGTTGCGGTCAGTGGGCAGTCCNTGGTGTGAGTTGTACAGGTTCTCGCGGTCAAAGGCTGTGAGCGAGTCGTTCAGGTGTAGCCGGTAAATGCCTCGCATCCAGTGGGCTATCCAGATGTTTCCGTCAGCGTCAATGCGGAAATTACCGGAGGCGTCCTTGCGCCCNGCAATGCGGTTTTTGAACTNCCACTCGCCCGCNGGGGTGCGCTGGAGCAGCACGAATCCGTCGTAGGTGGAGGCTATGGCATAGCCGGGATGGTTGCGGAGGGCTTTCACTGACCATGTGCCGCCTACACCGGCCACNGGGCGGAAACCGCCCCCTGCGGCGGAGTAGAACAGGCCGGCGTCGCCCCCCACAAGCACTTCACTGCTAATGGTGTCCATTGACCACACCTGGCCCTTTATCAGCGGTGNCTTCGCGGCGTCGAGGCTCGTGGCGGTGGCTGTGGGGTANGGGAGTGTGAACAGTCCCCGGTTTGTGCCCAGATAGAGGCTGCCGCCGCGGCGCAGCGAGGTNTAGCCCGCGCCGAGGATGTTGCCNAAGGGCAGGGGGTTGATGGGGGAGTTGATGATGGCATAGTCTATGCCGTTGTCAAGGGCCATCCAGAGGTTGGCTTCGCGGTCAAAGTAGATGTTGAGCACGGTGTTGTTCTGCATCCCGGTGGCCACATTAATATATATAGGCAGNGCGTCGCCGTCGGCGCTCACAATCACAGCGCCGGCATTGACCGTTCCGAAGGCATATTGCCGGGTCACGGGGTTGTAGGTGGCGCAGAATGCCTGATTCTCTTTGAGGAAGCTGTTGATGCTCCATTCCAGAGGGGTGGTCACGCCTCCTTTCACCTGATAGAGGCCTCCGAAGTCGGTCACCACAATGATGCCGCCGCTGCGGTCAGGCAGGATGCTGACTATTCGCTTGCCGCGCAGCGTCTCGGCGCCTTCCACGGCNACGGGTGTGCGGTCGTTCACCGTCACCAGGCCGTTGTTCTGCATGCCGGCATAGAGGCGGCCGTTGATGAAAGCCGTGGCGGTGATTTTGTCGTTGAAGGATATGGCCACGGTGTTGGTGCCGTTGTAGCGGAATATTTCGAAGTCGCTCTGAAACCATATTGTCCGCTTGTCGCGGTGGATGTTCCAGATTTCGGTGAAATGTCTGTTCGGGGTGTCGATTGTCCCTGTGAGCGATTTATATTCCCGCGCACCCGTTTCGGGGCTTACGTCGAAGTAACCGAACTCCTCGCTCGCTCCCACATAGATGCGCTCTTTGTTGTCGTCAATCATGATTGAGCGCACCGTTGAGTAGTTGGGCATTCTCAGCAGCTGCCAGCTGCGGCTGTCGTAGCAGAGCAGGCCGTAGCGGTTGCCGAAATATATGCGGCCCAGGGAATCCTGTGCCACATCCCAGTTCTGAGCGCCGGCGCCGTAGGTTGAGCTGGTGAATGAGCGCACCACCGGCACCGCGCTTGCCGCCANAGCCGCCAGTGTGAGAATCACAGAGAGGATTGTCCTTCGTGTCATTTTGTTATCGTTTCTAAAAATCATNNGGGGTGAAGGGCGTNGTCTTAACCTTTATTTAGTTAANGCTCGATTAACCAAAATTTCCATAAAAATTTAGATTGCCCTTGTTGTTTTCACCTCACAAATGTAATTTTGTAGTTGTAAAAATCAAGTGTGATGCAAAGGTGCGAAAAAACCCGTTTGTAAAGGTGNGAGAAAATATGTTTTACAACATATTTTTGCTAACAGCCAGTAAATCAGAGTCATTATCCGTCAATGTATNGCTGCAATTGAGTGCCGGTATAGTACGTGTTGAGTTTTTGTGAGTTGATTCCCTTGTGGGTCTTNTCATATATCTCTACTTTTGCTGTCCAAAGCGCAAGAAAAACAGTTTAGAAGTTTTACCATCAAGCACAGTTCTTCGCACCTCTTTTTCTTTAACATCAGTCTTTAATACCATTNCATTCTACTTACTTTCTATGAGGAAACAGATTCTTACCATGATTCTTTTGCTTCTGGCGGCCCTTCCCGGCTTCGCCCAGAGCGTAAAAGTGTCGGGAGTTGTTACTTCGGCTGAGGATGGCGAGCCCCTGATCGGCGTGTCAGTCTCGGTGAAGGAGAACCCTAAAAATGGCGTGGCTACCGACTTTGACGGTAACTACTCAATTTCGGTGAATCCGGGTCAGACACTCCGATTCACTTATGTCGGCTGCGAACCTTACGAACAGAAGGTCGCCGCCGCAGGTACNATTAATGTAGAGCTCAAGTCAGAGTCAACCATGCTTCAGGAGGTTGTGGCCATCGGTTACGGCACCATGAAGAAGAGTGACCTCACAGGCTCTGTGTCATCAGTAGCTTCCGATAAGCTTCAGAAAACTCCCGCCGCATCGCTGGCCAACGCCCTCCAGGGTCAGGCTGCCGGTGTGACTGTCAACTCGCTCTCAGGCCGCCCCGGCGCTTCTGCCGAGGTGCGCATCCGTGGTGTCGGAACCGTCAACGGTGCCGCTCCCATCTATGTGGTTGACGGTGTNATCACCGAGGACATCTCGTTCCTGTCGCCTAACGACATCGAGCGCACCGAAATCCTCAAGGACGCTTCTGCAACCGCCATCTACGGTTCTCGTGGTGCAAACGGTGTGGTTATCGTCACCACCAAGTCAGGCAGCCGTGACCGCAACGCCAAAATCAGCTTCGATGCTTACGTGGGCTGGCAGAGCCGTTGGAAGAAGCTCGACGTCATGAACGCAAAGGACTTCGCTGACAATTACATCCGCATCAGCGGTAACAACGCNGCCAAGAAGAACTATGCTGAAGGCGGCCTCAACCAGTGGCTCAANAAGTCAATGGGTCTCGGCGCCAGCGACTACTTNCCCACCATNTATAATCCTGACACCAACCCCGANGGTCTTGACTACTCTCAGATTGACACTGACTGGCAGGACGCCGTGTTCCGCACCGGTATGATTCAGAACTACCATGTGGGCATTGACGGCGGTGGCGAAAAGTTCACCTANTCTATGTCAGGCAGCTGGTTCAAGCAGGAAGGCACAATCATCGGTTCTGACTACAGCCGCTTCACCGGCCGTCTCAACACCTCTTATCAGGCTACCCCCTGGCTGAAGGTTGGCGAAAACATCTCGTTCATGTCGTCAGTGGCCAAGAACGCCTATGAAAGCGGCGACAACAGCGAGAGCGCCGGCGCAAGCATCCTCTCAGCTGCATTCGCAATGGCTCCCTGGGATCCCATCGTTTACCCCGAGGGTTCTTTCAACCGCAGTGGCAAGGACCTCAGCGGCGGCTTCTCGGCAGGTTCTAACTTCAAGAACGTCACCAACCCCTTCTCAATGGTGGCTTACTCTCACCCCAAGGACCGCAACGAACGCTGGCTCGGTAACGTCTTCGCTGAAATCACCCCTCTCAAAGGCCTNACCTTCCGCACCAGCTACTCTTTTGACTACAAGTGGACCACCTCAAAGAGCTTCTCTGACGCTTACATCGTNTCNTCTTACGACAAGCGCGACAAGAACTTCCTCTCTGCTTCAATGGCCCGCAACTACAGCTACATCGTTGACAACATCCTGACCTACGCCCGCGAAATCGGCAAGCATGACTTCTCTGTCATGGTGGGTCAGTCAACCGAGGAATACACCTATAACTCTATCGGCAACTCAGGTTCAACCATCCTCAACCCCGTTGAGAAAAACTGGTACCTCTCGCAGGTTACCGATGACTTCGGTATCCCCTCTGAAGGTGTGAGCCGCAACCGCCGCTTCTCTTGGCTCGGTCGTCTCCACTATAGCTACAACAATCGCTATCTGGCCACCTTCAACTTCCGTGCCGACGGTTCTTCAAAGTTCCGCGACAAGCCTTGGGGCTACTTCCCCTCATTCGCCCTCGCTTGGCGCATGAGCCAGGAAAGCTTCCTCCGTGACTTCACCAACCTCTCTGACCTCAAGCTCCGCTTCGGTTGGGGTAAGGTGGGTAACGACAAGATCGGCAACGATGCCTTCGTGCTCAACATGTTCTCCAACGGTCCCACCTTCGTAGACTATGTGTTCGGTCTCAACCAGGCCCTCGCCAACGGTGCCACCGTCCTCACCTGGGTTAACCAGGGCGGTCACTGGGAAAACACCGAGCAGTGGAGCCTTGGCGTTGACTTCGGCTTCTTCAACAATAAGCTGACCGGTTCAGTTGACGGCTTCATCCGTAACACCAACGACATGCTCATGAACGTAACCGCTCCCGCTCAGGTGGGTAACCGTTACTCTCCCATGGCCAACGTAGGTAAGGTGCGCAACCAGGGTATTGAAATCTCTCTGGAACACCGCAACAGCCTCAGCCGTGACTTCCACTACTCTGTGAGCGGCAACGTTTCGTTCATCGACAACAAGCTCACCGCGCTCAACGGCGGTTCGCCCATCTACACCAACTATGCCAACGTGCAGGTGGTTGACCAGGGCTATCCCCTCTACTACTTCTGGGGCTATGACTACCTCGGAATCTACCAGAGCGATGAGCAGGTGCTCGAAATGCTCCCCGGCTACAACTCTCTGTCAACCCCCTTCCATGCCGGTGACGCAATTTACCGCGACGTGAACGGCGACGGCATCATCGACGACAATGACCGTGTGGACCTCGGCTCATCAATCCCCTGGCTCAACTACGGTATCAACCTCGGTGCTTGGTGGAAGGACTTTGACATCCAGCTCTTCTTCCAGGGCGTGGGCGGCAACAAAATCTACAATCAGATGCGCCACCGTCTTGAAGGCAACGGCTCAACCTCTGTAATGTCACCCGACATGGTTAACGCCTGGACCCCCGACAACACCGACGGCACCATCCCAAACCCCAAGAACTCGGTTAACTACTATGTAAGCAACCGTTTCCTTGAAAGCGGCGACTACTTCCGTCTCAAGAACCTCCAGATCGGTTACTCTCTCCCCACCAACCTCATCAAGAAGGCCGGTTTCGAGAACTGCCGCTTCTATCTCCAGGGTTCTAACCTCTTCACAGTCACCAAGTATAAGGGCTTTGACCCCGAAGTTAACGGCGGTGTGGACTACGGCAACTACCCCCAGAGCCGTACCTACATGGTCGGTGTGAACATCACTTATTAATCCCTTCATTCCACACATCATTAACAGATGAATATTCAAATCAAAAAATATATTCCGGCTGCATGCGCTCTGCTCATGATGGGAGGGCTCACCGGCTGCAACGACTGGCTCAAGGAGGAAACTCCCGGAACCACCACTCTTCCTGACTACTTTGTCACCGGCCAGAACGCCATTCAGGTGGCCAACGCCGCCTACGTTCCCCTGGGCTGGGAGTATAACAACACCTACTTCAGCGAATGGTANATCGGCGACATCGCCTCTGACGACGCTCTCAAGGGTGGCCAGGACGTGAATGACGGTGCNGATGCTTATGACATTGACAACTTCAAGGTCAACATCAACAACACCATCATCCTTGACTACTATCGCGCCAAGTTCCAGGGCATCGCTCGATGCAACCTCGCCCTCCAGGAAATTCCCAAGTGTCCCGGCGACGATATCCTCACCGAGGACCGCCGCAACTGCCTCATGGGNGAAATGTACTTCATGCGCGCCTTCTATTATTTCCAGCTGGTTCGCGTGTTCGGCGGTGTGCCCCTCGTTGACAATGTGATTGACTCTTCTGACAATTGGGTGCAGCCCCGNGCCACCGCTGCCGAGGTTTATGACCACATCATCGCTGACCTCAAGCAGGCCGAGGGTCTCATCTGGAACAAGTCAAAGTTTGCCGCCGAGGATCTTGGCCGCGCCACCCGCGGTGCCGTCCTCGCAATGCTCTGCAAGGCTTACCTCTACAANCACGACTATGCCAACGCCTACACCTGGGGCAAAAAGTTCGTCGATGAGCAGTATGGCAAGGAGTACACTCTCTGCCCCGTCTTCACTGACAACTTCACCCTCGACGGCGAAAACGGCCCCGAAAGCGTGTTTGAAATCCAGTACATGGTTGACGGCACCAGCGACTACGGCGGCAACGGCTTCACCCGTGGTGCTTTCTCAACCATCCTCACCCGTCCCCGTATGTCATCGCTCGGCGCTGACAAGGGCTGGGGCTTCGATCACCCCACTCAGAACCTCTATGCTGAGTTTGAGCCCGGCGACACCCGCCGCGAAGCTGCCATCGGTGTGCCTGACGCCGTTAGCCAGGAGGAAGTGGAAGTTATGTACCTCAACACTCCTTACTATAACAATAAGGTGTCATACAGCGAAGGCGGTCTCTTCCCCTCTCTTGACCACGCTTCTCGCTCTCCCTTCAATTATCGCCTGATCCGCACCTCCGACGTGCTCCTCCTCTTCGCCGAGGCTGCCCTTGAAAGCGGCCATCAGGCTGATGCCAAGTGGGCTCTCGAGCAGGTTCGCGCCCGTGCCCGCCAGAATGCCGACGCTTCTGTGGCCAACGCCCTCCCCGCGTTCCCCAACTATCTCGGTTACTCTGACAATGACGAGTCACTCCGCAAGGCCATCCGCCACGAACGTCGTGTGGAGCTCGCCATGGAAGGTCACCGCTGGTTTGACCTCGTGCGCTGGGGCATCGCCTATGAAGTGCTCGACAAGGACAACGGTTCTTACGGTAAGAACGAGGCTCCCGAGGTGCGCGCCGAAATGGCTTCATTCATCAAGGGTAAGCATGAACTCTTCCCCATCCCCTCTGAAGAGCTCATCCTCAACCCCATGGAGCAGAACCCCGGCTACTAATCCCGATTTGATTCACACTCTTTGACAATCCTCCGGGGCCTCAGCCCCGCTCCGGCCCCGGAGATTGTTTTTTATCTTACGCGACGTATATTTTTATTCACTTTTTAATTAACCTTAAACTTTCTTTATGAAAAAGTTTACTCTTATCGCTGCTATGGCAGCTGCTGCAATCAGCGCTAACGCTGCAGCTTACAACGTAGAAGAACCCGGAACCGTTGCTTTCCTCAACGGCCGTGGCGGTTTCCTCGACTATGTGATCCTCGACGCTGACATGGAGACACTCCTTGCTGCCGACAAGAACTACGCTCTCCAGTATGTAGGTCCCAACGACGATACCCGCAACCTCTACATCTGGGCAGCCGGTGAAACCCTCGAAGCAGGCGACCCCGTTATCGGTGTTGACGAAGGCACAGGCGCTCTCTCTATGAACCAGACCAACGCCGGTTGGGCCGGTGCCGGTTACAGCATCGGTGACACTGATCCTGCTAACTTCAGCCACTTCACCGACGAAACCATCTTCCACTGCGCTTACCTGTCAACCACCGCTAACATTCAGTCAATGTACCTCACTATCCTCAATGTTAATGGTGTTTCTCTCGGCGCTTCTAACGAAGGCAAGCCCGTTGTAGGCGCTGCTCCCTCTGAGGACTGGCAGGCTTTCGCCATCACCCTCGGCGAACTCAAGAAGGAAGTTGCCGGCTTCGATGAAGGTAACCTCAAAGCTTGGACCGGTAATGTGCTTGCATTCGGTGGCTCTCCCGCCACTGGCTGGCCTGCAGGCGGCAACTTCTGCCTTGACGCTGTTTACTTCTTCACTCCCGGTGAAGTTAACGACGGCATCGAAGGTGTAAACGTAGCTGACAGCAACATCGTTGTTTCTAACCGCACCATCTCTGCCAACGCTAACGGCATCGCTCTTTACAACCTCAACGGCCAGCTCGTTAAGAGCACCGCTTCTTCTGTAATGGGCCTCGAAAACCTCGCCGCCGGCGTTTACGTAGCCAAGGCTGGTAACTCAGCTGTTAAGGTTGCTGTAAAGTAATTTGAATCCCTCTTAGAAAGACGGGTTGCCTCGTGATGGGGCTCCCATCGCGCGGGCGAGAAGGTATTCCCGCCCGCGCTTCTTTTTTCCTCCCTCCTTCCCCATACTGCCCTCCGCAGCAAACAACTCCTAACTCCTAACTTCTAACTCCTAACTCCTAACTAATAGAAATGCGTATTTCAATCTTTACCATGTCACTTCTTGCCGCTCTCGCTTCTCAGGCCGCCGAACCTCAGCTCGGCACCGGCGACGGCGACGGCTACACCCTTGTTTGGCAGGACCTCTTTGACGGCGAGCAGCTCAACCGCGATCGCTGGAACGTGGAAATCGTGTCAAACCCTGCCAATAACGAGCTCCAATACTATATCGACGACGAGCGCACCGTGCGCGTCGGCGACGACGGCAAAGGCAACGGTTGCCTCATCCTCACCGCCAACCGTGAGGAGTATAAGAACCGCCACTTCACCTCAGGCCGCGTAAACTCAAAACACAAGGTGGAGTTCACCCACGGCAAGATTGAAGCCGCCATCAAGCTCCCCAAAACCGCCAACGGCCTCTGGCCCGCTTTCTGGATGATGGGAAACTATGACGAAGTGGGCTGGCCCCGCTGCGGCGAAACTGACATTATGGAGTTTGGCAACGCCACCGGCATCCGCAACAAAACTCAGGACCGCTACTTCAACGGCGCTTGTCACTGGGGCTACTATAACGACCAGTGGCAGTATCCCAACTATGCCAATTCCGTGACCTGGGACTACAGCCTTCAGGACGATGAATTCCACCTCTTCACCTGCATCTGGGACGACGAGATGATTTCAATGTACTGTGACCGTGACCGCTTCCCTGACCGCGAGCCTTACTACAGCATCGGCATCAAGGCCGCTGAATCATATCCCGAGCCCACCTGGGACACCGGCGAATATTTCCATAAGCCTAACTTCATCCTCTTCAACCTCGCCGTTGGCGGCCACTTCCCCAACATCACTGACGCTGCCAAAATCACCGCTCTCAACGATGAGAATGACCAGACTGCTTCCATGTATGTCAACTACGTGAAGGTTTACCAGCGCGACAACAACATCACCGCCCCTGACAATGGTGACGAGCAGCCCGAGGATAATGGCGACGACAATGAGGGCCAGGACGGCATTGATTCAATTGCCGCCTCCACCGAGCTCCCCGCCGAATATTTCAATCTCCAGGGCATCCGCGTGGCCGCTCCTCAGGCCGGTGCCATCCTCATTGAGCGCCGCGGCTCAGAATCGCGTGTAGTTCGCTTCTAAGCCTCCGTTAGCAGTCAGTCATTTATGAATCTCAAAAGCTTCATCCTTCCTGCTGCACTGGCGCTCTCCGCTCTCTGCGCGAGCGCCGATGCAGCCATGGAGTCAAAGATTGACAATCTCCTCTCGCGCATGACCCTTGAGGAGAAAATCGGTCAGCTCAATCAGCTCTCCGGCTATGGCTATGCCCCCGCAATGGTGGGACAGATCAAGGCCGGTGTGGTTGGTTCCATTCTCAACGATGTTGACCCCGTGACGGTCAACAAGCTCCAGCGTGTGGCTGTTGACAGCACCCGCCTCGGCATCCCTCTGGTGTTTGCCCGCGACGTTATCCACGGCTTCAAGACCATCTTCCCCATCCCTCTGGGCCAGGCTGCGTCATGGAACCCCGCCATTGTGGAGCAGGGTGCCCGCATCGCTGCTGACGAGGCTTCGTCGGCCGGTGTGCGCTGGACCTTCTCGCCCATGCTTGACATTGCCCGCGATGCCCGCTGGGGCCGCATTGCCGAGGGCTTCGGTGAGGACCCTTACCTCACCTCGGTGCTTGGTGTGGCAATGGTTAAAGGCTATCAAGGCGATGACCTGGCCAATCCCTCGAGCATTGCCGCCTGTGCCAAGCATTTTGCCGGCTACGGCGCAAGTGAGAGCGGAAAGGACTATAACACCACCTGGATTCCCGAGATGCAGCTCCGTGACGTGTATCTGCCTCCGTTCAAGGCGGCTGCCGATGCCGGCGCGGCCACTTTCATGTGCTCGTTCAACGACATCAACGGCGTGCCCTCAAGCGGCAACCGTCACCTGCTGCGCGACATTCTCCGCGGCGAGTGGGGCTACGACGGCCTCATGGTCAGTGACTGGGGCTCAATCCAGCAGATGATTCCCCATGGCTTCAGCGCTGACCTCCGTCAGGCTGCCGAGCAGGCCATTGCCGCCGGTGTGGACATGGACATGGAGGGCTATGCCTTCATCTCTCATCTGAAGGAGCTGGTGGAGAGCGGCAGCGTGAGCATGGCCGACGTTGACAATGCCGTCCGCAATGTGCTCCGCCTGAAGTATCGTCTGGGCCTGTTTGACAATCCTTATGTTGACGAGGCCAATGCCAACCGCTTCTTCCTCCCCGCAAGCCTCGATGCGGCCACTCGCGCCGTCCAGGAGTGTGCCATCCTGCTCAAGAATGATAATAATGTCCTGCCCCTCAAAAAGGGCGTGAAAGTGGCTGTAATCGGCCCTATGGCCGATGCGCGTCATGACCAGAACGGCACATGGAGCTTCGACATGGAAAAGGACCGCTCCGTGACCCCGCTCGAGAGCCTCCGCAAGCTGCTCGGCTCAAAGAACGTTATCTACGCTCCCGGAGTGAAATATAGCCGCGACCGCTCCACCGAGGGCTTCGCTGAGGCTCTTGACGCTGCCCGTCAGGCCGACGTGGTGATTGCCTTCGTCGGTGAGGAGGCGGTGCTCAGCGGCGAGGCTCACTCGCGCGTGGACATCACCCTCCCCGGCGCTCAGAAGGAGCTGCTGCAGGAACTGGCCAAGGCCGGCAAGCCGCTGGTCACCGTCTATCAGACCGGCCGCCCCATGGCCATCGCTCAGGACGCCGCCGTCAGTGACGCCGTGCTTTACAGCTACCATGCAGGCACAATGGCAGGCCCCGGCCTGGCCAACCTGCTCACCGGTGCGGCCGTCCCCTCGGGCCATCTCCCCACCGTGCTCCCCCGCATGAGCGGTCAGACGCCTCTCTATTATGCCCACAAGAACACCGGGCGCCCCGCTGAGGGCATCACCCTCATTGACGACATCGACCTTGAAGCCGGCCAGACCTCTACAGGCTGCACCAGCTATTTCCTCGATGCCGGCGACGGTCCTCTCTATCCCTTCGGCTACGGCCTGAGCTACACCACCTTTGACTATGCCGCTCCCGTGCTCTCGGCCTCCGAGATGGGCCCTGACGGCTCAATCACCGTCACCTGCCGTGTAACCAACACCGGCAGCCGCGAGGGTGCCGAGGTGGCACAGCTTTATGTCCGTGACATGGTGGGCTCGCTCATCCGTCCCGTCAAGGAGCTCAAGGGCTTCGAGAAGTTCTCGCTCAAGCCCGGCGAGAGCCGTGATGTGACCTTCACCCTCAATGCCGCTGACCTCGGCTTCCATCTCCTTGACAACTCCTATGTTGTGGAGCCGGGCGACTTTCAGCTCTGGGTGGCCCCCAACTCGGCCGCCGGCGAGCCAGTGGCGTTCAAAATCGTAAAATAATTTTTTTCACACATCTTTTAACTAACTATCCCGCTGACAATGAAAAAATTTGTTATCGCACTTGCCGCTTCACTCCTCGTTGGTGGTGGCGTGGCAAACGCCAAGAGCGAGAAACGTGGCGTATGTGTAAACGGCTTCAAGATGGAGCAGATGGAGCTTCTGGAGCCCGGCATCTGCTGGTACTACAACTGGGGCACTTCTCACACTCTCGCCACTGTAGAAGGAGTTGACTTCTGCCCCATGGGCTGGAGCGGCATCAATGCCGACGCAGTGCGCAAGTATTGCAAGGAACACCCCGAGGTGAAGTATCTTCTGGGCTACAATGAGCCTAACTTCGAAAATCAGGCCAACTTGACCCCTCAGAAAGCCGCCGAAATGTGGCCTGAAATGCAGGCGCTCGCCAAGGAGCTTAACCTCAAGCTCGTGAGCCCCGCCCTTAACTTCTCGCCCAATCCCCCTTATCAGGACCCTTACAAGTGGATGGATGAGTTCGTAGCCCTCGTGGGCAAGGACGCTTTTGACTTTGTGGCCATCCACAACTATGGAGGCTTTGGCGTCATGAAGAGCTTCGCCACCGGCTTCCATGAGAAGTATGGCAAGCCCGTGTGGGTAACCGAATGGTGCTACTGGCCCGGCGGTGCCGGCAATGTCTACGTGTCGCCTGACACCCAGATTAAATCAATGATCGAAAGTGTGCAGTGGCTCGAGCAGACTGATTTCATCTTCCGTTACTCTTGGTTCATGGCCACAGGNACNTACGACGCCCCCGAGCGTCCCAACTACGGCCTCGTCAAGACCGAAGGTAACCTGTCAACCTACACCTATGCCCTCACTCCCCAGGGCTACGTCTACACCTATATGAGCGACTTCGACAAGAGCGTATGGCATGCCGAGTCAGAATGGGTGCCCGCAGCCCTCGTGACCGATGCTTNCAATCTTGGCTATGGCCAGGGCGAGAGCGATCACACTGACTATCCTCTCATGGTCACCAACCTCCCCGCTGAAGGCTATGCAGAGTATCAGTTNGAGATNGCNGCCGGCGACCGNTGCCTCGTNATGATGGTGGGCGGTTACGGCGAGCCCACTCGCTTTGANCCCACCCTCAAGGTCACTGCCACTCATGAGGACGGCACTGTTGTTGACATCTTCAACAAGCAGTTCACCCTCCCCAACCATGACCGTGCCGACATGACCCTCGCCCTCCCCTTCAACGCTCCCAAGGCCGGTAAATACACCGTCCGCGTGGCTGCTGAAGGCCGCAACAGCGGCATCATCCTCGGTGCCCTCATGATTGGCGACGCTTCAGGCATTGAAAGCATCGAAACCGCCACTGACGCCGCCGCTTCGCTCGTCGACGTTTACACCGTGGCCGGTGTCAAGGTGCGCTCCGCTGTNGCTCCCGCCGCTGCCACCCTCGGCCTCCCCGCCGGCTTCTACATTGTCGGCAACCAGAAGGTCCTCGTGAAGTAAAAAATCCAAATCCCGCCCCAAAATCCTCGACGCCCCCGCGCCGAGGATTTTTTTTAGTTAGCAGTGAGAAGTTAGGAGTTAGGAGTTNGGAGTTAGCAGTTAGCAGTTAGTAGTTAGCAGTTAGTAGTTAGTAGTTTATCCGCAAACCACCCCGCAAAATGTAGGGGCGCCCGTTCGGGGCGCCCGCACTCCGCGACAANGCCCCTCCGCAGCCCGTACGGACCTACCCTGGNGNGTCCGCCCCCCCCGCAAAAAACTCCTAACTACTCACTCCTAACTCCTAACTAAAAAAGCTTCTAACTCCTAACTAAAAAAGCTNNTCCGTCGAATTTGCTCAATCNAACATTGATTCTGACAGATTTCATCCCCAACATCCGCTCTATTTTTGCGTTATTAATCATAANCGAACTAAATGACAGACCCTTATGGAAAAAATCTGTGAAAAGATGATATTCAAACCGGCATATCCTTATGTCGACGACGCAGTGGTTCATGGCGTGATGAGCAAGTTTAACCCCGGTGACCGCATCCTTAAAGCGGGCACTCAATTNCATCCCGCCTGCTCACCTCTGAAGCATGACCTGCGCATGCTGCAGGATGTGGCCGTGAAGATGCGCGATGGNGTGACAATTTACACTGACATCTATCTTCCCGCCGACATGGAGGAGGGTCAGAAGCTCCCCGTGCTCATTGCATGGAGTCCCTACGGCAAAACCGCCGGCACCGCTCCCCGCTATATCGGCCTGTTCAACATGCTCGGCATGGGNAACAAATGGAGCTCGGGATTGACCAAATTCGAGGGTCCTGACCCCGACTACTGGTGCGGTCAGGGCTACGCCGTGTGCAATCCCGATCCGCGCGGCATTGCCCGCAGCGAGGGCGATATAACCATGATTGGCTCGCAGGAGGCTTATGACGCCTATGACCTCATTGAATGGCTCGCTCAGCAGGACTGGTGCAACGGCAAAACAGCTCTCACTGGCACCAGCTACCTCACATTCTCTCAATGGTTCATCGCCGCCACATGTCCCCCTCATCTCACCTGCATTGCGCCTCATGAAGGCCTCCAGGACGCTTACCGCGACATCTGCTATGTGGGCGGTATTCCTGACCCTCATTTCCTTGACCGTCTGCAGGTGAACCACGTGAGCATGAGCGGCGCTCAGCGTGAGGATATGATTGACGAGATGTATGCCTATCCGCTGGCCACAGCTGAAATCTGGCAGGACAAACGTGCCGACTGCGCCAAAATCAACATCCCCGCCTACGTCACCGCAAGCTATTCCAACACTCTCCACACCATGGGCACCTTCCGCGCCTGGCGTGCGCTNGGCACCGACAAGAAGTGGCTCCGCATCCATGACTCACAGGAGTGGCCTGACTATTACGACATCCACAACACCGAGGAGCGCAAGAAATTCTTTGACCGTTACCTCAAGGATGAGCAGAACGGCTGGGAGGACACCCCTGCGGTGCGTTACGCCCTCCTTGACCTCGAAGGTGATAACAAGACCGGCATTCCCGCCACGGAGTTCCCGCCCAAGGAAGCTGTCTATGAAAAGCTCTATCTCGACGCCACCACACGCTCGCTGCAGCCCGAGGCTCCTGAAAAGGAAATGGCGCTGCGCTACAGTCCCGATGGTCTCCCCGTGCGCGTGTCGTTCCAGAAAACCTTTGAAAAGACCACAAAATTCGTAGGATATCCCAAAATCAAACTTTTCACCGAGGTGGAAGGCTATGATGATATGGACGTGTTTGTGTGGGTCCAGAAGCTCGACAAGCGTGGCAATATCCTTTCAGAATCGGTGGTGCCCAACAATGGAGCTGCCCTGCATGACTTCACCCAGGATGGCGCGTCAACCCTGCGCTATAAGGGCGTCCACGGCCGCCTGCGCGCTTCAATGCGTCATCTTGACCCCGAACGCTCCACTGACATCTGCCCTTACTANTCGTTCAGCCAGATCGACAAGCTNTCTGCCGGTCAGGTGGCCGAGCTTGACATCATCCTCAGCCCCATCGGAATGGTGTTCTATCCCGGCGAGACCATGCGTGTGGTTGTCTCCTCAAAGGATGAAATCGGCAGCATCATGCCCGGCACCCCCGGATGCATNCCTGACAATAAGGGCACTCACATCCTCCACGTCGGCGGTCAGTATCCGAGCTATATTCAGCTCCCCGTGCTTCCCGATTAAGCTTACACACTCTCTCATACAATGAAAAATGCTGCNTCAAATCCCGACGCAGCATTTTTTATCTACTTACGAATATAATGGACCTTTCNTTATCGTGTCATGAGTCGGTATTCNGTGGGCGACACCCCGGCATAGCGCTTGAAGTATTTGCGAAACGTGAATTGCTCGGGGAAGTTCAGTTCGTTTGCAATCTCTTTGATGCTCTTGTCGGTTTGCTCAAGCATGAGCTTGGCGTAGGTGGTGGTNACCGCTGAGATCCACAATGACGGTGACTGNCCGGTCACTTCACGCACTATCGCCGAGAAATGGCCCGTCGACATGTTTGCCTGCGATGCATACCAGCTTACGGTTCGCTCAGTGTCATAATTCTCATGGAGGGAGAGGAGAAAGCGGTAAACCACATTGCTGTTGCGTATCGACTCAAAAGGAATTTCTGACGTNCTGATGTGATTGCTCACCACCTCAAGCATCGTCTCCACGCANATGAGGTTGATAAGGTTTTTGAGAATCACCTGCTTCTCTGTCGACGAGGTTGCGTCAATGCATTTCTGCTTCTCTTCAATGCGGCGNTGCTGTGACAGGGCAAGATGAAACTCGTCGGCGCTCANCTCCCAGCAGGGGCTCTGGCTCACCTTCAGCGGAATTCCTGTGTCGGAAATAAGCTTAAACATGGGATAAAACACCTTAAGCTCATTCACAAATGAGATTCGCTCGAAATCAGGCGACGGATTGATTTCAAAAATCTGAATCAAGGGTGTGACCATAAACACACTTCCCTTTCTCAGATGATAAACATTTTCATTTATCCTGATGTCAGCCTCCCCCGNCGTGCAGAGTATGAAGCCTCCTTTGTTCCAGAATTCGTGGAGTGGCTCACACGCCTTGGTGTTATTGCCCGTTGATNGANTCATTTTAATGCTTATGTCAATTGATTATTCCGCTCTCAAACCCTCTTTTTTGATTTTGGGCACAAGGTAGCCGAAGCCATACACCATCATTGACGCCTGAGCGATGATGCCCGCGATGATGCTGATGATGTTAACCTCAGTGGAAACAAGATGGTTTGAAAGGAAATACCACACTGTGTAGACGCCGAAAGGAATGTTCAGAACCACGCTGGCCACCAATCCCGGATTATATCGGAACCCGAAGATAAAGAACATCACCACATGCGCAAAGGCGTTCAGCGCCGAGTAATAAGCCACCCAAAGGCCCCATTCCACGCCCCAATAGTTTGAAACAATGCCCATGAGAGGCAGCAGGATGTAGACCAAAGGAATATTGATCCAGAACGACACNGCTTTAGTCATAGGATAGTCATCCNTNANTGATTTCAGAGGCTTGCGGTTGAAAAACTTAAGGAAACCGCCCGGNCAGATGTANTCTTCAAATTCATGTGCCCAGTAGATGGGGGTCTGCATCCAGATCAGAAACAGGGCATAATTAACCTCTTTGACATACATCCATATCAGGATTGCAGAATANANAGCCAGGAAAGGCGTGGCCTTCATCCAGTTGTCATACATCCATTGCAATGCTTTTTTCATAATCGGTGATTGAATTACTTTTGTTTATNACAATGCAAAATTAAAGAGAATGAGCCTATTACAATAGGTGAACATAAATTAAAGATTGAGCAAAATCGCAGAATCCCCGCAAAACTCCCAACTCCCAACTCCTAACTCCTAACTCCCAACTCCTAACTCCTAACTCCTAACTCCTAACTCCTAACGTTGTTACACCCCGTTAACAACTTCCGCCGCATGTTACATGCTTGTAACACCCCTAAATNCNTCTTAATTCATTGNTAATCAGTGAAAACACTCGCCNTGTTACANAATTGCCAANNNATTAACATCTATTAACATTTCAATGATTCATTTTTTCCAAATGCTGCGTACCTTTGTAGTGTCAGACGAGCAAAACACTCCCTGACACTCACAATTATCTGAAACAACTCATCGACACAATTATCTGTAAAAAGGTTGCAAATACACATTATCATAGGGTTAAGGATTTATAAGGTTAAAAGATTAAGGTTAAATAAGAAGAAATTGAAATGAAGAAGGGCACCCGAATGAGGGCGCCCTTCTTCGTTATTGACATATCCCGGCCGCTGTTACACGCATGAAACACTCATTTCACCATGTTACATTGCTGTAACACCCCGTAACTACTCATAATACACTGTAAATCAGTGGGTAAAACATCCCTGCGACGGGTATGCAATCGAATTAACATTGCTTAACATTTGGGTGCGCATTTTTTCCAAAAGGGTGCGTACCTTTGTAATGTCAGACGAGCAAAACACTCCCTGACACTCACAATTATCTGAAACAACAACATCGACACAATTATCTGTAAAAAGGTTGCAAATACACAATTATAACTTAGGGTTGGAAATGGTTAAAAGATTAAGGTTAAATAAGAAGAAATTGAATTGACTAAGGGCTCTCCAACCGGAGAGCCCTTAGTCGTCCCCCAAAAAACGGCCGCAATCCCCTCGGCGACAAAACCGCCCCGCACCCCGGCCCCCGCAAAATGTAGGGGCGCCCGTTCGGGGCGCCCGCCCTCCGCGACAACGAAAACTATTGAGAATCAATCGTGAAAAACCGCAAACCACCCCGCAAATCGGGCCGCAAAATGTAGGGGCGCCCGTTCGGGGCGCCCGCCCTCCGCGACAACGAAAACGATTGAGAATCAATCGTGAAAAACCGCAAAACATCCCGCAAGATGCCCGCCCCTCCGCGACATACCCCCCTCGCGGAGGGGCGGGCGGCCCGAACGGCCGCCCCTACATTCCTTTGCGGGTCCCCGCAAACCGCCCCGCAGAGTCGCGGAGCGACGATGTTATGGGGTGCCCCGCAATCGTCTCATTCGGCGTAATTGGCCAGGGTGTCGCGCAGCGAGGCGGTGATGATGGCCCTGAGCTCCGGAGGATTGATTACGGTCACTTTGGGCCCCATCGAGAGCAGCTCCTGAATGAAGTCGGGTGTGAGCTTAAGGTTGTAGGTGAAGATGCTGTAAGCATCGTGGATGCTCTCGCTCTGCGAGTGGTGGAGGGGCAGGGCGCGCATGTATTTGGCCTGGCGAGGGTCCACTTTCAGCTGCACCCGCTTGGGCTCCCCTTCGTCAAAGATAATGCCGTAGGAGTAGCGGAAATATTCCTCGGGGTCAAAGTCGGCAGGCATCTCGAAGTTGC
This sequence comes from Bacteroides sp., assembly GCA_014802445.1. Taxonomy (GTDB): domain Bacteria; phylum Bacteroidota; class Bacteroidia; order Bacteroidales; family Muribaculaceae; genus CAG-1031. The sequence continues at coordinate 11,249 of JAAVCF010000009.1, read as the reverse complement.
TTCCTGAGTCGATGCTCAGGTCGGCTATACGGTCAAGGGCGTAGGTTTTCAGCTTGCGGTCCTTGACGTTCATCCCCGTCACATACCATCGCTGGCGGAAAATTTTCAGGAAGTAGGGCTCCAGCATGATGTCAGGGGTGGGTTTGGAGCGGGTGTAGGGGTGATAGGCCATGCGCACCGGGTGGTTGCCCTTGATGGCGTCGATCATCGCGGCAAGATAGGTACGGGCCGACGGCACCTCCTCCACGTAGATGCGGCTCGCAATGTCGCGTGAGCCGGCAAGCACGTCGCTCATAGTGGCCGAGTTGAGCAGCCAGTTGGTGATGGATTCGTTGTTCACCCCTGCTGACTCAATGGAGTATTCATAGGTCACCGGGTCACACTCTATGTTGACCTGAAAGAGCTCAGCTATGGCGTTGCGATAGTTGTAGAAGGTGCGCCGCGTTAGCGGTTGGCCGCCGTTGCTGTAGGGCGAGTTCTTCCACTTTTCGTTGAGCTGGCGGCGTGTGATGGAGCCGTGGCGGCGGATGGTGTCCACAATCCACACATAGCGGCTAAATAGGTTTCCTGACATTGTTTCTCTCTGTTGTTGGGGGTTTGATAGCGAGGGCAAGGCCTATGCAGGTCAGCAAGGCGTTGAGCAGGAGCAGCTCAAAGCCGGTTTCGTAGCCGGTGAGGCGATGGAGGGTCCACTGCAGGGCCCAGGCCGCGGCGGGGGCTATGAGGCATATGCGGGGCACGGCGCGGTCATTGACCTGACGCTTCACGGCCAGCCCGAAGGCAAACATGCCCAGAATCGGCCCGTAGGTGTAGGAGGCAAGGGTGTAGACGGCGCTGATGGCATCCTGATTGCTCAGGCGGTAAAACACCATTATCACTAACGCCATGCACAGAGCCATGCAGGCATGGACGGCGCGCCTCACGCCGCTCACTTTGTCGTCACCGCGCCCCAGAATGTCAACGGTGAAGCTTGTGGTCAGTGCCGTCATGGCCGACCCGGCGGCGCTGTAGGCCGCCGAGATGAGGCCCAATATAAACAGCACTCCAACAGCCACCGGCATCGACTCATGGGCCGCCACGAGGCCGAAGAGTTCATCGCTGCGCTCGGGCATGGCCATGTCAGGGCGCTGCTCCACATAGATGGTCAGCACCGTCCCCAGGAGCAGAAACAGCGAAATGACGAAGAATTGCAGCACTGAGCTGACAATCATGTTCTTGCGCGATGAAGCCGAGTCGCGGCATGCCAGGTTTCGCTGCATCATGTCCTGGTCAAGCCCGTTGGTGGCGATGGCCATGAACACACCCGCCACGAATTGCTTGCCGAACCATGAGGCCCGCGTGGGGTCGTCGAAGAAGAACACCCGTGAGGTGGGGTGGTGGGCTATGGCCTGCGCCAGGCGGGGAAGGCCCATGTCGAGGTTGGCGGCTATGAAGATGATACACATCACCACCGACAGCACCAGGCAGACACTTTTGAGCACGTCGGTCCATATCACTGACCTGACGCCTCCCATGGCCGTGTAGAGCCATATCAGCCCCACGGTTATCCCCACATTGACCTCAAAAGGCATTCCCAGCGGCCCGAACACAAGGGTCTGAAGCACCGCACACACCACTAAGAATCTCACCGAGGCGCCGAGCATCTTGCTGATGAAGAACATCCAGGCGCCGCTGCGGTAGCTCAGCCGCCCGAAGCGGTGCTCGAGCCAACCGTAGATCGACACCAGGCCCATCTTATAGAACACCGGCACGAGCATCCACGCTATCACGGCATACCCCACGATGAAGCCGAGCATCATCTGGAGATAGCCGTAGCCGGCGCTTCCCACCATGCCGGGAACGCTGATGAAGGTCACGCCGGAGATGGGCGCGCCTATCATGGCGATGGCCACGAACGCCCAGGGCACCTTCCGGCCGCCGCTGAAAAAGCCCGTCTCCTCGCCGCCGCGGGAGGCCAGCCATGACAGGCCCAGCAGCAGCGCGAAGTAGGCCGCTATGACGGTGATTGTTACGGCGGGTGTCATTCGGGATAAATCAGATAGGGTTTGCGCTTCTCCTTGAAACTCTCTATGCCGGGCTGCCATGAGGCTTTGATAGCCTCGACGCTTTCGCCGTCAATAATCTGGCGGCGCAGGGTGTCGGTGCCGGCAAGGTTGCGGAAAAAGGCTTTGAAGAATTTCTCGGCGGGGAGGCCCGAGTGGCGGTAAGCGTCAATCACGTAGGCGGGATTGAACCCTTCGGCAATGATGGTCTCGGGGAGGGCATCGGCAAGGGAGGTGCCGCTGCAGAGGCGCCCTTCCAGGGGCGGATGTTTGGCGCCGGGGCAGGGCTCAGGGGTGAAGGTGAAGCTGCCGCGCATCCCGGGGTAGCCATACATGGTGAAGGGCTCGTCGGTGCCGCGCCCCACACTGACGGGGGTCCCCTCGAACAGGCATAGCGAGGGGTAGAGATAGATGGCCTGCATGCTCTTGAGGTTGGGTGACGGGGCCACGGGCAGCTCATAGCGGGTGCTGTGGGTGTAGCCCTCCACGGGCACCACCGTCAGGCGCGCTTTCACTCCGTCGCGCAGCCATCCCTCGCCGTTGGCCATCAGGGCTATCTCGCCCATGGTCAGGCCGTGGATGGCGGGCACGGGGATTCTCCCAACGCCTGAGGCATACTTCATGTCCAGCACAGGGCCGTCAACAATCATTCCCAGGGGGTTGGGGCGGTCAAACACAATCACCTCCTTGCCGGCCTTGGCGCAGGCGGCCATGAGGTCAAGCATGGTGATGTGATAAGTGTAGAAGCGGGCTCCCACATCCTGCAGGTCAACCACCAGGGCATCAAACCCCGCCATCACTTCAGCCGCGGGGCTCTTGGTCTTGCCGTCATACATGGAGGCTATCGGCAGCCCCGTTTTGGCGTCGCGGCCGCTCTTCACGTGCTCGCCGGCGTCGGCCGTGCCGCGAAATCCGTGCTCGGGCGAGAACAGGGTGGTCACGTTCACCCCTTCGGCCAGCATGAGGTCCACGGTGTGGGTGTCAGGGTCAATGATGCCGGTGTGGTTGCTCAGGAGCGCCACTCGCTTCCCTTCAAGCATCGGTTTCCACACTTCGGCGCGTGCCGCTCCTGGCTTCACGTCGCCGGCGCCGCTCGTGACCGTCAGGACCACGCATGCAAGCACCGTAATCACCGTTTTTCTGAAAATTTCTGTCAATCTGTTCATATCGCCCTCAAAGTTACCATATTTTTTGACATTTACTTAGTAAATTTGCGGCGCTATGGAGTTTGTTATCGGAAATATGGTGTGTCGCCATTGCATCAACGCCGTTGAGGGTGTGCTGGCCGGCGCGGGTTTCACTCCCGTCAGTGTGGAGCTGGGGCGCGCTGTCGTGGCTGAGAATGAGGCCGCTCCGGAGGCTCTCCGGGCTCTCCGCTCCGCGCTTGAGGCTGAGGGGTTTGAGCTGGTGGATGATGCTGACCGCGCGCTTGTGGAGCAGGTGAAGCTGGCCGTGCTTCGTCATGTGCGTGACGAGCGGGAGTGCAGGCTGAACCTGTCGGCGTGTATCGAGGATCATCTCCGGGTGAGCTACGACACGGCGTCGAGGGTGTTCTCGCGCCTTGAGGGGCGCACCATCGAGCGCTACCACAGTCTCCAGCGCATTGAGCTGGTCAAGGAGCTCCTCACATCCTCGCGCCTCTCTCTGGCCGAGATTGCTGACCGGGCCGGGTTCAGCAGTGCCGCCCACCTGTCGCGCCGCTTCAAGGAGATAACCGGCATGACCCCCTCACAGTTTGTGGCTTCGGGCAGCTCACGCGGCTCCATCGCCGAGGTGTGACGCCGCCCCGCCTCCGGAATCAGGCAATATTCCTCCGGGATGGTGTAACGCCGCAGAGGCGTCTGCATGCTAATTTTGCACCGAACAAATAACTTTTCGATGCCATGCAGTTTCTCCAGTCACTTTTAGCCATGACTTATGAAATGGCTCCTTTCGTGATTCTCGGTTTCATGATTGCCGGGCTGCTTCACGAGTTTGTAAGTCCTCAGGCCATGAGCCGCCATCTGGCAGGCCGAGGCATGATGCCGGTGGTCAAGGCCGCCGCTCTCGGCATTACCCTGCCATTATGCTCATGTTCGGTTCTTCCCACGGCTGTGTCGCTCCGCCGCGCGGGGGCCTCAAAGGGTGCCACCACATCATTTCTCATTGCCACACCCCAGACCGGTGTCGACTCCATCGCCGCCACCTATTCCCTCCTGGGCCTCCCCTTTGCCCTTATTCGCCCGCTGGCGGCGCTGTTTGGCGCCATGCTCGGCGGCCGCGCCGTTGACCGTTTCGATCCCGAGGTGCCCGGCGCTGCTGCCATGACAGCTCCCGCCGCATGCCCGACTGAGGACTCGGAGCGACGCCTGTTCTGGCGCCGCCTCATCGCCGCCGTGCGCTACGGCCTCGTCGACATGGTGGCCGACATGGGCAAGTGGCTCATCATCGGACTCCTGGTGGCCGCCGCCATCACCGCCTTTGTCCCTGACTCGCTGTTCATCTCCCTATCGCGCTATCCTCTTCTGGCCATGCTGGTGATGATAGTGGTGGCGGTGCCCATGTATGTCTGCGCCACAGGTTCCATCCCCATCGCCCTGTCGCTCATGCTCAAGGGGTTGACTCCGGGAGTGGCCTTCGTTCTCCTCATGGCCGGACCTGCCGCCAACTTCGCCTCGCTGCTCATTCTGGGACGCACCTATGGCCGTCGCGCCACAGCCATCTATGTGGCCTCGGTCATCGTCACCGCGCTCCTCTTCGGCCTCATGATTGACTATCTGCTCCCCGCCTCATGGTTCACTCCGGCCGTCAGTGCCATAGGCCCTCACTGCCACGCCCACGCCACCCTCCTGCAGATTCTCAGCGCAGCCCTCCTTGCCTGCCTCATGGCCTACACTCTCATCCTCCGCCCCAAGCATCATCACCATAATCATTCACATAATCCCTCAACCGATATGACACAGAAATTTATCATCAACGGCATGTCATGCAACCACTGTAAATCCACCGTTGACCGCGTCATCCGCGCCGTCAGCGGAGTAGAGGATGTGGAGGTGTCTCTCGCCGACAAGTGCGCTACCGTCACCGGCGCTCCCGCCCCCGGCGCTATCGAGGCAGCCGTCACCGCCGCCGGCTTCGAAATCACCCCCGCCTGACAGGGCAGGGAGGAGCCTTCTCGGCAAAATGTCCCTTAATGATGGCGGATGTCCGTTTCCGGACGTCCGCCATCCCTTTTTTCCCCAACGGGTTCTATTTGTGCATTTTTTTGCGCGGGAGCGCGCTGACTTGCAAGATTTTTCGTAACTTTGGCACGAAATTGCATACACAGCGACTTTTCTTGAATTAGTTCACACGATTTTTATTCACAACCTTACTTATATGCCAAGAAAATTCAGTTATTTCGTGGCGTTGGCTCTCGCAGGCACGTTTGGTGCTCAGGGTCAGGCGCCTGTGGCTGTAGGCGGTGGCTCTTATGCCGCTTTCCCGCCTTCTTACAAGTCAGCCTCCACTGATCACGGAGGTTTCCGCTCGGCCAAAATCGAGGGCATGAAGCTCCTCATTGACGGCGACGGCGAGCGCCCCATCCCCACCAACGACTGGTGGACCGACATCATCAACAGTGACAACAACCATCCCGGCGGCCTCTGGAGCTACCCCCAGCTACTCCATTCCACCGGCGAGGGAGTGACGGTGCACTATCCCACCTACTGGTCCGACAATGGCGAGGAGGTGATGCCCAGCTCGTCAATCCTCGTCAGCGGCCGCGGTTTCGCTCCTGACCGCACCATCGCCAAGGATTGGGGCGACTGGCACGTGGTGATGCGCATGCCCTCGGCCGACAATTCCCGCGAGATGCAGGTGACAATGGCCCACGGCATGCCATTCACATGGTTCGAATTTGAGGGCAACGTGGCCCCCGAGCTCAAGTTTTCCGACACTCCCCGCTTCTTCAACGTTGACGGAATGGAGGGTAGCCGCCCCCGCGGCAACGTCCTCGGTGTGGTGATTGGCAACGATGTCTATGGCATCTATCTCCCCGAAGGCACCACCGTGGGCTGGCGCGAAGGCAAGATGACCGTCAGCGACGATGTTCCCTGGATGGTCATTGCGCTGCTCAACCGTCCCGCCGACCTTGAGGAGTATGAACCCTTCGCTGCCTCTGTGCCCGTCAGCACCACCGTCAGCTGGAACTACAATGAGCGCAAGGCTGACCTCCGCACCTCATGGCAGATCAAGGCCCGCAGCCTCCGCGGCGGCGCCGACGCTCCCGTGATGCAGGGCTTCCTCCCTCACGCTTATAAGCACACCACCCGCTCCTTCTCCTTCAACGGCCACGAATATCTCACCCCTCGCGGCACAATGAAGATGACGGAATCAGGCCTCACCGGTGCCACCCACACCTTTAACTATAGCTACCGCTTTGAGGGCATCATGCCTTACTTCGCTGTGCCTCAGCCCGGCAACGTGGCCCAGAACGGTTATGACCCCGCCATCATGAAGGACCTCATTGACAACTATGCCGCCAAGGGCACTTTCGGTGCCGACACCTACTGGGGCGGTAAAGGCCTGGTTCAGATGGCTCTCAACATGCAGTTTGCCAAGGAAACCGGCAACACCGAGGCCTATGAGCTCTCAAAGCGCAATCTCCGCAAGGCTTTTGAAAACTGGCTCACCTACACCCCCGGCGAGGACAATTACTTCTTTGCCTACTATCCCCGCTGGCGCTCACTCGTGGGCCTCGACTGCAGCTATGACTCCGACGCCTTCAATGACCATCACTTCCACTATGGTTACTACACCTACGCCGGTGCTCTCCTCTGTCTCGAGGATTCTGACTTCAAAGCCCGCTATGGCGGCATGCTCAAGGAGTTAGCCCTTGACTATGCCAACTATGACCACAATAACACCCGCTATCCCTTCCTCCGCACCATGGACCCCTGGGCAGGCCACAGCTATGCCGGCGGCCTTGGTGACCACCTCAACGACAACGGCAACGGCCAGGAATCGACCTCCGAGGCCATGCAGTCATGGGGCGGTCTCTACATGCTCGGTGTGGCCCTGGGCGACACCCAGATGCGCGACGCCGGCATCTTCGGCTACATGACCGAGAGCAATGCCACCGCCGAATACTGGTTTGACCGCGACGGCAGCCGCACCCGCAGCACCGAGGGCAACTATGACTACACGAAATACACCCGCCCCTACAACTCTAACCTCACCTCAAAGGGCATCGGATGGTGGACATGGTTCTCCGGCGATGACCTCTGGATGCACTCCATCCAGTGGATGCCCGTGAGCCCCTGCCTCAACTATCTGAGCAAGGACCTCCCCTTTGTGAAGTGGGACTATGAGACCATGCTGGCCCGAAGCGGCCGCACCGAGGACGCTTGGTGGAATCCCGTCACCGTGGGCGATGACGTGCGCAACGCTCTCACCAATGAGTCAGTGGGCAATGTGGTGCTCTGCTACATGGAGCGCGCCCTCCCCGAAAAGGCCGCTGAAATTTTCGCCCGTGCCTACGCCGAAGGCCGCGGCATGGCCCGCAACATCGACACCGGCCACATCTCTTACTATACCATCCAGAGCCATCTCACCTATGGCGAGCTTGACTTCGAGGTGTATGCCGACTGCCCCACGGCCAACGCTTACCGCAAGGCCGACGGCACCATGACCTACATGGTCTACAACCCCGGCCAGACCGATATCACCGTCAACTTCTATCGCGACGGCGCGCTTGAAAAGACCGTCAAGGCCGCTCCCGGCATGACCCCCTTCACCGATGCCCCCGTGGCTTCGAGCATCAAGCTCACCCCTGAGGCTGACCCCGCTGTGTACGTTGCCGCAGGCACCTCCGAGAAGTTCACCGCCACTGTCCTTGACCAGTATGGCGTGGCCGTGGAGCGCCCCGCAGCCGTAACCTGGACCGTCACCCCCGCCTCAGCTGCCACTGTGGCTGCCGACGGCACCCTGACCGTCAACCGCGGCACCGCCCAGGGCACTCTCATCACCCTCACCGCCCGCGCCGGCAGCCTCACCGCCTCGGCCACCGTCAATGTCAACAACAAGCCCTTCCTCAAGGAGGCCGCCATCAGCCCCGCCATGCAGTATGTGGAGGCCGGCGAGACCATTGACTTCACCCTGGCAGGCACTGACCAGTATGGCAACGCGTTTGACACCTCCTCAGCTTCATGGAGCATCAAGCGCGACGGCCGCGAGCTCTCCGCCGAGCCTTCGTTCACTCCTGAGCTCCCCGGCCGCTATTCAGTGACCGTCACCTCAGGCACCGCCACCTTCACCCACAATTTCGTTGTCACCCCGCAGCTCAACAACATCGCCCTCAAGGGCAAGGCAACCTCGTCGAGCGAGGAGAACGCCGGCACCCTCACCGCTTCTGTCAACGACGGCGACTCTGAATCGCGCTGGGGCTCAGCCCACACCGATGATGAATGGGTCTACATTGACCTTGGCGAGAACGCCTTCATCAGCCGCGTGGTGGTCAACTGGGAGGCTGCCTTCTCAGCTGAGTATGAGGTGCAGCTCGCCCCTGATGGCGCCCGCATGACCAACCACACCGGCAACTACTTTGCCGGTCAGCAAACCGTCCCCGTGCCCGCCGACGATCAGTGGACCCTCACCCTCCCCGAGCGCGCCTCGGGAGCCGGCTATGTAACCACCGCTGTCGGTGCCGAGGGTCGCTATGTGCGCATCCGCAATGTCAAGCGCGGCTCGGCCTACGGTGTGTCAATCAAGGAGCTGGGCATCTACGGCATCCCCGCCTCGCTCGGTCCTGACGACATTGTCGGCATGACCATCGAAGCCCCCGTGGCCATTGACCAGCATGAGTCAGCCACCGTCGCCGCCAAGGCCTACACCCTCTCAGGCGATGCCCGCGACGTGGCCGTGACCTGGAGCGCCGACAAGGAGGCCGCCTTCTCCGGCAACACTTTCACCCCCGCTTCCTACGGCATCTATCGCATCACCGCCGCCACTGCCGACGGCTCCACCTCCGAGGCCACCGTGGTGGTCAACGAAGTGCGCCGAATCACCTCGCTTGAGGTTAGCCCCGCTGAATCACGCATCACCGCCGGCGACAGCCGCACCTTTGAAATCAAGGCCTTTGACCAGTTCGGCTCGCAGCAGGATGAGTCAACCCTTGACCTCAAGGTGACCCTAACCACCGCTGCCGGCGCCCCCGTGGCCGCCAATGTGGCCTGGTTTGACCTCAACAATCTCAGCTTCACCGCCCGTGAAGCCGGTGACTATGTGCTGACCTTCAACGATGGCGCCGCCGTGGCCACTGTGAGCGCCGGCCTCATCTCCGATGTCAACCTTGCTCTGGGCAAGGTGGCCACCGCATCGTCCGTTCAGGGCGACAACAACGCCTCTATGGCCGTTGACGGCCTCACCGCCGCTGCCGATGGCCGCTATGAGAGCCAGCAGGAGGACAATCAGTGGTTCATGGTTGACCTTGACGGCCTCTATATGGTCAACAAGGTGCGCCTCTTCTGGGAGGGTGCCTTCGCCAAGGTCTACACCATCCAGACCTCTATCGACGGCGAAAACTGGTCAGACGCCTTCACCGAGGAGAACGGTCAGGGTGGCAACGTGGAGAACACCTTCACCGACACCCCCGCCCGCTACATCCGTCTGGCCCTCACCAAGCGCGCCACTCCCTACGGCTTCAGCTTCTATGAGTTTGAGGTTTACGGCTCATCGCGCATTGAGCTCGCCGACAGCGGCGAAGAGCCTGAAATCAGCTTCTTCAATGTGGTGACCGGCAATGGCGACGTAACCCTCTCGGCTGCCGCCACCCATCCCCAGGGCTTTGTCAACCTCCAGTTTGACGTGCTCTTCGAAACCGGCCGCGTGGTAACCACCCGCAGCGCCGCAGGAACATCCGGCCAGACCCACACCCTCAGCCTCGACGGCATCGTCAAGGATTATGACTATGTGGCCCGCGTCATTGCCACTGACCTCTTCGGCAACCAGGCCATCCGCACCCAGAGCTTCACCGGCAAGCAGGACATCACCGGTCTCAACATTGCCCTTGAGAAGCCCGCAGGTTCGTCAGGCGACGAGAACCCGGCCCTCTCCGTCAACCTCCTCAACGATGACGACCCCGGCACCCGCTGGGCAAGCCTCAAGGAGGACGAGCAGTGGATTAAGATTGACCTCGGCGACGTTTACCCCGTGGAAGAGGTCCACATCCTCTGGGAAGCCGCCTACAGCCCTGACTACGACATCCTCCTGGCCATCGACGACCCCGACGGCATCAACAACGACATCAACGACGGCAACCTCCTGAGCCGCGCCGGCGAGGAGTACACCTCCGTGGCCCACGTCACTGACGCCCATGCCGGTGAGTACATCGTGAGCCGCCTCGCCGCTCCCGCCATGGCCCGTTACGTCAAGGTAATCTGCCACAAGCGCGCCGCCGAAGGCTGGGGCTGCTCAATCTATGACCTCAAGGTGTTTGCCAACAATGACCTCTATCAGCCCACTGTTGACACCACTCCATCCACTGAAGAAGAGGAAGAATGGGAAAAGATGCCTGACTGGGATGAATGGGAGCTCCCCGGCGACCTCGAGGACACCGGCACCTCTATTGATTCACCCGTAGTGGAATCAGCTCAGCCCGTCGACGTCTACACCCTCAACGGCACCCTCGTGCGCCGCAACGTAGCGCCCGCCGATGCCACCCGCCACCTTCTCCCCGGCTACTACATGGTAGGCCGCGAGAAAGTGCTCGTCAAGTAATCCCCACACCCCGTTTGCAAAAAATCCTCGACGCCCCGCGCCGAGGATTTTTTTAGTTAGCAGTTAGCAGTTAGGAGTTAGGAGTTTACCCGCAAAATGTAGGGGCGCCCGTTCGGGGCGCCCGTCCTCCGCGACACCCCGGCCCCGCAAGAAACCTCGGCGGATAATTTGATTCGGAGTGCGGGCGGCCCGAACGGCCGCCCCTACATTCATTATCGGGAATTTGCAATGCCGCATCACCACCACCCCGCAAACGACGTCCGCAAAATGTAGGCGCGCCCGTTCGGGGCGCCCGTCCTCCGCGACAACCCCGCCCCGCAAACCCCCTCTGCGGATAATTTGACTCACCCCGCAAAACGACGTCCGCAAAATGTAGGGGCGCCCGTTCGGGGCGCCCGCCCTCCGCGACAAACCGCGCCCGCAAACCCCCTCGGCGGATAATTTGACTCGGAGGGGCGGGCGGCCCGAACG